>JBAYRD010000049.1:0-2780 GCA_041676845.1 Halothiobacillaceae bacterium | reverse complement strand
CAGATCATTGGTTTCATCAAGCAGGCAGAGGCGGGCTTGCCGATCAAGGAGTTGTGCCGCAAAGGCGGCTTCAGCGATGCCACGTTCTACAAGTGGCGCGCCAAGTACGGCGGAATCGATGTGCCGGATGCGCGGCGACTGCGTGAGCTCGAGGCGGATGCGTATTCCGATCGTTCGTGACCGGTCAGTCCAGTTCGACGTGATCACCAGTTCCGATTCGTACTGATCAGTCGTCCCGGTGCTCGTGAGCACCAGGACGGCACCGTGACCGCTAAGCTGACGTCACGCTCATCGTTCCAGCGACATGATCACGCTGGGGGCATCTTCCGCTTTGCCTGAAGCTTGCGCATGGATTCACCCTTGAGCGTAATCCGGTGCGCCTGATGCACCACGCGGTCAAGGATTGCGTCTGCCAAGGTCGGATCGGGGAAGAACCCATGCCACTGGTCTGTTGGGAACTGGCTTGTGATCAGCAAGGATCCGGTACGCATCCGCCGATCCACCACATCCAGCAACACCTGCGCAGCTTGCGAAGAAATCTCGCTCAGACCGAAGTCGTCGATGATAAGCAAACTCGGTTTAATCAGACCGGCCTTGAGCTTAGGCAACGAACCGTCATGGCTGGCAACTGCGATCTCTTGATAAAGATCGCTCGCCCGGAAGAACGTAGCGGGTAAACGCTGTCGGCAAGCCTGAGAACCGAAGGCACATGCAAGCCATGTCTTTCCGACCCCCGTTGCGCCAAGGACGATCAAGTTAAGCTGCTGTCGAATCCATTCGCAACTGGCCAGCGAGGCGATGAACCCTTTGTCGATATCTCGCGAAGCTCGGTAATCGGCGTCTTCGAGCGATGCGGATTCAGGGAATCCTGCACTCCGCACGAGCCGCTTCAATTTCTTCGAGTCACGTTCAGAGGCTTCATGCTCGACAAGCAACCCGAATCGGTCATCGAAAGAGAGTTGGTGAAGCTTCGGCTGCTGCAACTGGACCGAATACGCTTCGGCCATCGACGTCAATCGCAATTCACGTAGGCGGGAGATGGTTTGATGGACGCCGCTCATGTGTTTTCTCCAAAGTAGCTCGCACCCCGCACATTGTCGTGGGCTGGCCTCGGCGCCGTGCCGCTGACAGAGTGGGCGCGTTTGTCGGGTGCCTGCTTGAGAATGGAATCGAGGCTGCGCAATGCCGTAATGTTGAGCGATAGCGCATATGCACACGCCTCTTCGAAGCGTTGGTCGCCGTGGATACGAGCCAGATCGCGCATCCGCCGGGCTGCTTTCAGACCATTGACGGCATCGGATCGGTTTTCCAGGTGATGGCGAATCATTGCCGCCGAGCCTTCCCCTACCGACTCGGCCCATAGCATGAGTGCCCTCGGTTCGCCCTCAAGCACGCGGACATGCGCTATCGGACGATGCTCAGGCAACGTCTGGACTGTGCCTCCGCATTGTGCCAATGCGTGCAAGGCAACGCGCTGGCCGCGATGCATGACCTCGAGCATCGATCCGGTGTAACGCAGATCGACACGCTGTCCGCGCAACTCCGACGGCACGGAGTAGAAGCTCCGCGCATGTTCGACATGGTAATCGTCGCCAGCCCGCACCCCATATCGCCAATCGCATAACTCGAAGGGAATGGGCGGCAGGCGCTTCAAAGTCGAACGCTCGGTTTTCTCAAATCGTTCGATGCGGGAGCCTGACATCTTCTTGAAGGGATGAGCGTTCAGCGTTACCACGAGCCTCCTGAGGGCGTCATTCAGTTCATCGAGGCTAAAGAATGTTCGGTCGCGAAGTGCGAACAACACCCAACGCTGTGCGATCTGCACACCGACCTCGGCCTTCGCCTTGTCTTTCGCCTTCCTGACACGAGCTGGTAGTGCAGCGGTGTTGTAGTGCTGCAGGCACTCCCGGTAGGCCGGGTTGATAACGACGCGATCCTTCTCACGCCGCCAGACAGCCGCCTTCAGGTTGTCCGGCACAACCCAGGCCGGCACGCCCCCCATTGCCGCAAAGCAATCGACATGGCATCTCACCCAATCAGGGGTTTTCTGCGAGGCGACTGCCTGCAGGTAGGTCAGGTTCGAGTAGCCAAGCACGGCAACGAAGATTTGCGCATAGATCGAGGGACCGCCGCTTCGATCCCTGATCTCGACTGTACGGCCGGCGAAATCGACGAACAACTTCTCACCCGGGCGATGGGCCTGACGCATCACGATATGTTGTCGCTTCGCCCACGCCCGGTAACCGGCAGTGAATTGCGAGTAGGCGATTCCCTCCGGGCACTGACTGCGCCACTCCCGCCACAGCTGCTCGAGTGTGGCGTCGGGGCGCTGCATCTCGGCGTGCACCCAATCCCAATCTGGCGCTCTCTTGCGTTGCGCGATGCTCTTGTTGCCAGTACCCAGAACCGCGTACCAGGCGTCGTCATCCAATGAATGAAGATCGGCACCAAAGGTGTCGCTTTTTCTGAGAATTCGGCGCATTTCGCGCACGGTGTTTGCGGAAACACCAACTGACCGTGCGATGGCTCGGTTGGACTGTGAGGTATCGTAGAAGTGCAAACGCGCGATCTCGCGCTGTAGGTGGATAGGCAGACGCAAGGGGGTAACTCCTCATGGGATGGCACCGGCGGTGCTGACCGGGCCAGACAAAATCACCCCGTCCGCGCAAGTTCGTCGCATGATTGACGAACGTGAACGCGCAGCTCATACTGATCGGACAAGATCCCACTTGTACCGGCAGCGATGCTGGCGCGACGCCCGAGGCAGCCCCCTCGGGCGT
>JBAYRD010000048.1:0-3813 GCA_041676845.1 Halothiobacillaceae bacterium | reverse complement strand
CATGTGGGTTGGCGGATATTCTGCGAATGCCGAATCATTCCGCGAGGCAAGGGAACGGGCGCGTCGTTGCGCTGAACGCTTGGCGTTACTGGCAGCCGAACACGGCAAGGTGTTGTTCGTGGGACATGGCTCGCTAAACTGGTTCGTCTCCCGATATCTCAAGAGCATGGGTTGGGCTGGTCCTCCGAGGGCGCCTCGCAGGTACTGGGAATTTGGCGTTTATCGTTACTAGGCAACAGCTAACCAAACAATGAAGCTGACGCCCGAAAGCGGGGCACCTTTTTTCTGGCCATGGCAGCGGCGCGGCTTATCTGCAGCGTTCGCCGGTCAAAGACGGAAGCCATGAAGTCGAAATCGAAGTACACAAAGGCCGAGCGCGCGATTATGCGCGAGCTTGCCACAGAAGCATGGGATGCGGAGCTCAATGCCGCTCTGTCGGAACTGTACGAGGAGTTCTGTCGGTGGGCGGAGCACGGAATGAGTTCCTTCGAGCTGTCCGACAGAATCCACGCGTTCCATGACGGGATTGCGCGGGAGCTGTACAAACGATATACGGTCCTGGGCACGTCTAGTTCCGTTGCTCGTGCCGTGGCGCTCGGCCTGATTGGAGCGGATGCTTTGCCGGAGGCGTTGGCTGAGAAGCTCGCGACAGAAATAGCATTCTTCCGCGAGCTAGCCGATGAGCTATCTGCCGAACAAGGCAGTCAAGCCGACGCCGGAAAGTTTGGCGGCTAGTTCCGGCCGTGCTAGATCGCGACCGCAAAGAGGGCGATGACCAGGGCAGCTCTATGAAGTGACCACCACGGAGGGAATATGTCGCCCAGCGGCCAGGTGGGAAGACTGCACGTCGGGTTTGTACGGAAGGCATTGGGTAACGGGCGTTCGCATGGGAGAGAGAAAAGGAGATAGCAGATGCAGAAATGGTTGGTCGCGCTTTCGCTCTTGCTGGGTTCTGGGCCGGTATTGTCAGCGGGACAGTGGGCGTATCGGTGCGACTTCGTTCATGGTCCCGTTTCGTGCGACCAAGTCGCAGATGAGGCAGCCAAGGCGGTACCGCCCGAATTCATCAGTCAGTATCCGGGTGAAGCCTATGTCGTGAACTTCACCGTTCAATCTTCTTTCTTTGTACAGGAAAAGATCCAGACGTACCTTGCCGTTGCGAGTTTGCACAAAAAGGTTTCCAAGGAAGGGCGAATTGTGGAATTTCCGTCGATGGCGGCTCATTCGCACAGTGGATTCGATGGCCGAAATCCCACATATGCACTACAACGCGAAAACATCCTCCGGTCGGTGCGTTTCGCGATGGGCGCACTTGTTTCCGATCTGATGGATCGGTAGCCGCCCGGGTTTTCGTGAGTGTAAGGGTCACCCGGAACAAAGTTCATGAAGCATGGATGCATTCCTCCCGAATTCCGTATCCGAGGCGTTTTTGTGCCTGGTGTTGAGTTGCTGGCCGACTCGATGGCAACCGGTCTGTGCGTAGCGGGCGATTCGTCATGGCGGATGTCCCGGACGGGCTGGGCAGAGAAGAAGTGTGTTGCAGCTAACTCATGAATCCCCTAATGCTAACCACCGGCTCGGGCCGAGCGCAGGGATGCTGCACACCCCTCGTCGGCCCAACCAGTGTTCGGCAACAACAAGGGCATCCACCAGGAGGCAAACACCCTCCGCAAACGAGATGAAGCGGTTATCTCAATGCTTCAATGCCAGCACCAAAGTTGATGTGGAACACCGTTCCATCCATGACCAAGGCGGGCACCGATTTGACACCGGCAGATTCCGCTTCTTGCAGTCGTGTTTTGTTGTCGCCAAGATGGACGATTTCAACGTCGTATCGCGAAGGGTCAAGTGCATTGGCGACGTTCTGCTCGGCGGCGACGCATACGGGGCAGCCGGCATGATAGAAAACGGCTTTGGCTTTCATGATGGTTCTCCCTGATTCACTAGTGCCACCCAGGCACAGCCATATGCTAGGAAGCAGACAGGCTTCTGCCTAGAAGGCACTTCTCGGTGCCCTGGGAACCTTTTGGTGTAATTTGCTGAAAGCGAAGGTGAAAAAATGTCGCCCAAGACCAAATCCGTTTATTCGCAACTGGAGGATGTGGTTGGCTGCAAGTGGTCTGTTTCCGTGTTGCGAGCCGTTGCCGATGGTGTTTCCCGTC
This sequence comes from Halothiobacillaceae bacterium, assembly GCA_041676845.1. Classification (GTDB taxonomy): domain Bacteria; phylum Pseudomonadota; class Gammaproteobacteria; order Halothiobacillales; family Halothiobacillaceae; genus Guyparkeria. Next base: position 1,651 of record JBAYRD010000048.1, on the reverse strand, counting down.
CGGGTGCTTTGGAGCGTCACGTACAAGGAATTTCCACCAAGGTGTTGTCTGAACGGCTCCGCAAGCTGACGGCCTATGGCTTATTGGCCAAGCGCGTCTATGCCGAAGTACCACCCAGGACCGAGTACTCGCTGACTCAGAATGGTCAGAAGCTCGTCAGCATCATTGATCAGCTAAAGCAGTTGGATGCCGAGATCAAGCGTGCGTGAGTCCAAGGAGCAACCGCGACAAGGTTCATGGTGCATGGAGGTATTACTCTGGAGTGGGGAGCTGAGTCCTTCGTCGAAACGATTGAGAAATTGATGCAGAAAATGCTACACATCACGCGTGGGCCTCGGGTCAGAGACAATGGTTGCGCGCTCCGCGGCGAAACCCCGAGCCTCCGCTTCGTTTCTCAATCAGTATCGGTGGTCGTATCTGGTGGAGATCTGAGGCCTGGTAGAAATTCGAAGTGCGGCAATGCGGCGGTACTTCGAAATGAATCGATGGATACTGCCAAAAGCAGGATGTTAACAAGGAAGAGAAATGAGCAAGGAAAATCAATCCGGGACGGATCGGGTTGCGCTGTGGAACCCAAACGCAGCAGCTATTTGGAGCCTCTTGTTTTCTCCGGTGTTCGGCGCTTGGCTTCATGCGAAGAACTGGACGGCACTGGGAAACGAAACAAAGGCAAGGCACTCCATGTATTGGGTCTATGGGGGGATAGCGGTGTTGGTTCTCACTGCCTTCCTACCAGAAGCGATCGCGCGCGGTGTCGGCTATGGACTGCTTTTTGGTTGGTATTTCTCGTTCGCGACGCAACAAATGAAGTATGTCAAGAAGACACTTGGGGGCACATACGAAAAGAAGGGGTGGACTAAACCGCTTGGGATTGCGGCCGCTTCCCTGGCAACATTCATTCTTGTCGTAGGTGTCGCCGCCGTAAGCTACAATCCCGACTTCCAGCGGGAAATTGCCTTGTCCGAAATCAGCGGCGTGTGGCAGGCAAGCAAAGACGGTTCCATGGTCCGGTTTCGCCTCGAAGGCGAAGACAAATCAGTGGACATCAATGATCAATCATTTCCGGTGAGTGTCGAAGGTTATGACGCCGAAACCGACCGCTTGACGCTGGTTGTGGATGGCGAACCATCGGTTATTTGGAGTGTCCGCAAAGTGGTCGCCAACGATGGCGGATTCACGTTGAAGTTCAGCCTCCAGAATGGGATTCAAGACGAACTGTGGTTCGTTGAGAAGCTGTAGATCGAGGGTGTTACTGACGAGGAGATGCGACGCGTGAGTCGTTGAAAGCTTGCATGCAGCTTCCGTTCACGGCGGAACAGTTCTTCGCAGTCTTTCGGGGATACAACACGGCGTTGTGGCCCAGTCAGTTGCTTTTGCTTGGCCTGGCTGTCGTGGCGACGCTGCTGGTTATTTTTCCACGCCGTTGGTCAGGTGTAGGCGTCTCGCTGATTCTCGCGAGCCTGTGGGCCTGGATTGGTGCCGTCTATCACCTTGCCTTTTTCACGGCGATCAATCCAATGGCTTACGGCTTTGCAGCGCTTTCGATTCTCGCCGCGCTGATTTTTCTCTGGCAGGGGGCCATTCGGAAACGACTCGAATTCCGGTTGACGCGGAGCGGCCGCACCGGCCTGGGAATCCTTGCTGTGATTTT
>JBAYRD010000047.1:0-5007 GCA_041676845.1 Halothiobacillaceae bacterium | reverse complement strand
GCAATCCGATCCCGGCGTCGCCGAGCCAGGAGAAGAAGATCACCGCCGCGGTGCGTGCCCGGCTTCCCGGGTGGATCGAGCAGGCGATCCGCCCCGTCATCGACAACGCGTTGGCCGCGGATGGCTTGCAGGCAGAGTTGAGCATCGCCGGCAGAGACCACGACAAGCTGATCATCGCCTATCCCGCCGTCAAGACCGGGACGGGTTATGCCGCCGCCACCGTTCAGTTGGAGTTCGGGGCGCGAGCTACAGGTGAGCCACATGGATTTCATTCCGTGGCGAGCGATATTGCACCCTGGACCGAGGGCGTGGATTTTCCAAAGGCACGCCCCTTGGTCATGGCCGCCGAGCGGACGTTTTGGGAGAAGGCCACGGCCGCGCACGTCTACTGCCTTCAGGGGCGACTGCGCGGCGAGCGCTACTCACGCCATTGGTACGATCTGGCGGCGCTGGCGAAAACAGAGCATTTCGAAAGGGCGGTCGCTAATCGGCCGCTTGCGCATCAGGTCGCCGAGCACAAATCAATGTTCTTTGCCGAGAAGGATGCAAGCGGCGCCCGGATCGACTATTTCAGGGCAACGGCCGGCTCGCTCGAATTGGTCCCGGAAGGCGCATCGCGCAATGCCTTGGTGCAAGACTTTGTCGCGATGCGGGAAGATGGTCTGCTCGCATCGGATGCGCCGGCGTTCGACGCGATACTGGAAAGCTGCGCCGCCATTCAGGATGAGGTCAATCGCCTGGCGTGAGCGCGCCGGCTCCATACTGCCGAATCAAATCTCGCTGCTCCTCCCACAACAGCGGCGCCCCGGACGCGAGGTCAAACAGCGTCACCTGCGCCGGCAGGGTATCGTCCAGAATCGCAGCGATGATACCCGGCGCCAGCGTCGCATGGGCATCGGCAAGGAAGAGATGAGTAGCCACGGCTTCCGTGCCGTGGCTCGGACCATCCTCGACGAGGTGCTGGGGGTGCGCCCCGACTAACATCGAACACCAATTAGCCCAGGCCGTGCGCGACCCGAACGGGCGCGCCTACAACCGCACCGCGCACCTGCCCGAGCGGCGAAAGATGATGCAGCAGTGGGCGACTCGACAAGCTGAAGGCCGGGCGCCGAGATCATCCCGCTGCCGCAACGCGCCTGATCGCTTTCAGGGAGCCCCTTCTGCACGTGCGGGAAGGTGCAGCGCCATGCAGCGGCAGAACAGGCTGGTGAGCAATACAGCCAAGACTACTTGCTATCAGCCGGAATCGTGTCGTAGATCACCTTCGACAGCACCGCGAAGGCAGCATCCTCAAAGGCCTTGTCATCCATATAGCGCGAAACAATCTTATCGTTCTCACCCATACGCTGAATCATGAGGTCTTCCAGCATCTGCCGCAGCCCAAGTTGGAACTTATCGAAGGGGTTGGCTTGACGCAGCCGAACCACTTCCGGGGTATTCGCCGCCTTCTCCTTGATCTGCTCGAAGAACAGCCGGTCCTCTTCGGTGAAGTTAGTGCCGAAACGGTCGTTCAACACCTCAATGATTTCCGATAGAGGTGCTTTCTCGTCCTTAACCTTACGGCTGCCCACATCGGTGGGGCTCTTCACACCGTATTCCTCACCGTCACCATCCTTCAAATCTATAGCGCCGGAGTAAACCCGCTGTAAGCGGTAGTACTGCAAACTCACCTCATCGCCCAGCTTGACTGTGCTGGTGTCCCTATCTAGTGGCAGGTGGGGCAGCAGGAAACGGCTATAGCTATAAAGCATCTCCAAGTCCGGGTCGCCGTAGGGGATGATCTGGCTCAGGAAACTGTAAACCTTCACATAGCCACTCAGCTTGTCGCGGAACTCACTGCGTTGCTCGTCATCCTGCATCGCCTTGAAACGATCCACCGCGGGTTGCAGGTGACGCTGTAGATGGGCGTGATCCGCCGGATTCTGCTTATTCGGCGCCCGGTAGAAGATGCGGGCGAAGGCCTCTACTTCGCTCCAGTGATAGACCTGGAAGGCATCCAGATCATGTTTCATCTGCTCAAGCTGGGTAGGATCCGAACTCTCCTGCAAACTTGTCGAGTCATAGTAGGGTTTGAAGGCGGCATAGATATCCTCTGCCTCATTGACGAAATCGAGTACAAAGGGCGCCTCCTTGCCCGGAATCATCCGATTGAGCCTTGAGAGGGTCTGCACCGCCTGCACCCCATCCAGACGCTTATCCACGTACATGGCCATCAGCAGCGGCTGGTCGAAACCGGTCTGGTATTTATTGGCGACCAGCAATACCTGGTAATCAGAGGAGGCAAAGCGCTCCGGCAGCTGTTTTTCACTGATCGGCTTGCCGCTAACCACATCGGTATTCATGCCCGGCTCGGTGTACTCCAGTCCGGTTTCGGGATCACGCACCGTGCCGCTGAAGGCCACCAGCGGGCGGATGTCGTCATAGCCATGCTCGCCGATGTACCGCTGAAACGCCTCCATGTACTTCACTGCTTGCAGGCGAGAGCTGGTCACCACCATCGCCTTGGCGCGCCCGCCCAGGTGGGTGCGTACATGGTTGCGGAAATGCTCGACGATAACCTCGATCTTCTGGGCAATGTTTGTGGGGTGCATCACCAGGAATTTGGCCAGTGCACGTGCCGCCTTCTTCTTCGGCAGGTCAGGGTCATCCTCCACCGCCTTGACCAGTTTGAAATAAGTCTTATAGGTGGTGTAGTTCTGCAACACATCGAGGATGAAGCGCTCCTCGATGGCCTGGCGCATGCTGTAGAGGTGGAATGGCTCAGGTTTGCCGCTGGCACCCACGCGCCCAAACAGCTCCAGCGTCTTGCCCTTCGGCGTGGCGGTAAAGGCGAAGAAGCTCAGGTTGGGCTGACGGCCGCGCGAAGCCATCACCTGATTCAGGCCGTCTTCCCAATCGGCCTCCTCATCGTCGCCGTTGTTACCGTTATTCGCCCCCAGGATGGCCTTCAACTCCCGCGCCGTCTCGCCGGTCTGAGAGGAGTGCGCCTCATCCACAATGACCGCATAGCGCCGCTTGCCGATCTCGGCTTCCCAGACCTTGGCCTGCGCCTGTGCCTCCTTATTCGGCTCATCGGGATTCTCAGCGCCCGCGGCATGCAACAGGCCACGCAGCACAAAGGGAAACTTCTGCAAGGTGGTAACGACAATTCGTGTCCCGTCGATCAGCGCCTCGGCCAACTGCTTCGAATCCTGATCGATGGCCTTCACCACCCCTTGGGCGTGTTCGATCTGGTAGATGGCATCCTGCAACTGGCGGTCCAGCACCTGGCGGTCGGTAACGACGATCACGCAATCGAATATCTTGTGGTCCTGCGTATCGTGCAGGCTCGCCAGCCGGTGCGACAGCCAGGAGATGGAGTTGGTCTTGCCGCTGCCTGCGGAATGTTGAATCAAATAGTTCTGCCCTGCCCCTTCATTGCGGGCGGCAGTGATCAGCTTGCGTGTGGCATCAAGCTGATGGTAACGCGGGAAGATCATCGTCTCCTTAGTGACGATACGGCTGCCGCCTTTGCCATCGTTGACCTTTTCGTCCTTCTTTTCGATGAAGATGAAGTGGCCGAGGATGTCGAGAAAACTCTCCCGCTCCAGCACTTTCTCCCAGAAATAACCGCTGCGATAGCCGGAGGGGTGCTGCGGGTTGCCCGCCCCGCACTCCACCTCACCCGGATGGCTGCCACGATTGAAGGGCAGGAAGAAGGTCTTGCCCCCCGCCAGCCGGGTGGCCATGTGCACCTCGTCCGGATCGGCGGCAAAGTGCACCAGCGCCCGCTGCTTGAACTCGAACAGCGGCGCACGGGGATTGCGGTCTTCCTTGTACTGTCTGACCGCATGCCGCCAGCTCTGGCCGGTCCAGGGGTTTTTCAGCTCGCAGGTCGCCACCGGCAGGCCATTGACCGCAAACACCAGGTCCACCGTGGAGTGGTCGCCGGGATGGCAAGGCACCTGCCGGGTCACGGTCAAGCGGTTGGCCTGATAATGGGCCAACACCTCTTCATTCAGGCCGTGGGCGGGTTTGAAGTAGGCCAGGTGGAAGGTCTTGCCGTAGAACTTGAAACCATGTCGCAGCACATGCAGGCTGCCCTTGATGGCCAGCTCCTTGACCAGAGTCGCCAGCAACATGCTTTCCAACTGACCGCCGTGCTGCCCGCGCATGGTCTCCCACAGTTGCGGCTGGGTCTCAGCGATAAAGTCGGTGATGGTCTGGGGGAAAAACGCCCGCTCCTTGTCCCATCCACTGGCTGAACCCTGCTGCCAGCCCTTGGTCAACAACATCTGCTCGACGTAGGATTCGAAAGCCTTTTCGTTGGTCGGCTTCATGGCGGTTCCCTCAAGTCATTCCGTTGATCTCGAACACCCGATACTTCAGCCATTTGGCGATACCATCGAGGTCGGGGAACAACTGCTTGTCGAAGACGCCGTATTGATCGAGTCGGCGGCGAATATCATCATGGGCCTGGTGGCTGATCACCAACTCCAGGACATCCTTCTCCTCCAGCGGCAGCATCGGCTGATGGCAGGCCAGCAACACGCCGTCCTGAGCGCGGATGCGCGGTGACACGTGTGGCGGGTCATAGATGACGTTGCCGCTGATGTCGAAAGGAGAGAGCTCACTATCTTTGGCAGGTTCTATCTTGGTGCTTGTTCGGGTGGCTGTGGCCGTGTCCAAATCGTCATCCGCAAGGACCGGCGCTTCACCGCTTTCATCCAGCCCGAAGTCGTCATATCCACTGTCATCAGAGCTTGCGGAAGTCGGGGACTCCTCTTGCTCTTCCGCTGCTACCCCGCCTTTGTTCCTGCGGCGGCGCAGGTCACTGTAGCGGTCCGGCTCACTGATCAACACATAGACCGCACTATCCAGCCAGTTTCCCTCCTTGTCCTTCTTGGAGTTGCGACAGGCAAAATAGAGCGCCACCAGCGGGTTGGTGGTCCAGTCCATGAAGCGGGTGGGCAGACCATGGTGCTGGGCAATGGCCAGCGCCTCCCAATCATTGCGCGGCAGGTGGTT
>JBAYRD010000046.1:0-5012 GCA_041676845.1 Halothiobacillaceae bacterium | reverse complement strand
GTCGGGGATGTTGCCGAAAAATTGTGCGAGGTGATCCGGTTAATGGATCAGGGGGCGATGTTTCCCGGTGCGCAGGAGACAGATCGCGAGCCGGTATATCGCGGTGCTCTGATTCGTTGGGATGGGGACGATCCTGTCCAGCAGGTCATTGATGACCATATCGAGTATGCCAATCAAGGTTGTGACGGATACACCACCTTGTGCTCGGTATGGGACGTGAAGATCACGCGAGAAGCCTTTGCGGAGTGGCTCAAGCGCTACCGCTTGGGTCTGCAACTTTACAAATCGCTCGACCAGCTGCTTGTCATGCTGCATACGTGCGAAAAGGAGGAATAAATGCAAGTCAGCGTCAACACCGAAGAGGTGCCATACCGGGCCTCGCACGCGATCCTGCTCTACGGGCAGCATCGTCCAGGTTATGCCTCAGTGCATGACGTGGAGGTGGATTCATCGGGGGAGCTTTCGATTGAAGCTGGTGTGCCGGCAACAGTCGACGGTTTGAGGAAAATGTTTGACTCCCTCGATCCGTCCAGAAGCGCTCGGCCTGTCTTCCTCGAGCCGAACATCCTGTCGCAAGGACCCGGATGGCTTGTATGGTGGATGAGGCCTCAAACACGACGTGTCTGGTTCGAAAGCAAAGAAATCCAGGTCGAGACAGCAGATGTTCCGCATCCCGGCCTGGTGTTTGCTGTCACAAGCCGCCAATGGCGAGTTTTTGCTGTTAAAGGCAAGTCCAGACCTCGGCCAGGAACCAAGCTCTATCAGGCGCCCTACTGGAACGTCTGGAAGGGTGGTGGCATCTGCGTGGGCTCTGCACAGACACCAAGTGCAGGCGTCCAGGCCGATCCGGCGGACTGGGAGGAGAGCTTCTTCTCGAGCCGTTTCTCGCATCCGAACATCCATGAGCAGAACTTGCTTGTGAAGTACAGGGGCGGTTCCGCGAAGTTCTGGAACGCGATGCTCAAGGGGAAATTCAAGGCCTTTCCGCTGGATACGCTTGTGCCAACAGAACTGACCGTCAGGGATGTTCTGGCTCAGATCGGGAGGGATGTTTGATGGATCCTCGAGATGCGGCGTTACAGGCCCTCACGCCCACCGTGATGGTGCCGCGGTTCGGTGAGTTCGAACCGCTGTCCCAGCCAGGGCATCGTTTTCTGGCAGGGCAGAACGGGGACTGGCTTGAGGTGCGTCGAGCGTGGCTGTATGCACGTATGCCGCTCACAAAGGCTTCTTCTGTGGTGAAGCCATACGGCACGGTCACTGCCCGTCTGGAGTGGATGTGTCCGCCGATCCCGCTTGCGCTGTTTGAGCGTTTTGCAGGAATGGCGAGAGAAAGCTGTCCGCTCGAGGCGGCCGGCTGGATCACCTGGAACGAAGTCAGCAACGAGTTCGCTTTCCGAGAAGTGGGGGTGCGAGAAGCTTCGGCTTCTCGTATCCACTTTGACAGGCCACGCTTGGGAGAAGGGGAGCATCTGGTTGTTGATCTGCACTCGCATGGCCGGTCGTCGGCGTTCTTTTCCGGCACCGATGACGAGGACGACAGAGGGGAGGTCAAACTTTCCGTGGTATTGGGTCGTTGTGACCAGAAGTTGGTTACGGCCCAGCGGCTCTGCCTGATGGGGATGTTCGTTCCAATGCAACTGGCCTCAGCCGTCGATGGATTGATGTTCAAGCCCGCGCCCGTTGAGGAGCCGCGAACCTTTGTGGCCGATGCCTTGGTGTAAAGCCTGTATCGAGCCGACCATAACCGCCACCTCTCGTTGAGAGGTGGCTTTTTTACGCCCCGCGCTTCTGCATTTCCCCATGCAGTCATTACACATGGAGAGAAAAATGGAGCATTTCATCAACCCTGACCTGTTGCAACGAAAAGCTCGAATCGTCGTCATCGGCGCTGGCGGTACTGGGAGTCATGTCATCAACGGCCTTGTGCAGCTTCATACGGCCTTGCTTGCGCTCGGTCACCCAGGCGGCCTTCACGTTACCGCGTTCGACGACGACACCGTGTCGGAATCCAACGTCGGCCGCCAGGCGTTTGTGCGGTCCGATATTGGCGCCAACAAGGCGTCGGTGCTGATCAATCGACTCAACCAAGCCTTCGGGCTTGACTGGGATGCGTACCCGCATCGTCTTGAGATTTGCGAAGAGGGGCGATTGCGGATGCGACCGGATCTCGTCATCGGGTGCGTCGATAACCGGCTTGCCAGAAAAGCGATCGCAAAAACCTTCGATTACGGTTACTGGATGGATATCGGAAACAACCAGAACGATGGTCAAGTCATCTTGGGCGAATTTGGGGAGCGACCATACGTCACATTCCGAGGAACAACACGACTCAGGCTGCCGACGGTTGCAGATCTGCTGCCCGAGGCCGTCGATGACAAGCTGGATGCCACCGATGACCAGCCTAGCTGTTCGCTTGCCGAGGCGCTCGAGAAGCAATCGTTGTTCATCAACCGCGCGATGGCTCTGCACGGATTGAACCTTCTCTGGAAGCTATTCCGTACCGCACGCCTGGAAGCCCACGGCGTTTTCGTCAATCTCGCGACTGACAGAACCTCGCCGCTTCTGATCGGCCCTGACACGTGGGGGCGATTCGGCTATCAGGTCAAAGAGGCTGCTTAGGCTGCTTTGACTCGGCCCATACCGCCGCTCTCTCCTACACGGGGAAGAGCGGCGTTTTCTTATGGGGCGCGAGGTATCTCACCGGCGCAGCACGTCAACTACCGTCCTTCAAGGAGAATGAAATGCACCCCGACAACTGGCGCAACAACGCCATCCAGTTTCCTCGCCTGATCTCAGAAATCCTGGCAACGCAAGAGATCGACCTGGAGCTTCTTGCGCAATCGATGGACCTTGCCATCGAGGACGTAGAAGAGTTGTTTGATCGAGCAGACGCCATTTGGCAGGAGATCAAGGCGCCATCGGCCTGAACTCCATCGATACCCCAACCGCCCCCTGGGCGGTTTTTCTTCGCCCGTAGGGTGCGTGTGCCGCGTTTCACCCCTCCATGCGCGCATCTCCTCCCACGCAGATCAACAACTTTGGAGGTGGTGAAAATGGATCTCTTTGCAGCAGCACCTGTCGTGCGTCAGGAAGTGTCTCTGGACGACCTGATTGCGGGGTCAGTCGCTTCCATCAGGCGCCTGTTCGATGAGGGGTATCCAACTCTCATCGCATTTAGCAGCGGAAAGGATAGTTCTGTGTTGATGATATTGACGTTCATGGCAGCTATTCAGGCAAAAAACGAGGGTAGGCATCCGAAGATCGCAGTCTGCCATTCCAACACCGGGATTGAGAATCCGTTGATCGCAGAGTTGGCAAAGTGCGAGATGAAGAAGATCGAAGCCTATGCTGCAAAGCATGGCCTGGACGTTCAGGTGCGTGTGGCTCAACCGGAGCTGCTCGATAGTTGGGGGCCACGGATTTGCGGTGGTCGTGCGCTTCCGTCCTACCCAGGACTGAACGCCGATTGCAGCGTAGCGTGGAAGTGTGAGCCAAGCAGAAAGTTGAGGCACACGCTGTCGGAGCAGTTGGGTGGGGAAAAGGAGGTTGTCGTTTGCACCGGAACCAGGCGTTCGGAGTCGGTCCGCCGTGGAGCAAACATGTTGAAGCGAAAGGACTCCTCTGTTGAGCCTGTGCGCAACAAGGAGGGTGAGCTCGTTCTCTCTCCCATTGCGGAGTGGGATACCGATTCCGTCTTCGAGCTGCTTGGGTTGTGTGGGGCTGGAATCATCGAGTCCTACACGGATGCACAAGAAGTCCTCACCGCTTATCGCGATGCAGGGCCGACTTCGTGTGCGGTTGTGAACGACTCCATCATGGAGGGGGAAGGCAAAGCGAAAAACTGCGGTGCCCGGTTTGGTTGCGCCTTGTGTACGGTAGTTCAGAACGACAGCAGCATGGACAACCTGCTCAATAACGATCCGCAGTACGGCTTCATGCGCGGATTGGGCCGGCTTCGCAACTACCTGATGGCGATCCAGAACGACATGGGGCGTCGTCTATGGGTTGGCAGAACGATCCGAGAGGGTCACATCGCGATACGACCTGACGTTTTCAGCCCAGAAGAGATGCGTCGTATCTATCGGTATGCCGTGACGCTCGACGCTGAAGAGGAAGAGGCGGCGCAGGCACTTGGGATCGAGCCGAGGTTCCGCCTGATTCCACCGGAGGCCGCAGTCTGTATCGACATGCTGTGGAGCAGGGATGGTCACTTCGATGGCTTCGCTGCCGTCGCTGACTATCTGGACATCTGGCAGGGGAGAGAACGATACCCCGTGCCGGAGAAGGTCGAGATGCTGTCTGCCGAACGACCTGAACCTCGTTTCCTAGAAGTAGGAGAAAACTGGGCAGAGGCGTGCGGTGATCATTGGGCGGGCATCCGTGAGCCGTTCGTGGCTGCAATGCTGGAGGACTGCTTGCCTGTGAAGTCGTATGGCAAGAAGAACGCCGTCGCTGCCTGGGCGGATCTCGAATCTGAGGACGGATTCGTGATCGATCAGGAGTCCTTGGCGATGTTTTTCCACTTCGAAGCAGATGAGATGGTCCGTCAGTACAGGGACCGACAGATGGACACCCGCGGCATCGCTTATCGCTGGTACTTGCAGTACGGATTGGCGAGGCTGTCAGCTCGCCAGATTCTCAACCACGACAAGGCGTTGCGCCGAACCGCTTACAAGCGGCTCGCCGGCGTTAGCGGACCCGAGGTTGATGTCGATCGGCTGTTCGATGCGGCAAAACCATGGGATCAGGTGCCTGCGTCGGTTCAGGCGTCGTTCCTGTCAGAGTCGAGGCTAAAGCAGCTTCGCGAGACCAAGGAAAGTGAGCAGCGCAAGAAGATGCAGGCTTCACTTTTCTGACCAACCCCACCGGCACATTCCTTCCAGGGGGTGCCGGTTTTTTTATGCCTCTCCTTGGCGCATTACCTCTGCGCAGTCTCAATCAAGGAGAAATCATCATGGAAGTCCTGAAAAGTTGCGTTTTGCTCAACTACAGCGCCAGGCAGCTCTCCG
>JBAYRD010000045.1:0-5128 GCA_041676845.1 Halothiobacillaceae bacterium | reverse complement strand
CGCCGCCACCCTCTTTTAGAGGCGAATCCTTGCGCCTAAATTTAAACGCCTCTCTCTCCGCACTACGAACACACATCTCGACCTCTGTAGAAGTGAAATAGCCGCAGTTGCGAGCAATCCGATTCAGCATTTTTCTGAACATCTCACCTGACCCTTATTGCAACCGATGCTTTACACCTGTTCATCGCGATCCGCGATAAACCCTCCCCTTACAAGCCGGAAAGACTCCCTTCTTTTTTGCGCTCTCTCGTCGCTCGACTCAAAGTAGTTTTGATGCACGGAGCCGTTCAACCTCAAACAAACCGTTGCTACAACGGCAAACCATGCGTCGGCACAGAGCTCGGCGTGCTCGTTCGACTGGGCTCCACAGCAGGAGCTGCAACGTGTTCCGGCACTTCAACATGAAGCCCGGGCAATGGACGCTTATCCCGAGAATGGTATCGATCTGTGAATCGCTCGTACCCGGTCATCGAATCGATCGTCAGATGAGCGGGTCGCAGATAGACCGTCCTGGCCAGCGTCTCGAGCTCAGCCTCGAGATCGACCACCCCTTGCTTGAACCATGCCTTGATCGGCTTGTCCGGGCTCGCCCCGTCGCTCCAGGAGTAGCCCATTTCCAGCTTCAATTTGTCCTTCGCCTCGAAGGGCGCCCCTTCAGCCCAGACGCAATACGTCTTGCGCCCACTAACCTCCAGCAGGTGAGAGAGGATGGGGCGGCCGCCCGGCCCCATCTGCGCGAGGATGAACAAGGTCACCTCCGCATCCACCAAAGCCCTGTGTGCTTCGTAAAAGCAGCCTCCTATCTGGAACGCTAGCCACTCGAGCTTGGTAGAGCCAGTCATCATCTGCGACCAGGGTGCCTCACGCTGCGAACAAGCCCACCACTTTTTCTGAAAAGAAGGGAAGCGCAATTCGAGGAAGCCACGGTCAAAGGGCGCGTTGTGGGCCACCACCAAGTCTGCTCGGGCAATGAGCGCTTCGACCCGCGCATCATCGAACGTTTGCTCCAAGACATCCTCATCCCGGATGCCGGTCAATCGGGTGATTTCCTCCGGGATCGGCCGACCTGGGTCTTCGAAGCCGCTGTAGCGCTCAAGCACGCGAAGCACTTGGCCGGAAACCCTGTCGAACTCAGCCAGGACGAGGCCAATATCGATGATCTTGTCCGAATCCTTCTTGAGACCGGTCGTTTCGACGTCCACCACCAAGACCGAACGAACTCGGCTCACCTCAATCTTCTCATCATCGAGCTGATACGACTCTGCCGGCACGAAGCGGCGCAGCACCCGGTACTGTCCGGTGGCTTCCAGCGCCAATACCATCTGCTCGTGGTCCATCTTCCTCTCCTGCCCTGCCATCAATGCATCAAAACATTAGCTGAAACTGCCTTCCGAGCCTCCCCCACTTCTACGCGCAGGGCCTCGAGCTGCATGAGCGCCAAGTAGGCGCGATCTGCGGTTTCCGGCGTGCTGTAGGCGATCAGGAAGGAGTTAACAAGGCTACGCAACAGTCCGCCCGTATCATGGTTCTTGATCACCGACATGACGGCAAACTGGTCGAGAAGCTCTACCGGCGTTTCCGAGAATCGATCAGCGCCCATGCCCTTGATGATTTCAGCAAACAAGATCATCAGGTGTTCGCGGCGCTGTTCAGGAGCGAAGGGCTTACCACTCGCTGCATCGGCCAACTCAAGGCGGAAAGTGTGCTGCATCGCAGCCTCCACTCGGGAGGTAAGCAGCTTGGCGATTTCGCGGACCAGTTCGACATGACCAGGCACGGTTGCACGATCCATTTCGCTCATCGCAATGCCCTCTCGACCCGTTCTGCGAATGCATCGTCGTCTGTATCGGCAGCGGCTTCTTCAAGAAGGCTTTCGAGACTGGCGATGTACTGAAGTGTCTGCTCGGAGACGATTTCCACGCCCGAATCGGCGAGGACGGCAGGGTCTAACGGCGCGTTTACGCTCTGAGCGTATTCGGCAATCAGCCCTCGAACATCGTTGAGCAAATTATCTTGGGCTCGAGCATCCAGCGGCATGAACGACATACAGCTTCCAGTGCCGCTCCTGCGGACATGCAGGCAAAGGTCGTGCGGTCGTCTTTTTTCCAGCGTTTCAGGCACTTATTTTCTCCGTTTCATCAGAATAAAGCACCGCAAGCGCCTCCTCCCACACCCAGTGCGTCTCGTCATCCATCGCACCAGGTGGGAGTTCGAGGGCAGCATTTGCAGCCTCCGCGAGCTGCGTTGCACTACCGAACCCGTCCGCGTTGTTGCGCATCCACGACCGGACTTGTCTGCGATTGGCATTCGGTTTGGGCGGTATCACGCAGGGGCGCGGCTTGCGCTCCATCGTCGCTGCCTCGATCTCGCGCTGCCGATCGGTCACTGCACGGCCAGTCTCAAGCACCCACTTGTAGTAGCGATGCTCTTGTTTAACGCTCATGCGCTGCTCTCCTGGTCCGCCGCAATAATTGCCTCGCTTTCCAACTGCGGATCGAGCCAATCCCTGTTCGCAGGAAGTGCGTCCATGATCTGCCGTAGCAACCACCGGAGCCGACCATTACTTGCGGAGGCGATATCCAGCTTCGCCATTAGCGCGGCTTCTCGTTCGCTACCCATGCCAAGCAGACGAGCCTGTTCAAGTGCTTCGTCCCTCTCTGACTCGATGAGATCACGCAGACGCTCGATCTCATCGGCAGCCTGTGGACCAACGCCGTCCATCAGCGATTTAAGCTGTTCATCCCCCATGCCCTGCATGGCGCGAAGGCGGCCAATGAGATCGACCAATCCATCTCCTTCCAACTCTTCGTCAAACATCGGAACAATCCTTTCGCGCGGACTGAACGAGCGACCGATAGCCATCACGATCCAAAATCTCCTGCATTCGATCGTCAAGCACCTGGGGCATCAGCACCCAGCCTCCATTGACAGCAGGATCGCAAGCGACCCCCACGTGCCAGGTGATGAGCCGGCTCAATTTGAGCTTTGCCTGCTCGTAGCTCTCTTCGGGCTTTGCAATTCCAAGGAAAGAGCAAACCAGCTCGTCATCGATCGCGCGAAGCCAGCCACTTGACGCCGCCTGTTTTGCTCCTTCCAGCTGAGCTGATACGTCCTGCAGCGTGTTCGCGCAGTGCTGGTAGTCGGCAACCATGGCCCGGTACGCCAACTGCTGTGCCTCGATTGTTTGTCTTGCCCGGGCGAGCTCTTCCTGTAGCCTGTCAATCGTTTCGCTTGTCGTCTCAGTCACGCGCACACCTCATGCAGCCTCGGCGTTTTCCCTGCCAAACTCAGGCAACGCATTGAGAGCCTCGTATGCGTCAGCTGAGATTTCCACTGCCCACCCCGGAATAACGGGGTCCTCAAAGTTGCGCGAGTAACCGCTTCCAGTAGGCCTGTTCTTCGCGTCAGGCGTGGAGACGATCACCCGCCCATCGAAAAGCGGTTTGGCGCAACAGTAGTGAAAGGTCGTCGGAAACCCGCACGCAACAACGCCGTAGATGCCGAGGCTTTTTTCGAGTGACCACTGCCAGATTTCCTGCAACTCAGCAGTGTTCTGAAGCAGCTCCTCGAGCTTTTTGCCGGCGGCGGTTCTCTTGTCAGGAATTGCCACCCAGGCTTCTTCCTTTTCGAAAAAGGTGAACTTCCCAAGTCCCTCAACCTTGGCCGTTTTGGGGCGTTCCTTGAAGCTCATACCCCAGCCCTTTCCGGGGACAAAATACATTCCGGCCGCACCATAAGCCTCGATCTCGCGATAAGACGCACGGGCATCGGACTTAGCCAGCATGAACATTGAAATGGCGCGTTTAACTTCTTCTCGATCCGCAGGCAGAACGAAGTACTTGCGTGCAACGTATGACATTAGAAAGCTCCTGTAGGTGGCACAGAGGCATTCTGTATGTTTATATAAACGCCGTCAAATAGATGCATCAATTCCAATACAATGGAGAAATTAAGGTAACCCGGCCGGCTTGTACGTCTGCGCCAAAACCTCGTCTACGAGCTCTTCGCAAGCTTCTGGGGTCTTGAAGTCGGCAGCGCGTTCCCGCAACCGAAGCACATAGGCTGCCCGCTCAAGTGCAATTGCTTGCCGAAGAGCCGCCTCGATCTCGCTGGCGCAATCGCACTCTCTGGAAACACCGTCGCATGCTTCGGTCAAGGCTTTGCGAATCACTTCCACCTGCGAGCGGCCGTAGCCTGAAGCGATAAGCCGATCAAGCCCCTCTGCAAGCTCGGGTCCAAGGTCCACCACCACGCGGCGCCCTTTGCTGCTCTTGAGTCGCTCGAGGTACGTCTTCTGACGCTGAGTCGTCAGGTTTGAGAACTGCCTGTCTTCTTTCGCTCCCATCAACCATCAACCCCAGATCGAGGGATGTACTCAACGAATTCCCACTGCGAGCGCGTCGGATCGACCTCGCTGCAACGCGCCATATAGAGCGGCCGCCATCGATGCGTTGGCTCGAAAGTCGAGTCGGACTGGTCGCTGACCGTCATGCAGAGGCCAGACCCGGAAAGCTCCACCCGTCCGTCCGGATGGAATGTGAAACGCTGCAAACTTTCCGCTTCCAGGAAAGGGCTTCGCTCGCCGCACTGACGCGGTACCAACGCAGCGCCAGGCAGCGCCCGGCCGTTTATCCCCGCCACCGTAGCGCAGGCGCCGTACGCCGGAAACTTGATCTTGCCTCCTTCCAGAATGACTGCCTCATCCTGGTACAACTGCGGTCCCTTGCAGTTATGCGCCGTGAGCGGCATGTCAAATCGGATGTGGCGCCCGGAGCCGACCACATCGATGCAATATCCGTCGACAGGTCGATCGAGGCTGTTCTTCAGCTTGTAATGCCCAACCGCAGGTGTGTCCGAGAATGCAGTTAATGGGGCAAAGCAAGCCGCAACGACAGCCATTCGCCCGAGAGAGCAAAAAGCAAAAAGTCGCATTGATTCGTGTTCCTGGAAAACAATTCTTCCTGACAGTTTATATAAACAACGGAATTTTGCACCCAAAGCAGAAATGAAAAAGGCCAGCTCATCCGATATCAGATGGCTGGCCTGGTTGTGTCATGAATCAAGGATCACGTACGCCTTTCCTCGGCATACGCATCCCGGTAGAGACGATCGGCAACCTGTCGATCCT
>JBAYRD010000044.1:0-5384 GCA_041676845.1 Halothiobacillaceae bacterium | reverse complement strand
GTAGACGAAATGGCTTATGTGAATCACCCCAAGCCCGCCGAAGCCCCGAAGGAAGGTTACCGTTGGGTGCAGAACTTGCTCAGCGGTATCTGGATCCAGGAAGCGATCGACACGCCGCGCTGCTGCTCCGTTTCCAGCGAGGCGTATTGGTCAATGTGAAATAATTGTTGACGTGGTAGTAGAATATGCTATCACGTCAACAACACAGGAGAAGAAGAATGCGCGATACGATCATCAAATGGGCATTTTGGATTGCAATGGCAGGCGTTCTGCTTTGGTCGTTCGACTCAGGCATGAAGAAGCAACAGGAAATCGATTGCGCCCACGGACGTTACTGCAACGTCTAACAACAATATAGGCAACTGAAGATGGGTTGAGTCGAAAGATTCCCCGTCTTCCTTTTTGATCTGGCCTGTTAACTATATTGGTTAACGTTAACATCTTATAGGTTGACTCTGGCCTTTTTCTGTCGTATCAGCAAAGAATGAAAAAGATGTCTGCCTTCAAGTGGATCTTCCTGCTGATAGGATTGTTTTCAGGCTTTATCGCCTGCCATACAGCCATCTTCCTCACGGATACGATTTGGCTCGCATTCTTTGCCGGCGCCTTATCAGTAATTTCTTTCATTATGTGCAAAATTGCTCCTTGACATCGGTCACAGTTGTGCTATCAAGGACATAACAGAAGGAGATTGAAGATGGTTACCGATATGCGTAAAACTCCCATCACCACGGGCTGCTCGGTTGCCAAGGGCATTAGCCTCAATCGAGCCGGCAGTGCTGGTATCCAGCTCTGTTGGGTGTCATTGGTGGATGGTGACAAGGTTTACCTTGATGGTAGCAACCGGCCGGTCAAGTATCCCGAGCGTCTTCTCGTCGTCCCTGCATAAGGAGTGAATAATATGACAACCTGCCCCCACTGTGGTGATGAACTGAAGATCCCCAACCGCGCATATTTCAATTGCGATCAGTATGGCACGTCGGCGACGGTGACAACTGAATGTTGCGGTCACGCTGTCCACATTCAGCCCATCCGTTCGTATCGTATCGAGGCCTACACGGGTCGCAATACCGAGGACGACTGGGGCGTTCCTTTCAAGAAGAAAAAGGTGGTGGCGTGACTATCCAAGACTTTATCGATGGCCTTACACCTGATGATGTTGGTGTTGAAGAGATAGACGGCCAGATCGTCTACTTTGAAGGTTTCACCGATATGTGCTGGGAGGACGCTCAAGAGCAGGGCAAGACGCCTATGTCCTTGGAGCAAGAGATCCTGGCAGACTGGTCCGAAAGGAATGGCGGCCTAACTCTTATCGAGCACGGATGGACCTACGATCCTGTGCCATTTGAAGATACTATTTTCTTCGCGATCTATCAGAAAACTAGTTGACCACAGCTATCGTTATGTTATCGTGATATCATAGTAAGGAGATAAACGATGGCACAGATTCGTTTCTACAACATCGATTGGAGCCCTATCAACGATGTCAATCAGCTTCCTGCTGAAGTGACGGTCCAAGTCGATGAGGAAATCCTCGACAATGAGGATGCCGAGCAGGAACTTAGCTTTGTGCTGTTGGACCAATTCGGATGCGAGCACAACGGTTTCAGCTACGAGGTGCAGTGATGGCAAAGAAAAAGTTTTCCCCTCGGCAAATGGCTCAAATCAAAGATCGCCGATTCGATCGCGAGATGCGCCGTATCACTGGTGAGCGGTATCTGGAGACTGACGGTCACATTGTCCGCCGGGATATGGAAGAAGAAATAGCATCCTGGTATTGACTCTGATCGCCATTCCTGTATGATGGCGGCAACTAGAGGAGATTCAAATGGATTATGCGGCAGAAAGTTTCGACGGTCCGGTTCTTTTCGGAGAACGTAATCCGCACCCGACCCATTTCCAGCACATCGCTGATTATTTTGAAATGAAGCGGCTGGCTCGGAAGCGGGAGGAAGGGCGGAAGCTGGCTGAACATATGGCCAAACAAGTGCAGGTCGTTGAACGTCGGACTGGTGGAAGGTATCTCCATTCCGTGAAATAATCGTTGACTCAATGGTCAGATAGTATATCACATACTGGTAACCAAGGAGAAACGAAATGGCCAATGCCGCCCACGTCAAGAATCTCGACGAGGTTAACTTCTACAATTCCCAGCAGAGCTGGTTTGCCCAACAGCACTATGAGCTCAACGGCTTCAAGGTGCGAGTAACGATCAAGCGTAACGCATACGATGATCAGAGCAGCGCCATTGCACAGGTGCTGGACGCCAAGACTCCGAAGTGGAACACCATCGCTTCCATTCCCCATCCTCAAATGAAGAGCAATGGAAGCTATGTGATCAAGTCGCTCTCGGCTACTCAGCAGGCGACGTTCAAGCAGGACATTCTGACGCTCATCAACAAGGCAAAAATGTTGCTCGCCTAATTCAGTTTTTTGTTGACCGGGTGGTCAGTATAATGTATCACCCGGTTACCAACTAGGAGAAAAGAAATGCTTATCGCCCTCTACACCTCGAAGAAGGAACTCAAGGATAACGTCGGCCAGTTTCTCAAGTATGAAGAGACTTCGATGTTCGGCGCCGAGTTCAAGACGGATGGCACGTTCTGCGTCAGCAACCGTCCCACGATTACCGGCATCAAGGGCCGCGAGTTCTTCGCAGAGGTGACGATGAAGAACGGCCGGATCGCTTCCGTCAAGTAAAGAACTTGGGTGGGTTGAGCTTGATTGCTCCCCACCTTTTTTCTTGACCACATTGTGTTGTTAACTTTAAAAATTAACGTTAACAACAAGATGGTCCTTTTTTATTTGACAGTTGGTCATCTTCCTGTATGGTGTATCTATCAACAGGAGGTTGTGATGACCGAAGAAGAAATGATGAAGGCCCACCTGGAATATGCTCGTGCGATGGGCCACCGGAACTGGCCTGGTCTTCCCGGCGATGAGTCGTTTGAAGTCGACATTCGTGGCACGATCACCTACTGCCGGTTCACCCAATCGATCCAGATCGACTACCACGATCTTTTTGCCTACTGGGCGCCGGATCGCAAAGTTTCCTATTGCGAAGGCAACGCCGATGTGCTACGCCAGCACTTGGAAATGAACGCCAATCAGTCCGCTGTCGCTGACTGGGCCAAGGGAGTTTTGCTGTCGTGAGCCGATATGATTTCCTCAAGGACCTGTGTGCCGAATATGGTGTGAAGAACATTCGTGTCTTTATGCCGATGCAGCAAGCAATGAGCCTGGCTGGCTTCGGTCTCCCTATCGGGATGACCAGCAGCGACGATCCTTTCGTGCCCAATGTCGAGTGTGAAATCGACGAAAGCCGTTACAAAATCGAAGATGGCTATAAGGTGACATTCAAACCAGTCAAGCAGGAACTGGACGAGAACCATCGATATTTTGCCAACGAGACATTCTATCAGATGGATTTTTCCAACATTGTGCAGCGGCGGCCGGGCGAATATCGTTTCTACGTCCTGGTTGACGAGGACAACAAATACCAGCAAATTCCTGTTTCTCTTTGACTGGTTGCGGATAACCGTATATAGCCGGATCATATCAATAGGAGTCTATTATGAAGAAGATTATTGCTGTCATCGCCGCGTGTTCGCTTCTGGCCGCTTGTGGTCGTCCGATGGACTATAACGGCAAGCATTATCCGACTCACGGCGTCTTCAACGAGGACACTGCCAAGAGCAAGGATATGTGCTACGAGGTGTCCGTCGGCAACGTAGTGTGGTCCGTCATCCTGATCGAGACCATCGTGTTCCCTATCTACTTCATCGGCTGGAGTCTCTGGAATCCTGTCGGGCCGAAAGGCGCCAACGGCGAATGCGGAATTGACGCCCAGCCGGCAAATTAATTATTGACTCTTGTGCCCAACCTGCTAAAAGGGTTGGGCCATAAGGAGATAAACGATGGGCGTTAAGTGGAAGCTCGTAGCATTTTCAACCGATTCAGACGATCATATGCGTCCGACGACCTATACCACTCCGGAAAGGTCCATTGACTCATATCGTCACATCGTCGATGATCTGATCGGCGATCCAGAAAACGCCCAGGTGGTTTGGGACGATTTGAACCGTGTCGGCGCTCGCTATTCTGAATGGTCCTACGTGACATTCGTGCTCGTCAGCTACGAGGTGGATTGATATGGATATTGCATCGCTGAAGATTGAAATCGAATCGCGTTCATCGGCGATCGTCGACAATCCAGAAGAATCCATTTCGGAGATCCTGGAGCGAATCGCTGGCCAGATCCGTGGTGGCGCAGAGAACGGTCCGATCTTCGATCACAACGGCAACCGCGTCGGATATTTCGATTTGGTAGTTGACTAACCGGTCTTTTCTGCTATCAAGGTAGCAGAACTGAAGGAGAATTGAAATGGCTTTGTTCATCGGTTATGCTGCCATCTTGTGTTTTTGCATCGCATTCATTGCTGGTGGCACCGGCTCGCGGCCTGAACACGACAAGTGGGGCCGCCGTTTCGGAATTGCTGGCGTGTTGCTGACGCTGGTTGCCACGGTGGCCGCGGTGGCCACCATCCTGTGATGGTCGTGCTATTCCCATACGATCCAGACCTGATCACCGTCGAGGTCATTCCCACATTCACCATTGTTGATGAGCCTATCCAGCAACCAATGGTTGAGCAGCCTATCGATTGGCTGGACCTTTTGATCAAATGTCTTCGGGATGAAAAAATTCCCAGTTGACTGGTTGGCCGTTTTTGCTATGATGCTTTCATAGCAAGGAGATAGACGATGCATTACGTGCCGAACACCATTCGCCGTTTCAAGCTCGGAACCGTTGTCGCCGATACGACCTATGAAGTCGTGGATTCGAATGGTGGACCTGATGTCGGCCACGTGACTGGTTTCAGCACCAACGCTGTTGATGAGCTCATCATCAAGGTCGAATTCGCCAAGACTGGCACTCGACTGATTCATCCCGCCAACTTGACGGTGCTGGACTGATGAATACTCTCAAGGCAATTTGGTGCTGGTTGACTCACGGCCGCCATCTGTTCACTTGGGCATCAGGCGATTGGGTCCACATACGATGCTCTAAATGTGAAAAAAGTTGGTCAGAACCACGTTGACTTTGGTGCCAGATCCTGTATAAAGATCTGGTAACAAGGAGACAGACGATGGACAAGATTTCCCGCCAACTGCTCAAACTGGCTGTCGACCCTAATGCGACGATGGACCAGCTTCTGGATGGTATCAAGCTGCTCGAACAGTCCATCGATGCTGACAACCGCCGCCGCGCTGCAATGCCGCCGCAGCCCGTTCTTACTGCCGAGGAACGTGCTATCGCTCAGCGCCGCGCCATCAACGCAAACTTACAGCGCCTCCAGAAAAAGCGGGGATGCCGCTAATCGTGG
>JBAYRD010000043.1:0-6321 GCA_041676845.1 Halothiobacillaceae bacterium | reverse complement strand
CATTCCCAGCACACCCTCAACAGAACCGGGAGGCCGCCATGGCGACCACCAAGAGCACGACCCTGACCTTCCGCATCGAGCCAGGCTTGAAGGAGGCGCTGCGCACCGCGGCGACCCGCGAGCACCGCTCAATCGCCAATATGGTGGAGGTGATGATCCGCGACTATTGCAAGCGCAATGGTGTCGTGATCACGGACGGGACAGTAACCAAATAACACTAAGGACTTGCACTATTAATGAACGGCGAAACCCACGGCCAACTGGCCAATTTTATCTGGGGCATCTGCAACCTCCTGCGCGGCCCCTACAAGCGCAATGAATACCGCAAGGTAATCCTGCCGCTCACAGTACTACGCCGTTTTGAATGCCTGCTGGAGCCCACCCGGCAGGCGGCGCTGGAGGAGTTCAAGTCGTTAAAGACCAAGCCAGAGCGTGTGCAGCAAGCGCGGTTGCAGCAGGTTACCGGTTACCGCTTCTACAATCTTTCGCGCATGCAGTTCACCCTGCCAGCTAAGGGAATCCACTCCCTGCTGGATGATCCAAACAACCTCGCCCCCAACCTGAACAGCTACATCAATGGCTTCTCTCCCAACGTGCGCGCGATCATGGAGAAGTTCAAGTTCAGCGAGCAGATCGCCCACATGGCGGAGAAGAATATCCTGTTCGAAGTGGTCAAGGCCTTCGCCAAGATCGACCTCTCGCCGCAACGGGTCGATCAGATGCAGATGGGCTATGTGTTCGAGGAGTTGATCCGGATCGGCGCGGAGCAATCGAATGAAGAGGCCGGGGAGCACTTCACCCCGCGCGAGGTGATCAAGCTGATGGTCAACCTGCTGCTGGACCCGGAGCAGGACTTGGCCAAAAGCGATGTGGTGAAGACCATCTATGACCCCGCCTGCGGCACCGGCGGCATGTTGTCGGTGGCGGAGGAGTACATCCGCCAGCTCAACAGCGATGCGCGCCCCCACCTGTATGGCCAGGACTGGAACGACGAGGCCTGGGCGGTCTGCAAGTCCGACATGCTGATCAAGGGTGAGGATGCCGACAACATCATCCTCGGTGACACCTTCACCAAAGACGGCTTCAGGCCGGGCAATGAGGAGGGGCGCCCCGTCCAGTTCGACTACATGTTGGCCAATCCCCCCTTCGGCGTGGAGTGGAAGCAACAGCAAAAATACATCACCCAGGAAGCGGATACCCTGGGCTTCGCAGGACGTTTCGGCGCGGGCACGCCCCGCATCAATGACGGTGCGTTGCTCTTTCTGCAACACATGATCTCCAAGATGCGGCCCGTTGATAAGGAGGGCAGCCGTATCGGCATCGTTTTCAACGGCTCGCCCCTATTCACCGGTGATGCGGGCAGCGGTGAAAGCGAGATACGCCGCTGGATCATCGAAAACGATTGGTTGGAAGCCATCGTCGCCTTGCCAGAACAACTCTTTTACAACACCGGCATCGCCACCTACATCTGGGTGGTGACCAACCGCAAGGTGAAGCAGCGCAAGGGCAGGGTACAACTCATCGATGCCCGCAATTTCTGGGTGCAGATGGAGAAATCCCTTGGCAACAAGCGCCGCCGCATCGGTGATCCTGACGACCCGAACCATCCTCGTGATCCGGGCCATATTGCTGAAATCACACGGGTATATGAAAACTTCATCGATGGCGAAGCCCGTTGGGTTGTCTTCGCAAAGGATGACAAGGTACTCGGTGTTAGCGAACAAGAACCAACGGTCGATGAATCGAGCGGGCAGAAGAAAAAACACTTGATAGTTAGCAAGCTTTTCGACAACGAAGACTTCGGCTACCACAAGATTACCGTCGAGCGCCCCTTGCGCCTGAACTTCCAGGCAACTGGAGAGCGCATTGCCCGGCTGGAGGAACAGACCGCCTTCAAGAACATCGCCACCAGCAACAAGAAGAACCAGACCATACGCCAGCAGGAGATCGAGGCAGGCAAGGCGCGCCAACAGACCATACGAGACCTGCTCGCTGCCTTCGCCGAACAACACGGCGACACCCTGTTCAAGGACCGCAAACAGTTCCTCATCGCCCTGCGTGAGGTCGACCGGGCGAGGGGTGTCAGACTCTCAGCCCCCGAGCTGAAGGCTTTGCTGGCCGCACTGGGAGAACGTGACGAAACCGCCGAAATATGTCGGGACAAGAATGGCGAACCGGAACCCGACACCGAACTGCGCGACACCGAGTCCGTGCCGCTTAAGGAGAGCATCGAGGAGTATTTCAAGCGTGAGGTGCTGCCCCACGTGCCCGACGCCTGGATCGACCACAGCAAGACCAAGGTGGGCTACGAGATTCCGCTCAATCGTCACTTCTACCGTTATGAACCGCCGCGTGAGCTGAGCGAGATCGAAGCCGAAATCAAGGCACTGGAAGGCGAGATTGTTGACCTCCTCAAGGAGGTCACGGCGTGAGTGGGCGGAGCTATCCCTTACGTCATATCTCGATACGAGTGCCCTGGCACGATGCATGCTGGAACGGCACCGTCTGCCAGTCACCAAAGCACAATACGTCGTGTTTGAAGCTCGTCAATATCGCTGACAGCAAGGATGAAGCGGTTGAGGAAGAGGTCGCAGGCCTGTCGTTGAAAGAGCTGGATGGGGCTCAGTTTCCACCCTGCGTGAAAGAACGCGCCACCATAATGGCCGACTTTCCGTTGGAGCGTTATCACGAGCATCCCTACACAAAATCATCTCCCGATACTCATGCTCATTTCAGGCCAACGCTACTTCGGTATCCGGCCTATGGCGCGGCCGCCCTGCCATTCCGCTGGATGATGAAGCCTGAGGTATTCGGCGATGCAAAGACGGGTGCAAAAGGCTTGGTTGACGATTATCCCCTGGATGAAGTCGATCAATCATTCGAGCCGGAGCTGAAGTTCAATACCCATTGGGTTCAGGATCACCGTAACCATAGGGCACTATTGGACTGCTTTTGGGGTCATGTACAAGCGGAAGAGTCGCTGGTGTTTTTCTATGCCAAGCAGGTGCCGTTGGTAGAAGACACTGGTCGCCGCGTATTGCTTGGCGTTGGGCGTGTTCTCAAACTCGATCCCTTGATTGAATACAACTACGAAGGCTTGACTGAAGGTAGAATCCGTAGCCTTTTATGGGAGCGCATGGTTGTACATTCCATCAGGCCCGGTTTCCAGGATGGCTTTCTCCTCCCGTATCACGAAGCGCTGTTGAAGTCGGATGATGGGCACAATTTCGATCCGGCTGAGGTTGTTGCCTTCGCTCCGGAAGACCGTTTTACGGAATTCTCGTATGCCACCGAACATGTCGGCCATGACGCCGCCATAGAATCGTTATTGGCATGCCGGGCCTCACTGCTGAAAGCGAGCGAACTGTTCAATGTCGATATTGCGGCGCAGGAACGCTGGATAGATAAACAATTGGGCCGCCTCTGGAAGAAGCGTGGTCCCTTCCCGGGACTGGGGGCCGTACTCTCGGCCACCGGGGTACCCATGGGGCATTTCGTGGCGCATGCATTGGGTGAGCAGGCCGGTGAAAAAGAGTCGCCTTGGGATGCCTGGTTCGCCGCGTTGTCAGCACCCAACAAGCACCTGCCAACTGAACTGGCGCAACGCATCGACCCTACAACGGTCAAGTCATGGCAACGCCTATCAGACGAGCGCAGGAACTACCTGCAGTTGCTCAGCCGTATCGACCTCACCACGGATCAGGCCAACATTCTTGCTGTTCCCGAGGAACGCAAGGAGCGGAACATCGCCTGGAGCGATGCTGATTTCCTGGCTAATCCCTACCTCATCTACGAGGCCAGCCGGCTGACAAACGTGCCGGTCGCGCTCGGTGCTGTAGACCGTGGGGTATTTCCGACCAAGTTCGTTCGTGACCATTTTCCGCTGTCGGAGCAGAGTATCGTTCGGACTGCCGTAGATGGGCGACGTCTTCGGGCGCTTACTATTCGGGAGCTGGAGACCGCTGCTTTGCGTGGCGATACCCTCTGTCCGCAGGCAGCCATCGTCGGCAATCTGCGTACGCGGGAACAGGAGCAGGATGAGGAACATACCCCGGTAACCGCAGACCTTCTCGCCGTAGCCGAAGAGGAGAACTTCCCCGGAGAAATTCAGCTGACCGAAATGGCCGACGGCTCAAAGGCCTATCAGCTTGAGCGTCTTGCCGAAGCAGGGAGGCTTATTCGAGCCACGGTAACCAAGCGGGTCGATGCCAAACGCCATGAATTGAGCGTGGACTGGCGGGGGGCCTTGGATAGCCAGTTGGGTGAACTCCCCACTGATCCGGACGAAAATGCAAAGGAGCAGCGCGCCCGGGAAGAGAAGGCGGTGGCGCTGGCCGAACTGGCCGCCTCGCGTTTCAGTGTTCTCATCGGGCCAGCCGGTACGGGCAAGACCACGCTCCTGTCTGTGCTGTGCCGGTGCCCGGAAATCAATCAGGGCGGCATAGTCATGCTGGCGCCGACCGGAAAGGCCCGGGTGCGTATGGAAGACGTTGCGCGCCAGGCCGGAACCGAGAACTTCAACGCCTACACCCTTGCCCAGTTCCTGTCGCGTTCCAAGCCGCCACGTTACGACGGTGCAACTCAGCGTTACCGTTTGACGGGGCAATCCGGCGATAAGGTCGGTCGCACAATCATTGTGGATGAGTGCTCGATGCTCACCGAGGAGATGATGGCGGCTCTCCTGGAGGGGCTGAGCGGGGTGCACCGCTTGATCTTTGTTGGTGATCCCCGCCAGTTGCCACCCATCGGCGCCGGTCGCCCCTTTGCCGATGTCATTGCGTGCCTGCAACCGGAGAAGATTGAGACACAGTTTCCGCGTATCGGTCCGGGCTATGCCGAATTGACGGTGCCGCGCCGCCAGGGCGCAGGGGAGCGGGATGATCTGCAACTGGCCGCCTGGTTTGGTGGCAATGTACTGAGCCCGGGGGAGGACCAGGTGTTCGAGATCCTCTCCGGCAAGCGCAGCAGCGAGACCGTGCAGTTCGTGCAGTGGGATACACCCGAAGAGCTGGAGGCCGCTCTGACCAAATCGATGGCGGCTGCGCTTGCGTTTGACCGCGCCAAGAGTGAATGGCAGGCATTCGCCTGTAGCCTCGGTGGCTCCCAGTCGGGAGAGTACGTCTATTTCAACCTGAATCGCTCCGGCAAAAGTGCGGAGGCCTGGCAGATATTGAGCCCGGTGCGCCAGAAACCGTGGGGTGTCGACACCCTCAACCGCGCCCTGCATGTCCGGTATAAGGCGCCGCAACTGGAGGTGGCCAGAAAACCGGCAAAGCCTTGGGAACGGCGCTTGCCCAAGCCCTTCGGTGACGACCAGATCGTCTATGGGGACAAGGTCATCAACGTACGCAACCAGCAGGTATGGAAGAAGCGGATTTGGCCTGAGCCGGAACAGCCTGGGTATCTTGCCAATGGTGAAATCGGCATGGTGATCGGCCAGCTGCGCACCAAGAGCTATAACTACGAACCGAAGCACCTACAGGTCGAATTCTCAACCCAGCAAGGTCTGTCCTACGCCTTCTACAGGCCCAACGGCGACGACGATGACTTTAGTCTCGAACTGGCCTACGCACTGACCGTCCACAAGGCGCAAGGCAGTGAATTCGATGTGGTGTTTCTCGTGCTGCCGCGCTCAACGCAGATGCTGAGCCGCGAACTGCTCTACACCGCACTGACCCGCCAGAAGCAGAAGGTGGTGGTTCTGCACCAGGGCTCCGCCACCGATCTGCAACGCCTGAGCTCGGAGCGATACTCCGCCACCGCCACCCGGCTGACCAATCTCTTCGGTCCGCCCCGACCGGTGGCCCTGGGTGACACCTTCCTGGAGGAGCGGCTGATCCACCGCACCAGCCGGGGCGAGGCGGTGCGTTCCAAGTCCGAGGTCATCATCGCCAACCTGCTGCATGCCAATCGCATTGACTACCACTACGAACACCCGCTGGAACTGGGTGGCGTGGTCAAGTATCCCGACTTCACGATCGAGGATGATGCGACGGGCATCACCTACTACTGGGAACACTGCGGCCTGCTGCACGACCCGGCCTATCGTTGTCGCTGGGAGGCCAAACAGGAGTGGTACCGGGAACAGGGCATCCGCCCACTGGAGGAGGGCGGCGGCCCAAGGGGGACCCTGATTGTTACGCGGGATCATCCGGATGGTGGCATTGACTCGCCTGCTATTGCCGCACTGATAGAAAAGATGGCGGAGTCAGGTTCTAAGTGCACCACGTAGTGCTTCGGCGAAGGCCTCATAGGGCGACTGGTAGTCGAGGCACTTTCGCGGTCGCTGGTTGATCTGCATGACCACCTGTTCGACCTGTT
>JBAYRD010000042.1:0-6526 GCA_041676845.1 Halothiobacillaceae bacterium | reverse complement strand
GCGCGAGGCAGGCTGGGTGGCCGTTCCGAGAAGTCCGTGGGATTCCGCGCGAGCCCGCGCCAGTACGCAGGTCCAGAAATGAAAAACCCCAACCGAGAACGGTTGGGGTTTCGTTATTGGTGGTGGGGCGGCAGCCTGCGCCAAACCTATATAACTCAGCGCCTTAGAGCCGCTGCGAACTCCTGCGGAAAGGCGCGGAATCCAGCCCCTACTGCGAGCAATCCAAACAGCTTCCGCCAGCGTCGGCATCCGCCAAGTGACCCTCAAATCGGCTACCAGTTCGATTCCCGAATCAGGAATTGAACCGGCGTCCCTGGCTATTGCCTGGTCGCCCAAACGTCGTACTCGACCATCGGCTTGGACTTGGTGCGCAGGAAGGCATCCGCCTGGCGCTTGCCCTCTGTGGCAGACCCAGCCTCCCTGATGGTGGTGATACGCCAGCCGCTGTTACTGAGGGAGCTCTTGATGAGGTCGAGCGGGTCGGCGCGCCTGTCTGTGATGCCGCCGAACCGGATGACCATCTTGGCATCTTCCGCGCATACGTTCTCCGCGTTGCGCCATACCTGGCGCAGGTCGGCTGCGAAGTCCTCAGGGCTTGAATGAACGACCTGGGCGCGATTGGTGTAGTCGACAGCGTCGGGGCCACCCACGAACCAGTTGCGGAGCCACTGATCGGGGATGTAGGTCCGCATGCCGTAGTACGGGGGCGAGGTGATCACCCAGTCGAACCGAGTTTCCGGTGTATCTGGCTGGAGCGCATTGGCCTCCCGGCTGTCCGCCAATCGCACGACTCCCGTAATGTCGGAAGACGTTCCATAGTAGCGCTTCGCCCGCCGTTCAATCACGGCCAAGACATCGATGGGCTCAGGCACAAGCCCTCGCCCCTGCCAGAAGCGTGTCGCATAGGCAGGCTTGGGGGCGTAGGTGCGGGGGCATTGGTTGGAGAAGTAGCTCGGGAAGGTCTTCTGCTTAGGGCCATGCAGCGCACCCAGGACGATGCCGCGGAGCGCGATGCGGGCATCCGTAGTGCAGTCCTCCAGGAATGCCTCCCGGAATCGACACAGCGCGTCCAGCACGGTCGGGTGAAACGCCCATTGCCAGAACTCGCTGGTCGGGATGTGGCGCGCTTCACGTTCGGTCAGAATGCTGCGTGCCTCGGCAAGGATGTCATCAACGGTGGTCGTTGCGAGTTTGGAGGCCGTGATGGCTGCAGCAACCGGACTGGAGTCCACCCCAAGGGAACGGAGGCCGACAAGTCGTGCAGCGAAATTGGTGGTGCCCCGGCCGCAGAAAGGATCAAGCACTACATCACCTGCCTGTGCTCTCCGCTTCAGGATGTTGAGCGGAAAGTCGAGCGGGAACATTGTGAAGTAGGGGCAAATTCCGTTCAGAGCCGTTTGTGCGGTGGACACTGCCTAGCTCCTCTTTCTGACGTAGGCGGTGTTGCGGGTCGGATGGCGGTATTGCTCCCACCCCTGGTCTTGTGGGCCATAGAAATGGTCAAGCGCCTTCTTCACCAGCCGGAAGGCTAAGGTATCCCTGTCATCCAGATGCTCCGGCAGTTGATCGAGGAAGAACGCCTTGATCGAGCCCCATGCGGCTCCATCGGTAGATTCGATTTTTGCGATCAGCTTGGCATCGGCTCGCAGGGCGTCGATGGCCCGCTGCTCGATGTTTGCCATGACGTCCACCGGCTCGGCTTCTTCGGTCTCTGCTTCTTCGGGAAACAAAGTGCCTGCGCCCGGGGCTTCGGGGACGCGGGTCGTCGTCGCGATCTGCCGCATCCCGGCGAAGGTGTTGCGCAGTGTTTGGGCGTAGGTGTGACCGGCTGACTGGTTGTAGTCATGGTCCCGCATCGAGAACATCTTCTCGAACGAAAGGGCGCGGAGGCTGACCGGATAGGGCTTGCCTCCCACTGAGCTCCAAAACACACCCTGGCCCGGGATGGGTTCGTTGAGAAGCGAGCTCAACAAGTCGTCACTGAAATGGGCGTTGGCTCGTTTCAGGGACGTGAGATCCGCCGCCGACAACAGGTGGAAGATGAACCAGTTGTCGCCCTGGCTGAGGATCTCGACAGGAATGCTGCCCGGCTGCTGGGTGATGAGCAGCGCGCCCAGGTCGTACTTGCGACCTTCCTTCACCCAGGCGACGTACGGCTCGGCAGCCGGTGCGTTCTCGTTCAGCACCGACTGGGCCTCTTCGACGACCGCGATCGTCGGGATCGTCTTTGGATCGGCCGCGGTGAATTCCTGTTGGTTCCGGTCGAAGATCCGGCGCAGGATCAGGCCCGAGAGCACCAGCGACTGGCCGCCGCGCATCTGGGAAACGTCAATGACACACAGCTTCCCCTCGG
This sequence comes from Halothiobacillaceae bacterium, assembly GCA_041676845.1. Taxonomy (GTDB): domain Bacteria; phylum Pseudomonadota; class Gammaproteobacteria; order Halothiobacillales; family Halothiobacillaceae; genus Guyparkeria. The sequence continues at coordinate 4,173 of JBAYRD010000042.1, read as the reverse complement.
AGAGCGCATGAACCAGCATGTCCATGAGCTGGCTGCTCTTGTCATGCAGCATCCGGACGATTGAAGTCATATTGGCCCTGGCGGCCAGAGCCTCGGCGTCCTGCTTTGGGTATTCCAGGTCTAGCAGCTTGGCAACATCCTCCAATGGCGTTGAGTTGCCGGTTTCATCAATGATATTTACGAGCTTCTCCCAGCGCTCCTGCGGCAAGCCGCGTAGCTTCCGAACGTTCTGCTGCTCCTGACGTTCAGGTCCGAGCGCAATCGAAATCACATCGCCCGGACGTAAACGACGAATGTCCAGCTTGATTCCGCCAGCCACGAACGACTGATAGAAGGGGCTCGGATTTTTCCTGTCGGTGAATACGACGACCTTGTCCTCCAATGCGGGGACATCGCACAGCCCTGGCCGGCCCTTGTCGTCAGGCCAGAAATATTCGCCATCAGGGTCGAAGATCACCGTGCCCACGGGGACCTGCTTGCCGGCACGCTTTGTGACGAAGGGCGTCGTCTCGTAGAGCTTCGAGAAGAGCAGCTTGTTGAGGTTGGATTTGCCGAAACCCGCTCTGGCAAAGATGAAGCTGCGGCGAGATACCAATGACTCAATCGGGAAGCGGACTAATACCTCCGGATCGACCACCTGCATCCATTCTTCCGCCTGGAATGATTTGCTTCCCGCAGCGTAGATGTACTCGCCGAAGGCCAGATGGCCGATGGGTGCTCCATCGATGTTGTGCCCTGCGATCTCCCGCAGCACCTCATGGCTCGGAAACGCCACCTTGCTACCAACATGGGGGAGCCGGCGATGCGATGGAACGAAGGTCAGCCCTTTGCCATTTCGCCGCAGTACGCCAAGAACTCGGATGTTCACCCGGTACTTCAGATACTGCTCGCGAAGATCTTCGGGGATCGGCCTTTCCTCGCGGACTGCGCGAATGTTGAACTCCTCGCCGGAGCCGAAGGACAGCTTGCCCTCCGAGGAGAAAGAGGCGATGCGGCCTAACACGGCCTCATCGGGCGTCTCCAACTGGACGAGAAGGAACTGCCCGTGCATCGGGATGTTCTGGAACTCGTTCCGGTACGGCAACACCAGGTCGGCGTGGAACTCCATGCCTCCTTGCTGGAAGCCCCGGAAGATGCCGACAACTTGCTCCCTGGGGAAGAGTTGGATTTCTGCCATGCTGTGCTCCCTTATCCGTACCGGCGTTGTGCAGGATCTGCATCCTGAAGCTGAAACGCATCCAATGTCCCCGCGTTGCCACCGAGACTCGATCGAACACCTTCGTAAATGAAGTCCTGCAGAATGTCGAAATCAAAATCGACCAGGGCCGCGTTTTCGTGCGCCTTCTGCAGGCAACGCGGGTAGTGCGGAACCGGGAAGCCGTTGATGGCATCGGCGAGCATCGAGCCGAGGATGGTCTGAGACTCTCCGACTTGCGGCACAAAGATGTCCACCGGCCACACCGGATCACGGCGGTGGGAGCCGAACTTCACCAGGAACATCTTGCCGCCGACGAACTTGTTGATCTCCCCACCTTCGTCGATGCGGTCGTCGCCTCGCGCGAACTCCGACCAAACGTAGGCCTTCTCTTCCACCTCGCGCGGCACCTCCACGTAGGCCGGGTAGTCGGTCTGGAGCACCCCTTCCAGGGCCATCGCGAGGCGATATCGGGAAAGCACCTTGCTGTGCTTGGCCACACCAGCGAGGTACACCCGACGGCGGCTCTTGCTCCACTGCGCCTCGATGAGGTCCTTCATGCCTTGGAGCAGTCGCTGGAACAGGTCCTTGGCGAAGACCTTGCTGCGCAGTAGCCCGTCGCAAATGATGAGTGTGTCGGTGCCGTAGTCCTTTCCAAGGATTTTGAACAAGATGGCCCACTCGACCAGCTCCCGGTAGACCTGCACCCAGCTCGGTGAAACCGGCTTCCCCTTATCGGTTGGCCGAATCATGTGGGAGAGCGCCGGCAGGCTGTCCACACCCAGAAAGGCCATCATCTCGCCGAGCGCGGTACGGGCTGCCCCGTCCGCAGCGAACTGACGCTCGTTGAGCTTCTGGACGGGGGTTGTGGGCGAGACCGCCTCCAGGCAGTACTCGTTGTTGCTGCTATCCACCACCCGGACCAGCTGGATCAGGAAGGGGTCGAACTGGAGCTGGTTGTTGCCGCCATCGGTTCCGACCAGAGAAATCGACGTCGTGGCGCGCGGCTGAATGCGGCGTGTGGCGCTCTTCAGAGGGCGGATCTCCTCCCGCAGCGCATCCAGCACCCCTTGATCGGTGCCGATGCAGTCCGCGATGGCCTCCTTTAGTTGGGCCTGGCTTGCCGGGTCGATCATTCCCCCTCCTGCCGACTGGCTGTTCAAACATAGACAAGTTTGCCGTATGCTTGCCAAGATTACCATCATCACCGGCCGCTGTCCCGATACCGGGTGAGGAAGCGATGAAAGACGACACTGGAGAGATATTCACGCTCGACGAAGTAGCTGCCTACCTCAAGGTGGGCAAGCGCACGGTCTATCGCTTGGCGGCGGCTAAGAAGATCCCCGCATTCAAAGTTGGTGGCACTTGGCGATTCCGGCGCCAGGAAATCGACCAGTGGATCAAGAGGCAGACGGCGGAAGCCCAGAGCGATGATGGTCCTGGCGGACCTCATGGCAGGAATGGGTAAAGGGCCGCCCCATGCTCACACGACTGGACCGTCTGGTAGACGAGATCGCGGCCCTGCACAGCAAGCTGATCCTGCTTGTTGGGCGCCCTGGATGCGGCAAGAGCGCGCTGCTGGCCGAGCTGGCCAATCAGCGCGGTATGAAGGTAATGAATGTCGGAGCGGTGTTGGGAAAGCGTCTCGCGGCGCTCGCCCAGCGGCAGCGAGCACTTCAGGCCAATGTCGCTATGCGGGAGCTGGCCGACGAGTACGCGAGTGGCGATCTGGTCCTGCTCGACAACATCGAGTTGCTGTTTGACCGGGCGCTCAAGCTCGACCCGCTGGACCTGCTCAAGCGCCACGCTCACGCCCGGCGTGTTGTAGCTGTGTGGCCAGGAGAGCTGCGCGACGGCCGGTTGAGCTATGCCGAGATGGGGCATCCGGAATATCAGGACTACGGCCTGGAGGGTGTGGTTCCGTTCGAAATTGAATCGATTGGGTAAAGGGGAAACGCATGCGCTACGGAGATCTCATTCAGTTCGAGCCGATCGAGTCGGTCATTCAGTTGCTCGACGCGAATCGGCCCGCTGAGGCCAAGAAGCTCGTTGCCACCTATGTCATTTCCGATGACATGGCCGAGCGGATTGCCAAGCAGATGATCCCGCAGCTGTCGTTCGACGAATCGGTTGACCACAAAGGCGTGCTCGTGGTCGGCAACTACGGCACCGGTAAGTCACACTTGATGTCGGTGCTGTCGCTGATCGCCGAAGACGCAGCCTACGTCCCCATGATCCACCACCCTAAGGTCGCGGAGGCCGCAGGCAGCATCGCCGGCAAGTTCAAGGTCCACCGCATCGAGATCTCCAGCCAGATGTCTCTGCGCGACATCATCACGCAGGAGCTCGAAATCTTCCTGGAGAACCAGGGCGTCAGCTATTCCTTCCCGCCGGCCGACAAGGTGGTCAACAACAAGGCCGCCTTCGAAGAGATGATGGCCGCGTTCGACGAGGTACACCCCAACCACGGTGTCCTGCTCGTCGTCGACGAATTTCTTGAGTTCCTGCGTTCCCGCAAGGACCACGACTTGGTGCTGGATCTGTCCTTCCTGCGCGAGATCGGCGAGGTCACCAAGCACCTGCGTTTCCGCTTCGTGGCCGGTGTGCAGGAAGCCATCTTCGACAGCAGCCGCTTCCAGCATGTGGCCGACAGCTTGCGCCGCGTGAACGAGCGCTTCACCCAGGTCCTGCTGGCCCGCCAGGACGTGAGCTTTGTGGTGGCGGAGCGTCTGCTCAAGAAGTCGGCTGACCAGCAGCACAAGATCCGCACCTACCTCACGCCCTTCGCCAAGTTCTACAGCAACATGAACGAGCGGATGGACGAGTACGTCCGCCTGTTTCCTGTCCACCCGGACTACATCGGCACCTTCGAGCGGCTGATCTTCACCGAGAAGCGCGGCGCACTGGTCACCCTGCGCGACCAGATTCAGGCCATCCTGGGCGACGAGGTGCCGACCGATCGCCCCGGCCTGATCGGC
>JBAYRD010000041.1:0-7452 GCA_041676845.1 Halothiobacillaceae bacterium | reverse complement strand
TTGGTGAGGTTGTCCTTCTTCATCGCCTGCTCGATCTGCCAGGCGATGACCCGCTTCACGGCTACGAGGTTGGCGCCTTCGAGCTGACCCTTCTGTTCAAGGAAGTCGTCAAAGCAGCCGCCGCTGTGCTGTTTGGCCATTGTCTGGTTCACCACCAAGAAGTGACGTTAAGCGAAGCTTGTACCAATCTTGGTACAGCGTCAATGCGAAAGGATTAGGGCCATCCTGGATGCCGTGCGAATCCTTCTGCCACTTGCCCGAAGAGCGCGCCTCGGGGCACGCGCCCCCCCTCTAGGCCTACCATCGGCTGAATCGGCAAAAAGCGCTTTATGCTACATTGCGAGACCTGCCCCGGTGCGGCACAAGAGGGGAAAAGGCAAAAGAGACCTGACCCCGTCGCCGCACCGGTAACCTAGGCGGAAACCGGCCGCAAACCACCGGGGACAGACTCCTGTGACCTGTCCCTCGTTGTGTCAGATTCGGCGCAACCATTGCTGCGAGGATCAGGAACAGATTGGACGGAATGTGCGTGAACACCATCGCGAGCAGGCCGATGCTACCATGCGAGACCTGACCCCACCTCTCCGAGACCTGACCCCACCTCTCTTGTTCAGCGCGACCGGTCCGCCTGGCGAATACGACCGCAATTCAGCAGTATTCGGGGCTCAAGCACAGCGATGACCACCATGACGCTCGCTGGCTCGCGCACGGGCGCCGGGGTCAGTTCTTGATCTTGCACCGCGATGAAAGTTCTAGCTGTTACTGTCGTACCTCGCGCCTAGGCGAGTGCAAGATCAAGAACTGACCCTGTGCGTGCGAAGCTGCCGTTGCGGTCGCGGGGAACCTCGATATTGAACTGTCCGGCCTCACTCTGGACGGTCTTTTTGCTCTTGCCGTTGCGGCTGTTGCCGCTACCCCGACCCTCGGCATCATGGGGTTCATACCCCAGGTGCTCGGTCATCTCAGCTTCAAGCGCCCGCTCGACCATTCGCTTGGTCAGCTGCTTCAGTAATCCGTGCTCGCCCAGAATGTCTTCCGGGCCCTTGCAGTCTTTCAGGAGTTCATCGAGCAGGGCATCGGTGGAGTTCTTGGATCTGGTCACCGGTTTTCCTTCTTGTTAGTCATAGATGACCAGTTACACAGTTATTTGTACACCCTCCTAGGTTGACACGCGCCGCCTAGTCCCGTGCCAAAATGTGCAATTCTTCAATCAACTTGTGGGTTAGTACCCCAAGAGAGATTCCATAGATAATAAAAGCCAGTGCATCCCTACCATGCCTCCACTCCTGGTACGGTTCCAAAAACGACAGCGAGCAGTCGTCTCTGAGCGCATCCAGCACTGCGACCACCTTTTCGTACTTCGCAGCAAGCACCGGATCATTCTCTAGTGGTAACGCACTGTGCGCCAGTCTCTTTTGCTCAGCCAACAACTGTTCAAGGCAACGTGAAAGCACACCGATAGCAAGCCTTTGCGCCTCGCCATAGTGGCCCAGAATTCCATCGTTTTTCCAGGAAGCCGCCCATACACTCAACCAGTCCTCTTGTTTTACCCTTCTCTGGAGCTGAAACACGGCCCACCTGAACGCAGCGGCCTCCGAAAGTAACGTCCTTGGCTCGGGAGCACCAAAGGTAGTCGCAAAGTCCTCGTATCTGCCATCACCCTTTTGTAAGAGCTTCGTCCATTCACCTGTCCCCTCCTGTGGGAGCCCTTCTCTTATTACAGTGAATAGTCCGTACCTAACCCGTCGGACGCCGTGCGACTGAAGCGCATGTTCGCAGAGCAACTCAGCGCAATCACTTAAGACGTGACGTAGTGGTCGCAAATTGCTGCCCTCTTGCGATCGTGCGTCTGGTACAGCATTTTCAATCCTTGAAGGCCACTCCACCCAGGCATGCCATGCGGCTTCCTCAAGCACCTTAAGAGACCCCCTCGCCTCATCCAGCACCCGCGCCAATACCGCAGCTGCCTGGCCATGATGCGTTACCAAGGTATTCTTCCGAGCTACTGCATGGGCTTCGCGGCTAATGCTGAGGGAACGAAACGCTGCATAGGCTGCCGCAATAGCCGCAATCGCGGACGCTACTGAGGGGATAAACTCATGCCAGGCGAATTCAGTAGTCACAGTCGTCCTTTAGGGACGGGACCTGAAAAGGTCCCCCACGTCGACCTTCAGGGACTTGGAGATTTGGTCGAGGGTCTTGATGGTGGTGTTTTGGGCACCGTTCTCGAGGCGAGTGAGGGTCGGGCGGCTGATGCCCAGTTTTCGGGCGAATTGCTCCTGGGTCAGGTCCCCTCTTCGGGCCCGCAGGTTCTTGGCAAGCTTGTCAGCAAGGGTCATGTTCAAATGTGAACATAGCCCCTTGTGCACATGTGAACAGCGATATAGGATTGTTCACATGTGCACAGACGCCCCAAACGGCGACTGCTGCACGCTGACTACGGATGCTTGACGAGCAGGACAGCCACTTTGGATGGGACAACAGAAACCACCCGCGAATGCGCGGAAAAGTACCTTCGGGAACTGGAGGAGCTAGTAGCGAAGTGCACCGGGAATGATCAGGAATCCTCCTGGATTCTAGCCCTGCTCCGCACCGAAATAGATAGAACGCGCGCCGAATTGGCCCGGATCAACCGGGCCGAGCAGTAACCTGGGCGGAAACCGGCCACAAACCACTGGGGACAGACTCCTGTGACCTGTCCCTCGTTGTGTCAGATTCGGCGCAACCATTGCTGCGAGGATCAGCAAAAGATTGGACGGAATGTGCGTGAACACCATCGCGAGCAGGTCGATGCTACCATGCGAGACCTGCCCCACCTCTTGTTGCCGTATAACCTGTCGATCGAGGTCACCGCTGGCGGTTAGCTTGCTAGGGTGCGGTTTATCGACCGCTTACAATTCCCAACGCCAGAGTGCCGCTGGAGCTAATAGGTATACTGTCCTCGGAATTCCGAGTGTGCTGCGCCTACAACGCGGTGGCATACACCCCGCTTCCTTTGTACGCAGCTACTTTCGAGAGTCCTTTCTTGGATTGCACCATCTCCGCCACAAATCCGGCATCCTTCTGCAGTTCCCCTCGAAACTCCCGATCAATTCCCGATATTATGAAATCAAAAAAAACCAATGGAGTTACAATCTTATCAATGTCAATCCTAAGCTCATTTATGCCGCCGAACTGAAAATGTGATTTTGAATGCGACGCGACGTCGGCATCGTAATCGATCCGAATATGACTTGAATTCGTGAACTCAAACCCCAAGTCCGCACACGACTCCGAGTCTGCAGCGCCAAGAAAACAATCGAGCACGTATTCGTCGCCATAAGCCAAAAAACCGTCTTCAACCTCTTTCATGTCCCCACGAACCACAACAGGCCTCGGAAAGAACGCCATTTTTGATTTGTTCAAAATGCCTTCTTTGAAATCGAAATATATTTGAACGACAGATCCGTCGATCAGCAGGTAACTGTATTGCCTGGAATCCACAAGAGCTTGGAAATAGTTCAAGTAGAAGAATCGCTTTCCGATCCCAGGCTTATAGTCGTCCCACGAAACAGATGACTCCGTCACGCTGTAGTTTCTTTCTGCTATAAGTCTCCGGAAAAACCTATCGATTCGCCCCATGTCGTCTCGAATGAAATCAATATTCATTCCTCATCACCCTTGCTGCCGATGATTTTCTTGAGGAGTTCTGGATCCGACTTTATCCTCTCTATCAACAACTCTGGCAACTCGCCTATCAACTCATCAAGCTGGCTCTGCTTCTTCTCAATGATCTTGTCATTGGTTGACAGAATGACCCTCGATCTTGCAATAGACGACTCACTGGGGAATCTGAACTTGAATCGCGGGTAGTCAGCAAGAATCTTGCTAATCTCGTCTTGCATCTCCTTTGCACCGCGCCCGTGCCCAGATAAACGCACCCAACCCCGCGAACGAGTGATCGCAACAAAAAGGGCATTGCGCGCCCTGAGGCTCGCATCGGTGTACGCCTTCTGCATGTTAATCACAAAGACCATGTTGGCTTCATTACCCTTGGCCCTAAACGGTGTTACGAGCGTTACCCTCCCTTTTTCTTTGAATGCGGACGTTTTCTCCACCGCACCAGGAGTGATAGACTTTATCCCGGCGCTATCTAGAAGCATCCGAAGCTGCAGTAATTCTGCCTTGTAATTTATCGCGTCCAAAGTGATAACAATTATCTCTTCTGGATCAATCTTTTCGTCTTCGATGAGCATCTTTATCTCATTTGAAACATGCTGTAGCTCACCTTGCATGTCATCAAAGAGAGCGACGTCAACCAGAGACTTTTCATCCTTTCCATTCTCTCTAAGAAGACGCTCGAGATTATTCCTGCTATTCGCCTCTGGGCGCACAACCTCCATGGTGTCACCCTCTTTAAACTTGACCCCAAATTCTGGCTCTAACACTGCGTAACCGAGCGACTGCCAAGAGGCTCTATCATCCAGAATGTCTACGACTCCTTCATCGCGATACAAGCCGAGCGCAGCACCATGAGCCATCATAAGAGACACGCGTGTGTTTCTGTACGAATTCGGAAGAATGAAGTCCTTCCCAATTTCGCCAGGGTATACACCTTCCAGATCCTGATCTGATATATTTGGCGTGCCGTCGGCCTTAACACCGAACAGCGCGCTCGGCTTAGGCATTCTCAGATCCTTTAATGATTGAAATTCGTCATAAGCCCAAACAATCCTTTTTGGGTCTTTCGTCAGGCGATAGATTGTCTCAAAAAGTTCTTGCGGAAAGTCCTGCGCTTCATCTATGAGCACCATGTCGTACTCAGGCACAAGCCTATCACCAACATTCTTCAGCAAGTCCGAATAGATGTACTGCAAACCATCGCTACCATAGGGCGTATCCCTCAGCGCCTTTGGCGAATAGCCGTATTTCTTACATGTCTCTGAGTACAGACCTGCGCGCTCCCTGCCTCCCCAAGCGTGGAACACTTTCAATTTCGACCAGTCAACCGTCTTTCTTGCCTCTGGCACGTAGTATTTTTCGATCGTCCGTTCGATCTGGTTGTACATACTCTGCGTATTGAACACGAAGAGAATGTTGAAATTGTTAAAGTTGAGATGAGCTAGAGCGGCTTTCATACACAGAATCACAGTCTTTCCGGTGCCCGCAAGACCTCTAATTCTTTGCGGGCCCTCGGGTAGCTGCAACGCCACCCTTCTCTGCTGCTCGTCGAGCTTGTATGTATTCTCAAGCGATTTCTGTATGAAGTCATTATATGTCTCCATCATTGTCACTGGAGCGGACTTTTTTGCAACCCCGAGAGAGTAGGTTCCCTCGACGAGAGCAATCGCAATATCGAAAACATTCTGCGTAAGTGGGGCTGCCCCAGCAATGTATGAGCAAACTTCATCCAGAACACCTTCCTCGCCCTTCTCACTACCAATTACGGTCTCAGCAAGAAGATCTTCGTCACCAAATAGCTTCTCAATCTCGCGTTGTGAATTTCTTGCGAAGTAGATGATTCGCGCCGTTGGAACGCAGAGAGTCCTAGATTTCCGATCGAAAAGCCGTGAGTCCTTTTTGAGCCGGTTCTCGTACTCGCTTTGATACTCGAAAAGGACTAGATCGCGGGAATACAGGCTCCTTCCGTTCTCAGAAAGCCAGAATTCCTGACCACCATCTGAGGGGACGATCTTTTCGCTGACAACATCGATAAAGATGCTCCCGTACCCTTGCACAAGAAGAACAAAGCTGGGAATGCTGTCTCTGTCAGGCATACCGAGAGTGGGAAGTTTGTATCCACAGACGCCATTGTTCGGTCTGATACGGGGATCCGAAAGAACACGCTCCCACAGTGCACGTTCATACGCGTCATTTTGGACAGCGATACTTCCCGCTATGTACTCCATGAACAATCTTCCTTCTGCAAAAGTCGATGCTAGAAACCAAGAAACCCGCCGAGCCTCACGCCCGACGGGTTTCTCATGTTCATTCCTTAAACCACATTCCCTTCTAACCTCTTCTTACGCGCCGGCGATCGGAATCACCTTCCCCGCCTCTTCCCGATACTTCTCCATCAAATGAAAATTCAAGTACCGGTAAATGTCGGCACCCTTCGCATTCACCCCTGAAGCCTTCTCCAAATACTCCTCCACCGTCGGCAACCTCCCCAACATCGCCGCAACAGCGGCCAGCTCCGCAGAAGAGAGATACACATTCGCCCCCTTCCCCAACCGATTGGGGAAATTCCGCGTCGAAGTGGAAATCACGGTGGTCCCATCCCCCACCCTTGCCTGGTTCCCCATGCACAGCGAGCACCCGGGCATCTCCATCCGAGCCCCTGCCTTCCCGAAGATGCTGTAATACCCCTCTTCCCTCAACTGCAGTTCATCCATCCGCGTCGGCGGCGCAATCCAGAGGCGCGTCGCGATGTTGGTCGCTTCCTTCAGCATCTCCCCGGCAGCGCGGTAGTGCCCGATATTGGTCATGCAGGAGCCGATGAACGCCTCATCGATCTTCGCCCCGGCCACCTGCGACAGCAGTTTCACATCATCCGGGTCGTTGGGGCAGGCGAGGATCGGTTCCTTGATATCGTTCAGGTCGATCTCGATGACGGCGGCGTACTCGGCATCCGCATCCGGTTCCATGAGCTGCGGGTTGTCGACCCACGCCTGCATCTGGTCGATGCGGCGCTGGAGGGTGCGCTTGTCTTCGTAGCCGTTGGCGATCATCCAGGAGAGCAGCGTGATGTTGCTCTGCAGGTATTCGATGATCGGTTCCTTGTTGAGGCGCACGGTGCAGGCGGCGGCGGAGCGCTCGGCGCTGGCGTCACTCAGTTCGAAGGCCTGTTCCACTTTCAGGTCGGGCAGGCCTTCGATCTCCAGGATGCGGCCGGAGAAGACGTTCTTCTTGCCTTCCTTCGCCACGGTGAGCAGGCCCTGCTGGATGGCGACGTAGGGAATGGCGTTGACCAGGTCGCGCAGGGTGATGCCGGGCTGCATCTGGCCCTTGAAGCGCACCAGCACCGATTCGGGCATGTCGAGGGGCATCACGCCCAGCGCGGCGGCGAAGGCCACTAGCCCTGAGCCCGCCGGGAACGAGATGCCGATGGGGAAACGGGTGTGGGAGTCGCCGCCCGTGCCGACGGTGTCGGGCAGGAGCATGCGGTTGAGCCAGGAGTGGATCACGCCGTCGCCCGGGCGCAGGCTCACGCCGCCGCGGCGGGTAATGAAGGGCGGCAGTTCGTGGTGGAGCTTGATGTCCACGGGCTTGGGATAGGCGGCGGTGTGGCAGAAGCTCTGCATGACGAGGTCGGCGGAGAAGCCAAGGCAGGCCAGCTCCTTCAGCTCGTCGCGGGTCATGGCGCCGGTGGTGTCCTGGGAGCCGACGGTGGTCATGCGCGGTTCGCAGTAGGTGCCGGGGCGGATGCCCGCAACGCCGCAGGCTTTGCCGACGATCTTTTGAGCGAGGGTG
>JBAYRD010000040.1:0-7584 GCA_041676845.1 Halothiobacillaceae bacterium | reverse complement strand
GCTGGCTCGTACCTGATGGGCTATTACGACTCGATCCGCCCGCACCAGTACCTGGACGGCAAAACGCCGGCGGCAACCGAGAAATCACTCAACCAACTGTCCAAGATCGCTTGACCACTACAAATCGCGATCAGGAGCTGGCCGGGCCCAACAGTGCCGATGGCAGCGCGACGGTAACGAACGGCTTCACGCCATGTGTCTATCAGGCCCCGGAGACCGGCATCTACGGTGTGCGTTTCACCGGCGCCACGAGTGGCACCACTGGTAACAGTGGTGCCATCAACAACGTGCAAGTGTTGAGCAGGCAGGTTTCTGCCTGGGATGTCACGGTGCGCGAGTCGGCCGGCTCACTGGAAGACATCAACGGGCGCCTGTTCACTTATGCCTGGGTAGTACGTGTTGGCGCTAACGGCCGTCACATGTACAACGACCTGTATTACGTGTCTGGCGATGGTTACCGTTACCGACAGACCTTCCGCGGCTCCGACCCCAATGCGGTGGCATTCTTCGCCAACCGCAGCGGCTTTATCGATACCGACGGCTCCCCCTTGTACCGCGACATGCGCGGTAACGGCTTTTCCGTTAATGCGGGACCAAGCTTTACTGCGGGTATCAAAGCGGCAGCACCGGACTTCCCGATTTTCTTCAGCGATGTCTCGCCCAATGCTCCCCATGCAACCGAGGTCAACCGAACCCTGGGTGCGCTGGGCATCCCGCTGCAACCCCCAGTGCCAGAGCTGACCAACCCGGAGTTCGTGGGCAATCAGAGCGGGAATACGACCACTGTATCTGCCGGGGGAGTATTCACCTTCGATACGGTCAACACCATGACCTACGAAATTGTGGTCAGCCGGGATGGCAACGATTACGACCCCGCGACGCCAACCAACCGCGTGCTGACCGGTGTCGCCAACACCGGCAGCCATACCGTGCTCTGGGATGGCATGGATAACTCGGGCGATCCGTTCCCGGCTGGTGACTATGACTACCGCATTATCGGACGCAACGGCGAGATCCATTTCCCGATGATCGACCTGGAAGGCAACGATGATGGCGGGCCCACGCTGATCAAGCTCAACGGCTCAGTGCCCAACGACAGCACGGTCTACTACGATGACCGTGGTTATCAGACCGCTGCGGGCGTTGACATTGGTGAACTCAACGGCCACCTCTGTGGTGCAGGCCACCAGACGGATCAACCAAGTCCGACGCACTCACTACTGGGCGTTGACTCAGACCTGACTGACAGTGACGGGAAATACTATCGCCAATGGTCCGGGTCCAAAGACAGCAACAATGACTGCCAAAATGATCCAGACGAGTATTTCGGCACGGCAAAGGCGCTCGACCTGTGGGCGCTGGAAAAGACTGCTGAAACCATCAAGCCGATCGAAATCATTGAACAGCAGCCGGATACAGTCGATGTGGGCACCGCGGTTACCGCCACGCCGCAGGTAGAAACCGGCGACACCGTATACGGCTCTTTTAAATTCGGAAACTATGGCTCGGGGGACGCAACGGGTGTCACCTATGAGGTGGTCATCGGCAATCCGGCAGATCCTTCCACCTGTCCGTCCAGCGTCAATTTCACCGCCTTGCCTGCCGGCGTGGGCGCCACGTACAACGGTACGCCGACATGCGACGTGACGTTCACCGGCATGCCGGCCACGCTGACACCAAATCAGACGTTGTCGTTCAATTTCAATTACGAGGCCGAGACGGGGAACGACGGCCCCGTTCCGGTGACCACCGAGATCGCTGCGGGCAATGAGAACGACGATCAGGCCCCCAATTCCGCCGCAGCCGTGACCACTATCCTGTCGCCCGAAGTCACGGTCAACAAGTCCGCTGACCCTGCCGATGGCACCGGGGTATGGGTTGGCGATGAAATCGAATACAGCGTGGTGGTGCGGATCAGTGGCGCATCATTGAGCGAGGTTTTGACCCTCAATGACACCCTGAGCGCTGGATTGAACTTTGGTACCGTTACCAACGCTGCGGCTTTCAGCTGCAGTGGTGAGCTGAGCTGTACCCTGCCAGCAGGCACCCAGCCCGGCACGTACACGCTTACTTACACCGCCCAGGTCAATCCCGGAGCAGAGGCGTTGGGCTCGGTCAGCAACCAGGTCACGCCATCGGGCGGTGACCCTGTTTGCGACAACTGCAGCACCCAGCATCCGGTCAATTCGCCACAGATCGCTGTCTCCAAGTCCGCCGACCCCGCTGACGGCGAGTCTGTCACTGCCGGGCAGACCATCACCTATACGCTGAGCGCCGAAGTCAGCAGTGCCCCGCTAACCAGTCCGCTGGTGCTGACCGACACCCTGGGTGCCGGTCTCAGCTTTGGTGGCATCACCGATGACGGTGACTACAGCGCCGACACGGCCGGTGCCCCGAACCTGGAGTTCACGCTGCCAACAGGCACCGCCCCCGGCAACTACGGGGTCAGCTACACGGTGACGGTCGATAACGATGCCGGTGATTTCGTGGCAAACAGTGTCGCACCGAATGGTGGCAGCAATACACCGCCGACCTGCAGCACTTGTGAAACCGAGCACCCGGTCAAGCACCCGACGGTTGCGGTGACCAAGTCCGCCGATCCCGCCTCTGGTGAGTCCGTCATTGCCGGGCAGGCCATCACCTATACGTTGAGCGCTGAAGTCAGTGACGCCCCGTTGACAGAACCGCTGGTCCTGACCGACACCCTGGGTACGCACCTCACTTTTGACGAGGTAACCAGTGCCGGCGACTACACAGCGGATACGGCTGCTGTACCGAACCTGGTGTTCACGTTGCCGGAAGACAGCGAACCGGGCAGCTACGAGATCAGCTATACGGTGACCGTCGATAACGATGCCAACATTTCCGTGAACAACAGCGTCGTGCCCAGCGGAGGTGGTGGAGAAGAGCCGACCTGCAGTACCTGTGAAACCGAACACCCGGTCAACACCCCGGTGATTGCGGTAGACAAGTCGGTGGACCAGACCCAGGCCGGCCCGGGTGATACGGCGGTCTACACCATCCTGGTGGAGAACGTCGGCACCGTGGACGTGGCGCAACTGACCGTCAGCGACCCACTGCCGGCAGGCATCGCCAGCTTTGACTGGGAGTGCAGCGCCACCAATGGAGCCTCCTGCCCCAACGACAGTGGCACCGGGGCGCTGAACGAGGTGGGGCCACTACCGCAGGGCGGCCTGCTGACCTATACCGTCGACGCGGTGGTCGAGGACGATGCCTCCAGCATCGACTTGAATGTGGTGACCGTGACGCCAGACGGCTTCGCAGAATGCGAGGATGGCAGCACAGCACCATGTACTGCCGACGCCGAGGTAAAGTTCACCTTGCCACCGGTCAGCATCCCGACCACCAACCTCTGGGGGCTGTTGCTGATGATGCTCGGCCTGCTCGGCTTGGGCGGTGCAGCAGCACTGCGGCTGGCGCGCTAGCGGCTAGTCTGAGCAGCGTCGCTGACCAAGCTGTCTAGAATGGCCGACCCTGCTGAAATGCCTGCTGAAATGAAAGGGGTTGGAGCATGCGCCAGCAGGGTTGGTGTTGATGATGTCCAAGCAGACTTAAATTCGATGATGGCTACGGCTGTTCGTGCATATCCCGTGGGCGGGCTGTTTGGTTTCGAAATCATGCCTTCTTGATAAGGGGCTCGTCTTCCTGACTCCAAGTGCGGACGCTCCAGTCGAGTCGGCTACAAACCCCGTCAAGCACTACCTGCCGTGCATCCCGCGCCCATGCTCCCGATAGATATCTTCCCGCCGGTCGCCATGAGACGTGATAGCGCCCGCCGGCCAACTCAAGCGACAAAGATCTCGCCACATCCACTCCTTGGCGGCCAAATGCTTGATCGCAGCACTTGCCCTTTTGCCCCTTGCCCATGCCTCTAATTCAGGCGGCGTTACTCAGATGATCTGGCCGAGCACCGTGGGTCGCTGAGCGAATCGACCAGCGAGTCCTCAAGCAGTTCACGAAGCTTCTCGGCGGCGGGTTCGGCCTGTGTCAACACTTCGTTGATGCGATGAAAATGCAGCAGTCGCACGCCCTGGGCTTCCGGTTTGAGGTAAATATCCGGAGGTTGGTAACGCAGCGCCTGGCGGGCGATCGCCTGCTGCATGATCCTGAAGCTGTTGAACAGCATGTCGCTCAGTCCGATCTCCTGGCCGTCGTCCAGCGGGCGGCTGCCCGAGACGTCCACGGCAATGACCAGGTCGACCTCGCCTTGCAGCAGATTGAGGGGCAGCGGGTTGGTGGTACCACCATCGATCAGCAGCTGCTCGCCACGGCGTACCGGCATGAAAAGACCGGGCACCGCCATGCTCGCCTCGATCGCCGGGAACAGCTCACCCTCGTCAAGGGCTACGCTGTCTGCCGTCCAGTAGTCGGTGGCCACCACCATGAGCGGAATGCGCAGCTCCTCGAAAGTCCTGACGTCGGTATGGGTGGCCAGAAAGCGCAGAAAGCCGCCGGAATCGAGCAGCCCGACACCGTCTCGCCCGAACGGCACGAGATCCGCCAGCTTGACCTCCGATTCGGCCAGGCCCGAGAGCGCATCCAGCGGCGAGCCGGCGACATCATCGAAGATGTCCAGGATCTGTGCGGAAGAAAGTCCCGCGGCATAGAGCCCGCCGATCACCGCGCCGATGCTGGTACCGACGATACGGTCCGGCACGATCTCGAGGTCGTCAAATACCTGCAGGATGGCGATATGGGCCAGGCCATTGGCACCGCCGGAGCCCAGCGCCAGCCCGATGGTGGGACAGGGCACCGGACTGTCGCCGGATTCCGCCATGGCCGGCGACACCACCAGCAGGGCGGCGGCCAGCAGGCCGATGGCTAATCCTGCATTGGCCACTCGTACATTCATGGGTCAGTGCTCCGGCAATGGTTCATGTCAACTCAAAGTCATGTCTCGTGCGTCCGGCGCGATGCGCTGGCAAGGCCCAGAGCCATAACGTGGCCCACAAAAGCTCGTGGCACCGCACCATTGCGGGAGCAGGCCTTGCCCGCGAAAGCCGCCCCAGCGGCTGTCCGATCATCAGCTGCCGCAGTAATGATTCATGCCACTTCAAACCTTGGCTCGTGCCTGCCGGCGCGATTCGCTTGCAAGGCCCAAGACTATGACATGGCCCACATCCGCTCCGTGGCACCGCATTATTGTGGAAGCGGGCCTTGCCCGCGAAAGCCGCACCAGCGGCTGTCCGATCATTCGCTACCGCAGTAATAATTCATGCCACTTCAAACCTTGGCTCGCCCCTGCCGACGCGATTCGCTTGCAAGGCCCAAGACTATGACATGGCCCACAGGGGTTGGGGCAGCGCATCTTTGTGAGAGCAGACCTCGCCCGCGAAAGCCGTATCAGTAGTCAAATGGCTACTTGCCAGACTTGCCCACCACCAGCTTTTCTCCTCAATCCAACTTGCGCTACCACCATCCGCTGCTAACCTCAAACTTGAGTCGAGAATAATATTTTCAACAACCGACGACCTCGGTCACAGCGATGCCGATGCGCTCAGCAGATGCGCCGAGACCGTCTCCAATGAGGAGAGACTTCGATATGTCCAGACTAACGCCCACTGCCCTGCCCATGGCGACAAAAATCGGGATGCCGCTGGCCATCCTGTCGGCAGCCTTTCTCAGCCTGGGCTTCGCCGGCTCGGCGCTGGCCCAGGGATCAAGCCAAGAGGTCTGGCTGCCTAGCCTGATCACGGCAACCCCCCAGGAAGGTTTCGCACTGGCGGTGAAGCTCTCCCAGAAGGGGGTCACAACCACCCAGACAGATGGCAACGTCCGCCAGGTGCTGCGTGGTGCCTACGCCCATGATCCGAACAGCCTGATTGCCGCGTCCCAGGTGATCGCCATCCACTTCCAGACCGTGGCTGCGGCCAACAACCACTGGAAGAAAAAATAGGCCCCAGGCCCCAGGTCTTAGGGAAGCCGGCACCAGGGACAGCACTCGCTCGAGATCGAGGCTTTCGCACCAGGCAGCACCGTGGCTCGACGCACACGGACATACAGTCCAGCGCCCCGCTCACATTCACATGAGCGGGGCCAGGCTGTTGCAATCAGACATTTCAATTCTAGGCCCTGCACTCATCGCTTCCCGCCAACGCGCCGCGCGGCTGGCCGTCGAGTCGTGCCCGGACCGAATGGAGGTCACCGACGTGAAAGGCTTGCAAACGATACCCAGCGAGTCGTCAGTCGAGCAGACTACCGACAATTTGATCGGCAATATCAAAGATCAAGGCTGGCACCTGTTCGCGCGTATTGATCATGCCGCCCAGGCCAAAGGCAAGGGGCTTGAGCTTCGACCGACCGAAGTCGTGCTTTTCGGCAATCCTGAAATCGGGACTCTCTTGATGCAGGACCGGCAGACGGCGGCCATCGACCTGCCCGTGAAGGCCCTGGTCTGGCAAGACGCCAATGACCAGGTTTTCATCACTTACAACACCATGCCGTGGTTGAAAGACAGACATGCCTTGACCGACGATGCCACCCTGGACAGCATCGCTCGGCTGGTAGAGAAAGTGTGCCGCGACGCGGCCAGATCATGAATGGCACCACCGTCGCCGTGGTGGGCAATCCAGTCGGATGGACTCGTTTTGGCACGCGCCTTGACCAACGGAAGCTTAGGCGACCGTATCGCCCAACGGAACAACACGAATCATCATCGGGTCATCGGCGTGTTCCAGCAGTATCCGACGCACACGCGCCTGCCATTGGCGCGCGAACTCGGCTCGCTGCTCAGGGGTCTCGCGACGCTGCATAATCGCCTGCATGTGTTCGCGCTGGGACATGTCAGCGGGTACTCTGCCGGCATCGAACAGCACGCCCACGGCGGCGCCCGTATCGAGCCGTTCGAAGCGCACCGCGCCATCATTCTCGCCGCTGCGCATGGCGTAGCTGAGCAGCCCTTGTCGTACGAACCGACCACCAATGCCCTTGAAACCGCCCTGCGCCGCCGCACCAGTGAGCAGCGTCAACACCTGGGCGACCACGCCGATGGTGCCTTCCGTTTCCGGCGACGGCATATGCACAGCGATGCCGCCGCGCTCGGGCAACGCATCCGGGTAGAGCGCATTCAGCGCGGCTCGAGCCATCAGGTAAGCACCGGCCACGGTCGGACAGGAGTGTCCCGCCAGTCGCACCGCATCCACGTAGCGGTACTCCATGATCCCTTCTTCCGCGGCGCCCAACAGTTCGGCTAGCGGATCGCGAAGACGGATCGCGGGCACATCATCAAAGAAATCGGGAAAAGTCATGGCCATCTCCTGGTGCTATGAACGAGGTCAGGTCCTGCTATCTAGGGAAACCGTGCCAGCAGCGGCTGTCCAGTCGTAAATTGCCACTGGATTCATCCACACAGCGCCCCCAGACTCCAACTCGCGCCTGCCGGCGCGATTCGCTTGCGAGGCAAGCTCCCACATGGGGTTCTGGTGGCACCGCATTATTGTGGGAGCGGGCCTTGCCCGCGAAAGCCGCGTCAGCGGCTGTCCAGTCTTGAACTGCCACTGGGTTCAACCGCACAGTGCCCCCAGACTCCAACTCGCGCCTGCCGGCGCGATTCGCTTGCGAGGC
>JBAYRD010000039.1:0-7757 GCA_041676845.1 Halothiobacillaceae bacterium | reverse complement strand
CGCACGCGGCTGGAAGCGCTCAAGAGCTTCCTGGATGGGCTGTCGCCCTACAACACCGTCGGCAAGCTCAAGAATCTGCGCATCACCCAGGCCGACATCGATGCCCAGAAGAAGAATCTTGATGTGCTGTCCTCGGTGGAGAAGCTGCGCGATCTGGTGGCCGAGCTGGGCACGACGGCGGCCTTTCTGTCGCAGGCCGAGATGGTGCTCGCCACCGACCATGCCTGGGTGCAGCAGGCCCAGACAGCCCGCAAGGAGATTCTCGACAAACTCATCGCGGACAAGAGCGCCACGCATGCCGCCGAGTACCGCCAGCGCCTGGCCGCCCTGAAGAAGGACTACATCACCGCCTACGTGGCCCAGCACAGCAAAGCCCGGCTCGGTGTGGCGGAGGACAAGAGCAAGTCCGCATTGCGCCGTGACCCGCGCATCACGACCCTGCGGGCCCTGGCCGGCATCTCCCTCATGCCCACCGGCCAGCTCACCACCTACGAAGACAAGCTGGACAAGCTCAAGAGCTGCGCATCCCTGGTCGAATCCGAACTGACCGCAAACCCTGTGTGCCCGCACTGCGGTTTCCGCCCCGCCAACGAGCAAGGTGACCTGCTGCCAGCCGCCAACGTGCTCAAGACGCTGGACGACGAGCTCGACCGCTTGGTCCAAGGTTGGCAACAGACGCTGCTCGACAACCTGGACGACCCGATCATCCAGGCCAACTTCGAGCTGCTGAAGGCCACGCAGCGCGACCTGATCAAGGGCTTCCTTGCCTCAAAAGCCTTGCCCGATCCGGTCACGCCCGAGTTCGTCGCGGCCGTGCAGGAAGCGTTGTCCGGCCTCGAAAAGATCGTGGTCACCGGCGACGACATCAAGAAGGCGCTGCTCACCGGCGGATCGCCCGCTACGCCCGAGGACCTGCGCAAGCGCTTCGAGTTGTTCATGAACGAGCGCTGCAAGGGCAAGGATGCCGGCAAGCTGCGGTTTGTGATCGAGTAAGGGGAGACGGATGGTGAGCCAGGGCCTTACGGATATCGACACATTAGCGCTCGCCGTTCGGGATCGGGAGTCCCGGCGGTTGATCGTGGAGGCGATTACTGCATATCGAGGCGGTGCTCTCCGCTCATCGATCATGTCCACATGGATTGCGGTCGCTTACGACATCATTTCAAAGGCCAGAGAGCTGGCATCCCAGGGAGAGGCTGCACCGAAAGCCTTCATCGATGAACTTGATGCAGCAATCGCCCGGCATGAGGTTCGAAAGCTTCAAGCCATTGAAAGCGACTTGTTAAAGACAGCAAACGAGCAGCTGCAGCTCTTCACACCGCACGAATATGAAGCATTACGAAGGTTGCAGGAGGATCGCAACCTCTGCGCCCATCCGGCCTTCGTAGTTGAGGACGAGTTATACCAGCCAACCCTGGAGCTGGTCCGTTCGCACATCGTCCACGCCCTGCAACATCTGCTGATTCACGCGCCCCTTCAGGGAAAAAGTGCAGTGGCACGATTTGAGGCGGACGTCCTTAGCCCGTCATTTCCACAACTGTCAGAAGACATTGGGATCTATCTGCGATCCAAATATCTCGATCGCGCCAAGGATGTACTCGTAACGAACCTTATTAAAGGACTGCTAACTGCACCTTTTGGGGGAGAGCGGGAGAAGTTCGTGGGGAAGGAGCGGTTGCTCGCACTTGCCCTGCGAGAAATCTCGCGGGCAAAGACTGCGATCTACGATGCAGTTGTCCCGTCATTCGCCTCCCTGCGCTTTGACAGCGTCGGCGACGATGTCTTACTCAGGCTATGCACCTATCTAGAAGTTGATCCTCGCATTTGGTCGTGGCTATCTGAGCCCGTACGTGTGCGACTGAAAACTCTTCTCGAATCGGCAGATCTCGACACGCTGAAGGCGTCTTCCGCCTTTGATGCCTTCGCAGTGACAGACCTGGCCGAGATATTGACGACCCGATTCGACGCGTTCGATCAGACCACGCAGATCAGCATCATTTCCGAGTATCCAAGACAGGAGTTCGTGGCGAGGGCGCTGGAGATCTATGGCGATGCACGAAGCTATAGATCAGCCGAGGCGCTTGGGCAGACGTTGATCGTTCGGCTCGCACCCCATTTCAAGGCTGCGGACATACACGACTTGTTGGTAAAGGTGGCTGCGAATGGCCAGATATGGAACGCGGGCGGGACGCCGGACGTTTTGGTCGCTGTTTTCGATCAGACCCGCGCATTGCTCGTATCCACCGCCGATGACTGGCGAGGTTTCGTCGAGGACATGACAGCACGTGAGGGTGGCGATGAAACCGCCTATTACGCCTACCCGGCGCTGAGGGCGAAACTCGATGCAGCGTAATAAAAAACAGGAACCACAATATGAATGACTTGCTACACACACAGGTCGAATCTGGCTCCATCGAGTGCCTGGGCCAGACATTTCCGAGTGACCGTGCGCGCCGCGAGCACTTTCTGAGGCTGCTCGCCGAGAAGCTGAAGGACCCAGAATTCCGCAAGCAGGAAGGTTTCCCGCAGGGGACGGACGAGGCCATCCTTGCCATGTCCGATCCGCCCTACCACACCGCATGCCCGAATCCTTGGCTGGCTGAGTTCGTGAAGCAATACGGCAAACCCTACGACCCTGCAGTAAGGTACGCGAGGGAGCCGCTTGCAGTCGATGTATCTGTGGGGAAGTCGGACCCAATCTATAAAGCGCACTCCTACCACACGAAGGTGCCTCACCTAGCAATCGTTCCATCGATTCTTCATTACACGGAGCCGGGGGATATTGTGTTCGACGGGTTTGCAGGCTCAGGTATGACTGGAGTGGCTGCTCAATGGTGTGGTTGCGCCCCAGCAGCTCAGCGGCTTGAACTCGATAGTGAGTGGCGGCAGCAGGGGCGACCTGCTCCAAAATGGGGAGCGCGACGGGCAATCCTCAGCGACCTTTCACCTCTCGCAACGTTTATCGCCGCTAACTACAACCTACCACTGGATATCAGAGCGTTTTGCGAGACGGCCGATCAACTCTTCGCAGAGCTGGATCGTGAAGTTGGTTGGATGTATCGAACGACCCATGAAAACAAGGTGGGAGATATTGACTTCACCGTCTGGTCTGAAGTTTTGGCTTGTCCGGAGTGCGCTGGGGAAATCGTGTTTCATGACCACGCTCTGGATGAGCAGTCATCGCGGGTAAAAGACTCATTCAAGTGCCCGCACTGTGGCTCCGATCTCGGGAAAAGAGATCTTGACCTGATCTTTGAAACGATTCTGGATGGTGCAACAAACCATCCGCGTAAGAGACCAAAGAGGAAACCCGTTCTCGTGCGCGCGACCTTTGGGTCAAAGAAGATCATGAAGGAGCTTGACTCGAATGACCTTGAGCTCCTAGCAAAGATCGCAAGTCTTCCATTTCCACCCAATGCACCGGCTAATGAATTCCCCGACATGCAGATGACCCGCGTTGGTCGAATGAAGACCACTAACGTCACGCATATTCATGATCTCTTTCTCCCAAGAACTATCCAGGTACTCGCTAAGTATTTTGAAAAGGTGAATAGCCTGCCAGATGAATCAATAAAGAAGGCGCTGAAGATAATCGCTCAGCATCAGTTTGTGAATGCTTCCGTGATGAACCGATACAGGCCAGCTTCGTCGTTCGGCAATTCGCCGCTCACCGGTGTGTATTACGTATCTTCGCTAGTAGCAGAGGCAAACGTTATTGATCTTCTGCGTGGCAGCGTAAATCGAATTAAGCGGATGGAGCGCTCTGGATGGGCGCAGACATCGAATTGGGGAGGCAATGTCATTATCTCAACTGCTAGTGCGACCCAGCGCAGCGAGCTTCCTGATAATTCGATTGATTACATTTTTACTGATCCGCCGTTTGGCGAGAATATTTACTATTCCGACCTAAATTTCCTGGGTGAGTCTTGGTATGGTGTGGTTAGTGACCCCAGGCCAGAGGCAATCATTGATCGAGTTAAAGATAAAAAGGTTCCGGAATACCAGCATTTGATGCAGCGATGCTTCGCTGAGTACTACAGAGTTCTAAAGCCAGGAAGATGGATGACAGTTGTGTTCTCAAACAGTCGCGCGGCTGTTTGGAATGCAATTCAAGTTGCACTTCAGCAAGTGGGGTTTGTTGTAGCTGAAGTGACGACGCTTGATAAGGTGCACTTAACATTCCAACAAGCTATGTCGCCGAATGCAGTAAAGCAGGATCTCGTTATTTCGGCATATAAACCCAATGGAGGGCTGGAGCAGCGGTTCTCAGAACGCGGCGCCACGGCTGAGTCAGCCTGGGACTTCGTACAAATTCATCTCAAACAGCTGTCTGTCACCAAGGCGAGAAACGGAGAGCTTGAGTTCATCGTCGAACGCGATCCCCGGCGTGTCTACGATCGAATGGTCGCTTGGTTTGTGCGTCATGACGCGCCAGTGCCATTGTCAAGCGACGAGTTCCTAAGTGGGCTCAAGAGCCGCTTTGCAGAACGCGATGGCATGGTGTTCTTGCCTGAGCAGGTGGCCGAGTACGACAAGAAGCGCGCGCAGGTTGCTCAGGCACCGCAGATGGAGCTGTTCGTCAGTGACGAGCGCAGCGCTATCGATTGGCTATCTGATTTCCTGAAGAAACGTCCGTCGACCTACCAGGAGCTTCACCCTGAGTTCATTACCCAGCTTGGCGCAGGTTGGAAGAAGCACGAGAGCAAGCCTGAGTTGGCTGCGCTGTTGGAGGACAACTTTCTGAAGTACGACGGCACGGGTGAGGTCCCCAGCCAGATCCACGGTTACCTCTCTACCAACCATAAGGACCTGCGTGGGTTGGAGAAGAATGATGCGCGCCTGATCGCCAAGGCCAAGGATCGCTGGTACGTGCCTGACCCCAACAAGGCGCAGGACCTGGAGAAGAAGCGCGAGAAGGCGCTGCTCAAGGAGTTCCAGGCCTACCTGGGCTTCACCGGCCGTCGCCTCAAGGAGTTCCGGTTGGAGGTGCTGCGTGCCGGCTTCAAGGATGCGTGGAGCAAGAAGGACTACCAGACCATCATCTCGGTGGCGAAGAAGATTCCGGACGAGGCGCTGCAGGAAGACGAAAAGTTGCTGCTCTGGTATGACCAGGCGCTGACGCGCACGGAGGCCGGTGCGTGACGAATGGCGCCCCTGGCTTCGCCATCGGTGACTGGTGCTGGCATGCCCGGCAGGCGTCGCCCTGTCGGGTGATTGATCGCCAGGACGTGTGGGGCGAGGTCGCCTACCGCGTCTGGCTACCGGCCAAGGATGCCGTAGTGCGCGCCCGAGCTCACGATCTCGGCGAGCTGACCAGCGTACGCCCGACCGTGGAGCAGATCCTGCACACAGCGGCCGCGGCCAAGCTGCTCGACGCGCTGGAAGACAACCTGCTGCTGGCGCCGATCCAGTCCAGCGTGGTGCCGCTGCCGCACCAGCTCTACGCGCTGAACCGGGCCATGAGCCGGGATCGCATCCGCTACCTGCTGGCGGACGAGGTTGGACTGGGCAAGACCATCGAGGCGGGCTTGATCCTGCGCGAGCTCAAACTGCGCGGCATGGTGCGGCGCGTGCTGGTGGTGGCGCCAAAAGGTCTGGTGCGCCAGTGGCAAGCCGAAATGCGGCTTCACTTCGGCGAGCACTTCCGCTTCATCGAGCCATCTGAACTGGCCGCCTTCCGTCAATGGCACGACAACGGCACCCAGAACGACGAGAACCTCTGGCGGATGCACGACCAGGTGATCTGCTCGCTGGATTCGGTGAAACCCATCGAGGGCCGGCGCGGCTGGAGCTTGGAGCAACTCGCCACCTACAACCGTGAGCGCTTCGAGGATCTGACTTCGGCCGGTTGGGATCTGGTGATCATCGACGAGTCACACCGCCTCGGCGGCAGCACCGAGCAGGTTGCCCGCTACAAGCTGGGCGCTGCTTTGGCCGAGGCCGCGCCCTATCTGCTCTTGCTGTCCGCGACCCCGCACCAGGGCAAGACCGACCAGTTCATGCGGCTGATGCAGTTGTTGGACCGTGAGGCCTTTCCGGACGAAGGCAGCATCAACCGTGACCGGGTGCGCCCGTTCGTGATCCGCACCGAGAAGCGGGCCGCCATCGACGCGGAAGGCCAACCGCTATTCAAGCCCCGGTCCACGCGGCTCCAAGCCGTGGCGTGGCAGGACCGACATGTCGCCCAGCAGCGGCTCTACGAGGCGGTGACAGACTACGTCCGGCACGGGTACAACCAGGCGATGGCTGCCAAACAGCGCCACATCGGCTTCCTGATGATTCTGATGCAGCGCCTGGTGACGTCCAGTACAGCAGCCATCCGCGCTACGCTGGAGAAGCGTCAGGCCCTGCTGGATGCGCCTCAGGCGCAGGCGAACCTGTTCGAGGCGGTTGACCCGGATGAGTGGGCAGAGCTCGACGGCCAGTCCCAGCTGGACATTGCCCTGCAGGCCAGCGGCTGGGAGCGGGAGAAGACGGAGGTCGAGATGCTGCTGGATCTCGCCCGCGAAACCGAGCGACAGGGAACGGATGCCAAGGCAGAAGCGCTGTTGGAGTTGATCTACAAACTCCAGCAGGAAGAGAACGACCCGCAGCTCAAGGTGCTGGTCTTTACCGAGTTCGTTCCCACCCAGGCCATGCTGGCGGAGTTCCTGGAGAGCCGGGGCTTCTCCGTGGCACTGCTCAACGGCGGGATGGACCTGGACGCGAGAACCCGCGCCCAGCAGGCCTTCTCACGAGATGTCCGGATCCTGATCTCCACCGATGCCGGCGGCGAGGGCCTGAACCTCCAGTTCTGCCATGTCATCGTCAACTTCGACATGCCATGGAACCCGATGCGGCTGGAGCAGCGCATCGGCCGGGTGGACCGTATCGGCCAGCCGCATGTGGTGCGGGCCATCAACTTCGTGCTGGAAGACACGGTAGAGCACCGGGTGCGCGAGGTGCTGGAGGAAAAGCTCGCCGTCATCGCCCAGGAGTTTGGCGTCGACAAAGCGGCGGACGTGATGGATTCGGTGGAGGTGGAGCCGATCTTCGACGAACTGTTCGTGCACGGGCTGCAAGACCCAGCATCAATCGACAAGGAATGCGATGCGGTCATCAACCAGGTTCGGGAAAAGGTGGCCGCGAGCCGGAAGGACACCGATCTGCTGACGGAAGACCACGCGCTGGAAGCGGACGATGCCCGCAAGTGGCGGGATCATCCGGCGCAGTACTGGTTGGAGCGTGCGATCACCGCCGGGTTGCCTGCGCGCGGTGGAGCGGCTGAGAAGGTTGGCGAAGCATGGCGTGTGAAGTGGGCGGACGGGAGCGAGTCTCCTCGCGTCTGCTTCGATGCGCGCACCGCCGAACAGAACCCTGAGATGGAGTGGATCACGCTGGAAGATCCACGCGCCCGTGCAGTCATCAGCGAGCTGCCGCGCTGTGTGGCGGGCCAACCCCTGCCGATTGCGACGGTTACCGGCTTGCCCGATACGGTGCATGGCGTGTGGTCGCTGTGGGAGATCAATCTCAGCGCGTCCAATCTCTCCGAGAGCTTCACCCGGCGGCGATTCTTGCCCGTGTTTGTCACCGACGACGGCCGCACCTTCGTGCCGACCGCCAAGCGGATCTGGGATCTGCTGCTGACCGAGAATGTGACGCTCGCACCGAAGGTCGAGGTGGAGAACGCCTTGGCCTGCTTCGAAACGTCGCTGGCTGCGGCCAAAGTGCAAGGAGAGCGGCTGTTTGCAGAACTGCTGGAGGAGCACCGCAACTGG
>JBAYRD010000038.1:0-8820 GCA_041676845.1 Halothiobacillaceae bacterium | reverse complement strand
CTCGGGTAGGGCCCGCAGATTGATGGCGGCGTCACGCATTGGCTTCTCCTATTAATGCATACACAACAGATATGCAGATTGTCGCGCGGCGTGTAGCTGTTGTCAATACGCTGTCGAGGTCAGCCTTGGCATTCTTTCGCATGGCGTTGAATAGGGCCTTTGCCAGCCATGCCCCCTGGCTCTTGCCCACCCCATGCTCGACCGCGATTCGCAGCAGCTCATCTGCAATGTCTTTTTGCAGGACGGCCAGGGCCTGGCTGAAGCGACCATACTCGCGGTTTTGCATTTGCCGCATCCTTGATCGGCTTTCCTTTTGCCGACACTTCAAGTCGTGAATCTGCTCGCACAGCGCCTTGAATTCCGGCCCGCCGTCATCGCCAAGCAGCTTGGCTTTTCCTCTGAGAACATCCAACTCGTCCTTGATCGCCTGATGCCGCTGGCGCGATTGCATCATGCTTTCCTCACACTCCGGGTCGTATCCGGAAAATGATGCCCGCTGCAGCTCAAGCATGCGGCGAAAGGCCTCTCGGCTGGCGACGATCTGCGATCTGATCTGCTTGCCGCTTTCTTTGTCGGCGGGCACGGCCGGCAGCTGGATCTTGTGCACTTCTGACATGGCTGGGATTGACGAAGGTCTGGTGAACCTCGATCGTCAGCCGCGATCACGCGCTTTTTTGTCTGAGAGATGGTCTTTGATGAACAGCTTTCGAGCGCCCAAATTTGGGCGCTCTGCACTCACTCCCCTGCTGTTGACCCCGAAGAGATCATCGACACCATCATCGACGCTGGTGCCAAGTCACCTCAGCAGATCCTGGACGCACTGCGTGATGGCCAGGCTCTGGCCGCCCTGGAAATCACGGATTCCGATCAGCAGGCCGTCGAAGATGCCTACGCGATGATCAACAGCCTCACCCGCGCTCCAACTCCAGGCTGATCATCTCCAGTCGCCTTTCCAGATCAGGCATCCCCTCCGGGAACCTCTTCGCGAACTGGTCAAGGCTCATCCTGTCTTTTTCCTTCCCATCCTCCAGCAGCTGGAAGGTCAGCACCACCAGCTCTGCCTGAACCGGCGTGAGCGTGTACATGGCGATGGCTCCTTCCACCGGCTCGGGCTTTTCGCTCACCCACAGCTGCACCTCCCCCGGCTCGCTCTTCACCTTGATCGGTGCCCCCACCTTGTATCCCAGCAGCTCGCCAGCCTTGGCGAACGTCTTCTTGGGTCCATAGTAGGCATGCGTGATGACCTCTCGGCTGTGCCCAAGCTGCTCCGACGCCTTGAGCTTGACCTTCAGCGTCTCCCTCTCGTCGCCGTGCATCTCGGTCGTACCACCAAGCGCTGATGGAAGCATCCCCGCCAGCAGCATTACATCCTCAGCGTACCCCGCACGCAGGCCGTGGCCACTCATCCCCGCTTCCGCCTTGTTGAACCCGATGGCATCGCAGCAGGTGTAGTACCGCCTTTCCGCCTGTAGCAGCGTCAGATCCGGCCAGGCCAACGATTCATTGAGCTTGATCTGGCTCTTGGCATAGTCCAGCACCTTGCGCTGCAGCTTCCCGAACTCCCCCTGCTCAATGGGGATGTCCCGTGGCCTTCCGTTCTTGGTGACGCTTCCCTTCAGTTGCAGCCGGTCGCCCAGGTCCGCACGTCGCAGCCGCGTCAGCAGCACTTCCTTGCGCCGCAATCCGAACGCCCTCTGCATCATCAGCATCGCCGCAAAGCGCGTGTCATAGGCCATCGCCCTTCTCACCAGACGGTCGAAATCAACCCCAGCCCCGCGCTCGGACTTGGAGCGATCCGCCACCGTTCGCACTTTGAATGCATCCGCCCGCCGCTCCTGGTACCGCTCTTCAATCCGCGAGAGGTACTTGGCCAGCTCCGGCTTGCCCAGCCAGATCAGAAACAGCTTCACCCGCGACTTCTGGTTCTGCAGGGTCTTGGGCGACAGCCGCTTCTCCAGCACCCAGCAATCAAACACCGCGTTCAGGTGCTTCTCTGAAATGCTCCTGCAATCCTCAATCATGTACCCCAGCTCGTGAAGCGTCCGGGCGAATTGCCGCATCACCTCACGCTGCAGCCGAACCGTCCTTTCGCTGGCGACCTTCCCGTTTACCCGCAGCTCCCCATGCTCGTCTATCACCCTCATCATCGATGTGATGAGCCTTGTCGTCTTCGGGCTATCTCCTAGCACATCCATTGCTCTGTCCTTCTGGGGTGCCCCAATAAAACCAATTCTGATTCGCACAACCCCTGTGCCAAGAGCTCGCTTCTATGGCTGCGAGCGGCCACACCTTCAAAAGGACACGGCTACTTAAACGACCGGTTTTGAGCCTGTGTGTGTGTCCTTCCCACACAGACCCCCCGGGCCTCACGGCTTCGGGCCGGTGCCACGCTTCCAGACGGAGCCGCGACACCTTTGGACCGTGACCTGGCCCACTGGTGCTCGTCCCTACCCTCCTGGTAGGTATGGGGGCGAGCAACCCCCTTCCATTGACCTTTCCCCGCAGCCCACGCCACGGTGCCGGCTACTGCACTGCCTACTCGCGGGTGTACCGCGCATCGTCAGAACCGGGGCGACTACCCCCGCTGCCGTCAACATCGTTGTCCCTTTAGCCGCCTTTTGAGCAGCTTTTCAACTCTCGGAATCGCGTTCTGTACGCATTCTTTTTTTCGCCAGCTACAGCGAATGCGTTGATTCCATTGGGAATGTTGCCCTGATGAAGGACACTCTGTATGGGACGGTCTTACAGACCGGTAAGTGTGAATTACCCCTGCTGCGCGAATGGCGCGACAAAAAAAAGGCCAAGGCGTTGCGCCTGCCCTTTTTGCCGGGGTTCATGCTGGTCGTTCGATTCCGCAATAGCGGTTTTGGTGAACGGTTGGGTCATATGAATGACCGCGTGATGCCGATCCTACAGCGAAAACTGTCGATGGTGGCACCACGAATGCAGCATCAATTGATGCGTCATTTGATCGCTCCACCATTCCCTCCACCTTCAGACTTCGGGGTATGGAAAAGTCGCGCTTTCCGCGAAAAGTGGGACGTGTACGTCCCAGAACTCGCAGCTTCCGCGAGAAGTGGGTCGTACTCGTCCCACAAATGGCGCTTTCTGCGAAAAGTGGGTCGTGCACGTCCCAGAACTCGCGGATTGCGCGAAAAGTGGGACGTACTCGTCCCGGAAATTGCGGCTTCCGCGATAAGTGGGACGTATTCGTCCCAGAACTCGCGGATTGCGCGAGATCGACTCAAGGGGTCGCCAATCATGGTTTTTTGGGCCGAGGAATGCTATGCGGTTGAAGTTCACCATGAGCCGATACGAATCGGGCATGCTTCCAATTTACGAGCGAATCCTGGCTATCCCGAATGAACGCGCACGTGCCAGGTACATCCGTTCATTGCTCATCGCAATCACCGTACATCCTCAGCAGTCGCTCCCGGACTGGTTTTCCGAACTACCTCGAAAGCCATTTTCAAGTCAACGGGCAGTGAGCATTCGGATGTTCATTGACGAGGATGAGCCCGTATTGCGCAGCCTGGTAAAGGAGCTGGAGGTGCTTGAACACGCCGAGCGTGTTTGTCGTATCAAGGAAATGCTCCTTGGCATATGCACCGTGACTTCGCCAACGACGCCGGCCATGGCCACCACCGCAGTGAAGAGCGACCAATCAAAGGCGGAACCCACTTCGATCCCTGACAGTGCGAATCCGGCTGTGTCGGCACCGTCAATTGCGCCTGGCGACTCTGCCCCAGCCGAGACACTCGCTGTGCAGACCGATGCTGCTGATGAGATGAGGCAGCGATTCAGGAAGAGCTTCCTGGCCATGAACAACCTTCTCTAATCCATCCAAGGAAATCCGCATGAGCATTCATTCCCCTTCCGTTGTGGCTGTCGATGTCGGTTATGGAAACACCAAGATGGTTTGCGGCCACTCCATCGACAAGGCTGGCCGTAGCAAATGGATGGAGCTGGTGTTTCCCTCCATCCTCTCCCCTGTTGTTGTGAATGAGGAAGCGGCTGGCTTCGGCAACAATCCCGACCGCGTTCTCATCGAGCATGGGAGCAAGAGCTTCTACGTTGGCCCCAAGGCAACGTCAGGCTTTGTCCCTCGGATCATCGAGCCGAACTACATCGAGACGCAGACGCATGAAGTGCTGCTCATCGCCGCCCTGCACTTCGCCATGCGCGAGAGCAACAAGGTCATCTCTGAAGTCGAGAAACTGGTGCTGGGACTGCCGGTTTCCGGTTTCGCTGCACAGCGCGAACGCCTGATCGAGATCGGCCAGAAGACCAGAACCGTTCCTGTGCCGAAGCATCTGCAGGGCCAGGCTGGCGGTGCAACGGTCAAGGTCAAGGTCAAAGGCTGTGTGGCTGCCCCTCAGCCTTTCGGGGCGATGCGCTGCGCAGCACAGGGCCTTCCGACCACAGATCCCGTGTTCCAGTCCGGTGTCCTGTCCATGGTGGTTGACCCCGGCTACCGTACGCTGGACTGGTTTGTGGCCGAAGGGCTGACGCCCGAGCTGAAGCTGTCCGGAAGCTACGACGGTGGTGTATCAAGCATCCTGCGCGAGATCAGCCAGCAAATCGGCTACGACCATGGGACCGGCTCACTGGAGTTCGACCAGGTGGAGCGCGGGCTCAAGAGCGGTCAGATCAACCTGGGATACAAGGTCATCGACATGGCCAAGTATCAGCCGATGGTGCAGGAGCTGGCCAGCCAGGAAATCGGCACCTTCCTCACTCGCATGGGCAGCCGTCGCGACAGCCTCGCCCGCGTGTTCCTGGCCGGTGGTGGTGCCACCTACTACGAGCAGGCCCTACGTGAGCGGCTCCCGGGCTGCGCAGTCGATGTGCTGCCCAACCCCGTCATGAGCAACGCCAGGGGCTACTGGCTTCTCGGATGCGATGCCCTTGACGACTGAAGTTGGTGCCGAAACTTGACTTGGAAACTTTGCGTGCGAACCTGATCCTAGAAAGTCGAAAGTCGAACATGAAAAGGAATAGCGATGAAACAGGTCAAGAAAGAGAGCCTCAGCGAGCGCATGGTCACGGAAATCGAAAAGTCGGGCCTATCGGTGACGTCGGTTCTGCTGATGGCATTGACGCAGGCGGTGCTGGGTTTCATGGGGATTCACGCCTACGAAGTGAAGCACCCGGTCCTGTCGTTCCTCTGCTGGTGGTGTCTGTTCTGGGGCTCGTTCACGGTGATCGTGATCTCGCGGGCACCGAACATCAAGAACATCCTGGACAAGCTGGAATAGAAGTTGATGCCACGACAGATGCCGGTGCAGTTCAGCTGATGCTTAACGTCTTGATGCTCGCTGACTTCGTGCTTCAACTGCCCATCGCCAGATCCGGTTTCGTGCAAGCGTGCCGAGACACCAATATCGATCTTCGCTCGGCATTCAGACTCTGGCACGGTTGCCTGCGTTGGTGGTCAATGCGTGTGCCGTTGGCCTATCTTGCAATTTCGACGGCAGGCTGGGCTGTTGAATCCTGGGCTACATCGGAGGGGCTTCGATCCTTTGGTGGCTTCCTCTGGATGGCCTTCCTGATCTACGCCCTGATCTCGGCCATGCGCCTCATTCCACTGCGAAAGCTCCACTTCGAGGAAATCGGATGGGAGCCGCATTCCTTCCCCACTCATTAACCGCAACCACAGGAGAGAACTATGAACATCGGTGAATCCATCAAATCCATCCTCTTCAGCAGCAGCCGCAAGCCCGAAGTCGCAACTGCGATCGAGCGTCCGGATGAAGTGCTGCAGCGCACATTGAAGTTTGCTGGCGGCACCATCATGGTCGGTGGTGGCCTGCAGATCGATGCCCAGCTGAACGGCGTCGAGATCAATGCCCCCAACAAGACAGTGGTGGTATCCGCCCTGGCCAAGTGCGACCAGTGCCACATCACCGCAAAGGATGTGCTCATCTGTGGCGACTTCTCCGGCGAGATCGTGGCAAGTGGTGATGTTGAAATCGCTGACTCGGCACGCTGCACCGGCACGATTCGCGTCGGTGGCCGCGCCTTGATCAGCCCCATTGCCTTCGAGGCCGGCGAGATCAAAATCATGAAGTACGTCGAGAACGTGGAGGAAGTCGAAACCGATCCGGTTGGCTATGCCCCCACCGCCATGCAGCTGGATGTGAACGTCGCCTAACGATCATGGGGCACGCCATCGTCACATCTAGCGTTCCGGCAACTCGCGTGGATGCCCGCATCAGGGCCTTCTACACCAGCCAGAGCGTCATGCACCAGTACAAGATGGAACGTGTGGAGCGCGAAGTCGAAGAGGCCAGAATCAGGGCCAGGCGCAACTTCTGGCGCTCGAAACGAGGCCGCGCAGTCAAAGGCACCCTGCTGTTCTCAATGGGAATCGCACTTGGTGTTGGCCTTTCCCAGTCCGGTTCGGTCGAACGCCATCTGGAGGAAGCTCGCCTTGGACTGATCAATCTGTTGTCCAAAGCTGGTGAACACTCAACTGACGGGCAGATCGCACGAGCATCGGTATCGGCCGAACAAGCAACGACTGAGCTGCCGACCAATGTGCCACAGGTGACGGATGACGTTCAGGGCAGAACCATTTCGGAAGAGAACCCTACCCCAGTGGTAGGGGCTGCCCTCCTTCCGGCAACCATCAGCGAAATGGTCAGCCCCGGACCCGTCCCTAAGCTGCCCGCAGTCCGACTCAAAGCGGAAGGAGAAGATGCCCAGCCGGCCATGCCGACAAAGGATCAAGTTCGACAAGCTGAAGAGCCTGCGATCGACAAATCCTTGTTGCTGGCCATTGATAGCGCACGGCAGCGCCGGGCACAATCGCCCGAGCTATACACCAGCTCGCCACTGAAGCCAAGAGACACTGGCGTCCACGTGACCTTGCCGTCCCGAGGCCGTGCATTCAACGCAGCACCCACAGCAGCGCATGAGCCGCCAACGGCAAAGCCAGGTGCTGAAACGGGTGATTTCGCTGTGGTGAAGTACCTGGAAGGTAGCCTGCTGGTCCGAACAGGCAAGAACGTGAAGACCGTTCGAGTGGGTGAAACGCTGCCCAATGGCAAAAAGCTCACAGCCGTCAACGCTAAGGGGCAGAAGTACGAGGCAGAGTAGCCAACTGCCTCACGGAATCGGAATTATTTACTTTAGGCAAGCGCCCAAATTTGGGCGCTCAAAAGCGAGGTGAAAAGAACATCCTTTTGTAGAACGATAACCTTGGTATTATAAAATGTTATAAAGACAGCAAAAAAAAACGGTGTATATTATACAAAAGAATTAAGGTAGACGCGAAAGCAGATCCGCGCTTCCCTCGCTACTGGAGGACACAATGCGTCTGCTGCTTGCCATCTTTCTTCCCTGGGCCTCTTTCTTCACCATCGGCCGCCCCTTCGCAGGTCTTCTTTGCCTGCTCCTTCAGATCACCATCATCGGCTGGGTTCCTGCGGCCATCTGGGCTGTCTACGCCCTGGGACAGTACAAGACCGACAAGAAGATCGAGAAAGCCCTGCAATCGCGGTAACGCGACCAGGCGCAACCATCACCATTGATGGTCAGCTTTGCCTCACACGAGGCTCAAGCTCCTTTGCATCTACCCGATACCGATGCGCGACGGCATTGGCTGGCCGCGTGCGTACCTCGAACGCCGACGTTGCATACCCATTGCCTCTGGGCACGGTGCAGATTTGAAAGTGAGACTTCCTGCCGTAGCTTCAATCCAGAAGGACAAGCACCATGAAGCTGCTCTACAAACTGTTCCTTGACGCCCCTATCCAGTGGTTTCTGGACTATCTGATGCCTGTGCTCTACCCGCTGTTGCCCGATCGTCTGGTGCAGTGGAATGAGCGGGGCAAGGCCAACCGACTCCAGCGCCGCATGCTCATGTTCGTGATGCCGCGCATCAAGAAGAACTTGGAGAGGTGCTCCGCGATCATCAAGCAGGGCAGTCAGGCCGAGGAAACCGCCGAGGCCGCAGTCAGGGAACTGAAGGAGAAAGCTCCCGACTTCAGGATCATGCTGTTCGAGACGAACGGCACGGTATGGGATGCCATCGTTCTGCCTGGAGATGCGCAAAGGGATCTGGCCAGCCAGGAGTTCGATCTGCTTATGGTCTGCGCGGCCGGTGTGTTCGTGATCGAGGTCAAGTCCTGGACGAACATCAACCCGGATGGCAGCCACTATGCGCCCGATGGCTCGCTCCTGAAGCCCGCTCACCTTCAATCCACAGGCAAGGTCAAGCGGCTCAAGGAGATCGTCGGGGATGGTGTGCCGGTACACAGTCTGGTCTATCTCCCTCGCCTTGACCCCTACTCTGCTCCGGCCGCATTGCCGCCCTCCTACGTCTGCGACGTGCCTCAGCTCATGCTGGCCATCAGGGACAAGATGCGGCACCTGCGAGACAGGCAAGCCATCGACATTCATGGCGCTTTCGAGACGATCCAGAGGCACCTTGATCGAAGCGGACAGGCCAAGCTCACTCATATGCTCTGGCTGGCCCAGAATCACCCGTCTCCGGACACGCTGGAGATCGAGAGGCTCTACAACGAGAACGTCAGCCTTCAAAAAGGGGCACTCAGCAAAAAGTCGTGGCTGGTGCGCATTCCACTGATGGCGGACAGTGATTCCATTCCCATCGCGGACAGCGTTCCATGCGATGGCGGACACGCTGCGCGGGTGTCCTGAGTGACGCTGCAATCGTAGCCGAACTGTCCGCC
This sequence comes from Halothiobacillaceae bacterium, assembly GCA_041676845.1. GTDB lineage: Bacteria > Pseudomonadota > Gammaproteobacteria > Halothiobacillales > Halothiobacillaceae > Guyparkeria. The sequence continues at coordinate 121 of JBAYRD010000038.1, read as the reverse complement.
ATCAGTGTGGAATGGCGCTCGGCGCGGCCGGCTCAGGCGGCCTTGGTGAGCTTTCTCATCGACTCTCCCTTGAGGGCTATCTTGTGCGAGCCGTGCACGATGCGGTCCAGGATGGCGTCGG
>JBAYRD010000037.1:0-9092 GCA_041676845.1 Halothiobacillaceae bacterium | reverse complement strand
CGGTCCACGGCCTGCATCCGCCGCAGCAGCGCCACCAGGTTCGGCAGATCGGCCGCGGTCGGCGCCGGCCACAGCGCCTGGCCCTCGTGGGCGCAGGCGGCGGCGTAGGGGATCAGCAGGTGGGTCGCGGTGGACATGCCCGCATTGTCGGGGATGCAGCAACCAGGGTTTTGTGTGATGCCGGATGCCCCATCATTGGGGCGGCATAAAATGCACAGAATTCTGTCATCCATCCTTCAAGGAGCCGGTCATGGGCTTTTCTGTCAGCGACGTGGTGCCCTTCACGCAAGCGCGCGCCAACCTGTCCGAACTGGCCGACCAGGCCAAGGCCGGTGCCGAGAAGATCATCACCAAGAATGGCGAGAGCTACGTCGCGCTGATCGACGCCGACCGGCTGGACTATTACCACCGGCTGGAGCGGGAGCGCATCCACCTGCTGCTGATCGACGATGCCCGCCGGGGCCTGGCCGATATCGAGGCCGGCCGTACCTATGAGGCCGATGCCGCCATTGCCCAACGCCAGCAGCGCCGCGCCCCAGCGGCGCCCGCCAAGGGAAAGGGAACCAGGCGGCGTGGCGAATAAAGATAGCTGGCGGGTCGAACTGGCCGCGAGCTTCCTGGAACGCCTGGACGCCATCGAGGCGTTCCTGGCCGAAGCGGACGCGGCCTTCGCCTTCGATACCTTGCTGGCCGGCTTGCGCGCCACGGTCATCCCCAGCCTGGCGCGCTTTCCCCGCATCGGCCGGCGCTACCTCGACAATCCGCCGCAATCGGCCGAGGCTCTGAACCAACTCGCCGAACTGCCTGCCGGTGCCGCCAGCGCCTTGCGCGAGTACCTGCATGGTGACTACCTGATCCTGTATGCGGCCATGGATGCCGGCGCTACGGTGTACCTGCTGTCCATCCGGCACCACCGCCAGCTTTCGTTCGACTTTGCCCGGTTGTGGCCGGGCGGCTGAAGGCGGTAAGGGGAATCTTCGGCGGGTGCCGGTGCTGGGTGCTAAAACGGAACGAAGCAAAGGAGTGCGGACCATGACCCAACAGCTTTCTCTACCCACCCCCGGCGAGATCCTGGCCACCGAGTTCCTGGAGCCGCTCGGCATCACCCAGTACTGCCTGGCCCAGTCCATCCACATCCCGCAAACCCGCATTGCCGCGATCATCAAGGACGGGCGCTCCATCACGGCCGACACAGCCCTGCGCCTTGCCAGGTTCTTCGGCACGTCTGTCGAGTTCTGGCTGAACCTGCAAAGCCAATACGATGCTGATACGACCAGGATCGCGCTTCAGGATGAGTTGGAAACCATCGAGCCTTTGCCACGGCGCAATCTAGGATTCTTGCTGCGTCCCACCCCCGTCTACTGGCCGACCAGATCAAGGTCGGGGCAGAGAGGTCTCCGGCATCGGGATGACACAATCAACGTCGATCTTGAATCGATGGAGGGAATGCATTGAATACAGAAACCCACCGCCAGCTTGCCAACGACATCTGGAGTATCTGCAACCTGCTGCGCGGCCCCTACAAGCGAAATGAATACCGCAAGGTCATTCTGCCGCTCACCGTGTTGCGCCGTTTCGATTGCCTGCTCGCGCCCACCAAGGCCCAGGCACTAGAGACCTTCAACCAGTACAAAGGCAAGCCGGAAAGCATCATTCGCAGCGTGATGCAGTCAGCTACGGGGTATCCGTTCTACAACCTTTCCAAGCTGGAGTTGGCACCGTCACAGAAGGGGCGCAACTCTCTGCTGGACGACCCAAGCAATCTCGCGCCCAACCTCAACAGCTACATCAACGGTTACTCGCCCAACGTCCGTGCCATCTTTGATCACTTCAAGTTTGGTGAACAGATCAGCAAGATGGCCGAGAAGAACCTGCTGTTCCAGGTCATCCAGAAGTTCGCCACCTTCGACCTGAGCTTCTCTGGTTTATCTGCTGACCAGGCGGCCATGCAAATGGGTTATGTGTTCGAGGAGTTGATCCGGATCGGCGCGGAACAGTCCAACGAAGAAGCTGGGGAACACTTCACCCCACGCGAAGTCATCAAGTTGATGGTCAACCTGCTACTCACGCCGGAACAAGACCTGCGCCGTAGCCATGTGGTGAAAACCATCTACGACCCGGCCTGCGGTACGGGCGGCATGTTGTCCGTGGCCGAGAAATACATCCGCGACCTCAACAGCGACGCCAACCCCTTGCTCTACGGGCAGGACTGGAACGATGAAGCCTGGGCCGTCTGCCGTTCCGACATGCTTATCAAGGGCGAGGATGCCGACAATATCGCGTTGGGCGACACCTTCACCAAGGACGCTCATGCCCGCGACGAGCAGGGCCAGAAACGCAGTTTCGATTACATGCTGGCCAATCCGCCCTTCGGTGTGGAGTGGAAGCAGCAACAACGCTACATCGAGCACGAGCGCGACACCTTGGGGTATCAGGGCCGTTTCGGCGCAGGTACACCCCGCATCAACGACGGCGCGCTGCTGTTCCTGCAACACATGATCGACAAGATGCGCCCGGCTTCCGAGGGCGGCAGCCGCATCGGCATCGTGTTCAATGGCTCCCCCTTGTTCACCGGCGATGCCGGTGGTGGAGAGTCCGAAATCCGCCGCTGGATCATCGAAAACGACTGGCTCGAAGCCGTTGTCGCGCTGCCCGAACAGCTCTTTTACAACACCGGCATCAGCACCTACATCTGGGTGCTGACCAACCATAAAGAAGCGCACCGCAAGGGCAAGGTGCAGCTCATCGACGCCCGCAACCATTGGGTGCCGATGGAAAAAAGCCTGGGCAACAAACGCCGCCGCATCGGCGACCCTTCCGATAAGCCCAAAGACCCCGACTACATTGGCGACATCACCGGGTTGCACGGCCAGTTTCAGGAGGGTGCCAGCCGCTGGGTGCTGTTCGACAAGGATGGCAAGGTCGTCAGCGTCGCCAACGTGCCACCCACGGGCGATGTGCCGGAAGGCCAGCAATGGAAGCAACTCGTGGTCAGCAAGGTGTTCGACAACGAGGATTTTGGCTACCACAAGATCACCGTCGAACGCCCCTTGCGTCTGAACTTCCACGCCACGCCAGAGCGACTGGCCCGCTTGGAAGACGAAACCGCGTTCAAGAACTTGGCCACCAGCGCCAAGAAGGACGAAGCCGCTCGCTTGGCCGACATCGCCGCTGGTGAACAACGCCAGCAGCAAATCCGCGACCTGCTGGCCGAATTTGCCAAGCGCCACCCCGAGCAGATCAACGACCGGAAGGTCTTTCTGGATCGTCTCAAACCGGTGGACCGTGAACTCAATGTGCGTCTGTCCGCCCCGGAACTCAAGGCCGTCGTCAGCGCCCTTTCAGAGCGCGATGAAACCGCCGAAATCTGCCGCAACCGCGAGGGCCTTGCCGAGCCGGATGCCGAGCTGCGCGACACCGAAAACGTGCCATTGAAGGAGAGCATCCAGGCCTATTTCGAGCGCGAGGTGTTGCCCCACGTGCCGGATGCGTGGATCGACCACAGCAAGACCAAGATCGGCTACGAGATCCCACTCAACCGGCACTTTTACCGCTACGAGCCACCCCGCGAGCTGGCCGTGATCGAGGCCGAAATCAAGGCTCTGGAAGCCGACATCGTGCGCCTGCTGGGCGAGGTCACGGCATGATGGCGCGCACGCCCTGCCACATCCGTGCTTCGACGGTCCGTTTTTTTCTGGCGCAAGGCCATGCCTTTGCGTATAATTGCATTCAACAACACCCCCCACGCCTCTCCACGATGCGCACCATGGGGGGTTACTTTTTTCCGGGGGCGGAAAAATGAAGTTCAACAAGCCCCCGCTCACCCACGAGCAGCAGCTCGACCAGTTGATCCAGCGCGGCTTGGCCTGCGCAGATCGCGCCGAAGCGCTTCACTACCTCGGGCACCTCAACTACTACCGGCTGGGGGCCTACTGGCTGCCTTTCGAGGCGGACCACGCCAGCCATGCCTTCAAGCCCGGCACCCGTTTCGCCGATGTCCTGAACCTGTATGTTTTCGACCGCGAATTGCGCCTGCTGGTGCTGGATGCCATCGAGCGCGTCGAAGTCTCCGTGCGCACAGGCTGGGCTTACACCCTCGCGCACCGCTACGGCCCTCACGCGCACCTGGACGCCAACCTGTTCAAGAAGCCCGCCCGCAATTGGGACTACAGCCAGCAAAGCCAGAAGCTGGAAACCGAGGCGCGCAAGAGCCACGAAACCTTTCTGCAGCATCACTACCAGAAGTACGACGAACCCTTGCCGCCACTGTGGGCGGTGGTCGAAATCATGACGCTGGGCCAGTTGTCCAAGTGGTATGGCAATCTGCGCCACGGCGCTGATCGCAACGCTGTGGCGCATCGCTATGACATGGACGAAACCAATCTCACGTCCTTTCTGCACCACCTCAGCGTCATCCGCAATTTCTGCGCACACCACAGCCGCCTGTGGAATCGTGAATTTACCTTCACCTTCCGTTTGCCCAGCCATCGCCCGCCCGCGCTGGTGGCCAGTCTGAACCAGCAGGACTCCCGGCGTCTGTACAACACGCTGACCGTGCTGGCTTGGCTGCTCGATAGCATCAGCCCTCAGCACCACTGGAAACAGCGCCTGAAAACTCTGTTGGCACAACACACCATTGATCTGCAGCGCATGGGCTTCCCTGCAGGCTGGGAGCAGAGAGCGATCTGGCAGGAGAACACACCATGAACCAGGAATTCCTGCGCCCACGCCTCGTGGGCAGGCGCTTCGATGAACACACCCTGCCGCTGGACATCCTCAAGGATTTTTCCGCGTTGGAAGAAATGCTGATCGAAGTTGCCAAGCGCCAATACCTTGCCGCGCACCCCGACCGCCAGCGTACGCCGAAGGGCTTCACCAAAGGGCTGGAACTGCACCTGACCTCGGTGGAAGAAGGCAGCGCTATTCCGGTGATTGCCCTGGCCTTCGCTACGCTGTTTCCATCGGCGGATGCCGACTACTTTGACCAAGCCAAGGATCAGATCGTCGAAGCCATCGCCGCCGCCGAACACGGTCAGCAGCCCGCGCTGCCGCCCGAGCTGCTGCGCTATTTCGACCGCTTCGGTCGCGGCCTGCACGAAGGCGAGGCCATGGAGTTTTCCCGCAGCAACGGGCAGACCGCTTCGCTGACACCTGCAACGCGGGAGCGCTTGCTACGCGCCTCCCAGGCGGAAAGCTGGTCCGAGGAAGTCACCCTCAAGGGCCGTATTCCTGAAGTCGATCAGGCCGATCACGGCTTTGAACTGGAGCTTCGTAATGGCACCAAGCTCAAAGCGCCATTGCTTGAAGCACACCGCAAAACCGTGCTGGAAGCTGCAGTCGGCTACCGAACCGGCGTCACCGTCGCCATCAAGGGAGTAATCCAGCGTGATCGCGCCGACCGTCCCAAGTGTTTCGAATCGGTTGAACACGTTACGCCGCTGGACCCACTGGACATCGAAACCCGCCTTGAGGAACTGGCACTGCTGCAAGACGGCTGGCTGGACGGCAAAGGACGTGCGCTGGATCGAGCCTCCCTCATTCGTTTGGCGCAGGCGTTCGACGAACGTTTCGGTACAGACCTGCCTTTGCCACACCTGTACCCCACGCCGGAAGGCGGGGTGCAGGCCGAATGGACGTTGGGTCCTTGGGAGGTTTCACTGGAAGTTGCCCTGCCGAGTTTGGCCGCTGACTATCAGGCCGTCCACACGGCCACTGGTGAAACCCGTGAGCAGACGCTTTCGCTCGCCGCTGACGACGGCACGGGCTGGGAAGCCCTGAATGAGGCGCTGGCCCAGTTGCAGGAGGCCAAGGCATGACGCCCGATACCCTGCTGCTGCGCCAGATTCACCCCAGTTTTATTCAGGATGGTCGCGTCACCTCGCAAGCCTTTCGCCCCACGCCCAAGGACGAGTTTCTGTTGTCAGTAGACGACGGCGATCGTGTCGGTGCCGAAGCGTCCTGGCAACGTTTCATCACCAACCCAGCCTGCAAGTCCGCCGGCGTGCAAGCCTTGTCGCAAGCGGAGTGCACAGTGCAGGAGCTCAGTGTGATCGAGGATGGCACGCCTCACCCGGAGCATTGCTCGGTCGATTTCACGGCGTTCGATAAGAAGGCGATTGAGAAGAAATCCAAGCTGCTACGCGCTCAAGCTGAAACGCGCGGTTGGCTGTTCAGGGAGGCTGTGGCATGAAAGTAATGCCATATGAAAAGTACAAGCCCGCAAATGCGGGCTGGCTGAGTGCTTTACCCGAAGCATGGGATCAAATCCGTGGCCGCTTTGTCATGGCTGTCAATCCGCCACCTCGTCGCGCGCGTACGTTGGACGACACAGACGAAGTTTCATTCGTGCCGATGGAAGCCGTGGGGGAATATGGCGGCCTTGATCTTGAACGCACAAAACCGCTCGACGAAATCGGGGCTGGCTATACAGCGTTTGAGGATGGCGATGTTGTCATTGCCAAAATTACGCCTTGCTTTGAGAACGGTAAAGGTGCCATCGCAAGTGGGCTGAAGAACGGTGTTGGATTCGGCACGACGGAACTGCACGTGCTTCGCACAGGCAAACACCTCGATAAGCAGTTTCTGTTCTACCTGACGATCTCGCATTCCTTCAGAATGTTGGGCGAATCCGAGATGTACGGCGCTGGTGGCCAAAAGCGTGTTCCGCCGGAATTCGCAAAGGACTTCCGCATTCCTTTGCCGCCTCTCGACGAACAACAAACCATCGCCCGCTTCCTCGATACCAAGACCGCGCAGATCGATGCGCTGGTGGCGCAAAAGCGTCAGCTCATCGACAAGCTCAGGGAAAAGCGGCAGGCGCTCATCGCCCGCACCGTCACCCGAGGCCTTCCTCCCGAAGCCGCCAAAGCGGTGGGGCTGGAGCCCAATCCGGAGATGAAGGATTCGGGGGTGGATTGGTTGGGGGCAGTGCCCGCCCGATGGAAGATTAAGGCGATCAAATGGGCGACGCCAGTGCAGCGCGGCGCATCTCCGCGACCCATCGACGATCCAAGCTACTTTGATGACGACGGTGAATACGCTTGGGTTCGCATTTCAGATGTCACTGCGGCTGGCATGTATCTGGATGCCACAGAACAACGGCTGTCGGATCTTGGCAGTTCTCTGAGCGTGAAAATGCAACCCGGCAGTCTTTTCTTGAGTATTGCGGGCACTGTCGGGAAGCCTTGTATTGCCAACATCAAGTGCTGCATCCATGACGGTTTTGTGTACTTTCCTCGCTGGAAAGGCGACTCGAGATTCCTGTTCTACGTTTTCGCATCCGGCGAGCCATACAAAGGCTTAGGGAAAATGGGCACGCAGCTCAATCTCAACACCGACACGGTCGGATCAATTGTGATTGGCATTCCAGATGCCGCAGAACAAAGGCTGATTGCTGACTATTTGGACAGAACAACAGCAGAACTCGATTCGATGACTACGGCGGTTGAAGCTGCGATTGATCGACTGGTCGAGTACCGTCAAGCGGTTATCACCTCTGCCGTCACCGGCAAGATCGATGTGCGGGAGTTGGCATGACAGCAGCTTTCAAAATCATCGATAGCTTTGATGCTTATCTCAAGGTTGTTCATGAGGAGTTCCCTCGCACCAACGGCAATCGACTCTATTACCGTGGGCAAGGGAAGCGTGCTGAAGAAGGCTTTGATCTGAAGCCCTCGGTCGCGCGCAACCCGCATCTGGAAAAGCTGCAACTGGCCGAGCGCGAATACAAAGAGGCAGAGGTGCTGGAGACCTTCAGCAACCACCTGCTCACATATGTGCAGCACCGGCCCCAAACGGCGTGGGAAGAGCTGGCCATCGCCCAACACCACGGCTTGCCTACACGCTTCATGGACTGGACGACCAATCCGCTGGTGGCGCTGTATTTCGCGACTCGGCAGACCGAGAAAGACAAGGACGGAGCGCCAGTGGACAGCGCCGTGTACGTGCTGATCTCCAACCCGAAACGCTATGCCGATTTGAAGCGCGGACAGGCCGCACAGGTGAAACCGGTAGGCGATGCCGCCACGGAATCCGCTAGCGAACCCGAAGACGATGCCTACGCTGACTTCAGCACGGATGACATCACTCCGGTCGCTGCCACAGCCGACGCCACAACGCTCACCGATAGCGCGGACTTAAGCGCCGATGTCGGCCCACTGGAATTGCCGACGCCGTTCAAGATCAGCGAAAACATCATCTACGACCCGCCGCACGTATCACTGCGCATCCGTGCGCAGGACGGCGTGCTGCTGGCCTGCTGGCAACCGATGCAGCCACTGGACGAAAAGGACTATCTGGAAATCGTCATCAAACACGCGGCGCATGAAGACATCCGCCGACGCCTGGACCAATACGGCGTATTCGACAAACAACTATTCCCCGACCTCGACGGCATTGCCAAGTGGCTGAAGTACCGCGCCTACGAGATCAACGGAACAATCTGAGGAAGACCCCTGATGCCCGGCCAAACCACCGAACGCGCTTTTGAGTTTCATGTTGAAGACCTGCTGCTCAAGCAGGGCGGCTGGTTACCCGGCACCAATGCCGAATGGGACAAGGCGCGGGCGCTGTTCCCGGCACGGGTGTTCGCGTTCATCGAGGCCACCCAGCCCAAGCTGTGGGCCGAGATGGCCACGCAGCACGGCAGCAACCTGCAGGCCATGTTGCTCGACGCGCTGGGCAAGGAGCTGGACATCAAGGGCAGCCTGCATGTGCTGCGCCACGGCTTCAAGTTCTACGGCAAGCTGTTCCGGCTGGCCTACTTCAAACCGGCCCACGCACTGTCGCCGGATGTGCTGGCGCTGTATGCGCAGAACCAGCTCACCGTGACGCGGCAGGTGCCTTGCCACCCCGGCGACCACTCCACCACCGACATCGTGCTGGCGGTCAATGGCCTGCCGGTGACTACTATCGAGCTGAAAAACCCCGGCACGCACCAGACCTGGCGGCACGCCATCAAACAGTACCAGACCGACCGCGATCCGCGTGCGCCGCTGTTTGACTTCAAGAAACGGGCACTTGTGCACTTTGCCGCCGACCCGGACGAAGTGTGGATGACCACGCGGCTGGCCAAAGAAAAAACCTTCTTCCTG
>JBAYRD010000036.1:0-9680 GCA_041676845.1 Halothiobacillaceae bacterium | reverse complement strand
GTCAATCAAACGAGGTGATGTATGGAAAAGACAATTCAAGATTCCCCGTTCTGTAACACCTACGGCGGGCTGTCCCTTGTTCTTCGTCCCAGCGGCGAGAAGTTCCTGAAAATGGATGACTGCTTCGGTTCCGACTATTTTGGCCCGCTCACGGACGACCATGTGGCGGCATTCACAACTCTGTGTGATGTGCCGGAAGCAACCTAACTAGTGGTTACTGCGGCACTAGAGCCGTCCCACAGTGTTTGCACTTGTTCGCATCTCGCCTGACAAGCTCTCGGCAGTCAGGACAACGAACGTGCGTCTTTGGTGTGATCGGGTTGCCTAGCTCATCCTTAGGTGCCGCCGCTACACCTGTTTTCGGGAGGGCAAGCAGGAAGAGAAACCCGACCAATGGGGATAGGAAAAGCGATATGAAAAACCACACGATGCCGCTTCGCCCGCACCTGGCTGCATAGACAGCAGCGGCGATGCAGAGGGCAAACCAGACGATAGCGATCTCCATGTAACCTCCTTCAGCGTTGGCTGAGAATGTTACAAGACGCACCGCCGTCGATCAATCCGCCCTATTCCTTCGGCGTCAAAGCATCCAGCACCGCCCCTTCCATCACCCTGATGTCGTCAAGCAGCGCCCGCCAGTCATTTTTATCCTCGGCGAACTTGTCAAGCAAGGGATAGACGGCGCAGTAGTCCAAACCTGTTGCCCCGGAAAATCCAATGCGCCACTGAGTTCTGACGGCCTCGAATATGTCGAAGGCTCGCCAGTTTTCTTCCCAAACAACAACATCGTCACTGGAGCCGCCAGCCTTGACTACCGCCGCAATGAACGGGTTGGCCGTGTCCTGCTTGGCCTCCCGTTCAAAGAGCGCGGCGGCGGCGGCCTTCAGTTTCCCAGGCGACCTTCGGTGATGGCGGCTCGGTACGTTTCGATGATCTCCAAGGCAGCGCCAGGGTACTCGTCACACAGAGCGTGCAGGTTATCGAAACAGAACTCAGCGTCGAGGTTCCAACCCTCGATGATCTTCGTCAGGTACTCAGCCTGGTACTCAACCGCGCCCTTGAACACCTGTTCGATCTTGCGCTTGACATCATCGTCCGTCCCATCGGTCGGCTTGAGCTTCGCATCCTCAAACATCTCGTCAAGGAACTTGCCGAACTCGGTACGGGTGCGGTACTTGTAAATCACCTCAATGGCGCACTTGTCGCCTTCGAGGCCGTCAAACTGCACAACCTTCTTGAACGTCTTGGGCGCTTGGCCCAACACAATTTTCTTTGCCATTTTTGATTCCTTGCTGGGGGAACAATATGCCCGTGCCTACCGCGTCCGCCCCCAGCAAAGAGGCGAAACGCGGCAGGTCGGTGCTCGTGGCTACGCTTACGCAGCGTAGGAGATCGGGCGGCCAAGCATCGCCATCACGGCGGTGACTTGGTTCACCTGGCCAGACGAGGCGGTCGGCACTTCCGAGCATGCCAGGTAGCCATACCCGTAGGTCTTGGTGCCGCCCATCACCTGCCGGAAAGCGCACTTCTTCAGCGTGCGAGAGATGCCAAGCATCTGCTTCCACGTCGCATTGGCCGGGTCGTGGGCCAGCGTCAGCGTGATGGTCGAGGCGTTGAAGCCGGTCGGAATGCGAACGGCGTTGCGCTTGGCCAGAAGCTGCACGTCGGTAAAGCGCGGGTCGCCACCTTCGGACGCGATAGTAATCACCTGTGGCATTGCCACCCAGGAGCTGATCTCCTGAGCAGATCCGGCACCGGTGCCACTCGGGTAGAAGGTCGTGTCGCTCGTGTCGATCTCGTCCAGGCTGAAGCTGTTCGAGTCGATCACGGTGACACGGACAACCATGTCGTTCAGATCTTCCCAGCCAGACTGGAGAAGGATCTCGTCGCCGGTCGTCAAACCGTGGCCGGTCGCCGTGCAAACGGCCGGATTGGCGTTGCTGATCGCAGAGATCGTGATGGGGCTGCCGAAAGTGACGGAGTACTGTTGGCTGCCGCCCTCGGGGAAGCTAAATGCCATAGCTTGGGCCTTTCAATAAAAAAGCCCGCTCAAGGGCGGGCAGACACAAAAAAACCCGCTCGTGGCGGGTCTGGTTAGGTGCCCTTGCGGGCGTTGCTTGCTGACAAGCGTCAGCGGTGCTCGGCTATCTGGTCGCCCAGATGGAAAAACGTTGGATGGTTCCGAAAAGGTTGGTGTCCGGGTCGTGGTCGGCGATTGGCTCACCGTCAGGCCGAACCGACTGGAAATAGGAAGATGCGACCAGCGCATCCTCGATAGAGCGAGCCAATGTCATTGAAGAGAGGCGCGACGATGCCCACACATTGACCTGCATGTAGGTGTTGCGCTCGCCGCAGTGGTCGCCGTCAAGCGCACGCAAGGACTTGCCGCCGATGTGGTGCAAGGTGACGTAAGGCGTGGCTGTGCCTTCCGGCGCAACATCAAAAAACACCCTTGGGCAGAGCGTTGTCAGCAGTGCAATGAGGTTAGCCTCCATCACGAAATCAGCGCCAGAAATGTGCGCTCCATTGCGGCCAAGGCTTCGCTCTCGCCGTCATGGATCGCGTTACTGATGAACGGGTGAGGTGCCGCCCGGCTTGTTCCGTTTTCGACCATCGCGGCATACGGAGCCTTGTCGCGGTTCCAGCTAACGTGATAAGTAGCCCTCGTCTCGCCGCTGTTGTCTTTCGAGAAGGCTTGGTAGATCGACTCGTAGAGTGAACCAGGCTTGAACGGCCCGTAGCGAAAGTTCTGCTTCTGGCCCTTCGGGGCCTTCGCTGCCGTCTTGCCGTAGAAGTAGTGCTCACGGTCAGACCGCAGCGTCGAAGCGTTCAGCTTGGCACGGTTGTAGATGACCTGCGCACCGGCCTGAGCGGCTGGACGTGCTGCCTTGTGCATCTGCTCTTCCGTCGCCTTCATCTGCCGGGCGAACCTTGCCACGTCAAACGACATGCTCATGCTCATTAGCTCACCACCTCACACGCAAGATCAGTGAACTCGCGGCGCACCTCGTCAGGCATGACCGCCTTTATCTCGTAGGTCGTGGTGCCTTGTACCACCCGCATACCGGCATCAATGCCAGCGCGACGGCGGATACGTATGGAGGCGCGGACAAGCGAAGTCACCGCATCACCCTTGATGGCTTCCGTCCCGGACAGGTGCCTGATGTTCGCCCACACCTCCACATGGTCGGCCCAGCTATCCGGGTCAGGCTGTCCCCAGGCATCCGCTCCAGTTCCGCGCTTCTGGATCTTCACGCGGCTGTTCAACTGCCCGGCCCTCATCAGTACACCTTGAATCGGTCGAGCAGCGAATCAGCGAAGCGGTCAGACAGCGCGGCCACAGACACACCCGTTTGCACGCTCTCGCGGTTGGCGTAGAGGGTGCCAACCGTGAGCAGCAGCCAGGCCTTGATGCCGTAGGGCACGGCAGCTTGCTGTGCTGCCTCGTTGCCCGCGCTGTACCCGGCTGTGTAGTTGATTTCGACCACGCCGGGGCCATCCCACAGTTCCGGATATGTGACGCCGTTCGTCTTGTGCACGGTGTCGCCTATCAGCTCATACATGGATGGGTCTAGCGTCTGCTGGGCACCGTCTTCATCGAAGTATTTGATGCTCGAAACCGCCGAAATCTCGGGGTACGGCAACCGCACCGCATCGGCCCACCCGTTGAGCGTCAGCTTCCACCCTTGGTCCATGATGCTGCGGCCTGTCAGCTGCTGGCACGTGTCCACGGCGGCGCCCTGCAAGATACCGATCAGCGCGTCGTCGTCGGAGTGGTCCACGCGCAGGTGCAGCTTCACTTCCGTGAGCGTCAACGGCTGGTAGGCCGGTGGTGTGGTCTGGGTGACGGTCATGGTGTCCTTGTGATCTGCAAAGCGCCCTCGGTGGAAGGCGCTTCACGCATCAGGCGTTAGACGGCGCCAGCCAGGGACAGATGGCCCTTGACCACCACCGCGCCAGCAGCAATCGAGGTGCCGCTGTTCTTCGTGATGACCACGCGCACGTAGCGCTTGCCGCCGCGATAGCCGACCGCATAGGCCGAATCCGCCGCCAGGGTGGCGGGGAATGCGCCCAGCAGGTCGTCGCCGCTAGCTGCGGCATCTCCCGTCAGGTCGGCAGCGTCGCCGTGGCGCAGGCTGATCGTGTAGTCGCCAGCACCAGCGATGGCGCCGGTGTTGACGATGACCGTTGCGGACCCAGCGCCTTGCAGGTCGATGATGGTGGCGTCAGATTTGGTGGCCGAGTACACGGCGGGGGACAGGGCGAGAACCGCCGCAATGTTGTTTTTCAAGTCGGACATGGCTTTGACCTTTCAGAATGTGAAGCGGGCCGGGGATGTCCCGGCCCATGGACTTAGGCGGAGAACTTCAGGAACTTAACAGCCTCGAAATTCACAGCTCCAGCCCCTGTGCGCTTCGTGCTGTAGAAGCGGATATACGGCTTGGCCGTGTAGGGGTCCCGCAGGGTGCGAACACCGATGCGGTCCACGATGGTGTAGGCCTCCTTGAAGTCGCCGAACGCCAGCGACAGCGAGTCCTTCGCCAGTGCGGGCATGTACTGGTCGATGCGCACCGGGTAGCCCAGCAGGCGGTCGGGCTGGCCGGCTTGCAGGGATGGCTCCCACAGGTAGCGGTCGCTGGTGGCTTCCTTCATATTGCGGATGGCCGTGCGAACTTCGCGGCGCATGGCGAACGCGGCGTTTTGCAGGTACTGGTGTTTGAACGCGCCGATCAGGTCCTGCAGCGGGTCTGCCTTGGTCAATGCGAACGCACCGTCAGCGCCGGATTTGATGTGCTGGAAGGTGCCCCATGCGCGGCTGCCGTCGCCGGTAGTTGCCGTGGCATATGCGGCCAGGCCACGGGGCTTGCCAACACCGTCACCGGTCCAGAATGCGGTGCCTTCAACGCGGGCGAACTTGTCCGCCACCTTGTCGGCAAGCCACGCTTCCACATCGGTCGCGGCGTCGTCGATCAGCTTCTGCGTGACCTTGGGCTGTGCGTACATTTCGTGCGCCTCGATACGGTACTTGCCGACTTGCGGCGTGTCCGTGTCGTTGCGCGTGCCCATTTCCGACACCCAGCCTGCATCGGCCTCGTCGTTGTCCACGATGCCTTCCAGCGCGTCGGTGCTGATCGTCAGCACGTTGGCAAGCTGGCGCATGGTGGATTGCTCGTACACCTTCTTGACCATGCGGCCCACGGTGGGCGTGGGCAGCAGGTAGCCGCCATCGGGGTCGGAGCCTGCGGACAGTGCCTTGCGTTCATCGGCGCTCAGGCGCTCAATGTCGCCGTGGCGCACCAGCGAATAGAAGGCGCTCTTGTACTGCGCGTAGGCGTCAACCGACACTTCAGCAGGGATGCTGCGGCCTTTGGACTGAAAATCGGCACGCAGCATGGCGTTCCACTGCTTGCACTCGGCTTCGGTGTTTTCGTCGCCTTTGGCGGCGCCGGGGCGCTGCGATTCGAGAACGAACTTGTCGAAGTCGGCCTTCAGATCGGCGAGCTTGTCCATTTCGTCGCTGACCTTGGACAGCTTGGCTTCCAGGTCGGCAACTGCCTTGCCTTCGGCCTTCGCCTTGATAAGCTCATCGTTGGTTTTCTTGTGCTCTTCCCAGGCCTGGCCTTGGGCTTCGATCAGTTTCTTGATTTCGAGAATGTCTGACATGATGTGCCTTTCTTTGGGCGTAAAAAAAACCGCCTATAGGGCGGTTGCGGTGGATGACGCTGGGGATCAGCGCGGGATTGCTGCGTCTCGGCGTTTGACGGCCTCATACAGCTCGGCCAGCTCTGAACTGCCAGCGTCCCGCATGGCAATCAGGCTCTTGAAGCCTTGGTTGATGACAACCAGGGCTTCACTTCGGGACAGCCCAGCGTCTCGCGTGAGCAGTCTCTCGAAATCTCGTTCGGTCCAGTAACTTTTGACGGACTCCACCCGCGCTTTGCCGTTGGCGGGGCGGGTTACCAAGGATACTTCGATCAGGTCAATGCGCTTGAGCTTGCGCTTGGGGTCGTCCGGCTTGCTGCGCGGCTCCCATTCCTTGGCGATGTACCCGATAGACATGCCGTCAATCGCTGGGCGCGGGCTCATCTTCATGAGCTTGTACATTTCCAGGCCGCGTGGCGTGTCTGCCAGCTGCCCGGTGACTTTCAGGCCGTGCCCGTCCTCCGCGAAGTCGGTCCAGACACCAATGGGCGTCATGTCTTCGGCGCTCATCTGCCAGCCGCCGTGCTGCGAAAGCATCGCGGGCCATGGCTGGTTTCCGGCCTTCACGTCTGCAAGGAATTTAGAGAACGCCCCGGCTTCGATAACGTCGCCGTAGCTGTCCACGTTGCCGAATACAGCACCATAGCCGGTGAAGCTCATGGCCTGGGCGCCTTCGTCAGCAGCGAACTTCAGTTCACGCAGGGTGCAAGTCAGGTTCTGCATCTGTTTCCTCCTTCGGTGCCGCGTTGCCGGGCACGTTCGTGGGCTTGGGCAGCATCGCCGCATCGCCGCCCATCGGGTTCAGTTCTTCAAGCTCGCGTACTTCGTCCTGCGTCATCCAAGCGGGTGAACCACCTGCGCCAAGCGCCCTGGAGTAGAACTCTGAACGATCCTTGTGCGAGCCGCGCATCAGGCCAGCCGCGTTGAACTTGACGAAGTACCCCTGCTTTCGCTCTTCGTCGGTCAGAAGTTGGCACTCCGTGGCCTGCTCGATCCGCGCATACCAGGGCATCAGCGTGTGAACCACATGCTGGATAAACATCTGCTCCGCGCTGGCATAGGTAGCCGTCTTGTCCGAGTACCCGGCCATGATCGGCATCACACGGAAAGCGCGGCAGATTTCCTCTACCTGCTGCTTGCGCGTCTCCAGAAGCTGAGCGTCCACCGCCGTCATGCTGACTGGATGAAACTTCGCATTCCGGTCGAGAATCTTCGTCTTACCAACGTTCTCGGGGCCGTCGAAGTTATCCGAGATCCACTTTCTAAGCGACTCGTACTGCTTCTGGTCCAGCGTGCCCTCTACCGAGTAGATGCCTGGCATCGCACCGCCGCTCGATTGCAGCCGTGCCTGCGACTGTTCAGACGCCATCGCCAGGCCAATTGCCTCGCGGGCAGTCTTCACAATGTCCAGACCAGACACCGCGTCCCAGCTCGGACCGCGCCAGTGCCAAATCGCTTCCTGAGGGAAAGGTTGCGACTCGCCATTTGGCGCTGTCAGCGTGTAGGTAAGGCTGTAGTCGTCGTTCTGCTTGATCGATACGCTGGCTGGCGTAAACGGGATGATTTCGCGAATATCCCCGCGAACACGGTTGACGAACGCCACTGCATTGCCAGTCATCGCGGCGTGCAGACCCATCGTCTCGCGCAAGTCGTAGCTGGTCATCCAGTCGTTTGGCTTGCGGTGCAGAATGTCGTACAGCGGATGATCGACCGCAGGAAGAACGTTGGAGCCAACCCTGCGGTACAGCTTGAACGGAACCTGGGCAATACCCTCCGAAATTGCGCGAGCACAGGCCAGCACAACAGACACTTCCATAGCTGACGCGTGCGAGACATTCACGCCGCTCTTAGTTGACATCCAGCCGTAAAGCAGCCGGAATAGTTCCAGCGAGCTACGGACCGATCCATCCACGCTCGACTTTCGACGGAAGGGCCATAGTTTCATGTGGCTTCCCAGAATGATTTTCCTGCCGCTACCGGGTTGAGCGACATCAGGGTGACAGCGTTGAAAAACGCCATCAGCGGGTCGATCTTTGCTGACCCTGCAGCCTGCTTCGTGATGATTACGGCGTTGCCGCGAGGCTCCACCTTCGCGTTACCAACGCACCACGACATCAGCGGCTGATTGCCGTGAACAATGACGCCCTCGGCCAGCTTGCGCTCGGCGGTCTTGATCGCACCCGTCAGCTTCCAACCCTGAGAAACACCAATCAGCTTTTCCTCGGGAATTCCAGCCTCGTGCAGGGCATCAACTATGCCGCCAAGCCCGGCAGGGTCGCAGCCGATCTTGTCCAGTAGCCCTCGTGACTCGATCAATGCGCAGATGCTCGCCACGTCCTCAAGGTCGTCGCCTATCTGCTTGACCAGCGTCAGGTCGCCGTCCTTGGCGAAGTCGTTGAATCGAGCGGATTCCTGCTTCCTACGCTCAAGAACGGATGGATGAGCCCATGCGTGCGTCCAGGTAAGCCATTCACGGGTTTCCCTGTCGCGGCCAATCACTGCAAAGCCGAGCAAGTCATCCAGGCCGCCGCCGTCGATGCCAACATCGACAACCTCAGACCGGTCTAGCAGCTCATCAAGCGTCAGACCTGGGGAAGTCCCTTGCTTCTCCCAGAAATCTGCCCCAGCCCACCTATCAGAACGGAGATTCAGGCCGATTTCGACATTCGCATGCTTGGCCATGAAGCCTCGGAATGACTCCTGGCCTGCCATTTCGGCCTTCTTGTATTCGCGCTCAAGGAAGGCTCTGTCGACGGAATACCCAAGGTTAGGGTTCACCATCGCCATGTTTTCCAGCTTCAGCGCATCACCAGAAGCCACCATCTCGGGCGGGTGCTCGAAGATGATCGGGACAAAGCTAGGGTCGATGATTTCCCCGTCCCGCACCTTCCGTGCATACTCAAGCTTTTGCTTGAAAATGCCAGCTGGCGGCTCGTCTGACTGCGTTGTGAGCCAGATCACAAACCCTTCCGGCCTCGATGCAAGACCACCAAGCGCCTCGCGGAACATGTTTTCCGCGCTCGACATCTTGCCGAACAGGTGCAACTCATCAACGAGAGTGCCGACAGACTTCTTTCCGCCTACCGTGTTCTGGTCTGCCGCAAGAACCTTCAGCGAAGCGCCGCTTTCCCTGTGCGTGATGGTCTTGATGTGCGTCTGAACGTGCATCAGCGTGTTCAGCTCTTCATCCGCCTTCTCGCTGCACATATCATGCGCAGGGGCAAATGCGTTGTTGGCGACCTCCACCGTTGGGGCCAACACAGAAAACTCCGCCGACTGCCTCCAGTTCAGAATCAGGGCCGTCATCATGATGGCCGCCGCGATACTGCTCTTGCTGTTCTTCTTCGGAACGCAAACGAACCATTCAGTGATTAGCCTGCGCCCGGATTCAGGGTCATACGCCCCGAAAATCGACGCCGCGAGCTCAAACACCCACGGAGCACAGCATTCCTCAATCGTTGGCGAGCCGGTCACGTCCACCAACCTAAGCTGGCGCATCACCGACAAGCCGCGCTCAGCTTCCTCTGGAAACAATGGCGGCGGGATGATCGACCGCCCGGACTTGAGCCTTTCCGGCCAGTCCGGACACGCCGTTGACCACTCGGGAATCACACCCTCTTGCCGCCAGCAGCAACCAGCTTAGGCGGCTGAGCAACAGAGAATTTGCTGGCAACCTTCTTCGCCGCCTCGGCCATCGCCTCTTTCTTGCCGCCGTTCTCTGCACGGCGCACCTTGGCCGACAACAGCGCCTTCGCAGCATCAATGCGCAGCTTCGCATCGCTGCCGCTGTCATTCATCACAGCCTTTAGGAACTTCTCCGGCTCGTCATAAACCGCCGAGAGGTTCAAATATTCCGGTTCCTTCGGCTTACGGCCAGCGCCAGGTCGTGCGCCGCCGCTACGCCCTTTCACTCCAGCCATAGCAGCTCCATTTGATTCAATTTGATTGGGACTTTTTTTGTCCGAATGAGGAACCGG
>JBAYRD010000035.1:0-9829 GCA_041676845.1 Halothiobacillaceae bacterium | reverse complement strand
TCAACTACCTACCAGGAGAAGATTATGAGCATCATCACCATCACTTCGGCCCTTCAAGGCGCCATGTTCACCCTCACAGCTGAGGAAAAGACGAAAGCCCGCGAGATCCCTGTCGGTAAAGGTGTCAAAGCGGCCGTCGTTCTGGCTGGACACTTGTCCGCCCAGGATGTACGTCAGCCGGACGGTTCCTATAGCCCCGGGGCCTTTGGGCGCTTGCCGATTGAGTGTGCCGTCCATGACGGCCGTTACATCATTTCGGTTGCAGGCGGGCTTCGTGGCACCCTCTTCAAAATGACTGAAGAGGAACGCACCAAAGCGAAGGAGCGTCTCGAGAAAGCTCGAAACAAAGCAGTGTCTGACTCCGACATTCCGTATTACAACGGTGACCTCGAAGTCGGAGGTGGGCGCAAGGTCTGGTTGTCCGGTTTCGTCCGCGAAGTCGGCGCCGGGAAAGAGCGTCCTCAGGGCGAAAAATTCATCAGTCTTCAGACTGGTGAAGAGAAGGCTGAACGCCAAGGCGGTGCAAAGCAGCAAGCGGCTGCTGACGCACTTCCGATGTAATAACCACAACGCACATACTCATTCCTTGAGTGTGTGCGTTTTTTTTCGTCTGGAGATTTTGCGATGCAGCACAAAACGAAAATTAAGGTCAAAGCGGCTCTGGCTTTAGCCTTGGCCGCACTTGCCATGGGGTGCACTTCGATGATCAAAGACACACAAGGTCGCGACCTTGTTTATCTGCAAGAAGTGGATTTTGATGTGAGTAACCCTGATCTTGGGCTGTTTGTTCCGTGGTTCAAAGTTCCTGCTGATGCAGTCTTAAAGGTCGGAGTTGGCGCGTTCGCCGGGACAAAGATCGCCTCGGCGCTTGAGGCGAAGAAGCACGTTCCTGAGGTGTTCATCACCTATTCGAAAAAGGAAGGTGAGATCAGCCTTGTCAATGTGGGACATAACTTCTCTCGGCCTGTCTGGGAAGGGATGCCCGAGCTCGTGACGAAGCGTTGGTACATCCTTGCCAAGGATGAGAAGGGAAAGTACCTCATCCCTTGCGACGCATCATGCCAGCCTGAACGCTGACATTTCGCGTTTTCATCCTTCAGTACCCGCATTCCCTCCTAGCATCACTGACCTTAATAGGAGGAAATCGTTATGAAGATCGTTCAACTCGACCAGCGTAGCCAGGAGTGGCACGACTGGAGAGCAGGAAAAGACATTGACGGCCCGCGCATCACTGCAAGCAACATCGCTGTGATCGCCGGCATCTCGCCCTTCAAGTCGCGGTTTCAGCTGTGGGAGGAGATGACTGGCCGCAGGGAGCCGGACAAGATGAATCCTGCCATGGCGCATGGAGTGGAGACGGAAGACGAGGCTCTGGCTGCCTGGATTCAGGATCATGGCGACTATGCGCAGCCCTGCTGCATTGAGCATGATGCTATCCCTTGGGTCGCTGCCAGTCTCGACGGTTTGACTTTGACGGGCACGAAAGCTGTTGAGATCAAGTGCCCGTACTCCCGGTACGGCGATGCGCCGAAGCTGTGGGTGTCAGCGCAAGCGGGTGAAATCCCGGCCTACTATCTCGCCCAGATGCAATGGCAGATGTTCGCATCGAATGGTGAGATCGTTTCGATGGACTTTTGGGTCTATTGGGCGGGGAAGGGGATCAAAATTCCCGTGCGGTCCGATCCGCTGGAGCAGCAGCGTTTGTACGCTGAAGCAAAAACCTTCAGGGAGGCTGTCATCAACGATGACATCCCTGCAACCGATGCTTGGATCGATGCAGCAAGTGCATGGCGTCAAGCGAAGCTTGAGTACGACATGGCAAAGGAAACTCTCGATGCACGTGCAAAAGAGATCGAGAACTTACTTGCTGCTGGTGGAGAGTCGTCGTACGAAGGTTGCGGCATCGTCGCCACCAAGTACTCAAGCAAGGGAGCGGTGGATTACGGTGCGCTTTTCGAGAGCGTGAAGGAGCACCACGGCATCGATCTCGTTGTGCTTGCCGAGCAGTTCCGCAAGGATGACTCTGAGCGATTCAAGATCACCTTGCAGAAGAAGGCTCCTGCTGCCAAAGCGACCAAGCGAACGGCAGAGGCTGAGACTGAAATTGCTGATGCAATGCTTCAGAGCGCAGCAGAGGAAGCCTGGTTCTAAAAAACCAACCCCGTCACAGGCGTTTATTGCTTGTGTCGGGGTTTTTTGTTGCTCTGCGGCCATCTCGTTGCGCCGCAGTCAAAACTATATGTGCTTCATTCGCTGGAAGCAGTCAACTCTGCTTCGGCGTCTTTCTTCTTCGTTCGTGATCTCTTTGCCTTAGGTTCTTCAATAACCCATTCTTTTCGCTGTATCTTTCTAAGTATCTCAGTTTCGTACATTCTTTCGTAGATCATGCAGATAAAGAATTTCGTTCTGTCCGAAAGGATGTCCCACTCGTCCTTGCTTGGAGCAAACTGACTCACGGTTGGGTCTTCACTTATCTTTTGAATAGTAAGACGCATCCGGTCCCCAAGATCCTGCTCAATCAGGAAGTCGTTGGGTTCCAAGATCTCGGCAAGTATATAAACATCGACCGTACTTACGCCAAGCCACTCCGCAAGCAGACGCTTGGCTTCATCAGACATGCTCTGAATCGGCCTTGTTCCTGAAAGCATTGCTTGAAAATAAGGTGGAGAAAGATTGATTGCCGCGGCGGCATCCTGGGTTGTTACGCCTAGCTCCCATTTCCGTTTATGAATGGCATCAATCAGCGGCTTCCCCTTGGGGATATCCTTGGTCATGTTGTTTCCAATGTTAAAGCTTTAGATCGAATTCTCTCTTGGTGGCTTTGGATGCATGTAGTACCGATGCAATAGGAACAGGCTTCCGCTTGGAAACGATGCGGCCTGTACTTTTTTACATGGGTTCCTTTTTTTTCCAACACACCTTGCGTTCTGCGTGGCCATTGTATGCGCAAAAACGGCGCGCTGAGTATCCTTCCTTCACTTGAAAGGAAGGGTACTGCTTCTGTCTGTAGCGTTTTGTTACGACGCCTCTGAAGAGCTGAACAGCACGGATGCGCACAGTTTTGTACTGGTTCCTACAAGTATGCGCTGGATTGCTTGCAATCTGGCGGTGTATAGTTATCATCCATCCTAGATGTAACACTTCCGATGCCACGAAATAGGAAATCATCATGCTTTCACAAGAGCGCAGACGTATCGCAGCCCTGTACCAGTACCCTGACGGATTCTTGAATGTTGGGTGGTTCGCTGGGTATCTGCGACGCAAGGCAGGAGATGGTCGCCACTTCCAGATCCAGCAGACCAACCTGGACAACCACAACCTGGACCTTGTTCTGCGGAAGAATGATGAGATCCCGCCTCAGTTTCACGACCTGAAGCCGCTTCGAGCGATCTGCAACCTGACCGGCAAGATCATCGGCGAAGATCCTGTGACGAAGGAGCCGATTCGGACTGTTGTCGCGACTGCAGTCGGCTTCGATGTGGCAACCGTTCTCGATATGCCGATCGATTCGGCCTTTGACAAGATTCCAGTGGCGGGTGCGCCTACGACGAACTTTGAGGATCACGGCGTCAAGCTCTTTAGCGGCCGGGATGACAAGCTTTCTGACTCGAGCAACATGGTCCGCCTGGCGGGCATCATCGCTGCGACACGCTTCCGGGCCCCGAACCCCGAAAAGGGAGTTCGAGCGCGATGCGAGATTCTGCTCAGACAAAAAGAGGATGAGTCTCAACTGATCCCGGTCCGCTACTACGGCCGTTTGGCGTCGGCTGTGTATGAGCGCGTGATGCGTGGAGCCGCATGTGAGATCGTTGGTCGTCTACTGGCCGACGTGAAAAGGACGGGCGAACCGATTGACCCTGAAACGGGCATTGAGCCCGTACGGAAAATCCATTTCATTGAATGTACAACCGCGCCTGGGGTAACTACCAAGAATGAAATCAAGGTGACCCCGGAGTGGATGGTCAAGATGCGCCAAGAGCTTCAGGACTCCCAGCGCCAACGTGCTGAAGCTCGTGCTCGCCGGATTGAACAGCAAAAGGCAGCCTTGTTGGCAGGGAGCGGTTCGAAGCAGTCTCCGGTCGCTGAAGTGAGTGAAGCAGAGGCGCAGGCGCTTTTCGATACGCTTTGAGAAAGGTTGGCTTTGAGAAAAGGGGGCGCCGGTTCATCGGCTAGGCCCCCTTTTTCATTTTTCGGGTTGTGTGGAATGCGCTACAAACTTGTTCAGTCCGTTGCCTTGGTGACTTCATTCTGGTGGTTTTTTCTGACGATTTATGGGCTATTTGATGGCTCATGGAACGGAACAGAAGAACTGTCTAGCTACGTGCTAGAGGCAGGGGCTTCCATCAGTCTTGCCGTCCTCATCGCCATCGGGATAGTCGTTGCTGCCTACGTCATTAACGAATACCTCTTGAGCAAGTATCTAAAGGGGAAAAGGGTGCGTGGCTTGAGTTGTTCCCTCGGGGCGCCTCCCATTCCTCCATATCACATCCCCATGGCGCAGAACGTCCCACAAAAAACGGGGCGAGATTCAGTTGATCGGTGGCTTGCATATCTAAAGAGAGCGCATCCCGAGCATTACCGCCTCGCAAAGCAGATTCTGCGCATCCTGCTATCTGACCCGAAGATGCCTGCCTCTCATGTTCGAGGAGGTCATGGAGGAAAAACTCTGTGGGAACATTCGCTGTTGGTCTGCGAAAGAGCGATTGTAATCGCGCCTACTTGGACGTATGAGGGGTTGAAAACGCCGAAGGGTGACTTGGTGACGGCGCTCCGGGACTCCAGCTACACCTTTGATCCCGCGGACCCCCTGGTAGGTATCATCGCGCTCGCTCATGATATTGGGAAGCTGAAAACCTTCCTGCGCGATCCAAAAACGGGCGAAGTCCTTAAAGAGACGCACGAGCACGATAGCGTCTCAGCTCTTATGGTGACAAAACTCGACGAATTTTGGCAGATCCCACGAAGCGACCAGGAGGCAATTCTTGGAGCCGTCGGATACTACCATCGCCCTCAGTCTTTCCCCCTCGATAAGGGGCAGCGTGCGTATGACGATCGTACGCACGCCTTGATGGAGCTACTGATTGCGGCAGATCGGTCCGCAGGCCAAATCGAATCTGGCATAGCTCCATCGGTTCAAACCGGACAGCAAACGGTGGAATTCATGACTCGCCTTTGGGCGGCTTTTCAGGAGCTTACTTCCGAACCTGGTCGCGTCAATGGGAGTAACAAGGCGCAAACCATAGGCCAGAAGAGAGGTGAGATCGTTGTTTTCAAAGAGCGTGAACTTCTCCGGTTTCTCGGCCAAAAGCTGGCCGTCAATCCAACTGAAGACCTGAAGAGGGCTCTCCTCGAAGTGCTTGCTGACCAGGAAGTTTTGTTCGACCCTAACCCGAACATGCGTTCCTCATCAAATCCTGCGCCTCCGCTCAGAACCTATTCGGTTTCGTTCTTTAATGCTTCGAACGGGAAGCATGTGGCAACGTGGCGTGGTGCTGTTGTGATCATGCCAAAACACATCCTCCCCGGGCTCTCCAGCCTGTTCGACCACCCTGCGCTTTTTGAGGTCCACACTGAAGATGCGCATCTTCCCGCTGAGGGCATCGGGCAAGACAACTCGGCTGTAGCTCAAGTCAATGACGGCGGCGCACAAGATCAAGCGCCTGCGGAGGCTTCCTCTCCTGCGGCTGAAGTGAAGCCAAACAATGCCCAGGAAAAGGTAATACCAGACGGGGCATCATCCCTTTCTGAAGAACCCGCTGAACAAACATCTGCCGCTGTTAGTGCAGCTCTCGACAATTTCATCTCAGGTGAAAGAGGTGCCATTCAGAACGAAAGCTTTGAGAACGATCTTGAGATGACTGACGAGGAAGGTGGCCTCTCTGGGGCCAACGAGGCTTCTGATCAACCTGGAAGCGATGATGTCCTCGATGAGGATGTGATGCATGAGCTTTCGAAAGTCATCGAAAAGCAGGCTGAAGAAAAAGCGGTAATGATCGTTGAAAAGGAAGATGAGATGGATCGCGAGCGCAAAGAAAAGCAGTTGAAAAAACTAAGCAAAAAAGATAAAGAAAAATTAAGTGCGCTCGCAGAAGAGTGTCATAGCAATATTACGGGTCAGCCGGAGGCGCTTCCTTTGATTCTCAAAGCGATGCAATGTAAGCCGTATTTAGAAAAGCGCGAATTAAGATGGTACAAGGCGGCTGATTTGGGTTTAACAGACGAACAGTTTTCTGTGTTAGCAGAAAATGCAGCGCCGGGTTTTATTGAGTTGGGTAAGAACAAAGACGGTCAGTTAGTTTGGGTTGCTGTTTCGGAGGCCTTATGCGCAAGCTAATCTATTTTGCCGGTCCCGACTTATTCTTTGCGGGCTATCAAAGGAAGAAAGAATCTTTAAGGGAGGTGTGTGAGGCGAAAAACATATATCCTCTTTTTCCCGGCGACGATGAGCTCGGCGATCCGAATGTTATTTTCAGGGAAAATGTAGCGAAAATACGCGAAGCCCATGTGGTGATTGCAAACCTGAACCCCTTCAGAAGCTCAGTCGAACCGGATTCCGGAACTGCTTTTGAGTGCGGACTTGCCTGGAGTTCTGGTATCCCTGTGATTGGGGTATGTCAGGATCGGCGACCGATGATTTTGAGAATTGACCCGTCTACCCATCTTTGCAATGACGAGGGGTTGTTGACCTGCTCGGATGGGGCAGTGATCGAAAACTTTGGCTTTCCCGTGAACCTGATGCTGGCTACGTGTGCGACTGCCATCGTTACGACTGTCGTAGACGCGATTAACTTGGCTGCTCGTCTCGAGTTGCCTTCATAGAACGCTCGCCGCATCTCGCTCCTGCAGCCGTAACCAACAGGAGTCTGAAATGCTCAAGCAGAACCGTAAGGAGGCGCTTCGCCTCGTAGCAACCATGTTGGGGCGTCGCTTCGGCGTCCAGGTCGTCTTCGGCAACATTAAAACAGCAGCGACGACGGGCAAGGTGATCTATCTGCCCAACCTCGCAACGACTGGCTCAGAGGAGGACATGATCCTTCTGTACGGGCTGGTCGCGCATGAGGCGGCGCACTGCCGCTTTACCGAGTTCAAGGATAGCTCGAAAGGGAACGTCCTTGTTCGCGCCCTCGATAACGTGTTCGAGGACATACGGATCGAGTTGGCATTGGCCAGGATCTTCCCCGGGGCGGCTCGAATGCTCTTCGATGCGGCCAGCGGTCTCGCAGTGCGGGGCATCCTTGAGGCTCCACAGCAAAACGAGGAGTATCAGCCGGCCGACATCTTGTGCAGGGCGCTTGTGATGGGGCTTCGCAGTCGGCACCTGAGGCAGCACTGCTTAGATGAAATGGCTGGCCAGTGGCGGACTCTCGCCGAGGAGGTGTTTGGTACCGACCTGGTCGAGGACGTTTTCGCGCTTGCCGACCGGTCTGCAGCCATAACGTCCACGGACGAGGCTTCTAGCTTGGCTTGGGAGGTCTACGAGCTCCTCGAGACTTCTGCTGAAGAGAAGGAAAAGCAGGAAGAGCAGCAACGGCAGAAGCAGCAACAGCAATCCAAGGCATCGCAAGATGACGAGGAGGATGAGTCGCAGGCAGGGCAGGATGAAGATGAGGGGGATGCCTCTCAGCCCGCCGGTTCCGGTGGCGAGGATGAGGGCGATGCTTCTGAGTCTGCTGCTTCCAGTGGTGAGGATGAAGAAGATGCGTCGTCGGGGGCTTTGTCGGACGATCAGGGCGAAGATGATCCTTCTGCCCCTGAGTCATCTCAGAGTGAAGACGGGGGTTCTGAGTCTGACGTGTCCGATGAAGGAGGCGCTGAAACTGGCGAGTTTTCGTCGCAGGGGGATGAAGAAGGCTCCGCAGGCGAGCAGGCCGCAGCGATGCGTCAAGCACTCACTGCACAGTCTGTCGGCTCGGTCAGCATGGAAGATATGTTGCGTCAGCAGATGGGGGCCAGCCAGGTCATGGGGGCCGGTGCTCGGTCGCAACATGCAACCCGTACCACCGGTATCAAAGACCACGGTCAGGTCAGGGCTTATCTGAAACGGCACGAGCTCAAGGCAAAGCTTGGCACCCGGCTTGGAAGCCTGATCGAGTCCACGGTCGAAGATTCCTCGTGGGATGGGTACTCGGGGCGTAAGCTCTCTCACAGTGCACCGGAGAGGCTTGCGCGTGGTGACTTGAAGGTTTTCCGGAAGAAGGAAGAAACTGAAGGCACCAATACTGCCGTCGCCCTTCTGGTCGACTACTCGGGATCGATGTGGACAACAATGCCGCTGACCGACGGTAGTTCCAGGGCAACCGCGGGCCAAACAACCGCACAAGAAGCGGCCTATGAGACGCACTTTGCGCTCGCTTCTGTGCTGTCGACCTACGAGGTCCCTTTCCTCTCGATCGCGTTCGCCAATCACGTGTGCGTGCTCAAGGAGTTTGATGAGCCGCTGTCGGCGCACCGGTGGGATGATGGTTCGTCGGGTGACACGGCCACGGGCGATGCGGTTGAGGAAGCACTCATCCGCATCACGGCTCGTGAGGAGGAAAAACGCATTCTGGTCGTCGTCACCGATGGCGAGCCCAACGATCACGATTCTCTGATGGCTGGGTGCAGGTTTGCCCGCCAGAACGGAATCCAGATCGCGGTGGTGTTCATCGGGTCCATGGGCCATGCTCTCGAGGCGATGCTCAAGGAGGAGGAGGTTGCCTTTGACCGGGCAATGAGTGCAGACCGGCTTTCGCAAGCGGTCTTTGGTGCTGTCGCGAAAGCGGTAGGCTGACATCACACAAGGGCTCAAGCGCAATCGCTTGGGCCCTTTTTTATCACTGTGCTAGGCACATCTCTGAGGGCAGACCTAACCCAAGGAGATTGACGTGTCATTACTCAGTTTTGTAGTCATCGGTGCCTTCGCGCTCTTGTCGCTTCGTCTTTTCATGACGTCGCGCCGAGACAGGAAGCGTGCTCAGCTTCGCGAGCTGCAGCAAGCTCTTCGGAGGAACCTTGACGGAGACAAAGAGAAGCGCCAGCCGACAGCTAATCGTCGCGAGGCTCCTTCAGCAGATGAAAGGCGTATCGCCGAGCTTGAGCGCGTTGTAAAACGCGCGGAAGAAGAGAGCAAGAAGCTTGCTCTCGCTCTTGAGCAGCTTCAGCGTGCTCATGAGAAACCGATCGCTTCCAAGGCCCGAAAGAGCCAACGGAAGATCGAGCCGGTTGTTGCTCCTCAAGCATCATTGCTTCCTGCAGTGATGAGGAGCGGTCGCACTGGTGAGCCTATCACCAGGAGCTTGCACTGATTAATCTCAGTGCTGCCCCCCTCACCCTCTCGCTTCGGCAGAGGGTGTTTTTTCGCGTACGTTCAGTTTTCACTTCGCCTTCTTGCCATCTCTCCTTGCAGCCCTAAACACAAGGAGATTCAAATGTCACAAACGACAGCCGTAACCGAGAAGCTTGGCAACATCTTTGGGTCTGCCTTCAAGGACCCCCAGGCGGCTCAAAGGGCAGTTCCTGTAAGGTCAGCGGGGCCGTTTACGCCCCCAGACAACCCGTCCCACAGCTTCACCGAAGCTCATGCACGTCTGCTAGTGGCATGGGTCTGGGCCGGGGTGAGCAAGAATCTGATGTTGACCGGCCCCACTGGATCTGGGAAGTCTTCGATGGTCGAGGTCTTCGCGGCTCGTACGGGGTGGCCGCTCTTTCGTGTGGCTTGCCACGGGCGAATGGAGTTTCAGGAACTTGTCGGCGCCTGGCGCATGGCATCCGTACCTGGTGGCGGCCAAGAGTGGAAGTGGGCTGACGGCCCACTACTGGCAGCCATGAAGGTAGGGGGTATCCTGCTTCT
>JBAYRD010000034.1:0-10045 GCA_041676845.1 Halothiobacillaceae bacterium | reverse complement strand
CCTCCCGCCCCAGCGAGAGCGAGCAGGACGGTAAGAGAGAAGGAAAGGGGCAGCTTATCCCTGAGCAACTTGAAATGCTTCTGCTCGTCGAGCCAGTCAGTCTGCTGCTGCCAGAAGAACTTGAAGTGGGCATACCAGTCGCTAAGGAATATTTGCTTGGAGACCGTGCTGTTCAGCGAGGCCCGTACGATTGCGTCGTGCTCGGCGACTTGCTTCGTGAAGTCGGCGCCGTCAGGGAGTGACCTGACTTCGTAGTAGAGGGCGCGGAGCCGATGAAAGCCTCCTGTCAGCTCAATGCCTGCCTTCTCGTACCGCTCTTTGTCCGGCAAGTAGAAGCTGATGTAGAGGGTGGTGATTCCAAAGACCACCATCGCTGCGCTGATGTGGTTGGTTGCCAGCTCGGGCACGAATAGCGCGTAGATGCCTACTATGAGGGACAGAAATCCAAGCCAACCTGGCGCCTTCTCGACGATGTCGAATGTTGCGAAGTTCTTCTTGGCCCCGAAACCGATGTTGTAGCCACTGTCTGCGATGACTTTAAGTAAGTTTTCTTTATTCATCATTCTTGTTCTTGCTCAATAGCGCGTGGCAAACGCTTGAAAAACCATCCCTGCTAACACTCTCTTCAACCAGCCCGCATTTTCGCATGGTCGATGACATCAATGTCCGGTAACCAGCGCACTTCTTTCCGATGTCTGCTCCTTGTCCTCAGCGCCGTGCGAATCGCGCAAAGTAAGGAAGGAAAGAATATGGCGGGAAAGGAGTGTAGGTTGATGCCGCTGCCACGATCTCTGCCGGGGCGTCGGCTCAGTCGTCTCGGGGCCGGGCTCCTTTTCGGACAGTATGCACAGGGGAACCTAGAGAATGAAGTTCTACGTGAATTTCGGCAGCTTTTCTCCGACGGCCTCCGGTATCTGATCGAGACCGGCCGCCGACAAGATCTGACCTCAATGGCCGCTCCGGCCGACGACATGCCCGATACCGTTGGCAACAGTCAACATGTCGGCCGGAGCTACCGTCCGTCTGAATTAAGTAAGTGATCCGGTCCAATTCAGTGATCGGACGTTGGATCAGGGCTTCCGCACTCGCATGTCATCGCTTGTTGATCAATTCGCATAGAACTCGTTCGCATTCAATGGGTTACGTAGCCATCTTGTGAACCCGCTCGAAAACGCGTCTACTCTCGTCTTTTGGACGGACGGCATGAGTGGAGCGGGAGCGAGCCTGATGGAGACACTGAGTGAGTTGGAAGACCCGCGCCGTCCAAGTAACGGCACCCGCCACGACTTCCGGGAGATCCTGGTGATCGCGGTGTGCGCCATGCTCTCGGATGCCGACAGCTTCGAGGACATCGCCTTGTGGGGGCGGCTCAAGGCCGATTGGCTGCGCCGCTTCCTGCCCTTGAAGAACGGCATCCCGTCGGCCGACACGTTCCTGCGGGTGTTTCGGGTGCTCGACCCGAAGCAGTTCGAGGCGGTGTTCCGACGCTGGGTGGGTGGCATTGTCGGTGCGCTCGAGGGCAGTGTAGCGATCGACGGCAAGACCTTGTGTGGCTCGGCCGATGGCGACGGGCCCGCGGTCCATATGGTGAGCGCCTTCTCGACCAATCTCGGGCTGGTGCTGGGGCAGGAGAAGGTCGCGGGCAAGAGCAACGAGATTACCGCCATCCCCGAACTGCTCGACGCGCTGTACATCAAGGGGTTGCTGGTGAGCATCGATGCGATGGGTTGCCAGCGCGAGATCGCCGCCAAGATCCTCGACAAGGGCGGCGACTACCTGCTTGCCGTCAAGGGCAACCAGCCCACGCTCGCCCAGCAGGTGCGCGATCTCGTCAGCGACGCGCAGGCGTGCGGCCCTGGCTTCGAACAGGCCGAACGCGGCCACGGTCGGACCGTCCTGCAGATGAGCTGGGCCGTGCCCAGCGGCAGCGAAATCGACCCCGCGCTGTGGCCTGGGTGCAAGACGGTCGGCTGCGTCGTCTCGCAGCGCTTCGTCGGCGACAAGGCGGCCGAGCTCGAGGAGCGCTTCTACATCAGCTCGCGCGTGCTCTCGGCCGAGGAACTCGCCCGCACGGTGCGTGCGCACTGGGCCATCGAGAACCGGCTCCACTGGATGCTGGACGTGTGTTTCGGCGAGGACGGCTCCATGGTGCGCAAGGACAACGCGCCGCAGAACCTCTCGTTGCTCAAGAAGATCATCCTCAACCTGATCCGCACCGACACCACCGACCCGGTCAAGACCAGCTTGCGCCAAAAGCGCAAGCGTGCGGCCTGGGACGACGACATCAGGATGAAGATGCTGGGGATTCATCCGTTATGACTTCCGAGTGCGGTAGCCCTGGGTGCCGCTTCAGGTCAATCTCACAACAATCGACAGGTACACGGCGCCTGTAATCGTCTCGCCATGCGGGGCAAGCCAGCGCCAGGTCACCGTTTCCGGCACTGGGCTCCAAAACACGCACCCATTCCTTGCTCTTGAAGAGCGACCACGCCCTTGAAGCAAGCGTGGCGGGGGTGGGGTAGAACTGATACTGATCCATTTCACATCTCCTTGGTTTAGCGCCTGACCATCAGGCTGCGTCTGCAGTACTGGAGATGCGGCAGAATCCATGTGAAACGCAGGACGTGCGCGAGCCTGTGACCATGGAATCGAAAGACAAGCTCCGCCTGTGACCTCTACGAAGACGGAGCACCCCTTGCCTTAGGAGACGACATGACCAAGAAAAATGTTGGTGTTCGCGAAAAAGCTGAAGCCTGCGTTGAGGCGGTGCTCGTTGCAACCCTCGTCGACACTTGCAGCGTCGCTGAAATAAGCGCAAAAGTAAGCGCCCAGCTCGGGCGTGGATGGACTCTCGTCTCGGCCCTGCAGTGGCTTACTGGGAAGACGGCTCAGGATTACTTCTCCCTACTCCCCGCAACTAGCTCCATTTCTGGTGTCCCTGTGACGGCAGTTCCGCAACTGCTAGAGATCGCCAAAGCCTGCTGTGACCAGCTTGGGCGGACGAGACCGACCGAGGAGGAGACGTTGGCGCGACTTAGGGAAATGGGCTTGAGGTTTCGCGTTTCCGTTCAAAGAACAGGGGCTGGCTCAGCATTGCACTGAAGCCAGCCCCTCACTACCCCAGAGTCAGGGGCGCTTCTTCAGCGACTCGAGCTCACCCCCGTTCTCAAGGTACGTGATCACCCACGAAGGTCTCCGGCCGTGACCACTCCAGCCCTCCTGGGCGTTCACCGGATTCCAGTACACCGGCGGCAACTTCTCCTTCTTCACGGCAGGTGCCTTTTTCTTGCGTCCAGGAGCAGCTTTTCCGGCACCTGACTTCACGCTCGACCCTTCTCGGCCGGACAAGCCGACCTCAGCAAGCATCTCGTCGGCATCCAAGCCATGTTCGGCGGCCATCTGCTGTACTTGCTTGATCAGTGCCTTCTTCGACTGAAGTGTCCTCCGGTCCAACTCCTTCTGGACGACGACAGAGAGCTTCTTCAGTTCAGGAAGCGAAAAGTTCTTCAGGTCCATCATTGTTTTTCCTTGTAAACGCGGGAATAGAGGGTTCCGCAGCCCTCTGCGGCGCAGTTTAGCCCTAAACCTTTTTTCTCACACAAGAAGTTGCATTGCTGCAGGCAGGACTATCGAACGGGAGATACGATGCAAGTTACAGCGATGCACTTAAATAATTGGGCTTCTGGTGACAGCGTCATTATTGACGGAATGGTTTTCGAGATCTGCGGAGTCAGTTCCGAAGTCGTCAGCCTCTTTTCACCTTGCGATCTTTCCGAACATCAGATCGAACGGAGCAAACTGAATGGATGTCGATTCTTTATCGATCTTCCTGGAATCGAGAATCGCTACAGGCGACTTATCAAGACGATGATTCAAAGTTGTCTTCTAACTACGGGTGAAGCGACGAATGCACTCTTTGGACTGAGAGTGCGGGGATTGCATGACCAGGGTTCGGAAGCAGTAGCCCATGCCGGTGGATCTGCTGCAGCTGTCCGCCAAGCGTTACGTTGTCGGCACTACGTGCGGATCTCTAAACGATGACACACAGCCCGGCCTCATGAGGTCGGGTTTTTTTGTATAAGAAGAATCCTTGAAGGCAAACCTTTCCAGTGTTAGCCTTACTCAATGACGCAGAGCAATCCTATCCGCTTCGACCAATTCCGCTGGAAAGGCTTTTGGCGCGAAGGAGTATCCAGGACCACAGAGGGTGGCGCACTTTTCACTGAGGAAGGGTTCCGCTATTACGCTTTCTGGTGTCGCAAATTCAAACGCACAGAGCCATACCAAGGAATGAACTACGAAGAGTTTGCTCTTGGATTTCTGACGATTATAAAGCTTCATCGCTGCAAAAAGGATGCAGGCTCCGTTGAATATAGCAATGAGCAATCTCGAGATTACGGTTGAGATCCATCGACGCGCACAAGAAGCCCGTAAAACTCTTTGATGAAGAAGAGTTGAAAAATTTTCGTGAAGGCCGCAGGGCTGCTCGCGAAGGATTCATCGCGCCTCTCGATCTAGCAATACAGGACCCTTTCTTTGCTCGGGGCTACAACCAGGAGCGCCTTCTTGTCCAGAGCGAGCAGGGTAAAATTATCCTGGTCAGGGGCCTAGCGACCGTCTGTGCGCGTTGCAACGAAATGCACCTCTATGAGAAACCTGGCTGCCCTTGCTGGGACAGCGATGAGGTCAACTTGCTCAAAGATTGGATGAAGACGGGCCTTCCGCCTCATCATGGAATCGAAAAACTGTTGAAGCAGTATCACCTTACTTACGGCGTTTTTATTCATCTGCCGCGAATTGCAAAGTTTGGTTTTGTTGAGATGGATACCTATCTCAAGGGACGCAAGGAAATTGGCTTGCCTGCCATCACGTTTCCTCACGGCGAACCGTTTTTCCTTTGACGTGCGGGCAAAGCCTGAACCAGTGCCGCCCCGAGCTCAATACGGGCAGCTGTAAGTGCCAGGGTTGCTATTCACAACCCGCGCGTGCTGGGCCTTGAGTGCAACAACGTACTGCGCTCGCTCCGATGTATTTCCCATAGCTTTTTCAATCCCAGCATTGATCTTCGCAGCAGATTCGGGTGAGAAATGCTTTCCCACACAGGCCTGCGCAATCCCATAGGCCTGTATCGCATTGTTTTTAAGCGCTGGCGAGTTCTCGTGGAAAGCCTGCATCCCAAGCTGATACGCTTTACCAAGCTGTTCTGCGGCCACCCGGATCGGGTGGGCTGCCTCTGGGTAGAGCCCTTGAATCCAGCTCTCAACATCATCACGCAAGCCACTTGCGTTCGCGTCCAAGCCAATGACTTCCGACACATTGGCTTTCTCGAAAGCATGTGACAGCGGAGCATCCGTAAAATTAAGCGCAATTATCACTGCTGCTGTCGACAAAATTGGATGACGAATGATGAAACCGATCATGACCTTCCACTCTCTCAGCGCAACTCGTAACTGTAACCTTCAGCAATCCAGGGTAACGCCATACCCATGTCCTGCGCCCACTCTGCCATCATTCGCATAAAACTGTAGGGTCGGAACGGGCGATAAACGCGCAGCTTTTCGAGTCCGTACTTAGACTGGATCGACTCGATCGTTCCAATCTCATCGACTAGCCCGATCTCTTGTGCCACCACACCATTCCATACCTCCCCGGTCCCATAGTCGATACCCGATGTAAGCTTCTTTGCCCTTGCCAGCATCAAGTCTTCCCTAAACATCTCGCCCATTTCGTCAACCAAGCTCTGAGCCTTGGCATTACCCTCTTCGTTTGGTGGGGCGAACGGATTCAACATCGACTTGAGTTCGCCAGACGAGAACGTCCTTTGCTGAACTCCGATGCGATCGAGCAACTGGTGAGCTTCCCACGCAGACAGAACTGCGCCGATTGAGCCTACGAGACTGTAACGACCAGCGTAGATGCTGTCTGTCTCCATCGCGATCAAGTACGCCGCGGAGGCACCAATCCCTTCGATCACTGCATGAATCGGGATTTCACTGGAAAGACGCATCTCACGCACGAAGCTACCTATGCGTTCGGCGTCCCCGGGCGCCCCCCCTGGTGAGTTAATCTGAAGCACCACGGCCTTCGTAGTCTTAGCTTCAAAGGCCGATCGAATGGCAGGAATCAAAGTGTCCGCCGTCACCAATTCACCAATCGTCCCAGAGATACGCACTACTGCCAGCTCAGGCTCGCGTTCTTTGAATCGCTCAAATATGTTCACCTTTATGCCAAGGGTGCTTGTGTAAAACATCGCGTACAGCACAGCACCACCGATAAAGAAAGATGCGATCATGAAGCGCCGAAACAGCTTCCATCTGCGTTCGGACCGCCGTTCTTTCAAAATATCTGCGAGCAGAATGCTCGCCATCGTATTGTGGAGCTCTGCCTCCGATACGGTGTTGTTTCCTGCAATGTCGAGATCCATATCTCCAGCTGCTTTCTTAGAAATCCACAGTCTGACTTTTCGTAGCATGGTGTTCTTCAGTTTCTAGCCAGTCCCCACGAACGCGGGCGACCGGCATCAAGGTGAATGTGCTTTGAGGACCGGTAGAAGCCGACACCTCCCGTTCTTGCCCACTCGAGCATTCTGGCAACGTCCTCAGAGTTTGCGCCGGGAACCCAGAAATCGACAGCGCGAAAGACGCCATTATTGTCAGGGAGATGCTGAGACTGATGGGCTCCTCCCACCTCACGATTGGTCACCTCCGTTCGGAGGCCGGACGTCGCCACGATCGGCGCCTTCAGCCCCCAGTGCGCGAGCCACGCTTGGACCCAAGCAAGGTTGCTGACGATCTGGGGATGGACCAATCCCTGACGGTTTGCACGAACGTCACGCAAAAGGTATTGGAGGTAGGCAATCCCTTTCCCAGTGCTGATATCGAGCAGCACGCCATCCTGAGGGTTGTCGCGAGCGATCCAAAGCGTTCGCGGCAACTGTTGCGCGTGAGCAGGGAGAGGTAGCGCCGTGGCAACAGCAGCGCTGGCTGCAAATAACAGGAAATCTCGACGATTCATCACGCCGGAGTCCCAAAGTGGGCGGACCAATTCAGTCGGCCGTACTTAGATAGATATCGTCTCCCCGCAGCAACGTCGTCTTGATGCGAGCGAACCGGGTTTTTCCCTGTGAGATACCAGTGACCGACGAAATCGCTGACGATGTACTCCTCGTCCAGCATCACCAGGCTCTTTTCCCAATCCTTCAACGTGATTGTCGGCTCCATATCGATTGCACGCCGGTAAAGCTCATGCACGTTGAGTCCGGGGTGTGACCAGAGCAAATCGCAAATGATCGCTGCACTTTTTCCATTCAAGAAATATGCGTGATTTTCGATGAATGCTGGCACCGGGTCGATCAGAAACGGAAACTCGTGTTGGAAGCGCAGTTGCCTTAGCCAGAACTCGTAGTGGAACCGAAGTCTTATTACATCAGGCCGGACATACTCTCCAATCGTCTCGCAGCACAATGCAAAATTAATTCCTTCCCGTCCTTCACCCTCATGCTCTTCTCTGCCAAAGATGAAACGAACCGCCTGCATCACTCTTTCGTGCGAGTAGACGATGTTCTTCGGGCGCTTCGTTGGGTAGGCAAGCTCTGGCAACAGTGCAGTTGCGTAGTGCATGATGATCTGGAATGCCTGGCGTGGAGGGCCTTCCTCGAAGTCTTCTGCCGTAACAACGCCCTCTGTGTCCTTGATATTTAGGGCACTAAGGGCCGCTTGAATCTTCTGACTTGCAGATGATTCAGCTTCCGCTTCCGAGAAGTCATCAAAACTGAAGTCTGCCGCGAAATCGTCCAGAGAATCCGCGACATCCAGCTCCTCCAGGTCGGTCCCTTCTGCAAAAAATTGCTCAAAGGGGGGAGGGTCACCTTTCAAGACTTCAAGACTATTCTCTTCAAGCCATTTATCGCTGAACACAACCTCGTCTGCAACTTCAATAGCCTCTTCAAGGGCATCCTTCTTGATTTTGCTCACGTCTCAATCCATCCTCATCGGTCAAGTCTTGATCTTCTCTTTTGCTGCCCCACCTATCTGGCTTTCATCGGGAGACAAAAAGACTTGATTTCTGCTATTAAAGAGATGCCAGATCAACGTAACGTGCGCCTTGTAAATTCCCTTTATCAGATAGATGACTGTATTGAAGACGCGAGTACCGGTCTCGCCCCCAACGACTCCGACAAACTTCATAAACATTTCACGAGTTGCCGGAATGAGCATCAAGATGAGGAATATCGCAAGACCGTAGAAAAGTGACTTGCGAATTCCGTCAACCAACATCTCTCCGAGTGACCATTCGTTCATGACATTTTCCGGGAGAGATATTTTTCCGCGTTCTTGAAGAAGTCTGCACCTTTGACGGCACGCTTCCTGAATCTGTGCACACGTGGTTTTCCGAACTTCTTCGCTTCTTGAGAATCGAATTTCAGCATGGGTATTTTGAGGTGGTGCACCTGATCACCGCCATAGAGCATCACGCACTCACCTTTCCCAAGCGCCTTGAGCTGATCGGCGCTAACCCGGTTTTCCTCTTGCTCCTTGTAGGTCACCGTCTCGCTGAGACCCTCGCTTTCGCTGGCTGCGGGGTCGAGACGAAGAAGCTGGGAGCTGGTCCCCTTATTTCGCGCCTCCGCAACTTGCCGTACGTTGACGATGTGCATTCCCGCGACTTCCGCCATCTCTTCCGCAGACGCCTGCGTTCCGACCTTGAAAATCAGCTTCGTCCAGGTGTTTCCGATGACCATCTCGGCAAACTCTTCACTGATCGCTTTGAAGTTCGCCATGGTCTGGGCGGCCGGACAGAGGATCACTCGGGCAGAGCGAGCTTGCTCAAAAGGCCTTGTCATGTTCATGGAAACGTACCCGCCTGCTTCGTCCATGAAGAAGAAGTGAGGTATCTGAAGCTTGTTTTCTTCGGGTAGATCCTGAAGCCACGAGATCGACGTTCTAAAATCAGAGATGAACATCTTGGCGAAGTTCATCGCTGCTTCGTTCTTCCCCATCGTAGGCAACTGAACATAGATGATCTTGTTGTTCATAATTGCTTCGAAGAGGTTCAAATCTGGCGTGTACGAGTTCAGTACTTCACCGAATTTTCCTGTTCCCAACAGATACATGCGTTGCCCAATGCCACCGAACACTTCCTTCAGCCGTTTCATGTCGATGGTGGCATCTGCGCCAGGCTTAGCCGAATACCGAAACTGATCGACAAAAAGACTAAAGGCTCTAGCCTCATCGGAGTTTGGGGCGACCTCCATGAGCTTGCGCTCAAGCTCTTCAAGAGCCTTGGAGTTCATCAGCATGACCGCGAAGTCAATGAAGTTGTAGGCCAATCCGGCCTTTTTCATTGCTGAAACCAGAGTCACGATGCCTTGGTGCGCGGCCTTTCTGTAGTAGTCCGTTCCCGGATTGGAGTCATTCTGAGGAATGGTTGAGATCGGCCGGTCAGCAATCTCGTCTGGATCACCATAGAGCAACGGATTGTAGGTGTTGCTCATTTCGGGCCGGCCGGGGTTGATGATGAAAAGGTCACGCTCCCGACCGCACCAGGCGCACATCTGCCAGATTTTTTGCAGTTCCTCGTCCGTCATCTTGCCGTCGATGAACGTGAGCCCGCCCCCGCGTGCAATCTGCTGAAAGATCAGGTTGGCGCCCAGGACGGTCTTGCCAACGCCGCTTTGACCCAGAATGAACAGATGCCGCATGAGGTCTTCGTCCGGCACATACACGGGCCTTCCGTCCTCGACCTTGTAGCCAATAAGCATTCCCGCTCCTCCAGCCAGATCAGGGGTTTTGGCTGACGACGAGATCGCTACGTTCGAGTCGAACGCAGCCTTTGAGAAAGACACCTTCTCCAGCACCCGATAGCCCAGCCACGTAGTACCGGCCATTGCCAGCGCAGCCGCATGATGGGGATCGACCCCTACAAACGGAGTTGTTGCGGCGACTGCTGCGCCGAGACTGCAAAGGGCAACCGCATCAGAGCATCCGCCAAGTC
Organism: Halothiobacillaceae bacterium; assembly: GCA_041676845.1. Taxonomy (GTDB): domain Bacteria; phylum Pseudomonadota; class Gammaproteobacteria; order Halothiobacillales; family Halothiobacillaceae; genus Guyparkeria. The sequence continues at coordinate 52 of JBAYRD010000034.1, read as the reverse complement.
GTGGAAGCATTTGATATCCTTCTGGGTGACAGTTACTATTCCGTTTGTCTTT
>JBAYRD010000033.1:0-10657 GCA_041676845.1 Halothiobacillaceae bacterium | reverse complement strand
TTCGCGAGCACTTCCATCGCCTGCTGCGCTTCATCGACTGTCCCATAGGGATCACTTGCCATTCCGCCCATCCGATTTTTTTTCCCGCCCCAGCAGCGCCTCAAGACAATCTGTCCGAAAAGGTCAGTATCCACCATGGCGCAGTAGTACCGGGTATCGGTTTCCCACCGGCGGATGCTTTCATTGAGCATCTTCATCCGAGAACTCCGCTTTGTTCCGCTATTAGCGGCTCAATTCTAGTTCTTTCTTCTCGATTGAAGTGAAGTTTCCTGATTACCGTTTAGAGGAATTTATTGTGCAAGATTCGAATGATCTTCAATACGCTGGCTTTTGGGTTCGATTCGGTGCTTTTCTGATCGACTCTTTGCTCTGGCTAATGATCTCGCTGCCGCTTCTCTACGCAGTTTACGGCGAGCAGTACTTCGTTTCAGAGCAGTTGTCGCAGGGATTCTTCGACATTCTGATCTCTTGGGTCGCACCTGTGGTTGCGGTACTTTGGTTCTGGATTGCGAAGCAGGCTACGCCTGGAAAAATGGCATTGAGGCTGAGAATTGTTGATGCGTCTTCCGGTGATGCCGCGACACCAGGTCAGTACGTGGGCAGGTATTTCGGGTACTTGCTTGCGTGCATTCCCCTTGGACTGGGGCTAATCTGGTGCGCTTTCGACTCTCGGAAACAGGGGTGGCACGACAAGCTGGCAAAGACGGTTGTCGTGCGCAAGAGGACGCCTAAAGAGGTCGTGTTTGAGAAAACGGCCTGAAGCAACGAAAAATCGCCCGTCTGTAGGCTAGACGGGCGACTCTATTTCTAAGCGTAGCGAAAGTTAGATGTTGTGCCGAGGCGCAAAGTAACGCTTTGCCCGATCCCAGAAACTGGGTGGATCGGCATCGAACTCTTTCCACGCTTTACCGTTAAAAAACATCGCCCGGCCGTCGTCGTAGAAACGCAGGGTCTGCATACCAAAGGCGTCGCAATGCTCGCAGTAGCACCCTGTGTCGACGACTGCGACACGCTCAGTCGGCCGCTGCACCCGACCGCGGACAAGAACGTCTGGGATAGTGCGATCACACTCCGGGCAACGCACGACGACGCCTTCGATCTTTTCTGAATTGTCAAAGACGATAGGCAGGGAGGCCGAAAGCATAGGCCCCTTCATCAACTCTACCTGGTCAAGACTTAGTCCGTATCCCATTTTTCTATCCTTTACTGCTCAGTCGCGTCCAGCCTAGCAAACTTGCGCGACCCGAGATCCACCGCAGATCAACAAGGTCGTACGTACTCGGCAACTCACGGTCTCGATAGGACGCACCGCAATAATGCTCGACAAGAACAAGCTGCGTCTCTTGTCCGCCTAAAAGGCCGCGCAGATGATCCGCCAAGTCGGGCCAACTGTTCGTAATGCTACGCCCCTGGTTGCGAGCAAGCTCAGTGCAGACCACGATTCGACGCTTGTCTGACATCTCGAAGATGTCCAGCGCGAGCGTGGTGGGTGGCTGTGAAGGCACTTCCACTTCGATGATCTCCCGAGGCCACGTGTCGAGCACATAGGCACCGGCGAGCAGTTGATCCGGGAGTTCTACCGTGAAGCCTTCGATGTCCATCAGAATCAGTCCGCGAAGAGATCTTCCGCATCATTAGGGATGCCCGAAGTGGCTTCTTCTTGCCTTTGTTCGGAAGCGCCCTCTGCCTCTTCTTCGGCATCAGCTTCATTCTTTCGCGCCTTCTCGAAAGCTTCAAGAATTTTTTCGATCTGAGCCTTCACGTCGTCCCCGATGGCTGCATACCCTGGATCGCGGCGCAGGTCCTCGATCGCTTTTGCCATTACAGGGGCATTTTTCGTGATAGCCTTCTTGATGGCCCGCCCCGGGGTGAACTTGTTGGTCACGCGCCGCTGACCACGAGCGTTTGCAAGCTTCTCCGCCCGCAGCAAGAAGGCAAGCGCCTTGTCCCCATGATCACGCATAGCGTCGATCGCCATGCGTGCCGCAACCCGCTCTTCCATGACCATCGTTCTGATCTCGAGAGGGGCTGAAGCGAGCTGGAGGAGCCCGGCAACGTAGCGCTGAGTAATTCCAAGCTTGGTTGCGATCTCCTGCGTTTCCCATCCAAATTTGACCAGCCTGCGAACAACCATGCTGATCTCGTAGGGCGTGAGCTCCTTGCCACTATTCGAACTGACCAAGGAGACAGTGAGGTCTTCCATGGTGGTTCCCGGAGGGCTCACCACCACAGGCAGACGTGAGATCTCGGCCCCGCGAGAGATTGCTATGCGGACCGCCTCGAGCCGGCAATGCCCATCAACGACACTGATGACGTTGACGCCATCTTCTTGAGAGACATAGCCAGCCAGCGGCTTGTCTGGCTTGAAGCCTTCGCGGAGGATCGATTCTGCCAAATCCTCGATGTGTTGGTCATACGAGGCGTTTTTGACTCGGACGTTGAAGCCGGGGATCACCCGTATCGCTTCGATAGGTACTTGCCAGAGGTCCCGCGACTTCGCGTCAACCGCAGTCATGGCCGTCTTAACGGAGCCGGGGGTCAACTGGACGTCGAAGTCGGATTCCAGCGAGTCTAAGTTCTCGATCATGAATTTCTCCCATTTCGATCATCGTTGCGGCGAAAGCTCGCCTGCGATGCGTCGAACTTTAAACGTTTATATAAACGAATCAAGGCTAGGAAGCGATTCTTTTGGGATTCTTCTTGAAGGAAGGTTCAGTGGACGATCCGGCCGCTACTCTGGTCCCGGCTCTTCGTGAGTGCGGTGATAAGCTGATATGCGTCTTGGTTGAGCCGTTCTTCGTTCGGGTAGAAGCGCTTGATCTGCGAGATGATGCGCTCACGGCACCGCTCATCTTCTGATGGGACGCATCCCCCGTTTTGAGTTTCAAACCACCTCATGAACGCCTCAGCGACCATTTCATAGGAAAAGATTGGCGTCATCCGGGAGCTCCTTGCTTCTGCCGAACTGGCGCAAACTCTTCTGCTTCAGCGGCGAGCGCATCCCAAGCAGAGATGAGCTTGAATGCAGCATCGGGGTAGTTCTTGACGATCATGATCGTCTCATGGTTCCGACGAAACGAGGTACTGGCGTAGTCGACGCTTCCCGTAATTGTGTTCGCCTCGTCAGTGACGATGAAGTTCGAGTTCAGCGTTTGTCGTGTCGTTGCATAAGCGGCAAAGACGCCGCCGTTCTTCAAAAACGCAATGACGAAGGACTTCTGGTCCTTGCTGGCACCAGAGAAGAGAACGCGAACATCGACTCCACGACTCTTGGCCAGCAAAAGTTCATCGGCAAGGTCTCTGTTGACCAAAGATGTCGTCAGTATCCGTATGCTCTTGTTGGCTTTGCGCACCAGGTCGAAGACCTCTGCCTCCGCTTCGCCTGGCGAGAAGGCGACGCGTATCGAGGGCGCAAACGGGCTTGCTGCGGCAGGGCGAACAACGCTATCTCCGAGCTCTGTTTCGTTGGCCATAGCCACTTGCGTCGTGGCTAAGAAACCTGTCGCAAGAAGTGAGAGCAGTCTTTTCATCGGGGCACACCTAAGTGCGATTAGGAATGGTTTTCAGGCTACCTGTGTTCTTATAATTTCTTCCAGGATTGTTTTGTATTCTACCACGTCGGGCTGTAACATCCCAGGACTGGCAGTCTGACGTGAGTCCTGTCAACTACCCCGCCCTGAAGGGCGGAGCTTGTGAAAGCAGGCTCGGTTGACCAGACCAAGAAAGGAGAATTTCTTCAATCTACGTTGCAGTTAAGTGCGAAAAGTCCGACCCACGAATGCTTCCTCAGTTCGTGGCTCTCGAAGGCGGCGGTGCAGACAAGCGAAGGGTAAGCACGAAACGGCCCCGTCATCCAAGCCGGACTGCAACATGGTCGAGGGGAGCCAGGCCGCAAGGCCTGCGTCACCAGGCCCGTAAGGGCTGACGATCGGAAAGACGATCTGGCCGCACAGTTTGCGGAATTTTGAAAGGGCTGATGTGTCGGTTTTTGTGTTGGATCGCAGCGGCAAGCCGCTGATGCCGTGCAGTGAGAAGCGCGCCAGGAAACTCCTGGAAAGCGGTCGTGCGCGCGTGCATCGGTTGCATCCGTTCGTGATTCGGCTGACCGATCGCACGCAGGCCGACTCAGCGCTGCAGCCGCTGCGCATCAAGCTGGACCCGGGCAGTAAAACGACCGGACTGGCCCTGGTGCGTGACGCGGATCATGTCGACGCTGAAAGCGGCGAGATTCGGCGCGCAGCGGTTGTGGTGTCTCTGATGGAGATCCTGCACCGCGGCCGCCAGATCAGCGAGGCGCTGACTGCGCGTCGCCAGATGCGCCGTCGCCGGCGCGGCAATTTGCGCTACCGCGCGCCGAGGTTCCTGAACCGCGGCAACAAGACAAAAGGCTGGCTCGCACCCAGCCTGCAACACCGCATCGACAGCACCCTGTCCTGGGTGCAGCGGCTGCGCCGCTGGGCGCCGGTTACGGCGATCTCCAGCGAGCTGGTGCGCTTTGATATGCAGCTGATTCAGAACCCCGAAATCTTGGGCGTCGAGTATCAGCAAGGCACGCTCGCAGGCTACGAGCTGCGCGAATACCTGCTGGAGAAATGGGGCCGCCAATGCGCTTACTGCGACGCCAAAGACGTGCCGCTGCAGATCGAACACATCGAGCCCAAGTCCCGTGGCGGCAGCAACCGGGCATCCAACCTGACGTTGGCTTGCATCTGCTGCAACCAGAAAAAAGGCGCGCGAAGCATCGAAGAGTTTTTGGCTCGAGACCCAAGTCGGCTGGCGAAAATCAAGGCGCAAGCCAAGCGGCCATTGCATGATGCGGCTGCAGTCAATGCCACGCGCTGGGCGCTGTCCAACGCGCTCAAAGCCACTGGCTTGCCGGTGGAGCTCGCCAGCGGCGGGCTCACCAAGTTCAACCGCATTCGCCACGGCATTGAAAAGACGCACGCCTGGGATGCGGTTTGCGTCGGTCAGGTGGATGCCTTGCGGCCATCTAGCGCTTTGACGCTGAGCATCAAGGCCACCGGCCGCGGTAGCTACCAGCGCACGCGGCTGGACAAATTCGGATTTCCTCGCGGCTACCTGAAGCGTCAAAAGCGCATTCAGGGCTTCAGCACGGGCGACATGGTCACAGCCATCGTTCCTGGCGGCAAGAAAATGGGTACGCACAGCGGCCGTGTCGCGGTGCGTGAATCGGGCTATTTCAATATCCAGACGGCCACGGCCGTGGTGCAGGGCATCGGTCACAAGCATTGTCGACTGATGCAGCGCAACGACGGCTATGGTTATTTTTTCAACCGAACCGCAAATTCAAAGCGAGATCAGGCTGCGGCTCAAGCCAAGGACGCCTTCGGCGTCCGTCGCTCTACCTCCCCGGCCTGAAGGCCGGGGTTTCTCGCGCAATTCTGATGAACGCAATAGTCAAGTTTGATCATCAAGATGAGGCGAAGCGGGAAGCTCCTGCTGGGCCCGTTGGCAAAGAGTCTTGGACCGCGTTCCGCAAGGCGATCCTCACGGCGAACCGCCGAACCCGGATCGAGGTGATTCGCAAGAGCCTCCCGGCGAGCGCGATTGGGGAGGCGTCCCGGGAGTTTCGCTGTACGCACGATGACATCTGCGCCATGGCGATGATCTCGTCAGCCAGCGTGCGCAGACTAAGCGCTGAAGCAGCGATGCTGAGTCCCTCTGTGACTGAGCGACTGGCCAGGCTCGTAAGAATCGACCACCTTGCAACGCAAGCGCTGGGGTCAAGCGAGGCTGCGCGTGCCTGGCTCAAGGTTTCTCAAGGGTGGCTTGGCGGACATACGCCGCTTTCCATGCTGGCCACAGAAGACGGTGGGGCTCTGATCGAAGAGGCGCTAGCGGCATTGCTGTACGGAGATCCAGTTTGAGCGCTAATCGCTGCTTTCTTCTCTCGCCACGCAAGCGCTTGTCCGCAGCGAGTTTCCAGGAAGTCAGACCCTACCCCGGTCGTTGGCACCGGATGGGGCAGCAGGCCTGCTATGGCTTTGAGCATCCGGCGCTGGCCATGCTTGAACGCGAGGTGATCTCCGGCGGACGTTGTCTTGTGCCTCTGTACCTGCACGAGGCACGGCTTCCCGACACTTATTCCAGCCCGGTGGACCTGCGGCAAGTCCGGGCAGGGCAGGAGCAAGTAGTTGGCGGCAGGTTCTTCGACAACCCGCCTCAACTTGTTGCCGTGTCGTCGTCCTCAATTTGCGCTGAAGGGGCGATCTACCTGATCTCGCCGAAACACCCCGACTTTGAGCAGATCAAGTGGTCTTGCTTGCGCGCCGTTAACCACATTCACCCATGACATTCTTCTCCAATCTGCCTGCAGACTACTGGTGGATGCTTGCTGCTGGTGGACTTGCACTCATTGATCAGTTCATGCCTCGCAAGGGGTTGCGCTGGGTTGCTGTTGCGGCCGCGCTCACATCTGGACTGGTTCTCGTCGGACTGGTGATCAGCATCGAAATTCAGGCTCTGATCTTCGTGATACTTACGGTTGCTTTTGGCGTTTGTCGGTACCTGAAGCAGGTATTTTCAGGGAAGCCTCAAGTTCAAAGCTACGCCAACATTCTTGCTGTGAATGATGATGGCTCGCTCACTGCGGAGTTCGAAAAGGAACCCTGGCCTGCTGTCGTCCTCGAGGGGGAGGTTCAGCCTGGCGATCGAGTGGGCGTTACCGCAGTGAGTAACGGTGTGCTCTGGTGCACCAAGGCGTGAGATTGCGGGCCGATACCACGCGGTCCATCCGTTTCTGCAAGCCAATGGTCTCTGGTGTAGCGGTACCCTGGAAACTCAGCCTGGAGGGTGGTCTGCCCCAATAGTAGCCGGCGAGCAAGTTGCGCAACGACTGCCAGTTCCGCTTCATTTCGCACCTCGAGCGGAACGATGAGTTCGACGCCTGTTGCCCAGCTCAGACGCTCGCGACTCCAGGATGTCCCGACTTCGAACTCGATCCCCTCGACGGTCATGCGCTGCTCGATCTCCCTGCGCGAGTTGTAGTAGCGCTGCTGGGCCTCCGATGGCTTTCTGCTCGTGTAGCTCACGAGTTTCTTCCGCGAACGTCCCGCGCGCTTGTAGTTCTTCGTTCCGCCTTCGAAGAGCCAGTCGTCACTCGGGTCGTCTCCTGCAAGCGTCCGGGCACGTCGCCCAATCTCTTCCGAATAGAGGTGGCGAGGGTGTTGCCACCAGACGATGACGCGGCGCTTGTTGAGGATGAAGCCAACATCGTCCCACCAGGAGAGATCGGCGTTGGTTTTCTCAGTGTAGTCGTGCGGGATGTAAAGGCCGCCGCAGGCAAGTTGCCATGGATGGTTTCGGTGGTACTGCTTTTGCGCGCGTCCCAGTTTCTCAAATTTCTGACTCTTCAACGTTCGCCTCCGTTAACGTAAAAACCCGCCACTGAAAGATTATCAGTGACGGGTCGATTGAAGTCTGCGGTGAGCGCCGATCAGATCGGCAAGCCGCTCGGTGCTGCACTCGTTGCTGCTGTTGCAGCCGCAGGCGAGGCGAGTTCCTTCTCCCGCGCTGCGAGTGCTTCCTGGTACCGCTCGAGCTCAGCCCCCTGGAACAGCATGGGAGCCATACGCTTCGCATTCGGCATCTCAGCCGCTTGCAACTTCCCAACCCGAGCGATTGCTGCAGCAAAGGTTGAGGATGTACCGTTACCACCTGCCTTCGACTGTGACGAGGCCATGGGGGCTTTCACTGTTTCCTTGATCTCTCCCGTCTCAGGATCGACCTCGGAAGCATGTGTCGGCATCCCGAAGGGCATGTCTTCACCTGCGTAGATGTGAAGCCCAAGGCCAAAGAGCGCGAGGTTTTTCACTAAACACCGCATCAACGTATTGTTGATGTCGAGGATGTCCGGAACCTGCTTTGCCTTGTTCCGGTGATCCATCACCGGCAAGTAGCATTCTTGGGTCACATTGGCGATGGTGACCCGAGTCCAGACCATGAATCCGATATCGGTTCGCTGGTATGGCAGCCCACCCTCGGTTCTGATGCCGTTCGCGTCGAACGTCACCACGGTGAACGCGGCGTCCGGCTCCGCCTTCTTCACCAGTCCCCAGGCGTTTGCCCAGGACAGGTACGTCAGGTTCCCCTTCTTCTCTTCGAAGGGGAATGTCTGGATCTGCGACAGGTTGTCGAAGATCGCCTTTCTCGCTTCATCCATTCTGAATCTCCTTTTGATCCTGCGACGCAAGGTTGCTGATACTGCAAGCAGGAGATGCATTCATCCGTAGGTGAAATCGCACCGCGAATACTGTACATATAACCAGCATCTTAGCGGGATGCGGAGAACGATTCCAATAACTCCGATAGAATCGGTGTCAATTCTTTCAGCGGATGCTTTCATGTTGCTCCGAAGTGCCTTCGTGTTCTCCTGCGACTGCCCTTACTCCCCTGAGGAGCTCGAAGAGGTGCTGGCAAGCCGCAAATTCAGTGGCATCGGCCAGTTGGATGTAGATCATCTCGGGTGGATCAACCCTAAGGAGATCGAAAGCGCCCCTCTGGTGCATGTCGTCGACTCGATCTATCTTGTCGCCCTCCAGAAGGAAAGCAAGATCGTCCCTGCCTCGACGGTCAAGAAGAAGCTTGCGGCTGCGATGGCCGAGGCCGAGAAGCGGGAAGGACGCCCCGCGACGCGGAAGGAGCGTAAAGCGCTCAAGGATCAGGTCTACGAGTCGCTGCTGCCGGGAGCGCCGACCCGCATCAAGCACACGTTTGGCGTTCTGGTTCCTAGCAGAAAGCAGTTACTCGTACTGACCTCGTCGGCAAAGTGCGTCGAAGATTTTCATGGAGTGTTCACCGACAGCTTCATGAAGCGTGGCATGAGGCCTTCATTTCGCAAGCTCAGGACGGTTGAGACGCCAAGCAGAAAGATGACCGAATGGCTCTTGAACAATGAGTGCGAGGGCGGATTCATGCTTGGCGAGCATTGCGAACTCACCCACGAAAAAAGCAAGGTTCGGTACACCGCACACGAGCTCGACAGGCCGGAAATCCGTGAGCACCTTCTTGAGGGGAAATCGCCCGTCAAGCTTGGCCTTCGACACGAATCAACAACGACATTCATCATTACGTGCAGCAGTGCAGACGACGATTTGGGGTTCTCGAAAATTCACTATGGCGACAACGACGGAAAGTCCGAAGGTGATGCCTCGGCTGACGAAATCTTTGACGCAGACCTCGTTTTCTCCGTCACGGAGTTCTTGGGGATCGCTAACGAGTTGTTCGAGGTCTTCGGCGGCATCGCGGCTGATGCTGATTCGCTCGCATCAGAGGTGGAGTCGCTGTGATGCACAACTTCAAGCCTGATCTTGTTCTGGTTTCCGAGCACGAAGGGGTCCGGGAGGGGTGGCGCCTGCCGACGATGGAAGAGTTGCTCAGCATTGTCGATGAGACACAGTCCTGCCCGACCATCGATCCAAAAGCATTTCCTGATACGCCTAAAGGGACCTTTTGGACAGCCTCGCCGTGCGAAGACGATCCCAATCAGGCATGGGTGGTGGATTTCTCCATCGGAGAACCTGACACGGAGATGACCGAATGCCGTCATTTCGTCCGCCTGTGCAGGCGCACCGGGGTGATGGAGAAGTGGCCGCCTGGCACGATCTACGATTCACGGACAAGCCTTCTTTGGCAGCGCTTCATCATCGCTGAAGAGTGGGATGAAAAGCGGGAGGAGGGCGTCGGACGGGCAGTCCGCATGAGTTGGGATGAAGCAGTGCGACGGTTTGGAGGCGCAGAAAAAGCGAAGAACAGAAGAAGGAGATTTGCTTGAGCCACGGCAAACACGCCTTTGAGCCCTGGCGCCACAACCTGCGTCGCCGAAATTTCTTCATTGGCGCCCTGGCCGCTGCGACCGCCAATGCGGCACTCCCGATTGTTGATCTTGGTCTCCAGGTGAACATCATTTTGTGTGCGGCGTTGGCGTCATTGGCCGCACACCACCATCGACGTGCCTGTGCGCGTCAGCACGGCCAAGCGGTGGAGGCGAAGTACGGCCAGCTGGCGAAAGACCGGCTGGAGTCAGACGGCTACAACGTCGTGCTGGGCCAACGCCTGCACAGCGGGGGCGACGTCGATCTCGTTGCAAGGAAGGACGGGATCGTGGCAGTGGTGGAGCTCAAGAGCTTCCGATACTGGGGCGCCCGGGGCCAGGACGGTAGGCGCGAGAAGAAGGCCGTGGAGCAGGTTATCCGGCAGCAGGAGGCGCTGTCCGCCAAGGCCGCCTTGATCTGGCTGCCGATGGCCACGCCGACGCTTTGGCAGCTCATTTGGGGATACAGCTTCGGGGGGCAGGGCGTAGGGGTCGTTCGGGGTGGCGCCCGCCATCTTTCTCGGGCCATCCGCAGGAAAACCTAAGGAGCCGAAACTTAATCCGTCCTCCGGTTGAGACTGAGCTTGCTGCCGCACTGAAGGCGAACAAGGCCGGCTAGTACGACAACCTTGAGCATGCTCAGGCCACATGATTCCTAGCGTCGCTGAGGCATCTCATACGCACATCAACTGAGAGGTTACACCGATGCGATCAATGACCTATGCCGGAATTGGCTCACGCAACACCCCTGAGCCGGTCTTGGGGCTCATGCAGCGCTGCGCCACCCGCCTCGAGGCGCTGGGCTACACGCTGCGCAGTGGCGGC
>JBAYRD010000032.1:0-11235 GCA_041676845.1 Halothiobacillaceae bacterium | reverse complement strand
TGCCCACTCAGCCCGCCAGCCGTATTGCTGAACTGTTGCCGCATAATTGGCAACCACAGACAGCGATGTAAAAAAACAGGTTAAAAAAAACCGCTGTCAAGATGAGATGGCCGAACGCTTACAAACTACCTTCTTTGCGTGAGCGACGTTCAGATATTCCCAAACTGGTACTCAATATCCTAGATCGTTTGAATACTTCATTGAAAAGACATCGCCGACTAACTACCGATGCACTTAGTCGTCTGCAGGCCCACAATTGGGAGGGGAATATTCGAGATCTTGAGAATGTCATCGAACGCTCTGTAAGGCTGAGCCGATTGGAAGTGCTGGATGCTTCAGACCTGCTTATTACCGAACCGATCACCTATGCCGATCCATTGGATGCTTTGCCCGAGCCTTACGAGGGATTTTCTCTGGATGAGTTTCTCGGCAGTGCCCGCAAGCAGATGATTTTGAGAGCGCTTGAGGCCGCGAACGGCAACCAGAGTCAGGCAGCGAGAATGTTAGGTGTAACCCCTCAGGCGGTGCACAAGTTTTTGAATAATACTAAGTGATAAATTTAAACCACGGTTGAAATTGTATCAACCTAAGTTGAAGTGCTACCCATTCATTCACACTGTTTTTCTTGATATTTCTTTTTAATATCAGCTTGTTAATTGGTGTTGGGTGTTTTGGCATGCATTCTGCTTAATGGAAGGTGCAGAAAGAAAAGCAATCGTCTGAAAAACTAAAGGAGCAACGATGCCAGTATTCAGTGTCACTTCAATTATCGACGGTGATACCTTCGCGGTGTCACCAGAGTGGAAATGGAACGGAGAGACGGGAACCAGAGTCCGTCCTGCTGGATACAATGCGCCTGAGTTGCATACGGCCAAAGGACAGAAAGTGAAGGATGCTTTGTCAAAGCTTATCAATGGGCAGCAGGTTGAACTCAGGGCCGCTTACAAAGTGGATCGTGGTAGACTTGTCTGTGACGTGTTTGTCGGGGGCAGAAACCTCGCTGAGTTTTTCCCCGAGTATTGAGAATTGTTTGAAATTGAAACCAGCAAATTAATCATGAGGATGATCCATGTTTGATCCTAAAAAGTTTACCACCCCAACCGCCAAACCACTTCCCGTCGTTCTGCTTCTGGATGTCAGTTCCAGTATGTCCGGAGATAAAATCGAGAACCTTAACAAGGCCGTCGAGGATATGCTGGATACCTTTGCGCAGGAAGAGAAGATGGAGACCGAGATTCTTGTTTCCGTCATCACTTTCGGCAATCAAGTTGAGCTTCAGGTTCCCTACACCAAGGCTTCTCAGGTGCAGTGGCAAGGTTTGCAGGCAAATGGCATGACCCCGATGGGTACAGCCCTCAAGATGGCCAAGGCCATGATCGAGGACAAAGAGACTACGCCTTTCCGTGCCTACCGCCCGACGATCGTTCTTGTTTCAGACGGGCAGCCTAATGACAGCTGGGAAAGGCCGTTGGAGGATTTTATCTCCGAAGGACGCTCTTCCAAATGTGACCGCATGGCAATGGCTATCGGACGTGATGCAGATGAGACGGTTTTGAAGCGTTTTATCGAGGGCACGCCCCATGACCTTTTCTATGCGGAAAATGCCGGGCAGCTACATGAGTTTTTCCAGCGAGTGACCATGTCGGTGACCATGCGTACCCAGTCCAAGAACCCTAATGTGGTTCCGGCGTCAATTGAGTTGGATGAGCGTGCGAAGTCATATATTGCTGCGTCAGTCTCTATTGAGAATGATGATCAAGGTTATTTGTAGGAGAGCAAAATGGATAGGAATCAGGATAATTTGGATTTACCAGAACTGATAGCGAATGGTGCATCTCATGGTGAAGCTCAGGCAGATGCTTTAGCTGAACAGATAAAGGTTACGCCGGAGGGTGCAAAAAAAACGCGCGGAGTTATAGGTTCATTTATTCGTTCCTACAGAGATAAATCTCCTGAACTATCCAATAAGGCTTGGCTTTGTCGCGAGTTCGCTAAATATCCAGATATTTGGCAGACGGAAGAAGAGATAGAACAAACTGCTGGCGAGATTGTTGAGGAGGTAGCGGTTTTCAAGTCTGCTCAGCAAGAGTTGACGGAACACCACAGTAAAGGATTAAGCACTAACAACTGGTTGGCGGGGAAAATTGAGCAAGGTGCAACCGCAGGTGGGGTGACTAACTTCGGAGCTTACGCTACTAAAATTGATACAGCCATTGAGACGGCAAACAAAGCAAACATTGATTTGCTTTACCGAAATGATGGCCAGTTGAATCAGCAGCTTAATCTGGATGGTTTTATTGCTGAACAACATCATGTTGATACATTCAACCTTGATGCTGTAGCTAAAGGTAGTGAATACCGTGCTGAAGTATTACAACCCAAACCCGGCCAGACATATGGCAAAAATTCAGTTGATATTGTGATTAAGGATGGTGAAGGAAAAATTGTCCGTCGCTATCAAGCAAAATATGGTGCCGATGCGGACGCGACAGACACCATGCTTAAAAAAGGAGATTACCGAGGGCAGCGCAAGTTAGTGCCAGAAGGGCAGTCTGAAGATATTCCTGGAAGTACTGAAACAATCGAAATTGATGGTGTCGAATCTAAGCCACTTTCTAAACAAGAGGCCAAAGAGAGACAACGCAGAGCACAAGAAGAAGCTGAAGCCAAACAATATGATTGGAACGAGACAAGCAGGATCGATATTGCAAAAAATATCGGGCAAAAAGCTGGTGCTGCGGCTCTATTATCTGTGGGATTTCAAGGCGCTCGTATTCTAGGGCGGCGGATATGGAATGGAATAACAGGCAAAGAAAATAATAGTGGAGAAGAGGACTTACAGGAGTTTGTCCAGAGTAGTCTAAAGTCGGCAACGACTTCAGGGCTAACTGTCGCTATCACTGGTGGCGTAACCGTAGCTATTAAAAGTGGTTGGTTAGGTAATGTAATGAAAAACACACCGGCAGGAAGAATTGCTAATGCTGTTTGTATTGGTATTGAAAATACTAAGATTCTCTACAAATTCGCAAAGGGAGAAATTACCGGTGCAGAAGCACTCGATCAGGCTGGCAGTGCCACATGTAGCCTTGTTGGCGGGTTAGCTGGTGGTACCAAAGGTGCTAGCGTAGGAGCTGCGTTAGGGACTGCATTAGGGCCTATTGGTACTGCAATCGGTGGAATCGTTGGCGGTGTCGTAGGTGGGATTGCAGGAAGTACGGTGGGAGAAGCTATATTTGAAGGTGGAACAAAGATTGTATCTACTGTTGCTGATACCGTTAAATCGGTTGGTTCAGCAATAACTAAAGGTGCTTCATCGTTCTGTAGTGGCGTGGCCTCTCTACTTGGATTTTAAATATGGATATTAAGGGGATTAGTGAGGCCATTCGTTCCGGTGTGTCAGGAGTCCAGATTTTGGGCCAAGACTTCAATCGAATCGATGAAGAAATCGAAGCTGTTGCCATCCAACTGAACTTCAAAGTAAAGGAGTGGAATTTGGGTTATGGTTGGGTTGACTTTAAGACTAAAAGAGCTTTGAAACCGGATCAAGAGGTATTGCTGTACCAAGATCTTAAAATAATCGCTGATGACGATCCTACGGGCAGGATTTATGTAATACAGAATGCCTATTCCGTATTGAAAGATGACATTAGAGCTATTGCTAGATTGCAACAGGAACTGTTAAGGATTAAGCGCCATTTTAAAGGGAAGGCTGCGATTTTTTTAGTATCCAAAGAGAGTATAGAGTTTCCTGACCTCGCGGATCTTTTGCTCCAATTCTCTTGCTCTCCTCTTTCGTTAGATCAGGTTGATGAAACTCTGGATATGCTCAAGAACGAGTATTCTATCTCAGTTCCTACTAGAGTGCTTAATTCTCTTAGATCTATACTTTCAGGTATGGAGCGAGACACTATTCTTCAAATATTCGAAACGCTAAAGAATAAATATGAGGATACATTTCCCGATGAATCTGTGGCGCATGCTTTAGCCTTGAAAAAGAGAGCATTAGCTCGCTCAGGTTTGCTGGAGCTGGTCGATAGTAAAATTGATATTGACCAAATTGGCGGGTTGGAGCAGCTCAAAAGTTGGTTACGTAACAAGAAATACATCATTGAGCATTTACCACAAGCTCAGAAATTAGGTATCTCGCCCCCCAAAGGCGTGCTATTAGCAGGTATGCCAGGGTGTGGAAAATCAATGAGCGCAAAAGCAGCTTCGTCATTATTCAATGTGCCACTTTTTCGTTTAGACATTGGCTCTTTGATGGGTAAATTTGTGGGTGAGAGTGAGGCCAATATGAAGGCCGCTCTTAAGGTTGCAGAGCAAGCAAGCCCTTGTGTTCTGTGGATCGATGAACTTGAAAAAGCTTTTTCAGGAATCAATGGAGCAGGGGGAAGTACAGAAATCACAACCCGTCTTTTTGGTTATTTTCTAACCTGGATGCAAGAGAAGCCGGGGGCTGTATTTGTTATAGCAACAGCAAATGACATTACTAATATCCCACCAGAGCTATTGAGGCGCGGACGGTTTGATGAAATTTTTTATGTTAATTTACCGAGTGAGCGTGAGCGAAAACAGATTTTTCACGTTAAGACAAAACAGCTGAAAACTACTCCCAGAGGACTCGATCTTGCTGAATTAGCGACTTTGTCAGAAGGTTTTTCCGGAGCAGATATTGAGTGCGTCGTCAATGATGCATTGGAAAGTTTGTTTCGTAGCAATGAGTCTATTCTAACTCAAGCGCTAATTAAGAAGCACATTGATCTAATTACACCAATAAGTATTGTTCTTAAAGAGAAAATCTCGATATACCAAACTTTGTTTGAGAATTTCAGTCTCAAAGCCGCCTCCCTTACAGACGAAGACCTTGATAGCATTGATGCACTAAGTGATAGCAATGCTCTATCAGATAGAGAAAATGCTGCATCAAATGAGTTTATCTCATCCGAAAAGCTCATAGAATTAGTTAATGATCAAAGCCCATTAGTTCGTCAAGCGGCTCTAAAGAACCCCCACTGTCCACATGAAGCCTTACGACAAGTTGTAAGTCAATATAGGAAATTTGATTTCAACAAACCCGGCTCATGGAGTGACAACGAAGTAACAAAAAAAGAGTTCGATCTGGCATTGCAGCATCCCAATATGAGTGGAGAGCTCATTCTCGATCTCTATAAAAAGAAATTGATTGATGCAAGTAAGTTATTGTCACTTGCCCATAAGCTTTCTTTTGAAGAACGAAAAATAATATTTGATACGGCAACAATAAAATTTCCTCGGTCTATCACAACAGGTACTGTTCAGAATATTTCTTGCTTTACAGGCAATATTGTTAAATACAACGACATTATTATTGAAATAGATAATGAGGAAGGTAACACCCAAAAAGTTCCTGCTTCTGTTGACGGACTTGTTGTCAAGGTATACGTCAAAGTCGGCAAAATAATTAATGCGGGTGAACAGATAGCACAAATACTCGTACCTAAAAGTCAAGGGAATTTAAATTGAAGAAATATTTAATGACATGGTACGGAATGACTGATCTCAGGGCCTCACTCGGACTGGAACATACAGCCGGCCCCGTTCTGGGAGCTTTGCTAGCTGAAGATTACACCGATGTGATCATCCTCGGCTTTACGCACCCGGATAAATCCGAAAATAAAGCCGATGTATTTCAGCAAAAAATTGCAGGTGTTGAAGGCTCTGACCCGGCTGCTGCGAGACAGTTTGTCGACCTATTTTCAAATACAGGGGCTGCGCACCATCATTTTAATGAATGGCTAAAGAAACAGCTTCGAAATGCCGGTAAAAAGGTCGATGTGCGTTTCCTCCCTGTGGAGCTGACGCATCTCAATGACACGGAGGGCATCTATGAGACCGCGACTCATTCCCTGAATGCGGTTGCCTCATCTGAAGGTGAAAAGCTCGTTACGCTCTACCTGAGTCCGGGGACTCCGGTTATGGCTTTCGTCTGGGCTTTTGCGGCCCTGAGACACCCGACGCTAAAAAAACGTCTTATCGCATCTTCTCAGCCCGGAAGACCTCCGGAAAGAATCGCCCTGCCCAACGAGTGGCTGGAGTGGCACGGAAGACAGGTTCGAACAACCAATACGGAATCTGATCAGTATGATGCCATTTTTCACCTGTTCGGCGAACAACGGATGCCGAACCTGCTTGGCGTGATCCAGTTTTCAAGCCGGAAGCATATCTTTGTGAATTCCGCGCAGTTCCCTGCCGATGTCATGAAACAGTTTCTTGGAGAAGCTGAATACGGTGAAATTGCGGTGGACCCGTATGACCCTGAAAATGTCCGGTCCACGATTTTGGATCTGATTGCGAAAATGCCTGCCGATGCGAAGATCGGCTTCAACTTAACGGGCGGAACCAAGTTGATGTATGCAGGGGCGCTTGCCGCCTGTCGTAAGGTAAATGCAACGCCATTTTATTTCGATTTTTCAAAGAAACAGGTTATCAATCTTAATAGTTTCACAAAAAGTGAAATTGTTTCAGTAGATTCGGTCGAAACATTTCTGAAGTTGAACGGTGATGGATTAACAGTATCGAAGCCTGGTCTTACAGAACAAGAACTTTCTCGAGAAATTATTAATGCTTCTCAGATAATCTGGGAAAATCGTAACTTGATCGCGTCAAAGTATCGTGAGCTGAAAAGTTATATTTCGGATGAATCATTCAAGAATTGGGGGGATGATTTCTACGCTGAACTGACAATTGATAAACAAGCAAAGCTAACAATTGGCGGTAAGTCATTTGTGTTTGATGAATTCCCTGGTTTTCTTGAGTTTCTGCTGGGTAAGTGGCTAGAGGTGTATGTTTTTAGTGTGTTACTTCCTTTAAAAGAATCTGCTGTTCTAAAAGATTTACGCCTTGGGTTAGAGGTGTCTGTTGTGGACGTCGACTCCAACGATAACTTTAAGTATTACCACGATGGGTTTAAAGAAAATATAGGTTATCAAGAGTTTGATATTATTTGTACCGACGGATATCGCTTATTCATCATTGAATGTAAAAGTGGAAAGGTTGAAGCGAACCATGTTTTGAAGCTGAGTGAAACTGCCAAACATTTTGGTGGTGTGAAAGGGCACGGAATAATGATTTCGTCTTTTCGTCCCCCACATCCTGTGATAAAGCAAAAATCAGATGATCTTATAAATGTGGAATGGTTTTTTGGTAGTGGTGCCTCTGAGCATTTGCTAAATTTTTTCGGGAAAATTTGAGATGGAACTTTTTATTTTTGTAGATGTTTCCGGCAGTATGAGTGAAATGGGCAAAATCCATCTTCAGCGGAATCTTTGCCGATATGCGGCTCAGTTAAGGCTCATAGATCAGGAAAAATACTCAGGCTTAAATATCCGCTTTTATCAATGGGCGCAGAGTGTTTCCGAGATCGTTTTGCAAAGCGACGGTAATATCCCTGCCTTAAACGCTGAAGGTTCCTCTAACGTATGTGCTCTCTCCGATTTTCTATCCCAGCATGTGAATGATACCGGGAGGTCGATGGTTCTCATTATGTCTGACGGCAATTTCTCCAATTCAGACATCGTTAGCTTTCAGAAACAACTGGGCACATTTAGCAACCTGATTATCCGGACTGTTGCAGTTGGTGCTGATGCCGACCTGTTGAAATTGAAGAAAATTTCCACAAACAACGCAGTTTACCTTTCGGAGAATATCGCTTCAGCGATAGACGGTACAATTTTTGGTTCGGATGAGCCGTGGACCGCGCCAGCATCTACAGCCCAGATTCTGCAAACCGTACGCTCTGAAACAGAAGAACCAGAGGAGGATTGGGATGCTTGACAAACTCTGGAATTGCTGGGGTGCCACAGTAATCGGCCCCCTACATGTTAAAGCCGGAATTCCAAATCAGGATTCTTGGATGGCACGCCGGTATAAATGGGGAAATGTCGTTGTTGTATCGGACGGACTGGGCAGCAAGGCACATTCAGATCACGGTTCAAAAGCCGCCTGTATTGCTGTGTTTGAGGCAGCCAAGAGCTACCAGAATACCCCCGATGCCAATATCGTTGATATTTTAAGGCTCATTCATGCCAACTGGCTTGTGAAAATAGCTCCGTACTCTTCAACAGATTGTTCGGCCACATGCCTTTTCTCCATCCAGATCGAAGGGGTTATCACTCTTGGACGCCTTGGTGACGGAATGATTGCCGCCCTTGGAGAAACTGACGAGCACCATCTTATCCTCAGTGATAACAAACAGGATTCCTTCTCAAACTACACAAACAGCCTTCAGCAGGAGTTTAAGCCCGATCAGTGGGAAACCGCGACGATTGAAAGTGCGGCATGCAATGCAGTTGTACTGTGCACTGATGGAATATCCGATGACCTGTTACCTGAAAAACAGATGATTTTTGCACAGGAACTCTACTCCACTTATGCAGATCTGGAGTCGGAGGAAAGAAAGAGGGATCTTAAACGCTGGCTCAATGAATGGCCGGTCCCGGGACACTCCGATGACAAGACGATTGCCTGTCTGTTTAAGAAAGGAGGTTCCCAATGAGCAAAAGGTTCAACGAGTATGTGGATGAATATCAGAATGTACACATTCAGGACAAGGTGCTCGGGCAAGGAGGCCAAGGGGTTGTTTTCCGTACCAAGGACCCTGATCTGGCGATCAAGCTTGTTACAGATGAAAGCGGAACTCCGGTCACCGATGAGGAGTCGGTGGAACGGTATTCAAAGCGCTTTAAGCGCGTCCGGCTCCTACCTCTGCCAGAAAACCTGAATATATCCGTACCGGCAGCTCTTCTTCAAAACAATGCCGGTTATGTGATGCAGCTTTTGAGTGAAATGGTTCCGTTCAGTCATTTTTGGCTCGATGGCAAGTCCGCAGAAAAAATTGGTCCCGACGATATCCCAACATGGCTTTCGGCAATGCCGGAGAACGAAGCTAAAAAGATTGTTCATTATTATAGAACAGGCGGACTTAGACGCAGGCTTCATGCGCTCTACAAGTGCGCATGATTACTGGCACGCCTTCACGGCAATGGCATGGTCTATGGTGACATCTCTCCCAACAATATCTTTATTTCAGAAGGGCTTGATGATTCAGCAGTCTGGCTGATTGATGCCGACAATATTCGATTTGAAATCACCGCAGGCGGAAGTGTTGTTTATACACCAAAGTACGGAGCCCCTGAGCTGGTGCAGGGCAAAGACGGTGGAAGACCTTCAAGCGATTGTCATGCGTTCGCTGTCGTGGCTTTCTACCTTCTTTCGCTGATTCACCCTTTTGTCGGAAAAAAGGTGGATGGAACGGATGAAGGCGACTGGGCTGATGAGGAAAATGATGGCGAGGATGTTGAAGATAAAGCCTATGCAGGGCTGTTCCCTTGGGTTGACGACCAAGATGATGATTCAAACTCTTCCGACAGCGGTCTGCCCAGATCCCTTCTCCTTACAGAGAAACTGACCACGTTATTTGAGGGCACATTCGGCCCGGGCAGGACATCCCCATTACTGCGGCCGACCATCTATCACTGGCCTGAAGCTCTCGCTCAAGCAGCGGATATGACCGTCACGTGCCCGGGCTGCTCGATGAACTATTACTATGATTTCATTCACCCGGAAACAGAGGATCACAATTGCCCTTACTGTAAAACGCAGAGGCCGCAGGTGCTCATTCTTGAGTCTTATCGATGGAATGGACCGGATAAACCCATAAACTCACCATGCTGGCGGTATGTACGTGAGATCCCTCAGGGCACCGAAATCACGATACCAAGGCGAATTTTTGATGAGTTTGCAATGCTTGATTCGGATACAGCAGAGGTGCTCATCTCTTCGAGCAATAATGGCACTCTGATTAAAAAGTCAGACCATGGCAAAGCCGACTTGTCCATTGCTGCTGACAGTCATCCGCAAAGTGGTTTTCAGAAGCTCTATTCACAGATGAAAATAGACCGGGTAACGCCGGATGTTCAGTTCTGGATGTTCGCACATTTGAATAGTCCTCGGTTGGTTAAATGCATGATCAGCGGAGGTGGCAAATGAGACTGAAAGACATAAATGCTGAAATTACCTTTGAATTATGGTTGAAACCGGAGCTGTCCGTAGAGACTCCAAACATTGGTATTGGATATATCGCACCCAACAATACCGGGCAGGCATACAGATTGAGAATCGATGGCCAGCAGTGGAGCGTGCAGCTTCGTGATCCCTCGGCCGGAAAGGATCTGAATTTTCATCTTAAAAGAGGTTGTGCGCATCTTGCCGAGGTAATGCAGGTTGCCAAGGACGGCAGTGCGCTTGTTAAAATCATCTTTTTCAATGGTGAGATTGTTGAAATTGGTGATGTGGAGATCGGCATTGATGAGCGTATAGAGTCAACAGCTAAAAGAAATGGCATTCGCTTTAATGGAGCTGAAGAGCTGGGAAGCGTATTAAACGAGAAATGCAAAATCAGCGTTGGCAACGAAGATTTCTTTCTGCTTATGAGCGGCCCATCCGCCAAGGCTGACTTTGAAGCGGATACTCCTGAGGATGAAAACTCGACTGACGCTCAAGCCGTTGTGCAGGAGAAGTACCGGGAGTTCTCTATCTATGGAGAGAGAGTTCGTATCCCAGTTGAAAGGCGCAATGTCGATAAGTCAAAGGACATCTATTTTGCGACTAAAGCGGTCTTTAAGGACAACCAGAAGAGTGAAGGAGCATTGCGTCTGGCAAGGGGTGCGGTCCAGTTTTCTGATTACACTAAGACGGGTCGCATTCGGGCTTTAGCCGCTGGCGCCATGAGTCAGCTTACCAAGGAAACCGGGAGCTACTTGAAACAGTGGGACGAGTACGGCGCAATTGAAGGCGAAATGCTGCTGGCAAGGGCCAAAGCTGTTGGCAGAATAGACTATCATGGCACTGAACAGACAACAAAAGGTGTTAAGTTTTTTGTGTCGTCTATTCCGGATCAGCTTACCGAAGGCGATGAGATAGAAATCACCTCCGAGGAGCCTTTATACCTTAAGAGTCCGGATCTTACATGGGAAGCCTACAGCAAGGCTCTGGAAGAAGAGTTCGCTACCAAAAAGGATCAGAAAAAGAACGATGCTGAAATGCCAGCTTCTGTTTATGCCCCGATCCTTAAACTTTCAAAAACCAGCATTGAATTGGATCTGCCGTCAATTCCGTCTGGTCAGATGTTTTTGATTCTGTCCATCAATGGCGACAAGATTCAGATTGAAAGACGAATGCGGGCACGTTCAGCCATTC
>JBAYRD010000031.1:0-11833 GCA_041676845.1 Halothiobacillaceae bacterium | reverse complement strand
TCGAGCTCGGAAGCCCCTGCCTTTTCTGCCAGACCGGTCTGCGCCTGAGCGGGCACTGCGGGCCGGGGTGGCGGTGGACGGCGGGTGCGCGGCGGTGGGGTGGTGGGGTGGTGGGGTGGTGGAGCCGGATCGGTGACGGTGCCGCGGTCTGGAGCCGGCCGGTGGGGTGCGGGAAGGGCCGGAGGACGGCTCAGGTTGGGCTGCCCAGGCTGAGTCCATCCCTTTGCCTCGGACGATGAATCGGGTCGTGCCTTTTGCCTCTGACGATGGATGGGTGTCTGCCTGCGCCTGCATCCAGGTCGGTGGCCGCAGGGGGAAGGGCGGTCTGCCGTTTGGTGCGGAGGGCGGTGGCGAGTCCTTCCTTTGGGTCGGATGAAGCGGGTGATCCTCTCCAGGTCTGGGCAGGCCGGGTGTTGCCGATGTGGATCAGGGCGACACGCCGGCAAGCCCTGGGGTGTCAGGCTGCAGAGGGGATGGCGTCCGGCCTTGTGGCTGGGGGGCGGTCGGATGAGGGCAGGATGGGGCGGCGGCAGTCCACCACGGGCAGGCCTTTGTGCTGGAGGCAGGACGAAGCAGCCGCTGTGTGTCAGGTGGCCATCCGGGACCGGGCATCAGGCTGGCGGCTGCGGGCAATCAACCTTCGTCTTGGAGGCCGCATGGAGGGGCGGTGTGCAGCCCTCGGTTCGGATGTGAGGCAGGAAGGCGTCCAGAGGGCGGGAGGAGGCGCAGCAGCGGGCAAACAGGCTCGGGCTTGGGCCGGAGGCTCAGCGGACGACGCAGCCGGTCTGGAGGCCTGCGGGGAGCGGCCCAGGCGCAGGCGGTGAGGCGGGCGGGAAGGCAGTCTGGCCGGAGGCGCCAACGAGGGAGCGGTGTGCAGCCTCGAGCTCGGAAGCCAGGCGATGGGGGAGGCACAGCAGCGTGGTCGGCCGAAACCCCTTTCCGCTTTTCTGCCCAACACGACGGAGGTTGAGTCGGGCACTGCGCTCGGTGGGGAACAGGCGGTGGAGCTGAGTGAGCTGAGTGGCATGAACGATCGGCGGTCGGGCGATGCCACGGAGTTCGGAAACGGGCAGGGGGAGGCCGGGTTCTGCCCTTCTGTCCAAACGGATGCGCCTGCCGCAAACCAAAAAGCGGCGGGCGCGGCCTCCTGTTGTTGTCTGCTGCTGTCCGTCGTTCGTCCTCTTGGCTGGATGAAGGCCGGGTGGTGCGTCCCGGTGTCAGGCTGTCTCCGGCGGGGTTTACCGTGGCAGGGGTGGATAACTAATAGCCACGTTGGCCAGGTTGAGGTCGGGCCGGGTGATGGGCATCGGGACGGCCGAGGCAGGGGGAGGGCGAAGTTCGGCCTTGGGGCTGGAGGGGTTAGCGCGTGTCCGTGTGGTCGGAGGAAGGCGGGCGGTGGCCTCGGGTTTGGAGGAAGAACGGTTGCGGCTTCCTGTTCGGGGTAGTGGGGTGCGAGCAGTGGGATGCGCGATCTCGGGTCTGGGCTTTGGGCTGGAGGAGGCAGGAGGGGCGAGTGATGCAGCCAGGCAGGCGGGGTCGAGTCGCTCCCTCGATCTGGATGGGAGGCAGGCGGTGTGTGCGTTGGCGTTGGAGGGGCGAGGTCTGGCCTTCGGGTCAGAGGGCCGCAGGCGGAGGGGTTCCTCGGGCAAGGGTGGATAACTGTTTAGCCACTAGCCAGGAGGCGAGGCGGCAGGACGGCGGCCGATGAGAACCGGGTGGTGCTCCAGGGCGCTGAGATGTCGGAGGCGGCAAGGGGGAGGAAGACCTCGATCTCGGTGTGGTGCGCAAGCTGCCTCCGATTCAAGTGGAAGGCGGCAGGCGGTGTGGCCTCGGGTCCAGAGGGCCGAAGGCGCGGGGTTCAGCCGTATAGGGTGGATAACCAATTAGCCAGCAGAGGGCGACGGCGACCCAGGAGAACAGGAACTGGCCCTCAGGACGCAGGACGCCGGAGGATGCAGGGGGAGGGGAGGCGATCCGTCTGGTCAGGGCGACGCGGCAACGGATCGGCATCAGGCAGCCTTCCGCTCGGGAGGACACCTTCCGGGCAGGAGGCCGCAACAGGGGGGTAAAGCGAGGAGGATGGATAACGGGTTAGCCTCAGGTGCAGCAGAAATCTCTTGCACCCACTTTGTTGTGAGTTCCTACTCTCTTCTCAAAGAGCTTATGTTGGCTGGGAACTGGAGGACGAAGCATGAGAATCAAGTACGATGACCAGGACGACATCCTATTCATTGAGTTCTCCAAGGAACCTATCGTCAGGGATGTTTCGCATGGCTGGAACGTCAATATCGGCTACGCGGCAAACGGAATCGCTGAGATAACGATCCTTGACGCCAAGGCATCGGGCTACTGGCCTCTGGAGAACGCCAAGGATTTGCTGCCTCTCGCGGCCTAATCCCGATCAAACTTCAACCCCCGCGCAGTCTCATTGGCTGCCGGGGGTTTTTCACGTCCACGGAGGCTGCAGGGGGAGGCGAAGACAGCCTCGAGGTCGGCAGTGACCCGAACGGGATTCCGGGTGGCAGAGGCGGTCGTGCGCGCGGGGTTTGTGCGGTCATCCGGATAATTGGTTATCCACATTGGGGGACGTCACAGAAGCCCTCCCCTGCACGAAAAAGCGCATCACTTGATGATGCTATAGTAGGGCGTGCCTTTTGTTGGGAGATACGGTATGCGCACCACGCTCGCGCTCGACGATGAACTTTTAGCCAAGGCCCAGGCGCTGACCGGCATGACCGAAAAATCTGCCTTGGTGAAGGAGGCTTTGCGAGCGCTCATCCAACGCGAAAGCGCCCGCCGGCTGGCCCTGCTGGGCGGCTCAGAACCACAGCTGACCGACATCCCGCGACGCCGGCCGGAACACGACGAATGATCCTGGTGGACACCTCGGTCTGGATCGACCACTTGCGTAGCACCGAAGCGCACTTGTCCGAACTCTTGAACGAAGGACGGGTGTGCATGCATCCCCATGTGCTGGGCGAGATCGCACTCGGCAGTCTCAAGCATCGGGCAGTCGTGCTCGAGGCCATGCAGAATCTGCCGCCTGCGATCGTGGCCACCGACGACGAAGTCTTTCGCTTCATCGACCATCACGCCCTCTTCGGGCTGGGCGTCGGCTATACCGATGCGCACCTGCTGGCAGCTACCAAGCTATCACCAGGTACCCGGCTCTGGACGCGCGATCGACGCCTCGGCAGCGCAACTGCCCGGCTCGGGATCGCTTACGAATTGGCCCACTGAAAAGAGATCGCCATGCAACCCACGCCCCCTGTTGCCCAACTCCTCGATAGCCTCGGCCTAGCACTTGGTACCTACCAGGTCGAGCTCGTCGACATCCATCAGGCTGAGACGGCATACATCCATCACTCACTCGTTCCAGTGGCAGTTGTTGGCTACGCACAGGTATCCCCCACATTCGCCACGGGACGGTTTCCGAAATTCACCTTCATCGACCTCATTCACAAGCGGCCTTCGATGGACGAGATCGAGGCTCGGGCACTGGCTGCGGTCTGCGGGCTCGATCTCGAACCTGGCTCTTGGAGCAACCCCGAACCGTTCGGCACCCACCTGTGGTCGATGATCGAGCGCTTCGACCTTGGGGCGTTCTTCCAACGCGTCGATCGACCCTACGGCAGCCGCGGTGAGCACTACTACATGCGCCCCCGCGGTTTCGACTGGAGTAACGCAGACAATCCAGAGATCCCTGGAGCACTGGATCAGTGGCGATCCGATTATCGGAAGCTGCCGACGTACCGCCAACTACTGGTGGCAACGATCCTGCAGCTCTACTTTCAGTCCGATGACCGTTACTGGATGGTACGCGTGCCGAAAAAATGGCATGCCGCTGAAGGCATCGAGATCCTCAAGACCAACGGCGCGTTACAGGACTGGGCCCGGCTGTATGCGCTCTACCCGGGGTGGTGAGCCTTGGGGTGGGCAACCCTCGAGATCCCGGTCTCGCATGCGCCAGCGATCGTCGCCCTTGCTGCACTCAACGTCTTCTTATCCTGTTTATCCGCTGATTTTTTCGGCTAGAAATCACCGTGCATCTGCACGTTCGCCAACGCTCATCTTGGCGGCTGGATTCCGATGGAAGAATCTATAAAAAAACCCCTCAGCAGC
Source organism: Halothiobacillaceae bacterium (assembly GCA_041676845.1). Taxonomy (GTDB): domain Bacteria; phylum Pseudomonadota; class Gammaproteobacteria; order Halothiobacillales; family Halothiobacillaceae; genus Guyparkeria. The sequence goes on along the minus strand of JBAYRD010000031.1, from coordinate 7,711 downwards.
GTCCCCGCCGAAGCAGGGTCACCGAGAGGGGCCGTGTTGAGCAGAACTCTAGGTCACCAGGAGTGGCACGTCAATGAGCGCTGGCTTGGTGCTTCTTTTGTGAAGAACGCCGCGCTTTTGCTTGCTTGTACGCGCTCTTTTGTGCGCTAGAAAACACGCCCTTTTCAGACAACGTCGCCAGATTCTCAGCACGCCCTGTGCATCTCCTTCAGGCAGCACTAACCCATTGCCTACAAGGAGAGCACCATGAACAGCAAGAAACACCGCAAGTACATCGAAACCGCAAAGGCACTGCCCGCGTATTGCATCTACCCCGACGATTATCACTTCTCGGATGCGTGGGCCGACAAGCTCATCGCCGGATGGATCTCGCTCAAGCGGGTGCAGGTCGAGAGCAAATGGGACAACGCTCGTTTCCGTGACGCCCTGATCGATCTGGTGATCGAACTCAGCGAGGGATGGGAAGCCGAGTTCCTGGAGGCTGCACGCCAGGAAGGGATGACCTTTGATTGTGTCTCTTACGAGGTGCAAGAGCAGATGCACCAGGCCTACATCCAGGCCCACCGGGAGCGGGCCTTCGATCTCATCCCAAACGGCCTGCATGGCGAATTGTGCTGGGTGCCGGGATGGAACGGGGTCAGTCTCGATGAACTGATGGAGGAGTTCGGGCAGCGCAGCCAGCGCTATAACTCGAACTACATCGAAGAGGTGCAGCCTGGCCGTTGGTTGATCGAGTTGCTCAAGCTGGGCAACTGCTCGAGTGAGTCGCTTCGCGCGTATTGCATGGCGCATGGCGCTGAGGGACGGATTTTCGTTGAGCACACCGCGGATCTGCGCTGGAAAGTCGAAGCTGATCCTCAGCGTCCAACGGTGCTTTCGCCCGAAGAGGTGGTGTCAATCATCGAGAACGGCTACACCTGGGCCGTCCCGATGGCGCACGCACAGATCAACGTGCGGGCGCTTTTCGAGCACGATTGCACCAAGCCGATGTTCTGGAGCACAGCCCAGGGCAAGGTTCACATTGGTCTGCACGACGGTGTGCTCAACGGCGCGGGCTACATGGATGCCTACGATGGTTACCTGGTGGTACCCGCCAACGCGACGGGCTTTGCCGGTGAAGCGCGCTGGCACTGGAGCATCAACAAGGTGTACGGCATCGTGAAGTCCTACTTCAAGGTGACGCCTATCGAGGTGACGACGATCGACACGATCTCTGTTGCCGCGTAAGCCATCCAGACCGTCACTTCCCTCGCGGGTGTGACGGTCATTTTTGTTGGCTTGCGCGAGAACTAGACGATTAGCTGATCGTTTCGGCTCGCCTATTTAAGCGCGCTTGAATTGCTTTTATGACTTCCAGTAACGCCAATTCGCATCAACCGGTGCGTATCTCCACAGGGCAGTTCAATCATCTACCCTTCAAGGAGAATTCTCATGCAGCAAGAACCCGTCACCATCATCGCAACGCGGTTGATCCGCTACACGCACTTGCTGGACCTTCGCGCCAGTTGCTATGCCGCTATCGAAGCGCAACGCAAGATCATCGAGCATGATGGACAGACCAGCTCTCACAGCCTGTCTCTGCACTCGCTGCAGCAACAAGCCCAGCAGATCGAGAGTGAGCTCACCGAGCTTGGCTCTGTCGATTTTCGTCAGGATTTGATCAAGCTCGATTCGGCCGCGAAGGTTGTTCTCTCACTAGAAGCCCAGTTTGGAGAAGCGATCGACCGCGATGAGGAGATCGGTGGCGTCGATGCCGTCGATAGCATTACCGACCTTCTCCTTGGCCAAGGGCGCCCAACGCTTGAAGTGTTGGGCTTGCGCGAAGCTCCATTCTGGAAAGCCGCTGCAGAGTTCGGCTATCGAGTCCACCGAGGGCACGAAGTCGACGGCGCCGAACTGGAAGGCAAGTATTGGTGGTCGCTCTACCGTGAGGATTGGGTTGAGGTCGAAACCAGCGAAAGTGTGTTCGATTCGTACGAAGCAGCCTGGCAGAACGCGATGTGCGCACTGGCCAGCGAACTGAAGTCCGAGTGCCCTGAGTCCTGATCCGTCATCAAGCACCCCTCCCCCGCACAGCTTGGCTGTCGGGGGATTTTTCCGTCTCAGGCGCTACGCAGCGGAAAAAATCGCCAACTCATCTGCGCGCGGAGTATCGCTCATGTAATCGGCACAAAAACACAGGCCGTTTTCCCTTTCTCGCAAAGCCATCTCCACGGGGCAGACCTAACCCACAAGGAGATCGACATGATCGAGATGGCAATCACATGCCTTGCACTGAACCTCTACCATGAGGCGAGGGGCGAACCGGAGATCGGCCAATGGGCCGTTGCCCAGGTGACGATGAACCGGGCCGAGCATGATCCGGCCAAAGTGTGTGACACCGTGTTCAAGCCACGGCAATTCTCGTGGACAAACCCCTTGGTTGAAGCGCCTACGCCCGAGATTCGTCGAGCTCGGGCAGAGAATTACATGCCGAGAGAAGCACAGGCATGGGAGTTGGCGAAGAAGATCGCTCGCCGAACACTCCAAGGAAGAGGGCGGAACGTGGTTGGCGGCGCTACCCACTACCATGCCGACTACGTCGCACCACGATGGGCTTCGACCTTCAGTCAGGTCGCCCAGATCGGGAGTCACGTCTTCTACCGATGATGTGGTCTTGACCTTTGCTCCCCTGCGTTTCCTTGATGGATTCGCAGGGGTTTTTCATTTCAGAAGAAAGAAACAGCCGCTTGTCTGCGCGTTGCTAGGCGCTTATCTGGACACCAGGAAATTACGGCCTTTTACCTTCTCCGCCTGGGCATCTCTCCCTTGCAGTTCAACCCATCACGCAAGGAGAAGATCGTGCTCACCCTCATCAATGGTGACGGCGCAGGTCTGCGTCCGGCCCACCACTTCAACGATGTACTGGTCACAACGACACGTCTCATTCAGTACGTGGAAAAGGGACAGATCGAGGTCGCGCACCTGCTGGCTGCCAATTTCACGCCCTTAGAACGCTGTGTTGTGTCCCGTCTGATGATCAATCGCGGCATCGCACCACAGACCGTGCTTCGCACCCTGTCTTGACCGACACAAAGGAATCGCAATGAATACTGTCTCTGATCCTGTTTTCTGGATTACACCGGAATCAATCCACGCCCTCCGTTGTGCCTTTGATGCTACGACCAAGGGCAGCTGGCATGCGGAGGCCTCGATGACGAAGCCGACCATCTCGATTACTGGCAATGGCCTTCGCTCCGTCGTCGCCCGCCTGGATGAAAACGGCCTGTGCCATGAGCACGGAGGTTCCGCGCTGGGTAACGCGCTGTTCATCGCGCGTGCCCACGAAATGATGCCGTTCCTGCTTGCGTGCGTAGAGGTGGCGCAACAAGCGGCAACCGGTGAGCTCGCCGGCGATGCGCTGCAAGCGAAGGCGCAGCGTATTTTCGACTGAAGCCGTTGTCGCCATCCGGCACATCGATCCAACGTCGCCCTCATCACGAGGGCGATTTTTTTTCGCTTCTCCCTGAGCACATCTCTCTCCTTGCAGCACAACCCAACAAGGAGATGAGCATGTCCAACACCCCCGAACTTGCGCCGATCAGAAGCCAGCTCGACGCACTTACCGCAATAGCACGTGAGCGAAGGTTGGGCGCAGCGCCCGACTTCGCAGGGGCCGTCGGTGGTGCCGACATCGATTTCATGACGCCCGAAGAACGAGAACTGCGCCATCAACTGTTGATGCAGTTTCCCACCTTTGCTGAAGACCGTGCAGCTGCCCGTCAGCGCATTGCTGAGCGAATCGCAGCACGTCGCCGCGGCCTCCACATCCGTGAGTCGGCCGCAAGAGACCATGCAATCGAGGACTTCCGTAAATGACAACCTGGATCATTGATGTGCGTGACAGGGTTGGCCAACGGGTTCAACCCGATGCCGATGTACCTCCTGACAGTCTGCGCTTTCGAAAGGTCGTGGCAGATACCTTCACCGAAGCCCTACTCAAGGCTCAGGCTGATGTTGCTGCCCTGACGGTTCCGTCGAAAATGGAGATGCCTCATGCCAAGCACTGCTGAACTTCAAGAGGAAATAAACCGGCTTCAGAGAGCTCTCACTCAATCTGAAAACCGCGCCGAGATGTATTTTCAGCAGCTCGTCATGGGCATTCACGTTCGTTCTGACTTGAAGCCGTTTTTTGATCAGGTCGAAAGAAACAAAGGTAGGAGTGCAGAGAGAGAGCGGTGTATCGCCATCTGTCTTAAAGAAAGCAAGGAGCCGAATGATCTGGGAGACATCCTTGCTCATCGCATCCGAACATTGAACGCCTGATACGTTCGAGCCAAAAAACGCCAGCCCGGTCTGGCGTTTTTTTTCGGCCTTTGGGTAGTTCACATGCTCCTCGCCACATCTCTCCGTGCAGTCCTAACCAACAAGGAGATGTGCCATGACCAGCACGAAAAAGAAGCCTGTCCCCAAATGCAATCAGTCGTCCAAGTGGAAGCGGGGTGTGCGAGAACGGATCGCCGCTCAACAGAAGCAAAACAGCAAGAAGAAGGCAACGAAGAACAGCAAGCCACAGGCTAAATTTTTGCCTTGGGAGCGTCAGCCAGTGACCTGCCCGTACTGCAGCCGGCGTGCCATGCTGGTGACAGGCCAAGTCATCTACCCACATCGCCCCGACCTGCATGATCTCAACTTCTGGCTTTGCGATCACTGCAAAGCCTATGTTGGGACGCACAAGGCCGGTCTCGGCTGGGGAAACGGCACGCGCCCAAAGGGTACGCTTGCCGATGAGCCGACGCGTCGCGCTCGCAGGGCCGCACATGCAGCATTCGACCCGTTCTGGCAAGAAGGCGATCTTTCACGGCGGAAGGCTTACGCCTGGCTCGCTGAGTCCCTAGGGCTGAGCGTCGAAGAAACACACCTTGGCGCCTTCGACGTCGCAACTTGCCAACGCGTGATCGAACTTTGCGTGGCCAGAAGGTCGCAGCTTTCTGACGACTGCCTGCTCTGATCCTTACCCATTAACCCCCGTCGCCTGCTGGCACGGGGGTTTTCTCATGGGCTGTTGCTCATCTCCTGCTTGCAGTCCAAACCCGCACACAAGGAGAATCCAGACATGGAGTCCACAACCGACCAGCCCGTTCAGCTCCACGGCAAGATGGAGTACCTGCACAGGAAGAAAGCCGTTGGGCCTATCGCCGAACGTGCGTTCTCGCGCATCCTGGAAGACAACCCAGACTTTCTGACGATCGAGGACAAGCTCCTGCAGATCGCTAACGAGAACGCTTCGCTCAAGAGCCGCTTCGCGAGAATCTTACGATTTGCGGATGTGATCGCGGCCGCGATCTCACCCCACGCCGGATGCAAGCACGCGTGCTCCTCTTGCTGTCACATCTCGGTCGGTCTCAGTGGTGCCGAGGCGCAGATCATTGGTAGGGCCATCGGCGTTGAACCTGCGACCAACGTTAGCAGCCACGGAGACCGAGAAGCACTGGTGAAGCACTACTTTGGCGAACCGTGTCCGTTCCTTTCGAACGGGGGTTGCAGCATCTATGACCATCGACCCGTCGCGTGTCGCTTGCACTTCTCCCTTGATCGCGACGGCTATTTCTGCCGAACAAGCATCGCGCCGGAGGAAAGCATCGTCCCGAACGTAAATCTGGAGTCGTACTGGATGATCTACGGCCTGATCGCCGCCCAGATGAGCAGAGACGAAGGTGACATCAGGCTGTTTTTCCCACAAGGAAGACAGTGCTGACTGCCAGGACTCAATGAGTACCAAAGCCGGCCCTGAACCTCCCGTTCTGGTGCCGGCTTTTTTCAGATCACCTTGAGGCGCCTTGCCAAAACAAGGACCCTGTCCCGAACGCTCTTGTGTTCCGGGTTCCAGCGATCGCTCATTACCGCAATCTGTTCGCCCAGCTGCGCCGTGCTGTACTGGCCGAGCCGGACCTCTGAGGCACGAACTTGAGCCTCGAGAGATCGTTTTCGCTCCATTTGCGCTTGTCGAAACCGCCGCTGTCGCTCTGCAACAGTCAGGGCTTGCCCGGTCCTCGGCCTTGTCATCCTCGCCATCCCCTTAATTCGTTACCGTAACGGTTATTCTACACCCTCGTTACCGTAACGCAACGCTTTTCACCCGTCATTGCATCCCTCACCTAAGCAGGCAATCTCGCCGTGCGCTCGAGCTCCGCAACACCCCTTTGCCAAACAGCTTTTTGGGCTTATCCCATGGGAAAACCGGCAAATAAGGCAATCTTCCGGCTCTGGCGCGCGCCACACAGCGCGCAACAGGTATGGGTTGCACAAATGCAATACTTCCTGCCCTTGCGAAGCGCCCCCTCGGCGCGGAGCAAGGCCGCGTCCGACCACAGGAGCAGAAGTGCCTAAGAATCGCATCCAGCCCCTCCTGAAGTGCCCCCAAGGCGCGAAAGGAGGGCGGCCCTTTTTTTGATGGGCAGGGCAGGAGGAAGGAGGTTTCTTGGCCGGTCCGAGTCAGCTTCTCTGGGGCGTCGCTTTGTTTTTGGTCTTCGATTTGACGGAAATTCTCGTTTCGATAGGCTTTTCTGAGGTGGCTGGGCACATCTCCTATGTGCAGTTCCAACCTCACATGGAGATCGAAATGAAGAAACTTCAAGCTGTAAGGAGAACACTCTCCGGTGCGAGCGTCGAGCCGATCCTGGCGGCGCTTGGAGAGTTTGTCGATGTGGAGGAGTTGTTCCATATCGCCTCGAGGCACGATGGCTATCGGGATGGGGGGTGTATCGCGGGGCAGGCAGTGTCCAGCGCTGTCCAAGACCTGTTCTTCGGGGGACGAGGAGGGGTCTACAACGATGTCGATTGTTTTGCCCCTGCGGCTGGTCATCATTTCGAGAGCACGGAAGTCCGCAGTCGGGTTAAAACCGTCCAGATGGCCGACGTGGTGGGCGAGGTCGATTACGAGCAGATCAATGCTCGTGTGGTGCCGCGGTACAGGGTGTTGAGTTCGTCCAGGATGGATAAGCTCAATCTGGTTCAGATTGACGAGTACGCTCGCAACAAGCCGATTGAGCTGACAGCCTCGATCCTTAGGTCCTTCGATTTCAATTGCGTCCAGGTTGGGATCGATCTTGTCGAGCGGAAGCTGGTTTGGACGCCTGCGTTCGAGCGGTTTTTGGCGACACGGCAGATCGAGGTCGAAAGCACGCACACGCCAGCCCACACGGCGATTCGTCTGGCCAAGAAGCTGGGTGAGCTCGAGAACGTGTATGTCGATCAGGACCGGGTTTTTCGCACGCTGGCTGGTGCGATCATGAGGCTCAAGGTCGCGGAGGCGCACACCGAGCGGGGAAAAGGGCAGAAAGACGAGATGGTCGCTTCGCTTGCGACATTGGGTGCCAGTGATCCTCGTTCAGCGATGGGGACGCTCTATGGCCAGCGGCGCTTCGGCAAGCTTCTCGCTCAAAAGGCGAGGGACAACGAATCGACGCTTTCACCCTATTTCTCGCTTTGTGAGGAAGGTCAGTCGGGAGGGGTGTTCTCGCTTGAGCCCAAGCGCTTGCCAGATGAATCTTTTCTGCGGCTTGCGTCAAGGCGCCACGTCGCCGAATACGCTCGGCTCGCCGCGGTGTTTCTGCGGCCCCATAAGCCTGAAGTTAAGGCAAGAGCGGCCGCGTTGCTGCGGGTCGATCCTGTCTCGCTCGAGCCGATCACGGGGCACATTCACATCTGGCCTGCGCATCCGTCCTCTTCG
>JBAYRD010000030.1:0-12009 GCA_041676845.1 Halothiobacillaceae bacterium | reverse complement strand
TTAAGGAACGCGAGCCCGAGCTGGCAGTGGTGCGTATCTCTGGGACGATTGGCGAAGGGGTGACGGCAGATACCTTGATACCTGCGATCCGATCTGCGTTTGAAGCGCCTACTACCAAAGCGGTCGTTCTTCAGATTGACTCGCCGGGGGGTGCCCCGGGCGACGCAGAGCGAATCGGCAATTTTGTACGCGACATGCGGGTGTCCAGCGAGACTCCGATCCATGCGGTGATCGAGGGCATCGGTGCAAGCGCGGCCTACATGATTGCGATGGAGACCGACAGCATCTACGCCGGCCGGTACAGCTTGGTCGGCTCGATTGGGGCCGTCTTGTCAGCATGGGAGGCTCACCAGCTGCTTGACCGGATCGGGGTGCAGCAGCGGACATTCTCTTCCGGCGAGCTCAAGTCGATGCTCAACCCCTTTGCGCCGCCCAACGACGAAGGCAACGCCAAGGCGCAAGCGCTGGTGAACGAGATGGGCGGGATGTTCCGCGAGGACCTGATGCTCGCCCGGGCAACCAAGCTCAAGAAAGACATCGACTACGGAACGGGCGAAGTCTGGAACGGGGTTGCAGCCAAAGAAATTGGCCTGATCGACGAGATTGGCACCATCGAAGCGGTTCAGACCCGATACGGCGCCACGAAGATCCGGGTGTACCGTCCGCGTGTCCAGTATCGGTTTATGAACATGCTTAGTGACTGGACCAAGGATATGGGCTTGTCACTTCCGTGGGTGGCTGACGGCTTCAGTTATGAGTTGCGCTGAGAGGAAGGAATGATCGGTTTTATGTTTCGCCATCCCATTTTGTCGCTCGCCGCGGCCTCGATTGTGGCGGTCAATGTTTTCGACCTTCCCTTGTCTCATGCCGTCGAAAAGGTCACTTCGGGCGAGGTGCTCGGGTTGGATGTCAATGCGAGCGGCTTGCGGGACGACGTGGAGAACTGGATCCACGGGCTCTACCCTGAAGCGGCACACCCCATCCGGGTCGCAGCAGAGCAACTGGGCAAGGCCTACCAGCTCGGGATGCAAGCCTTCCACGAAAACTCGCCTGAGTTGAAAAACAACGCGATCCAGGCCTATGGAATTGCGCAGGCCTGTGTGGGGAAGCATTTCTCGCCCGAAGCTGCCGCGAAGATCAATGCTGGGATTGAGAAAGCTATGGGGAATACGTCAGAGCGAGCGCAGTACGTTGTTGCACTCAAGGCCCAGCACGCGCGGGTTATCAACAGCAACCCTGGAACCTACAACTGCCCGTATTGAGCCCGGTTCAAAGGAAAAACGGCTCGCCGTGGGGGAACGTGAGGGCAGGCAAGCCGATCTCTTTGCGCCCCTTGAGATAGGCATCCATCTCAACAAAGCCAAACTTTTCAATTCGCGGCAGATGGATAAAAACGCCGTAAGTAAGGTGGTACTGCTTCAACAGTTTCTCGATTCCACGATGAAGCGGAAGGTCCGTCTTCATCCACTCTTTGAGTAACTTGACCTCCTCACTATCCCAGCAAGGGCAGCCAGGCCTCTCATAGAGATTCATTTCGTTGCAACGCGCACAGATGGTCGCCAGACCCCTGACCAGAATTATTTCGCCCTGCTCGCTTTGGACAAGAAGACGCTCCTGGTTGTAGCCCCGAGCAAAGAAAGGGTCCTGAAGTGCGAGATCGTGAGGCGCGATAAAGCCTTCGCGAGCAGCCCTACGGCCTTCACGAAAATGTTTCAACTCTTCTTCATCAAAGAGTTTTACGGGCTTCTTGTGCGCGTCGATGGGAGTCAACCGTAATCTCGAGATTGATCATGGCTATATTCAACAGAGCCTTCATCTTTTTTGCGGCGATGAAGCTTTAGAATCGTCAGAAATCCAAGAGCGAACTCCTCGTAGTTCATCCCTTGGTGTGGCTCTGTGCGTTTGAATTTGCGACACCAGAAAGCGTAATAGCGGAGCCCTTCCTCAGTGAAAAGTGCGCCACCCTCTGTGGTCCTGGATACACCTTCGCGCCAAAAGCCTTTCCAGCGGAATTGGTCGAAGCGGATTGGATTGCTTTGCGTCATCAAGTAAGGTTAACACCGGAAGGGACTACACTCAAGGATTCTTCCTATACAAAAAACCCGACCTCTTGAGGCCGGGCTGTGTGTCATCGTTTAGAGATCCGCACGTAGTGTCGACAACGTAACGCTTGGCGGACAGCTGCAGCAGATCCGCCAACGTGGGCTACTGCTTCCGAACCCTGGTCATGCAATCCCCGCACTCTCAGTCCATAGAGTGCATTCGTCGCTTCCCCCGTAGTTAGAAGACAGCTTTGAACCATCGTCTTGATGAGTCGCCTGTATCGGTTCTCGATTCCAGGAAGATCGATAAAGAATCGACATCCGTTCAGTTTGCTCCGTTCGATCTGACGTGCTGCAATCTCGCAAGGTGAAAAGAGGCTGACGGTTTCGGAGCTCACCCCGCGGACTTCCAGAACCATTCCGTCAAAAATGATGCTGTCGCCAGAAGCCTCATTACTTAAGTGCATCGCTGTAACTAGCATTTATCGTATCTCCCGTTCGATAGACCTGCCTTCAGCAATGCAGCTTCTCGTGTGAGAAAAAAGGTTTAGGGCTAAACTGCGCCGGAGAGGGCTGCGGAACCCTCTATTCCCGCGTTGAAAAGGAAAAACAATGATGGACCTGAAGAACTTTTCGCTTCCTGAGCTGAAGAAGCTCTCTGTCGCCGTCCAGAAAGAGCTGGACCGAAGAACACTTCAGTCGAAGAAGGCGCTGATCAAGCAAGTACAGCAGATGGCCGCAGAACATGGCTTGGATGCAGATGAGATGCTTGCTGAAGTCGGATTGTCCGGCCGAGAAGGGGCGAGCGTGAAGTCAGGTGCAGGAAAAGCTGCTCCTGGACGCAAGAAGAAGGCACCTGCCGTGAAGAAGGAGAAGTTGCCTCCGGTGTACTGGAATCCGGTGAACGCCCAGGAAGGCTGGAGCGGTCACGGCCGGAGACCTTCGTGGGTGATCACGTATCTTGAGAACGGGGGTGAACTCGAGTCGCTTAAGAAGCGCCCCTGACTCCGAGGTAAAGAGGGGCTGGCTTCAGTTCAATGCTGGGCCAGCTTCTGTTCTTTGGACGGAAGCGCGAAACCTCAAGCCCATTTCCCTAAGTCGCGCCAACGTCTCCTCCTCGGTCGGTCTCGCCCGCCCAAGCTGTTCACAGCAGGCCTTGGCGATCTCGAGCAGTAGCGGAACTGTCTCCACAGGGACCCCAGAAATGGAGCTGCGGGCGGGGAGCTGAGTGAAGTAATCCTGAGCCGTCTTCCCAGTAAGCCACTGCAGGGCCGAGACGAGAGTCCATCCATGCCCGAGCCTGGCGCGTACGTTTGCGGTTATCTCAGAGACGCTGCAAGCGTCGACGAGGGTCGCAACAAGCACCGCCTCAAGGCAGGCTTCAGCTTTTTCGCGAACACTAGTCGGTTTCTTGGTCATGTCGTCTCCTAAGGCAAAGGGCGCTCCGCCTTCGTAGAGGTTACAGGCGGAGCCGTCTTTCGCTTCTATGATCACAGGCTCGCTTACGTCCTGAGTTTCACAGGGATTCTGCCGCATCTCCAGTACTGCAGACGCAGCCTGATGGTCAGGCGCGAAACCAAGGAGATGTGAAATGGACCAGTATCAGTTCTACCCCACCCCCGCCACGCTTGCTTCAAGGGCGTGGTCGCTCTTCAAGAGCAAGGAATGGGTGCGTGTTTTGGAGCCCAGCGCCGGGAACGGTGACCTGGCGTTGGCTTGCCCCGCATGGCGAGACGATTACAGGCGCCGCGTGCCTGTCGATTGTTGCGAGATTGACCTGAAGCGCCACCCTACCCTTCGGGCCAAAGGCTTGAATGTCGTTGGGACGGACTTTTTGCAGTTCAAGAACGGGCATCTTTATGACGCAGTCGTTCTCAATCCTCCGTTCCGGGATGGCGTGAAGCATGTGCTGCATGCATGGGAGATTACGTGGGACTGCGAGATCGTCGCAATCTTGAACGCCTCGTCGCTCAAGAACGCCTACAGCAACGAGCGGGATCATCTTCTCAGCCTGATCGAGAAGCATGGCAGCGTGGAGTTTCATACAGGGGCCTTTGCGACGGAGGAGGCCGAACGCAGGACAGAGGTCGAGGTTGCGCTCATCTACCTTCGCAAGAAGGCTCAGGTGGAGGAGATTGTCGGCGACATTCTCAGTGAGATGAAGGCTGACCAAGCAACCGGGGAGTCGCTTTCGGCTGGCTATGCCGAAGCACAGTGCCTTGCTCTGCCCAACTCGGTGCTCGAGAACACGGTGGTCGCCTTCAATGCCGCTGTTCAAGCCATGAGGGACGCAGTACTGGCCGAGGCGCGTGCGGGTTATTACTCCGGCCTCATTGGGGAAACGATGGCGGTCAGAGACGGCGCTGAAGGCGGTAGCAAGCGGGACATCTCAACATCGTGGGTTCAGGGCGAGATGGCCTCGCGTTACTTGGAATTGAAAGACCGGGCCTGGTCGTCCGTGCTTCGCAGCGTCGATGTGATGGATCGGCTTTCTTTCGGTGCACAGCGTCGGCTGGAAGCCAGCTTCGCCGAGATCAAGCAGATGGAATTCTCAGTGCACAATGTCCAGGGGTTCATCCTCGGCATTATCGACAACCAGGACGAAATCGCGATCGGGATGTGTTGCGACGTATTCGATCACATCATTCGATGGCATACGGAAGAGAACGGCACGCTTTATCGGGGATGGGCATCGAACAACCGCCACAGAACGGCCGGCATGAGAATCAAGACGACACGTTTCATTTTGCCCGGGTTCCAGCTCGAGGGGTGGCAACGACAACTTGGCTGGAATCAAATGAAGATGCTGAGTGACTTCGACAAGGTTTTTGCCATGCTTGATGGGGGTAAGCTCAAACCGGAGGTTGGTTTGTGCGACATCTTTACCAAGGAACTCGAGCAACTGAGGAGAGGGGCTCGAGTGTCATCGAGCTACTTCGATTGCAGGTGGTATCCGGGCATTGGGACCATCCATTTCTTCAGCAGGAGCGCTGCGCTGACGGATGCGCTGAACCGCAAGGTCGGCCGCCACCGCCAGTGGTTGCCGCCTGAGGGGACGCGAGTTTCCGAGGATTTCTGGAAGCAATACGAGAAGTCGGAAAAGTTCGATAAGGAGATTCGCCAGGCCTTGAACACGAACCGGAAGCGGTGGGAACGCACAGCAATCGACCGCCTGTTCAGTAGGGATGAAAATGAGCGCGAGGCCGCACACGAGGCTGTGGCCGATGTGATTGACCAGGTCCTTGCGCGGCACGGGATCAGCACTGATTTCTTGCTGGAAGATTCTCAACAGATACCGCTTCTGACGGCTTGACCAACACAACCCCGTAGCGCACCGTACTCAATGGTGCCTATGGGGTTTTTATTTGAGGAGAAGCGTTTTGAGGATCGGCTTAGTGGCGTGCTGCGCGAAGAAGGGAGCGGTGCCGTGTGCTGCGAAAGACCTGTACCTCTCGCCCTTGTTCACGAAGTCTCGGTCCTGGGTTGAGCGTCATTGCGATCGGTGGCTCATCCTTTCCGCGGAGCATGGCCTGCTCGCGCCTGAAACGGTGATCGCGCCCTACGAGCGCACGTTGAACCGGATGAATGCGACCGATCGGCGGGCGTGGGGTGATCGAGTGCGGCAGCAGTTTGAATCGGTGGCCGGGAGCCGCTTCGTGGCCCTCGCCGGCGTGAGGTATTGCGAGCCGCTGGTCGGTCTCGATCTCGAGCGCCCCATGGCAGGCCTGGGCATTGGTCGCCAGCTCGCATGGCTGTCGCGCACAACATAGCCTTGGGTTGCACTCATGCACCGCATGGAAGGGCAGCTCCTGGGTCGATTTCAGCGCCTCTTTCGCCACTCCCACGGGGGAACAGGGTTCGCGTCGCGCCAAAGTCCACGTTTTGCGAGCCGAGCCTGCTGCTCAAGCCCGAATAACGGCGAGTTCGCCGAGGCGTATTGGGTATAGACCCAAGCCAGCCCACTCTCGACCATTTTCGCGTTTGCATTGACGCCATCGCACGTCACGACGCCGACGTTGCGTCCATAGCGGTCTTTGGTGTGAACGATGACCTTTGCAAGCTTTCTGTAACACAACCTACTGAGCGCCTGTTTGGCTCGGTTCCCGAAGGCCTGACCACTCGACTCTGGCGCATCAATTTCCGCGAGCCGTACGCGATGTTCTCTTTTGCTCGAGTCAAGAACCGTCAGCGTGTCTCCGTCAGCTACACCTACGACCGTGCCGGTGATCTGCGGGTTGCCGTTCGCGAATGCGTTCAGGGAAAAGAATGCGAGCAGGATCAAGATGTAGCGATCGATTTTCAAAGCGGTAGGCCCTCGAAACCAGATAATCAGCCACATTCTCCTGACTGCATTAATGCAGTCAAATGCATACATGTCGTCCAGTTGATACGAAAAACCCCCGTATTCGGTACGGGGGTTTGGGAAGGTCAAATGCTGCACATCGGGCAGGCTATCAAGTTCTCGTCGAACTCTTCCTCTGGGTCAGGCTCCTTCGGCTCGTAGAGATCGAAGCACACGACATCGCCAGTCACGTCGTGAAGCTTTTTCAGCGCTGACTTCAAGCCTTGTCGATGCTCGTACCTCCGGCTAAGGGGGTGGTCTTCTGCATCGACTGTCCGAGCCAACTCCTGCCTGATCCAGGCCGCGTGCAAAGACCTGCGCCCCCATTCCACCAGGTGGCGGATCTGAGCAAAAGAGACCCCAGGCTTCCATGTGAAGGATTCGGCTGAGAGCTTGTCGGTGTCGACGAGATCGGCCGGCGCTTCGATGAAGGCGATTACCAGACGCAGTTCTTCGCGCATCTGATCTTCATCGATCCCTTTCAGCTCCGCGGTCGAGAGACGATGCTGGTAGAAGGTGTCCAGCTGCTTCTTAATGCCTGCAAGCGACGTAGAGAAGGTAACGAAGTTCTGCCACCAGACCCCATCCACTCCGACGCCTGGATGCACGAGGAACTCGTAGGCGACGAAGAAGCCTGTCGTCCCAAACAACGACACTTCCCCCCTGCCCTGCCATCTCCCCCATGCAGAAGGAGATGCGTCCGGATCGATGAGCCGAGCCGGGATCGGGAAAGACAGGTGGTTTGCCGTGAGGCCAACTTCGTCCGTCACCGGGGTTGCATTGGCGGGGAAACGACGCAGGTCCGCTGCACCCGGCTTCTCGATCTTCATCCCACGTTCGAACTCGATCGGTTGCGCCTGGTAGAGCCCGACCAGTTCGGTCGTGCGCTGGAACGGGCAGCAGGAGCAGCCGCTTCGCGAACGCCGGTCGTAGGAGCGAGGAATTCCGATCGTGTCGGTAAGCACCGCATAGACCTCCTTTCGCTTGAGATCGAGATCGATAAACGGCATGTGGGTTTCGATCAGGTCGTGCGTGAAGGCCAGCCGCTGCTGTTCGTCCGAGCGAATCCCCACATAGGCATGAACGGTCTGCCCGGACTGGATCTGCCCCTTGAGGAACATCTCCCACGGCCGCAGCTTGAGCTCCCTTGTGCAGTAACGCGAAGAAGCGGACGGCATGTAGCCGCCGAACTTCTCGATGAGCTCGTAGAGGCCAAGTTCGGGTTTCAGCCGGATGATCGGGACCTCCAGAAAGGCCTCGAGCTTGTCCAGCGTGGTATAGATTTCGGGTTCCTCGGCTAGGGTGTCGGTGAACAGAAGCTTGAACTCGACCTCCGGGTACATCAGGTGCATGAGGATGGCCAGCGCACTGCTATCGGCGCCGCCGCTGACCGGAATCCAGTGTTGGTCAGTGGGCTGGCCGGGTAGGGTGAACCAGGAGGGATCGACCCCCCAACGAGCCAAGGTATCGGAGGGGAGTTGCGAGAGTGACATGGTTTTCTCCTGAGGTTTGGGCTGTGCTCAGGAGATGCCGGGTGGGGCTTGAGAATCGGCTTATGCGTCAGATGCGGGGCCAAGAAGGATCGCGGCGCTGGTTTTTAACTCCTTGCGCATTTATCTGAGACCTACATACAATGAGGTGCGCTTGGCAGACAGCGCCCCGCTCGCGTTGGGTAAGCCGTGATGGTACTGCCGGTTATCCGTTCCCTGTTGATCCATCAACTTCTTGCCGAGGTCGATGGTGAGCGAGCCACCAATGACCTCTCGACCAAGGAGTTGTCATGTTATTGCTGCCAGCACACACCAAAGACGCAAAGGAAATGGCTCGCCGTCTGTGCGATGCCCTCCAGTTCCACGGCATTACGTCTGACGGTTTCAACCCGGATGCGGAATTTTTGACGCTCCAGCAGACGCAGGAGCTCTTAGCGAAAGCGATGGGGCATCAAAGCTGGCGTCAGATGACGGCAGTTCTGAAGGAACCTCACACCCCAATCTATATCGACAAAGGCCCCGATGATGGGGAGGAGCGCTTCGCCCTCCAGTTGGCACGGCTTTTGGGCTTCGATTACGCGTATGGGTCTGTGTTCCGTGTCATCTCGACTTCCGGAGTCGGTTTTTCACCGAAGTACAGGCGAGCGATGGAAGACAACGATTCGCCCTGGGGGCCTATCGAAGAAAAAGAAGAAATTGCTCCGGGGGTCGCGTCCATCACCACCGGTAGCCATGGAGGACTCCTGCTTTCTCCTGAACGCCAAGCAGCAATGCCGCCGCATTTGCGCCTTGGCCATGGAGCCTACGAAGAAGACGGAGAATACAACCTGGTTGCTCTCGGTTTTCCAGATGAGGCCGAAGCAATGGACCTGTCTTTGGCGAACGCATTGGATTCGGTTGAGGTTATCGACTGGGACCGTAGCTCACCGGTCGACGAGTTAGATGAAAAAGAGGTGGTTGCTTACCTGGCACGATGCGTTTATTTGAACCGTCGCCCCGTTCGCTATCCAACCTCTACGGAAGTCCATCCAGGCGAAGAACTTCCTGAGTTTTGCTTTGTGCCGACTATTTGGGACTGGGTTCAGACCTTAAAGAACGCCCCTCGTGTTGACGGGGAGTGGCCAACACTAGCCGGTCCTTGGCATCAGCATTGGGCTTGGCAGGCTCGTGAAGAAGAACAAATGCAAGCGCGAAAGGCACACGTGGAGGCCGCGCTTGCAGAAGTGGTCGAATCGCAGTCACCGGATCAAGACTAAGACCGGGCAGACCCTCGCCTGCAGCTCACCGACGTCGTCCAGCTTGACCGCGATCGGCGGCAGCCAGCGCAGATCAAGCGGGCGGGCGGCGCTGGGAATTTGCGTGCCGTCCGGTCACTTCATCGGGCCAGTTCGAACCTCTCTCCATGGGAAATTTTAACGCCTGGCTCACCGATCCATGTTGTCCGTCGAAGTGTCAAACACGACGGCAGAAGACAAAAAAGCCCGGTCTCGCAAGAGCCGGGCTTTGGTTGTGCTCAGGCTTCAACTCGCGAGGGGTGAGCCTAGATTTCGATCGGTTCCTGGTAGTCGTTCAAGACTTGACTGCCCGCCTCCCTGAGTGCTTTTTCGATCTGCGCCTTGGACGGAAGTCCATCGAAATACCAGTCCATCTTGACGTCGTCGCCCATGGCAGGATGAACCCAGCCGGAGACTCGGTGGGTGTAGCCTTTCTTGCGCATACTCCGATCGCGCCGACGAACAGCTGTTTCTTCCTGCTTAACAAGTTTCTGGAACTTGGCGTCCAGGTCAGACATGAAGCAAGACTCGCACAAGCCGCCACGATTCGTCTCAACCGTCGCCGGATCGTATGCAGGTTTGCTGCAACGCGAACAGGGCTGCAACTTGACGGTTGAGGCCAAGTCGATCACGTCTTGCTCGGTCGTGGTGCTCCACGTCCTGTGCGGATTCTTGAGATACGCCACACCCCCGCCTTTGAACTGGACGCTGATCTGCAGGGGATAGTTTGGGTACATCCACACGCACGGGCTGACTGCGGAGGTGAGTTCGATCCCGTTTATATCAAAGCGATAATCGTAGGTCTTCATGTGCTTCTCCTTGCCGCACGAGCTTCGGCTTGTGCCCACCGCTCGCGTTGCCGACGTGCTGCTGCGCTTGCAGGATTCAAGGGATACCCTGTCGCTTGGTGCAGCACTGCCCGGGGCATCGATCGGCCTGAGACATAGAGAGGTGTCGTGTAAATCTCGGCTTGACCAAGCTCCACCGACTCCTCGAACTCGACCAGCTCGGCCTTCGTAGCATCACGAAGACCGATTGCGCCGACGACGACGCCAAGCTTGCCGCTGCCCTGCAACCGAAACCGCAGGTTGCTCCCGACGATCGAGGCTTCCGTGGTGCGATGACCGCAGTTTTCGCAGTCGACACGCTGGAAGGCCTCGAAAATTTCCTCAAAGTTGCTACCCAGTTTCACAGTGACTCCTTGATGAAGCCCCTTGCGCCACACGATCCCCTTGCGGGTACGTGAGACCCGCGGGGCGTTGGTGGTTGGATTTTTCTACGGTTAGCGACCGAGACTGGCGAGCTTGCTTTCCAGGCCGGCGTAGATGACTCGACGACGCAGGTCATGCGCCATCAGCGGCCCAGCTTCCTTGAGCTCCTGCTGCACGTATTCGGCCATGGATGGATTGCGAACGATGCGCAAAACGGCAACCCACTCCCGGATCTTCTGACGCTGGGTGGCCCGCCGCCGAAGATGCCTGGATGGGGTATCGAAAACCCGCGCATTCCGGATTGCGAAGTTCGCGCGGATCGCGTCTTGGGCGATTGCAGGCAAATTTTTAACGCTCACCATTTTGACTCCTACCGTGTGAGGCCGTGTTGCTCATTGAGGTGGCGAATCCGCTCCTCGATGATCGACTCGGCATGGTTGAGATCGCCCATCCAGCCCCCTTTGAAAATGGCTGCTTGCAGCGCCTTGCGATCCGGAACCCGGTGCCTGACGCCGTAGAGGTGAAGGCCTTCAGGTTCGGTCAGGGTGACTTTCTCAAGGGGAAGCGCCCGAACGAATTTCTCGAAGACCTCGGTGGTGTTGCTTGTGGTCTGGTGCATGACGTTTTCCTCCAGGGTTAGCCAAAGTAGAAGATGTTCATCTGCCGCACGGTGGCCGCAATCACCTCTTCACGAACATCGCCAGCGATCTCGATGAGATCGGATGCACGCTCCAACAGCTTGGCGCACTCCAAACCGACGTGGCACTCAAGATCCAGCTCGGCAATCTCTGGCTCAATGGGCACCTCGGCAAAGAACGGCATGGTTCGCATCAGAGCCCCTGCAATGGATCGTTTCGAGACAAACATGCGAAAGGCTCGGCCTCGGTGCAGCGCCCCGATTCGGCCAGGCGCAACAGCACTCTGCCCAGCACATCGTTGTCGCCTGCTGCGCTGCACGATCGAAGAACATCGTCAACGATCGCGCTCTGCGTGACGACAAAACGCTGACAGCTTCTACACGGTTCACCTTGAGCTGCCCTAAGGGCTGCTTCGGTGTCCTCAGACAGGTACATTCCTGACATCACTGATTGAGTACTCATCGACTTCTTCCTCCTCGGGATATGGTTGGACGGCACTCAGCAATGCGGTTCGGGCGAAGAGAAAAGGAGACGGATCAGTCCAAAAAAGAACCCGGCATAGCCGGGTCTGTGTGATGAAGGCGCTTTATTGCGGTGCCTTTTCAATTTCCAAGAAGCCGCGCAAACGGACCAAAGCGTCTCCTCTTGCGAGGTTGAACACGGGGATGCCGTGTCGTGATGCAAGGGCGATTGCTTGCCCGGTACCACCTGTGGCTTGCGTTCGACTTTGCTCGTCCTCGACGCCATCGGGCGTCCAGCACAGAACGAAGTCGACAGGGTTGGAAAGGTCTCGACCGAGAACCTGGTAGCAGTTGCGCCCCATCAGGTTGCGAGCTGCGCGGCCGAGCCGATCCCAGCGAGGGTGGATCGTCGCGGCCAGGGTGAGCGCCTTGTCGCAAACAGCCTGGAACTCAGACTGCCGACCATTGAAGCCTGGCCAGGGCAGGTAGATTTCCTTGTGGGTGCATCCGGCCTCGAAAGCGGAGTCCGCTCCGTTGGCGCCGCCACTGCG
>JBAYRD010000029.1:0-12089 GCA_041676845.1 Halothiobacillaceae bacterium | reverse complement strand
TAATCCTTGATAGACTCTCCCAAAAATGCTATGATCATGGTGTTGATTGGGATAGAAGCCTTGTCTCGGTGTAGAGTTACCGCTCTTTGACCACCGGGGGAAGGCTTCTTCCTTTTCCTCCGTCCAATTATGGTTTGGAGGAGTATTCTATGTACAGCATTTACTTCCTTTAGATGGTCATATATTTAGAGAAGGATATGGTCAAATAGCCTGGGGAAAAACAATATTAGCTACATACGGACTGCTGAGGGCTTTGAGTATCTCTGCACGGTCAAAGACGTGGTAACGGGTCTTGTTCTCGCCCACACAATGGCTGACAACATGAAGGTAGATCTAGTTGAACGGACTCTCACAAAAGCCTTTCATCGCTGGCCGCTGTTGGCCGACTGTATCCATCATAGTGACCGTGGAAGCCAATTTACAGCGGAGTCTGTCGCCAAACTGCTCCAGAAGCACGGAATCCAGCAAAGCTTTTCCAGAGTCGGCAAACCTGGGGACAACCCCTGGAGTGAGAGTTTCTTCGCAAATCTGAAGAAAGAAGCCGTCCACTGGCGCCACTTCCAGACTCGAGCAGAAGCCAGGCAAGCGATATTTGCGTACATCGAGGGTTTTTACAACACTCGCCGCGTCCAAAAACGCTTAGGTTATCTTAGCCCGTTAGAATGGTTGAACCAGTACCAAGAGCTATCTTTAGTTGGTGTCGCTTAAGGAATGTCCGGAAAAGTGTTGACTTCCCCATTTTGTGCAGCACCTTCAGCTGAATGGGACGATTCTCGGAAAACATCTTTTCCACCCACTCCAACCTGCGGCGTGCAGGCCGAGCTTTCTTCTGCTGAACGTTTGCCTCGTCTTGCCCAGGAGACTCCAAAGCTTCGCTGGACTTTTCCCGCCGTTCCGTTCCGTCAGGAAACAAGTGATACAGTTTGCACATTTTCCATCTCTCCTTTCTAATAAGAGATATACCCGCACAATTCTGCCGAAGTTACGCCTGCCCAACGAAACCCCAGTTAAAATCGGACAAAGAAAAAAATCAGCTCATAGCTGACACCTCTCAAGCAATCCACCACCTGGAATTTCATGGCAAATCCCGAAGGGTTTTCAGATTATTTGTATAAACAAGCAAACAAGGAGGTTGGGAAAATGAGAAGAGCTTACAAAGTGCTGATGGCGGTTTTGCTGCTCTTGTGCCTGGCGGGCACTGTACAGGCCGGCATTTTGGCAGAAGTTGAAGACATTTTTGTCCGCTCTGAAATTGGTGGGTACGTTTATGCAGGCTTTGAGCAGACGGAGAGGCCCCGCGTCAGAAGCGCGGAACTCAACGGAACGGAACTGCACATCCAGTTCAACACCAACTTGGTGGGCCATGGGCAGAAAGCCTATACGCTGCCTGTTGAAGCAGCCGCACGCCAAGTGACAAAACAGGCGATGGCCTATGTGATCAAAGAGTTGTTTGAACTCTCCCCCGCCATCGACAAAGTATTGGTGGAAGTCTGGGCTCCGGTTTACATCGACAAGTACGGCAACGTAGAAGAACATCACGTGGGCAGCCTGTCCATGGCACGGAGCACATACCGCAAAGTCAACTGGGAAATGGCAAGCATTGATATCATTGCCGGCCTTTTTGCTGAAACATGGACGAGTGTTACCGCACAGCGCGATCCAGGCGAAACTGCCAGGCAAATGCTGCGCCTGGCCTGGTCCGGCGAGATCGAGGAAGCACTTCAGTACTGGCATCCTGCAGTGGACAGAAACCTGGCAAGAGTCTTCCTGGAGGCTATGGCTGAGGCCGCCGCAGAACAAGGCGCCTATGTAATGCTTGCCATAATTGATCTGGTCAGCTTTGATGTGCAGCCCATCGGCTATGACCGGTTCATTGTCACTCCGACATTCAGTGGAGAACCCTTTGACGATGCTACCCGCCTGATGGTGCAGCGCTATGAAGGGAAGTGCGTAATGCTGCTTCCAGGGCAGGCATTTGATGCAGAGGGAATCGTGTCAGAGGAAGGGATCGTTTTCTGGCGCGCCGCCGACCGCCGAGACCCGAACATTGACTACCGCACAGGAACCCTTGCTATGCTCAATAAGGACTATGAAACGCTGCGGGCATACACCAGCCAGGTTGTCCCCGATGTCTTTGTGGCGGAATCAGTCGCTGAGGTGCCTGACGAAGAAGAAGAACCGCTGATGCCGCTGATCAAAGCCTATGCAGCCACTCTGAAGCAAGAGGTGACCTACATCGATCCGTTCACAGCTGTACTTGGCGAGAAAGACAAAAGGACAGCGATGCGCTGGGAAGACGGAATGTGGAAGATGCTCCCTCCCTTGGGACTGGAAGTAGTCTACGAGGACTACGAGGAGGGCTTGTATCGAGTAGGAGGGGGCGGTTAGCCCCCGTCCTCTCACACCACCGTACGTACCGTTCGGTATACGGCGGTTCACCAAGCTTGACGAATTTGATGGTAACGCTCGGTTAGAGGGCGTCGCCATCTTAACCGCGGGATGTGTTCCTGGGTTGTGCCGGAAGTATGCTCGGCCCTCCACAGGTCCTCTGCGGATTCACCGCTTCCTCCCTGAAGTAGGCCCCATATGGGGTTTTCTGCTGTCTTCGCATATCTCTCGAACGCACCAAGTCAATCCCTCACTTGGTGTTCGGCCCTTCACCGGTGGTACATCTTCACCAGTTACTATGGCCTCTGCTGACTTCTGCCGGTTCAGCCAGGCCTTCCGACCTGGGTTATCGACACTTCGGCCGATGTTCCCGGCAGACCTCCCCGGGTAAGGAATACTGTCTTTCCCTCCATCCACCCGCCACATACACTCTCGGCAGCCTTCGGTAGCAAGGACTTCGCTTTGTCTCGCAAGCTCATCCAACTGCCGCTAGCCTCCTATGTGGTTCCTGTTCGTCGGGCCGGGGGTTTGCCGCCCACTTCCTTCGGATTCCACCTCACGGTGGACACCCTTGTGTTAAGCTACGGTTACTGCTACCTTCGCCGTTCGGGACTCTCACCCTATAGACAGTACCCATGCCGGGCGCACGAGAATGAGCCCCGCTGCCCCTAGGCCAACAGGGCACACTTCGCCCGACGTACATGACGTCAGCAGCAGCGATCAACTGTCTTTCAACTTGTCAGTCGTCTTGCCCGAGAGCCAATGTCCAGATTCTCTTCAGTGGGATTTCTGCCCGAATGTCTTCATCGAGCTTATCATAGCAGGACACCAACTCATCGATAATGGCAGTTTGGTCCCATAACCGGACGCGGAAAAATTGGGATGGAATCTCTCGGTGGACAGTGTTCTTAAATCCACTCCAAGAAACTAGCAGACCCTGGTCAGCGTTGGCGTTCTGCATAGCCCCTAACAGCTGATCGAGTGTGGGTCTGTCCACAGGTGCATCCGCGGTCTTAACCTGTACGCATATTCTCGGTCTGCCAAAGCCAAAGGGTTCCGGCGCTCTTAGAATATCGATGCCTTTATCGGGTCCTTCTGGACTAATGTATGTTGTATAACCCTTTGCCTTCAGAATGGCCTCCACAAGCCTTGCCATACCATGCCCCTTAAACTTTCTGCCCAGGTAATGCACAATCATATCACGTGCAACCAGCTCTAAATCGACTGATTCTTCCTCGCCTTGCTCAAAGACGCTCTGCAAGGAATTCACATCCAAGGCGACACTCCTCCAGTTATTCTGTGCCATCGCCCTAATTCGCTCTTCCGCATTGTTCCGGCTGATTCGGCAGACAGTCAGAAACGCTCCTAGAGAGTACAAGATGTCTTGATCAAAACTGGAACGGGGAATGTCCTTTGCAAACCAATTCACCTTGCGATGGTGAAAATAGGGACTGTCCTGGGTCGGGTCATAGGTGTAGCCGCCCACAATCTCTCCTATGTGGAGAATGGACTTAATCTTGCTCGGCATAATCACCCAATCGCCTATCTGCATCTCCTTAGCAAAGGCCCAAATCTGACTCGCCCAGTTCCGATTCCTTGCAGGCTTCCCATTAGGGTACACGCGTTCAAGACAAGCTAACAAATCTTCTCGTGTGGACAGCGCTTGCAGATTCTCGTTCAGGTCGTCCCATGTGAGATATACCTTTCCTTCATCCAGGAACTTCCTTTCGTACTCACCCGAGCTTCCAGCCCTTGTCAGCCATATAGCCATATTGTTACCTCCCAAGGAAGTTGAGGGTGGCTATGATAGTTCAATCACCCCAACTGAACACTTCTTCAATTCCAGGCATCCAGCCGCAGGGGTCTAGTGCCGTACAAAAAACATAGTTGCTTTGTCCTTAGGCAACCTACCTCATCACCACATTCAGCAGAGTCTTGTAGTCATCTATGACATCGTACTTTACTGAATCACTGCTAATCGCTTTGAAGTGCTGCCTTGCGCAGTGAATCTTGAGGTCTTCCGCTTTTCGCAGCTCCAGGCTCTCGAGTTTGCCCTTGGTTTCCGCCACGAAATAGATATGCTTCACTTTGTCTTCACGAAATGCAATTGCCCAGTCCGGACTGTATTTACCCACCGGTGTGTTGATATAAAACCCTTTGGGCAACTTAACATAGAGAGATACCTCGTCCCAGGTTTCCAAGCTTTCGGCCAGTTCTTTCTCCTTGTCGGAGTCATAAAGCAGGTGATCGTAGAGATGCCGCTCCGTTCTTATAGCGTTGACGCCAAGCTTCCCCCTGAGGTGAGGATCGGTGAAGATATTAACCGAATATTTTTCATCCAGCTTGTTATAGGTGATGTGCTCTATGATCACCGTCGCCTTCTGTTCGTTGATCAGGTTGCTGGCCTTTATAATGAACTCCTCCGGGTTTAATTGAAACTGGCTGAATGTCGTTTTATCTATTCCCCGCAGGATGGCGCAGACGTCTTTTCGCGTCAGCCCTGTCGCCTCACAGATCTTGCCAACCAGATCGTACGTTACGCCCGTGTTGATCGCAGACTGGACCTTCTCTGGCGAGATTTTTCTCTTCGTGAAAGCGTCTCCCTGCTCCAAGGCCTGCTTCGACTCAATCCTATCCATCTCGCCCTGTTCAACCGTGATGAATATCTGACTCACTTTCAGATCTCGATCCAGGGCGTAAATGGACTTACGGATCAACTCTTCACTGTCGAAATCCACCACGTACGCTGACTTCGCATTGATTCTCTTCCAGAGTTCCTGAAACTCTTTGCGGTGAAGTTTGTTTTCATCGATCTTTACTTCTACATTCCCAGCCCGTGCATCTTCCGGCTTCATTAGGTCAGGATGATAAATGGTGCTGAGGATTCCTACTATGTCAGCCTGGTAGTCCTGGACTTCTTCAATCAAGACCAGGGAGCCTGATTTGACATCCTCGTAGTATTTTTCAGTAAGCCTCTTGTTGGGATCCAAGTATCCATTCACAGTCAGGCTGAATGTAATCTTGTCTGCCAAATCCTCATCGATAGTCTGCTCATTCTTCCCACTTGCATCCCGGATCACCTTATCTAAGAACAAGGCTTCCGTAACTCTTACAGGACGATCTGCCACAACTTCGGCTATCTCAGACTGCAGCTTTTTTGCAAAACTGTCATAGCTTTCATTGGCGATAACTGTCAGGACATTAACGGTGTGTACATCTCCACCCAAGACATTGCTGTCCATTCGCTCACCGACGCTGTTAACACAGAGTCTTAGACCCCTCCCCACTTCTTGGCGCTTACGCACATCCGATCCGCTCTGCTTTAGGGTGCAGATTTGGAAAACATTGGGGTTGTCCCAGCCTTCTCTGAGGGCCGAATGTGAGAAAATGAAGCGAACCGGTTCGTCCAGACTCAAGAGTCTCTCCTTATCCTTCATGATTAAATCATAAGCGTCCACATCATCGGACGTTTTTTCGCGGCGATTATGAATAGCACTGTCCTTAAAGCGCCTGCTGCGTTTGTCTATCGAGAAGTATCCAGCATGAGTCTTGCTCGCCTCAATGCCGTCAAGATATTTCATGTAGGCGTCATCGCCGAAATCCCTCTGCCACCGGCTTAGTACCCTCTCATATTCTTCCTCAAATACTTGGGCATACTCACCGTTAAGCTCATTGCCG
This sequence comes from Halothiobacillaceae bacterium, assembly GCA_041676845.1. Classification (GTDB taxonomy): domain Bacteria; phylum Pseudomonadota; class Gammaproteobacteria; order Halothiobacillales; family Halothiobacillaceae; genus Guyparkeria. Next base: position 6,023 of record JBAYRD010000029.1, on the reverse strand, counting down.
TCCTCATCGTATTGGCGGTACTTGGCAACTTCGTCGATGAAGAACAGCGAGAGAACCTTGATTCCTTTGTAAAAAAGCTGCCTCTCGCGCTCCAGATGTGCCTTTATTGTCTCGCGAATCTGAATGCGCCTGACATGCTCTTCATTTACAGCACCAACTACATCGCCGGCAGTTATCGTCACTCCATTGGTGAACTCTACGGTATTGCTCAAGCCGCTGATCCTTGCTACAGTGTAGCCTTTGTACTGATTAAGGCCGCCTGAGTACTCGTAGAGATTGTATCCTTCCCGCACGACACGTGTTACTTTACGTACTCCCTTCGCTCCCCTAACTTCATACTCAAGTGTAGCAGTTGGGGGCCTGTCCCCGGACAAGTTGATCTTCTCCAGGTACAAGTAACCTTCGGTGGCTGTTGAACCTGTGACTGAAATTCCTTTAACCGCTATTTTCTTAACCAGACGCTTATTGTATGCTTCTAAAGCATCCAGGCGGTAGACCATGTTGTAAATGGAGTCTTTTTTATGGGTTGCCGAATACCTTAGCGTCATCAGTGGATTGAACTCTTTAAGCCTCTCTTTTGTGGCCTTGCCCTCCACTGACTGTGGTTCATCAATTATCAGAATTGGGTTCGTTGCCGCGATAACATCGATCGGCCGCCGTGACCTGAAGGCGTCGAGCTTCATGTAAATCCGCCTGGCATCCTTCCCCCGTGCGTTAAAAGCTTGGGAGTTGATGATCATAACGTTAATGCCGCTGTCGGTAGCAAACTGGTCTATAGCAGTTAGGTTACTGGAATCGTAGATGAAATACCGGATTTTCTTCTCGTAGTCCTCAGCGAAGTGGTCCTGCGTTATCTGGAAGGACTTAAACACGCCTTCGCGAATTGCCACTGAGGGAACTACAACGATGAACTTACTCCAGCCATAGAGTTTGTTCAGTTCGTACATCGTCTTAATGTAAGTGTAGGTCTTCCCTACACCGGTTTCCATCTCAACGGTGAGATTATACAGCCCCTCCAGTCTAGGCGATGGAGGAATCTGATTTGCACGCTGAACCCTCTGAAGATTCTCCAGCACCTGATCCGGCGACAGCACAACCTTAGCGTTATTGTAGCCTGTGCTCAGCACTTCAAGCCTACGCGCCATTTCCTCAGGCGATGCATCGAAATCAATATCTGTTTGCTCTGGCCGGGTGATAATCCCGGGGTCGACAATATAGGTGGGTTCTATCTTTGGCTGTCCGGCGAAAACGTCACAGACTGCCCTCGCTGCATCAGCCTGGAATTTTTGATGCTTGAACCTTAACTTCATCGACGAACACCCCCTATATCACTCTAACCGATGTATTGGGAGACAAGAGCTTAAATATCTCTTCAACATTGATCTTTTCTGGGCTGCTGGAAAAACTGCTGTCTCTGAAGACAACGCGCAAAGGCTGCCTCCTGGCAATCTCCCTCACAACCTTTTCCGGCACATTTTCAGCAAAGCAGGCGATTAAGGCTCCATGGTCAACGGTATGGACCTTAACTCCTTCAATTGTCTCCATCTCATGCCTAAGCGACAGCTTTAGTCCCCAATCGACCATGACACCGTAAAGCAAATCCAGATCTGTTCGATCTTCTTTAATGTTAGATTCTAGATCCCACAGCTGTTCTTGGGTTATCGCATTTGCCGGATAGTAGACTTCCTTCATGTTTGTGCTGTCCACTTTGAAGACCCTAAACCCAATGTCCGGCACCTGCTTGGGTTCTTCTCCTTCGTCCAACTTTGCATTGGCTTCCTCGATCTCAGCTTTTATCTTCTCCCCAGCGCGACGGATCCGTTCCTTGCCAATGTCTGAGATCGTCTTATATCCAGCTTTAAAGACTTCGCTCTTTTCATCTGTCTCTTCAGGTAATTGAACCATGATAAACTTTCGATTACCACCGTCTTCTGCGTTGAGCTGCATGACTGCATGGGCGGTCGTGCAAGAACCTGCGAAGAAATCAAGGACGATTGCGTCTTCTTGGTTCTTAGTTGCCAAATGAACCATTCTCTTGATATAGCTGACCGGTTTCGGGTAATCAAACACACTCTTTCCTTCAAACAACGCTTTGAGCTCTTTGGTCGCGTCTTGAGAGTGCCCAACCTCAGAATACGGCCATAACGTGAGCGGAGTTACTCCTTTGCTCACTTCACTTAAAAACATTTTCGGAGCCCACACGCTGTCCCCATCCTTACCGAAATAGATCCGATTATCAGCCTTCATGCTCTCGAACTTCTCCTTGGAATATAACCAGCTGCGACCAGCAGGCGGTAACACTACTCTTCCTGAAGGTAGCGTAATCTCATATATGTTCTTTTCAACTGCCGGTCCAACAGACGGATTGCCAGCTTTCCACGGTCCCCGCGGGTCATTGTCTGGATTTGCATAATCCCTGTTTTGCTTGTCTGTTCTTGGCAGTTTAGTCAGTTCATATAAATCTATCTTTTTTGCATAGACCAACGCAAAGTCGTGGTTTGGTGAAAACCACTTGTTTAAGTTAACCGGAGCATATGCGCGTTGCCAGCAGATGCAGGCTACAAAATTAGACTCACCAAACACCTCATTGCACATGTGTTTCAGTGAGTGCACTTCATTATCATCAATACTGATGAAGATGACACCATCTTCCGATAGTAAATTCCTGGCAAGCTTTAACCGCGGATACATCATGCTACACCAATCACTGTGAAACCTAGGATTTGTATCAGTATTTTTTCGGAAATTGATGTTGCCCTCTTCGTCTCGGTATTGCATTTCCTCGTCGATTTCTTCTTGATCCATACTGTAATCGTCAGAATAGACAAATGAATCATTGCCAGTATTATACGGCGGATCTATGTTCTTCCTCATTTTGATACAATTTTTATAGGCTTAGAAATGGCTAAAAGGCAGTGATTTCAAGGAGCTTCAGCAATTATTTTCCCATCAAGCACTTCAAAACTAAAGCGAATCCCCGCTCGCTTAAGATAATTATCGATTTAAAATTTGAATCCTTGCACCCCCTTCCGCAAGCCGGAAGGAGAATCGTCAAAAAGTATAGCAATCGTTAAAAGGTTTAAGAAATAAAAAAGCCAACAACCTATGCGAAACATAGAACGTGGGGCAAGCTTTATATTTTTTCACGCCATTAGTCGGAAACTAGAAATCTCTCAACTTACTTGATTTCCTTGTTTTTGCCCGTATCAGAAAAGATAACAATGAAATTCACCCATCTTTGGAAATAATTCATATGTTTATACTCTCTTGGGAAACTGTTCAATGGCTTCTAGAATATAATTCGAATACCTGTAAACTGGTGATTGCTATTTTTCACCAGATATGATATAATTCACTGAAAAATTGGAGGTAAGATATAGTGTTATATTCCATGCGCATCAGAAAATAACAGGCAATAAAAGTCAGTTTCATTCATTTGAGTGGGCTAGGTTTCCTGTATCTTTTTTCGTTTAGCGCATAGAATAGTAACCTTCTGTAATCCTCCAGACTACGGATAGTTTACTATTTGTGTTATTCGTTAGGCAGGTCGGTTCCATTTTGTGACATGACCTGCATTTTTATTGCCTTTCATAGCAATCTAAAAATGCAGGAGGATATAACACCATGTCACGATCAAATCATGTATATAATCAGAATGATTTACATCATTCTCAAAATTTTATTACGAGTCAAAAAATATTACATCGCATTGTCCGTTTAAGTTCAATCACGAAAAATGATAATGTGATTGAAATCGGCACCGGAAAAGGTCATTTGAGCCGAGTGCTAAGTCAGTACTGTAAACAGCTCTACTCGATTGAGTTGGATCAAAAATTGTATGATTACAGCAAACAGAAACTTGCCGATATCCCCAACCTGTCCCTCATCCACCGGGATTTCTTAACCTACCCATTGCCATCCAGTGGCAGCTACAAAGTATTTGCTAATATTCCCTTTTCCATCACCACAAAGATCATTCGGAAGTTAACGGAAGCCAAAAATCCACCGACGGATATCTGGTTAGTTGTAGAAAAAGGAGCCGCTAAACGTTTCACAGGTCAACCCAAAGAAACATTACGCTCGATCTTGTTAAAATCTAACTGGAAAGCCAAAATTGTTTATTACTTTCGAAAGGAAGACTTTCATCCCAAGCCATCGGTTGATTCCGTTTTGCTTAGATTGACCCCAAAAGACTGTCCTGATGTGGATGCTAAAGACTACGCTTCTTTTGCTTATTTTATTGAACACTCATTCCGGCATGGTTTGTTCAGCAAGCGAAGTCTGTTGACCAAAAAGCAAATTTCAACGGCCCTTCGCCTGGAGAAATTGCCACCCATTCCCCAAAGCGGAGAGGTATTATATATCCAATGGCTTTGTTTGTTTCGATGCTACCAAAAATTTAAATCCAGAAAGGGCAAGCGATAAAACGAATTCAAAAACCTAACGAAATAAACCTTGGGGCAAGATTTAAATTTTCTTCACGCCATCAATCGGAATCCACGATGTAATACCATCCGGCCAGCCGAGGAGGACTTTATCTTTTTCTATCTGCGACACCTTGTGTGTTCTTCCCTTCACCCATCCAGGCACGGTTTCTCCCGTCGCATAGCGGGAAGCCGTCACTTTCACCATGTCTCCGACCTTTAGAGCAGAAGACGCAGCTGCTTTCGGAATCTTGAGTTTTTGTCCGGCATGGATGATGTCGGAGGTCAGCCCGTTAAGTTTTTTGATTTCCGGATATCTTCTTCCGTCGCCTAAGAGCCTTGCAGCAATCCGCCAAAGGCTGTCGCCACTAACTACAGTATAGGTGCTGTATTCAGCGGCAGATTTTTCCGGATAGACAGCATTCCCGCTCTCATCAAATACGAAGTAGCCGCTGTTTTCATCCGCCTTTCTCTTGGCATTGGCAAGCACCTTATAGGCTCCAATCTGGCTCTTCTTATTCTGCCAGGACTTTCGGACTCGATATAAAACACCTTCAGATTTAGGCGGTTTCGGAGTGACCGTACTTCCACCCACCAACCTTTTTACATCCTGACGAAAGGTGTCCATACTCTTTCCGAATTTTGAAAACCAGTGTCTCGGATCCCCGTGATTGGAAGCGATCCCTCTTTTATGACCTTCGTAGTGGCCGATGATGACCCCGTCTTCTAAAGGATTAAGATTATAGAGCCCGCAAAGATAAGCACAAAGCTCCGTCGCTTCCTTGTAGACTTTCTCAAAATACGAGCGGTCGCTAAGCCCATCCTCGCAGATTTCAAAACTCGTATGCGTGTTGTTAGCCGCTCCTCCTGCATGCCAGCCCCTGTGATCCCAGGGAAGCGTCTGGTAAGTGGCAATCGTGCCGTCTTGCAACTTCCCGATAAAGCCATGCACACAGACCTGCCTATCCATCGGCTGATTCCAGTGATTGTTGTATCTGTTTTTCCCAAGCTTTCCGTCATCCGGACCGACATAGCGCTTCAGATAAGGATTATTTGCTCCGGTCGAATGCACCATGATGCCTTTGACCTTAATCTTCCTGCTTGCCTTGTAGCAGGCGTTTTCTGTAAAAATCAGTTTATTTAGATTCACTTTCCTCATCCTCCTTCGATAATGTTTCCAGCACGTTTTTCAGGGCTTTCGGAATGGGAAGCCCCAAGTGTGCCGAATTTTCCAAGATGGAAATGCCTTCATTCGAGAGATAGAAAAAGATGACGGCAGTCCTTATGGCGCTGCCTTCTTTCAAGATGGAGACATCGATGATGTTGCCGATGCCTACCAGCACAAAGATGAGCACCTTCTTGGCGATGCCCTTAAAGCCGACTTCGCTTGAGAGCTTTTTGTCGTAGACGGCACAAAGAACGCCTGTGATATAGTCAGCGACAACAAAGACAATGAGTGCATAGAGAAAGCCGTCAAGACCTCCCAAGTACCAACCGAGAAAACCTCCTACAGCCGTGAATGCTGCCTGAATGGCAGACCAGATTTGTTTCATGTTGAAATCCTCCTTCCAAATAAAAAATGTCCGCCCTTTGGCAGAC
>JBAYRD010000028.1:0-12851 GCA_041676845.1 Halothiobacillaceae bacterium | reverse complement strand
GTTCCCACATTGATGCCGTGCCACCAGAACCCTGTGGGCCATGCAATCGAAGTGGGCCTCGCAAGCGAATCGTGCCGGTAGGCGAGTTAGAGTTTGGGACGCTGCGCGGTTGAGTTTAGTGGCAATTTTCAGGACTGGACAGCCGCTGCCGCGGCTTTCGCGGGCGGGGCCCGCTCCCACATTGATGCAGTGCCACCAGAACCCTGTGGGAGCTTGCCCTGCAAGCGAATCGCGCCGGCGGGAGCGAGCCCGGGCCGTCTTAGAATATCTGCTCGCTGAGCACCCGCATCAGGTATTGGCCGTAGCCGTTCTTGAGCAGTGGTTGGGCGAGGGCTTCGAGTTGCCCCGCTGAAATCCAGCCCAAACGGAAAGCGATTTCTTCGGGGCAGGCGACCTTCAGCCCCTGGCGCTGCTCGAGCGTGGCGATGAACTGGCTGGCATCGAGCAGTGACTCGTGTGTGCCGGTATCGAGCCAGGCATAGCCCCGCCCCATGATCTCGACGTCAAGCTTGCCGGCCTGCATGTAACGGCAGTTGATATCGGTGATCTCCAGCTCGCCACGGGCCGAGGGCTTGAGCTCCTTGGCCATCTCGACCACGTCGTTGTCGTAGAAATAGAGGCCGGTGACGGCGTAGTTGGATTTCGGCTGCGTAGGCTTCTCTTCGAGCGAGATTACCTTGCCGTTTTCGTCGAACTCGGCCACGCCGTAGCGCTCGGGATCGTGGACGTGGTAGGCGAATACCGAGGCACCCTCCTCGCGGCTCATGGCGTTGGCGAGCAGCTCGTCGAAGTCATGCCCGTAGAAGATGTTGTCACCGAGCACCAGTACGCAGGGGTCGTTACCGATGAACTCCGCGCCGATCACGAAGGCCTGCGCCAGGCCGTCTGGTGATGACTGGACCTCGTATTGCAGATTGAGCCCCCACTGCTCGCCGCTGCCGAGTAGTTGCTCAAAGCGCGGGGTGTCCTGCGGCGTGGAAATGATCAGGATGTCGCGAATGCCCGCCAGCATCAGGGTGCTGAGCGGGTAGTAGATCATCGGCTTGTCGAATACGGGGAGCAGCTGTTTGCTCACCGACAGGGTCGCCGGGTGCAGCCGGGTGCCCGAGCCGCCGGCGAGGATGATGCCTTTGCGGGTTGTCGATGATGCGTGACGGCTGCCGGATGGAGTAGTGGTTTGACTCATGCTTTCGATTTAGAGCGTTGTCGTAGTGTGGCTTGTAGTCCGCCGAGGTAGGTGGAAGGCGTGTTGAATATATTGCGTCACTGCCTGGGTGGTGCGCGGAGCGCCCCTCCCAAAGGCGCATCAGCATACACTGATTTTCCAGTTCATCCAGCGGGTCGCCTTAACGGCCGCTCCAGCCTGATCTGCCACATGATCTAACCGCGGTGGTGACATTAAACGGGGGCTCGCGCTACTAGCGCGATTCGCTTGCGAGGCCCACTTCGATTGCATGGCCCACAAGGGGGTTGGTGGCTTCGTATTATTGTGGGAGCGGGCCTTGCCCGCGAAAGCCGCCTTAGCGGCTGTTTTGGCTTGAGGTGCCAAACAATCCAACCATGGTGGCGAGGCTAAACGAGGGCTCGCGCCTACCGGCGCGATTCGCTTGCGGGGCAAGCTCCCACAGGGGAATGGTGGCATTGGGCAGGGGTCAGCCACTTAATCTCCGCCTTGGATTGCGGAGTTGCACTCCGCGTGCCAGCAGCCGAATACGACGCGACGTCCAAGGGCGAGGTGCGGTGCTGTTGAATGTCGTGACGCGGCGAGTACAACTCGCCGATCCAGGGACGATGCTACCGAACCTTGTGGGAGCGCGCCTGCGCGCGAAAGCCGCCTCAGCGGCTGTCCAGTCTTGAATTGCCACTAGATTCAGCCGCGCAGCGCCCCCAAAATCCAACTCGCGCCTGCCGGCGCGATTCGCTCGCGAGGCCTAGTTCGATTGTATGGCCCACAGGGGCTGGGGCCCGCTCCTGCGACTCCAATTCGCCACCTTTTCCCTTTTCCAGCTTCTAGCTCCTTTTCCCCGTCAAGCTATCGATCATTCGGTCGAGGTGGATGGTCCAGTCGGGAAATTTGAGTGACAGGGTCTTTTCGAGGCTGGTGGTGTCCAGGCGTGAGTTGGCGGGGCGGGTTGCTGGGGTGGGGAAATCTGTGGTGCCGATCGCTTGTACGTCCTGGCCACGGAGTTTGAGTTCCCGGCCATTGGCGATAGCACGGTCGATGGCGCGGCATGCCAGTCCGTGCCAGCTGGTCGCGCCGTTGGCGGTCAGGTGGTAGGTGCCGACGGCAAGGTGGCCTTGGCGGTATCCGGCCAGCGCGAGTGAAGTGACGTCGGCGATCAGCTCGGCGGAGGTGGGCGCACCGATCTGGTCGGCAACGACCTTGAGCTCGTCGCGCTCGGCGGCCAGACGCAGCATGGTCTTGATGAAGTTGTGACCGGTCACGGAGTACACCCAGCTGGTGCGGAAGATGAGGTGGTCGCAGCCGCTGTCACGGATGCTCTCCTCCCCCGCCAGCTTGCTCTGTCCGTAGACGCTCTGCGGGTTGGGCTGATCGCTCGGCAGGTACGGGCCATCCTTGTCGCCGTTGAAGACGTAGTCGGTCGAGTAATGGATCAGCAGCGCGCGGTTACGGGCGGCGTACTCGGCCATTTCGCGGACGGCAGCGGCGTTGATCGCCTGGGCCCGCGCCTGGTCGGATTCGGCCTGGTCGACGGCGGTGTAGGCAGCCGCATTGACGATGACCTTCGGCCGTACCGTGGCCAGACATTCGGTGACCGCACCTGGCTGGGCCAGATCTACTGCCTCGCGGCCTGTCGCCTGCAGCGGGCCATGCGGCAGCAGGGTACGTTGCAGCTCAGTGCCGACCTGGCCGTTCTTGCCGAACAGGCAAATGCTCATGCGTACTGCGCCTCGACCCAGTCGCGATAGGCGCCAGAGGTGACGTTCTCGACCCAGTCCTGGTTATCGAGGTACCAATCGACCGTCTTGCGGATACCGGTTTCGAAGGTTTCTGCGGGCCGCCAGCCCAGTTCGCGCTCAATCTTGGTGGCGTCGATGGCGTAGCGGCGATCATGGCCGGGGCGATCGGTGACGAAGGTGATCTGCTCGGCGTATGAGCGGCCATCCTCGCGCGGCTTGCGCTGATCGAGGATAGCGCACAGGGTCTCGACCACTTCGAGATTGGGTTTCTCGTTCCAGCCACCGACGTTGTAGGTCGCGCCGAGGCGACCGTCCTCAAGTACGCGTCGGATGGCCGAGCAGTGATCGGTCACGTACAACCAGTCGCGTACCTGCTGGCCGTCGCCGTAGATCGGCAGCGGCTTGCCCGCCAGCGCGTTGTGGATGACCAGCGGGATCAGCTTTTCCGGGAAATGGTAGGGGCCGTAGTTGTTCGAGCAGTTGGTGGTCACCACCGGCAGGCCGTAGGTATGGAAGTACGAACGCACCAGGTGGTCACTGGCCGCCTTCGAGGCCGAGTACGGGCTGTTCGGCTCGTAGCGGTGGCGCTCGGTGAAGGCCGGCGCATCGGGCGCGAGGGTGCCGTAGACCTCGTCGGTCGAGACGTGCAGGAAGCGGAATGCCTGCTGCTCGGCTGGGGGTAGTTCGTTCCAGTAAGCACGCACGGCTTCCAGCAGCCGGAAGGTGCCGACGATGTTGGTCTGGATGAACGCCTCGGGGCCGAGGATGGAGCGATCGACGTGACTCTCGGCGGCGAGATTCACCACCGCGCGGGGCCGGTGTTCGTCGAGCAGACGGGTCACGAGTTCCGTATCGCCGATATCCCCATGCACGAACACATGGCGCGCATCATTGTCGAGCGCGGCCAGGTTCTGGCGATTGCCGGCGTAGGTCAGTAGATCGAGATTGATGACCGTCTCGTCGCTGGCGTCGAGCCAGTCGAGAACAAAATTGCTGCCGATAAAGCCGGCACCGCCGGTGACAAGAATCGTCATAGAAAAACCAAAGATCAGAGTTTGTTAGTGAGTATGGCCAACAGCAGCCCCATGTTGCCCAAACGAGTCTGCCGATAAATCCCGACCTGCTTGAGCAAGACACAACGGGTCAGTAGACCGCTTTCCCGGGCTCGCGCAAACAGTTCGAGCACTCGCTGATTTTCCGCTGACAGGCAATCTCGAACCTCTTCAAGGGCGGCCACATTCAAGTCATTCCAGTCGCGGAAGCGGTTCTGGAATAACCAGCGCAGTCTCACTATCCGCGCCCGCATGGAGATGTTCGCCCCCATGAGGTTTCCCTCATGCTGCCGATAACCAATGTAGGGCGTGGGGTCATAGATGACTGTCCCCCCGGCGCCACTGACCAGCAGATAGGTCCACCAGTCATGGCTGACGACATTCGGCACCCCGGCATGGCATATCAGGGCCTTGGCTGCGTGGTTGAACACCATGGTGTTGCCACCGGCCAGATTCTGGACCAGGGCGTTGGCAAACGAGGGGGGTCTGCTGAATAACGGCGAGAAGCCGATTGCGCGGCCCTGCTCGTCGATCAAGCGGGTGCGCGACCCGTATAACGCCGGCTCCGCTACGACAGCCGCCAGTTTTCCGATCACATGTTCAAGCTTGTTCGGCTCCCAGAGATCGTCCTGATCACAGAAGGCGTAGTAGTCCGCGTCGATTTCATCCCGATTGACCAGGGAGAGGAAGTTGGCGGCATAGCCCTGCTGTGGCCCTTGTACGATGGTCAACTGCCCGGCGGGCAAGCGGGCCTGGTACTCGGCCAGCAGCGCCCGCGTTCCCTGGTCGTCACCATCGTTGCCATCGTCAGACACCCAGATCGACAGGTTCTGGTGGGTCTGGGCCAGGATGGAGTCCAGCTGCTGTCGCAGGTACCCCTCGTGGGGGTGGTAGACACACAGCAGAACGATTACGTGTGGCTGCGGCTCCGCAAGAGGCGATGCGTGATTGGGTGATTCGTGATTACCGGGCTCTGCCATAGCCACCATTCACAGCCGCCCCTCGACCTCGTGCCCTTCGAGCACATGCTTGATGTCGTAGACGATGCCGTTGTCCTGGGCCAGGGCCCGGATGCCGCTCGCGCCGAGTTGGCGGAATTTGTCGTGGGCGACCGCCAGCACCACGGCGTCATACTCACCCTGCGCCGGCTGGTCGACCAAGGTGATGCCATATTCGTCGCAGGCTTCCACCGGGTCCGCCCATGGATCATGAACGTGAACATCGATGTTGTAATCGCGCAGTTCACGAACCACGTCGATGACGCGAGTGTTGCGCAGGTCCGGGCAGTTTTCCTTGAAGGTCAGCCCCAGGATCAGCACTTTCGAGTCGACTACCTGCACTCGATGCCTGGTCATCAGTTGCACCACCTGCGCGGCGACGTATTCGCCCATGCCATCGTTGGTACGCCGCCCCGCCAGGATCATCTCGGGATGGTAGCCGATCTCCTGGGCCTTCTGAGTTAGATAATAGGGGTCGACGCCGATGCAGTGCCCACCCACCAGGCCCGGCTTGAAGGGCAGGAAGTTCCACTTGGTGCCGGCGGCTTCGAGCACGGCCTGGGTGTCGATGTTGAGCTTGTTGAACAACATCGCCAATTCATTGACCAGGGCGATATTCACGTCCCGCTGGGTGTTCTCGATCACCTTGGCCGCCTCGGCGACGCGGATGGTGGGCGCCAGATGGGTGCCGGCGGTGATGACGCGTCCGTACAGCGCATCGATGAACGCGGCCGCCTCGGGCGTGGAGCCGGAGGTGACCTTCGTGATGTCGGCGACGCGGCGTTCCTTGTCGCCGGGGTTGATGCGTTCGGGGCTGTAGCCGACGAAAAAATCCTGGTTGAAGATCAGTCCACTGACCTCTTCCAGCACCGGCACGCAATCGTCTTCGGTCGCACCGGGGTAGACGGTGGACTCGTAGATGACCACGTCGCCCTTTTTCAGCACTTGCCCGACCGTCTTCGAGGCGGCGATCAGCGGCGAGAGATCCGGGCGTTTGTAGCGGTCGATCGGCGTCGGGACGGTGACGATGAAGACATTGCAATCGGCGATGGCCTCGATTCGACCAGTGAAGGAGAGCTGAGTGGCTGCGGCCAGATCGCCCGGCTCGACCTCACGGGTGTGGTCGATGCCATCCTGAAGCTCGGCGATCCGCTTGCTGTTGATATCAAAGCCGACAATCGGCTGGACCCGGCCGAAGGCGACCGCCAACGGCAGACCAACGTAGCCGAGCCCGATCATGGCGAGATGTGTCTCTTCGGGCGCTGTGAAGTTTGAATGGCTCATGAGGATAGTGATCAGTCTGCCGCCAGTGCTGTTGTCTGCAGGCGCTCACGGGTGGCGGAGATGAAGTTCATCATCAGGGCAGCAAACAGGCCGAGGAACAGGCCAAGGATCGTGCCCAGGGCGATCAACAATTTGCCCGATACACCATCCGCTTTTCTCTGCTGCGGCTCATTGAGCAGTCCGGTTGTCTGGATGTTTTCCAAGCGGGCCTTGTTGTTCTCGATCGCCAACTGCAATTTCCGGATCTGACGTTCGTGATCGGTGTTGAAGGTTTTCAGGGCCAACCTCGCCTGCTCGATCTCGGATTCGAGCTGTTCCTGCTGGCGCTTGTTCTCGGCCAGATCCGTCTGCGTCTGACTGATCTTTTGTGGCAATTCAACCGTGATCTCTTCATTCAGGACCCCGAGGCGATCCATGTATCGCTGAACCTGGTTGCTCAGCAACATCGCCGTCATGGCATCACTGGGCGAGGATGCCGACATAATGGATGCTTCATCCGGACTCAGCTGGTCAAGATAGGCTTCGATATCGACCGCGCGCGCCTGGCGCAGTTCCTTCATCCTCGCCAGCCGATCGCGCTGTTCGTTCAGCACCTTTTCCTGATCAAGCAACTTGGCCAGTGCATCCCGCTTGGCATCAAGTTCCTGCTGCAACGCCAGGCGCTCACTTGTCAGCCGATCCGCATCCTTCAACTCGTCGAGTTCGAGCTCAAGGGTTCGTATCTCGGTCCGAAGTTCCGCCTTCATGTCACGAATAGGCTTGTCGGCGGCCTCAGTCACTCGGTTGGCGGCCCAGTCGATTGCCGCGACATGGGCCGCGACTCGCTCTTCGGATGTCTCCGCTCGGATGACGACCGCATCGCCCTCGCTGCTCGATACCCGGAACTTCAGGTCCTTCGGATCCAGAGAAAACTCCGTGGCCTGTATTTCTGCGGCAGCCGGCAATATGGAGGATTCGAGCCAATTGACGATGGTGCTGGTCGACTGCACTAACCTCGACCCATCACTACCATCGACTTTGCCAACCGTCAGAACGGCGGAAACCTCGTAGCTGTCTGGACGCAAGACGGCCACGACGAGGCTGCCCAACACGCCCAGCACAACAAATACGGCAATAACCAATTTTTGTTGCCACAGCGATACGGCTAGATCCACCAGATCGATTTCATCATCGAATCTGGGTGGATCGATCGTATCCGGTTGAGTGGATGGCAGTCTGTCGATTTGGCGGGATGGATCCATCGAACGGCCCTTGTTGGTCGAGATTTTCTATTCCACCGTGACCGACTTGGCCAGGTTGCGCGGCTGATCCACATCGGTGCCCTTGAGCACGGCGACGTGATAGGCCAGCAGCTGCAGCGGAATATTGAAGATGATCGGTGCGCTGATGCGCCCCACGTTCGAGGTGACCGGCAGCACATGGGTGAAATCGGCCGAACGTAGGCCGGAGCGCTTGTCGGCGAAAACGAACAGCTCGGCGCCGCGCGCGCTGACCTCGGCGATATTGGATTTGAGCTTGTCGAGCAGATCGTTCTGCGGCGCGATGGTGATCACCGGCATGGTCTCGTCGATCAATGCCAGCGGGCCGTGCTTGAGCTCACCGGCCGGGTAGGCCTCGGCGTGGATGTAGCTGATCTCCTTGAGCTTGAGCGCGCCTTCCATGGCGATGGGATACATCACGCCGCGCCCGAGGAACAGGGCGTGCTCCTTGTCCACTAGCAGCTCAGCGAGCTCGCGGACCGTCTCATCATGATCGAGTGCGTCCTGGACGCGGCCGGGCACCTTTTCCAGCCCGGCGACGATGCGGCGCTCTTCTTGCTCGTCCATGCGGCCACTGGCTCGGCCTAGGGCCAGCAACAGCAAAGCGAGTGCGACCAGCTGCGTGGAGAAGGCCTTGGTAGAGGCCACGGAAATTTCGGGGCCGGCGCGGGTCATCAGCACCAGATCCGACTCGCGCACCAGCGAGGATTCGGGGGCATTGCAGATCGCAAGTACGGGACGGGTCGGGTCTTCGCGCTTGAGCATGCGGATCGCCGCCAGGGTGTCGGCCGTCTCGCCGGACTGCGACAGTGCGACGATCAGGGTATTGGGGCTGACTACCGGGTTGCGATAGTGGAATTCGGAGGCCACCTCGACTGCGCAAGGCAGGCGCAGGATGTCCTCGAACCAGTAGCGAGCGACCATGCCGGCGTGATAGCTGGTGCCACAGGCAATGATCTGTACGCGCTCGACGGTCTGGAAGATCTCGTCCGCACCCACACCAAAGGCCGCTGGCAGGATATGACCATCGGCGATCCGCCCTTCCATCGTATCGGTGATCGCCCTGGGCTGATCGTGGATTTCCTTGAGCAAGAAGTGGCGGAATCGCCCTCGGTCGGCGCTTTCCGCTCGCTGTGTGGACTCACGCACGGGCCGTTCCACGGCATGGCCCGACACATCGGTGACGATGAGTGAATCCCGCTTGACGACCGCCCGGTCACCCTCCTCCAGATAGATGAACGACTGTGTGACCGGCAGCAGCGCCAGCGCATCCGAGGCAACGAAGTGCTCACCGATGCCAACACCGATCACCAGCGGGCTGCCCTGGCGGGCAATGAACAGTGTGTCTGGTGCGTCGGTAATGATCACCGCCAGGGCGAATGCGCCTTCGAGCCGATCCACGGCCGCATCAAAGGCCGCGCGCGGCGGCAGGCCATTTACCAGTTGACGATCAATCAGATGGGCAATGACCTCGGTGTCCGTGTCCGAGAAAAATGTGCAGCCACTCTGCTCAAGCTCTGACTTAAGCGTGACGAAGTTCTCGATGATGCCGTTGTGCACCACCGCCACGCGACCGTCGGTGAGGTTGGGGGCAATGTGCGGATGGGCGTTGCGCTCGACTGGTACGCCATGGGTCGCCCAACGCGTATGGGCAATGCCGAGGTGACCGGAGATCGGGGTCTCCTCAAGCCGCTCGGCCAGCGCGGCGACCTTGCCCACGGCTCGCGCCACAGCCAGCCCCTGCGAATCGCTTAAAAGGGCGATACCAGCCGAGTCATAACCACGGTATTCCAGGCGGCGCAAACCCTCGAGGAGGATTGGCCCCACCTGCCGTTCGGCCACCGCTGCGACGATTCCACACATGTATAGCTTGTTTCCTGTTGCGCTCGGAATTGAACAGCGCGAGATTGTACCGTAGTGGGCAGGTTTTGCGCGGCGGGCCGGACTGAGCCCCTGCCTGAGCCGATCATGTCCGGTGATGAAATGGCAAGAAAAGCCGGGTTGGTGGGCCGACTTTGGTAATGGTGCCAGCCTCGGGTTTTTTTCCATCCGCCCTGCCGGGCGGATTGTCGGGCTGAAGCCCGACCCACAGAGTTCGGTGGCCTGTTGAGCCCGCAGTGGCTGGGCCCACAGTCGGGTGTCAGTCAGCGATCGTGGGCCAGGTGGTCACACGGCGGCCATAGGCAAGAAAGTGGGGGTTGAGCACCTGGTCGGTATGGGCGTAGTCGAGTGGGTTGCCGTGGGCGTCGATGACATGACCACCGGCGGCTTCGACTACGGCCTGGGCCGCACCGGTGTCCCAGAGGCTGGTCGGCCCCAGGCGTGGGTAGACATCGGCTGCGCCCTCGGCGACCAGGCAGAGTTTCAACGAGCTGCCCATCGGCACCATTTCATGTTCACCCAGCTCGGCGAGCCAGTCGGCCATTTTCGGGCTGGCATGCGAGCGGCTGCCGACCACGCGCCAAGGACCGGCGTGGTCGTTTACCACCGTGATTGGATACCGACCGTCAGCGTCAATTCGCCAGGCGCCCTCACCGGGCCAGCCGACATAAGTCCGCCCAAGGTCTGGGGCATGCACCACGCCCAGACGCGGCCGGCCGCTCTCGATCAGGGCAATATTGACGGTGAATTCACCGTTCTTCTTGATGAATTCCTTGGTGCCATCCAGCGGGTCAACCAGCCAGTAGCGCCCGGCCGCGTCCGCACCGGAGAAGCCCTCGGTATCTTCCTCCGAAAGGATGGGCACGCCACCGAGCAACGGGGCCAGTCCTGCGCTGATCAGATCGTGGGCGGCCTGGTCGGCCTCCGTCAACGGGCTCTTGTCGGCCTTCTCCTCGACCGAAAAGTCCTGCGCGTAGATGGCCATGATGGCCTGCCCCGCCTCTTCGGCGATGGCCGCCACCTGATCCAGCAATGCCTGGTCGATCACCTGCTCGCCCTCTCCTCGCCTATCGATTTGATCGTTCACTACGCTGCTCCTTGCACTCGGGTGACTTATGACGATTGCCCGAGGCGTCCGGTGGTCTGTCAATACGTGATGATGCCGCGTTCGACGAGTAGCCTGAGGATCTGGTCGGCCGCTTCATCAGCCGGCAGGTCGGCCGCCTTGAGATGCAGGTCCGGGTTCTCCGGCACCTCGTAGGCTGAGTCGATGCCAGTGAAGTTCTTGAGCTCGCCACGGCGCGCCTTCTTGTACAGGCCTTTCGGATCGCGCGCCTCGGCCACTTCCAGCGGCGTGTCGACAAAGATCTCGATGAACTCGCCTTCATCCAGCATGCGACGCGCCATCTTGCGCTCGGATCGGAACGGTGAAATGAACGCCGTCAACACGATCAGGCCGGCATCGACCATCAGCTTGGCCACTTCGGCCACACGGCGGATGTTCTCGACCCGGTCGGCGTCAGTGAAGCCCAAATCGCGGTTGAGTCCATGGCGCAGGTTGTCGCCGTCGAGCAGGTAGGTGTGCTGCCCAAACGCAGCCAGCTTTTTCTCCAGCGCATTGGCGATGGTCGACTTGCCGGCCCCGGAAAGTCCGGTGAACCAGAGCACAGCCGGTTTCTGCGCCTTGAGCTCTGCCCGAAGCGCCTTGTCGACATCGACGTGCTGGCGATGGATGTTCTGGCTGCGGCGTAAAGCGAAGTGAAGCATGCCGGCACCAACGGTATCGTTGCTCATCCGGTCGATCAGAATGAAGCCACCGGTGTCCTGGTTCTCGGCGTAGGGATCGAAGGGTATCGGCCGGTTGATCGAAAGCGTGCATACCCCGATGCCGTTCAATTCCAGTTGCTTGGCGGCAGTGTGCTCGAGCGTGTTGACGTTCACCTCGTACTTGATGTCGGTCACGGTCGCGCTGACGGTCTGGGTGCCGATCTTCATCAGATACGGGCGCCCCGGATAGAGCGGCTCGTCGTGCATCCAGACCAGCGAGGTCTCGAACTGGTCGGCCACCTGGGGGGGAGAGTCGAGCGTCGTGATGACGTCACCGCGGGAGATGTCGATCTCCTCGGTAGTGGTCAGGGTGATCGACTGACCGACCACGGCCTGATCAAGATCGCCGTCGAAGGTGACGATTCGCCCGACCCGGGTGGCCTGCCCGGACGGCAGGACTCGGATCTCATCATTGGGGCGAATCACGCCGCTGGCGATCGTCCCGGAAAAGCCGCGGAAATCGAGGTTGGGGCGGTTGACCCATTGGACCGGCAGCCGGAACGGCTTGCCCTGCAGGCGGGCGTCATCGACCTCGACCGTCTCGAGAAAACCCAGCAGGGTGGTGCCGTGATACCAGGGCATCTGCTCGCCGTGGGCAATGATGTTGTCGCCCTTGAGCGCCGACATCGGGATGAAGGTGACCTCGGTCAGCCCGATCTCGTCGGCAAACGCGCGATAGTCGGCGACGATGTCATCGAAGACCTGCTGCGAGTAGTCGACCAGGTCCATCTTATTGATCGCGACCACGACATGGCGGATGCCGATCAGCTGCATCAGGAAGCTGTGCCGACGCGTCTGGGTGACGACACCCTGGCGCGCATCGACCATCAAGATGGCGGCATCGGCCGTCGAGGCACCGGTAACCATGTTGCGGGTGTACTGCTCGTGCCCGGGGGTATCGGCGACGATGAACTTGCGCTTGTCGGTGGAGAAAAAGCGATAGGCGACATCAATGGTGATGCCCTGCTCGCGTTCGGCCGCCAGACCGTCGACCAGCAGCGCGAAGTCCATCTCGTCGCCCTGCGTGCCGTACTTTTTCGAGTCGGCCTCCATCGCGGCGAGCTGGTCTTCAAACAACAGCTTGGACTCGTACAGCAGCCGCCCGATCAGGGTGCTCTTGCCATCATCCACGCTGCCGCAGGTGATAAACCGCAGCAGCCCCTTGTTCTCGTGTGTCTTCAGGTAGGCCCCGATGTCGGAGGCAATCAGATCTGATTGGTGTGACATAAAGGTTGGTCCGGCAAACAGTCGTTATGAATTCAGTGTTTGGAGATCAGATATACAAGAGGTCAGATATCAAGAAGTCAGAAACCAGAGGGTGCCAGCGATGAGGTCAGTCGTATTCGGGTTGGCGTTTGATCAAGCCGGCTAAGGGAAGCTCTGCACGAATCGATGGCGCCTCTGGCTGACGGGTTTGTTTGCAATCAAGGCGCTGTCCCGAAGGCGGGCTCATTGCCCGTCGAGGGGCGGCAACGCCGAGTGCGGGCAAACCCGCCAGCCCCTTCGGGCGGGCCGCCAAGGGCCCATCTGCGGTGTTGCAGTCCTTGTAAAGGACCACCGCCCTTCACGGCGGACTGCGCCTGGCATCTGGACCCTTGGCGGTCCCGCAGAGACACTATCGATTCGTG
>JBAYRD010000027.1:0-13270 GCA_041676845.1 Halothiobacillaceae bacterium | reverse complement strand
TGGGCGGCATTGCGAAGGGTCTTCAGCCGTGGGGCACCCCGGACCAATGGGCAAATACGCAGACGAGCGTCGGTCAGGCCGAACGCTTCGAAATGGGTGACGTACTGACCGCTGGAGCAATGAGCGGGGCCAGTTCCGCGGCAAACCAGGTAGCCAATTTTTATCTTGAAATGGCTCGCGAAATGTTCCCGGTAGTTGAAATTGACGCAGCCCGACGTGCGACGATCGTGCTGACAAAGGGTCTGGAGATTAAGTGATGAAGAAGAAGTCCATTCTGGTCGCAGTCGTAATTTCATCCTCCATTCTCGGAGCTTGCACTACTGCACCCCCTGTTCAAACAGAAGTTCAAACTCCGTGGGTGGCGAACACGGTTTCTGAGATCGGCACAAATCTCGGTCGGCTCTATCTCAAGAATACGCCAATGCCAGCAACGGTCGTTGTTGCACCGGCTGTTAAGCATGATGGACAGTTACGCCCCAGCTACTACGGCGAGAGCCTTGCGACGCTCATCTCTGGGGCACTTGTTAACTCGGGTGTGCCTGTCGTTCAAACTGAGTCCACCGGTTGGACCTCTGGCCATCCGGTCAATACCGTTGTCAAACGACGTGCCGAATCCGCAAACGCTGGCGTGATTGCGCTCGGCTCATATCACCATCTGGGTGATGAGACAGTGGTTTCCTATCGACTCGTCGATGCGCGCACGGGCGCAGTTCTAGCTGTCTCGGAAGGCCGTATTCCTGGGGGGATTCAATAATGAAACCTCATGCCTTGGCTATCGCTCTTTCGGTGGTAGCGCTGACCGGTTGCGCATCCGCACTTAACACCGCAGGCCGTGACTCCTCATCCTGTCCCGGCATCGGCCCGGGCGCGTGCGCCTCTCCTGGTGATGTCTATGCGATCACGAGCGGAAGCATTGACGAATTCGAGGAGCGCATTGCCAATCACACAACCGAAAACAAAATCGATGTTCCTGCCGTTATTCAAAAGCAGAAAGACGGCGAGAGACTTCCATCGGTTATTTCCTCGACAACCACAAACCCCTCTGCAGGGACAATGCCGCCTGAACTCGCGATCCATTCGGATGGAGTGGCGCCAGTTCGTATGCCAGCCCAAGTAATGCGGATTCGAGTTTTCCCATGGACCGACAAGAACGACAATTTGCATTCAGGAGGTTATGTATATACAGAAATCGAGCAAAGAAAATGGACTTTTGGAGTGCACGAGGAAGGCGCCTTGCGTAACGCGAGGATTCCTCACCGTGTAACCACCGGTGTTGCGCAAACAGGATCGCCCAATGGCGATGCGCACAGTGGTTCGTCTGCTGCATCGCAGACGATCACCCCCCCGGTCGGGGCGCAGGCGTCACGTAACGCGCCCTCGACCGACCTTAGCACCTTGACCCTAGAGTAATGAAAAGGAGTTTCACGTGCAATACGTTCAAAACCTCTCCGCCGGCTTCGCTCGTTTCGAAAAGCAAGCCTATCTGCTGATCGCACTCGCTGCGTACGCCATGTTCGCAATGGCCGTTACCGACACCACGTTCGACGTCGCATCCCAGCAGGTGCGTGACTGGACTGAAGGCACGTTCGGTCTGCTCGTCGCATTTGGCGTTCTCGCAACCGGACTGGCCATGACCATCGTCAAGCACTCGCTGATGTGGTTGGTCCTGGCCGTTGGTGTTGCTCTGGCCGCCACCATGGGTCCTGGCATCCTCGACTCCATGTTCACCGCCACCCTCTAATCCGGAGTTAATCCATGTTTGGCTTCACGAAGTCTTCGCAAACCCCAGTTCGTGGCACCGTTGCGGATCAGCGGCGCCTGCCTTGGCAGTATCTGGGCGCCGAGGGGTATGACGACGAAACCGGTTTGTTCTATTGCGTATCGCCGTCTGGCGAAAGACATCTGGGAGCCACGTTTATGACCACCCCGCTCCTTGGGGGCGGGGGGTCAGTTTTTGAGAAGTTCAAAGCTGCGTTAGCTTGCCCGCTTCCGGCAGGCTCATTCGTACAAGTAGGTCTTCTCGGCTCTCCCGATATTGACCCTTATCTTGACGCCTATACCGACGGGAAGGAGCAGGCTTCGGGTCTTTTGGAGAAGCTGGTACGCACCCGCGTCAAGATGTTTCAGGATGCCGTCCAGAAGCCTCAATTCAAGACGAATGGTGTGCTCAACCGTGATTTCCGGCTGATCTTCACCGTCAAGATTCCGTGTTCCCATCTTCCGGATCTTGAGGAACGCCAATCGATCCGATCTGATGTCACACGGGTGATGGAAGGATTTAGCTCTATTGGCTTCCAGTTCAGGATGCTTGACCCACACGGCTATCTGCACCTAATTCGCAAGTTTTACCACATGTGGGAGAAGCCCGAGTTCAGCTACGACGAACTCATACCGATTCGGGAACAGGCCTTCTATCCGGGAGACGATGTTGAGTTCAAAGAAAGGGAGATCCTCTTTCACCAAGGGAGTGATCAAGAATTCTTTGTGCGTGTAATGAGCCCGAAGCTGTTTCCGAAACGGACAGTTTTTGGTGTTGCCAATCTGTTGATCGGCGACCAGATGGGCGGCGCAAACCAGATCACTGAGCCTTTCTTCTTTCAGTTCACGGCCCACTATCCCGACCAGGTGAAGAAAAAAGGTGAGGTTCGCCAGCGTCACATGTGGATTACCCAGCAATGCATTGGTAACTCTGCAAACTGGTTCCCTATCCTCGGCTACAAGAAGGAAGGCATCGAGACCTTCATTCATGAAATCGATGGTCAAGGCGGGATGGCGCTCGAGGTCAACCTCAGCCTGATGATCTTCTCGAAAAACAGGGATCGGCTCGCACGTCAGACTGCTTCGTTGAACTCGTATCTGTCGACGCTTAGCTTTGATATGCGTGAAGACAAGCGGATTCTGGATTTCCTTTGGCACAACGCCCTGCCGATGAACGCCTCAGCTGATGCCCTGACCCGGACCTTCCGCACCAACACCATGAGTGCGCGTCAGGCTGCGCCGCTAGTCCCGCTGTTCGCTGACTACAAAGGCAGCGGCGCGAACGCTACGAGTCTCTTTGTGACCAGGCGTGGTCAGGTGTCCGCATTCTCGGTTTGGGACTCGAATACTGGATACAACGTAGTCGTCTTTGCTGGCACCGGCGGGGGCAAATCCTTCCTGGCGCAGCTGCTGATCGTCGATAACCTTGCTGAAGGCTGCAAGGTTTGGGTCATTGACGTTGGCAAGTCATTCTTCAAGCTCAACCGTGCTCTCAAAGGGGATTACATCGAGTTCTCTGAAGAGTCGCAGATCATCTTGAACCCTTTTACCTTCGTCAGCGAAATTGATGAGGACATCGACATCATCAAGGCCACAATCGCCAAGATGGCTGCACCAGAGGGCGGTCTTGATGACTACCAAATGGCGGCTCTTGAAGAAGGCATTAAAGCCACGTGGGACCGATATGCCCACAATTCGACCGTGACCGCTGTCGCTCAATGGTGCATGCAACAGCCTGATCCGCGCGTTCGTGACCTTGGCCAGCAGCTCTACCCATTCACCGTTAGCGGCAGCTACGGCCGTTGGTTCGAGGGTGAGGCCACGATCGACGTCAGTAATCGATTTACCGTTCTTGATCTTCTTCATCTCAAGTCACGTCCGATTCTGCAGAAGGTCGTTCTGCTGCAATTGATGAACCGGATCGCGACCGAGATGTACACGACGCCGGGTCGTAAGATTCTCGTGCTGGACGAAGCATGGGAACTCATGGATGACCCCTTGATGGCGAAGGCGATTGAGGCCCTTTATCGAAAAGTGCGGAAGAACTCAGGTGCAGTCGTCTTCATCACCCAGGGCGTCGGCGATCTCTTCCAGTCACCAAACGGCCGAGCAATCTACGCAAATAGCGCATGGCAGATTGTTCTTGAACAGCGTGCTGAGTCCGTGGATGCCGCAGTTGCTTCTGGACAATTCTCTATGGATGCGTTCGGAGTTCATCAGGTTAAGTCTCTCCATGTTGTGCCTGGTGAGTACTCCGAATTGATGATTAAGCGCTCGGATTCCGACTATGGGATTGTTCGCTTCAGGCCAGATCCATTCATGTTCACGTTGTTTGCAAGTAATGGTGAGGAACGTGATGAAGCAATTGCAGCCATTGAACAAGGAGCCGACCCTGAAAAAGTGATTGATTTCTACACACAGAAGCGTCTTGAAAAAGGAAACTGATTATGTCTAAACAGAAAACCCTGACCCAGAAAGATCTGATCCTGGTCTTTGCTCTTTATTGCGGCGCCATCCTTCTGATTCCGTTCTTCAGTAACTTCGATCCGCTGGTTCTTATTTCTGGCGTCTGTTTCGGTTCCGGAAGCATGTTTTTCTTCGGTCGTGCACGTCGCCCGATCGAGCGTCCCGCAGGCGTTGAAGGCGCGGCTGAGGCTTCGAAATGAGCGACAGTACTGCTCCCGTAACGACAGCTGACAGCTCCAATATCGGCCCCGTCATCATGGCAGCAGTACTGTCTGCTGTGCTGACCGCTGGCACTTTGTTTGTCATGAGTCCTTACCTTGCACCTCAGCAAAGCAATGTCCCGTTCGTCGTTATTGACTCTGGAAAGCTTGTTACTGCGTCAATGAACGACCTTCGTGGCAAAGGCCTCGACGAGAGCGCCGCAAGGGACGCAGCCGTTCGCTTCGCTGACCAATTGAAGACTGCAACCCAGCGATACGTTGATGCAGGCTTTGTCGTCGTTCACCGGACGGCAGTTCTTGGTTACGCCCCGCAGTTGGAAATCACACAGCTCGTCGCAGATGAACTCGGCCTCACTCTCGAATGAGAATACTCGCCCAGGAAGAACCACTCTTTTTATCAGAGTGGCCTTCCTTTCGTCGGTACTCCTCGCTTTGCTTTTTGCAGCGACGTCACACGTCTCTGGCAAGTATCGCCTTCTTCTTCTCGTCGGTGAGCTCAGCTGTATCCCGTACAAACTGGTCGTGGTCAAAATGACCCGTCCTGAGGACATTGTTTTCGAGCGGGGACAGCTTCTTGCATTTCTTCCATACGGACGGCTGACAGATTCATTGAATCAACGCCTGCTCGATGGAAACGGCTCAATACTTGTTGTCAAGTATCTTGCAGGTGTCGCAGGGGACACCATTAAAGTCGAAAACGATGAAGTTACCGTAGCTGGGCGGCCATTCGGTGCACTCGATCTACTGGAAAAGCTAGATCGGGCGCCAGGCAGCTATGACCGAACCCACGTTTTGGCCGATGGACAGCTTGCAATGATGGGTACAGAGCCGCGCAGTTTCGATGCGAGATATTGGGGTCCAATCAATATTGATGAGGTCGTCGGTGTCGTTTACCCGATCTGGTAAGCCCGTGCGGGCGATTCTTGTTTCTGTAGCAATCGCGGCCGCAGCCTCGAGCGCTCACGCTCAAAGCTTCTTTAAACGAGGAGGAGAAGGGTATTTTTGGTATGAGACCCCTCCCCCTCCGGCCGAACCCGTTGAACTGGAAGAAAAACCTGAGCCTCCTCCAGAGACTTCTCAAGCCCCTGAACCACCAGCAAACACGGGCACGCAGCCTTTCTCTACAGCATGGCTCAGAGATAACTTGCCGGTTCTGCTAGAGAAAGCAATGGATTCAGGCAAGCGAGAAGACATGGAAGCGTATCTTTACGCCCAAAGAATCGCGCTCGACAAGGCTCAGAACTTTGCGCATCTTCAACAACTCGTCGTCAAGACTGACCCCATCCTTGATGAAAATAACCGCATGCCTCTGGATACATTCATCAGGCAAACAGTGCTTGCTACGAACAAGGAACAAAAAGACGAAGTAACGAAGCACCTGGCATCAAAGGGTGGTGTCTTCATGTTCTTCGACTCGTCCTGCTCTCATTGCGAGAAGCAGTTTCCTGTCATTGGGATGCTTAAAGAGAGGTATGGCTTCGAAACTCGGTTTATATCTGTTGATGGCAAGCCCCTTCCAGGCATGGATAACTGGATACCAGACACAGGGCAGTTTCAGTCACTCAACTTAAAACTCACGCCAACCGTTGTTTATGCTGTCCCGCCAAATAATTTTTACGTCATTGCCCAAGGCGCCATGTCCGCAAGTGGTCTCGTTGATCGCCTTCTAGTTGTGGCTGAGTCAGAGAAGCTGATATCAGATGAAATGATCGCAGCGGTCAATCCTGCCATGCGGGGCGTCGCGCGAATTGAAGACATGGTTGATGGTGCGTCAGATGATCCGGCCGAATGGGTTAAATTGTTGAAAGAACGCCTACAAGGGAGATACTAGAATGCCAAAAATCAAAATCGCTGCCCTTGCTGTCGGCTTGAGTCTTTACGCGATGATGACTCCGACGCACGCGAGTCTAAGTGGGGCGCTTGATGGAATGCTCGTCAACGTGACAGATCCGGTGGCTTACCAGTCACAGACTCGACGCGGTTTCGTCGGGGGTAGTGTCGCGATGAGAAGTCCTATTCGGAACGTTAACATCGTTTCTTTCGACCCGCCGCGAATGTCTGCCGGGTGTGGAGGAGTAGACCTATTTGCTGGAAGCTTCTCGTTCATCGACTCGGACCAGCTTATCGCGGTATTTCGGTCAATCGCACAACAGGCGCTCGGGCTCATTTTCATGCGCGCCCTTGCTGCTATTGATCCGAAGCTGCAAAGCCTCGTTAGCACAATTCAATCAAAGCTTCAGTCTCTTAACCAACTCAGCTCTAATACGTGCGCGATCGCAAAGCAGGCCGTAGACACCGTATTTAATAGTGTTGAACGTGCCTCAACGAGCGCAGAAAGCGGAGCTGCTTTCTTTGAGGCAATTGCTGGGGGGGTTGGCGATCTGTTCGAGTCTCAAGAAGCAGTGAAAGCATCTCCTAAGGCAAAGATTAAGCAGGCTTGCGAGGCCGGCTCGATCGAGTTCTGCGGCAACGTTGTTTGGGATTTAATGGCTGACAACAGGGTTGGTGAGCTTCTCGGTGGAGGACACTTCGCCGGCCTTTCGACGAAATACGCGGCAGAGCTTGTGATGACGATGACTGGGACCGCAATCTACGACCCTGAGTCGGCTCCGAGTGCATCGGAAACTCCTCGCATGGCGAATAGGCCAGGGAAAATTGATCTTCATGACCTCAAGACAGGAAGGTCAAGTGGTGCACAGAAGATCAAGTACTCCTGCAGTACAGCCCCGGCCCGTGGAGGTTGCCGTACGATGGATGAAGTCACATGGGACTGGGAAGGGACGGTCGGCTATACCAATCGTATGCTTTTTGGTTCGATCGATGGAACCAGTACTACGGCTGATTCGATCGTTGGAAAGATGAGCCCTGCATGCGCGGTTGATTGCTCGCTGTCTGCGACACAACAGAGCTTCGTTAATGCGACATCGGTTCCATTCATTTCCATGATGCTTGAAGTGCAGAGCCAAGAAGGGGCAGCCTCCGCTGTTGCAGCACAAGCGGCCCCATTGATTGCTGAGGAACTGCATATCGTTCTATCGGAAGCAGTTTTGCGTGCAGCGAGACAAGTTCTTTCAACGAAAGGCTCAACGACAATCCCTCCCGAGATCCATGATCGAGTGAGAGAGCTTGGCAACCAGTACTCGAGAATCGTCACTAACCGAAAGGCTAACGCTCAGGAGTTCGTTGCACTTGATGAGTATGTAAGAACGATCTCGAGACGAGACCCTTCAATTCTGACGTTCACGACCCCGCGTTAAGGAATAGCCATGTCTTCATGGATGGTTTACACGTTAGGTGACGCTGGCTTCTTTGCCGGGCTTTTCAACGCCATCGCCATGATTTTTGGATCTGGTGCATTCAGGGGCGATGCTGACGACTTCGGTGGCACCCTCATCTACCTGGCCTTTCTGTTTGCTTTGATTGCCGTTCTGATGAATGGCCTGATGAGTCAATGGAGATCTGGTAACAACCCAACGATGTTGCTCGTTTTGTTCATCGTCTGGATGGTTGGGGGTTACACAAAGGCAACTGTGGTGATCGAGGACATCTACTCAGGTAGCTCTCGAGCTGTTGATAATGTACCCCTAATGGTAGCGGTACCCGCTTCGATCATCACAACCGTAGCAATGGATCTCGGCCGTCTTTCGCAGACCGCTTTTCAAGCAGCTGATGCCAATGCTACGGAGCTGACGACGGATGGCTTTGTCAATCCGCTCAAACTGATGCTTTCCGTTCGTCAAGCTGCCTCCTACAGCCCGCATATGACTCAGAACTGGGGTGGCTTTGTTCGAAACTGCATGATTGGAGCCTCGTCGCCTCAGCAGCTGTTATCAATCACCGACGGGGTTTACGGCGCTTTGACAAACGCCGCTAATTTAACTGCACATCGGCACACGAATTATTACGCGTCCAATGCGGTTAGTCCGACTGTGATGAGTTGTGCTGACGCAGGCCCTCAGATTCATTCGGATTTCGTCGCTTATTTCAATGAAACGAATCCGGCTCTGAATCGCGCCATGCGTGACGCTACCGGCAGGAACTCAACCTCGACCGATAAAACGTGGACTGATCTATCGAATTTCTACGCCACGAACTCCACTCTTGCTGGCCTTAGCGCTCAGCGGACGAGCGCGAACATCATGATGCACCAAACAACAAATGATGTTTTCAAGTGTGGCAACAACTCTAGCGATCCCACGGCTTATTTCCAATGCACTCAGGTGCTATCCGGTCAGCAGCAAGCTTTCACGGTGGACTCAGCGGCTTCAGGCGCGGGTTTCACGCGTACAGTGATCACGTCCATGGGGTTCCTGCTTGCGATCTTCATTGGCTTGGCGCCGCTAGTCATCATCGTGGCTCTGATGTCGGGTGCCAATGCTCTGCCTCTACTGGGCAAGTACATTCTCTTCGGCGCATGGACGCAGAGTTGGTTACCCGCAGCCTACATGGTGAATTACTTCATCGTGTACACCTGGACGGAAAGCATGGCGAACTTGAAGAAGATGTTTCTTCCGGTCCCGGCTCCTGCCAACGCAGCGCTTCCCATCGAATCGGTCCCTCTCTTCTTTTCCGAGACGATGGATAAGATCGCGGTGGCTTCCGACTTGCTTGCAGCAGTCCCGTTGATCACCCTGGCTGCGATGACAGGCTCCTATTTCGCCTTGGCCAAACTGGGTGAGCGCTGGAGTGGCAAGGATTATTCAGACGAGAAGATGGCCGCCCCCAGCCTATCAAATGTGGGTGCGGTTAGTAGCAACGCAGCAGTACGGGATTATTCGCTTGGTGCTGGCGGACAAATGACAGGCGCCGCACGCGTCAAGTACAACCTCCAGGATGGCCTTTCTCAGTCCGTCGCCGACAAGGAACAAGAAGCTCTTAGAGTGGGTTCTGAAGTTACGCAAGATTGGTCGAAGGGTGGTCGCTTTAGCAGCGGATGGGATCGCGCCGTACAAACCGCTAGATCTGATGTATCTCAGGTTGGTCAAACTTGGGCGCAAGGGGTTTCGTTTGCGGACAAGATGGCTCAAAGCGACTCGTTCGGAAACAAGGTTTCTGATGCAGTACGTAGTGAGCTTGGTGCTCAGGTCAAAGCCAGCATGTCTGCCGCCATGATGGGAAATGGTATTAGTGGCATCCTTGCCGGCAACTACTCCGGGGTCAGCCAAGAAGCTAAAGAATGGCTAACTTCCACAAGTGAAGGCAAGGAGTGGGCGAACCAGATACGCAATGAGTACAGCAAGCAGCAGTACAGCTCTTTGCAAGGCACTGACTCTTTGACGAAGAAAGCTGGATTCTCTGAGGATGAGGCTGCAGGAGTTCGTGAGAGTGTTTCCCGCCAGGCCTCAACAGTTAGCGCCTATGAGGAAGCAACGCAGGTCGCGTCGGGTATTGCCGGAACTTATTCTGGCAATGCGGGCGAACTTAACAGGAATTTGATGGCGGCCGGAATGTATGAAACCGTGATGGGAATGCATGCATCGCTTTATAACGGCACAGGAGAAGCGTCCGACCGATACCGTGAGGCCTACAACAAGATCGAAAGCCATGAGAAAGGTCTTGGCGTCCAAGCATTCGATGCTCAACTTGGCTGGGTCATGGGGGCGATGCTTTCATCCGGCCAGTACGACAATGTTATGAGCGTAGGACAACAAATAACGGGGGCACAAGGTCTTGATACACCTGAGCTTGGCAGTAACAAAGGTGTCGGCAGTCCGGTTACAACACTTGAAGGGAAAACAGTAGAGGAACTCAAGGCACGGCATGGAGCCGCCCCTGCTGGTCCTGCTGCACCCCAGGTGAATCCCAGTTTCGCACGTGAGGCGGCGGGTGAGCGTGACGCTCCTATTGACCCTATCCCTCCTCGGCCTTCCAACAATTCTCCCGCCAATCCTGGTGGGGTGAGAACATTCACCTCCGATGATGGGGAGCGGTTTATGCGCGGCGCGGACGTCAACGCAACTCAGGGTGTATTCGGCGCAGGAGCTTATGTTGTTGATGAAACGATTAATACAGCAGGGAAAGCGGTTGACGCCGCTGGAGATGCATTTAATTTTGTCGCCAAGCAGTACAACGAGAACATTGGCGTTCCTTTTGCCAACACAGTGAACGACTTCTTCAGTATTGGTACTAACACCAAGGTCAATAGTGAAACTACGCCCTCTGGCGGAGGCAGGTAAAAAAAAGGCCGGGTTCTAACCCGGCCATCTCTTAGTAATCGTCATCAGCCCTAAAAGTCATCGGACCGACTCCAAGTTTGCTCATGTGGTTTGCGTCATTGAGATCGTCGTTTCCACTGTATAGAACACGCCTGTATCCGTTCTTCTTGCGATATCCAGCGCCAGAACCAAGGAGAAAATCTCCGACCCAGGTATTGGATAGCGAGATCAGCACCTTAGCTATGAAATAAAACAAACCGGCAATCATGATGAAGCCCAAGAGGGACTTGGCATCCATTTAGCGTCTCCTCACCGAACCTGCCCTTGATGGTTCGGCGTCGAGGTGATACCGAGGCAGCATTTCCCGTTGCTCCTTGGTGTACGGAGTCAGTTCTAACCGAAGGAAGGATGCTAGTCAAATTTTGGGAGGAAAGTCATGGATTCGTCAGTGATCGAAGGGCGTTCTCTTAACCTACGGGTCGCCAATCGGTCGATCTACCCGCTGTGGGCACTTTTGCTGGCAGGTCTATCCATGCTCGCGGTCGCCTTTGTGCTTTTCCTCCCTGGGGTGTCCGAGACATCGGGGGTTGAGGCTTCCGTCCTCGCTACAGCTGGCTTTGCTTGCGTAGGGTTCGCGGGGCTCAGGATCGCTTACTTGAAGTTTTCGGCGCTCTACACGGTGACGCCCGATGCGATCACTGCTCGATACGGCCTCATCGCACGCAAGTCTCACCAAATCCAGGTCGCCCACGTACGCTCGATCTCCGTTACGCAGTCGCTCGTTGGCCGGCTCTTTGGCTACGGCGACTTGGAGTTTTCTTCGGCAGGCAGCGACGAGTCGGAGATCGTTTTCAAGTCGGTTAGCCGCCCCATGCAGACTAAGGAGATGGTCTCCAAGATGCTTGGCAAAGACCGATCTCGAGCCACCCACGACTAAACAAAATCGACTATGCGCCTGTACATCGCCGAAAAGCCGTCCCTGGGCAAGGCAATCGCAGAGAATCTTCCTGGCCTGAAGTCACGCGAGGATGGATTCATACGGGTAGGCGCCGACGTGGTTACCTGGGCGCACGGGCACATCCTCGAGCTTGCGCCTCCGGAAGCATATGATCCGGCGTGGAAGAGCTGGAACACGGCGGTCAAGGTCATCCCCTATCCAATCGAGCAGTTCAAGCTTCTGCCCAAGCCCGACTCCAAGGCGCAGCTGCGCGTCATCCAGTCGCTACTGCTGGAGGCATCCGAGGTAGTCAATGCGGGCGACCCGGATCGGGAAGGCCAGATGTTGGTCGACGAAATCCTCGAAGTGAGTGGCTGGAACGGGCCGACGTTGCGGCTGCTGATCAATGCGACCGATCCGGTCACGGTCAAAAAAGCACTGAGCTCGATGCGGCCGAACGCGGAATTTGCCAACCTGTACCAGGCTGCGAAGTGCCGGTCCGAAGCCGACTGGATCATCGGCATGAACCTGACGGTGGCCGCAACGAAGCTTCTGGCCGACGACGAGCTCGTCTCCGTCGGTCGCGTGCAGACCCCGACGCTGGCCCTCGTTGTCCGTCGTGACGAAACAATCGAGAAGTTCGGGGCGCGTCCTTTCTTCAGTCTGGAAGTCGCGCTTCAAGCCCCGAGCGGCCCTGTTGTGCTGACCTACAACCCCTCGGACGAAGGCAAGCGCATCTGGAATGAATCTGACGCGAAGCGGATCGCCGATGAAATCAAGAAACAGCATTCCGTTACGGTAACGGTTAAGACTGGGGTGAAAAAGGAAAGCCCTCACCGGCTGTTCATGCTCCGCACGTTCCAGGGTGAGTGCAACACGCGTTACGGCTGGTCCGCCTCCAAAACACTCGAGATGGCTCAGTCCCTCTACGACTCCAAGAACCAGCTGGCGAGCTACCCACGAACCGACTGCGAGTACATGCCGGCAGGGCAGGCAGGCGATGCGCTCACGATCGCTCAACACATCGTCCAGCAAACTCAGTTTTCGCGTTTCGCCCCCCTCCTCTCTCTGGCTGCGCCGCGAAAGTCGATCTACGACTCGTCGAAGGTAACAGAGCATCACGCGCTGACACCGACCGTTAAGCCTGCCGACTTCACGACCCTCAGCGCAGACGAGCAAAAGGCATGGCTGGTTCTGGCCGAACGCTTCCTGATGAGTCTCCTTCCTTCACACGAGATCGAGGAAACGCTCGTGTCGTTTACTCACGGAGAGATCGAGCTTTCGACTAAGGGCGAGGTGTCGCTCAACATGGCCAAGAGCTGGCGAGCGCTGGAACCGCATACCTACAAGGCCCTGCCCCAGGTGTCGGACGGTGCCTCACTTCAGATCGCCGGCGTGCGCGTTGTGAAGGGGAAAACTGCGCCTCCGAAACGCTACACCGAGAAGACGCTGCTGGACGACATGAGTTCGGTGGCCAAGTACGTCGAAGACCCTAAGCTCAGGGCGATCCTGAAGGAAACGTCAGGAATCGGAACCGCGGCGACCCAGGCGAAGATCATCGAGACGCTCAAGGAGCGCGGCTACGTCGCGGTTAAGAACCGAGAACTCATCTCGACCCCATTTGGCCGTGCTGTGGTTCATGGTCTCCCCGAGCGTTTGACGGACCCTTGCCTGACAGCGCTCTGGGAAGATGCGCTCGGCTTGATTGCGGCCGGAGAAATGAAGCCAGGCGA
>JBAYRD010000026.1:0-13766 GCA_041676845.1 Halothiobacillaceae bacterium | reverse complement strand
GGTGGTGCTGTGTTCTGCCCGGCATGCCGGGCAGAACACAGCGGCGGCGAGGCTGTGCGAGGCGCTCGCGGTGCCGCTGCGCACCGTGCAGCGCTGGCGACGGTGGTGGCGTGAGGACTTCCTGCAGACGCCACTGTGGCAGGCGATGTGCGCCCGCTTCATGCCCCCGGTGTCAGCCCAGGGGCTGCCGGGCGAGTTGCTCGCGCGCTTTGCCGGCGAGGCCACCGAGGCGCTGCAGCGACTGCTGCGCTTTCTGGCGCCGATCACAGTGCGCGCGGTCACGCTGTCCGAGGGGCGTTGAGTTCCCGCAGAGGATGCAGATCGCCACTGAACCCGAGGCTTCGTAGCCTGCACTCCCAGTGGCGCCACCACCCCGGTGCGCCCGAACCGGGAGTCCTCTTGAACACACCGACCGATCCCCCGCAACGCGATCGATGGGCGCGGCTGCGCTTCTCGATCATCGGCCCCTTGCTGGCCGCACCGCCCGCGCCGGGCGAGGTGCACGGTGCGCTGGCCACGCTCGCCGCCCGCACCTGGCGCCATCCCATCAGCGGCCAGGACGTACGCTTCGGGCTGTCGACGATCGAGCGCTGGTACTACGCCGCGCGCAGCGCCGCCGACCCGATCGTGGTGCTGCGCGACCGGCCACGCCCCCGGGGCCGCTTCGCGAGTCTTTCGCCGGGCGTCATCGACACCCTGGTGCAGCAGTACCGCGAGCACCCGGGCTGGACCGCGCAACTGCACGTGGACAATCTGCGCGTAGCACTCGCCGGCACTGGGCTGACCGTGCCGTCCTATCCGACGGTACGCCGCTACCTCAAGGCCCAGGGGATGTTCCGCCAGGCGGCACCCAAGCGCACGAGCGCGGGCGCGGTGCTCGCGCGCGACCGGCTCGAGCACCGCGAGGTGCGCAGCTTCGAGCTCGATCATGTCTCGGCGCTGTGGCACCTGGACTTCCACCACGGCGCGCGTCGCGTGCTCACCCGCGCGGGCACCTGGGAGAAGCCCTTCCTGCTGGGCATCCTGGACGATCGTTCGCGCCTGGTCTGCCACCTGCAGTGGTACCTGGACGAGACCGCGCAGAGCCTGGTCCATGGCCTCTGCCAGGCCTTCATGAAGCGCGGGCTGCCGCGCGCGCTGATGACCGACAATGGCGCGGCCATGCTCGCCGACGAGACGGTGTCGGGCCTGAACCGGCTGGGGGTGCTACACCAGACGACGCTGCCGTACTCGCCCTACCAGAACGCCAAGCAGGAGTCGTTCTGGGGGCGCGTCGAGGGGCGGCTGATGCCCATGCTCGAGGGCGAGCCGGCGCTCACACTGGAGTTGCTCAACCAGGCGACCCAGGCCTGGGTCGAGCAGGAGTATCACCGCACGCTGCACAGCGAGATCGCCGCCACGCCGCTCGCGCGCTATCTGGCCGGCCCCAACGTGCGCCGCGATTGCCCCGCCCCCACGGTGCTCGCCGAGGCGTTCCGCATCGAGGTGCCACGGCGCCAGCGGCGCACCGACGGTACCGTGACCCTGCACGGGCAGCGCTTCGAGATCCCGTCGCGCTACCACGCGCTGGCCGTGGTGCACCTGCGCTACGCGCGCTGGGACCTGACCCGGGTCGATCTCGTCGATCCGCACACCGGCGCCGTGCTGTGCCCGATCACCCCGCTCGACAAGTCCGCCAATGCCGAGCGGGCGCGCCGGCCGCGCGCACCGAGCGTGGTCGATCTGTCGCCGCTGCCGCCGGCGGGCATGGCGCCACTGCTCACCCAGTTGCTCGCCGACTACGCCGCCACCGGCTTGCCACCGGCCTATCTGCCTGTCCCCACTTCCCCCGCCGAACAGGACCTCGCATGAACACCAAACTGCTCGCCCTCTACGGGCTCAAGTGGCACCCCTTCACGACCGAGGTGCCCACCGAGGCGATCCATGTGCCCGCGCGCCTCGAGCACTTCTGCTGGCGTATCGAGCACGGCCTGATCGGCGAGGGTGGCTTCGCGATGATCCACGGTGACCCGGGCACCGGCAAAAGCGTGGCGCTGCGTCTGCTGGCCGAGCGCCTGGCGCGGCTGCCCGATCTCACCGTCGGGGCGATCACCCATCCGCAGAGCAACCTCGCGGACTTCTATCGCGAGATGGGCGATCTCTTTGGCGTGCCGCTGCGCCCGCACAACCGCTGGGGCGGCTTCAAGGCGCTGCGCGAGGCGTGGTTCGCCCATCTGGAATCGACCCGCCGCCGCCCGGTGCTGCTCATCGACGAGGCCCAGGAGATGAGCCCAGCGGTGCTCTCGGAGCTGCGCCTGATGGCCAGCGCGAAGTTCGACTCGCAATCGCTCCTGTGCGTGGTGCTCGCCGGTGATGCGCGCCTGCCCGAGAAGCTGCGCCGCGAGGAGCTCATCCCGCTCGGTTCGCGCATCCGCACCCGGCTCGCCACCGAGGCGGCCAGTCGCGAGGAGCTGCTCGCCTGCCTGCAGCACCTCACCAGCGCGGCGGGCAACGCCAGCCTGATGAGCGCCGCCCTCATGCACACCCTGTGCGATCACGCCGTCGGCAACTACCGCATCCTCACCACGATGGCCGACGAGCTGCTCGCTGTGGCCGCCCACCGCGACCTGCCTCAGCTCGACGAGAAGCTCTACCTCGACGTCTTTGCCCCGCCCGAGACCGTCGCCCCACGCCGTGCGTCGGCCCGGCGCTGACCCCCACAGGAGCCCCGTCATGCACAACCACCCCCCGAGCGCACCGCTGTCGTGGCCGGAACTGCCCGACGAGACGGCCGTGGCCCTTCAGGGCGTGCTTCACGACTTCGTCATGCTGTTCGAGTCCCACTACCTCGGCCAGATCGAGCGCTATTACCACCAGCGGTCGCGCGAGCACCTCGTCGCACCCGACTTCGTCCAGCCTGACCTGTTCCGCTCGGCCTACCCTGACGACCCACCGTTCTGAGCCGTCCTCAAGCACAAACGCCGCCCCTCAGCATCACCGGGCGGCGTTTCCATTTGGCGGCGGGCCTTTGCAGGCCATCGCGCTACGTGATCATCGGAACATCAAATCGGGTGACCACACTCAAACTGTTCGATGACGGGCACGAGCTGTCCTCGATCGAGACCGAGGGGGCGTATCACTGCAGCAAGCCACGGCTCCATGAGTTCGGCGGAAATGGCTTGTTCATTGGGAAGCACGTCGTTGTCCAGCGTTCGTCGTCTTCGGCAATCGCCGATGGAAGCGGGCTGGAGTCGGCGCTCAGGGAAGATGATCTCGATCGGGCTGTGCAGCAGTTGCTGCTCCAGGTCGAAGGGCGGCTCGAGGAGGTCACGGATGAAGCTGTCCGGGACACCTTGCGAGCAGAGTTGGCCGCTGCGCTGGCTAAGCCCACTCAGTACAAGCCGGTGTTGCCGAGTTCGGTGCCTGTCAAGCACTGGGCCTCGTACGAGCTTGACGATCTGGAGCCTACCCATGTGATGGAGGTTGAAGATCACCGCTTGCAGTCGGGCCAGCTGTATCTCACGGCAGGGCAGAGTGAGGGCGATCTGGATCAGCTCCTTTCTGTCACGATCGAGATAGGCACTAATCCCCTCAACGGAATCGATCAGGTGCCGTGCGCTCACGTCCACTTCGATGCGGATGCGCTCGCGTTTTCGGCCTTCCGGGTTGGAAACGGGATCGTCTTGCGGCCGGAGGTTGGTGTCTCCTTCCGCTACGAGGCTAGTCCTTCGTCTTCGAGCGAAGGGCTGGTCTGGGTCGAGTGAGTGGAGGTCGTCATGTCAAAGTCCGCACAGGAGATCGTTGCCGCTATCGCGCCCAACGAAGCTTCCTTTAAGCAGAACCCCGACCGGTTTTCGGGTTTTGTCAGGAAGGTCACGCCAACACGGGTCGATTTTCACTGGAAGCACGCCTTACCCGGAAAGCCTGATGAGATGACCATCAATCGTCATGGTGTCGTGTGCAGCAGGCGGTTGTTCGAAGGGCAAACCTGGTTCGGGTACACGTTGGACCCGTTCGGTGAAGACGTCAGTTACAGCGCGACCAACGATGTTGCCAAGCTCATGTTGGAGCGGTTTTTGAAGCGGCCACAAGCTGTTTGAGAGAGGTAGAGCGAGTCGACTTCTTGCCGATTCAACTCTGATCACAAGCCCAGCACACCTCCGTTAACGGGGTGCGTTGGGCTTTCTTTTTGTCTGCGCTGTCTTCGCCAGAAGGGGGAGGCAGAAGGGGGAAGGGGAGCGCAGCCTGTTATCATGATGATTCTCTTTGACTCGGAAATAATGCGGGCAGGCGACAATGAGAAGCTCACAGTCTGATGGGGAAATGTACCGACTGATCGTGAACGAGATCAACGACGGGATCTTGGTGCTCGATGCAGGGTTCCGCTTGCGTTTTTCCAATCCAGCCATGCTCCGAATTCTTGGCTATGCCCAGGAGGAACTAGATGGGGTGTGGGCAGGCGATTTGGTTTGGCCAGCCCCCCAGGATCAAGCACGCTATGCGGAGGAAACTGAAAAACGCAGGCGTGGCGAGAGCGGAAACTACGAGCTTCGCTGGCGGCGCAAGGACGGTTCGGTGTGCTGGAGTCGCATTAGCGCCACGGCTCGCTTCGATCCTGATGGTCGATTCGATGGTTCTTTTATCGTGTTCCAAGACACCACGGAACGTAAGCGAACTGATGAGACGCTCCGGTTGTGGGCGAGTGTCTTTGCCATTAGTCGTGAGGGAATCACAATTACAGATCCGAACGGGATCATCCTGGATGTCAATGAGGCATTCGTCCGGATCACCGGCTATAGCCGTGAGGAAGCTGTTGGTCAGAATCCGCGTATCCTCCAATCTGGACGCCACAATAGTTCTTTCTATGCTGGAATGTGGGAGAGCCTCATCAAATCTTCCAGTTGGTGCGGAGAGATATGGAATCGCAGAAAGAGCGGAGAGACCTACCCGCAGTGGCTTAATATTTCGGCAGTGCGTGACGAATCAGGTGAGGTTTCGCACTACATCTCGGTATCCATGGATCTCACTCAGATCAAGAATAACGAGAAAAAACTTGAACTATTGGCTTACTTCGATCCGCTGACAGGTCTGGCAAATCGCACCCTCCTGGCGGATCACCTGCGCATGGCGATTGCACGCAGTCGGCGCGAATCGACGCTGTTTGCCCTCGGCTACCTGGATCTGGATGGATTCAAGCCGGTGAACGATCAGTTCGGCC
Organism: Halothiobacillaceae bacterium; assembly: GCA_041676845.1. Classification (GTDB taxonomy): domain Bacteria; phylum Pseudomonadota; class Gammaproteobacteria; order Halothiobacillales; family Halothiobacillaceae; genus Guyparkeria. The sequence continues at coordinate 8,569 of JBAYRD010000026.1, read as the reverse complement.
ATGAGGTGGGCGACCAGTTTTTACAAGAGGTCGCGAAACGCCTCAAAAGCGTGGTTCGGGCGGAGGATACGGTCGCTCGCTTGGGGGGCGATGAGTTCGTTATCCTGGTCCAAGGGTTGAGAAAGCGCGAGGAGTGCCATCACACCTTCGAGCGGCTGCTGGCCAGGCTGGCAGAGCCGATTCAGCTGAATGGGCATCACCTCTCTGCCACCGGGAGCATTGGCGTTACCTTGTTCCCTTGTGACGAAGCAGACCCCGATACCCTGCTGCGCCACGCTGATCACGCCATGTACCAAGCGAAGGAAGCTGGAAAGAACCGCTTCCATCTTTACGATACCGATGTCGAGGTCGAGGTTCGAGTTCAGAGAGAGCTGCTGGAGCGCATCGAAAGAGCCCTTGATAGCCGGGAATTTTTGCTTTTCTACCAGCCGAAGGTCGATCTTCGGAGTGGTCGCGTTGTTGGTGTCGAGGCATTGCTCCGTTGGCAAGACCCAGAGCACGGCTTATTGCTGCCGGGTGCCTTCCTGCCTCAGATACAGAATCACATGATCAGCCAGGCCGTCGACAAGTGGGTCCTTAGCGAGGCGATCAAGCAGCTGATGACGTGGCAAGCGATCGGACTCAACCTCAGTATCAGCGTGAACGTGTCCGGGCTGAGTTTGCAGACCCATGGTTTTATGGATCATTTGACCAAACAGCTGGCGCTCCACCCAAGACTCAAGCGCTCTCTTCTTGAGCTTGAGGTGCTTGAAACCGTGGCACTCGAAGACATTGAGCACATTTCCAGCGTCATCAGCCAGGGGAAGGCAGAGGGGGTCCGTTTTGCGCTGGATGATTTCGGTACCGGTTACTCGTCCTTGCGCTACCTGAAGCACCTGCCCGCAGACGTCCTGAAGATCGATCAGTCCTTCGTGCGAGACATGCTCGATGACGACGAGGATCGTGTCATCGTGGAAGGGGTGATCGGCCTCTCCCGTGCATTTAACCGTGAGGTGGTGGCCGAAGGTGTGGAAACGCTAGCGCATTGTTTGTGCCTGATGGATCTCGGATGTGACTTTGCGCAAGGCTATGGGATCGCCCGGCCTATGCACTCGTCTCAGTTTGTTGCGTGGCTGGAGAATTGGCAGCCGCCTATGGAATGGGGGAAGCTTCGAACATGATCAAGGATTGCGCCCGTTGTCCAGCATTGTGCGCATCGCGCACACAGATCGTGATGCCGACACCGGGGCCTGAGGCCGGTCTGCTCGCGATCGGCGAGGCGCCAGGACAGAAAGAGGACGAGATGGGCTTAGGCTTCGCTGGCCAAGCCGGCAAGACGCTCGATCGTCTGTTGGTCGAGCATGGGATTGCACGCGAAGGTTACGGGCGGGCAAACATCGTCCGCTGCCGGCCGCCAGAAAACCGCAAGCCGATGAAGCAGGAAGTTGATGCGTGTCTTCCGTATCTGGCCGATTTCATCGAGGAGACAAAGCCTCGCGTGCTCCTGCTGGTAGGGGGTACTGCAGCCGCGCACTTCGTCGGGACGGGCTCGCTCGCCCGGCGCATCGAGATGTCCCGATCGCCCGGGGGCACCTGGGTCGATCCGCTGATGTGCCATCCGGCGCTTCGCTCGCTGGCCGCGAAACGCGGGCTGCTTGTGGTCCCAATGCCCCACACGAGTGGGCTGGCTTGGAACCGGAAGTCGCCCTGCGGCGAGCCGTGGTCTGAGGTGGGCAAACGCCAAATTGCACTGGCCGTTGAGCTTGCGCAGCGCGAGGGCTGAGGCTCGGCGCCTGCCTTCGTACTCCAGCAGATCGCGGATATAGGCCAGTTTTCACTGGCTGCACATCGCATCCCTTTTGTGCAGTTCCAACTCACAAAAGGAGATGTAGATCATGGAATACGCATACGGCTTGCAGTTTCGTCCGGCCAGCATTGGTGCTGTGCCGCCCGGTTTGTTTGAGGTTCGGGAAAACGGCGAACCCGGCGCCGAGCGCTTCACGCGCCACGGTGTCATCGTCTATGACCGGCCTCTGACTGAAAGCGAGATTCGTGCTTTCGAGCTGGCTGTGTTGGCCGACGACGCACTGCGCGACACGCTGGCAGTTGATGTGGCCAGCAAGCTTGTACCCTATGGGCAGAGCTACCTCGAGCTTTGGCATGAAGATCAGGCGATGTTTGAGTCGATCGTTGCGGATCGCCTGGCAGATGTCCGGCCTTACTCGGTCTATGTTGGTCAGGTGCCGGTGTTTGCAGCGAAGGTCGCTGAGAATCTGGCCGCCCTGATTGAAACCAAGAACGGGGAGGTTTGATCTATGCAGCCCCGTATCCGGCAACATCAGAAGTCCGACCTCGAAACAGCCGAGCAGCAACAAGTTCGACTGTCCTTCGTTCGAGAGCGAAGCAAAAAGTTTGGAATGATCCTGGAGGGCGTTCCGTATTACGAGGAGCTTGCAGGCAGGGCAGGAATGAGGTTTTTGCTTTTACCCGAAGCGCATCATGTGCTCGAAGATGTCCAGCGAGCAGCTGCCGTACTTTGGAGACAGCGTGACGTGGTGTCCATGGAGGTGTTTTGGCCATCGCATTCCGAGATGGAGTGCTCGCCATGCTGAACAGTCGTGAGTTCTACGTGGATCTTGGGCGAGAGGCTGCGAAGGCCCGGAATCAGCGTGATGAAGCGCGTGCCGAGTTTCACGCTCGACACTTCCGGGCTGCGAAGGCGCTTGAACAGGGTGAGGACCGACAGATTGCCGATCGCCTCTACATGGATGCGTATGCCGAGGAAAGGCGTACATGATGTGATCTTTGATCCATGACACAACCAGGCCAGCCATTTCCTTTGGGGAATGCGCTGGCCTTTTTCGTTCACCTTGGATGCAAAAATTCACCGTTTATATAAACTATTGGAGTCATTGTTATTTCAGGATAAATTGAATGCGAGATTTTCGCTTCAGCACCGTCGCTCGGGCGGCTGTTCTTTCAGCGTGTTTCGTCCCCTTGGTTGCGCTGTCCAATACGCAGGAACCCGGCCATTTAAAACTGAAAAACAGTCTCGATCGCCCGGTCGATGGCTACTGTCTCGACGTGGTGGGGTCCGGGCGGCACATCCGGTTCGACATGCCGCTCACTGCGCATAACTGCAAGGGCCCGCAGTTGTACCAGGACGAGGCGGTCATCATCGAGGGAAGCAAGATCAAGTTTCCGGCTTACGGCGCCTGCGCCACGGTGGCGGGGATTAACGGTCGGGCGCTGCCGGGCGCTGCGTTGGTTCCGCGTCAGTGCGGCGAGCGAAGCCCCTTTATGGAGGCGGAGACTCTGCAGCGTTTCACATTCCATCCGGACGGACGAGTGGAGCTTTCCGGGTCTGGCCTCTGCATGACGGTCAGCGATCAGTCCGACTCGACTTTCGAGCCAACGCATCGATGGCGGCCGCTCTACATGGCGCGTTGCAGCGAGGTCGATCCGTCGCGCTCGCAGTGGGAATTCGTTGAGTACATCCCTCGGTCTGGGGTTGATGATTGATGGGCGTGAAAGAAGACAGGCAGTTCTCAAACCTGACGACTCAGCGTCAGAAGACGTACCTCGAGCGACTCAAGAGCAGCAAAGGACGCCGCGTGGTGGTGGACCTTGGGCCCGAGCTTGCCGAGGGGCTCGATCGGCTCATCGCTTCAGGCTACGGCCGTTCTCAGGTGGAAGTGATTCGCAAAGCACTGACCGAGGCATGCGACGGCGTTTCCCGGGAGTGTGATTGCGCCGGCGAGGTCGAGACGGCACTACGAGAAGCAATTGCACTTGAGCGGGCAGCCTATGTGCTGCGGTTGCGGGCACGCGCTTCCGACTTTAAGACACCGGAGGCCTGCGAAGCCTTTGTAGACGAGATTCTGGCGCAGACGTACAAGCCAGTCGGATTACCTTGAGTTCTCGATTGAATTGAAATTGATGCAGCGATTTGACGACGTTTATATAAACAGACAGAATGCTTTTGTGCCACCTACAGGAGCTTTCTAATGTCATACGTTGCACGCAAGTACTTCGTCCTGTCTGCGGATCGAGAAGAAGTTAAACGCGGGATCTCGATGTTCATGCTGGCCAAGTCGGATGCGCGGGCCTCGTACCGCGAGATCGAAGCCCATGGGGCGACCGGGATGTATTTTGTCGCCGGTAAGGGGTGGGGCATGACGTTCAAGGATCGCCCTGAAGCGGGTAAGGTTGCGGGCCTTGGGCGGTTTTCTTTCGTCGAAGAGGCCAAAGGTTGGGTGGCTGTTCCTGACAAGCGGACGTCGGCAGGCAAGAAGCTCGATGAGCTTCTTCAAAACACCATGGACCTCCAAGAAATCTGGCAGTGGTCGCTTGAAAAAAGCTTGGGGATCTATGGTGTCGTGGCATGCGGATTCCCGACGGTTTTCCATCACTGTGTTGCCAAACCCTTGGCCGACGGTCGCGTGATCGTCTCGACGCCTGACGCGAGAAACAGACCTGTCGGCAGTGGCTACTCGCGCAACTTTGAGGACCCGGTTATCCCGAATTGGGCCGTGGAAATCTCGGCTGAGGAATACAACGCGCTCGATGCGCTGCCTGAGTTCGGTCGTGAAAACGCCGAACCCGCATAAGGAGTCGTCGTGATCGAGACAGCCAGCGAAACGATCGAGCGGCTACAGGGAGAGGTCTCCCGTGCACAGCAGACGATCGAAGCACAGCAGTTGGCGTATCGCGCCATGGTTGCTGACTATCAGCACTGCGCAAACACACTTCAGGAGGTGTCGACGCGGCTGGAAGAAGAAAAAAAAGGTGCTCGCAACGGCTGGCTTCGCGCCATCGATGAGGAGTTGGTTTGCGCTTTTCTTGGAATCGCGAACCCCGAAGAAAGCTACGAGCAGGCAAAGATCAAGCTGAATCGGCTCATCGCATGGCATGTCAATGTGGCTTTCGACCCCGCCGTCAATGGTGGCTGGGTGCTGATGCCTCAGGTCCTTGACGATCGGATGCAGGCAGTTTTGGAGCGCAATGGCTATCAGGCGCTCGTCCAGTCTGCGCGAAAGGAGCGCTCCGGTGATTGACGAAGGGTTTGAAAAAGATGATGAATTGGTCGATCTCATTGGCCGTCTTCGCGCCATGCAGGGCATGGGGGATGAACAGCTTAAATCGCTGATGGACGGCGTTGGTCCGCAGGCTGCAAATGAGATCGAGCGCCTACGCAATCTCCTCAAGTCTGAGAGGGACGAAGTTCTTGAGCAGGCTCGACTGCTTGGAATGGGTAGCGAACGAGAAGCTGCGCTAATGGCGAAGCTGGATATCGCTACAGCAAGTAATGGGCGGCTCCGGTGGTTGCTAGGGCAGATCATGGACGCGCTTCCTGCGAACAGGGATTGGCTCGATCCGCAGCTTGAACGCGAGGCAGTTATTGCTAGGGCTCAGGAGCGCAGCGCATGAGCGTTAAACAAGAGCATCGCTACTACAAGTGGGTGTTTGAGACTGGCCGCGCAGTGACCGACCGGCAGCGTGAGATCGAGGCAGGGACGATGGAGCGCAAGCCGCGTCCCTGCGTGATACCGCCCAAACCGAATGCAAATCGCCGACAAGTGCGGTCGTGGATGCGCAACAACGCGGACGGGTACGGTAGCGCAACGCAGCTTGCGGAGGCTGCAAACGCTGCCCTCGATCTACCGCCTGGCGCTATGGAAGACGAGTCGCACTGGGTGTGGGAGGAGGCGCTTGCGGCGCTTTATTCTGACGAAACGGAGAAAAGAAGTGCCTGAAACGCTTGAAAAAAGACGGCCGCACGACCTTTGCCTGCATGTGCGCAAGAGCGGCACGGGAAGCTGCTTATCGTTCATGCCGTTGGATGCGCGGGCCCAAGATAACTTGCTCAGCGATGTTCGAGGACTGATTGCCGAATACGCTCAGAGCGTGAATGCGCCGTTGGACCCTGGCGTCCTCGCCGATGCGGGCGTGGAAATCGTCTCCGAGCAGACACTTCAGTACATTGCCAGTCTCGAAAGCCTTCTTGAAGAAGCCGCTGCTGATACAGAAGACGATGCATTCGCGGAACGGATCGAGAGGGTATTGCGGTGAGCGAAATCGAACGTGCAGCCATGCCTGATCATGCCGAGCTGATCCGCGAAATCGCCAAGCTTCTTGCCTCGCGGGTTGAGGCTGCGATGAAGCACACTTTCCGCCTTGAATTGGCCGATGCGGTGAGTGGTAAGCCCTTCGCTCCAGAGCAGCGCCGCGAGCATCTGATGATCTTGTTTGCCGAGATCATCAAGGGCATGGGGTCTGACCGATTCGCGGAAACGCCAGTCGAGCTTCTCGACCAGTTTGCCGTCATGTCGGTGATCAAGAACCACGACACGGGCGGACTCTTGCGCAGTCTCGTTAACTCCTTCCTGATCGCCTACAGCACGCCGGAAACTGCAGACCGCGCCTATTTGGCGCTCACGCAGCTTGAGGCCCTGCGCGTAGAAGTTGGGGAGGTTCGGAAGGCAGTTTCAGCCCATGTCGTGATGCATTGATGGCAGGGCAGGAGAGGAAGATGGACCAAGAGCAGATGGCATTGGCGCTGGAAGCCACCGGACAGTACCGGGTGCTGCGCCGCTTCGTGCCGGCAGAGTCGTATCAGCTCGATGATGAGAAGATCGAGGCGAACCGGGTTCGTTCGGTCTTGGTGGTGGACGTCGAAACGACCGGTCTCAAGAAGGATTGGGACAAGATCATCGATATTGGCCTCGTCCTGGCTGAGTTCGACAGAGTTTCCGGCCAAGTGCTTCGCGTTCTTGAGCGCTACAGCGGCTTCGAAGACCCCGGTCGGCCGATCCCCGAGGAAATCACCCGGCTGACCGGCATCCGGGATGAGGATGTCTTGGGGCAAACGTTCGATGATGCGCGGGTCGACGCGCTCATTGCCCGAGCAGACCTGGTGGTGGCCCATAACGCGCCGTTTGATCGTGGCTTCCTCGAGCTCCGTTTCCCCTCATTCCAGAGGAAATGGTGGGCTTGCTCGCAGCGTGAGGCGCCGTGGTCCCAGATGATGACCGGCTCCACTAAGCTCGAATGGCTGGCCTTCCAGATTGGCGGCTGCTTCTACGACGCGCATCGGGCTTTGGTGGATGCTGAGGTGACGTTGTTCATCCTCTCGCGAATGGGGCCGGGGGGCCGACCCATCCTTTCGCATCTGCTGGAGGTCAGTGGGCGCAAGACCTACTGCGTCTGGGCTGAAGGGGCGCCCTTCGATGCGAAGGACAAATTGAAGCTGGAAATGGGCTACTCCTGGAGCGACGGGGCGAGCCCGGACAAGCCGATCAAGGCATGGTTCAAGCAAGGGGTGGTCGATCTCGACGCTGAGCTCGAGACGTTGGCCAGGACGGTCTATCTGAAGTCTTCGGTGGTGACAGTCGACGCGATGACCGGCTACGAGCGGTTCACGGATCGATACCATGCTCGGGATAAGCGTTCGTTGCCTGAGCTGCAGGTTGAAGCGCCGGTACCCGTGCCAGCTCCTTCTGTCGAGCCCACGCCGAGTTCGGTGCCGGTGCATGGTTTGCCGTTGTAGAAACGGTTTGTTTGAGGTTGAACTCCAGCGGAGGAAAGGCATGAGCCGTGCCGTGGGAAGCATCGAAAAATCGGCATGGGCTGCCCGATTCAAGGCCTGCGCACCGTTTCAGTTCAAAGAAGCTCTGGAGGTCGCCGAGCGGCTCAACTGGGTAGTCATTGAGCACAGGGATGACCACAGCGCCAAGGGGGACTGCCTGTGGGCGATCTTGCCAGACGTGAATCCCGAGTTCTGGCTCGATGCCACGCCGACGAAGGACGAAGCAATCGCCATTTGCGAGGCGATGGGGTGGCCGATCAGAATGGACTGTGCGTCAACGCAAAAAGGCCTCTGCTGAAAGATCAGCGAGAGGCCTGGAGTCGAGTCAGAGACTCAAGATCATTCGCCTGCGCGAGCGATCATCACCCACTCCGGAGGGAGTGGAGGGCCGGCTTTTTCAAGCTGGACGATCTGCGCCTCGTGAACAGGGGCAGGAGCCTGAGTTGCCTCAGTTTCTGTCGTGGCCACTGAGGGCGACGACAAATACATGACCGCGAACACGATGTGTCCGAGGACCTGGTTCAGAATGTATGCTTCCATGGTATCTCCTTGGGTTAGAACTGCATCTGAGAGATGCCATCGGCGGGTTAGTAAATGCTTTCGCGGTCCGGTCGCTTTGGGATTCAATGTGAATCAAGCTCCTTACTTGCAGCGTTTCTTGTAACCCTTTATCCTGCCCTTGAAGTTCAGTTCCGGCAGCGACCGCACGCACTGCTCGTCGGGACTTTTCGAAGGCTGCGGTGCGCCGTGGAACGTGCGGTGAAGCGGGAGGTAACGCAGCAAGATCGTGATGGGGAATCACGGCAGGTCGGTGAAAGTCCGGCGCTCAGAAGCAAGGTCGTTCTTTGAGGGTTTGGCCGACCCCGCGTAGCTGATTCGGCGTCAGAGCGGCTTTGCTTCTGAGCCACCAACGACTTGGTGGACAAGGAATGCGACGGAGCGCGGGGTCGCAACCCGCATGCACAGCTACTTGAGTACAGCGTACCGGTCCCCCTCTTGCCG
>JBAYRD010000025.1:0-13919 GCA_041676845.1 Halothiobacillaceae bacterium | reverse complement strand
GGGAGGGCCGAACTCAGACCCGAAGGTAGGACGCGCCCCCCGTTGCGCCCTCGGAACAGAAGGACTAACCCGGCAAGGCCGACCTCGATCCTTCAGGCAGGACGACACCCCCCTGCCGCACCTCCCGGCCAGACGGACGAACCTCGATGGGCAGCACCCGAATCATCAGCAGGACGAACTTTCTCCATGCCCCCTCCGGCCCATGGGCAAAAGGGCAGGACGAAAAAAAAGGGGAAGGCCTCCCCTCCCCGTTGCGGCCTCCGGCCCGAAGGCGAACTCACAGGCTGTCGAACAGCGCCTGGTCTTCCTCGCTCACATACATCTCCTGCGTCCCGACTTGTTGCCCATCGCGCCAGGTGCAGGGGAGCATCGCCGCACGGTCTTCAAGGGCATCAATCCGCACCCGCGATTCACGAAGAAGCTCCTCGCCCGCCTCGGCAAAGGTCAGCATGCCACGCTCGAAATGACCGATGGCCTCGACAACGGCCGACCGCTTGTTGAGCAGAACGGATAGCTCCCTCACTGCCTCACGAATCTCGTCCTTCACATGGAAAAACGCACCAGTTTTCGGGGCCTTCTGCACAAGGCTCTTTAACCCGAGTCTAGATGTACGCCACCGCTCCCCCTGCCTCACCCAGCGTACAAGCGCAGGACGATTCGCCGCACTGCGTTTTTCCCCTGCCTTCCACCACACCACGCGAACCCTGCCGGTGACCGGCGGCTGCAATCTGGCCAGCACCTTGTCGAGTCTCTCGATCTCCGCATCCAGCTTCAACAGGTAGTCCTGCGCCCGCCTGTAGATGCTCGCCCCTTCTTCGGGAAGGGCTGAGAGTGCGCTTTGGGATGGAGTCACTTTGAGGTCAGTCCTTAACAGTTGGTTATAGAGTAGTTCGCCCCGAGACCTCGAAATCTAATGCCATATAATGACATTCAGGGAGCAGCTTTGCATTCAGTCTCGCGCAGTTATTTAGGGTTCCCATGCGAGCTTATTGCAGAGCGAAAGCAGTTTTTTCGGCTAGAAAGTCACTTTGAACCCAGCTTTTCTCAGTATTTTAGCATTCGTGCTCTTGTTTCTTGCAGTCTGCGCTTTCTTGATTCTTGAGTTTCTTTTCCCCTGTTTGCGTCTGAAGGGGTCGTCCGCCTCCCCTTTCGGGCTGTCGCCCGTCCTCCTGGCAGGGCCGCCCCACCCCGAAAACCTCCGTTTTCGTTGAATCGAAAACGATGCAATTTGACAGGTTTTGATGGTCTGCTAGAGTTGCCTCAGATGCTTTTAGTGAGCCTTTTGCCGTAACAGTTGACGGCAACCTTTGCGTCACTCGAGCAAGGTTATGGCGTAAAGGTTGACGTCATTTTTTACGCCATTCGAGACCCCTTCAACCTCGTCAATGACGTAACAGTTAACGCCATTCTTTACGCTATCCGAGATAGATCGGCCCCGCTTATGGCGTGACAGTTAACGTCATTTTTTACACCAACATATACAACACTTCCATACTAGGAGAACCCTATGCAGCGAACAGTCATCGGCCTCGACGTCGGCCACAGTTCAGTAAAAGTGGTAGCCGCCTCCTCATCCGGCCGTCACCAGTTCCTTTTTCCTTCGGTAGCAATCCCGGCCTTTGCCATTTCCGATGAGGGCGAAGCGCGGATCGCTGCAATGGAAACTGTCGCCGTAGGGCAGCGGAAGTTCTTCGTCGGCGAGACGGCGCTCGTCCAATCATGCGGCCAGCCGCCTGCTCTGGGCCTCACAAACGACTGGATCGAAACGCCCGAGCACAGCGCACTCATCGCCGGTGCGGCAAAAAAACTCGAACGCCACGGCCTCGACCTTCGCAACTGCCTGGTCGTGACCGGTCTCCCCTCCGCTCTCCACACCCACCAAAAAGCCAGAATGCGCGAGGTGGTTCGGCAGCAAATTCAGGCCGAAGTGCTTGTTGCTCCGCAGCCGTTCGGACCGCTCCAGACCTTGATGCTGACCCCTGTCGGGACCCTTTCGAGCGCCCACGATATGCGCGAAGAAAACTGGGCCGTGGTCGAAATCGGCCATTTCACCACGGACTTCCTGCTGATCCAGTCCGGCCGGATCGTCGAGAAGGCCTCCGGGTCGTGCGGTGGCGTCAGGCTCGCCGTCGAGCACATGCAGCGACTTCTTAACCAGGAGAACATCCAGGTCGATCACTTCGAAGCCGAACAAGCTCTTCGCGAGCGCCGCATCAAATACTTCGGCAAGGCGCTCGATGTGACCGAGTACGCAAAACAGGCAATCAGCCTCATCGCGTCAGAAGTGATGGACACTGCTTCTCGCGTCCTCGACCCTGTCGCCCGCAAGCTCGACGGCATCCTCATCGCAGGTGGCGGCGCTCCGGTCATCTTCCCTGAATTGTCCTTGAAATGGCCTCACGCCACGATCGCCAACGAGCCGCGCATGGCCATCGCTGAAGGCTTTTGTCGTTTCGGCATGAGCATTTCAGCCAAGACCCAAGGCGCGAAAGAGCCGGCCGCAGCCTGACAGATCACGCACGATGCCCGAAATTCCACACCCGCCCCAGAAGGACAGTCTGCGTCTCACGCTGTACCTGAACAGAAAGAAGCATTCGGAACTGTTTGAGTTTCTGGTCGCACTGCCCGACGGGACGATGCCGACCTTCGTTCGGGATGTACTTGAAAAGTACATCCAGTCGGGCGGATTTTCCTCTACCTTGCCGCGGCAAAACCGAACACGCGAAGGCGATGCTCTGCTGCCATCCACCACTCCAATCGGGGTGGCGCAATCAAAAGCGCACACCATCGAGCTGCGCCCTGATGCTCCCCCCGGGAAGCCTTATCCAAAACAATGGAGTTCGTGATGACTGTTAATCGCAACGCCGGTAAAACAGAAAGCCGGAACCGCTACATCCTCTATCTGCACAAGAGCAAGCACGCCGAGCTGTGTAGCTTTCTGGACTCTCTACCTAGCGGTAGCGTGTCTAATTTCCTCCAAGAAGCCGTTCGAACTTACCTCCTGGCTAAGGGACATTCCGGAGCAACGAAGCAGCTCGCGCCCGAGTCGGCACCGCCGACTCGAAGAACCCGTCGCAAAACACCAGAACAACCCCTGACCGCGCCCGTTACCGTAACGACAAACATTCCGCAATCAGTGCAGACATCTGCTGCCCACCCCACCTTCGAATCCACGCCCTATACCCCAGCTGCTGAACCCAAAAAAAAAGGAGGCCGTGATGTCCGCAATAAACGACGAAAATGATCAAGCCCGGTTCACGCTCTATGTACATAAGCGAAAGCACGCGAAGATCTACCAGTTCCTGCAAACCTTGCCAGACGGAAGCGTCGCGAACTATCTGCGGGATCTCGTTCTCGAGGACATCGCAAGGAGGGAGTCGGCCTCACGCCTACCACTTGATATGACACCGGCCCCCCCACGCCGTAGTCGCCGCACACCTCCCGCAAAAACGGCACAGTTAACGCGTCAGCCCATCGCTTCGCCTCCCATGCAGGCCGCTGCTGCCCACCCCACCTTCGAATCCACGCCCTATTCCGCTGCCCCTGCCATAACTACACCGGCCCAACCCACCCAGGCAGCGGGTGCTTATTCGCCACCCCCCGGACCCATTGCCCCACCTCAACCCGCCCCTGAAACCACACCGCCGGTCGCAGTAGTAACACCGGCCCAAGCGCTGCAACCCAGCGCAGCACCGCAACCACCGAGCGCAGACGACCTTCTCACAGAACTGCTTGCCAATTTCTAGCCATGCCCACCGCGATCGCTCCCTCCGACAAGAAAGAAGCACCGCCCGTCTGGAAGCGGATGGGGCTGGCCGCACCCGAAGAGCTACTGCTATGGGCCCCTCACGGGTATCTCGACTTTTCGACACCACACTACGCGTTCCCCGAGGCCAACACAGGCAAACGCCTCTTCGCCTGCCTCGTCAACGGACATCGGATGTTCGACAAGGACGGATTCCCCACAAGTTCCATGCGTCAGGCTCGACGCCTGGTGATCAGCGTTAAGGACCATTGGGGCAACGCTGCCGAAATTCCCGTCTTCGGCAACGTCTGGGACTGGAAGGATGCGATCCAGCAGCAGGAGCTCTACCTCTACGCCGAGACCGATTTCTTCAACAAGACGCTACAAATCCGGAAAGCACTGACCATCGACCCCTCGCAACTAGGATCGATCGTGGCGCTCTACAAGGGCATCCCCGGACGGCTGAAGGCACAGACCGTCAGCGGTGCGATCGCTGAAAACCTCACGCTGCTCGAGAGAGCCGGGAAGCTGCTGCTGCAAAAATGCCGTCTGTCGCTCGCCGAGTTCGACCGGCTCACCGGCTATCAAACACCGCATGCGCTGCTCCTCGCACTGCACGCACCGAACTCTGTACGGGAGGGCGAGGAAGCGCTGGCCATCACCCGCGAGCTGTGCGTGCAATCCATCGTGAAGGCCGCTCAAGCAAACAAGATCACGCGCAACGTCCCGGCCTCGTCGATCCCGATTCAGGATGAGGAGGTAGCAAAGCTTCTCTCTGCCCTGCCTTACACTTTGACCAAGGATCAACAGATCGCCATCCAAGAAATCACGGCGGACCTTCGTAGCAAGCGGCCGATGAACCGCTTGCTGGCTGGCGACGTGGGTACGGGCAAAACGCTGGTTTTCCTGATTCCACTGGTGGCCGCCCACCTGGCCGGGGCGCGGGTGGCGGTGATGACGGCCAACCAACTGCTAGTCGAACAGGCCCTGCGCGAGCTCGCCGAGTACTTTCCGGACGTGCCGACTTTCCAGGTTAAGCCCGGCACGAAGGATCTGCCCAACGCCATCCTCATCGGGACCACGTCAGTGATCGGGGCGCTGGCTCGAGTCAAGGGCACGCTCGATTTCGTAGTGACCGACGAACAGCACAAGTTTGCCGTAAGCCAGAAGCAATCGCTCATGGACGAACACACGAACCTGCTCGAGGCGACGGCAACCGCAATCCCTCGAACGCTGGCGGTCGTGCAGTTCGGCGGCATGGATGTCTCGCTCTTGCGAGAGTGCCCAGTCCAAAAGGACATCGCTTCGCGGATCGTTCTTTCACACGAGAAAGATCGCCTGCTCGACTTTATCAAGAAGGTCGCAGCGGCAGGCAGGCAGACCGCGATTGTCTATGCGGCAGTGAACACCGGCTCCGAAGGGAAAAGCATCGAGGACAACGCGGCAAAGTGGCTCAAGCACTTCCCTGACCAGGTAGCGATCGCGCACGGGCAGATGCCTGCGGAGGAAAAGCAGGAAGCACTGCGCCAGATGCGCGACAAGGAAAAACTCATCCTCGTATCATCGACGGTCATCGAAGTCGGCATCACGCTGCCCTCGCTGGCTTGCCTGATTGTGGTGAACGCCGAACGCTTCGGTGTCGCGCAGCTGCATCAGTTGCGAGGCCGTGTGTCCAGGCACGGAGGGCGTGGCTACTTCTTCCTCTATCTGCCGCAGCCGGTGACCGACGACGCGGACGACGACGCGGCCTATGGGAAAACTGCGGCCGATCGCACAATGAAGCGCCTGCAGCTTCTGGTCGACCACAGCAACGGCTTCGATCTTGCCGAAAAGGACGCCGAGTTGCGTGGCCTCGGCGATCTCTCCTCGACCGGTTCCAGCCAGCACGGCAAGACGGCGTTCCTGTTCCCGAATCTCAAGATCCACGTCCACGAGCTAAAGAAAGCATTGGTCGTCGCGGGGCTGGAAGCCTAATTTCCGCCGTCGTTCCGCAGCAAGAGCGGACGTGATGCGGACTTGCCATCCGTACGGGACAATTCGCTTGTCCATCAGCGTAACGCGATAAAGCGACAAATCATGCCATAGCATGAAACCGACACTTGTTTAACGTTTATTCTGCCGCCATGCGATCCCTCATCCCTTCCCGGCTCAGACGCCAACGGACCTCAAAGGGCCAAACGCTGGCCGTTCTCGCCGGCCTGGCCGACATGTCTCCCCAGCACCTTTCCGACGTAGAGAGTGGCAAGGTCGACCCACGCCTATCCACGATCGAGCGAATCGCCGAGTCACTCGGGCTCTCGCTCATCCTTGCACCCAAAGACAAAGCACTCGATATTCGCCGAATGATTTTGAGCGACAGACAAAATAAGCAGAGCCTTTAAGGAGGAACGACGAATGGAACTCACTTTCAGCGTGACTGACGGGTACACAAACGGCGGCAAACCCGTCAAGGAAGGCCTATTCAGCCGCAACGTGAATGACGAGTTCGAGATTGACGAACTCTTGGAACGACTCGAGGCAGGGACCATTGAACTTGAGGACGCGCTCCGAGTTGCGATCGATATTTATCACAATAGCCAGAAAGATCTGGAAACCTGTGGCTTTCTCGGCAATCTTTTCTGGAAAGCGAGCTTGCTCGAGGAGGCGACCGAGGTCTATGAGGAGGCCTACAATCGCGCCACCAAACTCATCCCCAAGGGCTTCCGTGGTCAGATCAGCTGGCTTTACCTCGAGAACCGCTCCTTCCTCCGAGTCGCCCATGGCTACCTGCTCGGGTTGATGCATGCACAGGAAAACCGCAAGGCCAAAGCACTGGCCAACAAGCTACTGCGGTGGTGCCCTCAGGACAATCTCGGAGTCCGCTTTCTCATCCCTGACATCAACTTCATCAACGGCGAGGTGGAGGCCGCGCTCAAGGCCTACCTTGAGCTTGCTGAAGGAGCCCCGGTTAACTGGTACCCCGCAGCTTTGTGCACATTAAGAGCCGGCAACTATATCGACGCCTGCACGTATCTGCGACGAGGCATCGCAGGCAACCCCTATGTGGCCGAAGGCCTCACCGCTCGCGTTCAGATCGAAGAACACCTCTACTGGCACGGCAGCAACCTTCATGGGCCTGATTTCGCTTACGAGTATCTCGATTCACCCGTCAATATCTGGAAGCCAACGGAGATAGATTTCGTCGACTGGGTTTTCAACTCATCGGACGTGTTGCGCGAACGCACCGAAATGACAGCGATCCGCGAGGCGCTCCACTACGAGCATGATGTTGAAGCCAGGCGCATGTGGGGACAGCGCATGGACGAACTACTGGACCGCATTGATGAGAAGCTATCCAGAAAGATGGTACGCAAGGTCACCAACCGATGGGGCGATGAAATCTGGCCCTGGGACCGAGAAGGGTTTCTGGTGCCGACATCCGTTCGTGAGGAACGCAAAACACACCCAGCCCACTGAATCTTCGCGGCGGCGTCCAGTCGAATGCCTGCCACCCATTACAGGCAGGCATCACTCGGCCACTCAGCCGTCGCCACGACTGGGCCTGACGCCTGCAAACTTCTCGCGCACCGATTGCACAAGAATTCCAATGATCACAAGCAGCAGCGTCAAGGCGATTAGCGGCATGAACCCCACGGCGAGCACCGCCATGCCCCCCCTTTGTTTAGCAAGCGCCCACCTTCAGCAACCCGCCCCAATCCCGCAACGCTTCTGCGCTGGCGATGAGGAAAACGCCGGTCGCGATGAACGCACCCAATCCAAAGATCAGCCGACGTTCCATGTCGACTGAAAGATAGTCGCGAACCCAAGCGGACAGGAACGGCGCTGAGCATTCCCGCATGCCCGGACCGAACGCGATCCAGTGACCCGTTCCCGCCAACCCACCAAGGATCAGGATCGCCAGAAGCAGCGGCCAGGATGGGAGCGGCGACCGTGGTGTGCCATACTGGCGACCTAAACGACCGCCACAGCTTTACGGCCGCCCTTCACCAGTTCGGTAACCTTGCGGATTGCCGCCCGCTCGGCCTCCTCGGGATCGAGCACATCCTCGACGATCTCAGCCTTTCCGGAAATTAGCTCACGGATGGCCTCATCGATCGTGCCCGCGAAGATCGGGATCTCGACCCGGACCAAGCGGGTCTGCCCCAATCGGTTACAGCGGTCTTCGGCCTGTTCCTGCGTCGCCGGCGTCCAAGGCTGAGACGCGATGTAAACATGATTCGCCCGCCAAAGGTCGACCCCCTCTGCAAGAACGCCATACGACCCGACGATTCCTTTAACACTATCGTCTCGCTGAACACAATCCAGGAGTTCTTGCCGTTTTGCGTCAGACAGAATATCGCCGGTTAGCACAACGAAACGCCCCTTACCCAAGCCCGTGAGGTACTCAGCGTGCGCGTAGGCGTCTTCGGTGTAGTTGACGAAAACGACCATTTTTTCATCCTTTGCCACCTCCTTCTTCAGGTACTTGCCCGCTTCCTTGATGCAGGCTTCCTGAAGGAATCGGCGAGTGCTGTGCAGAACCCCGAAGGTCGATGTGCCACTGTTGAGCGCCTCCTGGTAAGCCTGCGCCATCTTCTTGGGCATCGGAATCGAGCGGTAATTGCGCTCCTTGCCCGGCACCTTGCCCCTCAGCACTTGGTGCTTGCTGCGACGGATCATCCAGTTGCCGGTGATCGCCTCATTGAGCGCAGCCCTGAACTCTCTCGACCCCGCAAAACGACTCACGAAATCGGGTAGCTCCATCGATCCGAGAGGATGCCCTGTGATCTTCAGCAGCGCATACATCTCGGACTCGCGGTTGAGAATCGGCGTTGCCGTCAGGAGATACCGCACAGGAATAGTCGAAGCGAGCGCATAGACAGCTTGCGTCCTCAAGGCGCTCTCAGTCTTGAGTTTATGGGCCTCGTCGACGATCAGCGCGCAGGCCCGCTCGCCCAAAATCTGCCATTTGCCTGCCTGCTCATAGTTCAGGAGCACCCATTCCGCCTCGGGTGCAACGTCCACGCCCTCGAGCACCTGGACCTTCTCTTCCGGGTAGATTGCCAAAATCTCACGCTCCCACTTGTAGCGGACCGACTTCGGAACGACCAGGATTACCAGTTTGCGCTCATGCTTGAGTTTGACCGCATACGCAGCGAGGATCGCTTGTCGCGTCTTGCCCACGCCCATGTCATCTGCGTTAAGGGCACCCGTTCGCGTGGCCATGAAAACGGCCCCGGCCACCTGATAGTCGTGCGCGGCCCCCTTAGGAATGCAAGCCAACACATCGGCCTCGGTGAGTCCCGTTTCCGCGACCCTTTCGATTGTTGGCACAACGATGCCGTGATCGCCTTCGCTTTCCGCGTCCTGACAGGCCGAGAGGTCGTGCTCGAACGTCGGGAACGGGATTGGTGTCGCACCAAGGCCCGACAGCAGGTGTACGTCCTGAAGGGTGAAGGAGCCCGGATGGACCAGAATGTTTTGCTCGTCATAACCCGCCTCGCGCTCGAGCGTCGTCACCAACATCGGTAACGATGTGTCGCGAAGATGCCATCCGCCTGCTTCCTTTAGCCATCGGCCGCCCATCTCTTTGAATGTCTTGACCGCAATCGCGTGGAATTTCGATCCAATCACGACGAACTCCCGCTCTCCGATCGGGTATACCGTCTGCGTGATACCGTACCCAAATGCCCCCGGATTGATCTCCGCCTCAGCCAACGCCTCCAAAAATTCCTGGCGCACGCTTGCATAAGCCATGCTAACCGCCCGAGCGATGGTGGAGATGAGTACTTCGAACGGCTGCGCGTTATCCATGATCGAGCGATGGAAACGCCAATATCGACGATACGGGTGATTAGCATCGTGCACATAGAACGGACGGACTTCCCCCCGCTTGATTGCGGCGGCGATCTGGCCGTCGTGGTAGTGGAACAGCAGCCCGTACTCAGCCCCGTCGAACACCGCTCTCTGCAACACTTGCCAAGCCATGCGCGATTTCTCCCTGCCCTGCCTGCATTACTCCCGAACAAACAGCATCTCGGGAGAGTTGACGTGGATAAGATTCTTTTCAAGAAGTGGTTCGGGCTTGCCCGAATGTATTGGCGTGATGCACAAGGCTCTGGCCTACCTCATGTCTCTCAATTGCGGAGCTATCTGGCCGCATCCGAACGACTCGGCGTACACCAGGGGATTGTCCAAGCACTGTTCGAAAACGGACTGGACGCAAGTCGTCAGCCGAACGCTCGCATGTTCGAGTTAGCCGACCTGCTCGACGCTGCACGTAGCTGACCAATCCAAAGCCCGGTAGTCCTTCCAGGACACCGGGCTTCTCCGTCTCTGCGGCAAAATTGGACCGATTACCTCTTGAGCGTAGAATGATGTTGTGCAAGGTTCTCTTGCTTCCAACATGACGAGGCTCGCCATGAGCACCATCCGCGGTTTCTCCAGTTCCCAAAGCGAATCTATCCTGCAAGGACTGCTGATTGAGGCCCGGCAGAAAGCCGATGAAAGGCCGCTCTGGGCTGCGTTTGCCAGCATCCTGGAAGATGATCTCGAGACTGCTGATGCCCTTCTCGATCAGTTCCGACCGAAACCTGAGCAAACATCCACCTTGAGTTCAAATGTTTTCCCCTTGCGCCGCAGGTAACTTCGGTTCCGCGCGCAATTTGCTGTAATTCACCCATTTTTTTGCAAGCACATACTCGTTTTTCCGCAAAAAACCGCCAAGCAAGCGCGCATAAGCCAGTGTGTGCAGCATCGGCAGAAGCAGGTATCCAGTCGATCCAACTTCCGCCTGACGAGGCGCCACTTCAAGATCGATGTACTCGATGTCATTGAAGTCGTCGTCCGCGACCAGGGCAGCCTTCAACTCCGGGCTCCAGTCGTACATCTTTCGCTTCTCCATCGCTCTTTCCTCCAGCAAGAATTGACAAACAACCCGAAACGAGATATTGCGCCTGAATAATACAATGAGAATCTAAACAGATTCAAACAGGCTGTAGAAAGAAAAAACCCCCGAGACCTTGAAATTCAAGGAGTCGGGGGTTGAGGTCAGTTTGTTAGGCGAACTTCCACCTATCAAACTCATGATGACGCTCCCGGTCAACCGAGGAACGCTTCAATGCAAGCAGCGCCTGGGTGGCCGCTGCTTGAAGCTCATCGTCACCTTGTTCGGTGGCGAAACGGAGCACGTCGCGCAAACGTGCCTCCTTCTGCTGAACTTCTACTTCAGACATGATCATGATCTCCACCGGTGTCACTCGGTAAAGGTGAGTTGCGAGGTAGTGACACACCCGAAGCGGCCAACTTCGGGCTACCAACGCAGCAAACCAACAAGTCTGCACCTCGGTCATGCAAGAAGCCGCGTAGGAAAAACCAAGAACCAGAACACCCATCAGCCCGTCCTGCTTCCAAGCGCGTTTTACCATCCAGCAGCGGACATCTCTCCTTTGCAGTCTTAACCATAAGGAGAATTGACTATGTACACATCAAAGGAGAAGGTAATCCTCAAGCGCATCAAGGAGATGCTGGACAAGGTAGCCGCAGTCGTTGCTATGCTTGCCCTTGGGGCATTTGCGAAGAGCACACCTGACGGCTTTGTATGGGGCGCAGTTGGGCTATTCGTAGCCGCTGCACTCTGGGGGGTTGCGACCTGGGTCGCTTCCGAAGTAGAAAGTGAAGGTCGATAAGTCGGCCAAAGGACAAAGTAAATGGACCTACTGCCTGCACTTCAAGCTGCCATTGTGGTTGCTTGTGTTGCAGCGGCAAGTTCTATCGCCGTTGTTCTGATAATTAAGTCCTCTCACCGGGACTGACACCAACCCTTCATTTCTTACCGAATTGAAGGGTTTTTTATTGCGTTAAAATCATGAACCCTATCCCACCGCTCATTGCTGCAATGATCGTTGGCTTTATCATCGCAGTTGGCGCTTCAATTTTTGTTCTCTTCAGGCGGAAAAAAAGTGCAAAAAAAACCCGCACTCAATGAGTACGGGCAAAGGCGGAACGGGCGAAATAGACGAAATATTTACATTGCGGCACTGCTTTTCCGTGACTGAATGGCTAGCTCGATATTAGCCAGGGCGATTTGGAGGCGCTGAACAAGATCAGCGTCACCCGTTTCTTGGGCGAGGCTGGCAAGGTCAGCGAGCAGGAACCTTTTTTTGAAGAGCGACTTAAGATCGTTTTCCATTTTTAGATACTCCTGAAGATCCTTTTGATAGTGCTGAGATGCGGTGGAGGACATAGTAAATGTCCTTCCTCCAGGGTTACTGAAGGAAGGACTATGTCCAGCCAGATAGGTGGCTAATGAATTTCTTCACGCTGCGATACGCAAGCTTTTTCCACAAATCTGGCTTTTAACCACCCCCTTAGTAGGTAATTTCAATACATTCTGACGATAGTGCTTGCCTGCAACTTGAATGGACGGACGCTGTGCTAGCTTGCGGCGAACAACAACAGGGTCAGCGCCGAGCAAGTCGCAAACGAAAGCAAAAGACCCTCTTGATCGATCTTTTAGGCTCGTATAGAAAATCCATTCAATCGCTTCCAGCCCTTCCTGAATAAGAGGGGTGGATTTGGCAGTGAAGCCGCGCGCCAGGTGATCGCCACAACGCTCAGCATCGGCGATCGAAACACTCAGGAGTTCGATCCAGAGTGCAGCAAAACTACGTTCGTTCATGATCCTCTCCTTGCTAGTGGGTCTGCAGAGAGGTAATGCGTAGATGGAAATAGTAAAAAAGGCCGCCTCGGAAGAGAGGCGGCCTTTCGATTAGAACCAGGAGTCCGATGTGTCGCTGACAATCGGTCCTTCAAACGCACGAGGCTGCTGCCTCCTCGAAGACACCTGTTCAAGAACGAGCTCGCATCGGTAGCCCTGCCTCTTTCTGAACGTACGAAGCACGTCAGCGTGCTCAAGGTCGATGGTGACAGCCCCCCCGTGTGAAGACTGATGCATCCGCTTCATGGCTTTCGAAAGCGCCTGAAGAGAGACCAGGTCCACGTCATGAAGCACGCCAAGATCAAGATAGCCATTGCTGAGCTTGTCCTGGATCGTTTTCCAGAGGTCTGAATCAACCGACTTCTGGATCAGTGTGTTGCCAATAGACCCAAAAACAACCACATCCCCACGAACGCCCGCAGCCCAAATTTTCGGAAGCCGCTTGCCTTCGTTCGGGTGAAACAGCACATGAAACTCCATGCCGGCCTCCCCTAGAACCAAGAGTCAACGTCTTCCGCTTCATCAACGGGCCCTCGCGCCGGCATGTCCACTGCGCTTGCCATCTCTGCTATGGACACGACTACAGCCTCGGTAGGCGTAGGCGCTTCGGTGCCCTGATGCGCCTCATCCTGCTCAGGCAGGAGGTCGGTTGCCTTGACGAACAAATCTTCGCCAAGGTTTTCGCCTTCAGCCAGAAGTCGCGCGGGGTCTTGGAGGAATGCGATCACCACCCCGATGTTCAGGGCTTCCTCACCCCGATAAGGCCCGTCAGGAGGCAGTCGGCTTAACAAGCCGTCGACCAACCCTGGAACAGCAGCCAAGGACGGATGAAGAAAGCCAAACGACCCCGCTTTCTTCGCAACCCGCCGAATCACATTGAGGGTGTCTCGAGTGTAGCGATGACCACTCCCTAGTGAATCCCTGAGGTCTTGAGCCATCTCGGAAGCAACCTGCCCGGGTAGAGAGTCAAGCTCGCGCTCGAGCCCGGTTTCCCGAATCTCCTCCGGTAGCTGATAGAGCACGCATGACGCACGCAGAACTTCACGCACGGCAGTGTCAGCAGGCGCAGCGCCGCGGATGTCTTCCGCATCCAATGGGTGCGCGATGCATTGCGCGTCCACCAGATCCCGATACTCTGCGCAAAAATCCACCGCAGCGTCCTCGTACTGCTGGACCAGTCGCTTGAACTCTTCATCGGCCGCATCTGCACGATCAAGAGGGACCAGCCAAGCGCCCAACGCCTCAAGCTTGGTTCCGTACTTCCTGGCGCAGGTGAACATCTCGCGCTTGAGCCGCTGAAACGGGTTCAGCTTCTTCGGGTTGAACAGAACAACCCCCTTCTTCTCTACCTTAGCCCCCTCGCGGAGGGTTGAGATTTCCCGGACAGCGGAGAGCTGCCTGGCGCTGTAGTTGAGCAAAACGCAACTTTTCAGGACTTCCATGATGATTTCTCCTTGATTGAGACTGCGCAGAGGT
>JBAYRD010000024.1:0-14081 GCA_041676845.1 Halothiobacillaceae bacterium | reverse complement strand
TTATAGGCTTGGTTCAAGGTAATTAGATAGACTGGACTTCTCTTCCGTGAAGGTGGCCTTCTCACACCGTTTTAGTGGCCTTATTTCTCCGTGACAGTGGTCTTTTCAGATCGTAATATACAGCACAGTTTGGACTGATCCCAGGCAGACTGGCTCCACCATGGTCTGGAGCTTTGTGATCCTCTTTCTTGCGGGGCTTTTCTTCAGGCAAAGCCAGGCGCTCCAGGGCGCTAAACTAATCTGGGACAACCGAATCTTGGTGATCCCGGGGGACTCTTTGGACAGGCGAACGGACGAAACCATTATCTCAACCTTTGGCATGCTGAGTGCCGGCCGCATCTATGAATGGGGCCGGCGGGGCCTGTGGGGCAATCGGCTCAGGACGATGGAGATTTACCAGAAGGAAATGCGCCTCTCCTTTGGCAACAAGCGTCAGGCGATGTGGCTTGAGTTTGAGCATGGAATGGACAGCCAGGAGCAGATCCTGGAAGTGGCTCAAAAACTTTGGAGAGAAACCGGTGTAATGACGGTAATACAACGCTAGCGGAGGCGAAGGAGCAGTGAAGAACGAACGAATCAACCCCGTTATCTTGGTGATCATCGTTGTCTGCCTGCTGTATGCCGTCTGCAACAGTGTGAGCGTTATCGCACTGGGCCTGTTCGGCGAGACGGCGGTTGGAACGCTGACCAGCTACAGCAACCACATCAACGACAGCCGTGCGCCCAGCAATGAATCACGGACTGTAACCAAAGGCTATCATTTTTCAGTGGACGGAATTGAGTACAAGGGTCATTCCACATACGGAAGCGATGAAGCGTGGCCAAACCTCAAGGAGGGAGAGAGGCGCATCGAGCTCATCAGCTATCTGCCATTCTTCCCTAGGGTGAATAAACCAACCCATCTTGTAGACCTTGGAGAGTTGGGCGCAGCAGGATTATTTCACTACACCGTTACCATCCTTGGATCCGTAGGGCTTTTCTGGCTGCTGAAACGGGAGATCAGGCGAAAGTGATCAAGAAAAGAGGAGTGATAAGATGCATCAGGAGGAGCGTCCCCTGGTGGGCTGGTCCCCTGTGGCCGATTCCCCGGAGATATTGGAAACGATCAGGAAGAGCAAAAAATCGTCCTTGGGCTGGGCCTTGGCTCTCACTCTGCTGTTTCCGGTAGGTTTTCTTATTGCAGGCGTTGTCAGCGATGAAGTGCCCCTCAAGGAAGCGTTAATCATTGGATGCGGTTTGGGCCTTTGCATCCTGACCATCAACCTGTGGCGCTTCGCGGGCATGAAAAGGCGGGGTTGGGACGGCGCGGTTGTGAAGAAAATGGAGAAAAAACGCTATAAACGGGATGATGACGGCTCCAGCCAATCGTATACGGAATACATTGTGCTGATACGAACCGATGGGGGCAAGAAAAAGAAAATCGTTGAGCGTAAACGGGACCGAGAGATGTATGACTATCTGGATATTGGAGACCGTGTTCGCTATCATCCCGCCCTGGAGACATATGAGAAGTACGATAAGTCTAAGGATGAGGCGATCTACTGCAACGTCTGCCGGCAGAGGAACCCGATTAGCAACGACCGTTGTGAACTCTGCAACAATCTTCTGTTTAAATAAGGGACTGGAGGAAGAGAAATGAAAAGAAACTGGTGGATGATTTTGCTCCTCGCTGTTGTAGTCCTGCTTGGCACTGTCGGTGAGGCCCAGGGGCAGTCTTTTTCGCAGTGGGCGATTACAGCCTCTGCCAGCAGCGAGTATGGCAGTGGGGACTGATC
The DNA here is from genome assembly GCA_041676845.1 of Halothiobacillaceae bacterium. Lineage (GTDB taxonomy): Bacteria > Pseudomonadota > Gammaproteobacteria > Halothiobacillales > Halothiobacillaceae > Guyparkeria. Next base: position 12,306 of record JBAYRD010000024.1, on the reverse strand, counting down.
TGCGAAGCAGATGCTGGGTCAACCCGATGTGTACCCTGGCTATGGGGACGACGGACGTGCTTGGGCACCCGTTTCGCAGAACGCCGGTTTGCAGTGGGTAGAACTTGGATTTGCCGAGGCCGTTTATGTAGAGAGTGTAGAGATCTATGAAACCTTTAATCCAGGGGCTGTCGTAAAAGTGGAACTGGTGGACACGTCAGGACGCGGGCACCTGATCTGGGAAGGTAGAGGAGGATTTGCGGGAGACTCCGCAAGGGTGTTCAGTGTCAGGAACGGCACTATTACAGTACCCTGCAGCGTGGTAAGGATCACTTTGGATACAGACTCCGTTGGCGGCTGGAACGAGATAGATGCAGTGAGTATTACCGGCAGCCTCAATTCCCCTTGGCCGCAAGACGTTGAGCAGTCCGATATGGTTATCCAGTGGGCAAGGGGAGCCAAAGCCAGCAGCCAATACCGGGAGGACCGGTGGACTCCTGAGCATATGACCGGCCAGCCGGATGTTTATCCCAAGTATGGCGACTACGATCAAGCCTGGACCGCTGCTTACAGCGACAGCGGGAAGGAGTGGGCTGAACTCTTCTACGACGAGGCGGTGTATGTGCAGCGTATCGCTGTGTATGAGACCTATAATCCAGGGGCTATCGTCAGGGCTGAGCTCATTGACGAGACAGGCACGGCGCATGTAGTCTGGGAGGGCAGGGCCCAGGCCGCTCCAGAGGAGTCCCGCATCTTCTACATCGACAATATCAAGGTCGACATCCCTGCACGGCGGGTTAGGCTAACGCTCCAAACTGACCAAGTGCCCGGTTTCAATGAAATTGATGCGGTATGCCTCATTGGTGCCCGTACCATGGTGCAGGAATCCAGGCGTCAGGATCCCATCCATCTGTTAGCTTCGATCATCCTCCGGCTGGGGAGGGCTGTGGAACGGGGAAGGCAGGAACCCTTAGCCGACTCAGCATTTATCATGGAACTGGAGGAGATTTTACGGGATCTTTCGAATATCGGCTTTTAAAGAGCGGGATGAAAAGCATGCATGGACTTGTTCACTGCCGTAATTGACGGCTGGACACCCTGGGCCCGGGTGTTTCAGTCAATTGAGGACTTTGAGACGCGTTCGGTGTCAGATCTTCCGCTTCGAACAGCCCTATATGGAAGGATACTTCGGGGATTACGATGCAGAACAGGTTGCAGAGCAATGCTTTGTCGGCCTATTGCTCCACGATTACGGCGCTGATATCATCTCCGCCTTCAACCAGCTGGTATACATGCTGATCGCGTTGAGTGTGAAGTCCGACAAACTGGGAGAGAGATTGGGAGAAAGGGAACGAAGAGTTGACATGGGCCAGGCACTTGCCTGGCCTTTTGCTTATTGCGCTCGGTCCAGCAGATGCGAGGCGACGTAAAGGCCTCTGAGATTGTTTTCCAGCATCGTGTGCTGCCAGGTGCCTGGTGTCAGCTTTCCCTTCGCTTTCTCAGACTTACTGATGAGAGAAGCGATGGGGGCCCTGGCTTGCTGAAGGTCTGCCGCAGTGGGTGGCCTTTCGCACGTTCCTGACAGTTCCCGGCGGATAAGCTGGAGAGCTGTCTGCAGCGCGGCCAGCCTGTTGCGCTGGAGAGAGTGCTGCGGGCTCCCCTCTCTGAACTTGGTTATCACGTTCTCAGCCTTGCTGATCATGGCAGTTATGGCTTGAACTGCCTCTTCCAGTTGTTGAGCAGTCAGTTTTTCTGTCATTCCATTGGCACCTCTAATAGAGTTCGTTTTTTTGCTATACTCCCCATGCCTTCCATCAACTTGCGCTGACTCGTTCTTTAGGGGCTTCCCTCAGGCTTAGCCCAAAAGAATAGTAGCATTCGCTGTCAAGATTCTCCACAGAGGGTGCTAGACCTGCTTAAACAGCGTGTCCTGAGGGTGGAGCGGGGGAATAATACTACGTGTTCACCATGTGCAAAGACTCTCCTGGTGCTGCGAGCTGGAGGAAGTTTTCAGCGGATCCGAGTACGCGGGCAGGGTTTAGGCAATGGGTATGTACATCGGCGCCCGCGGCGCATTTTGACTAGGATGTGCGGCTGCTAATGAACAGACTCAGCGATGTAGTACCGGTTAGCCAGACGAAGTCCAGCTAAGATGCAGGACCAAAGTGAATTCTGCCGAAGTATTTGACAAGTGCCCGATGTATCAAGGGCAGTATGAACACGCGGGGTGAAGGTATGAATCTTTTTCGCAGCATAATGAGCGCTTGGGTAGGACAGAAAATGGTGGAGCGGAGTCCCCTCTTGCAGGAAATTAGAAGCGAGATCAACAAGCTCCTTCTTTTGGTACTTCTAGCCCTGTTCTGTGCCATCGGGATTCCCGCCTTGATTTGTGCTATTGTGCCAAACTACGCAAAGAAGGTTACTGCGACATATTTTCTGATTCTGTTCGGGTCTGGTGCGTTTCGAGCATATCGGGAAGGCGATAAGAGCCGGGCTAAAATCTTAGCGGTTCCCTTTGGCATTGTGCTGTTGTCATTCTTCTTGGATTAGTCGGCAACCGGCAGCAATCAGGTGCAGGCTTTGCGCAATAGTACACAAGGCCTTGGAAATACTTGACAATCAGTAAGAATCGAGCTTCTACCTCGCAGTTTTCTGCGGGTTTTTTTTGAAAAGCGTGGGAAATGTTGGAAAACAAGGAAGAAACGGTATTGTGTCGAACATATTCGTAACAGCTCCGTACAGTTTGAGTACTACAATGCCCAGGGTGGTGGCTGCTATGAAGCTGATCGATAACGTTAATACTCTGCTCAAAGATGACCTGGCTGAGGTTTTGAAGAAGGACAGCAAGGTTGCAATCGCCGCTGCCTATTTTTCCATGTATGCCTATGACGAGTTAAAGGCTCAGCTGGAACAGATTGATGAACTCAGATTCCTATTTACATCTCCGACTTTTACTACAGAAAAGGCCAAGAAAGAGCTAAGAGAGTTCTATATTCCCCAACTCAACAGGGAGCGGAGCCTGTATGGGAGTGAATTTGAGGTTAGGCTTCGCAATGAGCTGACCCAAAAGGCTATTGCCAAAGAATGTGCCGATTGGGTGCGGCGTAAAGTCACATTCAAGACCAATGTCACCCAGGGTGAAATCGGCGGCTTCATCAATGTCCAGAGTGAAGATGAACGATACACCTATATGCCCATCAATGGCTTCACAACCGTGGAGCTGGGCTCAGAAAAGGGAAACAACATTTATACCATGATCAACCGCCTTGATGCTCCTGTGAGTACTGAGTATTTTCGCATTTTCAATGACCTGTGGCGGGACTCTGAGAAAATGCAGGATGTTACTGAGGAGGTGATAGACAGCATCAGCTCGGTGTACCGAGAAAATCCCCCGGAGTTCATCTACTACATTACCCTATACAACATCTTTAGTACCTTTCTTGAGGACGTAACAGAAGATGTGTTGCCCAACGAGAGAACGGGCTTTATGGAAAGCGCCATTTGGCAGAAGCTCTATCGCTTCCAAAAGGACGCAGCGCTCGCCATTATCAATAAGCTGGAGCATTATAACGGCTGCATCCTGGCGGACAGCGTGGGTCTTGGGAAAACGTTCACCGCCCTGGCTGTAATTAAGTACTATGAAGGCCGCAACAAAAACGTACTTGTGCTTTGCCCAAAGAAGCTCTCTGATAACTGGCAGACGTTCAAGCTCAATTTGCTCAACAATCCCATAGCTTCCGATCGACTTCGCTACGATGTCCTTTACCACACCGATCTTTCACGCACCCGCGGATACTCCAATGGCATCCCCCTTGATCGCCTGAACTGGAGCAACTATGATCTCGTGGTTATTGACGAATCTCACAACTTCCGCAACGGCGGCCATGATATTGAGGACGATGAGCGTGAGAACCGCTACATGAGGCTGCTGAACAAGGTGATCAGGCAAGGGGTCAAGACGAAGGTTCTTATGTTGTCAGCAACTCCGGTAAACAATCGCTTTACAGATCTTCGCAACCAACTGGCTTTAGCCTACGAAGGCGAGGAAGAACAGCTGGAGTCTAAGCTCAATATCAAGTCCAGCATAGACACGATCTTCCGCAGAGCTCAGGCCGCATTCAACACTTGGAGCAAGTTGGAGGCCCCATATAGAACAACAGAAACACTGCTCGGGATGCTTGATTTTGACTTCTTTGAGCTTTTGGACAGCGTTACAATTGCGCGATCGCGTAAGCATATCGAACGTTACTACAGTTTGGATGAGGTAGGGAAGTTTCCTGAACGCAGAAAGCCCATTTCTATCCGTTGCGGATTAAGTGATATGCCAAACGTTATCGAGTACAATGAGATTTACCGGAAGCTTTCTGCCCTTAATCTGAGCGTGTACAGCCCAACCCACTACATTTTGGCCAGCAAGCGGGACGAGTACGAGGCCAGATATGGCACAGACATGAAACACACACGCTTCACTCAGTCGGACAGGGAGTCGGGCGTATTAGTCCTAATGCGCACAAACCTTCTCAAACGCTTAGAGAGTTCCGTGCATGCTTTCAGGTTAACTGTGGGCAGGATGCTAGGGCAAATTGAAGCAACCATTGACCAGATTGAGAACTTCGACGAATCGCAAACGGTGGAGTTGAGTGCCCTTCGTGAAGAAGACTTTGACCTGGACGACCAAAACACTGATCTGTTCGCTGTGGGTAAGACTGTGCAAATCAATCTCGGCGATATGGACTACCTTACCTGGCTGAGGGACCTGCAGCATGACCAGCGCGTTCTAGCCGGTCTGCTTGAGAGTGTTCGTGCTGTTACTCCAGAACACGACAAAAAACTCAATCAACTGCTTGAGCTTATTAGGGACAAAGTCAAGAACCCTCTCAATCCGGGCAATAAGAAACTCATCATTTTCTCGGCCTTTTCTGATACGGTTGACTATCTGTTCAAAAATCTGAGTCAACGAATTTACCAAGAGTTTGGCTTGCACTCGGCCATGATCACCGGAAGCGATGGCAATGACGTTACCGTTCCAAAACTTCAGAAAGATTTCCACACCATACTAACCTGCTTTTCTCCTGTCTCAAAGGACAAGCATTTGGTCATGCCTGAAGTAAATGAGGAAATCGATATTCTCTTTGCTACTGACTGTATCTCTGAGGGCCAAAACCTGCAGGACTGCGACATGCTGATCAACTACGACATTCACTGGAATCCGGTGCGCATTATCCAACGCTTCGGCCGAATCGACCGGATAGGCAGCCAGAATGAAGTTATCCAGCTTGTCAACTTCTGGCCTGATATGGATCTTGATGACTATATCAACCTTAAGGCCAGGGTAGAGGCAAGAATGAAGATTTCGATCATGACCTCCACCGGTGATGACAATCCCATTGCTGACGAAAAGGGTGACTTACAGTATCGCAAAGAGCAGTTGAAGCGGCTGCAGACCGAGGTAGTGGACCTGGAGGACATGGTAGGCGGGGTGTCCATTATGGACTTAGGGTTGAATGAGTTCCGTATGGATCTGGTCAGTTATGTAAAAGACAATCCAAATCTGGAGAGAGCGCCCCTGGGGCTCCACGCTGTTGTGCCGTCAAGCGGTGAAGACCTGCCGCCGGGCGTCATATACATCCTGAAGAACATAAACAACGAGGTTAACATCAACAATCAAAATCGAATTCATCCATTTTATCTAGTATACATCGCCGATGACGGCTCTGTGGTCAGCAACCATCTGGAACCGAAGAAAACCCTGGATATCCTGCGCCACTTGTGTCAGGGACGGACAGAACCGATTGCTGATGTCTGCCGCAGGTTTAATGAGAAAACATATGACGGACGGAAAATGACCACCTACTCCGATCTGCTGCAGGGGGCGGTAAGATCCATTGTAAGTCTAAATGAGGAAAGTGAGCTTGACAGCCTGTTCAAGCCGGGGGGGACCACGGCACTGAGAACACAGATCAGGGGGCTGGACGACTTTGAACTGATCTGCTTTGTGGTGGTGATGTGATGCTTAATCTTCCGGACAACACTGTATTCAACAGGAGGATCCCTAAACAGAAGTTTTATCAGAATCTGCCTGTATCGAGTAAGATCGTTAAGCTTTTTACCGATCAGATTGACTCGATCCATTGGACCCACAAGCTGGCCCCGGATACGATCAATGTTGATGTCGGCCCAACTGTTTCAGAGATTCAGATTCTAAAAATCCAGCTTAAGTCAAACGTTCTAGATGAGCATGTGGCCACATTAATCGACAGGGAGATCCCGTATCATCTGGTTTTTCTGGTATGTTACCAAGGTTATGGGCAGCTGTGGATCGCCTATAAGGAAGCCGCGAGGAATCGTGAAGCCAAGTTCAAAGTTGATCGGTATTACAAATCGGACTGGAAGCCCATAGATGAACTGAACTTAACACTTGAGGGTCTTAACTTAGATCAAGTGTACGAAAGTATTCTCCTGCAGATCGCTGGGGATCAAGTTGCCAAAGATGAGGGCGAGGAGCTTAAGACTGCCCTTGATCGTTCCCAGGAAGTAGAGCGCCTGAAAAAGGCCATGGCAAGACTGGAAAAGCGCATGCTAAGAGAAAGGCAGTATAACATACAGGTAGAGCTCCACGGAGAGCTGCGTAAGCTGAAAAAGGAGCTCAGTAGGTTGGAAGAACGGAGGGCGTAAGATGAAAAAACTTAGGATGGAAACCAAAGACATGACCCAAGAGAACATTAGAAAACTTGCAGAACTCTTCCCTAACGTGGTTACCGAGATGAAAGACGAAAACGGGAAGCTCAAATTGGGTATTAACTTCGAGCTGCTGAAGCAGGAGCTTTCCGACGATGTGGTCGACGGAGAGGAATGCTATGAGTTCACTTGGGTTGGGAAACGCGCAGCCATGGTCGAGGCCAACAAGCCCATCCTCAAGACATTGCGCCCCTGTATGGATGAAAGCAAGAATTGGGAGTCCACAGAAAACATTTACATTGAAGGAGATAACCTTGACGCGCTAAAACTCCTCCAAGAAAGCTATCTCAACTCAGTAAAGATGATCTACATTGATATAAAAGCACCGAGATTGATACAATTTAATTATTCCTCCGCCGATTTTGCCGCTTGAGGGGTAAGTTGGCGTTTGAGGGGTAAGTTGTGGAAGTCGGGGTGTCCCGGCTGTTTTGATCGGTAGAAATGTTCATACTTCGTCGGTATAATAGACGGTGGGAAAACAGGAATTTGTACAGATCAGGAGTAATTTAATGGATGTAAAAGAGTACCTTCAGAATCCATGTGGAACACTTTCGATTCCATATTGGAAGGCCAAAACACTGGCCATTCCCGATTCAATGAGAATCATTCATTGTAGTAATTGGAATGGACAGTATGGCAATTTTCAAAGATTCTTCAGGATAAAGCATGATTTGAATGATCTGTCTCCGATAGATTATGATTACGACACCTTGTCGATTGATTATCAGGCAACACAACTGTGTGAGATGATAAATGAGTCTTACAAGCATGAGAATATCGTCGTGAGTGAACAAGACATTCTGCAGTGGAAGCAGCACAAGACCTTCCGTGAAGAATTATGTGTATATATAAATGCCGACAATGGAAAAATGGCCGCTTCGGGGATAGCTGAGTTTGATGAGGTTTGTCGGGAGGGTATCATTGAATGGGTTCAGGTGCTTCCAGAGTACAGAGGCAGAGGCCTTGGGAAAAAGATTGTGGGTGTATTACTCAATAGACTCAAAAGCATCGGAGCGAGTTTTGTAACGGTTTCAGGGAATCTCGACAACACGTCCAAACCGCTGGAACTGTATAGAAAGTGCGGATTCACAGGTGACGATATTTGGTATATATGTCAAGTATGAGAAACCTCAAGTTATCATTCCAGCATAGAGAGGTAACCACCATGAAGCAAATCACAAATAAGGAATACGAAGAGCGGCAGAAATACAAAGCGGAGAAAGCAAAGGGCCACGTCCTGCTGCCGGATACCGTCAGGTTCATCTGCGAGGCCAACGGCTATGACGCAGAAAAGATCGGTCAGCACTTCCTTGAAATCCTGCCGAAAATTACAGAGCACGAGGAGGGATTGCCCTTGTGAAAGTTCTTGATTTGGATATGGATTATTTCATGAAATCCGTTGCGACATTTATAAATGAGTCAGAACCCGAGCGTTTACCAGAAGAGGACTATGGGGACAGCGTTTGGTCTGAACGAGAAGTAAGAAACTTCCTTGAAGGGAACCTTGGGCTTTCAAAACAGAACAGGATAAGAGGCAGAGTTGTTGCCGGTCATAATGAGTCATTATTCTTTTGGAGAGAGCTGATAGAGAAAGGCGATCTTTCCACTCCTTTTGATGTTATCCATGTTGACTCGCATGCAGATTTAGGCCTTGGCTACAGTTCTTGGACGCATATTCTGGATTATCTTCTGTATTATCCAGTTGAAGAAAGATCCCAGCATCCGAGATACTTTGACACATCAGGGCATCTGCGAAGCGAAGGTATCGGAGACTACTTGCTTTTTGCAGTTGCTTACAGGTGGATATCCAGTATTGTTTACTGTGGAAATCCTCATGGCGAATGTAATGACTATCTGCTGGACACTCTGAAAGATTTCAAAGAAGAGCCAATCTGGGATAAGCCAGTTCAGAACACAATCCAATTGATGTATAATCCAGATATGCCATTCCCTCAATATGACGATACCGAGTATGTGAAACGACAGTATATTAGGAATAGCCGCAAGGAGCCTGAAGTTCCATTTTTGATCATACCAACGATTGAGGATGTTCATTTTGATGGAAACTATGACTTTGCAGTACTTGCACAATCTCCTAACTATACTCCTGCCAGTGCAGACTTCATAATGGATATTTTTCGGGAATACATTGTTGAGGAATAAACGAAAAACGCCTCCGAGCCGATGTGGTTCAGAGGCGTTGCTGCGTCTATGGGGTTATGCTTTGATTTCGGTGCCGTCCTTGACGGTCACCCGGATGTCATTTTTGCTGTGGACGGTGATGTAGTCCACCATCGCCAGCCAGTCTGTTTCCCAGAACTCCGTCAGCGGCTCCCGGCTCCGCAGGTTTTTCAAGTATGCTTCGATCTGGTGCTTTCGGGCCATGCGCTCGGCAATCAGATCGGTGACCTCGGTGTGTCGGGCCTTGGCCTTATCGAACCGGGCCACCAGAGCATCGTATCGTTTCTGGTATTCATCCTGATCGAGGGCGACGTGAGCGTTCTCCTTGATGCACTCCTCAATGAGCTCGGCAGCGATATTGATCTCCGCTTCCAGATCCGAAAGCTCGCTCTCAAGGGCCGTGGTATCAAGGCTCCTTGAAAGGACCTGCTCGTATATGGCTATAAACTGTTCCTTCTGGTCGATCACCTGATTGGCGGCACGGAGGAACAGTTCTTTTATTTCATCCTCGGTGAGTGTCGGTGTGGCGCATTTCTGGCCGTCGAACTTGTGATTACACTGCCAGATGACCTTCCGGTAGGCGTCGTTGCTGTGCCAGACCTTCGGCCCGTACCAGCTGCCGCAGTCTCCGCACTTGACCTTACTGGAAAAGATGCTGACCGAGCTCTTGCGGTTCCGGCCCTTGGTGCGGGTAGTCATCAGCGTCTGCACCATCTCGAAGGTCTCCGGATCGATAATGGCCTCGTGGTTGTCCTTGACGTAGTACTGAGGGATTTCACCTTCGTTTTTCTTTTTCTTCTTGGTTAAAAAGTCGACGGTGAAAGACTTCTGCAAAAGGGCATCACCCTTGTATTTTTCGTTGGTCAGGATTGATTTAACACTTTGTGCACTCCACTTATCTTTGCCGCCCGGTGTTTTAATCCCTCGAGCTGTCAGCTCTTTAGCAACTCCGTAGCAAGATCGTCCTTCAAGGAAGAGGGCATATAAAAGTTTCACGCTTTTTGCTTCTTCAGGGTTTACGACAAGATTCCCGTCTTCGCCTCGGTCATAGCCTAAAAAGCGACTAAAAGGCACGGTTACTTTTCCATCTGCAAATCGCTTCCTTTGTCCCCAGGTGCAGTTTTCAGAAATAGACCTGGATTCTTCCTGGGCAAGAGAGGACATGATCGTGATGAGAAGCTCGCCTTTTGAATCGAGCGTTTGAATGTTTTCTTTTTCAAACCAGACCTCGATGTTTTTCTCTTTAAGCTTCCTCACGGTCGTTAAAGTATCAACGGTATTTCTTGCAAAACGGCTGACCGATTTTGTGATGATAAGGTCAATCTTTCCGTCTAAGGCATCGTTAATCATAGCCTTAAACTCGACACGGTCTTTGGTGTTCGTTCCTGTAATGCCCTCATCCGCATAAACCCTGACAAATTCCCAGTCCTTTCGATTTTTGATGTAGTTGGTGTAATAGTCAACTTGCGCTTCATAACTCGTTGCCTGTTCTTCGCTGTCGGTAGAAACACGAGCATAAGCAGCGACTCGTCTTTTCCTAGGAGAGTCAATGGGCATAGCCGTCTTTTTATTTATCTTGGCGGGTATTGTTGTTACTGACTTGACCATTTTTTCTCCTTCCTTACTTTCTTCATGCGCTCGCTTGCTTCTTTGCGGTGCTCAGGATCGCTCCAGTATTCTTTCATGCCTTTTAAGGCTTTCTTGCGACGTTCCTTGCTCCAGGGCGTGCCCCGTTTCTTTTCTTCGTAGTGCCTTTCTTCGAAGTGGCCATCGCGAAAGTGGAAGGAGACGGTATTATCTGCTATCTTGCAGTAATCCATCGTCTTGTCCATTGCTTCTTCGCTATATTCATCAAGGCCTAAAACATCGCAGACTAAAGCGTTCAAGGTCGATTCCTGAATAGTGTTTGACGGACACTCACTAATCTTCGTTCGACATCTCAAGTAATATTCTGTTGTGCCGTCTTTTAGAGTTCTCCTTTGTCCACTAAAACTGTTGCCACATCTGGCACACCTGATAAATCCTGTATAGGGAGTTGCAGGATTTTTTAAACCGTTGGTATCTTTGCTTCGCTTTATCCTTTTGTATCTTTCTTTGTATTCGGGTGTCCAGGCATCTTTTCTGGCAGTGGATACATAGGTGCGATGAATAATTGAGCCATCATTCATGGAGAACTCCAGCTGATTTTTTCCTGTGACATCGATATGGTCAATTTGTTCAAGAAAGATTTCGTCATCAAATTCATCAATGTCGAGAACCTCGCAGATAATTTTCTTGAGCTGTTCCTCGTTTATATCACCAGTGTCACAGGGATTTCCCTGTCCCGCTTTTCTTGTCGCACACATCCAGCACCTTGTATGCTTGGTCTTGTTTTTCTTACCAGCCCTTTGAAAGCTGCGATTGCAATGTGTACATTTGATTTTGGAAGTCAAAGCGGATGTCTTGATATGCGGATTGGCAAAAGCCCCCAGCTCCCGTTTTCGCTGTCTTATTTTCTGTACCTTGTTGAAGGTCTCCTCGCTGATGATGGCGGGGTGGGTGTTTCTCGCATAATATTGAGGAAGTTCACCATTGTTGTACTTGGTTTTTCCGTCTTCGATGTAGGTTTTCTGAAAGAGCGTATTTCCGGTGTAGCGTTCCTGCTTTAAGATTTGGCGGATGCTGTTGTTTCCAAAATGGCCACCCGTATAGGACTTTACACCCAACTCCTCGAGCTGTTTTTCTGTCTTTTCCGCTGAAATGCCTTTGAGGTAGTTATCGTAAATAAGCCTTACAATTTTGGCTTCCTCTTCGACAATGACAAACTCTTTGCCCGTCCAGCGGTAGCCGTAAATATGAAAGGAATTCCCGATGCCTTTTTGAAAGTTCTTGCGGATGCCCCATTTCACATTTTCGGAAATGGACCGGCTTTCCTCTTGGGCAAAGGAAGCAAGAAGCGAAAGCATCAGCTCTCCGTCTTCAGATAAGGTATGAATCTTTTCTTTTTGAAAACGCACTTCAATGCCTAAATCCTTCAGCTCCCTTACTGTCTCCAAAAGGTCGACCGTATTTCTTGCAAAGCGAGATATGGATTTTGTAAGGATGATGTCGATTTTCCCATCCCGTGCATCGCTTAGCATTCTTTGGAATTCCGGCCTGTCTGTTGTTAATCCGGAGACGGCTTTGTCGGCATAGACTCCGGCATACTCCCAGTCGGCATTTCCTTGAATGAACTTGCTGTAATAGCTGATTTGAGCAGAGAGCGAATGGGGCGTTCTGCCTTTCTCGATAGATATCCGAGCATAGGCAGCCACCTTTCTTTTCCTTGGCGGCTCCATTTTCACGGCGTTCACTTTTTGTATTATTTTCGTCATGAACTATCACCTCCACTCATATACATCACTCTAAAGAGGATAAATAGCAAGTAAT
>JBAYRD010000023.1:0-14751 GCA_041676845.1 Halothiobacillaceae bacterium | reverse complement strand
TTCCTGACCACATCTGCGCCGCCTCTGCGGCCGATTTTGGTGTAGATCGCCTCGAATGTTGGATTTCCTCCTTCGGCGAGAACTTCGAAGAAGGCGTTCCGAACGTCCTCGAAGGAAACTGCGGTGGCTCTCATCGAGTGGCCCCTTTCGAGCGAATGGCGAGGTGCCCTGAGACAAGGCAGGCCATCGAGGTGAGGAGTACTACCGCACAGAAGGGCAGGTTGGTACGCGGGGCGATCTCGGGCGCGTAGTGCGGCATCAGGATCAGGGCCAAAGCGCCGATGGCGATCACTCCTGTAAGGATGTGGCTCAGGCCTACCGCCCAGCGCTTCCTCTGTTGCAGGCCGTAGCCCGCAAAGGCGCTTAGGACGGTGGTCCCGAGGAACGCAGCAGAGAGGCTACCGCTCAGGAGCGGGGCGTAACCGCGCACGGCCATCGCCGCCAGCATCGTGCTCAAGAAGACGAATACGGTGGCTGCCACGAAGTGCCATGTCACGGTGAGGCCGCTATAGGTGTTTGCTGTCTGTTCAGAGGTCATGGCTTGGGTCCTTGTCCTTGAGTTTTTGGAGTTCACGTATTTGCTGCGGCAGCCGGGTGAGGGCCAATGCCGTCAGCAGCGGAGAGACTGATGCGCCGAGCGCTGACGAGATCGTTTCGATCGTCGTGGCAGGGAGGAGCGTGAGCAGGAGCAGCCATGAAGCGCCATCGCTCAACGCGGAGCTGCCTGCCAGGTAGCGACACAGGTACTCGCATAGGCGAACGCACGCCACCAGGAACAAAGCTGCGAGCAGGACTGTGGCCACCAGCTGCATCACCGTCAGGGGCCAGGATCGAAGGGCTGAGCCAAGTGCGAGCGTCAGCACGTTGAGCGTGAACAGGTGGATGAACAGGCCTCGGTGAGCGGTCGGTGGACGCCTCGAGACCGCACGGCCAGCCAAAAGCAGGGCGCCGTGATGCAGGAAGGCTCGCACTAGCCTGAGCCAAGCGGAAAAAGCGCTGCGCACGTTCCGTTGTCCTCAGATTTGTGTGGATAAGTGTGTGGGAAAGAGCCGGTAGCCCTTGTCGCCCCTTGGGTTCGTCGGTTGCTGCATTTTGCGTCAGTGCGCTCACTGGATTCTCGATCTGATTGTAGTGCTAAGGACTCTGATTGTATCGGATTTTTCCAAACGTTTTTCGGACGTCAAACGTCCAAAACTTATTAGTTATGGTCAGTCGGTTCCCATAACCCCCCATTATGGGAACTTTGGAAGGGGGGGCATGGAAGATGGCGGTTCTAAAACACTTAAGGCGGTGGCCTTTGATTGCCCATGAATCAATTAAAATCAAATGTTTAAGTTTGTATTAATAGACGCCGATGTCTAAAATAGAGACCTAGATTTCAAGATTCAGTGACACAGATGGCCGTAAGTTCAGAATTCAGTGACCCGCGGGTTGATCGCCGATGATCAGAGAGCGCACGCAACGGTTGGCCAGGAACGAACTGCGCGAAGCAGCTTCCGCGAAAGGCTGGTCGCTCTCGAACCTTGCGTATCGATGGGGGGTTACGGTCCGTCATCTGAGCCGCGTCTTCACGGGAGATGAAGTTGAGCAGCGATGGGTCGATGCGGTTAATGGGTTGCCTGTTCTTACGCGGGCCGAAGCGCGGTTCATGAAGATCAGTCGGCTTGCACAGCAGAAGACCAAGCCCGATCTCGAGGTGGGCCCAGGTGCCACTGGGATCTTCGAGGATGAACCGGCTGAGGAAACAGTTTCTGGCGAGCCGCTCTACTCATTCCTTTGTCCAGGAGCGATCCTGATTGCCACGGAGTCGAGAGGGGAGATCGAGGAGGGTGAGGAGTGGGTCGTTGCGGAAGTAAAAAAACTCTTCGCCGGCGGGTGCATGGTGGCTGTGCGACGATGGGATGGTGACGATCTGGTCTGGTTCGAATCGGAAGAGGATTTGTGGTCCTGCATGGTCGAAACCGGCCGGGAGGAAGGTGCTTGATGATCGGTGATGTGGATCTGGTTCAGAAGGGGCAGGTTACAAGGCTGGAGGAGGCCGCTCCCGATCGTCTGCCTCGAGCCTTGGTACGCGCCAACAGCGACGAAGAGCTAATTCGCCTCTGGCTCGACGCCGTAGGCGCCGCCTCTGAAAACACCATGGCTGCGTACAAGGCAGAAACACTGCGCTTTCTGGCATGGATGAAGACGCGGTCAATTTCGCTTGATGGACTTGTCTATGAAGATCTCCAGGATTTCGAAGAGTGGCTCCGGAACCCTCCTGCCGATCTGATCGGTCCTCGACGGCCGATTGGCTCGCCAGATTGGCGTCCCTTTGCCAGCGCAGGGCTTTCCTCTACCTCGGTGGAGAGGGCGCTGAGCGTGATCGCGAACCTTTACTCGTTCCTGCATGAAAGCAGGCGAGTCAGCATGAACCCGGTTAAGTTCTACCGTGCTTGGCAGAAGAACGCGCGCAAAAAAAACCGTAGCCAGCGAACGCGGAAGCAGTTGGAGTCGTCTGTCGAAAGCGCGGTCAGGCAGTGGCTCGATGATGAAGCAGGAGCCAGTATTTCCGATCGATGGTCTGTTGGGGCCTTGTATTTTCTCGGGTTGCGTGTAAGCGAACTGTGCTCAGCCAGGATGAGCGATCTCTTTGTGTCAGACGGTGCCTGGTTCTTGGCGGTGGTCGGGAAAGGGCTTAAGCGGCGCGACGTTGCAGTGAGCAAGGTCTGTTTGAGGTTGCTTGCCGCGTACCGCTTGGACGTCGGGTTGAGTCCCGAGCCCAGGGGTGAAGACTGGCCGCTTGTAGGTTCGAAATGGGACCCTAAAAAGCCCATCACGCGGCGGGCTATGCACAAGCGGATTGTGGCGGCAGGCCTTGATGCGGTATTCGATGAAAACAGCCCGGGGAAGGAGCTGTCGGCGAACCTGCACCCTCACTTGTATCGTCACGCCGCAGCGAGCCGTTGGATTCGCCAGGGAGCTAACTTGCTTTCAGTGCGAGACCAACTTGGCCATAGCTCTGTCACAACGACGGAGATCTATGCGCATCGACCTGACGCAGCTCGACATGCAGATACAGCAGGGGCCGATGACATCGAGAGCGCGAAGGAGATGGAGCGCTAACTCACTTCCTCGGCAGGGGAGCGGTTTTAGTTGTCTCGGTCGACTTGAAGAGGGGGAGGGAGCGCTTGCCCGTGAAAAAAACGCCTTCCTCTGCAACCAGCCCAGCCTGGCTCAGTTTGTTGACCTCTGCTGCAGCTACTTTGACGCTGACTTTCAACTCGTCAGCAAGCTCCGGCACCGTAAGTGGCTGTTCTGCCAAAACTCGAAGAACAGTGTCCCGGAAGCTTGCCCGGGATGGGCTGGACGGGGCGCGGACGGTGTCTTCAACCAAAATTCTTCGTACTGGAGCTGCCGAGGGGCGCTCCGGAAGCGGCGCAATCCCAAGGATATGAGCAATCATCATGCAAGGAAGAGTTCGAATCGCTCGACCAGCTTATCGAATTCATCCAACTGAAGGGATGTTATCGGCTCTTTGCCAGATTCGATCGCGTTCAGGCGCTCGACGGTGATGCCAAGTGCTGCAGCAAGCTTCACGTCATCGCTAGGGGTGATCGACAGACGATTGCGCCAGTCAGAAAACAGGGTCTTGATCTTCTGAGGGTAATCAGAGTTCGCACTGCTAGCATCTCGCAGTTCTCGAGCAGAGATGAGCACCTCAGCAGGAACATTGGCTCTGCCGTACAGGTAGCTGGTCAAGCGGTCGCGCGGGATATTCAGGGCGAGAGCATAGTCGTCAATCTTGATGCCAAGTTCGCCGCGGATTGCCGCAAGCTCCGCCTGCTCCGGAGATAGGTCGGATCTTGTCTTTTTTTCGCCTGTTTCGGCCTTGATGACGCCCTGCTGGACGCTGCTAGAGACAAAACCAACGACTTGTCGAGGCTTCTTGGCCTTGGTGGTCATTGCGACGATTTCCCTGTGTAAGAGGTCCCCCGCAAGTTTTTCAGAAAACTTGGAGCGTGCGAAGGCTGTAGCGCTGCCTTCGTCAAGCGGCAAAAGGCTCGTATCAGCCTCTTCGGCGCTGATTCTATCCTCTTCTCCTGGTTCTTGGTTCTCGCTTCGCTGGGAGTCGAGGATCTCGCGGCTAGGGTAAAGGCGCCTTATCGTCTGGGAAGATCGCCACGCGATTGTGTACCAGAAGCTGTAGAAGCCTTCGGGCTCGTCGATCTTGTCAAGGAGCTTGTAGATGACCAGAACTGACTCTTGGAACAGTTCTTCGGAGAGCGATGGACGTACTCCGGTTTTACGTACGACTACTTTGACGATGTAACGAGCGCGGGAATCCTGATAGAGGTAGCAGAGAAAGTTGTCTGCAGTAAGGCTTCCCGCGCGATACGCCTTGATCGCATCTACGGCTGAGAAAAATTTTGGCATCTCTGCTTAGTGTGAGCAGTTAGCCTTTTTGGTCCAAACGCGCCCCAGGGATTCTGCCATCTCGCGGAACTTGTTGTGTTCGTCTGCATCGAGGCTGCGATTCGAGAGGCAGGAGATCACTGTGATCAGTAGATCAACAGCTTCGACGGGCTCAGAGACAGATTCGAGCGCAGTAACGCTCCTGGTGCAGAGCGTGCCGAAGTCCATTTCGGTCTGGCCCGGCTCAAAGCCAAGCAGGGCTTTGCCGATAGCGTCAGTGAGCGATGCTTCTTGATGCATGGTTGTCCTCTTGTGGTTTTACTATGAAATTCTGTGTGCACAATAAGTACCTAGTAAAAGGAATTTTACATGCGCAGAGAATTTCGTCCAGCAAACCCAAGGGCATTTTTGCAGTGCAGCGCGACGCCTCCTTCCTTGACGCACGGGCGGTGCTTTGGTAGAGAAACGTTTTTTAAATCTGTTTTATAACAGGGCCTTATATGACTTTCGTCATAGAAACGATGCGTTTTGAGATCATTGCGGCGCGGTAGAGGCCTAGCCGCTCTGCTGTGATCGCTGCGTCTTGCCTGGAGTGCGTGCCAAGTTTTTCGTTGGCTCTGCGGAAAATGTTGTTCACGGTGGCTGTAGTTATTTTCTGCATGGCCGCGATGTCTTTCGTAGAGAACCCTCGCCGTGCGAGGCTGAGAAGCTCAAGCTCGGTTGCTGTAAGGGGGAGAACTCGATTCCGTTCTTCAACTTCCCTCTGCGCTTCCAGCCAGATTGCGGCCTCCTGCCCGATTGCTGCAACGATCGGTACGGCCTCTTCGATTGTCTTGCGTGATAGCTCCTGGTTGTTCCCAGCGTACAAGAGAGCCAGGCGTTCCTGAGCAAGATGAATCGGGACGACTACTCCGTAAGCGAACAGCGCTCCGTAGAACTCCTTCAGGAATTCTTTCTGGCCATTTGACTCGCCTTCAACGTCGTACGGCACGAAGATTGGAGTGTTTGAGTGCTGAGTGTGAAGAACAAACGGATCAACGAGCGCCCAGTTGTTCCTCGCGTACCGCGACATCCAACCGGTCGCGTCTGAGCTCATGGCTATGACGTTGGTCCCGCCAAACAAGCCCTCGGCATCTTTGGTCCCGATCATCAAGAACCATGAACGCATTCCGGCGACTGTCAGCGCAGCAGAAACCAACGCCTCAACCTCCGCCTCGGACTGCATGTAGCGCAGTTTGCGAAGGGCACTCATGAATGGGTCGGTGCGCCGACGCGCCTGGGCTGGATGCATCAGTATTTTGGTGTCATTTTTACTGAATTTTACCATTGCTTGTTTTTGCTATCTGTGAACTGTTTCTCACCTCTAGCGGCCGTGGTCGCCAACACACCTGTCGAGTTCTTATCGTTGAGGTCGCATTACCTTCGTGCAGATCAACGCCTGAATAAGGAGATGAAACATGTACGAAGAAGTCAGGAAGCAAGTTCCGCTGTCGTCGTTCTTGGCATCAATACTGGGGGAGCCGGTGGAGACAAGAACTGGGCCTCGCTGGTCCAGCTGCCCTCACTGCGGTCCAAGTGAGCACGATTCCAGAAAGACGACTCTTTCTGGGAAAGGAGAGTTTTTTCGGTGCTTCGCGTGTGGGTCACATGGAGATGTGATTGAGGCAGCGGCTTTGTACTACCGCTGCTCTCACAAGGAAGCAGCAGCTAAGCTTGCCGGAGACGCACGGGTTGTTGTCCCGTTTCGCCATAGTAGGAGAGCGGCCATTCCTTCGTCTCCGGACGCTGGCTTGGTTGCTGAGGCAATGCAGAAGCTACTGGATGCTCAGGTTGGGTACTGGGACTACAACGTAGTCACTTACCTCACACAGGAGCGAGGACTGCCAATGCCGCTGTTGAGGGAGGCTCACGATAAAGGGTATCTCCGGATGCTCTCGTCCGATGTGGGAATCGCAGCAAGCCAGGTGGCTCGCACTGTCGGAAATAAACTGTTGTTGGCAAGCGGGTTGCTTAGTCCGGAAAAGAAGCTCCCTGCCATCGTCTACCGGCCGATCCTGTTCGGGTTTCCCGGTAATGATGCAGTTGAGTTCCGTCGCCTCCCTGGTGAGTCATACGGGCCAAAAGCGTTGCGACATGGAAGCGTGCTCATGCCGTGGCGGTGGAACGAAGGCAAGGGTACGGTTGCGCTGGTGGAAGGTCTGATAGACCTGTTGTCACTTGTGGCAATGGGGTATGAGGACGAGGTGATTGCTGTTCCAGGTTGTCGGCAGTGGAACCATGCATGGAACCCGCTCCTTGCAGATCGGACTGTAATCATCAAGTTCGATCCTGATGGGCCGGGTCAGGCTGCAGCAGCAGACCTATCAAGTGAACTTCAGTCTGAGGGGATTCGTGCATGGGTCGATTGCCCTAAAGACGGAGATATCAATGACGTGCTGCTGGCTTCGTTGCGACGGAGGGTGGCATGAAGGTGAAGTTCAGCAAGGGCTACAAGATGGCCTCGAGCTCGGTAGCCACTGCCGGCTACGACGTCCTCAAGCAAAGACTGGGCGTTGTGTTCTCAAGCGGCGGCGGCTATGTCTACGACGGTGTATCCCAAAACGTATGGGCCGCATGGAAAAAGTCCTCCAGCAGGGGGAAGTACTTCAGCGAGAACATCCGCTCGAACTATGCTGGCACCGAGGCGGAAATTTCCTTTTCCACATTGCGGAACCTGGATGAGTCATCAGTCATTCAGTACACGGCAGAGGACTACGTGCTGCCAGAAGATGCTGTGTCCGAAGCCTGGTTCTAGCGCCCCAATCGCCCGCCCTCACAAACCACATTGTGAGCGGCGGGTTTTTTCATTACTGGCCTTCGCCATCTCTCCTGTGCAGTCTCAACAGGAGCGAGAAATGGAAAGTAAGAGCGACACCTATTCGGAAGAATTCAGGCACGTCTGCGAGTGCAAGTCGTGGGCAAAGAAGGCGCTTCGTCTCAAGAACGAGGGGCAAGTGGATGTTCAGGCATGGTGGGTATCGACTTTCGAGCTCATCAAGAGGTACAGAGGGGGCGCGGCTGCCGTGCGCCTGGAGAAAGGCGTTCAGGAGTGGCTGCTGACTCGTAAGCAGCAGCTGATGGAGGAGATCGCGAAAGAGCAAAGCCTTGAGGGTGCCTAGCTCGGTTGTACATTCTGATAGGATTAAAGTAGGTTCATGCAGCGTTGCATGTGAAATTCAATTTTTACCAATCGACGGACTGCATCTCACTCGTGCAGTCCAACTACCTACTAGGAGAATATTATGAGCATCATCACCATCACTTCGGCCCTTCAGGGCGCCATGTTCACCCTCAATGCTGAGGAGAAATCCAAGGCCCGCGAGATCCCTGTCGGTAAGGGCGTCAAAGCCGCTGTTGTTCTGGCTGGACATTTGTCGGCTCAGGACGTGAGGCAGCAGGACGGATCTTACGCGCCGGGTGCTTTTGGTCGGCTCCCAATCGAATGTGCCGTCCATGACGGCCGCTACATTATTTCGGTCGCAGGCGGGCTTCGTGGAACCCTTTTCAAGATGACTGAAGAGGAACGATCGAAAGCGAAGGAGCGTCTCGAGAAGGCGCGCAACAAGGCAGTGTCTGACTCCGACGTGCCGTATTACAACGGCGACCTTGAGGTCGGCGGCGGCCGCAAAGTCTGGCTTTCCGGCTTCGTTCGCGAAGTTGGCGCCGGCAAAGAGCGTCCCCAGGGCGAGAAGTTCATCAGTCTTCAGACTGGTGAAGAGAAGGCTGAACGCCAAGGTGGTGCAAAGCAGCAAGTTGCTGCTGATGCACTTCCGATGTAATAACCAAAACGCACATGCTCATTCTTTGAGTGTGTGCGTTTTTTTTCGTCTGGAGATTTTGAGATGCAGCAGAAAATGAAAATTAAGGTCACAGCGGCTCTGGCTTTAGCCTTGGCTGCGCTTGCTATGGGGTGCGCTTCGATGACCAAAGACACACAAGGCCGCGACCTGGTCTATCTGCAAGAGGTGAAATTCGACGTAAGTAACCCTGATCTCGGACTGTTTGTTCCCTGGTTCAAGGTGCCGGTTGATGCGGTCGTCAAGGTTGGAGTCGGTGCGTTTGCTGGGACAAAAGTCGCGTCGGCGCTTGAGGCGAAGAAGGAAGTTCCTGAGGTGTTCATCACCTATTCGAAAAAGGAAGGTGAGATCAGCCTCGCCAATGTGGGACATAACTTCTCTCGGCCTGTCTGGGAGGGGATGCCCGAGCTCCAGACAAAACGGTGGTACATCCTTGCCAAAGACGATAAGGGAAAATACCTCATTCCGTGCGATGCCTCCTGCCAGCCTGCAGCGCGTTGACGCCTCCCGCACGTTTTCTTCCTTTAGTACCCGCATTTCCTCCCCGCATCACTGACCTTAATAGGAGGAAATCGTTATGAAGATCGTTAAACTCGACCAGCGTAGCCAGGAGTGGCACGACTGGAGGGCAGGAAAGGACATTGACGGCCCGCGAATCACTGCAAGCAACATCGCCGTGATCGCCGGCATCTCGCCCTTCAAGTCGAGGTATCAGTTGTGGGAAGAGATGACCGGCCGCAGGGAGCCAGACAAGATGAACCCTGCTATGGCGCATGGCGTAGAGACGGAAGATGAGGCTTTGGCTGCCTGGATTCAGGATCATGGCGATTATGCCCAGCCGTGCTGCATCGAACATGATGGCATTCCGTGGGTTGCTGCCAGTCTCGATGGTTTGACCTTGACGGGCACAAAAGCCGTTGAGATCAAGTGCCCATACTCCCGCTACGGGGATGCGCCGAAGCTATGGGTTTCCGCGCAAGCCGGTGAAATCCCTGCTTACTATCTCGCCCAGATGCAGTGGCAGATGTTTGCATCGAATGGCGAGATCCTCTCGATGGACTTCTGGGTCTATTGGGCGGGGAAGGGGATCAAGATCCCCGTGCAGTCTGATCCGCTGGAGCAGCAGCGTTTGTACGCTGAAGCAAAGACTTTCAGGGAGGCTGTCATCAACGATGACATCCCTGCGACCGATGCTTGGATCGATGCAGCAAGTGCATGGCGTCAAGCGAAGCTTGAGTACGACATGGCAAAAGAAACCCTCGATGCGCGTGCAAAAGACATCGAGAACCTTCTTGCAGCTAATGGAGAGTCGTCGTACGAAGGTTGCGGCATCGTCGCCACCAAGTACTCAAGCAAGGGAGCGGTGGATTACGGCGCGCTTTTCGAGAGCGTGAAGGAGCACCACGGCATCGATCTCGTTATGCTTGCTGAGCAGTTCCGCAAGGATGACTCTGAGCGATTCAAGATCACTTTGCAGAAGAAGGCTCCTGCGGCAAAAGCTTCTACGAAGCGAACGACAGAGGCTGAGACTGAAATCGCTGATGCAATGCTTCAGAGTGCAGCAGAGGAAGCTTGGTTCTAGAAACCTAACCCCGTCACAAGCCTGTATTGCTTGTGACGGGGTTTTTTGTTGCTCTGCGGGTATCTCGTTGCACCGCGATAAAAACTATATGCGGTTCATTCGCCGGAAGAGCTCTGTTCTGCGTCGGCGTCTTTCTTCTTCGTCCGAGATCTCTTTGTCTTGGGCTCTTCAATAACCCACTCTTTTCGCTGTATCTTTCTAAGTATCTCAGTTTCGTACATTCTTTCGTAGATCATGCAGATAAAGAATTTTGTTCTGTCCGAAAGGATGTCCCACTCGTCCTTGCTTGGAGCAAACTGACTTACGGTTGGGTCTTCACTTATCTTTTGAATAGTAAGACGCATCCGATCCCCAAGATCCTGCTCAATCAGGAAGTCGTTGGGTTCCAAAATCTCGGCCAGGATATAAACATCGACCGTACTTACTCCAAGCCATTCCGCAAGAAGGCGCTTGGCTTCATCAGACATGCTCTGAATCGGCCTTGTTCCTGAAAGCATTGCTTGGAAATAGGGCGGAGAAAGATTGATTGCAGCTGCGGCGTCTTGTGTTGTTACGCCCAACTCCCATTTACGTTTATGAATGGCGTCAATCAGCGGCTTCCCCTTGGGGATATCCTTGGTCATGTTATTTCCGATGTTAAGTCTTTGGGTCGAATTCTCTCTTGGTGGATTGGGATGCATGTAGTACCGATGCAAAAAAAAACAGGCTCCCGTCCGGAAACGGCCTGTACGGTCTTGCATTGGTTCCTTGTTTTCCATCACACCTTGCGTTCTGCATGGTCATTGTATGCGCAAAAACGGCGCTCTGTGCTTCCTTCCTCCGTCTGAAAGGAAGGATTTTTCTTCAGCTTGTAGCGTTTGGTTACGACGTCGGCGCCGATCCGATGATCACAGATACGCACAGTTTGCAACTGGTTCCTGCGAGTATGCCCTGGATTGCTTGCAATCTGGTGGCGTCGAGTTATCATCTATCCTAGATGTAACACTTCCGATGCCACGAAATAGGGAATCATCATGCTTTCACAAGAGCGCAGACGTATCGCAGCCCTGTACCAGTACCCTGACGGCTTCTTGAATGTGGGGTGGTTCGCTGGGTATCTGCGACGCAAGGCAGGAGATGGTCGTCACTTCCAGATCCAGCAGACCAACCTGGATAACCATAACCTCGACCTTGTTCTGCGAAAGAACGACGAGATCCCGCCTCAGTTTCACGATCTGAAGCCGCTTCGAGCGATCTGCAACCTGACCGGTAAGATCATCGGCGAAGACCCTGTGACGAAGGAGCCGATTCGGACTGTTGTTGCGACCGCAGTCGGCTTCGATGTGGCAACCGTTCTCGACATGCCGATCGATTCGGCGTTTGACAAGATTCCAGTGGCAGGTGCCCCGACGACGAACTTCGAGGACCACGGCGTCAAGCTCTTTAGCGGCAGGGACGACAAGCTTTCTGACTCGAGCAATATGGTCCGTCTGGCCGGCATCATCGCTGCGACACGCTTCCGGGCCCCGAACCCTGAAAAGGGAATTCGAGCGCGATGCGAGATTCTGCTCAGACAAAAAGAGGATGAGTCTCAACTGATCCCGGTTCGCTACTACGGGCGTTTGGCATCGGCTGTGTATGAGCGCGTGATGCGCGGCGCCGCATGTGAGATCGTTGGCCGGCTACTGGCCGACGTGAAAAGGACGGGAGAGCCGATTGATCCTGAAACGGGCATTGAGCCCGTACGGAAAATCCATTTCATTGAATGTACAACCGCGCCTGGGGTAACGACCAAGAATGAAATCAAGGTCACTCCGGAGTGGATGGTCAAGATGCGCCAAGAGCTTCAGGACTCCCAGCGCCAACGCGCGGAAGCGCGAGCTCGCCGGATTGAGCAACAGAAGGCAGCCTTGTTGGCCGGGGGCGGTTCGAAGCAGTCTCCGGTGGCCGAAGTGAGTGACGCAGAGGCGCAAGCGCTTTTCGATACGCTTTGAGAAAGGTTGGTTTTGAGACAAGGGGGCGCCGGTTTATCGGCTAGGCCCCCTTTTTCATTTTTCGGGTTGTGTGGAATGCGCTACAAACTTGTCCAGTCCGTTGCCTTGGTGACTTCATTCTGGTGGTTTTGCCTAACGCTCTATGGGCTATTTGATGGCTCATGGAATGGAACAGAAGAACTGTCTAGCTACGTGCTAGAGGCAGGGTCTTCCATCAGTCTTGCCATCTTCATCGCCATTGGCATAGTCGTTTCTGCCTACATCATTAACGAATATCTTTTAAGCAAGTATTTGAAGGGGAAAAGGGTTCGTGGTTTGAGCTGCTCCCTTGGGGCACCTCCCATTCCTCCATATCACATCCCCATGGCGCAGAACGTTCCACAAAAAACGGGGAGGGATTCAGTTGATCGGTGGCTTTCATATCTCAAGAGAGCGCACCCCGAACATTACCGTCTCGCAAAGCAGATTCTTCGCATCCTGCTATCTGACCCGAAGATGCCTGCGTCTCACGTTCGCGGAGGTCATGGAGGAAAAACTCTGTGGGAACATTCGCTGTTGGTCTGCGAAAGAGCGATCGTTATCGCGCCTACTTGGACCTATGAGGGATTGAAGACGCCGAAGGGTGACTTGGTGACAGCCCTCCGGGACACCAGCTACACCTTTGATCCCGCTGACCCCCTAGTAGGTATCATCGCGCTCGCTCATGATATTGGGAAGCTAAAAACCTTCCTGCGCGATCCCAAGACGGGTGAAGTCCTTAAAGAAACTCACGAGCACGATAGCGTCTCAGCGCTTATGGTGACAAAACTCGACGAGTTTTGGCAGATCCCACGAAGCGACCAGGAGGCAATTCTTGGAGCTGTCGGGTACTACCATCGGCCCCAGTCTTTCCCGCTCGATAAGGGGCAGCGTGCATATGACGACCGTACGCACGCCTTGATGGAGCTACTGATTGCGGCAGATCGGTCCGCAGGCCAAATCGAGTCAGGTATAGCTCCGTCGGTTCAAACCGGACAGCAAACGGTGGAATTTATGACGCGCCTTTGGGCGGCTTTTCACGAGCTTACTTCCGAACCTGGGCGCGTCAATGGGAGTAACAAGGCACAAACCATAGGCCAGAAAAGAGGTGAGATCGTTGTTTTCAAAGAGCGGGAGCTTCTCCGTTTTCTTGGCCAAAAACTGTCCATTAGTCCAACTGAAGACCTGAAGAGGGCGCTCCTCGAAGTGCTTGCTGACCAGGAAGTTTTGTTCGACCCCAACCCGAACATGCGTTCCTCATCAAATCCTACGCCGCCGCTCAGAACCTATTCGGTTTCGTTCTTCAATGCCTCGAACGGGAAGCATTTGGCAACGTGGCGTGGTGCTGTTGTGATCATGCCAAAACACATACTTCCCGGGCTCTCCAGCCTGTTTGACCACCCTGCGCTTTTTGAGGTCCACACTGAAGAGGCGCCTCTTCCCACTGAGAGCATCGCGCAAGACAACTCGCCTGGATCGCAAGTCAATGACGGCGGCGCACAAGAGCAAGCGCCTGAGGAGGCTTCCTCGCCCGCGGCTGAAGAAAAGCCAAGCAATGCACACGAAAACGTCGCACCAGACGGGACTTCATCCCTTTCGGAAGAACCCGCTGAACAAACCTCTGCTGCTGTTAGGGCAGCTCTTGACGATTTCATCGCAGGAGAAAGAGGTGCCAGTCAGAACGACAGCTTTGAGCACGATCTTGATGGTCTAGAGGAGGAAGGCACGCCCTCTGAACCCGACGACGCTGCCGGTCAGTCTGGATCTGGTGATGTCCTTGATGAGGATGTGATGCAAGAGCTCTCGAAAGTCATCGAGAAGCAGGCTGAAGAAAGAGCGGTAATGATCGTCGAAAAAGAAGAAGAGTTGGAACGTGAGCGCAAGGAGAAACAGTTGAAAAAATTACCGAGGAAGGATAAGGATAAGCTAAGTCAATTCGGAGACGTGAGTAATGCTGTTCTTGAAAAGCGGAATAAAGAGAATGCCGTGGCCTTCGTTCTAAATGCAATAAAAGGTCAGCCTTATAAGGTGAAGCGCGGGTTAAATTGGTATAAAGCATCATCATTTGGATTGACAGATGAAGGCTTTTCTAAACTCGCCGCGGAAACGCCGCCTGGCTTTATTGAGTTGGCCAGGAACGAGAATGGCGAACTGATTTGGGTTGGTGTTCCGGAGGCTCTATGCGCAAGCTAGTCTATTTTGCCGGACCCGATTTGTTCTTCGGGTGCTACCAGGGTAAGAAAGACGCCATAAGGAGGATGTGCGAGGCGCGAGATATTTACCCTCTTTTTCCAGGTGACGATGAAATTAGCGATTCGAAGGTTATTTTTAGAGAGAATGTAGCAAAAATACGAGAAGCCCACTTGCTAATCGCTAACTTGAATCCGTTTAGAAGCTCAGTCGAGCCGGATTCTGGAACTGCTTTCGAATGTGGTCTTGCCTGGAGTTCTGGTATCCCTGTGATTGGGGTATGTCAGGATCGCCGACCAATGATGTTGAGAATTGATCCGGCTACCCATCTTTGTAATGAAGATGGGTTGTTGACATGCTCGGATGGGGCTGTGATCGAAAACTTTGGCTTTCCTGTGAACCTGATGCTGGCTACGTGTACGACTGCCATCGTTGCGACTGTCGAAGACGCGATTAACTTGGCGGCTCGTCTCGAGTTGCCTTCATAGAACGCTCACCGCATCTCGCTCCTGCAGCCTTAACCTACAGGAGTCTGAAATGCTCAAGCAGAACCGTAAGGAGGCGCTTCGCCTCGTAGCAACCATGTTGGGGCGTCGCTTCGGCGTCCAGGTCGTCTTCGGCAACATCAAAACAGCAGCGACGACGGGCAAGGTGATCTATCTACCCAACCTCGCAACGACTGGCTCAGAGGAGGACATGATCCTTCTGTACGGGCTGGTCGCGCATGAGGCGGCGCACTGCCGCTTTACCGAGTTCA
>JBAYRD010000022.1:0-15669 GCA_041676845.1 Halothiobacillaceae bacterium | reverse complement strand
GATGGTCATGCCGGGTGACAACGTGGCGATGACCGTCACGCTGATCGCACCGATTGCGATGGAAGAAGGTCTGCGTTTTGCGGTCCGCGAAGGCGGTCGTACCGTCGGCGCTGGCGTCGTCTCGAAAATCGTCGAGTAATCAGCAATGACTTGCATCGGGGCGCGGAGTTGGGTAAACTTCGCGCTCTTTTTTCGCGTATAGTCGAAAACTTTAGGGCAGTAGCTCAACTGGCAGAGCAACGGTCTCCAAAACCGTAGGTTGTGGGTTCGAGTCCCTCCTGCCCTGCCATTTCCGTGCAGGGGGTGCCCGCTCAGGTCCGGTTCTCCGGCCGGCGGGCGCCGTCTTTGAAGCGTGAGTTCCTAACATGTCGGAAAAGTCCGTGCAGCCTGCTTCCTCCGGCCTGGATTCGATCAAGATCGCGGTGGCGATCGGCTTGATCCTTGCCGGCGTGGTGGGTTATTACCTGCTAGATGGCCAACCGCTTTTCGTGCGCATTCTGGCTGTCGTGGCGGCTGCAGGGCTCGCGATCGCCGTGGCATACACCACGGCGGTAGGGCGGTCGATCTGGCAGTTCAGCTTCGACTCGCGTCTCGAGGTCAAGAAGATGGTCTGGCCGACCCGCCAGGAGGCGACGCAGACGACGCTCGTAGTCATTCTGCTCGTGTTTCTGATCGGCCTGTTCCTCTGGGGCGTCGACTCGCTGCTTGGTTGGATTGTTCGCAGTATCACCGGTTAGGAGACCATCACATGGCGATGCGCTGGTACGTCGTCCAGGCGTTCTCACAGTACGAAAACAGTGTCAAGAAGGCGTTGCAGGAGCGTATTGATCGCGCTGGCCTGCAGCATCTGTTTGGCGAGATTCTCGTTCCCACCGAAGAGGTGGTCGAGATGCGCGATGGCGTCAAGCGTCGTTCCGAGCGCAAGTTTTTCCCGGGTTACGTGCTGGTCCAGGTCGACATGAATGACGAGGCGTGGCACCTGATCAAGTCAGTGCCACGCGTATTGGGCTTTATTGGCACATCTGGCGGCAAGCCGACCCCGATCAGCGAGCGCGAGGCCGATCAGATCCTTGATCGAATGAAGGATTCTACCGAGAAGCCCAGTCCGAAAACCTTGTTCAATGTCGGTGAGATGGTGCGGGTCTGTGACGGCCCGTTCAATGACTTCACCGGTTCGGTCGAAGAGGTCAACTACGACAAGAGCCGCTTGACCGTCGCGGTGAGCATCTTTGGACGCTCCACGCCGGTGGAGCTCAATTTCGACCAGGTTGAGAAGACCTGATTGGTCGACAAACGGGGAGCCTGGTCGTGAGCCAGGCGCTAGCTACCCACACGAGAGGTCATCATGGCTAAGAAAGTCTCTGCTTATATCAAGCTGCAGGTGCCTGCCGGTCAGGCCAACCCGTCGCCCCCCATCGGTCCCGCCCTGGGTCAGCATGGCGTAAACATCATGGGCTTCTGCAAGGAGTTCAATGCTGCCTCGGGCCATATCGAGCCGGGTCTGCCGGTGCCGGTGGTGATCACTGTCTATCAGGACAAGTCGTTCACCTACATCATGAAAACCCCGCCGGCGTCGATCCTTCTGAAGAAGGCGGTCGGCGTCAAAAGCGGTTCGGCCGAGCCGAACAAGACCAAGGTGGGTACCGTGACCCGGGCGCAGCTTGAAGAGATTGCGAGCGCGAAGGAGCCGGATCTGACGGCGAAGGATCTCGATGCCCGTGTGCGCACTATCGCTGGTAGCGCCCGGAGCATGGGCCTGAACGTGGAGGGTGTCTGAGATGGCCAAGTTGACCAAACGACAGAAGACGATAGCCGAACGGGTTGATCGAGATCGTCAGTACAGTGTCGATGAGGCCCTTGGTCTGCTCAAGGAACTCTCTACTGTGAAGTTCAACGAGTCGGTTGATGTGGCAGTGAACCTCGGCATTGATCCGCGCCGTTCGGACCAGATGGTGCGAGGCTCGACCGTGTTGCCGCGAGGTACCGGCAAGGACGTGCGTGTCGCTGTCTTTGCCGAAGGAGAGAATGCCGCTGCGGCCAGGGAGGCTGGCGCGGATGTCGTTGGCTTTGATGATCTGGCTGAAGAAATCAAGCAGGGGCGGATGGATTTTGATGTCGTCATCGCCTCGCCGGATGCCATGCGCGTGGTCGGGCAGCTGGGCCAGATTCTCGGTCCACGCGGTCTGATGCCCAACCCGAGGGTGGGCACGGTGTCTCCGGATGTCGCTGGTGCGGTCAAGAACGCCAAGGCCGGTCAGGTGCGCTACCGCACTGACAAGAACGGCATCATCCACTGCAGCATCGGCAAGGTGGATTTTGAGCCGGAAGCGCTGATCGAGAACCTGAAGGCATTGATTGGCGATCTGGTCAAGGCCAAGCCGGCTGCGGCTAAAGGCGTTTACCTGAAGCGTGTTTCCCTGACCACCACGATGGGGCCAGGGCTGTCCGTTGATCAGAGTTCATTCGCGGACTGAATGCGTAGAAACTAATGAATGGCTGGCCTCGATGACATATCGGGGTCGGTGGTGTTCTTTGGACTGCCGGCATGGGTGCCGGTGGCGTCAAAGACCGCAGGCGTGAGGTGGTTTGCCGCCTCGCTTAAACGTGAAAGCCTGCGTAGACGGTCGGAGTCCCGATGATTTCATGTCTGGGTGGCCGTTGAGAAGGACGGTTCGAGCCCGGTTCGAACCGGTTTTTCAATCACAGAAGGGCTTGTCCCTTTGCAACTGTAGGTAAGAGACGTGGCACTAACCTTCGAGCGTAAGAAGCAGGTTGTCGCCGAGGTCGCCGAGGTTGCATCCAAGGCCTACTCGGCGGTTGGCGTCGAGTATCGAGGCTTGACGGTCACGCAAGTCACCGAGCTGCGCGAGAAAGCGCGTGAGCTGGGTGTCTATATGCGTGTCGTCAAGAATACCCTGGCCAAGCGCGCCCTGGAAGGCACCGAGTATGCTTGCATGAACGAGTCCCTGCGGGGCCCGCTCATCCTCGCGTTCTCGATGGACGACCTGGGCTCCGCGGCGCGTCTGATGAAGGACGCGACCAAGGAAATGTCGCAGCTTGAAGTCCAGTTCCTGTCCTTGGGTGGCGAACTCCTCCCGGCATCCGCCCTTGAGCAAGTTGCCAGCCTGCCGACCCGTGAGGAAGCGCTTGCGCAACTCATGGCGACCATGCAGGCACCGGTCGCCAAGCTGGTCCGTACCCTCAACGAGGTGCCGGGCAAGCTGGTGCGTACTGTGGCAGCCGTTCGTGACCAGAAACAGGCGGCGTAACCTTTTCATCATTATTCAGGTACTCAATCATGGCAGTTACAAAAGAAGATATTCTCGAAACGATTTCCGGCATGTCCGTCATGGAAGTCGTTGAGCTGATCTCCGACATGGAAGAAAAGTTCGGCGTCAGCGCGGCAGCAGCCGTTGCGGCGGCCCCGGCCGCTGGTGGTGGTGAGGCCGCTGCCGCTGAAGAGCAGACCGAGTTTGATGTGGTCATGACCTCGTTCGGTGGCAACAAGATTGCGGTCATCAAGGCAACCCGCGAGTTGACCGGCCTGGGTCTCAAGGAGGCCAAGGACCTGGTCGAAGGTGCTCCGAGCAGCATCAAAGAGGGTGTCAGCAAGGAAGAGGCTGATACCATGAAGACCAAGCTTGAAGAGGCAGGTGCTTCCGTCGAACTCAAGTAAGCGAGTGCAAGGGTCGCTTAACCACAGCACCCAGGTACGGGCTGGTGGCCTTCGGGTCGCCGGCCTTTATGCGCTTGTGAGGTGGTCTTCCGAGATTGGGCTATTGGTCTAATCTCGAAAGGCTGCTGGATCCGGGGCGTCCGGCTGCCGCTCCAACCAGGGGAACGACTCCCCACGCGCCATGGCGCGCATCGTCAGTTCGCTGACGATCACACTCAGATTGTCCCGACGAGGAAAATAGATGAGCTATTCATTCACCGAGAAGAAGCGAATCCGCAAGGATTTTAGCAACCGTGCTGAAATCTTGCCGGTCCCCTATCTGTTGACCACGCAGGTCGAGTCCTACGAGGGTTTCCTGCAACGGGACGTCAAGCAGAAGGCGCGTCGCAACATCGGTCTGCACGCGGCGCTGGGTTCGGTGTTCCCGATCGCGAGTCATTCGGGTCGGGCCGAGATCGACTACGTCGACTATCACTTTGGCGAGCCGGCCTTTGATGTGCGTGAGTGCCAGATCCGTGGCCTGACCTATTCCGCCCCGCTGCGGGTCAAGCTGCGCTTGGTGATCTACGACAAGGACGCACCCGCTGGCTCCAAGGTCGTCAAGGATATCCGCGAACAAGACGTCTACATGGGCGAGATCCCGCTGCAGACAGAGAGCGGTACCTTTGTCATCAACGGTACCGAGCGCGTGATCGTCTCCCAGTTGCACCGTTCACCGGGTGTTTTCTTTGACCACGACAAGGGCAAGGGCAGCAGTTCCAAGCGGCTGCTGTTCTCCGCGCGCGTCATTCCGTACCGTGGCTCCTGGCTGGACTTCGAGTTTGACCAGAAGGACATTCTCTACGTCCGCATCGACCGTCGTCGCAAGATTCCGGCTTCCATCCTGCTGCGTGCACTGGGTTACACCAATGAGGAGATGCTCGATATCTTTTTCGAGCACGACGAGTTCCACGTCGATGGCGAGAACCTGTCGCTGACGCTGGTACCGGAGCGCCTGAGGGGTACTGATGCCGGGTTCGACATCGAGGTCGATGGTGAGGTGCTGGTCAAGGCCGGCAAGCGTATCACCGCCAGGGATGTCCGGGCGCTGAAGAAGGCCGATATAAAAAGCTTGCCAATGCCGGCCGAGTCCGTGATTGGCCGCATCTTGGCCAAGGACGTGATTGACACCGACAGCGGTGAGGTGATCGCCAACGCCAACGACGAGATTACCGAAGAGATCCTGGCGAGCCTGCAGAAGGCAGGAATCAAGTCGTTTGCAACGCTCTATTACAACGAGGTTGATCGCGGTCCGTTCATGTCGCTGACGCTGCGCAACGACCCGTCGACCACGCCTTTTGAGGCGATGGTCGAAATCTACAAGATGATGCGCCCGGGCGAGCCGCCGACGAAGGATGCCGCCGAGGGCCTGTTCCACGGTTTGTTCTTCAGTGAGGAGCGTTACGACCTGTCCGAAGTTGGGCGCATGAAGTTCAACCGGCGCCTGGAGCGTGACACCGATACTGGCCCGGGTATTCTCTACGATGCCAAATATATCGGAGCCTTGGCCGAGGCGGGTGACGAGGAGGCCAAGCGGCACGTTGAGCTGGGCGGTGCCGAGTCCGACATCCTCGATGTGCTGACCGAGCTGATCGACATTCGTAACGGCAACGGCAAGACCGATGATATCGACCATCTGGGTAACCGTCGCGTCCGTTCCGTTGGCGAGATGGCCGAGAACGTCTTCCGTGTCGGTCTGGTGCGTATCGAGCGCCCGGTGCGGGAGCGTCTGACCCAGGCGGAGAGCGAGGGACTTACCCCGCAGGATCTGATCAATGCCAGGCCGGTGGCTGGCGCGATCAAGGAGTTTTTTGGTTCATCGCAACTGTCGCAGTTCATGGACCAGAACAATCCGCTGTCCGAGGTCACCCACAAACGTCGGATTTCGGCACTTGGTCCTGGTGGACTGACCCGCGAGCGGGCCGGCTTCGAAGTGCGTGATGTCCATACCACGCACTATGGCCGCGTCTGTCCGATCGAAACGCCGGAAGGCCCGAACATCGGTCTGATCAACTCGTTGGCGGTGTTCGCCCAGACCAACAACTACGGTTTCCTCGAGACGCCGTATCGCAAGGTGGTCGACGGCAAGGTCACCGCGGAGGTCGAATGGTTGTCGGCCTACGAGGAAGAGAGATTCACCATCGCCCAGGCGAACGCCCCATTGGCCGAAGACGGGCAGCTGACCGGTGAGCTGATTTCATCACGCAGTGGCGGTGAGTTCATGCTCTCCGATCCGTCCGAGATCCAGTACATGGACGTCTCGCCCAAACAGATCGTGTCGGTGGCGGCCTCGATTATTCCGTTCCTCGAGCATGATGACGCCAACCGTGCCTTGATGGGTGCCAACATGCAGCGCCAGGCCGTGCCGACCCTCCGGGCAGACAAGCCGCTGGTCGGGACTGGCATGGAGCGCGTGGTCGCTATCGACTCGGGTGCCTGTGTGGTCGCCCGGCGTGGCGGTACGGTCGATCGCGTCGATGCCTCCCGTATTGTTGTCCGGGTCAAGGCCGAAGAGGCCACCCGTGGCCAGGTCGGTGTCGACATCTACAACCTGACCAAGTACACCCGCTCCAACCAGAACACCTGCATCAACCAGCGTCCGCTGGTGAAGGTTGGTGACAAGATCGAGAAGGGTGATGTGCTGGCCGATGGGCCGTCGGTAGATATGGGTGAGCTGGCGCTGGGGCAGAATATTCTCTGCGCTTTCATGCCGTGGAATGGCTATAACTTCGAGGACTCGATCCTCATGTCGGAGCGAGTGTTGCGCGAGGATCGCTTCACCACCATCCATATCGAAGAGCTCAACTGCATGGCCCGCGACACCAAGCTGGGTGCCGAGGAAATCACCGCGGACATCCCGAACGTCGCCGAGAACTTGCTCAACAAGCTCGACGAGGCCGGTGTGGTGCACATTGGCGCTGAAGTGAAGCCGAACGATATCCTGGTAGGCAAGGTGACACCGAAAGGCGAGACCCAGCTGACCCCGGAAGAAAAGCTGCTGCGTGCCATCTTCGGCGAGAAGGCGTCGGACGTGAAAGACACCTCGCTACGCGTGCCGCAGGGCATTGAGGGCACGGTCATTGATGTGCGCGTCTTCACTCGTGACGGGGTCGAGAAAGACAGCCGTGCGCGGGCCATTGAGGAGGCCGATCTTGATGCAGTGCGCCAGGATCTCCAGGACCGCTTGCGGATCATCGAGGGTGATGTTCAGGCCCGTGTCCGCAGCTTGTTGCTGGGCAAGGTGGCTGTTGGTGGTCCGACCGGAGTGAAGGCCGGCAGCAAGATCACTGCTGCGCAATTGAACAAGATCGACCCGAGCAAGTGGTTCGAGATCCGGGTTGAGAATGAGGCAGCGGCCGCGGCACTGGAGGAACACAAGGCCCAGCTGGAGCACGAAAAGACCGAGGCTGATGCCCGCTTCGAAGACAAGAAGCGCAAGATTCAGCAGGGCGATGACTTGCAGCCGGGTGTGCTCAAGATGGTGAAGGTGTATGTGGCGGTCAAACGTCGCATCCAGCCGGGTGACAAACTCGCCGGCCGTCACGGTAACAAGGGCGTGATCTCCATGATCGTGCCTGAGGAAGATATGCCGTACATGGAAGACGGAACGCCGATGGATATCTGTTTCAACCCGTTGGGCGTACCGTCGCGGATGAATATCGGTCAGATCCTCGAGACGCATCTGGGCTTCGCGGCTCGTGGTCTGGGCCAGCAGATCGAACAGCGTTTGAAGCTTGAGCGTGAAAAGGCGGTCAAGGAGCTGCGCGTGTTCCTCGATAAAGTCTATAACCACCGAGAGGAGCCGACGGTTGATCTCGATAGTCTGACCGACGATGAGCTGATCGAGATGGCCGGCAACCTCAAGAAAGGTGTGCCGATGGCCACGCCGGTCTTCGATGGTGCCAGCGAGGATGAGGTCAAGCACATGCTCTCGCTGGCCGAGTTGCCGGAGGATGGGCAGGTACAACTCTATGACGGCCGCAGTGGCGAGCCGTTTGAGCGCAAGACCACCGTCGGTTACATGTACATCCTGAAACTCAACCACCTGGTTGATGACAAGATGCACGCGCGTTCGACTGGTCCGTACAGCCTGGTCACGCAGCAACCGCTGGGCGGCAAGGCGCAGTTCGGTGGTCAGCGCTTCGGCGAGATGGAGGTCTGGGCGCTCGAGGCCTATGGCGCGGCTTATACGCTGCAGGAGATGCTGACTGTGAAGTCAGACGATGTCGAAGGTCGAAACCAGATGTACAAGAACATCGTCGACGGGGATCTCCGTATGGATGCCGGCATGCCGGAGTCCTTCAACGTGTTGTTGAAGGAAATCCGCTCGCTTGGCATCAACATCGAGCTGGAACAGGACAACGAGTGATTTCCGGGGCATGGATCCAACGGGCGGTTGCCCGGATCCATGGTGCCGTGTGACAGAACACGTTAGGCAGGTAGTCAATGAAAGAATTATTTAATTTGATGAGCCACGATGTCGGCGAAGAGGACTTCGACCACATCCGTATCTCACTGGCCTCTCCGGACATGATCCGCTCTTGGTCGTTCGGTGAAGTGAAGAAGCCAGAAACCATCAACTATCGCACCTTCAGGCCGGAGCGTGACGGCCTGTTTTGCGCCAAGATCTTTGGTCCGGTGCGGGACTACGAGTGTCTCTGCGGCAAATACAAGCGCCTCAAGCACCGCGGCGTCGTGTGTGAGAAATGTGGCGTCGAAGTGATTCTCTCCAAGGTCCGCCGCGAGCGCATGGGCCACATCGAGTTGGCCAGCCCGGTCGCGCACATCTGGTTCCTCAAGTCGTTGCCGAGTCGTATTGGCTTGCTGTTGGACATGACGCTGCGTGACATCGAGCGGGTGCTGTATTTCGAGGCGTTCATCGTCACCGAGCCGGGCATGACCACCCTGAACAAGGGTGACCTGCTCACGGATGAGATGTACATCGAGGCCCTTGAAGAGTTCGGCGACGAGTTCGAGGCCGGCATGGGCGCAGAGGCGATCCAGGCCCTGCTCAAGCAGATCAACCTCGACGATGACATCCTCGCGCTGCGTGACGAGCTGGCCGAGACCAATGCCGTCACCAGGATTACCCGCATCACCAGGCGGTTGAAGCTGCTGGAGTCCTTCCGTGACTCTGGCAATCGCCCGGAATGGCTGGTGCTGACGCAGCTGCCGGTGCTGCCGCCGGACTTGCGTCCGTTGGTACCGTTGGACGGCGGCCGCTTTGCGACCAGTGATCTCAACGATCTCTATCGCCGGGTCATCAACCGCAACAACCGCTTGAAGCGGCTGATCGAGATCAACGCGCCGGATATCATCCTGCGTAACGAGAAGCGGATGCTGCAGGAGTCGGTCGACTCGTTGTTGGACAATGGCCGCCGCGGCCGTGCCGTGACGGGGACCAACAAGCGTCCGCTGAAATCGCTTGCCGACATGATCAAGGGCAAGCAGGGCCGTTTCCGCCAGAACCTGTTGGGCAAGCGCGTCGACTATTCTGGCCGTTCGGTCATCGTGGTCGGCCCGACCCTGCGCCTGCACGAATGCGGCCTGCCCAAGAAAATGGCACTGGAACTGTTCAAGCCGTTCATCTTCGGCAAACTGCACCGACGTGGACTGGCGACCACCATCAAGGCGGCCAAAAAGCTGGTCGAGCGTGAAGGCGCCGAGGTTTGGGATGTGCTCGAGGAGGTCATCCGCGAGCATCCGGTTCTGTTGAACCGGGCCCCCACCTTGCACCGTCTGGGCATCCAGGCGTTTGAGCCGATCCTGATCGAAGGCAAGGCAATTCAGTTGCACCCGCTGGTATGTGCGGCCTACAACGCCGACTTTGACGGCGACCAGATGGCCGTGCATTTGCCACTGTCGCTGGAGGCGCAGGCCGAGGCCCGTGCGCTGATGATGTCCACCAACAACGTCCTTTCTCCGGCCTCTGGCGAGCCGGTGATCGTGCCGTCTCAGGATATCGTGCTGGGCATCTACTACATGACTCGCGCCAAGGTAAATGCGCGCGGCGAAGGCATGATTTTTGCCGATTCCGATGAGGTGCAGCGCGCCTATGACAGCAGACAGGTCGAGCTGGGTGCCCGGGTGCGTGTACGCATCACAGACTGGATCCGCAAGGAGGAAGGTGCGGCCGAGCCGAAGACCGCGATTGTCGAGACCACGGTTGGTCGGGCGTTGCTCTACCGGATTGTTCCCGATGGTGTGCCGTTTGCGGACATCAACCAGGACATGGGCAAGAAGCCGATTTCCGCGCTTCTGAACTACGTCTATCGTCACTTGGGCCTGAAGGCGACTGTGGTATTTGCTGACCGGCTCATGTACATGGGTTTCGATTATGCGACCCGCTCCGGGATCTCCATCAATACCGACGACATGATCGTGCCGGACTCGAAGGAAGCCGAGCTGGCCGAGGCCGAGGTCGAGGTCAAGGAGATCCAGGATCAGCACGCCCAGGGTCTGGTGACCGAAAAAGAGCGTTACAACAAGGTGGTCGACATCTGGTCGCGTGCCAATGATTCCATCTCCCGCTCCATGATGGAGCAGCTGGGTGGCACGCAGTTGGTCAAGGACAAGGATGGCAACGAGGTTGAGCAGAACTCGTTCAACTCCATCTTCATGATGGCCGATTCAGGTGCGCGAGGCTCGGCGGCGCAGATTCGTCAGTTGGCGGGTATGCGCGGCCTGATGAGCAAGCCGGATGGCTCGATCATCGAGACGCCAATCACGGCGAACTTCCGTGAAGGCCTGAATGTGCTGCAGTACTTCATTTCGACCCACGGGGCGCGCAAGGGGTTGGCCGATACGGCGTTGAAGACCGCAAACTCCGGCTATCTGACCCGTCGTCTGGTCGACGTGGCCCAGGACCTGGTCGTGACTGCCGAAGACTGCGGCACCACCAGCGAAGGCTTGAAGATGGCGGCCGTGATCGAAGGTGGTGACGTGGTCGAGGGCCTGGGCAAACGGATCCTGGGGCGCGTAACCTCGAAGGATCTGATTGTTCCGGGCAGCGATGAGGTGTTGCTGCCTGCCGGCACCCTGATGGACGAGGCGAAGGTTGCCCGCATCGAGCAGTCGGGTATCGATGAGGTCTGGGTTCGCTCTACCATCACCTGCGAGGCGCGTCATGGCGTCTGTGCCCTGTGCTATGGCCGTGATCTGGCCCGCGGCGAAGCGGTCAACCTGGGTGAAGCGGTGGGTGTCATGGCCGCCCAGTCGATCGGTGAGCCGGGAACCCAGCTCACCATGCGGACCTTCCACATTGGTGGAGCTGCCTCACGGGCGGCTGCGGCCAGCTCGGTGGAAAACAGGGCTGCTGGTACCGTGCGTCTGCACAATCTCGAGACGGTCGAGAATCGTGACGGTGGTCTGGTGGCGATCACCCGCTCGGGCGAGCTCGGCATGCTCGACGAGCAAGGTCGTGAGCGCGAGCTGTACAAGATCCCTTATGGCTCCGTCATCCACGTCCAGGATGGTCAAGCGGTCGATGCCGGCACCACGTTGGCGACCTGGGATCCGCACACACAGCCGGTCGTCAGTGAAGTGGAAGGCTTCGCCCGTTTTTCCGATTTCGCCGACGGTCAGTCGGTGCGGACCGAGACGGATGGTATTACCGGCCTGTCGTCGCAGATCATCATCGATCCGGTGCAGCGTTCGGCTGCGGCCAAGGACCTGCGACCGGCGATCGCGCTGGTCGATGGTGACGGCAATCCGGTCGAGCTGCCGGGCACCGAGATCCCCGCGATCTACGTACTGCCACCCGGTGCGATCATCGGCATCACTGATGGTGCCGAAGTGCAGGTGGGTGACGTGGTTGCGCGTATTCCACAGGAGTCGCAGAAGACCCGTGATATTACGGGTGGTCTGCCGCGAGTGGCGGATCTTTTCGAGGCCCGCAAGCCCAAGGAGCCGGCCATCCTGGCCGAGCACACCGGGACGTTCAGTTTCGGCAAGGAGACAAAGACCAGGCAGCGACTGGTGATCACCGACGAGAATGGTGAACAGCATCAGATGCTGATCCCGAAGTATCGCGTAATCGGCATCTTCGAGGGTGAGCAAGTCCGTCGGGGTGATGTGCTCTCTGATGGCGAGTTGGCGCCCCACGATATCCTGCGCCTACGGGGGGTCTCGGAATTGGCGAACTACATCGTCAAGGAAATCCAGGACGTTTACCGCTTGCAGGGTGTCGGTATTGCCGACAAGCACATCGAGGTGATTGTCCGGCAGATGCTGCGTAAGGTGGAGGTCACTGAACCGGGCGATTCGGCTTATCTGAGAGGTGATCAGATCGACCACGCGCGGCTGGTCGAGGAGAACGCTGCTCTGGAAAAGGAGGGCAAGTTCCCGGCGAAGTTCGAGCCGATGCTGCTTGGCATCACCAAGGCGTCGTTGGTGACGGAGTCGTTCATCTCGGCGGCGTCGTTCCAGGAAACCACCCGCGTACTCACTGACGCCGCTACTCGTGGGGCTCGCGATGAACTCCGCGGCCTGAAGGAGAACGTCATCGTTGGCCGCCTGATCCCCGCGGGAACGGGGTTGGCGCATCATGAGGAAAGACGTCGCCGTCGCCACGTGACGTTTGATCAGGCCAGTGAGTTGTTCGATGCCCCCAAGGAAGCCGTTGCAGTGGAGTCCGTCGCGGAGAAACCCGGCGACGAGGAATGAACTTGCGTTGACAGCGATGCGGTCACCGCTTAAAATCACTGCCCTTTGCGACGGGCGACTAGGCCCGTCGTGTTAGTTTTTGGTCGGAGAATACGGATACATGGCAACTATTAATCAGCTCGTGCGCAAGCCGCGCAAGCGCGTGGTCGAAAAGACCAGCGTGCCGGCACTGGAAGGTTGTCCTCAGCGCCGAGGCGTCTGCACACGCGTGTACACCACCACCCCGAGGAAGCCGAACTCGGCTCTACGGAAGGTCGCTCGGGTGCGACTGACGTCGGGTTATGAGGTGAGCAGTTATATCGGTGGTGAAGGTCACAACCTGCAGGAGCACTCGGTCGTGCTGATTCGTGGTGGCCGTGTGAAGGACCTTCCGGGTGTGCGCTACCACATTGTCCGCGGCAGTCTCGATGCCCAGGGTGTCGAGGCGCGCCGTCAGGGTCGTTCGAAGTATGGCGCCAAGCGTCCTAAGAGCTAATCAACGGTAGGATTTGACATGCCCAGAAGAAGAGAAGTCCCCAAGCGTGACATTCTGCCGGACCCGAAATTCGGCAATGTCACGGTCGCCAAGTTCATCAACATGATCATGATTGACGGCAAGAAGGCTGTTGCCGAGCGCCTGCTTTACGAAGCGATGGAGACCATCGAGTCGCGTGGCAAGGGCCATCCGGTCGAAGTGATCGAGAAGGCGCTCGAGAACGTCGCGCCGTCGGTTGAAGTCAAGGGCCGCCGGGTTGGTGGTGCGACTTATCAGGTGCCCGTGGAGGTGCGTCCGGTACGCCGCTCCTCGTTGGCCATGCGCTGGCTGATCGAGGCCGCAGGCAAGCGCGGGGAGAAGACCATGGCTGCCAAGATGGCTGGTGAGCTGTCGGATGCCGCCGAAGGTCGTGGTTCCGCTGTGAGGAAGCGTGAAGATACGCACCGCATGGCCGAGGCCAACAAGGCTTTCGCTCACTTCCGCTGGTAGTCCGGCGCTTTATTCCAAGAGGTACTTTTCGTGTCCCGTACGACTCCGCTCGAGCGCTATCGAAACTTCGGCATCATGGCTCATATTGATGCCGGCAAGACCACGACCACGGAACGCATCCTGTTTTATACAGGTGTGTCTCACAAGATCGGTGAGACGCATGACGGCGCTGCCACCATGGACTGGATGGAGCAGGAGCAGGAGCGCGGCATTACCATCACGTCAGCGGCGACCACCGCTTTCTGGCAGGGAATGGACCAGCAGTTTCCTGCGCACCGCTTCAATATTATCGACACGCCCGGACACGTTGATTTCACTATCGAGGTGGAGCGTTCGCTGCGCGTACTCGATGGTGCCGTGTTCGTTCTGTGCGCGGTAGGTGGCGTTCAGCCGCAGTCCGAGACCGTTTGGCGGCAGGCCAACAAGTACAGCGTGCCGCGGCTGGCATTCGTCAACAAAATGGACCGCCAAGGGGCCGATTATGCCCGGGTCCTGGGTCAGTTGAAAAATCGCCTCGGTGCCAATCCGGTGCCAGTGGTCATTCCGATTGGTGCGGAAGAGGACTTCGAAGGCGTAATCGACCTGATCCGCATGAAGGCAATCTATTGGGACGCCGACGACATGGGCGTGACCTATGACGAGCGGGATATCCCTGCCGAGCTGCAGGCGGATGCCGAGCAGTATCGCGAGGAAATGGTAGAAGCTGCCGCCGAAGGCTCTGAAGAGCTGATGGAGAAGTATCTCGAGTCCGGCGAGCTTTCCGACGAGGAGATCAAGCAGGGTATCCGGCTGCGGACGCTGTCGAACGAGATCATCCCGGCGCTCTGCGGCACCGCGTTCAAGAACAAGGGTGTGCAGCGCCTGCTTGATGCGGTGATCGAATTCCTGCCGGCGCCGACCGAGGTCGCTGATATCAGAGGCGAGCTGCCGGACGGGACCGAAGCACTGCGGAAGACAGGCGACGATCAGCCGTTCGCCGCATTGGCGTTCAAGATCATGACGGATCCGTTCGTCGGCTCACTGGCGTTCTTCCGTGTCTACTCTGGAACCGTCAATGCTGGGGATTCCGTCCTCAATCCGACCCGCGGCAACCGCGAGCGGATCGGCCGTATTCTGCAGATGCACTCCAATAGCCGTGAAGAAATCAAAGCGGTCTATGCAGGTGATATCGCCGCGGCAGTGGGTCTGAAGAACGTGACCACTGGCGAGACCCTCTGCGA
The DNA here is from genome assembly GCA_041676845.1 of Halothiobacillaceae bacterium. Lineage (GTDB taxonomy): Bacteria > Pseudomonadota > Gammaproteobacteria > Halothiobacillales > Halothiobacillaceae > Guyparkeria. Next base: position 1,106 of record JBAYRD010000022.1, on the reverse strand, counting down.
TCCGGGCAATCCCATTATCCTGGAGCGGATGGAGTTCCCCGAGCCGGTGATTTCGGTAGCGGTGGAGCCCAAGACCAAGAGCGACCAGGAGAAGATGTCGCAGGCGTTGGGCCGCCTGGCGCAGGAAGACCCGTCGTTCCGTGTCCGTACTGACGAGGAGTCCGGCCAGACCATCATCTCCGGGATGGGTGAGCTGCACCTTGAGGTGCTGGTGGATCGCATGCGACGCGAGTTCAAGGTCGACGCAAACATCGGCAAGCCACAGGTTGCCTACCGTGAGACCATTCGTGGTTCGGTCGAGCAGGAAGGCAAATTTGTGCGGCAGTCCGGTGGACGCGGTCAGTACGGCCACGTCAAGCTGCGTATCGAGCCGCTGGAAGAAGGTGGTGGTTTCGAGTTTGAAGACAAGATCGTCGGTGGGGTGGTGCCGAAAGAGTACATCCCGGCTGTTGAGCGGGGTGCTTTCGAGCAGATGCAGAACGGTGTCGTTGCGGGCTACCCGATGGTGGACGTCAAGGTCACTCTCTTCGACGGTTCATATCATGAAGTCGACTCCAACGAGATGGCGTTCAAGATCGCCGGGTCGATGGCTTTCAGAGAGGGTGCGCAAAAAGCTTCCCCGGTCCTGCTCGAGCCGATGATGCAGGTCGAGGTTGACACGCCGGAAGAGTACATGGGCGATGTCATTGGTGATATCAACCGTCGTCGTGGTGTGGTCCAGGGCATGGATGATGTTCACGGTGGTGGCAAGCAGATCAAGGCGGAGGTGCCGTTGGCCCAGATGTTTGGCTACGCCACTGATCTGCGCTCCGCGACCCAGGGTCGAGCTACCTACTCGATGGAGTTCAGTCGTTACGCCGAGGCGCCAAAGAGCGTGGTTGAAGAGGTCGCCAAAGGCGGCTCCTGACCGACCCATCGCGGTCTCCAGAATTCGTTTTCAGTTTTGAGGATGTATAGGCATGTCCAAAGAAAAGTTCGAACGCAGCAAGCCGCACGTGAATGTCGGCACCATCGGTCACGTTGACCACGGCAAGACGACGCTGACCGCGGCGATCACGCGCGTGATGTCGGACACCTATGGCGGTCAAGGCATGGCCTACGACCAG
>JBAYRD010000021.1:0-16807 GCA_041676845.1 Halothiobacillaceae bacterium | reverse complement strand
GGAGGCTATGTCGATCCGCGGATCTACACCGATCGCGACATCTATGAACTCGAGCAGGAGCTGATCTTCGGGCGCTCGTGGCTCATGTTGGGTCATGAAACCCACGTTCCCAAGGCGGGCGATTTCCTTTCCACCTACATGGGCGAGGATCCCGTCGTCATGGTCCGTCAGCGCGACGGATCGATCAAGGTTTTCCTTAACCAGTGCCGCCATCGGGGCATGCGCATCTGCCGCGAGGATTTCGGCAACGCAAAGAGCTTTACCTGCACCTACCACGGCTGGGCCTACGACCAGTCTGGTTCGCTTGTCAGCGTGCCGCACGCCGAGCGCGCATACGGCAGCTGCCTGGACAAGAGGGAATGGAGCCCCAAGCAGGCCCGCGTGGAAACCTACAAGGGGCTGGTTTTCGCCAACTGGGATCCGAAAGCGCCTTCGCTGGCTGAGTGGATCAGTGATGCCGGCCTTTACCTTGACTTCATGCTGGACCGTTCGGAAGGCGGCACGGAGGCCATCGGTGGCATCCAGAAGTGGATCATCCCCTGCAACTGGAAATTTGCAGCCGAGCAGTTCGTCACCGATTTCTACCATGTCCAGTACTCGCACATTTCGGGAATGACATCGGGGCTGCCCGAGGGCATGGAACTGCACGAAGTTGAGATGCCGACCGAGGGCTTTCAATTCCGTTCGAAGTGGGGCGGTCACGGAAGCGGCTTCATGGTCGACAATGCCGCGGTCCTCGCCGGCGTGATGGGGCCGGAAGTGGCCGAGTTCTGGATGACGGGGCAGATGGCCGAGGAGGCCGCGCAGCGCCTTGGTGGGCGCGAGTATGCGAATGCGCCGGTCGGCAATCACATCACCATCTTCCCGACGATGTCGGCGCTGCCGGGGATCAACACGGTTCGCACGTGGCACCCGCGCGGCCCCGAGGAAACCGAGATCTGGGTCTTTACGGTGATCGACAAGGATGCGCCTGCCGACATCAAGGAACTCTATCGTAGGCAGAACGTGCGCACCTTCTCCTCGGGCGGCGTGTTCGAGCAGGACGATGGCGAGAACTGGGTCGAAATCCAGCGCGTATTGCGCGGTTTCCAGGCCCGGAACACGCCCTTCAACGTGCAGATGGGCGCCGAGGGATCGACCGAGGAGCACCCGGTCTATCCGGGCCGCATCGGCTACGTCTACGCGGAAGATGCTGCGCGGGGTTTCTATGCCCACTGGCAGCGGATGCTGACCGAACGCGATTGGTCGACGCTGGCCCCGTCCGATCAGGCGATTGCCGCCGAATAAGAAACCGAGCGCAAGGGACGAGGATTTGATGCGTACAATGCTCAAGGAAGCTGTGCGACCTTTCGATGCCGCCAAGGTCGGTGTCGAGCTGCAGCACGAAATCGAACAGTTCTACTATCGCGAGGCCGCGGCGCTCGACCGCCGCGAGTTCGACACCTGGCTGACCATGCTGGACGAAGATCTTCGTTATTTCATGCCGCTGCGCCGCAACCGGATGAAGCGGTTCGACAGCACGGAGTTTTCGGCCGACGACGAGTTTGCCAGCTTCGATGACAATTACACGATGATGAAGGGCCGCATTCGCAAGCTGGGAACCGAAGTTTCCTGGTCGGAGAACCCGGGGTCGAAGACCCGGCATCTTGTCAGCAACGTGATGATTTCCATCGGCGAGGAGCCCGACACCTACGAGGTGGAATCGGCCTTTATCACGTATCGCAACCGCGCTGAACGGCAGGTCGATATCTGGGCGGGCGAGCGGCGCGATGTGATCCGCCGTGCCGATACGCCGTTCGGTTTCAGGATCGCCCGGCGGACCATCCTGCTCGACCAGACCACGCTTCTGGCGAACAACCTCAGTATCTTCTTTTGACGGTGAAGTAATGGCATTCCAAAAGGTCTGTGCGACGTCCGACGTCGACGAGGGCGAAAGCCTGCGGGTCGAAAACCCGCAAGGGGCGATCGCCATCCATCATTGGGAAGGGCAGTTCTACGCCACGCAGGACCGCTGCACGCACGACGAATGGTCGCTTTCCGACGGTTATCTTGAAAATGGTATGATCGAGTGCACGCTGCACTGGGCTAAGTTCTGCGTGCAGACCGGCAAGGTGAAGGCACCGCCCGCCTGCCAGGCGCTCAAGGTCTATCCGGTGAGGGTGAACGGAGACGACGTCGAGGTCGATGTCGATGCCGGTCACTATTCGGAGTGATCGATACTGTAGGAATTATCGGCAGCGGCCTTGCCGGGGCAGGCGTCGCCACTGGGCTGCGGACGCAGGGCTTCGAAGGGCAGATTCTGCTCTTCGGGGATGAAGCAGAGCATGCATACGACCGGCCGAGCCTTTCGAAGGCCGCCCTGATCGAGCGGCATGACCATCCGACGCCCCTGTTGCCGGAAGGCTGGCTTGATACCAACCGGATCACCCTGATCGGCGGCGAGCCTGTAACGGGCCTAGATCTGGCTTCGCGAACGCTCACCAACGCGGCGGGGCAGGGCTTCGCGGTCGACAAGGTCGTCTTTGCGACCGGACTGCGCTCGCGTGAACTTGGTATTGAGGGTGAGCGTCTCGAAGGCGTGCAGCACTTGCGCACCTGGGCCGATCAACTGGCCATGCGCGACGCCCTGCATCCGGAAACGCGCCTCGCGATCGTCGGCGGCGGGCTGGTCGGCTGCGAGATCGCGACGACGGCGCGCCGACTGGGCGCCGAAGTCACCATCTTCGAAGCCGGTGACGAACTTGTCGCGCGCGTGCTGGGCAAGGCTGTCGGCGCGCGTTGCAGGCATAATCTCGAAGCGATGGGCGTCGAGGTTCGGCTCAATGCGTCGGTCTCCGAAATCGAGGGGGATACACGGGTCCGTGCCGTTCATACCGGTGACTGCGCCCGGATCGAAGTGGACCGCGTCCTTGTCTGCATTGGCGGTATTCCCGCCGACGAGGTGGCGGTCGCAGCGGGAATAGAATGCCGGCGGGGCATCGTCGTTGATGCTCAGGGACGTTCGTCTCACGAAGACGTTTTCGCCGCGGGCGATGTTGCTAACTGGCCGCTGCGCGACGGAACGCGCCGCAGCCTCGAGACCTATCTCAACGCCCAGGAACAAGCGGCTTGCGTTGCCGCGACGCTGCTCGGCCGGGGCACGCCCGCGCTGCAACTGCCCAAGGGGTGGACGGAAATCGCCGGGCGCAAGATCCAGTTCGTTGGCAACATGGCCGCGCAGGGCAAGCTGATCGTTCGCCGGCGCGGCGACGATGCTGCTCACGTTGCATTTCTGGTCGGAGAGCAAGGTGAACTGCTGGCGGCGCTTGCCGTCGACGCGCCCGGGGAATTTGCTGCGGCGATGCGGCTGGTCGACCGAGACATGAGGCCGGATCTCACGCGACTGGCAGACGCGGATGTGTCGCTGCGCGAAATTCTCAAAACAACCAGAGTCAGGGAGAAGACGGGATGAGACTGCAGGGAGAGGTGACTTATCTGACGGGTGGCGCGTCCGGTCTGGGAAGGGGAATCGCCGAGCGTTTCGTGGAAGAAGGCGCGCGCGTGGTCGTGCTTGACCGCTCCGAAGAACGCCTTGCCGAAATGAAGGAACAGTTGGGTGATGCCTTCATCGGCGTGGCCGGTGATGTTCGCACTTTCGAAAGCCATCGCAAGGCGGTCGCTGCAGCTCTGGATGCGTTCGGCAAGCTCGATTGCGTGATTCCGAACGCTGCGATCTGGGACTACAGCACCCCCCTCGTGGATATCCCGGAAGATGGGCTCGAAACGGCGTTCAACGAGATGATGGCCATCAATGTGAAGGGCTATCTCTTCGCGGTGAAGGCGGGCTTGCGCGAACTCGTGCGCAGCAAGGGTTCGGTGATTTTCTCCATTTCCACGTCCGGCTTCTATGCGGCCGGTGGCGGACCGCTTTATGTCGCGAGCAAGCACGCCATCGTCGGGCTCGTTCGCCAGCTCGCCTTTGAGCTCGCGCCGCATGTGCGTGTGAACGGAATTGCCCCAGGCGGCATCGGCGGCAGCGACATTCGCGGCCCGGAAGCCCTCGGCATGCAGAATACCAGCATTTCGACGATCCCGCTTGCCGAGATCCTGAGGGGGGTCCTGCCCATGCGGGAAATGGCCACCGCCGCGGAATACGCAGGCGCATACGTGTTCCTGGCTTCGCGCAGGGACAATGTTCCGGCGACGGCTGCGATCATCAACCTCGATGGCGGGATCGGCGTGCGCGGTCTGGCTTCGCCGTCCGGCGGCGATGACCTTCCGGAGAGACTGGGGCTGGCCTGACTTCCGCCACTAAAAGTACAATAATGTGTAATAATTTAAAAACCCACACCTAGGGGCGGGGACGGGCGCGAGATGACGTGCTTCATCGCCCCTCAACAACCATGCAAAGGGAGAGAGGCGCATGTTGCACGCGCGTTCGTACCGTATTTCGCGAAATCTCGTGGGCGGGTCTTCGGTGCTTGCTCTGGCTATGTTGGCGCTCTTTCCGGCGAGCGCCCGGGCGCAGGATGCGCCCCAGGGCGCCGAGCAGGATGCCGACGGCAGCGAGGGCTTCGGTCAGGACATCATCGTTACCGCCAACAAACGCGAACAGAGCCTGGCCAAGGTAGGCCTCTCGATTTCGGCGTTCGATTCCACACAGCTGGAAAATCAGCGCATTTCCGAAGTTTCCGACCTCGCCAAGATCACGCCGGGTCTTGCCGTGGCGCCGAGCCCGACCGCCACTCCGGTCTACACGTTGCGCGGTATCGGCTTTTATGAGCAGTCGCTTGCGGCCTATCCGGCGGTATCGCTCTACATCGACCAGGCGCCGCTTGCGCTGCCGGTCATGGCGTCGAAGGTTCCCTTTGATCTCGAGCGCGTCGAAGTTCTCAAGGGACCGCAGGGCACCCTTTTCGGAAACAACTCGACCGGCGGCGCGATCAACTTCGTCGCAGCCAAGCCGACCGACGTTTTCAGTGCCGGTGTGCAGCTGAGCTACGGGCGTTTCAACACGATCGAGGTCAATGGCTTCGTCAGTGGCCCGCTCTCGGACACGGTCAAGGCGCGCGTCGCTTTCCGCGCTGCCTCGGGCGATGACTGGCAGAAGAGCTATACCCGCATCGATGGCGGCGTTCCCGCGGAATTTCTTGCCGTCGGCGTTCCGGACAGCACGCTTCGCAAGCAGGATACGCTTGGCCAGACCAAGAATATCGCCGGCCGCTTCCTTCTCGATTGGGAAGCTTCGGACCGCCTGAGGTTGAGCCTCAATGTCAATGGATGGCGCAATCAGGATGACCCGCAGGCACCGCAATATTACAAGCCACGTCTGCAGTACCCCGTCGGGACCATGGGGCCGGCCGGTTTCATCACCGGTGGCGTGCAGGCCGACATTCCGATTGGCAACTATCCGGCGGCGCCGCACAATGCGCGCGCTACCGACTGGAATCCGGATCTGCGTCCCGAGCAGGACAACAAGTTCTGGCAGGTTACGGTCCGGGGTGATTATGACCTGACGGACTCGCTCACCCTGACCTCGCTGAGCGGGTATAGCCATCTCGATTTCTACAACATCACCGAGAGTGATGGCACAGCTCTCAACACGTTCGACATTGCTCCCGACATTGGTCTGATCAAGTCCTTCACTACTGAGTTGCGGATCGCAAACGATTCCCATTCGCGGGCACGCTTCACCATCGGCGCCAATTACGAGCACACCCAGGCCGATGAACTCGCCCACTTCTATGTCGGAGATACGACGACCTATTATGTGAACGGGTTCACTGGGAACACCTGGGGCTCCAATCAGCGCATGAACAACTATGCGCTGTTCGGGAACATCGAATACGATGTCATCGACCAAGTCACCCTGAAGGGCGGCATCCGCCAGACCAAGGCGAAGCGCAGCGCTTTGATGATCGGGCCTTACGAGACTGACGGCTACTATCCGGATGGCGCTTTCGGTCCCAACTCGCTCACGACGTTCTTCAATGCCGCCTATGGCGCGATCTACGGCGGCGCTGTCGCTCCGATCGCCATTGGTGATCCGATCACGCTCGATACACGCGTCAATGCCGACGGCACGCCGGTCGATCCGTCGACGTATCTGAAGACTGGAAACCCGACCGGCAAGTTGGACGAGGATAGCACGTCCTGGAGCCTTGGCGTGGACTACAAGCCGACGTCGGAACTGTTGCTCTATGCCAATGTGTCCAAGGGCTACAAGGCAGGCAGCTTCCCGACGCTAGCTGGCGCGATCTACGCGGCTTATGCTCCGGTCGTTCAGGAATCCCTGCTGGACTATGAGGTTGGCTTCAAGGCGCAACTTCTGGATCGCAAGTTGTCGGTCACGGGCGCCGCGTTCTATTATGATTACAGCAACAAACAGTTGCGCGCCAAGTTCGTCGATCCGATCTTCGGAGGCCTCGACTATCTGGTCAACGTTCCGAAGTCGCGGGTGAAAGGCGCGGAGCTGAGCGTCAATATGAATCCGGTGCAGGGTCTGACCCTTTCCGGTTCTGTGACCTACCTTGATGCCCAGGTCACGAAGTACATCGGGATTACCGGCGCTGAGCAGGATCCCACGACTGGCCTGTTCACGCCGATCACCGCATCGTTCAAGGGCGCTAGCCTTCCCTTCGCTCCGAAATGGCAGTACAGCCTGCGGGCTGACTATTCGTTCCCGCTTGCGGCGGATTTCGATGGCTACTTCGGTGCCGGCCTTAACGGACAGAGCAAATCCATCGGCATCCTGACTGTTGTTCCGCAGGATGCGGAGGATTTCGAGCTCAACGCCCGGGCAACGGTCGATGGGCAGATCGGCATCAAGACAAGCGATGGCCGCTGGAAGGTGGGTGTCTGGGGCAAGAACATCTTCAACAAGTACTACTGGACCCAGGCCAACGCAGCATATGACAATATTGTGCGCTACACCGGCCGCCCCGCCGAGTACGGGCTGTCGGTCTCCTTCAAATACTGATCCCAACGGAACTGTAGCGGCGCCAGCGGAGACGTCTGGCGCCGCTCGGTTTCCACGCAGGCAATTTGTACGGGGCAGGCGTTTCACCGGGAATGGTGCGAAATGATGCCCGCCGAGCCGGGACCGGCAAGCATAGTGAGCTAGGCTGAATGGCAAGCGACATAGACGGGCAGTTCGACGTTCTGGTTGTCGGTGCCGGCGCGGGCGGCATCAGCGCAGCCGCGAGACTCGCACACGCTGGCTACAAAGTGCTGATCGTTGAAGCGCTTGATCGGATCGGCGGGCGGGCTTCGACGCGGGAGATCGGCGGGTTCCTGTGCAATACAGGAGCCCTGGTCATCGAGAAGGACGGCGCTGTAGGCCAGCTCTACCGCGATCTGGGGTTAACGCTTCACCTCCACGAGCCATCCACCGCTTCGACCGTGGCCAAGATCGGCAAGCGATATTTTAATGTGACCGAAGGCCCTTTGGGCTGGGCGCGCACGGTCGTGCCGAGAATACTGGCGACTAGGGCAAGGCGCTGGTCCACGTTCCGGCCTGATCCGGGCGAGAACACCCGTCAGTGGCTCGAACGCTTCACGCGCAACAAGGCCTTGCACCTCGCGTTGGACAACGTTATCGGCGCGATGTTCGCGGTATCGGCGGACCAATTTCCGGCCGACGCATTCCTGCATTTCTTCTCCGAGGACACCTCCTACAAGAAGATCGGCATGCCTGTTGGGGGAACCCGGGCGGTATGGGAGCCGGTTGTCGAACTGACCCAGAAGCTTGGCGGTGCATTCTGGCTGGGCGCGAGGGTCGAGGCGTTCCGTTTCGGTCCGGAAGGGCAGGTAGTTGGCGCAAAGGTTCGCCGCGACGGCGAGATCGTCGAGATTTCCTGCGGGATTGTGGTCAGCAACATCGGTCCACTTGCCACAAGCAGGCTTGCCGCGCCGGCCTGTCCGCCGGACTACGCAAACATGGTGGAAACCTGGTCAAACCCGGCTGCGATCCTCACGGCGCATTTCGCGAGTCCAGAGCCGCTTGCGGATTTTCCATGCCTCGCTTTGTTTATGCATTCCAAGCGCATGGTTTACGCCGGGAATTTCAGCGCGCCCGAATTGGGGCGGACTCCGCCGGGCTGGCACCTCTATTGCGCCGCGTCTGTACCCAAGCCCTCCACCGGTACATTGGACATCGAGTTGGAGAAATCACTGCTGATTGCCGACATCGCCGACCATTTCCCCGGGTTCAAGCCCGAAATGCTGCTCGGCATCGATGTGACGGCCCATGACTGGCCAGCTCAGCGGTGCATTGCCGGTTATGACCTCTCAGTAGACACACCTATCGCTAATCTGTGGAACGTCGGGGACGGCGTAAAACCATGGGGCATGAGCGGCACCGCCTCTTGCGCAGAGTCTGCTCGGCTGGCGGTCGAGCAGGTCATGAGCCGTTATCCGGTCCATATCTTTCAGAGGCGCTGATCGACAAGCCTCATTGAGACGGTGAAATTGGATGATGGGTAAGCGCGCGGGAGGTGTTGGCGCCTGCCCGCTGCGCTGACGAGCGACAAGGAGAATTCAAGATGAAACCAGTCTACATTATCTCTGGCGTTCGCACGGCTATCGGTGATTTTGGTGGGGCTCTCAAGGACATCCCGCCGGCAAAGCTTGGCTCGCTGGTCATAGCTGAAGCCGTGAAGCGGGCTGGATTGTCGCCCGAGGCGGTTCAGCACGTTGTCATGGGTAATGTGATCCCCAGCGAACCGAAGGACGCTTATCTGGCACGCGTGGCGGCGGTCAACGCGGGTGTGCCGGTCGCGGCGCCAGCCTTGACTCTGAATCGTCTCTGCGGTTCGGCAGTTCAAGCGATTGTGTCAGCCGCGCAGATGATCACGTTGGGCGAATGCGGGATTGCCGTCGCAGGGGGGGCGGAATCCATGACGCGATCGCCCCATCATGTGACTATGGCCCGTTTCGGTCAGAAGATGGGCGACATGAAAATGATCGATGCGCTCACCGCTGTCCTGTCCGATCCATTCGAAGGCATGCACATGGGTATCACGGCGGAGAATGTGGCCGCCGACTACCAGATCACGCGAAAAATGCAGGACGAACTTGCCGTCCTGAGCCATCAGCGCGCTGCCTGGGCGCAGGTGGAGGGGCGTTTCGATGCACAGATCCTTCCAGTCGAAGTGAAGGACCGCAATGGGATGCGGTTGTTCAATCGTGACGAGCATGTGCGAGCCGACGCCAGCATGGAGGGCATGGAGAAGCTCAGCCCTGCATTTCTTGTAGACGGCACGGTGACTGCGGGCAACGCCTCTGGCATCAATGATGGTGCAGCGGCGGTGGTGCTGGCGTCGCAAACTGCCGTCGAGGCCCACGAGATCACGCCTTGGGCACGGATCCTGGGCTGGGGGCATGCCGGCGTCGCGCCCGATCGCATGGGCATCGGCCCAATCAAAGCTGTGCCGATCGCACTGGAGCGTGCCGGGCTCTCGGTGGATCAAATCGATGTGATCGAGTCGAACGAGGCTTTTGCCGCTCAGGCTTGCGCGGTTGCCCAAACGCTGGGTTTTGATCCGGACAAGGTCAACCCCAACGGGTCGGGGATTTCGTTGGGACATCCCGTCGGCGCGACCGGAGCCATCCTCACCGTCAAGGCACTTTATGAACTGGAGCGGATCGATGGTCGCTACGGCCTCATCACCATGTGCATTGGCGGTGGGCAGGGCATTGCCATGGTGATCGAACGGCTCACGTCGGGCTGAAGGATGGCAGCGGACACACATTGTACCGCATTTCCATGTCGGCTACATTGGTGTTGTGAATGGTGGGCAGGCCGCCAACCTCAACGCTGTGTGGTTCTTAACTAGTTCGGTGCTATTGCAATCCTCTGAGCGATTTGCTTTCCCGCCTCAAGCGTTGAAGTGGCTCTCACTTCCATACGAGCGCCTATGCCAAGATCGATCGACCCACCCAGCTTTGGAAAGGTCTAGGAAGTCCAATCCTTTGTGCCGCATTGCAGGGACCCGGGAAGCAACATTCGGGTGCTTGGGTAATACGGCACAAGGGATTCCGGTTTACTGTGCCTATTTCCGTGATTTGGCTTTCGGCAGGTCGGTGCATGTCCCAAGTCCAGCCTCCGCAGCCAGACCAATCGTCTCCCCAAGTGTCGGATGGGGGTGGATGGTGAGGGCAATGTCTTCCTGTTCGCAGCCCATTTCGATGGCGAGCGCAATTTCGCCTATCATGTCGCCAGCGCCCGGTCCCACGATCGCGCCGCCGACGAGGTGCCCTTCCTTGGCATCGAACAGAAGCTTGGTGAAGCCGTTCGTGCATCCGTTGGCAAGCGCTCGCCCGCTGGCGGCCCAGGGGAAATGCGACACCTCGATGTCGCGGCCCTGGGCTTTGGCCTCGGCCTCGGTAAGTCCGACCCAGGCGACTTCAGGGCTCGTATAGGCCACCGAGGGGATGACTTGCGCATCGAAAGCCACCCGGGCCTTGGCGGCATCGCCAAGCTGCTCGCCCGCGATCACTTCGGCCGCGACATGCCCCTGGTGGGTAGCCTTGTGGGCCAGCATCGGACCGCCCACGACATCGCCGATGGCGAAAATGCCGGGTACAGCGGTGCGCATCTGCACGTCCACGGGGATGAACCCGCGTGCGTCCAGCGTGAGCCCGGCGGCCTCGGCGGAAACGTTCGTTCCGTTCGAGCGGCGTCCCACGGCGCACAGCACGTAGTCGTATGAGCGCGCGTCAGCGGGGGCTTGCTGGCCCTCGAAGTTCACGTCGATGCCCTTCGCTGCCGCCTTGGCGGAGACCACCGACGTTTGCAGCATGATGTCCCGAAGGTGCGCGTGGTTTTCCTTTTCCCATACGGCGACCAAATCTCGATCTGCGCCCGGCATCAGGGCATCGGACAGCTCGACGACATCGACCGTCCAGCCAAGGGCTGAATAGATCGTTGCCATTTCCAGGCCGATGATACCGCCGCCGATGATGAGCAGCGACCCGGAAGGCGCCGGCAATTCCAGTGCCGAAGTGGAATCGAGTATGCGCGGATCGTCTGGCAGCGCCGGTAATCGTGCGGGTTCGCTGCCTACCGCAACGATGCAGTGCCTGAAGGTGATCTCCGTCTCGCCCTCGCCGCCAGCAACGATCGCCCGGGACGGACCGCCGAAACGCGCCAGCCCGTTTACGATCTGGACCTGCCGTGCCTTGGCAAGGCCGCCCAATCCGGTGACGAGCTTGGTGACGACCGAATCCTTGTGCGCGCGCATCGCGTCGATATCGATCGTGGGCGGAGCGAACCTCACGCCGCCCGCGCTGGCCCCCGCCATTTCGCGGATGAGAGCGGCCTGGTGCAGATAGGTCTTCGACGGAATGCAGCCCACGTTGAGGCACACTCCGCCCAGGGTCGGGCGCTGTTCAGCGATGACCACCTTCAATCCCAGGTCGGCTGCGTGAAACGCGGCGGCATAGCCGCCCGGGCCGCCGCCCATGACAAGGAGGTCACAATCCATCTTGGTCATCTTCTGCTCGCTACGTGGTCCGGTTGATTTTCTGGGCACGGAACCGGACTCACAGTCCCAGCATCATGCCCGGTTCCTCGATCACGTCGACCAGTTGTTCCATGAACAGGTTGGCCGAGATGCCGTCGATGATCCGGTGGTCATAGGATGTGTTGATGTCCAGGCACTGTCCGGGAACGACCTGGCCGTCGCGAACGACCGGGAAGGGGCGTATGCGCGAGATGCCGATGATGGCGGCCTGCGGGTGATTGATGATAAGGCGTCCGCCCGTGGTTTCCACGCGGCCGTGGCTGCCCACGTTGCTCAGCGTGATCGTGCCGCCGCGCAGGTTTTCGACCGCGATCTTGCGCGTGCGCGCCTCTTCCGCGAAGCGGTCGACTTCTTGCGAGATTTCGGCGAGCGACTTTTGCTCGCAGTTCTTGACGACGGGTACGATCAGCCCTTCGTCGGTATGGGCTGCAAAGCCGATGTTGATTGAGGGCGGGATGACGATCTCGTTCGTGGTATCGTCGAAACTGTAGTTGAAAACCGGGAACTTCTGCAGCGCCGGGACCATCGCCTTCATGATCATGGCCGTGAACGATATGCGCGTGCCCAGGCGTTCCTGCAGATGCTTTCGCAGGGTCACGAAGCGTCCCGCCTCGCAGCGATAGGCGGATGCTGCGTGGGGTATCATGGTGACGGAGCGTACCATCTGATCAGCGACGACCTTGCGCAGTCCTGTAAGCGGCATGCGCGTCTGACCGGGCTCGGCAAGGACGGGCGTGAGCGCAAAGCGTTGTGCGTTGCCCGACTGGCCGCCGGCGGCAAAGCGCGTGACATCGGACTGGAGGACACGCCCGCCCGGACCGCTGCCGGTGACGGTTTCGAGGTCTACCCCCTGCATGCGTGCGAAACGCCGGGTTGCAGGCGTTGCGCGCACCGCTTTGCTCAAGGGTTGCGGCGCCTTTCCGGGTACGGCCTGCTTGTTGCCCGGCGTGGACTTGCCGCCCGCCGGCGCGGGTGCGGTTTCTGCAGAGCCTTCTGCCTGCGGCGCCACCTTGGCTCCGATTGGCGGCTTTTCGGTTTCGAAGACGGCGATGACAGTGCCGACCGGCAGCGTTTCGCCGGGGGCGCCATTGATCTCGAGCACAGTGCCTGTGCAGGGCGCGGTGATTTCCACCAGCGCCTTGTCGGTCTCGATCGCGCAAAGCGCATCGTCTTCGTTGATCGTCTCGCCCGCAGCGATGGACCAGTGCGCGATGACCGCTTCGGTCAGTCCTTCGCCGATGTCGGGAAGCTGGAATTCGTAACGCATTGTCGTGCCTTCCTAGAAAGCGAAGTCGAGGACGGCCTCGAAGGCCGCTTTCGCGCGGTCTACGCCGGGCAGATAGAATTCTTCGGTCGATGTATCGGGAAACGCGACATCGAAGCCGGTCACGCGCTTGATCGGCGCCTTCAGCCATTCAAGCGCGTATTCGTTGATCAGAGCCACAAGCTCGGCGCCGGGGCCGGCCGTGCGTCGGGCCTCGTGCACGATCACGCACCGGCCGGTCTTCTTCACCGATTCCAGGATCGGCTCGACATCAATCGGGGCAAGGCTGCACAAGTCGATGATCTCGATGCTTGCATCGACCTGCAGGGCGGCGGCGGTGCTCACGTGCACCATGGCCCCCCATGTCAGGACCGTGAGATCGGCACCCCGGGTGACGTGACGGCACTTGTCCAGCGGAAGCACATAGTCTTCTTCCGGCACCGGTTCACGAAACGCCCGGTAGAGCTTGGCGTGCTCGAGGAACACCACCGGATCGTCGGAGCGCATGGCGGCAAGCAACAGGCCCTTGGCCTGGTAGGGAGTGCTTGGGCAGACGACCCGGATCCCGGGCAGGTGCATCAGCCAGGCCTCGGTCGATTCAGAATGGAACGGCAACGGCTTGATGCCTCCGCCGAACACTGTCCGAATGGTGACGGGCACCTTCATGGCTCCGCCGGTCTTCTGGTGGAGGTTGGACAAGTGATACACCAACTGGCCCCAGGCATTGTACATGAAGCCCAGGAACTGCATTTCGAGAACCGGCTTGTCGCCCGCGATGGCCATGCCGACAGCCATGCCCATCAGGCCGTTTTCTGTCAGCGGGGTGTCGATGATCCGGTCTTCGCCAAATTCCTCGAAGAGGTTTTCGGTGGCGCGGAACATGCCTCCGACCGGGCCGATGTCATAACCGATAATCTTCAGGCGTTCGTTGCGCTGAAGTTCATGGCGCAACGTGTGATTGATCGCAGCGATCAGGTTCATCTCTTCAGCCACGGTCCTGCTCCTGATCCAGGCCGAGGCCATCGAAGTCTTTAAACGGGTTGCGGCCTTCGAGCTCGGCACGAAGCTCGCCTTGCTGGTGACGGAAACTCCAGCCTGGATCGTCGTTCAAGTGATTGAGGAACATGGTGGCGGCAGGCGTCTTGGGAATGCACAGGGCGCGTTCCATGGCGGCGCGGTGCTTGGCCTCGATGCTTGCCCTTTGCGCGGCCTTATAGGCGTCGTCGATAAGGCCTTCGCCATGAAGCCAGGTTTCGAAGCGAGCGATCGGATCGCGCGACGACCAGAATGCCTTCTCGTCATCGTTGCGATAAAGGCTGGCATCGTCGGCGGTGTTGTGGTCCGTCATGCGATAGGTCACGGCCTCGATGACGCAGGGGCCTTCGCCGGCGCGGGCCGCATCGACCGCGGCCCTGGTCGCGGCATGGACAGCCAGGACATCGTTGCCGTCGACACGCCTGTGGGGAATGCCGTGCGCGACGGCCTTCTGGGCAAAGGTTTCCGCGGCCGTCTGGCGGCTGGCAGGAATGGAAATGCTCCAGCCGTTGTTCACGATGACAACGACCAGAGGCACTTTCAGAACGCCAGCGAGGCCGAGCCCATCGTGGAAGTCTCCCTCGCTCGTCGAGCCCTCACCGATGAAGGCCAGCGAAACGGCGCCGTTCCCGCTCAGTTTGTCGGTCAGCGCGGTGCCGGCCGCAATGGGAATATGGGCGCCCAGAAACACGGCATAAGGCGTCGTCTTGACCTTGGGGGCGTCATCGGGATCGAGGGGGAGATGCGCCCGGACATGTTCCGGTGCATGACCCAGCGTCGAGGCGAGCACGCGGTCGAGCGGTGCGTTCCAGTAGATCAGCGCGCTGTTCTGTCGATAGGATGGATGCAGCCAGTCGCCGGGCTGCAATGCGGCAGCAGCCATCCCGGCTGCTTCCTCGCCCGGGCCGCCGCCCGAAACGCTGAAGACACCACGCCGTTGCAGGCGGACGGTCATTTCCTCAAGCATGCGCGTTTCGACCATCGCTGCATACCAGCGCAGCAATTCCTCGTTCGAAACGTCCGGGCGTTCGCCGCAGAGCGTGCCGTCGGGCTGGAGGACGCGTTCAAAATCCTCGGAAGGCCTCAGCTCTGGCCATTTCTTCACAACCATCTCAAACCCTGCAACCTCTCTGGCGTTCACAAAAAAGGGCAGCGCTTCCGCCGGTCAGGCCATGACGGAAAGCCCTTGGCCGTGGGCACGTTCGTGCACCACGCCTATCAGACAATCCACGCTACCTGTCGCAAGAAACTGCTCTCTCCCGTCTCGTTACAATCTTACAGTAGATTGTAAATATATCCAGCGTCAATGTGATTCTGCCATTGTACTCCGTCCGTGCAGACTGGCGATCACGCGCTGCACCGCGTCGGAGGTTAGGGGGCGGGGCCTTCCACTTCGCCGCTGATCACTTCGTTTGCGGCCTCCTCATAATTCTTTGCGAACAGGTTGAATTGCGCGATGTGCGAAAGTAGCTTGATCCTCTCGTTCGCCTTGGCATGCGGAAGCAGGGCAATGGAAACGGCGGACCGCAAATGCTGGCGGAACTCGTCCGGCGTAATTTCGGCTTGGACCCACAGATCCAGCGCGCCGGCAAAGTAGGTGTGCAAGTGCATGGCCAGTGCGCTGGAATTGAGGCCTTCCTTCATCGTCTTTTCAAACGGCAGCAGGCACCGCAACCAAAACCGGTAGGCGCGCTCCATGAAGATCGGCCGTTCCTCCGCGTTTTCCGCGCCGAGCAGATGACGCAGGAGAGGGCGGTAGAAATTGGGCAAAGATGTGAAGACGTTGATCGGTATCTCCGAAAGCTGGATTACCGAGAGGACGTCCGCCTCGTCGATCAGCAGCGACGCCTGTTTGTCGATCGAATCCAGCGCGCTGCTCAACAGATTGAAGATGATGCGCGATTTTGAGCCGATCAAATTGTAACAC
This sequence comes from Halothiobacillaceae bacterium, assembly GCA_041676845.1. Lineage (GTDB taxonomy): Bacteria > Pseudomonadota > Gammaproteobacteria > Halothiobacillales > Halothiobacillaceae > Guyparkeria. The sequence continues at coordinate 1,077 of JBAYRD010000021.1, read as the reverse complement.
GTCTTCATGCTCAGGCCTGCGTGCCTGGCAAGCTCGTCCATGGAGAAATCGGTTGACGCCTGCTGCAGGATAAGGTGCTCGGCCGCACTCAGAATCTGTTGTATACGCTTGTTTTTGTTGATCTGCCTGATCGATGCCAACGTTTCGCCTTTCAATCTCTTCTTGCGGCGATGGGCCGCGCCTTGATCTGTGCAAGCGCACCGGCAACTCCGACGTCAGCACGACGGAACAAGTGGCGTGAGCCCGACCGGTCATCTGCGCGTTGATCTTGCCGCAGCGTTGAAAACTTACAAGCCGATTTCGTAAATGGCGCTTGCGTGAGTGCCGCGTCTAGTTTTCCGCGCACCTCGCGAATGTATCGCGGCGCCCATGACTTCTGCCCAAAATCATTGATGTACATCAAAATACGCAAATAAAAAAATCGGCAAAACAATACCTTCGGGCAGTTTCTTGTTTAGTGCTCTGTGGTTGTTCTTCCGATGTGTAAGGTTTCATTGAATGATATGCTTCTTAATTGGGAGAGGAAAATGAGTTGTGGAAACCCAAATCGTCAGTCTCCGTCGAACGTTTGGAGCGGTGCGGCGATCAAGAGCTTGTTCGACGAAGAAAATGGCTTCGTCGACCCGCGGATCTATACCGATCAAGATATCTACGACATGGAGCAGGAGATGATCTTCGGACGCTCCTGGCTGCTTCTGGGTCATGAAACGCATGTTCGAAAGCCGGGCGATTTCTTGGCGACCTACATGGGCGAGGACCCTGTCATCATGGTTCGCCAGAAGGACGGATCGATTAAGGTCTTCCTGAACCAGTGCCGGCATCGCAGCATGAAGCTGTGCCGCGAGGATCACGGCCAAGCCAAGAATTTTACGTGCAGCTACCATGGCTGGGCGCACGATATCGCCGGAAACCTCATCAGCGTTCCTTTCGAGGAGCGAGCTTTCGGCAAAGTCCTGGACAAGACCGAATGGGGCCCTCGTCAGGCCCGGGTCGAAACCTACAAGGGGCTTGTTTTCGCGAACTGGGACGCGATGGCGCCGTCTCTGCGTGAATGGATGAGCGACGCGGCGCCCTATC
>JBAYRD010000020.1:0-19554 GCA_041676845.1 Halothiobacillaceae bacterium | reverse complement strand
TGTGCAGCTCGATGGAGGCATACGAGCCGGTCGAACCCCCGTCCAAACTCAGCTGCTCACGATACCCCACACCACCTTTGATCAGCGCGTCATATCTGACGTTGGGCGTCGCATCTGTCGGCAACGTCGTGTACGGGACGACTGACAGTCGACGCACCGGGTCCGTGTCGATCTCAAGCAGGACTGTGCGCCGTACCGTGTCGTCCCGCAGCCAGCGTCGGTATTCAGCGTCGGTCATGCCAATACTCCTACTCGTTTCGCATTGCGGGCGTTCAGATCATCGCGGCCACGGCGCTCGACGGCCTGGCCGACGCCGGCTGTGATTTTGTCAGCGCTGCGCTCGGCGGCCTGATGAGTCGCCGTGACTTGTGCCTGACCCATTTGCTCAACCACCTGCGCGAGACGTGCCACTTCCTGCCGCAGCGCCTTCAGCTCTGCCGAATCGCCGCCGCTGGACTGCACCCCGATGCCGTAGCGGCGCAGGATGTCGCTGGAGCGCGGGTCGATGATGATCTCTCCACGATGGATGCCTGCCAGCTGATCGTGCGTGACGTAGGGCGTACCCACTGCAAACGAGCGCCCCTCGTATTTACCGTACTGCTCATAGTGATCACGGGCAAACGCTTCAGCGGTCATATTCGCGCCGTGCTCGAAAAACGCTGCCATCACATCCGGGTTGCTCAGCAGGTATTTCTCGCCGCGTGAGCCGTTGAACTCCCTGCCCTCCAGCATCCCGTAGTCGTAGTAATGCTGCATCGCGAACGCCGAAGCATTACCGCTGCCGCTCTGCTCGAACGCGCCCATCACATCGGGATTGCTGGCCATGTAGCCCATGGTGCCCGTTTGCAACTGCGCAGCAATGGACGCTGGCAGTTGCCCCAGCAGATCCGCGATATCGTGCAGCCGCTCGGTGTCGAGCCCCAGGCGCTCCAGTTGGGCCAGTTCGCTGGTCGCGCTGTCGAGCTCGCGCTGGTACTGCTCATGCGCAGCGTCAGTGGCGGCTGATGTCAGCGCGTACAGATCGCGAAGTTGCGCAAGGCTCGTTTCGCTTATGCCGCTGATGCTCTCCAGAGATTCCGCCTGAAGCTCAAGCTGCATCAGCTGGGCTTCTGCTTCGCTGACGGCCTGCCCTGCCAGATCGCCAACAATTCCGGTCAGCCGGTGGTAGGCGTCCTGGGACTGCACGCCGGATGCGCCGTAGTCGCGCCAGAGCGTGAGCGCGTTTTGCAGCGCCCCTTGAACTTGCCGAAGCGCCGTCTCATCGCCACCGCGCGCCGCTTGCACGAGCCGGGTCAGCTCTGCCTCAGCGTTGCCGACTTTCTCGCCCAGCGTGTAGGGTGCCAGCGCACTGGACTCCAGCGACGTCAGGTAGTTTTGCAAGCTCGCGCCAATGCTCTGCAGGCTGCGGTAGGTGGTCAGCTCCTGGCGTAGTGTGGTCAGCCGCGCCTGATTGGCCTGTTTTTCCGCATCAATTCGGGTCAGAACCAGATCGGTCAGCTCTTGCGACATCGACAGCTGTTGCTCGTAGCTGCCCTGCCCGATAGTTGCCCACAATTCTTGCTCACGACGCATTGCGAACACAGGGCTCAGGCCCAGCATCCCGCCCAGGCGATCAGCCAGCTGCCCGCCGGACAGGGATAATTGCAGCGCACGTTCAGCCCCTGCTGCGCGGCGGCTGAGTTCGGAGATTGCGATCCCGAGGTGGTCGACCGTATCTACGACTTCCTCAATGACAGGGTTCAACTGCTCCATGCCTGTTGCGAGTTCAGCAAACCCGCCCGAGAGCGTCATCAGGACGGCGTAGGCTTCTTGCCCGGATTCCGTATTCATATCCAGGGATTCGACAAGATCCCGATACGCTGCTTTGGCTGCGTCAGCCCCCTGAGCTACGTCCGGCATCGACAAACCCAGGTTTTCAAACGCTGCGCCCATCTGATCAGTCGCCCACTCCAATCTTTCTGCATCGCTGTAGAAATTCTGGAAGTAGCTAGTCATGCCAGCGTCGAGGTTCTCCAGTCCGCCGGCGAACTGGATGATGTTTGCCGCAACATCAAACGTCAGATCTCGAAGCTGCGCGAACGGCAGCATTTCTACCGCAACCTGAAACGCCCCGACTTGCTCGATAACAGCGTTAAAACGGGTCGCCAAATCCCCAAGCTGCGCTTCGTCAAGGCCGCGCAGGTAGACGCCTTCGATCATGTCTGCAAGGACAGACGGCAGCTGATCAGCTTCAGCCACCCGCTGAAACGCTTCGAGCATCGAGACTTGCAAATCCATCGCAAGGCGCGGAATCATTTCAGCTTCCGACCACCCACCGAAGCCTCGGATCGTCATGTCCGACGCCCACTCTTGGCCGAACTGACGAAGCTGGTCATCGATGCGCAGCGTGCCGCCGGACGCCACGCCCTGACGATCACCCTTGATCGAGGATTCTGTGAGCGCGTAGAGGCTGTCAATCGCCGCATCGACGCCCACAGCTTGAAACAAGCGGTCCACGTTGCGGGTCGCTTCTTCCATCATATTGCGGATGACGGCATCCGTATTGGCGGCCTGTCGGCTGTCTGTTGCGATGGTCTGGTACTCGCCTCCGTATAAACCTACAGCGGTGCGTTGACCTCGGCGGGTCGTTGGCTCGCGGTCATCGAACAACCCAAGCGCACTCGCGACAGCCAAGCCCCCGGCGATCCAGGGGGCCGCAGTGCTGAGTCCCGCCATCAAGCCGCCGCTCCCTGCCGCTGCGCCCGCCACTCCAACCCCGCCGCCACCAATACCGACCCCCAGCCCAGGGACTAATGCGCCGCCACTTAAACCCGCCGCGAACGACGTGGTGGCGAAAGTAGACGCCCCGATTGTGGTTGATAGGCTGGCGAGCGCTGAGGGCGCAGCAATAATGGCCGATCCGCCGGAGATTAGGCTGTTAAGCCCGCTCACGGCCTTCGTGACGCCCTGATAAGCGCTGCTGACGTTCTGAAGGGTGCCGATGAGGCCGCCGCCCTGTTGCTGCTGCGGATTCTGGTAGCCGAACATCCCGCCGAGCTGATTCGTCACCCAGCCCTGCATCTGGTTCATGACAGGGTTAATCAGGACGTTGAACGTCAGCGACTTGAAGATATCCTTCAGCAAGTCCCTGCCGCTCTTGCCACCCTCGAAGATGGCATCCGTGAGGGACTGGCCTACGCGGTCGAATATGCGGTCAACCTCACGCTCCCAGTTTTGCCACTCGCGCAATTGCGCGTCGAGTGCTTCCTTGGTGCGCATGGCGCGCAATAGTTCTTTGCGGGCTGCAATCTCACGCTTCAGGCCGTCAATCGTCGCGTCACTCACCGCCGGGTCAGTCATTAAGAGCTGTTCTTCCCTGCGAGCGAGTATCATTTCCTCGACAGCCACCCGGCCCAGGCCGTAGGTGTCGATCTGATCCCGCAGTGAATCGGTTTGCTTGCGCACCGCCTCAATGGTGGACTCTTGCGCCTTGCGCTGCGCGTCGAACTGGTCGTTGGCCCGTTTGAGGGCGCCGTACTGCTCGGCCAATGCTTTGTTGGCCTGAAGCTGTGCCTTCGTCTTTTCGTCCGTGGCGAGCTTGATGCGCTCGGCGTACTGGATGGCAAGCTTCTCGCCTTCGTTCAGGCTGCCCTGCGCCGCGCCAAGGCTGTGTAGCGCCGTCTCGCGTTGTTTTTCAGCTTCGATCAGCGCGTTTAGGCGGGCCAGCTCGGTTTGGGTGGTGGAGATTCCGCTCTTGGCTTTCTCTGTGTATTTCTCGCGGATAGCGGCGATTCGGTCGTTTAGCTCTTTGCCTTCAATGCCGAGTCGTAGCGCATCTTTCTGGGTCTGCTCAATTTCCTTTTCCATGCGGTCACGCTTGGAAAGGAATTCCAGAGTCTGAGCCTGCCAACGCTGCTCGGCCTCAATAAACGACTTTCTTATCTCGGCGCGCGCTTGATCAAGGCCAATCGCCTCTTGCTCGGAATCAATCTGCGCACGAATAGCCGCAACCCTGCGCTCCTGCTCTTCTACCCTTCCGAATGGGTCACCAACGACGCTTGTCCGACTCAGGACGCGCAGCGCCTCAAGGCGCTCAACAGCTTCCTTGAGTTGATCCTGCAAAGTGTCTGGGCGGCCCACATTCAGCATGGCGTCCCAAGCGTCTTTCGCTTGGTCCTTTACGAATTTCCACGCTTTTTCGACACTCCCTAGAGACCGCTCAACCTCACTCAGCCTTTCGGTAGTGACTCGCCCAAGCTCGTCTGCTGCGAGCCGGGCTGCATCTTGCGTTCGTCCTTGTTCTTCCAGCGCTCGAATCTGCTGGTAAACAGAAGTCGTCAGGAAGTTGTACTTTTCGTTCAGCTCCGCAGCGGCCTTAGATGGCTCGCCAGCCAGCTTGGCGAACTCTTCGACTACATCAGCGGTCTCGCGGCCAAGCAGTTGCGACGAACGCAATGCAACTTCCGCCACCATACCAATCTGATCGGCTGCGATCTTGCCACTGGCTGCCACCTCGGTAAGCGCGCGAACCGCGCCACCACGAGTAATGCCTGAGAGTCGATCCATCTGCACTGCAAGCATCGACACTTGACTTGCAGACATCCCCAGCGCCCCACCCGTCATCGTCAAATGACGATTGAACTCGTCAAGCTCAGCCGATCCTTGGTGGTAGGCGACAGCCAATCCAGCGGCAGCAGCGGCCAATACCGTATAGGGATTGATCATCCCAATAAGCGTGGTGGTAAGCGCCCTTGCTGCCGGCACGACACCACCAAACATGTCCTTCAACTGCCCGCCCTGCTGGATAAAGACAGTCAAAGGTCGCTGACCGCCTTGCAAGCTAGTCACGATGTCAGTGATTTGCGCAGGGACGCCGCGCATCGCCCATTCCATCTCTTTGGCGGAAAGGCCGCCGGCAAGCATGGCCGCATTAGCCGTTTTCTGCGCCGCCTCCTGCTGTTTCAGCTTCTGAATCAGGGCATCATGCAACGGCCCACTGGTGCGTAGCGACGCGTTGTAAGCCAATTGCTCCGCGCGCGTCATGCCCAGCGTATCGACTTGACGATTCAGCGCATCGACACGACGACGCTCGGCTGCCGTCAAGCGGTCATACTGAAGCTGCGCATCTTTCGACAGATCGGAAATACTGCGCTTCGCTTTCGCGGCAGCGGCTTCTACGCCTTCCGCGCTCGCAGTAATGTCAATCCGCGCCGTGCCGATTGTCTGTTCAGCCATTTCGATTGCCCAATAAAAAAGCCCCGGCGGTTAGCCAGGGCCAGATAAAACAAAACCCGCCGAAGCGGGTTGATGTTGCTTGCTTATGGTTCTCGCCCATGTTTCATTCGAAAATTACTTTCCATGCTCTCGCACATTTCGGCCATAATGCGCGCCGCTGCCGGCGTCAATGATTTCCTTTCCTGGTCTTTCCAGCACTGCTCTATGACGCGCCTTTCTTGTGATCTTTCCTTTGCTTCTGGAGAGCTTCCAACGGCGGCCCCATAAGCAATGAACAGCACAAACAAAGCCGCAATAGTTATGAATGACATGGAAAGCCAGCTCATTCCGGATTTCTTCTGGATTACCCGATCACTCTGTGCCGAATCCTGCGGTTTTGCACTCAGAATCTTCGCTTTCTGGGCGGAGAACTCCTGCTCGGACAGCACGCCCTTTTCTTTAAGCGCCGCCAAACGCTCTAGCTCGTCAATCTGCGACATACCGATCCCCTTATCAACCAGATACAGGCTTGACGTCCTCCCCGCCCTAAAGGGCGGGGATTCCCACTACTGGCGCTCGACGCCCCGAGCGGAGAATGTTTAACGCAGCATTTACGTCACGATCATGGACCGCACCGCACTCACTGCAAACCCACTCTCTTATTCGCAAGCCTGCGATACCTTTCGGACTCGACTCGGGCAATGCGCCACAAGCCGAGCAGGCCTGGGAGGAAAACGATTCATTCACTTCTTTATACCATGCGCCATTCGCAACCGACTTGTACGCAAGCATCGTTTTGAAGGAATGCCAAGATGCGTCGTAAACGCTTTTCGCCATCTTGGTCTTGGCGAGTTTTCCGCTGCTGACGTTGCCAACAGCGATGTAATCGAATCGCCGCACTATGTCCGTACTGGCCTTGTGCAGGAAGTCCATCCGGGTGTTGGCGATCTTGGCGTGAATCTTCGCCACCAGTCGTTTCTTTCTGGCCCTTTGCGCCTTCGCCAGTTTTTCTTCAAGCTGCCGAAAGCATCGGGGATGCTCGATCTTCTCGCCGTTGGACAGCGTAGCCAGATCGGCAAGCCCCAGGTCAATGCCAACGCCGCGCACAGGTTTTCTGGTTTCAGCGTCCGCAACATCAACGACGATGTTCAGGAACCAGTTTCCGCGCCTGTCTTGGCTAAAGCAGGTGCCGTCCTTGATCTTTCCTTCCGGAAGGGGCCTGGAATTGAATACGCGAAATGTGTTACCAGCGAATCGGAACGCATCGCCGTGGCGTTTCAAGTCCCGACCCTTGAGTGGCACCCAGCCCAGCGACCGCTTGCCGCGATAGCGCAGGTACGGGCGCTTGAACTGCTTGCGAGACTTGGCGTATTGCTCGCACACGGCATTGATCGTGCCGGAGTGGATGCCAAGTTCCTTGCTGCTTCCGGCGGTCAGGACGTTCAGATCAAAGCCGGTAGGCCATCGCTTGCGCCATTTGAGCGCATGTTTCTGCGTGTCATTGCAGAAGTTCCAAACGAAATTTACCGCCCGCGCCTGCTTGTTCAGCAGGCCGTTCAGCGACTTCACGCGGTAGCGGTAAACCTTCGTGCTCATTGGCGTTTCAGGTACTCGTCAATAGCGCGTCGGATGTGTTCGGCGACCGAAAGCCCGGTCTTTTCGGACAGGGCCTTGATCGCCGCAATAACCAGCTCGGGCAGGAATATGTGTGTGCGTTTCATGCACATATTATACCTGTGTTTTCATACAGCAGTGCAGCCTGTCGGCTGCGCTCCTTTCCTCCCCGGCCTGAACTCCGGGGTATCTCGGAGCATTAGATGATAGCGCAGCAGGCCGCCACACGGACAGCCAGCTACTCGCGCCCCTCGGACATCTTTTCCAGTGCTCCTCGCTCAAGCTCACGAATGCAGAACATCAAGTCTTCGCGGTCTTCACCTTCAACCTTTAGGCGGTCAAGCTCTGCGAAGATCACAAGGTAGTTCAAGCCAGTTGGCCCGCCCATTCCCTGAATCCACTGGGTGATGTTGTCGTAGAAAAGCTGAAATCCCGCCCAGTTATCGGGCCATACTTCATAGGCCGGGTCTTCGTCGTAGTCTTCTGGCGTGAGACCGAATGCACCCAGGGATTCTGCGCTGGGTGCGCCATCAAAGAGTGCGTGGGCGGCCCCTCTCAGTTTCCCCGGCGACCCTCCAGGCAAGCGAGGCGGTATGTGTTGATGATGGCGTCAGCGCCAGCAGGGAACTCGTCAATCAGGCGAACGACGTTTTCACGGTTGAACTCGTCGGCCAAGTCCCAACCCTGCGCAATCTCCATGATGAAGTCAGCACGGCCCTCGTCCAGCTTTTCAATCCAGCTTGCGATGTTGATTGCGTCCGGATCGTCAGCGCCCGACGCATCGGAGCCGCCTTTGCGTTCGCCAAACTCTTTGACGAATTCAGCATACTCGCTGCGAGTGCGGTATTTGTATTCCACCTTGATGCCTGACTTGCTGCCATCGAGCATTTCAAACTGTGCGGTCAGGGATACGGTTTCCGGGCGCTTGCCCAGGACAATGCGTGCCATGTATGGCTCCTATGATGGAAGGGAAACAAAAATGGCCCCGAATGGGGCCGTAGGGATCAGGAAACGAACAGGTCGTAGCGCGTCGGGCGTGCGGTCAACGAAAGCGTCAGTCGCGTGGACATGGGATTGCTGCGCTGCATCTGCGGGTTGTCGTTGTAAGACACATACCCGGTGTAAAGGATGAAGGCGCCGGTCGGCAGCGTCAGGCGCAGCAGGTGAACGCCTTTACCCTCGTCAGCGTCAAGCAGAGCTTCGTCACGGTCGGAGCCGGGATCATCGCCCAAGGTGAGCACCATCGACTGCGGGCTGCGCGTTGTGGGAATCTGAGTGTCGTCGTCGTCTTCGAGGAAGCCGCCCGTCCAGAATTGCTGATCGCCGCCGGATGTGGTGACTTCAAGAATCTTGTCGATCAGTTCCCAATCGGTCGGCACCTTGATACTGCCGACGCCTTTGCCTGACGGATAGCGGGTCGTGCTGGTGGTGTTCAGCCCTTCCAGTTCAAAGGTGTTGGCATCAGAGCCGTCCACGCGAACGCCGCGCCCATTGATTCGCGACCAGCCGGAAGTCAGAAGTCCAATGTCGCCATCGGCCAGGCCGTGCGCCGTCGATGTTGCAACGGGCGGCTTAGAGTTGGTGATTGCGGAAATAGTCTTGTCCGCGCCAAAAGCGGTAGCCAGTTCCAGGATGCTCCCATTCGGGAAGCGAAAGCGATTGTCTGCCATTTGAGGCTCCTAACGAAAAAAGCCGCGCATGGCGGCAGAAATGAAAAACCCGGCTCGCAGGCCGGGTCGGTTGGGTAAAGTTGGGCGTTATCTGGCTTTAATCCAGATGTCGTAGTCTTGTCGGCTGCCGTGCAGCTTTAGAGGTTCTTCGTAAAGGCTCACCGCCTGCCCCAGCGTCTGCGCCGAAGCGAATGCAGTGCCTTTTTCGATGATCTTTTCGCGCACTTGGAGCGCCAGCGAGCTCGCCGCCGCCCGCGTCTTGGCAAAGCACATCACCTGGACTCGGTAGTTCTCGTCGTCAGGCAGCGTCCTATCCAGAAAGTCGATGGCCTGGCCGCCAACTACCTGGTAAACAATGCAGGGGAAGGTCGGGTTATCCGGGGTTGCGTCTGGATAGCAGCGGTTCCCGACCAAGCTACCCAGCAGGGAAAACAGCGCCGATTCAATGGTGGTGGCCACTACATGCCTCGCAGAAACGAAAAAACCGCCCGAAGGCGGTCTGTCTGTGTTTGGTGGGTTACTTTCGGTACTGTTCCAATAGCGCAGGATTCGCCAGCACTTCGCTCATGCGCTGTTCGCCACGATCAAGTGCGGCCTGTATGGCAATAGCCCCTACTGCGTCATAGGCGGGGCGAAGGAAGGGATAAGCCGGCACCCACTTCGGCTCAGCCAGCTTCGTTTTCTTCGGATATCCGCCCCGAATCACGTTGTAGCGCCAGTGCCCGAACTCAAGCAGATGGCCGTGTGGCGCTTCCTTTGCGTTCCACGCCACTGAATACGTCGCCCTGCCTGGATACGAACGCTTGTCCGAGTACGCAAGGTAGATTGCTTCTCGCAGCAATCCTGGCTTCGGCGGCTTTGCCACATTCGCGCCGCCTTTCAATGCCGTAGAGCCATCAAACACCGGGGCACGGGCCTTAGCTTCATCCCTGAACACCGTACCGGCTGCCACCGCCATCGAGCGCGGCAAATGCTCTTTTGCGACCTCTGCCAGCCCATCCAAGCGGCTGAACGCTTCCTCGAAGTCGAACTTAATATCAGCCATCGGAGCCGCCCTGCTCGCACACGATGTCCGTCCATATATGGCCGGCAAGGTCGTGACGCACATGCTTAATGTCGAAATTCATGCCGCCGTACACCACGCGCATGTCGTCGGTGATGGTGGGCTGGTAGCGAATACGGAAGCTGTAGGCGTTCAGCGACATGGCAACGCCGTCTTGCGTGACAGACTGCCGTGTCGTTGCCATGCCGCTTTGCGTCTTTATCCAGGCCCAAAACTTCCCTACATCCTTCCAAGCTTCAGTCACCTGCCCGGTTGAGTCCTGCTCTTGAGTACGCTTCTGAACCAGGATGCGCCGGTTTAGTTCGCCTGCTTGCATACCATAAACTCCATTAACCGGTCACCGATCCGCCCCACCACTTCATGCCTGTAGTGATTCACATCCAGCATTTCCTCGGGCGTGACGTAATCGGCTGGCACAAACACCGGAACACCCAGTTTCTCGCACACGTCGCGCAACTGACTGGCAAACCGGCTTCGATCCGATATTCCCGGCAACTCCACATGCTGAACAACCATCAGGCGCTTGCACATCGAGGCCAGTGTCTTGATGTCGCCCTCAAGGTCTTCGGCTTCGCGCACATCGGACTTGATGTCCTTCGCGTAGTTCAGGTTCAGCCAGTAACCGTCGAGACTCACCTCCTTGGCCGAACAGATTTCCACCAACACAACATCACTTCTATCAAACGCCTGGCGATGTCTGTGCGTGACGGCTGGCGCACGGGAGCGTGAAAACACGTATGGCGACACTGAATCCGGAATTTTCAGTTCACCGCACAAGAAACGAATCCTTTGGATCGCCTCCTTTGCGGTATGCGTGTAGCCGGGCAGCGCAGGCTGATATCCAGGCCGACCACGGAGCGGGCCATGCACCCGGCACGAACCGATGACATAGAACCTCATCGCCAATGCTCTTTAACCCAAGGCAGTGTCGATTCCCACGGCTTCACGCGGCCATTGAACTGCACCAGCCTCGCATCATCGGGCAGGCGGCCATGCCGAAGGTCACGAATGCTGTAAATGCCAGCGCTGTGCGGCCACAGATCAACGTCACCGCATAGCTTGTGGCTGATCCATGCTTGATCGCTCCCACGGAAGCCGGCCTCTCTGGCTTCGATGATCGATTCGTGTCCTCGGAATCCATCGAACACTTCCGTATGGCTGCCGGTCGTCATGAGATACATGCCGCCCCCGAGGCGCGGGCCATGCCCCCAGGTCTGCCGAGGCATCCAGCCGACAAACGGTGCAGAACGCTCTAACAGATGGTCGATATTGCCGGTCAGCACCATATCCACATCAACCAACATCACCCGCTCGCCCAGGCAGCGCGCTTCGTCAGAGAACATCCACAGCCTGCGATAGCAACTAGGAAACCCTGGCGCTTCCGGCGTTCGGTATTCGCCCAATGCGCGGGCCGCTTCCGGCATAGCCTTTACCTCGACGCCTTCACCGAAGTCGCCTTCCATGTCCGTGATGCAGATGAATCTGTGGGCAAGCGTCAGATTGCGCCGAAACATGGCCGCCAGCACTGATACATGCTCTGGCTTATAGGGCCGGTTGCCCTTCCACAGCCATGTCACTATCGACAGATTCTGCAATTGCGCTCTCCAAATCTCTTACGGGAAAACAGGCCAGCTCTGTGTACCTGCTTGCATTAATGACTTCGCAGCCATGCTGTTGGGCCAGTCGCGCCGTTATTGCATACTGCCGATGCCACCAGCGAACCTTGATTGCATCCGGGTTCTTTGTTTCTGTGTGTGGGCCGTGCCAGTGGATGCCGTGCTTGAGCGAACAATCGGCCCCGATCAGAATCACCCGCTTGGCGCCCATCTCCACCGCGAACCTCACGGCCATCGAGCCGGAGTTGTGCGGGCCGACAAACCTGTGATGGTTCAGCCCGTATCGCAGCGCCGCCGTGCTTGAGCATGTCCAGCGCTCAGCGGGTATGTCGATACGCTGGTGATTCACTTCCCACCATGCCGCATCAGATGCGTACAAAAATCGAGCGAAACGAGCGATTTTCCAGCTATCGTTTACAGTGATGGCGGGCAGCCCTGTGCGCTCGATAAGATCACAATCTTCTTGCGTCAGGCTGGGGCCGCTGGCAATTACCACTACCGTCTGACCGGCCAGCATTACGCCACCGTAGGCTTTCTCAGCGCTGTCAGCATCGCCGTAGCGCCCGCGCACAGCACATACCCATGCCCGGAAGCATCCGGCATACGATCAGCACCCTGCCCATCCCGAAACCTATACTGCGAAGCAAGCTCAATCAGCACAGCGGCCTGAACAGCGGGAAGCGGAACCGGATCACCGCTTGAGTCAACCTCCGGAACCTGATCGCCGTTGCTATCCTCGGCCATCACATAGGCTCTTGCCGGGTCTTTCAGCCACAGAAGAACGGCATTCGATACGGCAGGTAACATGGCGCCGATCCACTCATCGTCGTCGCTACCGTCCACGCGCAGGTGATTGCGGGCCATTTCCATACTGACAAGCATGGTCACTCCTCGCCGCCTTCGTCAGGCTTGCCCAGCTTGATAGGAGGCTGCGGGCCTTCCTTGACCTTCTTGATGACGGTTTCACCGTTTCGGCCAGCGCGGGCAGCCAGGAACCACGCATCGTTGCTGGTTGATGGCTTGGTGCTGGTGTCTTTCCTGGCTATCCACAGCGAGCCGTCAGAAGTCCATGCTTCGCCTGCCTTAGCCTTGTTGCCGTCGCGCCAGTAGCCCTTTCCTTGAATGCCACCGGCTGGATAACGGACTTCTTGGATTCTGCCAGCGGCAACTGCTTTCAGAACAACCTCGTGATCTTCGGCGTCATACGTCATCTCGAACGATTCAAGGCTCAAGCCATCCTTGCCGACAACCCTGCCAAGCTCTTTGGTTTCGCCATTGGTCATGGTGATGATCAGATTACCGTCGCGGTCGATCATGGCCCCGGCCATGCCGATGCCGTCCTTCGGCACAGGGATTTGCTTTACCGCCTTGTCGATTTCGGCCTCGATCAGCGGGCGAACGTCGTCCACGGTTACGCTGGTGCCGTTAACGCCATCCTTGGGCACAGGGATGGCCTTCACCGCCTCGCTGATGGCCTTTTCTGCGTCCTCGCAGATCAATTCAACAGCCTTGTCGATGATTGGTTTGGCATCTTCGAGCGTGAAGCTCTTGCCGTCTTCGGGTTGGCGAAGGTTTGCGGCGGCATCCATCGCCTTTTGCGCGGCCTCTTGGGCCTGTTTGGTTGCAGCATCCAGTGCCGCCTTCGATTCCTCGATAGCCGCCCCCAAGACAGGGCGAACATCGTCCAGCGTTACCGATTTTCCGTCTTCAGGCTGGCGTAATTCGCCAACCGCCTTGAGTAAAGTGTCGCGGGCAGCCTCGGCCTGCTTGAGCGGCTCTGCAATGGCGTCGTCGGCATCCTGGCGTAGCTGCTTGATGGCATCACCCAGAATGGGGCGCACATCATCAAGCGTGAAGCTCTTGCCGTCTTTCGGCGCGGGAATCGCCTTCACCGCTTCCGCTACAGTCGATTCGACCATTCCCTTGATGTCGGGCAGTTCGGGCGCTTGTGATTTGGCCTCATCAAGCTGCCTGCGAAGGTCGGCAATCTCGGCTTTCAGGGGCGCGACTGCCTTACGGATTTCTTCGCCCATCGCTTGGCCGAACAGTTCTGGGTCAAACATAGGCAGACTCCATTGATTTCTTCATAGCCGCAATAGATTTTTGCGTCGCCACGTAGGCGCGCATTTCGTCAATCGCCTTCTGGTCTTCTTCCGATATGGCGGGCGCCGGTTCAGGGGCTGGCTGCTCAATCTTGTTCAAACGAACCTGATCCAGCGGATAGTCCTGCTGCTGCATGTATACGGTGTCGCCACCAACCAGCGGAGCATGGTTGAACCGCAGCCGACCTTCATTCGGGGTTTCCACGCCACCGCCCACCAGCTTGACCGCCACATCAGCGCGCTTGCCTTCGTCCATACGAATCAGCGGCTCTATGTCCATTTCGACACCCAGCGGGCGGCTGATTTTCAGCCCTTCGTCCAGCAGCAATTCAGCATGTTCAATATGCGTTTGCAGCGCGTCCGAGTAATAAATCTGGTTTAGGCCGTCTACGTCAATGCCGTCAGGAATAGAGCCAATACCAATCTTGAACGGCGGGATGCCGAACGGCTGGCAAATCTGCTCGTCCGAGTGCTTCATCTGCTCGACCATTTGCGAGTCGATGGACTTCATGCTGAACTGCGTAAACTTCATGTCGGCACCAACGACGGCGATCTTGCCCGCGTTCGAGCCGGTATAGTTTTCCTCCCAGAACTTCTTTAGCGCTTCGGCGTCTTCTTCCGTCATGCCAGCAGGCGCATACAGAATGCCGCCCGGTTGCGAATTGTTGGCGAAGAACTCGGTGGCCGAGCGCAGAATCTTCATGTTCTTCACAGCAGGCCAGTACGCGGCGGCCATTGGTGGCACCCCTATAAGTGGATGATGGATGGTCATGCAGCGGTCGTGAATGATCTCGCTAGCCGGCACCACCAAACCATCTGCCGGATAGCCTTCGGGCAGGCTGTTGATAGCATCTGTTTGAAGCTGGTAGAACACCGCGCCAGAATCAGACACCATCGGTATCACGCGATTCGGGTCAAGCACGTAGAGTTGCGTCACCACGCCACGGTCATCCCGGCGCTTCAGAAGATACGCATTTCCGCTTACCAGCTTCGTTATCATCCAGTGCTCGCGGAACTGCGCGGATGTCTGGTAGTGGTTCGGCTTGCGCAGCACAGGGGAATAAGCGGGGCTTTCAACCTCCACCCATACGCCCGACTTCTCACGCTTGCGCAGGGTGAACGGCAGCTTCCCAAAGTCGGAGGCAATGCGGTAGATGCAGGCATAGAGCGTCGGATAGGTCAGCAGGTCGCCCTGCGTTTCCGTCACGTTCTTCTGCCATGCGCCCGAGAACGGCTCGGATATGACCCGCCACGCATTTCGCCATGCGCCCGGAACCGGGCTGGCAGCCTTCTTCTTTAGGAAGCCGAACATCATTGCGCCTCGCGCAGTGCGGCACGCACCTTCTCAGCACCCGTACGCGGGTGAATCTTGATGCCGCGCTCTTTGGCGAGAGCGTGAAGCTGATCGGCATCCAGATCGTCCAGGCCGTCGCTTTCGACTGTATCATCGACTTCGATGGCGACCGGCTCAACGACAGGCTTAATGGCTGCCGATTCTTCCGCCTTCGCGGGCGTCACGACGGCCTGCTCTTGCGGCTTCATGTCGGCGGTGCGGTACGTGCCACGGCCCAAGCGGCGCAGCAATTCAGCGTCACGCATGCGCATCATCTTCACTCGGCCGTTCTTGTGAACGAACTCGACTTTCTGTTTCATTCGAATCTCCTGGGGGATAAAGGAAGGGGCCGGCCAGGCCGGCCCCGTGCTTCAACGCCTATCAGGTCGTGCAGGCGTCCCAATTCACTTGCGCCCAGACAACCGCTTGCGGGCGGCGCTTGGCGAAGTTGATGAAGCGCTCCACCAGGAACGCCACGCTGTTGGTCTGGAACATCGACACAACCTGAGCCGCCGTCGGAGAGGTGCTGTTGGAGCTCGGCGCGTCATCCATGACCAGCGAAGCCTGATCGGACATGGACACCTGAACACCGCCTTCGTCACCCAGGAAGATTTCATCGCCCTTGATGAGCATGACAACCGAGCCGCTGGAATCCACGGGCATGTACTGCGATGTGAACACAGGCAGGCCCATGAAGGTTCCGCCGGTCGGAGTCAGTCCAGGGAACGCAGGAGCGCCCATCGGATTGATGGCCGAAGACAGGTCAATGGCAACCGTTTCCGGCATCACCCAGAAGGCACCAGCCACGCTCAGGTTGTCGCCCACCAGTTGCTTAAGCATCGCAGCAGCGTCGCAGCGGATACCTTCGATGGAGCCGTCGCCGTTCAGGCTGGTAGCGCCCACACCGTTGCGGATGCCGGCAGGCGAAGTGCCAGACACGGCAGCGGCATCGCCGACGAACGTGCCGTCAATGGCGGCGCCCACGGAACGGGCCAACTCGTCACGAATGAGCGTATCCGCCGCAACGGATGCGCGGTTCAGCATCTCCTTCGTGGCCGCAGCGATGGCCGCAACCTTCAGTGGCTCCAGCTTGGTGCGGGTGTAAGTCCACTGGGTCAGGGGCTTGGCGGCGCCCTCAGCCGTCCACTTTGCAGCACCAGCCGAGCCCTGAATAAGCACCGGCGTATCGAAAGGCAGGCGGCGCAGGCGGTCGCTGATCTGGCCGACAACCGTGCGAGCACGCAGGTATTCCACGAAATCGGCAAAATAGGCGCCGGAATCCAGCACCAGATTGCCGCCCCAAGTCGGAGCGCCGGTATTGGCTGCAGGAACAGCCGCTTTGGCGAAGCTCTGAATCAGCTTTTCGTCGTCGGGATACAGGGATTTGGCAATCTGCACAGGGTCCATGTGCTCGACAGCGGAAATAGCCTTCACGCGGGCAATGCGCGCGAAGCCGATGCCTGGCTCCAACTTCTCGGTGTTCTTGACTTGCACCGGAACGCGAGCGGTGCCGCCTTGCGCAGGCTGATTCGCGCTCTTGGTGCCGTCAACCGGCTTGGCGGTCGCTTGGTCGCGCTCGGCCAGAACGGACAGACGCGCAATGTCATCGTCCAGGCGCTTGATTTCCGAATTGAGCGTGTCGAACTGCTCGGCCTCGGCGGTGTCCATCGAGCGGCCTTCGTCCACGGACTTCTGGGCCACAGCGCGCATTTCCGCGTCTTTCTCGGCGCGGGTCGCTTTCAGCGCAGCGATTTGTTCGATAAAGGTTTTCATGCCTTGATCCCTCGTAGAAATGAAAAAGCCGCCCAATGGCGGCGATCTGTCTTTTCTGCGAGGTATCAAGGCGAGTGACTTACGTGAGTCGCCTTACGAGGCAGTGGTGCAGGCGTCTATCCCTGCGCGGAGTTACTGCTTAGAAAGCCATTTCTCCCATGCCGTTAAAACGCCTTTCAGAAGGCGAATGACGGCTTCATGAAGCTCTCTTGTGGCAGAGTTCATAAACGCTTGCTCCTATGTGGATATTCTTCAGCGACCTACGTTCAACGGCAGGCGGCGAAGTAATTACGGGCGGCTCAGGCGAACGGCCCCGTTGAGATTCTTTGTTTGCGCTGGCTGTATAAGCCGCACCGGGCCGGACTTGCGCGCAGCAAAGTCCAGCGATTTGATTTGCTCGATGACATCTTGCGACAGCGGGCGGCCATCCATCGACTTGACGGCGGAAATGATGGCTTGCGCGTTGGCCGGAATCGTCACGGCCGACAGCTCAAATATTTCTGTTTCGATAAAGTCGATACCGCCATCATCCCGATATGCGTGCTTGAGCGAACGAAAGCCAATCGACACCGCCCTGACAAGACCGTGCTTGATCTCCCCCCATGCGGTGTCTACGCGGTCTTTCAGTGGTCCAGGTTCGTCAATGGTCGGGATTTCCGCCTCGAACTCGATACCCTTCTTTGTTGGTTCGCCGAACCGCACCAATCCTATGGGCGAGCGATGATCATGCTGATGGAGCAGCGGGAGCGGATTCTTGAATGTCGCGCCCATAGGGTCTACGGTGTCGCCCATCCGATCAGGCGTCGGCGTCGTCGCCCACCCCTTGAAGATGCGCTTTTCATCATCCAGAGCTTTAACTTCGAACAGGCTGTATGCGCGTTGTACGTTCATGGTTTGTTTCCTTCCATCTTCTCAAGCCGCGCCATTGCCCTGCGGCATATCCTAGTCAGGCCGCGTCGGCATAGCCACGCAACCAGCTTTCGTTGTCGGTTGATACATCGCTGACAGGCCACGACTCACCCCAGCATCATCATTACGGTCTTGCGCCCGCGCTTCGAGTCGGGGTTAAGCGCCATCAGTTGCACGGCATCAAACAGCGCCATCAGCGGGTCGATCTTTGCCGAACCGCTTATCTGCTTGGTGATATTGATGGCATTGCCCATCGGAACCGTTTTTGCGTTCCCGACGCACCACGCCATCATCGGCTGCGCGGCGTGCTTCAAGGTTCCATCAGCCAGCCGCCTTTCTGCGGTCTTGATCGTTCCTGACAGCTTCCAGCCCTGGCTGACCGCGACCAGCTTGTCACTCGGTATGCCGCGCTCTTCCAGGGCGTCCAGCACCGAACCAATGCCGGCAGGGTCGGCGCCAACCTTGTCCAGTAGTTTTGAGTCATTCACTTCTGCCACGATCTGGGCCAGCTCGTCCACGTCATCGCCGATGTTCTCGACCAGAACAAGATCGCCATCAGCGGCAAAATCCCGCAGCCTGGGCGCAATCTCTTTGCGGCGCTCAAGCACTGACGGGTGCGCCCAGGCGCGACACCAAGCCAACCATTCTTTGGTGTCCTTGTGCCTGCCAAGTACGCACAACCCAAGCAAGTCATCAAGGCCACCCCCGTCTATCCCAACGCAAAGCACTTCGCACTCCGCAATCAGGTATGACAGGGTTATCTTCTGGTTGCCCTGACCCTCCCAGTAGTCGGCTCCCACCCATCTATCAGATCGAAGGTTTAGACCGATCTCGACGTTCAGGTGCTTTGCCATGAACCCGATAACGGATTCCTCGCCGCTTTCTTCTGCCTGCGACATCATCCGAACCAGATCGGCTTCACTGACGGATGCGCCGAGATTCGGGTTCGTCACATAGAAATTCTTCGGGTTGCGGTGTTCACCCTCGTCCAGCATCTTCTGCGGGAACTCATACAGCACCGGCAGGAATCTCGGGTCTACGATCTCACCATCCCGCACCTTCCTGGCGTACTGCAACTTCTGCTTGAACACGCCGGCGGGAGTCTCGTCAGACTGCGTACTCAGGTAAATAACGAATCCCTCTGGCCTTGACACCAATCCGCCAGTAGCTTCTCGCAGCATGTTCTCGGCCTTGGCCTTCTTGCCGAATATCCAAAGCTCGTCAATCAGCACGATGGACGACTTCTTCCCGCCCACCGTGTCAGTGTCTGCCGCCACCACACTGAGCACCGCCCCGGTGCGACGGTCTGTAATCGTGCGGTAGTGCTCCTGAACGTGGAAAATAGCCTTCAGTTCGTCATCGGCCTGAATCATGTCTCGGGCCGGAAAGAACGAGTTTTTCGCAATCTCTACCGTAGGCGCGATGATGGTCAGTTCTGCCGAACGTCGCCAATTCAGCAGCAGGGCCGTCATCATGATGCCCGCCGCCGTGGTCGATTTCGTGTTCTTCTTACTGATGAGCATGAAGAACTCGGTAATCAGGCGTCGGCCTGTTTGCTCGTCATACGCACCGAACACCGCGCGAACAAAGTCCAGCACCCATTCCCGCGACACTTCACCCATCGTCGGGCTGCCGGCTAAATCAACGACGCGCAACTGCTCGAAAATTCGCATCGCCTTGGCTGCCATTTCGGGAAACAGCGGCGGAAACGGAATCAGACTTTCGCCCGCGACAATCCGCCGCTCCCAATCCAAGCAAGCGGTACTCCAAACCGGAAATTGAGACATCAGTTGATGCTGGGCGGCGCGGCCACAGAGAATCTACCGGAGTTCATGGCATCAGAAAGCTGCTGATCTTTTGCGGACTTCTTGCTGGCTTCGCCCTTACGTTCGTGCGTGAACGGCATCAGAGACTTTGCCGCGTCAAGGCGCAGCTTCATGTCCTCAGTCGGGTCGTTCATAAGCGCCCGCAAGAACTCCTTCGGGTCGCTGTACATCTTGCCCAGATCGGGGAGGCTGATCTGCTTTCCCTGCGCTTTGGCCTCGGCATTGGCTTGTTCAACAGCCGCCTTGCGCTCCAGCGCAGCAATTACATCGGGGTCTTTCATCAGCCGGGATGCTGCTTGCGCGGCCCCGTTCTCACTGTAACCCGCAGCAATCGCAGCCTTCGCGCCAGACAGCCCCGACTGGAGCGCGACAACAAATTTGCGCTTTTTGTCGGTTAAAGCCATAAACAACCTCGGTTAACAAGTTCCTGTTAAGGGGAATTTTCTCTGCGTGGG
>JBAYRD010000019.1:0-19795 GCA_041676845.1 Halothiobacillaceae bacterium | reverse complement strand
TGCATCTTCACCATCAAGAACCGGCCGGAGCATGTCCGAGAGATCTTCAATCGCAATCAGGATCGCCTCTGCATCAGCAGCGTCACCCTCATGGAGCTGATTTACGGTGCGGAGAAGTCGTCCATGCCCGAGCGCAACCTTGCGGTCGTGGAGGGGTTTGCGGCCCGGCTGCAGGTCTTGCCTTACGACGAGGCGGGTGCAGCGCATACCGGTCAGCTGAGGGCCGAGCTGGCCAGTCAGGGTAAGCCTATTGGCCCCTATGACCAGATGATCGCAGGCCATGCTCGGTCCCGTGGCCTGGTGCTGGTGACCAACAATCTGCGTGAGTTCAAGCGGGTGCCCGGGCTGAGAGTCGAGGACTGGGTGTCGGCGTGAAGCGGGATGGGGCGCGTCCCTGTGCCCCGGTGCGTCAGCTGCAGTTGCCCGCCTTGCGGTATCCGGCGGAAAGGGCTTCTGCCTCACTGGAGAAGTTCACGATATTTCTCGGGCTCATGGCATCGTAGCTGGGGCATCCCTGGGGTAGGTGGAAAACCCTGCTGTTACGGTTGCCGCGAATGGGCTGGCGGGCATCGGGAGAAACCGCAGAAAAAACCTCCCGCTGAGAATCTGCCCTGGTCAAGGTAGCCGTTCCGCCAAGGCCGTCCCTGGTAGGCCGATGTCCCAGTGTCCAGTGACGCTCACCGGTAACAAACGGATTGTGCCGGCCCACCACCCGGGCGATCCGCGCATCGCGCTCGCGCTCCCATGCATCCACCGGAAACATTCTGTCCCAAGCCATCAGGAGCTGTTGCTGCTGCCTGCTCATGTTCAGTCCGTAACGGTCATGCATGTAGAAGTAGATGCGGGCTACACGGCCTTTCACGGCGTCCCGGGGCTCGGCCATCCGGGCCTTGAAGTCCACTTTGAAGCTGCACTGCCCGTAGTACCCCTGACTTCGCTGCACCGTTCCAAAGCTGTAGTTGCTGCGGTCTGCGTTCACCTCGCCAACGGCGATCACGAGGTTGTGCAGGTCGCTCTCCATGGCGCGAAATACCGGGTCGGTGGCCACGCAGTTCTGCCGGCCCCCGTTCTGCCAGCACTGCCTCTGGTGCCCCATGGTCCAGCTTGGCAGCACATGCTCCCACTCCGTACGTTCGGCGCGGTTTTGCTGCGCGCGGACCTGATACCCGCATGAGGCCATGTCGGTACGTCCTCCCGACTCGCCCACCCACTTCCAGTTGCAGCCGCAGTAGAACGTGCCCTGCTGCCCTCGGTTCTGGTCAAAGTAGACATGCTCTTTCAGCAGCTTTTTTGCCTCTCGGAAGCTGCCCACCTCTGCTGACGACAGGGCTGGCACCATCAGCCAGAACGCCATCAACCACCACAACACTTGTCTCAATGGAATCTCCCCCTGAAAAATTGAAAAATAACCCTGCACCCGGGACCGCCCCTGCGGCCCCGGAGCTCAACCTGTTGCCTGCTTGTTCTTCTGGAATCCCTTCGCGCGGCGGACGTTGTAGCCCTTGATCCAGCGCTCCAGCTCTGCGCAGGGCGCCTGAGGCACCGGATTCAACTGAGCCTCCTTGCCCGGGTTCTCGCCCATGAACGCCCTGTACGCGTAGTAGGCCCATCCGGGTTTCTTCCCGTGCTGTTGTGCGTAGCCAAGCAGCTGACCATAGACCTCCTGCTTATGGTTAGGACAGATAACCGTCTTGCGATCCTCCATCTTCACCAGCTTGCCGCTGGCCACCGTGATGCCACGGGCGACCTCCAGCTGATGCCCGCATTTGGGGCAGATGCTGCCGATATGGAGGAAGCTGCACATCTGGCAGGGATGTTCCTGGGGCTCTTTCTCGTCTTTCTTTTCCGGCCGGCGGTCTGGGTTGTCGCCGTCGTTCATGTCCAACGCCGCCGGTAGCGGGTCGGCTGGTTTACCGTTGCGCAGCAGGTTGCCGGCATGGTCGATGATGATGCCGTCCACCTTTCCCCGGTCGGGACAGATCCGCAGCACCCGTCCGAGCATCTGGTAATGCAGCATCAGGCTCTTGGTAGGCCGAGCGATCACGATGCAGCTGGTGGCCGGGTCATCGAAGCCCTTGATCATCATGGCTACCGACACCAGGACGGTCAGTTTCTGCCGGTGATAGAGATCCACCACCGCATGACTTTCTTCGGGCGACATATAGCCGTGAACGCATGCCGCCTTGACGCCGTGGTTCAGGAACTCGTTGGCCAGCTGCTGCGCGTGTGCAACGTCGCAGGCGAACACAAGCGTTTGCCGGCCTTCACCCAGCTCGAACCAGTGCGAGACGACATCCCCAACGATCTTGGCATCGCCCATGACCTTGGACAGGGCGGTCTCCACCCAGTCGCCATTGGAATTGGTGGGCAGCCCGGCCGTGTTCGGCACGAACGGGGCATAGCAGACCGCCGGAACCAGATATCCGCGGTCGGTCAGCTCCTGAATCGTGATGTTGCTCACCATCGAGTCGAAGATGAGCCCCAATCCCTTCCGGAATGGGGTGGCACTGAGGCCGATGACAGGCACCTTGTTCTGCCGGCACCACTCGATCAGCTTGAGGTGGACCTCGAAAATGACATGGCACTCGTCAATGATGACCAGCTCAGGCGGGTATTTTTCCAGCAGCAGCTGGATGCGCGTACGCAGGGTCTGGACGCTGATGACCTGCAGCGGCTTGGAATAATCGGTGTGGATGTGGTCACCCTGCACCACACCGAGATCATGCTCGGCGCCCAGCCGGCGGACCGACTGATCGAGCAGCCTCAAGCTATCGACAATAAAGTAGGTTCGCGCCCCTTTACTGTAAGCATTGAGCATGATCGTTTTGGCGACCTCAGTTTTGCCGGATCCGGTGGGGCTCATCAAAAGCTGGATGAGGTTCCCCTGCCGAATACCCTGGCGCAACAGGGAGATCTGTTCCGATTGATAGTCACGAAGTTGCATGGCCACCCACCTGATAAAGCATTCAGGTAGAGGCTCTCACGGCTTCGGGAATACCCAAGCCGGGCGGGGCAACTCGTGCGGTTCTAGTCGGCCTGATCAGTGTCGGGGAGGGGGAGTATCAACTCCAGCTGCTCCTCATCCCGAGGTGAGCTTTTTCCTTCGGGCGCTTGTGCAGGGCATTGGCAGTCCAGGTGGTTGAACTCCATCCAGCACTCCCAGCAAAGTCTTCGCTCACGATTTTCCATTGTGCCCTTACATGCTCGATCGGCACCTGAACTGGCCGCTACTGGCTACTATGCCCACTATTTCGCGATTTTCCAGTACCGATCGCTGAGAATGTCGATCAGCAGCTGTGAGGTAGTCACCCCCTCGGCCGCAGCGACGGCCAGCAGCATGTCCCGGGCCTGCTCCGTCAGCTCGGTCACCACCGGCCGCACAGCAGGGGATTTATATCCCTCGGCGCGTTGTGCTTCGCGCGCCCGGCGGGCCGACAGGGCTTTCTGCAGGCGTTTGCGGCTATCCGGATCCAGATAGCGGTCGATGAGGCGTCGCGCGTCATCAGGGGTCTCCATCAGATCTGCCGCTCGGTAGGAGAGCTCTGGCAGTCTGCCGGTGGAGATCTGATGCTTCAGCCATTGCCGCACCCAGTACACCTCCCGAGTGTCGCGGATTTCAAAAGGGCGTTTGACGTTCATTCTGGCCATGACGTAGCTCTACACGATGGAATTCTACCGAGTGGAACACAAAAATCCTTTAGCGGATAGCTCAAGAGAACCGACGATCATTCTGACGATATAGAAGATCTACATGGTGGAATTCTACCGAGTAGAACACAGATAAGTCTCTACCGGAGGGGTGAAATCGGTAAATGCGCGTATTTTCCGCATTTATACAGCGCTCGGGGTACCCGTTCTGATGGTTTACTCAGGTTTTGCCATAACCATTGGAGTTCACTATGAAAAAAGCCGACCTGATCAAACATATCGCCAGCCAGATGGACTGCAGCCAAACGGAGGCGGGCCGGTTCCTGGTGGCATTCACTGACGCGATCGAGGGGGTTATTGGTCGTGGCGACCAGGTGGCCATCCCCGGTTTCGGCACGTTCGGGGTGAGTGTTCGTCAGTCGCGCACCGGCCGTAATCCGCACACCGGTGAAGTGATGGCCATCCCGGCCAAGGTGGTACCGCGCTTCACACCGGGCGCCCATCTGCGCGAAGCGGCGAGCCTTAATGCTCCCGTCTGATTAACACGAGAGGGATGAACCAATGCAATACACATCGGAGCAGCTGCCGGTTATCAACTATCAGGGTAACCATCTGGTAATCAAAGCGTTTGCCGGATGTGGCAAGACTTCAACACTTGTGGGGTATGCAAAGGCACATGCTGACCTCAAGATGCTGTATTTGGCATACAACAGGGCCATCCGTGACGAGGGAGCTGCAAAGTTCCCTCGCAACGTGGTCTGCAAGACAGCGCACCAGCTGGCCTGGCCGGAGTTCGGTAGCCGGTACCAGCACAAGCTGGGCAACCTGCGGTTGACTGACATTGCTCAGTTTCTCGGGACACGCAACTGGAAGCTCATCAAAGCCGCGCAGGGCACATTGAATGCCTATCTCAGCAGTGATGCCCGGGAGCTGGATGAAACCCATGTCGAGGCCGGAATGGACCCGGATGACTACCTGACTGCCAGCGAGAAACTCATCCGGGAAGTCGTGGACATGGGCCGCAAGCTGTGGGAGGGCATGATCGACCCGGACTCCCGGCTCAACTGTGTGCACGATGCCTATCTCAAGCTGTTCCAGCTGAGCAATCCCGTACTGCCCTTTGATGTAATCCTGTTCGATGAAGCGCAGGACTCCAACCCGGTCACCGCCGCCCTGGTATCGAGCCAAACAGCACGGAAAATTTTCGTGGGAGACAGATGGCAGCAAATTTATCGCTGGAGAGGCGCTGAAGACGCGCTGGAGAAGGAAATAGCGAAGGGTGCCGATCTGATGCACCTGACCAACTCTTTCCGGTTCGGCCCGATGATCGCTGGTGCAGCCAACGTGGTGCTGCGCTTCCAGGGCGAGAAGCGCTCGCTTGTGGGCCTGGGACCGTCTGACAAGGTGTACACCGTACTTCCCCCGGGCATCCGCAAGTACACAGTGCTGAACCGCACTGTCGCCGGGGTGCTCCAGACGGCGATCGAGGAGGTTCAACGCGGCCGCGTCGTGTACTGGGTGGGCGGGATCGAGTCATACCAGATTCAGGACATCGAGGATCTTCACCACCTCAAGAGCGGTGACCACAAGAAAATCGTCAACCAGCGCCTGGTCAAGCAATTCCCCTCATACGGGCACTACGAGGACGCGGCGCAGGAGGCCAAGGATCTGGAAATGACCCGGCTGGTGAAAATTCTCAAGGACTACCCGGATGTGCCGCGCATCGTGGCTGCCCTGAGAAAAAACATGGCTCTGGAGGAGGAGGACGCGGACGTTGTGGTCAGCACCGTGCACCGGTCGAAGGGGCTTGAGTGGGAGAGCGTCATTATGGAGAACGACTTCCCTGACCTGTTTGACACAGGGGAGCGCGCTATGTCCGCCGAGCAGCGGGCGGATGAACTGAACCTGCTGTATGTCGCGGTAACCCGCGCCAAGTCGAATCTGGTGATCAACGCATCGGTGGAGGGCCTGGTGTTGAAAGCCCACGCCGAGGCCCGCAAGGCAAGGAGTGTGCAGAATGTTTGAGGTACTGGTTGGATTGATCGTGCTGCCCACAGCAATCATTTTTCTCTGGAACTGGTTGCTCGTGCGGATGAACGCGGCGGTATGGGATGCCTATCGGTACACCGGCCTCATCGGCACACCGATACACGAGCTGTCGCATGCCGTCGCCTGTGTGTTGTTCGGTATGAAGATCGAGTCTGTCTCGTTCTATTCCCCGAACCCGCTCACCGGGCAGCTGGGCTATGTACGGTTCGTGTACCGGACGCATTCGGCGCTGCATGCGCTGGGGCGGGTGATACAGGGCGTCGCGCCGCTGATAACGGCTTCCGTCATACTGGTGATGGTGTTCTCGCTGGGTGATCAAATGGGTAAGCCAGGCAGCCTCCCGCTCCACCTATGGGTAATGGACGCAGCACAGGCCACGCTCACCAGTGCCAGAGACATGTTCCTCTCGGGCTGGCAGGGCATGCTTACCACAGTGGTCTGCGCGATCCTGGCGCTGCACCTGATCCCCAGCGTGTCAGATATCCAGATTTCCCTGGGTGGGCTGGTCGGGGTGCTCTTTGCCGGGCTCTGCGTGCTGCTGGGCCTTGATCTGTTGCAGATGAACCTGCACTCCATGGGACTGGCAGAGCTGATGGGCGTCAATATCCATTACGCGCTGGGTGTGGCCCTGGACTGGACAGAGGCTGCTCTCTGGATGGGAGTGCTGGGTGTGACCGCCACTGTCGTCATGGCCCTGATCGGCTCGGCCGGGGTGATTCTCGTACCCTCGATAATTGGTTTTGGTGTGAGGTATATCCGCGGTGCCCGGGGCGCAACGTGAGGGGTTGCGCCGGGGCCGAATCCATTGCATGATTAAGGTGTCTTCGGACCCGCTCGCTGCGCGG
The DNA here is from genome assembly GCA_041676845.1 of Halothiobacillaceae bacterium. Taxonomy (GTDB): domain Bacteria; phylum Pseudomonadota; class Gammaproteobacteria; order Halothiobacillales; family Halothiobacillaceae; genus Guyparkeria. Next base: position 13,253 of record JBAYRD010000019.1, on the reverse strand, counting down.
CATGCAAGCAAGTCTTCTGGGCCAGCACCTGCTGCTGGCCTCTCTCCTCAAGCCTCTCGGCTAACGAATCTTTTATCAGCGCATGTGCGGTGATAATTGACCATGCTTCGGCATGGGTCGGCAGCTACCGACTGAATCAAGCACTCAACCCCTGCGGGAGTTCCTCCCGTCAGGGAGGGCTCTCGCTTAACTCTACTGGAGAAAAGCGATGTCCATTATCAACCTCACCAAGTTCCGAATCACCCCTGAGCTTCAGGAGTTCGGCGTGAAAGATCTTTCCGATTGGAAAGAATTCAAGGAAGTCAGAAACCTTCTGTTCTTCCAAGGCCCGCCGGTGGCTGATCTTGTTGCAAAGCGCATTGAGCGCCTTGTCGAGATCGCACTTGCGGAATCTGCCCGCACAGGCAGCACGAAAGTGCTGATGAGTTGTCCGCCCTGGATGGCCCATGGTCTGTGCAACGAGCTCATCTATCACGGCCTTGAGCCGCTGGTGAGTTTTACCAAGCGAACCCAGGAAAATGGCATTGAAGTCGTTGACCTGATCAAAGCAGCTTAACAGCAGTAAAAACCTACCCGCAGGGGAGAGACTTCCCTGACGGGAGTTCTCTTTTCTCGCGGAAACATTGAAGAAAGGAGAATTACGATGCATTTTACCAGCACTGTTCCGTTGAATCATTTTGGGATTAATGTCCAGCAAGTAGTTGATGCGTTCCCAGAAGATCACGAGCATATGGCATATGTACCGCGCAAAAAGGAGCTTTATCATTTTCGCGTGACTATGCTCAGGCGCTTTACCGAATGGTTGTATAACCCTGAAGGTGACGCCTGCTTGTTGGTAGGACCAACGGGCTCAGGAAAAACCTCATTGGTGGAGCAAATCGCAGCTCGTTTGCGGTGGCCTACCATCACTGTTTCGGCGCACAGCCGGATGGAAATGCCTGAGCTCACCGGCTACAACTTGCCATACACCGACCCGGTGTCTGGTGACCTGCAGACCCGGTTCGTGGATGGGCCGCTTACCAAGGCGATGCGTGAGGGGTTCATATTCGTGCTCGATGAGTACGACACTCTGGATCCTGCCGTATCGGTTGGGCTTCACGCGGTTCTGGAAGGTCGGCCGCTGGTTATCCCGGAAAACGGTGGGGAGATAATTCATCCCCATCCCAATTTCCGGTTTGTTGCTTGCGGCAACACGGCTGGGCAAGGGGATGAGAATTCCCTTTACGCAGCAACCATGCAGCAGAACCTGGCCACGCTGGACAGGTTCCGTGTGTATGAGGTGCCATATATCGACAAGAAGGATGAACTTGCGCTTCTGGCTGTAACCTCACCCGACCTGGGTGATGTGACCAGGGAAGCAATGGTTGAGATTGCCACGTCGATACGCAACCGGCATGAAGGTAAGGATGGAGGCAACTTTCTGAGCGTCACCATGTCCACCCGGACATTGCTCAGATGGGGCCGTATCGCCTGCGCCTACATGGATCTTGGTGAAGAAGCGCCCCTGAAAACGGCGTTGGAAGAAGCACTTCTGAACCGGTGTGATGCAGTCCAAAGGCTCGCTATTAACCAGATCGCTAAAAGCGTGATTGGCAATACGTGGGACGAGAACTGATAACCACACTTTAAACCCTGAAGGGGGCCTGCTCCCTTCAGGGGGGCAGTCTCCTTTCATCACGATGAAAAGGAAAACTGCTATGACGAACATCGAAGTAAAAATCCTCGACCAGATTCTTCTGGTTGATTTGTCGGCCATCCGCCTGTGGACGGCTCGCAAGAAGCTCAAGCCGGAAATGCTGGAGGGAAAAATTCCGCCGGCAACTCTGGCTTCTCTGGGGTCGATGCGTGTGATTGATCCCGAGGAGCTTAAACCCTTCGAGCGGCTCAAACGCCGCGCCACGGCCCTCGTGGAATCGCGGGGCGTCAAATTCCTGGGGGGGTACGCCATCCCCGATAGCCTTATCCATGAGATTGTCGATGAGCTCAATACGCTGAAGGCCGAGTTCTATCAAGCCAAGGCGGATTTCATCAGCAGGTATGACTCACTTGTGGATGCGTGGGTGAACCAGGCATGGGAAAAAAACGAATGGCGAGAAGCCATACGGTCAAGTGTGACACCCAAGGCAGTTGTTGAGCACTCCTTGCAGTTTGGCTTTGCGGCATGCCGCGTGGCCCCTGACAAGGATGACAAGCTCAACAATCTGCTCAACGGAGAGGTAAGGGGCCTTGCCGATCAGCTCTACGCTGACACGGCGGCTGAGGCGGAGGATTTGCTTTCGACTGGCCTGGCCGGTCGCGGGCATGTGGATCAGCGAACGCTGAACACGCTTCGCCGGATGAACGCGAAACTGAGGGGGTTGATGTTCTTATCCTCCGATGTCCGCGCTCTTACCGAGTACATCACGGAGCTATTGGACACCCTGCCGACGGCGGGTGTCGTCAACGGCTCCCAGTACGCGCAGGTGGTAACCCTGGTGTCCGCGCTTTCTACAGAGGCGGGCATCAAGAACCTCGTTGTGCACCTGAATACCAGCAATGGTAAGACGGACACTGATGAGGAGCTGCAGTCTGTAGTTACTGTGAGCGCCCCGGCGCAGACCATGGTGACATCAGAACCGGATGTGGAGGTAGAAGCTGAGGCAGCGTTGCCAGCAGCAGAGCAACCGGTGGAGCAAGTAGAGGAGGAGGTTGGCGTAGTCGATACGCCGATCGAACCTGAAACCGCCCCTGCACCTGCAGGTCAGGTAGTGGAATTCCCGAGCATTCAGGATCTGATTGAACGGGAGCAGCGCCAACAAACCGCCAGAAGAAGAAACGCTTTCTACTTCTGAATCTGGCACACACCCCTGGGGGAAACCATTCCCCTTGGGGGGTGGTTTCTCCTTGGAATCAATGAAAAGGAGAATCAGATGAATCGTTCCAACAGAACCATTGCCAGTGCGCTTCCCATTTATGGGCAGCACCTGGCCGAAGCAACCGGTATCAAGGTTGTCATCGGCGGCGATCGAGCCTACACCAACGGTCAGCAAGTGAATGTGCCGATGGTGAAGGATGGCGATGCAAAGCTGGCCTTTGGTTTCATCGCCCACGAATGCAGCCATGTCCGCAACACAGACATGAGGGTATTCGGATCAACCGCAGGAACGCCGATTCGACAAAAACTCCTCAACATTCTTGAGGATGTTCGCATCGAGCGGCTCAGCATGGATCAGTACCCTGGTACAGAAGATGACATCAGGTACCTGAACCGAAAGGTGCTGCTTGAGCCTTTCTCACCCAACCGGGTGGGGACGACACCGGCAGAAATCCTCCATGGCGCCCTGCTGTTTGGGACGTACTGGAAGCTGCAGGAGCCGCAGCTGGAAACACCAGCGAAGGCTTACCTTGCAGCGCTGGCCGGGCTGGTTGGGCAGCCTCTGGCTGATCAGATCATGGCAGTGGCTTGCCGCTGCCTGGACTGTTCCAACACGGAAGAAGTGCTCGGTCTGGTTGACGAGATACTGGCGTTACTTCCGGATGACCAGCAACAGCAACAGCAACAGCAACAGCAACAGCCTGAGGACTCGCCAGAGGAATCCGGTGCTGAAGCTGGGGATGGAGAATCTGGCGAAAGTGACGCGGCGGAGGGCTCATCTGAGCAGGAAGCCGGGGATCAATCCCAGGGGGCAGGGCAGAACTCATCGAGCGGCGATCAGCCGGGAGAGGATGACGCCCAGAATACTGGCGGTGCACAGGCTCCGGCCGGCGCGGATCAGGATTCAGCCTCACAATCCCAACAAGGTCAGGACCAGACGAGGTGGCTGACTGACGAGGACTCGTGGGAGGATCTCCGTTCAACAGGTATCCGCTCACAGGTTCTATCCTCAACGGAAGCAGATCTTGCTGGGTTAATCTCCGATATCGGTGATGAAGCTGCGAGGATGATCGAGGCCGAAGCGGACGCCAATGGCACCGAAGAAGTCCTTCAATGTGTTGATGTCCGGAAGCCAGGAAAATCCTCCGAGTTTCAGAGGATTCGTCTGGGTCTGGAACAGTCAGCCGGGTTACGGCAGGTGATGTCTGGTCTGCTGCAATCGCAGGTGGATGTTCGCGTTCGGTTAAAAAGACAGGGGCGCCGTCTCGACGCATCGCGCATTGCGATGCTGAAGGCAGGCGAAGGCCGTGTTTTTCGCTCCAAAGCGCGGGCAGTAAAGGAAGCATCGGCCATTCAGATTCTTCTTGATAACTCGGGAAGCATGGATGGCCACCTGGACCATGCCGAGGCGGCGCTTTACGCCGTTCTGAAGGCCCTGGAAGGGCTGCCGCTGCTAAGCGTCGGTGCAATGGCGTTCCCTTTTCAAACATTGCATGGTGAGCGGTGCCAGCTGATCAAGGCGCACACGGAAACGCTGCAGGCTGCTGTAAACAAGGGAGGGTTTGGCCTGCAGGCTGAAGGTAGCACTCCACTGGCCGGTGCCTTGTGGGCGGCTGCTGGGGAGTTGTTCCAGCGCCGCACATGCACTGCGTCGAGGAAAGTGCTTTTCGTCATCACTGACGGTATGCCCAACAGGAATTTGGAGGATCCAGGGTATACGAGAAGAATGGTTGAGCGCTGTGAGGCAAGTGGTATCACAGTAATCGGCCTGGGATTCGGCGCGGCAACTGAGCCGGTTCTCCGGGAGACGTTCAACCACTACTGCTGTGTTGGGACCGTGGAAAACCTGAGGCAATCCTTATTCGGGTTGGTTCGGGAGGTACTCGCGGCCTGATGTAGCATCCACCCACCAAGGGGGTCATTCCCCCTTGGGGGAGTGGCCCCTTGTTTTTTGGGGCTACTGAAATGGAAAAAATGGTAATGAAGATGCCTGCCTTCGACTTGTTTGGAGAGCAGGTCATCACCCAGCGGCGTGGCGTTGAGCCGCGTCAGCGAACAGCACGACTTCAGGTGGTAAGGGAGTCCGTGCAGCTGGCCTTCATCGACCTGCTTGCAATGTCCGATGAAGAACTGGAGCAACAGCGCCAGTTCGACGAGTTGACCGATGATTACATCGAATGGCTCCGAGGCTACATGCTCAAACGAACGCTCCGGCAGCTCCTGCACCCGCAGGTAAGCGCGGAAGGAAGGCAAGACGCCTATGAATGGCTGATGGATGATTCAATTCATCCGTTCAGCTTTCGGGTGTGCTGCGAAGCCCATGGTACTGACTACATCGAGGTCCGCCTCGGTGTGGAATCAATCATGCGCAAGCACATGAAGTGACCACAAAGCCCACGAGGGGGAAAGCCCCTCGGGGCTTTCTCTTTTGCGGGCACCATCAAGCAAAAGGGAGAATCATATGGAAACCTCATCTAACGACCAGCGCAGGGTGCACTTGCTCTACGACATTACCGATGAGCCACCAGTCCCCTGTGAGTTCAAGGTTGGCGACAAGGTGACCTTAACCACTCGGGCGGGGGACGTGTACCGCGGATTGGAGGTGGCCGGGTTCGGGAAGGCGGTCAATCCCGAGCTGCGCCCCGATGCCTTCATCTACCTGGAAGACTGGGACTGCTATTGGTACGCAACCTCACCGGACATGCTGAAGCTGGAAAGTCGCGGCGATGCGTCTCAGGAGGCTGTTGTGCTCGGAGGTGCTCATGAGGACTGAAAAGCGACCTGTACGAGTTGGGCTTGGGGAACTGTCCAAGCCAATGACGCGGCAGCAAGCATGGCGATATGGGGAGCGCAACATGTCCCGATCGCTCAGACAGGCTGGGTTCGAGACGATTGTTTTCGCCTCTGATCCGGTGATCAACGGTGGCCTTTTTTTTCGTGTGAATTACGGGAAAAAATGCTGACGTTGGAATGATGAATAACCCCGGACGGCCTATGGCTGCCCGGGGTTTTCTTTTGCCCCTGGCATTGCTACAGTGAAGGGCATATGCAGCTGAGCAGTACTATTCAGCACCTTATCTTTGTGATCAGCATGAGCTGACCACTCAGATGCTCAGCCATGTATGTGGCCGAGCACACCCCCAAGCCGTTCAGGCTTAAATCGCTCACTCAGATCCCTGTGTGAGTACAGACCAACCCCCGGGTAAATAGAGCCCGGCGGGCCATATTTACCCCCCAACAGAGGAGTAAATATGGGTTATCAAAAGCGCATGCTACCATCACCTGAGAGCAACATTTGGGGGTTGATAGCCATGCCGTCATATCAGATCCGCTTTCACGAGCGGGACACCTTGCCGGACCTGATGGAACGTAGAGCCAGCGAACTCGGTATAACCGTCGAGCAACTGATTCTTCGCTTCATCTGTACTGGCATGCAGGACTACGAAACCCTTGATGGCCCCGCCGTGCCAGGTGATTCCCTGGACGATTTCTTTGTGAAAAACGGAGCATTGAAGGAATCGTAGTACCCACATAACACGTCAAATCAGCCCCCAGGGCGCGGAGGTAGCATGTCTAACCTTTCGGCCCTGCGAGGGGTCATTCTGTTTGCCTGGCTCCCTGAGGACGAAAATCCCCATCGGCCAGGACCAAAGTTTCGCCCAGTATTTGTGATTGATGTCGATCCAGAAGCGAGACGCCTGTTGGTTGCCTATGGCACCAGTCAGCGCGTTGAAGTCAACGGGTTGGGAGAGATCACTTTTCGGAAAAGCGAAATCGAAGGGTTGAGCAGGGACACCAAGTTCTGCCTCGGGAAATCCAAATGGATCCCCCTGGCGAAGGAGTACCTGTCTCAAAGCCAGTCGGCTGAAAAACTCGCTGTTCTCGGAACCATACCCAGCTCACGCGTCAGAGAGCTGTGGATGCGCCTGAGTGAAATCGCTGATAGCTGATTCATACCGCCCAATGGGGGAGTTTTCCCCTTTGGGGGGATTCCCTCCCGGGCATGACCCAGAAAGGAGAATCCCATGAATACCAAGCCGAATCAGTGCGTTGAATCGACCCTGTTCTGCCAGGCTCACCCAGGTGAAATTGCTGCGGTGGAATCGGGTCTTGTGCAGACCGCTTACAAGTTGCTGTGCAACGTACTGGAAAGCGTATTTCCCCCTGAGGAGGTTCGTAAGCTGAAGCGCGCATTGGATGACGAGGAAAGCAGTCGGTTCTTCTACATCCTGCGCTCCCACGCAGCGACCTTCATCGAGCTGGGGGTGGAGCAGCCCTGCTGGAACTGGATCGACGCCTACGGCTTCTATCTGGACGCAGTAGGAACCCGCTGGCCGTACATGACTCAGGAGCGCCGCAAGATGCTCCTGGATTGTGCTGCGGTTCAAGTCGGTGTGAAGGCTCCGGCCGGCACACTCAGTTAACGGTTCCGGGTCACCGTAGCCACGCCCTGAGGGGGAGTTTGCCCTTCGGGGCGAACTCTCCTCTCGCTTATGAAAGGAGAATCAAAATGCTTAAAAATTCTGTGGTTTCGTACCCGGATCGAGGCGCCTGGGGCAACTCCCGTTATCGGGGGAACTGCACCGGGCACATCATCAAGGACTTCTTTGAGTCCTTCGTGAAGCGCAAAGACGGCTTGGTGGTTGACCCGAGCATAGGGGGAGGCACCAGTGTCGATGTCGCGAATGAGCTTGGGCTCCGGTTCGTCGGTACCGATCTGCACCAGGGGTTCAACCTGCTGGTAGACGATCTGGCCACCTTCCTGGGTGAGCAAGCGCACGTTGCATGGTGGCATCCCCCGTACGCTGGGATGCTGCAGTACAGCGGTGTGGAATGGGGTGAGTCGAACAAATGGGACATGTCCCGGATGTCGCTGGCTGACTTCACTGAAGCACTGGAGCTGGCCGTCATGAATATCCACGATGCCGTCGAACAAGGGGGCGTCTATGGGATTCTGATGGGCAACATGCGCAAGGCAGGGGAGTACTACAACCTGTCATCGCTGGTGGAGAGGGTCGCGCCGGGCAAGCTCATTGAAGAAATCATCAAGGTTCAACACAACTGCGTCAGCGACGCCAGGCAGTACAGGGGCAATGTCATTCGAATTGCTCATGAGAAGCTCCTGGTGTTTCGCAAGGCCCAAGCATCGCTGTTTCTGCTTGGCCTGATGCAGCGCAGGGCAGAGGCGATGGTCGGGGTTACCTGGCGAGCCGCTGTTCGCAGAGTGCTTCTGGGCGGGAAAACCCTTCACCTGAAGGAAATAAATTCCGCTGTGGAGCCCTTTGCCAAGACGCGCAATAACCAGCACTGGGAAGCGAAGGTGCGGCAAGTCCTCCAGGATGAGCGGTATTTTCGCCGAGTCGGCTCCGGCGTTTATGCGTTGGCCAGCTGAGTGTTTGTGGTGATCTCGATGAACTACATCTGAAGGGAAGTTGATATGGACATTCAGAGTGATTTCGACCGTGGTGCCTTCCGTGATTGTGTGCTGGCTCATGGTCTGGGAGCGCCTACCCATGCCGCTTATGCATGGGCACGTCAGGCGTTTGTCTCAGGTAAAACCTATGCGGAACTTGCTCAGGGTGCGGTTGCTCAGGGCATGGTCCAGTGCGATCTCATATTCATCACGGATGTGAGACCAGGAGAGCCCTGCCTTCTGGACGGGAAGGGTCATGAGGATCTGACTATCAGGAATCTGGACGGACTGCCGCTGCTGGTATTGGCGCCCGCTCAGGATGCCCCCTGGACGCACGAGAGACTGAGGGATCTGGACATCGAGGCTTTCATCGGCCGCAGGGCCATCGAAGCCGGAGTCAGCGCCTACATAGGCGGTGATTTCGTCGGTAGCACCGAGGTCTGATCCGCAACCACACCCCGGAGGGAACTGTCCCTCTGGGGATGGTTCTCCCCGGTTAGCGAGGGAGAGTTAATGCGATGTTGATCAAAAACCCGTACACCTTGGAGGAAACGCTGCAGCGGTTGCAGCACTACCTGACAGCGATCAAGGCATCTGATGCCCTGGCCCTGCTGGCCAAAGCAGTAGCAAAGGCTTCTGATGAACCTCGGTTCGCAGAAAAATTGGAGCATGCTTTTCTGCATGGCTCCACGATCGAGTGCAGGGACCTGTTCTCGGCGTTCGGTGATTATTGGGCACCCCCCCGGGCTGAATTCCCTTATTACCCGCATAGCGATGCGGTGAACACAGTCGATTCGGCTCTGTACCACATCAAGCTCGGCGACGAGCAGGATGCAATCTCGTTCTATAACGGATTGCACAATTGTGATGGGGCTCATCTGAGCTCTTGATCAGACCCGGCCGCAAGGCCATCAAACGCCACGTTGGCATAACCATCCCAGAAGGGGGATCTCCCTTCGGGGGGGTCTTCCGTCTGGATAACCAGAAGGAAGCAGAAATGAAGACCTACAACCACGCTTACACCGTGGCATTCTCCGTGAAAGGATCGACGCACCCTGAAGGTGCCGATGTCACTCCGGAGCAGTTCGAGGCAGCGCTGACAGCGCGGATCCGGGAGCTGAACAGCAACGTCGATGAGTGGGCTGAAGCAGTGGGGTTGCCGTTCGACTCGTTTGAGGAGGAGGTGGTCCTGCAGCCGTTCACCGTTCTCGGGTTCTGTGAAGACACCGGGCAGGTTCTTTGCGATCACGTTGAAGCAGAGAATGACCTGCATGCGTTCCACGTTGCCGCTCAACAGCATGGACACATCAGCTTCGTAGCCGCCCTGCCAGGGCATCTGCAGGAAGGTGAGGGTATCAGCTTCCCTGGGACAGGGTTTGTTGATGCTTTAACTGTGCTCGATCAGCCTGAAGTCTTTGGTGGTACCTACGCCAAGGCCCAGGCTGTCGCAAAGTAGTAGACCCGGGTCGATCAGCATTGTGCTGTTCTGCTCATTAAAACCCTGACGGGGGAAACCCCTTCGGGGGTTTCTCCTTTCAAAAAAAGGAGAAATACGATGACAACTATCATCAACACCAAGATTGGCGAGTCCCGCAATGTGGCTCGCCTGTGGTTGGAAGGGCAGAAGCTGGCGAGAGCTGGCGTTCAGTCTGGCATGAAGTATGCGCTGCAACGCAGTGTTGGCGAGAGGGCGGAGCTGAAGCAGGTGGATGACACCTACCAGGGCAAAACCTACCACGTCAGCATTCGCAACCGGCGCGGCATTGCCACACCACTGATCGAGGTGCGGACCGATGAGCTGAGGGAGATTTTTTCCTCAGAGCGTATTCGGGTCGCAATACGGCAAGGTCGAATACTGATCACTGCCAACCACCTCGACGTAAAACAGCGTGAAAGGGAGCAAGAGCTGAAGCGGCGCCTGAAGGAAGGGGTACCGCTTGGGGTCTGCAGTCTGTTTCACGGAGGAGGGGTGCTGGACAAAGCGATGCACAGTGGCTTCAAGCGCGCGGGGATAGCCTCGTTCGTTCAGGTCGCCGCTGAGCTGGAATCTGGCTACCTCGATGCTTCGATAAGGAACAACCCGGAACTCTGGATGCAAGAATCACTGGCGGTGTGTGGTGATATTGCGGAAATGAATCTGGGTAACAACGCACCGCATTGCTCGGTGCTCTGGGCAGGGGTCCCTTGCACTGGCGCTTCGCTCGCAGGGCGATCCCGTAACGGATTGGACTGCGCAGAAGCGCATGAAGATGCCGGCGCGATGTTCGTTTACTTTCTGGATGCAGTCAGGGCGGTCAACCCTGCTGTCATCCTGATTGAGAACGTGCCGCCGTACCAGAACACCGCGAGCATGATGGTGATCAGGTCTGTACTCAGCAGTCTGGGCTACACGCTCAGTGAGGCAGTGCTCAATGGCAACGATTTCGGTGCCCTGGAGCGCCGCAGCAGGCTTGTAGTGGTTGCCATCAGCAAAGGGCTCCCTGCATTCAACTTCGATGGCCTACGGCCTGTGAAGGCGAAGGAGGAGGCGCTGGCGGAGGTGCTGGAGGACATTCCGCTGGATTCCGACCGTTGGAGAACGTTCGACTACCTTGCGGAAAAGGAAAAGCGAGATCTGAAGGCTGGTAAAGGCTTCAAGCGGCAGCTGCTGGACGGGTCGGAGGAGTTCTGCGGCACGATAGGGAAAAGCTATCAAAAATGCAGATCGACCGAGCCCTTCATTCGCCATCCGGCGAACCCAGAACTGTCGAGACTGCTGACACCGGTCGAGCATGCACGAGTGAAGGGAATCCCAGAGGAAGTTATCGCTGGGGAGTCTGACACCATCGCGCATGAAATTCTGGGTCAGTCGGTGATCTTCCCTCAGTTTGAGGCCGTAGGTCTTGCGCTGGGGAATCACCTGAAGAAGTCCTGCTCTGCCGCCCATCCCATCCAGGGAGAAGCGAAGGAAGCAGCGTAATCTGCATCATCCACCCACGCCGGGGAGAGTCTCCCCGGTTGGGGGGCTCTCTTTGGCCGTACCGAGGAGAGATTTATGAACGCGATTATGGAAGCAGCCAAACTGCAAGGGTCGGCAGCTGTGAGCCGGCGAGCCTGGGCCGTCCGCGGCCAAACCAAGACACACCTGTGGGAGCTTTCCACCGGCGGCGTCATCCTTCTCAAGCACGAGAAGGGAAAGGGCTTTGCGCAACCTGTGCGGTTGGAGCAGTCTCTGGATCAGCTCATTGAGCAGTTTCGGAGGCGCATTGGGAACAAGGTTTTCTGTCCCGATGCGTAACAGTGAGATCAGGCCGGTCGTTCAATGAACGCCGGCCTTTTTTGCACCGACGTGGATCTCTAAGGAGGGCTGGCAACGACAATATTTCCTGATAATATGAAGGCATTGCACCCCGTCGCCTCTGCGGCGGGGTAGCCAGATTCCCTACTCCCGGCGCTCGCCGGGAAGTCCAGAACCTTAGCGTCTGTACTGTGTACATTCGCCAAGATGCTCGTTTCGTCTATGCGATCGAGCTCCCCTTCAGTCCTGTCTATGCAGGCTGAAACCCCAATGCCCAGCTAGGCATTCAATCAAGCAATACCCACCCATGCGGGGAAATTCCCCGTCTGGGGCATTTCTCCGCGCTTACTTTGGAGAAATGCTATGAAAACTCTCATCATCGCAATCGCGGTCATCGTCGGCGGTATTCAACTCGGCGGTGCAGCTTTTGATGCTGTAAAGAGTTCAGCTGAAAAGTCCCAGACTGCTCAGCTGATCAATGAGCGTCAGTCGGCGCTTTAACATCAACCCTGACGGGTAATTCCCGTCAGGGGACTCCCGTCAATAACTTACGGGAGTAAAACTATGTTCCACAGGGCTTTTTTGAGTTGGTTCAAAAACTTCCTGCTGGGAGTTGGCTGTAGTCTGCTTGCCGCCGGCGTCATTGGATTCGCTACACCAGGCACGAACCCTTTCCCCTTGGTCTTTACCTTGGTAGTGGGGTTTGTTCTGGCCGTGTTATCCTTGGTGATAGTGGCAATTGAGCTGATTCCATCCACTTCTGAAGGAGAGTGACATGGGACTTGTATATGCCGTATCTGCGATTGTCCTCGGTGTGGCCGTTATAGGCGTTGTCGGTTTTCTGACCGCTGGCCACCTGGACAAGAAGTTTGGAACTGAGCATAAACAGCCACCGCATCGCGTGTGGTAACCCCACTGCTGATAAATCTCAGCAGCCATTCACTATGGCGGTGCAGCTCTAGCTAGGGCTGCACCGAATCTGGACAGGTTGTGATCATCCGTGTGGGTGGTCACCAAAGGGCTTCGAGGAGCCTTTCGGTGACCACCCACATGGAGTAAGCGAAAATGAGCAACCTGTCGGCCATCTACTGCCACGAACAGCGAGAGCTGATGCTCGAATCGGGTCGTGTGATCATTGTTCCTGAGCCGATCGCTCGGTCTTGCACGGGCACCAAAGACACTCGATTCATTCAAGCATGGGCTGTGATGAAGCAACTGATTCCAGCGAACGGCCAGATCGGCTACTTCGAAGCTGGTTAAATGAAGCACAGAACCCCGGTCCTCGATGGAGCCGGGGTTTCTTTTTTTTACAACCGAAATCCTGCCTGATATCCCCATTGCCGTTCCTTCTGAGCCAGTAGCATGGCGATACTGACCAGAGGTGCCTTTACCATGCTCAACTCCTTCCACCATTCGCGCTGTATGCGCTTTCTTGCCTGGATCCTGCTGGGACTGCAGCTCAATATGCTGTCCATGGGAGCATGGGCAAATGCCGTTCAGTCCAGCGCCGCACAAGCACAGGCGCTGGGTCTGGAGGCGCGAAATGCCTTCTCGTTCGACCAGGCCCAGGTTCATTTGCAGGACGTATTCCCTGACCTCACAGAGGACACCACCGAGCTGGAAGATGTGTTCGGTGATGACCGACGGACCAATGAACTGGGTTCCGAGGCCCAGGGAAGATTAGCGCTGGAACCCAGCGAGGAGGGCGA
>JBAYRD010000018.1:0-23235 GCA_041676845.1 Halothiobacillaceae bacterium | reverse complement strand
TCATCAAACGGCTTCAGTCGAATGGCGAGATGGATGCAATGCAACGGCGCTTTCAAGAAGAAACGCTTGCGACATTCTCTGACCCTCCCCCAGTTCCAGGGATCAGTTACGCCACAGAGAACAAGACTTGGCACTTCGATCCGTCTGTCAGTTTTTCCGAGGATGTAGTCGACGAACAAGGGCGGGTCGTAGCAAAAGCGGGCGTCGTCTACAACCCCTTCAACTACATCGCCCTCTCCAAGTCACTCGTCTTTATCGATGCTCGGGATGAGAAGCAGGTTTCTATCGCTGCTCGCTACCTTGAGGAAAATCCGCTCAATCGAGTGGTGCTGGTCGGAGGCTCCTGGCGTGAGCTCCAAGACCGCTGGAAAGTGAAGATCTACTACGACCAGCACGGAAAACTGACCCAGCACTTCGGTATCAAGCGCGTTCCAGCAGTCCTCTCTCAAGATGGAATGAAGATACGCGTCGATGAGGTAACCCAATGATCAAGCGTCTCTTGCCCCTCATCGCATTCGTTCTTGCGCTGTTGACGCCTCTCCCGTCCTTCGCGCAAACCTGCCCCGGTAAATTTCCCAATCCACTAACGGATATCTGTTGGAGTTGCATGTTTCCAATTCGCATCTTCAATGCAAACGTCCTTTCTATGGGACAAGAAGATGCTCTGACTCGAGACAGCTCTCTGCTATGCAGCTGTCTGGATAAAGGGGGTAGTACGGTTTTTGGCGTTCCAGTGGAATTCTGGGAGCAATCGCGCTTTGCAGAGGTCGTCAACGAGCCTTATTGCTACCCGATGCTTGGCGGTATGCAGTTGGACATCTCTTTTCGAGGCCTGATTGGCGGAACAACAGAAGAGATCACAACCGCTACAGACTATGACCAAGGTGCCATCCGTTCCGGCGAAAAGTCGTTCCGCAATATCAACTATTACGTCTCGCCCTTCATGTTCATCATGCAAACGGTGATGGACAACGATTGCATGGAGAAACTCAACTTCGACCTGGCCTACACATCGAACCTTGACCCTATGTGGGACGATCCGGAGCTCGCGGGAATCATCACCCCATACATGTATGCCTTCGCTGACACTGCTGCTCAAAATGCCTGCGCAGTCGACTGTGGGGCTGCCGCGGTGGGCTTTCCGATCTCCAGTCTGTTCTGGTGCGCAGGTTGCAACGGCGGAACATATCCACTGACAGGCGATAACACATCGCATCTTTCCGCCGAGCAAACGGGACGACTGCTGACTCAGCGGTTGCTGGCAAAGATGCATGCATCTGGAATGATCTGGGCCACACATGGTAGCGACGCGATGTGCCGTGTAGGGTATCCGATGCTGATGATGGATAAGCGTGCCTATAAGGTGTCCCGCACCTTTTACATTCCCCAAAGAAAGGTTGCCGGCCGGTGTTGCGATCCTCTGGGCCGAATGACTGATCTTGCCGAAATAGGAGCAGAAGTTCCCGTCTATGGCAAAGACATGGGCTACACCATTTTCCGCAAACGTCATTGCTGCCAGGGAGTTGTAGACCTGCAATGAAAAAACAACTCGCGACCTTATTTCTCTCAACGCTTTCTGCTTATGCGTTCTCAGAGAATCTCCATCCGACATCTACCGAATACGACAGGATCAGAACGGAATCGAAAGAGCTTTTTGACAAAGCCGACGTAAAGCTTAAAGACGATGAAGCACAGCTTCGTGTCGAAGGCATGGACTCAATGAATAAGGCCATGCGGGCAGCACGGGCC
Organism: Halothiobacillaceae bacterium; assembly: GCA_041676845.1. GTDB lineage: Bacteria > Pseudomonadota > Gammaproteobacteria > Halothiobacillales > Halothiobacillaceae > Guyparkeria. Next base: position 21,486 of record JBAYRD010000018.1, on the reverse strand, counting down.
CTCAAAGGCACGAATCAGCTCGGCGTTACAACCGACGCAGCAGCAAAGAAGGCTGCAGGGGAAAAGGATTTCTCTGACCTCAACGAACTCGTCAAGCGGTACGAGAGTGCACGCACCTCCGAGGCTGCGCCGACAAACTCCGACGGCACCCTCATGCTGTTTGTCTCGTTCTCAATGCCACCCGACGTTATCCGCGAGTACTCGCGGCAGGCACAAGCCGCTGGGGCAACGCTCGTGCTTCGAGGTAACTACAAGGGCGGGACGGTTCGACGCACCACGGAGCAGGCCGGCGCACTAAACGCCGGCGGTGCTGGGTGGATTATCAATCCCGAGGTGTTCACCGGCTACAAGATCGACGCTGTACCCGCGTTAGTCCTGTCCCGTGACAATCTGAATGTCGACGACGAAGGCTGTTTTCCAGTTGGCGAGTACGCCTCCGTTTTTGGAGATATATCGATCATCGGTTCTCTCGAGAAAATATCCCAGAGCGCAACCAAGCCAGAGATTCGACAACTTGCAGCTAAGCGGCTTGCGATGATCAAGGAGAAATAGCCGTGTTCATAGAGAGTGCTTTCTTCAAGTTCTTGGCAAGGTTCATGGCCTTCTGGGTTTGCTTCACGTCTGTTGTTTATGCAGTCGATCCATACTCGGAAGCAAGTAACCTCTCGAATCTCGTCCGCCCCGGATCAACTTTTGACATCTATCAACAAGCCGAAGAAGCCCTGCCTTTTCCGGACGCAACAGCGGACGTACCGCAAGCCCTGAACTTTAGTTCGAACTTTGATCCGGGCCCTGGAGGACAAGCCCGTATCGACGCATGCGGCTCTGCAACACTCGACCCCAACAATCCCGCGCATATGGAGTGCTTTGCGGTAAATACCTCAACGCAAGCCAATATCGACATGTCTAAAGGGCCGGCTCCAACCGATCCAATCTTTACGCAATCTAGGGTAATCCAACAGAGTCCGAATTCGCAATTGAGCACGATGGGCTTCGGAATTACCGCTTCGCCGAACGCATGTGTTGCTGAGGATTTCGAACGAGCTACTTTCCGGACTGAGACATGTAATGAGGGGCGGATCGTTGATGAAGCCTGGTGCTCTTACAACCTGAATGTCACCGTGTCGAGCGTTAATCGTAGCTGCACCCGCCCTGTTGGGGGTTCATGCTCGATTACGCCCCCGGCCCCGATACAGGTATGCACGAACACGTGGCAAAAACCCCTTGAAACGACATGCCGTATGGAAAGCCCGGTTTGTACCAAAACTGGCACGACCTGCGTTGGCGGCTATTGGGACCCGATCTACGAAACGCGCAACATCGTCGATCCGGAAACTGGCGCGGTTACCGGTACTGAACAAGTTCAAGTCGGCGAAACCTGGGTATGTACGACCGAGCAAGACACCTACGTTTGCAGGACTATCTCCTCCGAAACATGGGTGAATAATTGCGGCCACCTCGAGTCAAATCCACGGTGCGACTTTGAGAATGAGCCTGACCCGGATAACCCTGGCCTTGTCCCTGAGGCGCACTGCAGCGATTACGGCACACGAATTATCAACGGCCGTGCAATAACACGGTGCTGGTCGCAATCGTTACCCTTCGGATGCATCACTGATCGATTCGAGGAAGGCTGCGGCGCGATGGAGGCGCTCTCTTGCCAGCAGCAAGGAGAGCGGACATGTGCCAAGACATTCCCCACGACGAAGCGTGGACTTGATGGAGTAATTGTCGCAAACCCATACGCGAACCAGTGTGAAACCTTCGCAAGGAACTATGAGTGCCCTCTTGATAGCGCATCTATTCCAGTCGACAACTGCTCATCACAGCAAGTTTGCGTTACTGATAACAATGGAGTTACAAAATGCTGGGACTCCGGATACACATCTAACCAAGAAGATTTCCTGCAGGCTGCCGCAGCAATGGAGTTTGCAAAAGAGGCCGGCACTTATCTGAATCCAGACACGTTCCGCCTCTTTTCAGGAAGCTCTGAGCGATGCCGTTACCGTAACAAAGGCATCTCAATCAAATGTTGCCAAAGTTCAGGTGGAGCTCAAAGCAATAACGATGTTGTCTCTCAGTTCGTATCGGCGGCTACGGTATCAGCTGTAATGACGGGCATCGACTACGTCTGGTACAAGTCTGCGCCCTACGTTTATGACTTCATGTACAGCTCGACTCAACCATTTCTTTCTGCGGTTGGTATGGAGGGATGGATTTCCAATAGCTGGACAAATGTCACTTTCAATCCGAGCTTCAGTTTCTATGGATTCACCTTTGCCTATAACATGCCGACCATTCCTCTTATCGGCGGGGCTATACCTGGCACAACGACATTGGCGACAAATGTCGCTGGAACCAATTTCAATCTTTACTTCAACCCGTACCTCTTCGCCTTGATGGTATTGCTTTACATCTACTTCGAATTGACATCCTGCACAGAAGCCGAGCAGATGCTTTCAATGAAGAAAGGCGCGGGGCTATGTACTCAAGTCGGGAGCCGGTGTAGCGGTCGCATTCTAAAGACCTGCCGACGCAGCTACTGCTGCTACAACTCAGAGCTGGCGAAGATTATCGGTGACGCGGGCAGAGCACAGCTGGGAACTGGCGCAAGCTGCGCAGGCCTTACCGCTGCCCAGTTCCAGAGCCTTAACTTCGGCGCAATCGACTTCAGTCCTTTCTACGCCGATTTGATGAATTCGACGGGGCAGCCTGGGGCAGACTTCGCTCGCCAACGCGTAATTGAATCAATGAGCGGATACGACTAACCCTTGATGTGGAGCCTCATCCGACGATTAGGCTCCATTTTGGAGAAAATAATGCAGAGACTGAAACTGAGCTTGATAGCGATTACTTTTCTTCTTCTCTCACCCTCTATCCAGGCTGGTGAGATTGCAGACCTGTTCGATATTGCATCGGAGAGGGGCAGGGCAGAAGGCGTAGTTACCGGCCGCTTTGAGCGCAATATTCGAGACTACACACAGGCAGTTGGTGATATTCACGCACTTGTCGTTGACGCCGGAAGAGAGGCCGGATGCCGAGTTTTTGATGTGCGCTTGAAGATGAGCGTGAAAACACAACAGGGTGGAGTTACCCCGTACGAGCAACCGATAAGGGTGCCCGTGTGCGAGAACGGCTTGCCGCCCCCAGGCTTTCTTCCGCCCGATATGTACAAGCGCCTCATGCAGAACTACGAAGAGACGAAGGGCGTCGCAGATTGAGAAAATCGTAGCGCGTAGGGACGCCGGGGCGGTTTTTAGTAGGTTCGAGGCGGAAGGATCGCGGGCTGCTCCGCAAGCGTTCTCATGTACGACGTATCTTCGGGCTTTTTGAAGCGCTTGAACCAGTTCTGAGCAAAGTTCTGAGCCCTACGGGCTTCCTGAGTGGAAAGTCCAGCGAGGATCTGTGGAGTCTGTTTCGATCCGCTTCGCTCCATCCCCACTGCAATAAGACGGTACGCTCGGGATAGCATAAGGCTGTCTGCCGTTGATGCATCGTCATCATAGGTGGTGGCCACGATCCAGGCCGCATCTGAAATGTACGACTTCGCAGCATCCAGTAGGTATCCCCGAATCTGACGGCTCGATCCACCACTCGCCGTCCCTTCGTGAAGCATTTTCCCTGCGATATAGGCACCCATCGCCTCGCCTCGCGACGCTGCAAACTGCGCATTCTGCCAAGCGATACCGTACTCATTTCGCTTGTAATGATAAAGAGCCAAGTGGACGGCAGCTGCGGGTATCTGATCCTTGACGATGTTCATCGCGTACATCGCTCGCTTCTCATCGAACTGTATGCCTGACCCCTTCAGCTGCATGAGCGCGAAGTTGTATGTTCCCACCGCGTGCCCGGACTGAGCTGCCTGAGCGAAATAACGTGCGGCAATCGCAGCCACATCTTCCGCTTTCTTTTGGCGGCTAAGCCCCTCTGCATAAATGTGCCCCACGTAGTTCTGCGCGTCAGCGTTCCCTCGGTCGGCCAGCCGCTCGAGCCGCGCCAGTGCGTTCTTGTTGCGTCCCTTGAATGCCCTCCAGGCGCTTGTGGCTTCAGTGCTCTCAACCCCTGTCGTCGCCCACGAACTTACAGAGCTCGCCGCATCGGCAGCGGCCTGTATTCCACGATCCACAAGACCCCTGGGCTCCTCGGCAACGACAGGAAAGCTCACTGTAAGCGCTGCAGCCAGTAGGGATGTCGGCAGTCTTCGTAGAAACATTTGTGATTCTCCCTGCGTCGGTTGATAATCTTGTTTGAACCCATGATAATGCAATCCGCAATGCTTAGTAATCCTAGCCGAACCGCTCTCACTCTCGCATCGCTCCTGCTCTACCTGTCGGGGCCGGCACATGCGTTTTGTTTTGATGCTGCGGGACGCGAGTTCGGTGTGGATAGCCGGCTGTTGTGGGCAATTGCAAAGGTTGAGAGCGGTTTTGATCCCCAGGCGATCGGACCTGACGGTAAGGATCTGGGCCTGATGCAAGTTCGAACGATCCACATCGACGACCTGAGATCGCGATTTGGGGTGCAGATCACTAGGCAGGATTTGTTCGATCCGTGTTTCAACGTTCGAATGGGAGCGTGGGTGTTGGCAACAAAGATTCAGCGATACGGGCCTACATGGGAAGCCGTCGGAAGCTACAACGCGCGATCTCGAGATAAGCGTGACATCTACATCCGTAAGGTGTGGGTCGCGTACAGGTCATCCTGATGATTATCAAAAGTCTTCTTGGTGGTGCGGGCCTCGTCCTAACGGTTGGATGGTTTGTATGGGTAATCGTCCCGCAGGACTCGTGTGAACGTATCGAAAGATCTGGGAGTGTCATCAGAGGGATTGGGAACGTATTGCGCGACACGCTGGAGCCAAGAGTTAGCTCCGATACCAAGCTCGACATGATTCGATGGTCGATCCAAGCGGAGAACGGTTTCAAGGGTTTTGTCGCAAACCAGTTTTTCAACCGCCTCGACTGTTCAACGTGGCATGGCCGAGATGAATTCAGGGAGCGTCTCTTGGAACTTCTTCAGGAGTCTGCAGCGACGGACCTCGGCGCGAGTAATCAAGACGATCGGAAGAAACAAGAACCGGAGCAGCAGCCGTGAAAGAGCCAGACAATTTCATCTCAAACAATCCGAATGAGCGCGAAGCAGTACAGGTACTGAACGATCTTTTTCTCGAAGCTGCGCTAACTCGATCTGCCGACGTTCATTTTCAGGAAGACTCTAGAGGTGTTCGCGTTAGGCGACGCGCGCCTGGCGGCGCTCTAATGGAAATTGGGCAGTACTCGTCTTACTACGCAGGGGTCTTCGACCAGAAAGTGCGTAGTCGGTCCCGTCTTTCGCTGTCTGACCACCACACCCCTCTCGATGGGCGCATGGGCCTTCGTTTCCCCGAAAACGGAAAAGTCATCGATATTCGCGTTTCGATTGTGCCGACAGTCGACGGGCAAAGCGTTGTCTGCCGGCTCCTGGATCAGGCGAACGTATCTATGGATCTTACGGAGCTCGCGCTCCCTCCCGCAGTTGACGAGGCGATGCGGGTAATCCTCCAAGAACCGCACGGGCTATTTGTCGTGACCGGTCCAACGGGGTCTGGAAAAACCACGACGCTGTACGCACTGGTCAACGAGATCAACGAGCACAGCCTGAACATCATCACGATCGAGAACCCGGTTGAGTATCGACTTGCTGGCTTGAACCAGATCAACATCGATCCAATTCACATGCCTTACCCGGCCGCACTGCGAGCAGTTCTTCGTCAGGACCCGGATGTGATCATGATCGGCGAGATTCGCGACGCTGAGACGGCGCGTATAGCCGTTGAAGCGGCGAATACGGGCCACCTCGTCATTGCATCGATGCACGCAAACAACGCAGCGATGGGATGCACTCGACTGATAGAGCTCGGCGTCGATCCAGGTACGCTAGCTGCGTCATTGCGCGGAATCACTGCGCAACGGCTAGTTCGTCGAATTGATCCGGAGCTCAAGCCTTCATGGGGCTCGGCGAATGAGATCGAGCTCGAATGGATGCGAATCCATGGATTGCCGTTCGAGGGCGAATCGTTTCCCCGTGTTCCAAACGCCCTTTCCTACAAAGGGAACGTCCCACTTGTCGAGATGATTGTTGGCGACGAGGCCGTCCGGCGGGTTATTTCTCGCGGAGGGAGCCCAGAAGAGATCGTCGCAGCCGCTTCTCGTCAGCCCCAGTTCGAGTTACTCGCATTCGAAGCCGCTTCCAAAGCAACTCGGGGCTTGACGACGCTGGATGAAGCTCGACGCGTCACCTCGTCGGCGGATGCATTGAAGCTTGAGTACAAACGCCTGGGCTATGCCCTGATTGAATCTGGTGTTGCCACTTCATCCGAAATTGAACAGGCCATCAGCAGGCAGACTGAGTACAAGCGTAGCGGTGTTTTGCGCCCTATTGGTCGAGTACTCATTGAAATGGGCGTTTGCTCTGAAATAGAAATTCGTCGGGCCCTCGGTCACGACGATAAGCTTGAGGAGGTGAACTTTGAATCGTCGCCAATTTCTGTTTAACGGTTCTATGGCTGCTACAGCTGCGCTTGCTGCGCCCACCTTGTTTGCTCAAGAAGCGCCTGTTGAACCGTTTCGTCGAATCGGCCCAAATCCGGAAGACAAGAACAAGATTCTTGTTTTCTTCCAGTTCAGTTGCCCTGCATGTCGTGCATCGCACGAGATGCTCCATCGTTGGGGTGCGACGGTCCCTAGTCCAATGACCTTCGAGTTTGTTCCGGTCATCTATCCTGACATGTCTGTCATTGCTTCCGCGAGAGCTTGGCTTGCAGCTTCTCTTCTTGACGCAGCATCGTTGAGAGCTTTTGAAACTGCGGCCTACAAGGCGTTGCAAAGCGGGGGGCTCGATCCAGTCAAGCCCGCTACCTGGTCTGTTGTTGCTCGAGACGCCGGTATCCCTCATGCGGCCTACGCTGCTGCGTGGGCAAAGATCACCAAGGACAGCCTTGAGCCACTTGCCCACATCTTTTTCCGGAATCAGGTTCAGGCAACACCGTCGATCACGATCGGAGGCCAGTACCTCGTTACTCCCGACAACGCCAATGGGCATGAAGGGATCTTTATTCAACTGCTCAACGGGATCACTTCTGCTGTGATCGAAGGCAGAAAGCTGTGAAACCCCAAGTAACTCTGAATATTCTGTTGGCTGCCGCGGCGTTCATCGGCGCGACATCGGTAATCGCACAAGACCGGCATAGCGTGTATCCGTTCGAGGCTACTGAATACGAACCTAGCCAGTTCTCTTACGGCGTGGGCCAGGACACGGCAACAACTCTTATTAAGCGCCCCGTTCAGAAAGGTGAAACTCAGTGGGTCGAAATGGAGCGCACTCCACTTCGTACCGCCTCGACATCAGCCAAGTCAGACGGGACTGGATCGAACCCGGGTGACTATGACCTCATTCCTGGAGCCACCGTTTTCTTTGCCTTTGACTCTACGGTTCCGTTGAACCCCGAGGTCATATCCAGCTTCCAGTTTGGGGATGACAGCAAGATTCGTCTTATTGGGCGTACAGATCCGATCGGCACCAACTCGTACAACGATCGTCTTGCCTACAAACGCGCGGCCTCAGTTGCCTCTCTCTTTAAGCTGAAAGGCATGAAGCAATCCCAGATGGAACTTGTTTCCTTGGGCGCACGGTCGCCAATTGCTCCAACTGATACCGAGTCTGGTCGCCAAAAGAATCGACAAGTTCTCATTGAATTGAGGAAGCAATAATGGCGCTCGAGGTTGATATTCCCCGTTATGTCGATTCCCAACAACAGTTTTACGCATGGGAATTTGACGAATTTATTGTCGGGTTTACTCTGTTCTCTGTTGGCATTCTCTCGCGATCAACGATCGGTCTATTTCTCGGCGTTGCAGTGATGCTTATCTCTATTCGAATAATGAGGCGCTGGAAGGAAGGGGAACTCGAAGGCGCAATCATGCATGTCTTCTATGCAAAGGGTTTTGGCGGAATGAATAAAGTGTACACAGACGGGATGCGTCGGAGGTTCTGGCTATGAAAGTTCCGATGCTTTTTCGTAGCCTGCAGGCTGCAACAGCGATGGTCATCGTCCTTACCGTTGGATTGGTGATCGCTGTAGCAGTCGGCGGCATAGCCGTCACCCGGGCGATGGAACAACGCGAACGAATCATCCTCATTCCTCCGTACCTGGATCGACAAGTTCAGCTCGGTTGGTCGGCAGCGTCAGCCGACTACCTTAAATCGTTTGGGATGTACTTCACGACTCTGGCTGCGAACGTAACCCCGAACAACATCGATTTCGTCGCTCAGAACCTCGAGCTCTTCGTGGATTCAAGAATCTTCCCGGACGTTCGTCGAACACTAAAAGCAACTGCCGAAAACCCTCAATTCAGAGGGACGGGCAGCTCGCTTGTATTCCAGCCGAACGAAATTCTCTTCGAACCCGAAACCATGAAGGTTTTCGTTGGTGGCACTGCAACTCACCGAGATGCTGCAGGGCGAAAGACAGATACCGAAATGATTTACGAGCTGGGCGTCGAGATGAGAACTGGCCGCCCATGGATTACCAGCATTGAAACTTACGACGGCCGAGAAATGCGTACCCAGAAATGGAGACAACAGCATCCGAACTTCCGCGAGGAGGCTGGAAAATGAAAAGACTCGTACTGACTGCTGTTGCAACGCTGATTTCCTCATCGGTTCTTGCACAGACGACAATTCGTCCGCCGACTCCGGACCAGCCGCCCGCAGTTCCATTTGTGGCAGGGACAGTTCCGCCGCAACCGCGACTTGATGTACAGCCCCGCGCAACTGCGCCTTTGCCCATGCCGGGGTTCGGTTCGAGCCTCTCGGGCGACGTTAATGCGCTTAAAGCGCAGACAATCCGCGTAACGCCTGGGCAGAACGAAGTCGTCAACGTCTCAATGGTTCAGGCCAACCGAGTCGGCACTCCATTTGCCGCACCTAAGGCCGTTGGAATCATCCCCGAAGGGATGATCGTGGAGGCTGTCGGGCAGAGCCTCTACATTCAGATGCCCAGCACTAGCACGGACCCGCAGTCACTCTTTGTGACCGGATCTCGTCCGAACGATCCGGTTATCTCACTGATTCTGGTTCCCCAGGCGATCCCGTCACAGACAGCGATTCTTCAGTTCGACGTTCCGGAGCCTGGACTACAGCCAGATCAAAACAATGAACCCGACAACTACCAGCAGCGGCTGATCCAGATGATGCGCCAGGCTGCCGTCAATCAGGTTCCCGTCGGCATGTCCGAAGCAGCCCTGCCTCGCGCTGTGGGTCGCCGTGGCCCTTTATTGATCCGGCCGGAAATGCGGTACTCGAGCGCCACCATGGATCAATGGCGTTACCGAGTTGAATCGATTAGTGACGAAGAAATCGAACTCGATGAAGCAGCATTTTGGGAACGAGGCGTTCGTGCTGTCGCCATCCTTCCGAGTACGCGTCTTCGTAAAGGTGATCACGCCTACGTCTACGTGATTTCGGATAAAACCGCCTTCCAGAATGGTGCGCGATGAGTCTGAAAGAGAAATGGCAAGAGCTTCCATCGAACGCTCGGCTGGGCATTATGGTGGGCGGGATCTTTGTCAGCGTTATCGCGCTCGCCGCAGTTGTTCAATCAACTCGAGGCCCGACGCGAGAGATTGCTGGACAACCTATCGGTGCAAACAAGCCCGCGAACTTCCGTGTCCCTACTGCTCGGGAAACTGGCGTCGATGACCTCGCTGCGAAGCTCGAAAGTATCGAGAAGAGCACCGTGGGCATGGATAACAGAGTCAAGAAGATGGAGGCCGATCGCCAGTTGCTGTTCCGTCAGCTTCAGGAGATGCGCGGCACTCAGGGTTCAAACGGTGTGACCGTAGACCTTGTGGATGAGGTCCAGCGGTTGAGCCGCGAGCTCGAAAGGCTGAAGTTTTCCGGTGGCGGCGCAGTGGCACAAGGCCTCGTGGGACCTGATGGCCTGCCTGTTGTTGGTGAGGATGGGAAACCGCTTTCTGCCGACAACCCTGCAGATGCTTTCTCGTCTGCAGCGCTTCCTCAACCTTCAGTCAGTGCGGCGCCAGTGTTCGCACCACCGCCCCCAACTCTGCGTGTAGTAGGGGCAGCGACCCCCAAAGAGGAAAAGAAGTCAAAAGACGACAAGGAGCGGATTGCCTACCTGCCAATGGGAAGTCAGTTCGAAGGTTTCTTGCTCAACGGTATGGACGTTCCGACCTCCAACGCGAAGAGCAAAGATCCCGTTCCGGCAGTCCTTCGTGTGAAAACCGATGCAATTCTCCCCAATCACTTCACTCATGACGTTCGTGAGTGCTTCGTGATCATTTCCGGATTCGGTGACCTTTCGAGCGAACGAGCCGTTATGCGCACCGAAGGTTTCTCGTGCATCAAGGACGACGGTGCGGTTATCGAAGGTCCGATGGAAGGGTATGTCGTCGGTGACGATGGTCGCGTAGGTATCAAAGGCGAACTGGTATCCAAACAAGGCCAGATGATCGCCCGATCACTCACTGCGGGATTCCTGGGCGGCATTGCGAAGGGTCTTCAGCCATGGGGTACCCCGGATCAATGGGCCAATACCCAAACGAGCGTCGGTCAGGCCGAGCGTTTTGAAATGGGTGACGTACTGACAGCTGGAGCAATGAGCGGTGCAAGTTCCGCGGCAAACCAGGTTGCCAACTTTTATCTGGAAATGGCTCGCGAGATGTTCCCTGTAGTTGAAATTGATGCAGCCCGACGCGCGACGATCGTGCTGACGAAGGGTCTGGAGGTTAAGTGATGATGAAGAAGTCCATTTTGGTCGCAATCGCAATTTCATCCTCCATTGTCGGAGCTTGCACTACTGCGACCCAAGTTCAAATCGAAGCTCCAACTCCGTGGGTGGCGAGCACGGTTTCCGAGCTTGGTACAAATCTCGGGCGACTCTACCTCAAGAACACGCCAATGCCAGCAACTGTCGTTGTTGCACCGGCTGTTAAGCATGACGGACAGTTGCGCCCAAGCTATTACGGCGAAAGCCTTGCGACGCTCATCTCCGGCGCACTTGTCAATTCGGGTGTGCCGGTCGTGCAAACCGAGTCTTCCGGTTGGACTTCAGGCCACCCGGTTAATGCAGTTGTCAAACGACGCGCCGAAGCCGCAAACGCTGGAGTGATCGCACTTGGCTCCTATCACCATCTGGGTGGCGAGACGGTGGTTTCCTATCGACTCGTCGATGCGCGGACGGGCGCAGTTCTGGCTGTCTCGGAAGGCCGGATTCCGGGGGGGATTCAATAATGAAACCCCATGCCTTGGCTATTGCTCTTTCGGTAATTGCACTAACCGGCTGCGCCTCCGCGCTTAACACTGCAGGCCGCGACTCTTCGTCCTGCCCTGGCATCGGTCCTGGCGCTTGCGCATCTCCTGGTGATGTTTATGCGATCACGAGCGGAAGCATTGATGAATTCGAGGAGCGCATTGCCAATCACACAACCGAGAACAAGATCGATGTTGACGCCGTTATTCGCAAGCAGAAAGAAGGCGAAAGGCTTCCATCGGTTATTTCTTCTACGGCCACAAGCTCCTCTGTAGGGACAATGCCGCCTGAACTTGCAATCCATTCGGATGGCGTTGCACCGGTGCGGATGCCCGCTCAAGTAATGCGGATTCGGGTATTCCCATGGACTGACAAGAACGACAATTTGCACTCGGGAGGGTATGTATATACAGAAATCGAGCAAAGAAAATGGACTTTTGGAGTGCACGAGGAAGGCACCTTGCGTAATGCAAGAATTCCTCACCGTGTAACTACCGGTGTTGCGCATTCGGGATCGCCAACTGGTGATGCGCAAAATGGTCAGTCTGCTGCATCGCAGACGATCACTCCCCCGACCCGGCCGCAGGCGTCACGTAACGCGCCTTCGACCGACCTCAGCACCTTAACCCTCGAGTAACGATAAGGAGTTTCACATGCAATACGCTCAAAACCTGTCCGCCGGCTTCGCCCGTTTCGAAAAGCAAGCCTACCTGCTGATCGCACTCGCTGCGTACGCCATTTTCGCGATGGCCGTTACCGACACCACGTTCGACGTCGCATCCCAGCAGGTTCGTGATTGGACTGAAGGAACGTTCGGTCTGCTCGTCGCATTTGGCGTTCTGGCGACCGGCCTGGCTATGACGATCGTCAAGCACTCGCTCATGTGGTTGGTTCTGGCCGTCGGCGTTGCTCTGGCAGCCACCATGGGCCCGGGCATCCTCGACTCCATGTTCACCGCCACCCTCTAACACGGAGTTAGCCCATGTTTGGCTTCACGAAGTCCTCGCAAACCCCTGTCCGCGGTACCGTTGCGGATCAGAGGCGCCTTCCTTGGCAATATCTTGGCGCAGAGGGTTTTGACGACGAAACCGGCCTGTTTTACTGCGTTTCGCCGTCTGGCGAAAGACATCTTGGAGCCACGTTCATGACCACCCCGCTCCTAGGGGGCGGGGGGTCAGTTTTTGAGAAATTCAAAGCTGCATTAGCTTGCCCGCTTCCGGCAGGCTCCTTCGTACAGGTAGGTCTTCTCGGCTCTCCCGATATTGACCCCTATCTTGACGCCTATACCGATGGGAAAGAACAGGCTTCGGGTCTTCTGGAGAAGCTCGTTCGCACCCGCGTCAAGATGTTCCAGGATGCCGTCCATAAGCCTCAATTCAAGACAAATGGCGTGCTCAACCGTGATTTCCGGTTGATCTTCACTGTCAAAATTCCGTGTTCTCAGTTTCCGGATCTTGAGGAACGCCAGTCGATCCGATCTGATGTCACACGTGTGATGGAAGGCTTTAGCTCCATTGGCTTCCAGTTCAGGATGCTTGACCCACATGGATATCTGCACTTGATTCGGAAGTTCTACCACATGTGGGAGAAGCCTGAGTTCAGCTACGACGAACTTATACCAATTCGAGAGCAAGCCTTCTATCCGGGCGACGATATTGAGTTCAAAGAAAAAGAGATCCTCTTTCACCAAGGGAGTGATCAAGAATTCTTTGTGCGTGTAATGAGCCCGAAGCTGTTTCCAAAACGAACTGTTTTTGGTGTTGCCAATCTTCTGATCGGTGATCAGATGGGCGGAGCAAACCAAATCACTGAGCCATTTTTCTTTCAATTCACGGCCCACTATCCCGACCAGGTCAAGAAGAAAGGTGAGGTTCGACAGCGTCACATGTGGATTACCCAGCAATGCATTGGAAACTCCGCAAACTGGTTCCCCATCCTCGGTTACAAGAAGGAAGGCATCGAGACCTTCATTCATGAAATTGACGGTCAAGGCGGGATGGCTCTCGAGGTCAACCTTAGCCTGATGATCTTCTCGAAGAACAGGGATCGACTGGCACGTCAAACCGCTTCGTTGAACTCCTACCTTTCCACGCTTAGCTTCGACATGCGCGAAGACAAGCGCATTTTGGATTTCCTCTGGCACAACGCCCTGCCGATGAACGCGTCGGCTGATGCCCTGACCCGGACCTTCCGCACCAACACCATGAGTGCGCGACAGGCTGCACCGCTGGTCCCGCTGTTCGCTGACTACAAAGGCAGCGGCGCGAACGCTACGAGTCTCTTTGTAACGAGGCGTGGTCAGGTGTCCGCATTCTCGGTTTGGGACTCGAATACTGGATACAACGTAGTCGTTTTTGCTGGCACCGGCGGGGGTAAATCCTTCCTGGCACAGCTTCTGATCGTCGATAACCTTGCTGAAGGCTGCAAGGTGTGGGTCATTGACGTTGGCAAGTCATTTTTTAAGCTCAACCGTGCCCTCAAGGGGGATTACATCGAATTCTCCGAAGAGTCGCAGATCATCTTGAACCCTTTTACCTTCGTCAGCGAGATTGATGAAGACATCGACATCATCAAGGCCACGATCGCCAAGATGGCTGCACCAGAGGGCGGTCTTGATGACTATCAAATGGCGGCTCTCGAAGAAGGGATCAAGGCCACGTGGGACCGATATGCCCATAACTCGACCGTGACCGCTGTCGCTCAATGGTGCATGCAACAGCCTGATCCGCGCGTTCGTGACCTTGGTCAGCAGCTTTACCCATTCACCGTTAGCGGCAGCTACGGGCGTTGGTTCGAGGGTGAGGCCACAATCGATGTCAGTAATCGCTTTACCGTTCTTGATCTCCTGCATCTCAAGTCACGTCCGATTCTTCAAAAGGTCGTTCTCCTGCAACTGATGAACCGCATCGCGACCGAGATGTACACGACCCCGGGTCGTAAGATTCTCGTGCTGGACGAAGCATGGGAGCTTATGGATGACCCCCTGATGGCGAAAGCGATCGAAGCGCTTTATCGCAAAGTGCGGAAAAATTCAGGGGCAGTCATCTTCATCACCCAGGGCGTTGGCGATCTCTTCCAGTCACCGAACGGCCGAGCGATTTACGCCAATAGCGCATGGCAGATTGTTCTTGAGCAGCGTGCTGAATCCGTCGATGCGGCCGTTGCGTCCGGACAGTTTTCTATGGATGCGTTCGGGATTCATCAGGTCAAGTCTCTTCATGTTGTGCCTGGTGAGTATTCCGAATTGATGATCAAACGCTCGGATTCAGACTATGGGATTGTTCGATTCAGGCCAGATCCATTCATGTTCACGTTGTTTGCAAGTAACGGTGAGGAACGTGATGAAGCAATCGCAGCCATTGAACAAGGAGCCGACCCTGAAAAAGTAATTGATTTCTACACGCAGAAACGTCTCGAAAAAGGAAACTGAAAATGTCCAAACAGAAAACCCTGACCCAGAAAGACTTGATCCTGGTCTTTGCTCTTTATTGTGGTGCGATCCTTCTGATTCCGTTCTTCAGCAATTTTGATCCACTGGTTCTCATATCCGGCGTCTGCTTCGGTTCCGGGAGCATGTTCTTTTTCGGTCGTGCGCGTCGCCCGATTGAGCGTCCCGCTGGCGTAGAAGGCGCGGCCGAGGCATCGAAATGAGCGACAGTACTGCTTCCTTAAAGACAGCTGACGGTTCCAACGTTGGCCCAGTCATCATGGCAGCAGTACTGTCTGCTGTCCTGACCGCTGGCACTTTGTTTGTCGCGAGTCCTTACCTTGCACCTCAGCAGAGCAGTGTTCCCTTCGTTGTCATCGACTCTGGAAAACTTGTTACTGCTTCCATGAACGACCTTCGAGGAAAGGGCCTCGACGAGAGTGCAGCAAGGGACGCGGCCATTAGGTTTGCTGACCAATTGAAGACCGCAACGCAGCGATACGTCGATGCAGGCTACGTCGTCGTACACCGGACGGCAGTTCTTGGTTACGCACCCCAGTTGGAAATCACACAGCTCGTCGCAGATGAACTCGGCCTCAATCTCGAATGAGACTACTCGCCCGGAAAAGGCCACTCTTTTTATAAGGGTGGTTTTCCTTGCGTCGGTACTCCTCGCTTTGCTTTTTGCAGCGACGTCACACGTCTCTGGAAAGTATCGCCTTCTTCTTCTGGTTGGTGATCTCAGCTGCATCCCTTACAAACTCGTTGTCGTCAAAATGACCCGTCCAGAGAACATTGATTTCGAGCGGGGTCAGCTACTCGCGTTCCTTCCATACGGAAGGCTAACTGATCAATTGAATCAACGCCTACTTGATGGAAACGGCTCGATACTTGTTGTTAAATATCTCGCAGGTGTCGCAGGCGACATCATCAAGGTAGAAAACGATGCAGTCACCGTAGCTGGGCGTAAATTCGGTGATCTCGATCTGCTGGAAAAGCTAAATCGCGCGCCAGGTAGCTATGACCGGACCCAAGTATTGGTCGATGGACAGCTTGCAATGATGGGTACTGAGCCGAGAAGTTTCGATGCGAGATATTGGGGTCCAATCAATGTTGACGAGGTCGTCGGTGTCGTTTATCCGATCTGGTAAGCCTGTACGGGCGATTCTTGTTTCTTTAGCGATCGTAGCCGCAACCTCGAGCGTTCACGCTCAAAGCTTCTTCAAGCGGGGAGGAGAAGGCTATTTCTGGTATGAGACCCCTCCCCCTCCGGCTGAACCCGTTCAATTGGAAAAAGAACCCGAACCTCCAGCTTCGGCCTCTCCAGCCACTGAAACAGCAGCTAATACGGGGACTCAGCCTTTCTCTACAGCGTGGCTCAGAGATAACTTGCCGGTTCTTCTTGAGAAAGCGATGGATTCAGGAAAGCGTGAAGACATGGAAGCGTATCTGTACGCCCAAAGAATCGCGCTCGACAAGGCGCAGAATTTTGCACATCTTCAACAACTCGTCGTCAAGACTGACCCCATTCTCGATGAAAATAACCGGATGCCCCTTGATACGTTCATCAGGCAAACAGTACTTGCTACGAACAAAGAACAAAAAGACGAAGTAACGAAGCACCTCGCATCAAAGGGCGGTGTCTTCATGTTCTTCGACTCGTCCTGCTCTCATTGCGAGAAACAGTTTCCTGTCATTGGGATGCTTAAAGAGAGATATGGATTCGAAACACGCTTTGTATCTGTTGATGGAAAGCCCCTTCCAGGTATGGATAACTGGATACCAGACACAGGGCAGTTTCAGTCACTCAACTTAAAACTCACGCCAACCGTTGTTTATGCTGTCCCGCCGAATAATTTTTACGTCATTGCCCAAGGTGCTATGTCCGCAAGTGGGCTCGTTGATCGCCTTCTAGTTGTGGCTGAGTCAGAGAAGCTGATATCAGATGAAATGATTGCAGCGGTCAATCCTGCCATGCGGGGCGTCGCACGAATTGAAGACATGGTTGATGGTGCGTCAGATGATCCGGCCGAATGGGTTAAATTGTTGAAAGAACGCCTACAGGGGAGATACTAAAAATGCCAAATATCAAAATCGCTGCCCTTGCTGTCGGCTTGAGTCTTTACACCATGATGACTCCGACGCACGCGAGTCTGGGTGGAGCGCTCGATGGAATGCTGATCAACGTAACAGATCCGGTAGCTTATCAATCACAAACTCGACGCGGCTTCGTCGGGGGTAGTGTCGCGATGAGAAGTCCTATTCGGAACGTTAACATTGTTTCTTTCGATCCGCCTCGAATGTCTGCCGGTTGTGGGGGCGTTGATCTATTTGCCGGAAGTTTCTCGTTTATAGACTCCGATCAGCTAATTGCGGTATTTCGGTCGATCGCACAACAAGCGCTGGGTCTCATTTTCATGCGCGCGCTCGCTGCGATTGATCCGAAGCTGCAAAGCCTCGTCAGCACAATTCAGTCGAAGCTTCAATCTCTTAACCAACTTAGCTCTAATACGTGTGCGATCGCAAAGCAGGCCGTAGACACCGTGTTCAATAGCGTTGAACGTGCGTCCACGAGCGCCGAAAGTGGAGCTGCTTTTTTTGAAGCGATTGCGGGGGGTGTTGGCGATCTGTTCGAGTCTCAAGAAGCAGTGAAAGCATCCCCTAAGGCAAAGATTAAGCAGGCTTGCGAGGCCGGCTCGATCGAGTTCTGCGGCAACGTTGTTTGGGATTTGATGGCCGACAACAGGGTTGGTGAACTTCTCGGGGGAGGATACTTCGCCGGCCTTTCAACGAAATACGCGGCAGAGCTTGTGATGACGATGACGGGGACCGCAATCTACGACCCTGAGTCGGCTCCGAGTGCATCGGAGACTCCTCGCATGGCGCAAAGGCCAGGGAAAATTGATCTTCATGACCTCAAGACAGGAAGGTCAAGCGGTGCCCAGAAGATCAAGTACTCGTGCAGTTCGGCGCCGGCCCGCGGCGGCTGCCGTTCGATGGATGAAGTCGCTTGGGACTGGGAGGGGACGGTTGGCTATACCAATCGTATGCTTTTTGGGTCAATTGATGGAACCAGTACCACGGCTGATTCGATCGTTGGAAAGATGAGCCCTGCGTGCGCGGTTGATTGCACACTGTCTCCGACACAACAGAGCTTCGTCAATGCGACCTCGGTTCCTTTCATCTCCATGATGCTCGAGGTTCAGAGTCAAGAAGGAGCAGCCTCGGCTGTTGCCGCACAAGCGGCCCCTTTGATTGCTGAGGAGCTGCACATCGTTCTATCGGAAGCGGTTTTGCGTGCAGCGAGGCAGGTTCTTTCAACGAAAGGATCAACGACCATTCCGCGCGAGATCCATGATCGAGTGAGAGAGCTTGGCAATCAGTACTCGAGAATCGTCACTAACCGGAAGGCGAACGCTCAGGAATTTGTTGCGCTTGACGAATACGTCAGAACGATCTCCAGGCGCGACCCTTCGATTCTGACGTTCACGACCCCGCGTTGAGGAATAGCCATGTCTTCATGGATGGTTTACACACTAGGTGACGCTGGCTTTTTTGCCGGGCTGTTCAACGCCATTGCAATGATCTTCGGGTCTAGTGCATTCAGGGGCGATGCTTCCGACTTCGGTGGCACCCTCATCTACCTGGCTTTTCTGTTTGCTTTGATTGCTGTTCTAATGAATGGCCTGATGAGTCAATGGAAGTCTGGCAACAACCCAACGATGCTGCTCGTTTTGTTCATCGTTTGGATGGTTGGGGGTTACACGAAGGCAACAGTTGTGATCGAGGACATCTACTCTGGTAGCTCGCGAGCTGTTGATAATGTACCTCTAATGGTAGCGGTACCCGCTTCGATCATCACAACTGTAGCAATGGATCTCGGCCGTCTTTCGCAGACCGCTTTTCAAGCAGCTGACGCCAATGCTACGGAGCTGACGACGGATGGCTTTGTCAATCCGCTCAAGCTGATGCTTTCCGTTCGTCAGGCCGCATCCTACAGTCCCCACATGACGCAGAACTGGGGGGGCTTTGTCCGGAACTGCATGATTGGAGCCTCATCGCCGCAGCAACTGTTATCAAGTACCGATGGTGTTTATGGCGCTTTGACTAACGCCGCTAATTTGACTGCACATCGGCACACGAATTATTACGCAGCCAATGCGGTTAGTCCGACTGTCATGAGTTGCGCTGACGCAGGCCCTCAGATCCAATCTGATTTCATCGCGTATTTCAATGAAACGAATCCGGCTTTGAACCGCGCTATGCGTGACGCTACCGGAAGGAACTCTACGTCGACCGATAAAACGTGGACTGATCTGTCGAATTTCTACGCCACGAACTCCACTCTTGCTGGCCTTAGCGCCCAGCGGACGAGCGCGAACATCATGATGCACCAAACGACAAATGATGTTTTCAAGTGTGGCAACAACTCTAGCGATCCGACTGCTTACTTCCAGTGCACCCAGGTGCTATCGGGCCAACAGCAAGCGTTCACGGTTGACTCAGCGGCTTCGGGCGCGGGTTTCACTCGTACAGTGATCACATCCATGGGGTTCTTGCTGGCGATCTTTATTGGGTTGGCACCGCTAGTAATCATCGTGGCACTGATGTCCGGTGCCAATGCCCTTCCTCTCTTGGGTAAGTACATCCTCTTCGGTGCCTGGACGCAGAGTTGGCTGCCTGCGGCCTACATGGTGAATTACTTCATCGTGTACACCTGGACGGAAAGCATGGCTAACCTGAAGAAAATGTTTCTTCCAGTTCCAGCTCCCGCTAACGCGGCCCTCCCCATCGAAGCGGTGCCGCTCTTCTTTTCCGAGACGATGGATAAGATCGCGGTGGCTTCCGACTTGCTTGCGGCAGTACCGTTGATCACCCTGGCTGCCATGACAGGCTCGTATTTCGCCTTAGCCAAACTTGGTGAGCGCTGGAGTGGCAAGGATTATTCAGACGAGAAGATGGCCGCCCCCAGCCTATCGAATGTGGGTGCGGTTAGTAGTAACGCGGCAGTACGGGATTATTCGCTTGGAGCCGGCGGACAAATGACAGGCGCCGCACGCGTCAAGTACAACCTCCAAGATGGCCTCTCTCAGTCCGTCGCTGACAAGGAACAAGAAGCCCTTAGGGTGGGTTCTGAAGTTACGCAAGACTGGTCGAAAGGCGGTCGCTTTAGCAGCGGATGGGATCGCGCCGTACAAACCGCTAGATCAGATGTATCTCAGGTTGGTCAAACTTGGGCGCAAGGGGTTTCGTTTGCGGACAAGATGATTCAAAACGACTCGTTCGGAAACAAGGTTTCTGACGCAGTACGTAGTGAGCTTGGCGCTCAAGTCAAAGCCAGCATGTCTGCCGCCATGATGGGAAATGGTATTAGTGGCGTTCTTGCCGGAAACTACTCCGGGGTCAGCCAAGAAGCTAAAGAATGGCTAACTTCCACAAGTGAAGGCAAAGAGTGGGCGAACCAGATACGCAATGAGTACAGCAAGCAGCAGTACAGCTCTTTGCAAGGCACGGACTCTTTGACGAAGAAAGCTGGTTTCTCTGAGGATGAGGCTGCCGGAGTTCGTGAGAGTGTGTCCCGTCAGGCCTCAACCGTTAGCGCCTACGAGGAAGCAACGCAGGTCGCATCGGGTATTGCCGGAACTTATTCTGGCAATGCGGGCGAACTTAATAGGAACTTGATGGCGGCCGGAATGTACGAAACAGTGATGGGTATGCATGCATCGCTTTATAACGGTACAGGAGAGGCGTCCGATCGATACCGTGAGGCCTACAACAAGATCGAAAGCCATGAGAAAGGTCTCGGCGTCCAAGCATTCGATGCTCAACTTGGCTGGGTTATGGGTGCGATGCTTTCATCCGGCCAGTACGACAACGTTATGAGCGTAGGACAACAGATCACGGGGAGCCAAGGTCTCGATACGCCTGAGCTTGGCAGCAACAAGGGTGTCGGCAGTCCGGTTACAACTCTTGAAGGGAAGACAGTAGAAGAGCTCAAGGCACGGCATGGAGCTGCCCCTGCAGGTCCCGCTGCTCCCCAAGTTAATCCCAACTTCGCACGTGAGGCGGCAGGTGAGCGCGACGCTCCTATTGACCCTATTCCTTCTCGGCCTTCCAACAGTTCTCCGGCAAATCCTGGGGGAGTTAGAACATTCTCCTCCGATGACGGGGAGCGATTTATGCGCGGCGCGGACGTCAACGCAACTCAGGGTGTATTTGGTGCAGGAGCTTATGTTGTTGATGAAACAATTAATACAGCAGGGAAAGCGGTTGACGCAGCTGGTGATGCAGTTAATTTTGTCGCTAGGCAATACAATGAAAATATTGGCGCTCCTTTTGCAAATGCGGTTAACGATTTCTTCGGGATCGGCACAAACACCAAAGTGAATACCGATACCTCAACCTCTGGGGGCGGGAGATAAAAAAAGGCCGGGTTCTAACCCGGCCATCTCTTAGTAATCGTCATCAGCCCTAAAAGTCATTGGACCGACTCCAAGTTTGCTCATGTGGTTTGCGTCATTGAGATCGTCGTTTCCACTGTATAGAGCACGCCGGTATCCGTTCTTCTTGCGATATCCAGCACCAGAGCCAAGGAGAAAATCTCCGACCCAGGTATTGGATAGCGAGATCAGCGCCTTGGCTACGAGATAAAACAAACCGGCAATCATGATGAAGCCCAAGAGGGACTTGGCATCCATTTAGCGTCTCCTCACCGAACCTGCCCTTGATTGTTCGGAGTCGAGATGAT
>JBAYRD010000017.1:0-30375 GCA_041676845.1 Halothiobacillaceae bacterium | reverse complement strand
GCGCTTCATCGCGAGCTTGTGAGAGTCGACGCCTGATCCCGAACGCACAAGCACGGCTTCGGTCAGACGGCACCCTACCGGGTTTTAAGCGGCGAGTGCGTAGTTGTCGTCGTTGGCAACTATTGGTTTTGCGGCTGGTTTAACGAGGAAACTGCACCTCGGCATGCACCTTGAGTTTCGCGACCCACGTCGAAGCCGTGTCACCCCCGGTTGTCTTTTAGAAGTATGGTGCCTTCGATCCGTTTTTCAAGCCTCGCCTGGCTTGCGACGATCGAATGCTTTCCAGCTTCCCCAAGTAAGTCCTGCAAACGAGCAGAAAGTTCCAAACAATTGCTGCGGTACTCGAAAATACCGGGGAATGGAGCACAAACGACGAGGACAGCGACGCTGGTAGCACCTCAGGACACTCCCCTGCAGCGCCGACCCTGGTCTGCCATGCTCCACAGGTGGGCTCTTATGGAGCCGACCCGACCGCGAAAAGAGATTTTCGACCAGCCATTGTGGAGCATTCCTGCATGAATCGACGTCGCTTTCTCAAGCACAGTCTGGCCACAGCCGCTGCCGCGACACTGGGGGCGCCGGCGACACGGACCGCATGGGCCCGCACGGGGTCTCGCCCCAGGTTGCCCCTGCCGACTCTGATTGATGTCAGCAAAAGCGGGCGGCTTGACCTCACGGCCCAACAGGGCCGGCACATCTTCGGCTCGGGCGAGCCGTCACACACCTACGGCTACAACCAGGATTACCTCGGGCCGATCGTACGCGCCAGACGGGGACAGGAGGTGGCCGTTCGCCTGCGAAATGGACTCGACGAGCCACTCGCCACTCACTGGCACGGGCTGCTCGTGCCCGGCAATGTCGACGGTGGGCCGCACCAGGCGATCGATCCGGGGGCGGTCTGGGAGCCGGTGCTCCCGATCGATCAGCCACCGTCGACCGCCTGGTTTCACGCCCATACCCATCCGCACACCGCAAGACAGGTCTACGCGGGACTCGCCGGGGTGTTCCAGATCGACGATGGACAGGACGATGCCCGCGGGCTGCCTCACGAACATGGGATCGATGATTTCACCCTGATCCTGCAGGATCGCCGCTTCGACGGGGCGGGTCGCCTCGAATACCGCCTTGGCATGTTCGACCGGATGCATGGCTTCCGGGGAGATCGAATCCTGGTCAACGGGGCGGTAAACCCGCGTGCCGAAGTCCCCCGCTCCCTGGTTCGGCTGCGTCTGCTGAACGGATCGAACGCCCGCATCTACCACCTGCGCCTGAGTGATGGCCGTCCGATGCATCTGATTGCCAGCGATGCAGGCTACCTGCCCCAGCCCATCGCCACCGACGAGCTGCGCCTGGCCCCGGGTGAACGCTTCGAGGTGCTGGTGGATTTTCGCGAGGGCGGCGAGGTCGAGCTGTTGACCGGGCCGGACCGCAATCAGGGCGGACCGGGCATGATGGGCATGATGGGTGCGCTGCGCTCCCAGGCCTCGGCACTGCTGGGGGACGATCTGCCGGTCCTGTCGTTTCATCCGAATGACACGCACGGTTCAGTCGATCGCCTACCGGACACCATCAGCGATGCGCTCGACGCACTACCGACCGAATTTGTGCGCCACCGGCGCTTTTCCCTGGACATGATGCTCGGCGGCATGCCCATGATGCGCGGCATGATGGGCGGTGGCATGGCCGGGCCTACCATGGGGATCAACGGTCGGCCGTTCGACATGGGGCGGCTCGACGAGCAGGTGCGCCTCGGTGCGATCGAGCACTGGACGGTCGAGAGCGACATGCTGATGCATCCGTTTCATATCCACGGGGTGCATTTCCAAGTGCTGGCCGACGAGACCGGACGCTCCCCGCGTCTGGAGAACCGGGGCGAGAAGGACACGATGCTGGTCGACGGACGAGCCGAACTGGCGGTGACGTTCACACAGCCGGCCGACCAGAAAACCCCGTTCATGTACCACTGCCACGTCCTCGAGCACGAGGATGCCGGGATGATGGGCCAACTGACCGTCTCCTGACCCCGTGACCACCAGACCGGCCCGCCTTACGGGGCTTTCTGCTGCGAGGCTTTCTGTCACGAAGATCCCTGACTACGAGGCGTCCTGGGCCAGACGATCGCTGGGCGGCAGACCATCGGGGCGCTTCGGCAAGGACACGATGAAGCGCGTCAGCTCGCCGGCCGGCTCCACCCGGATTCTGCCCTGATGGGCCTGAATCAAGGCCTGTGTGATCGCCAACCCCAATCCGACACCGCCGCTGCCCTGTCGGCCCCGGGCCGGGTCACCGCGGTAGAAGCGGTCGAACAGTCGCGACGACTCCTGTGGCTGAAGGGGTTCGCCGGTGTTTTCGACCGTCACGTCGATCCAGTCGGTCCGCTCTCGAATACGGAGAATGACGTCATGGTCGGGGAACGAGTGTCGAAGCGCATTCGAGATCAGGTTGCTGAACGCTCGGCGCAACATCAGCCGATTGCCGGAGATCTCGCCCTGCCCGGTGACCCTCAGGCGAACACGCTCCTCTTCGGCCAGGGCATCATAGAACTCGAACAACGCGCCGATCTCCTGCTCCAGCCGCACGGGCTCAACAGAGGGCAGGTTCAGACCGTCGTCGGCCTTCGCCAACAGCAGCATATCGGAAATCATGCTGGATAGCCGATCCAGCTCCTCGACATTGGAGATCAGCACCTCCCGGTAGCTCTCGGCATCACGATCCCTGGAGATGGCGACCTGTGTCTGCGTAAGGACGTTGTTCACTGGTGTTCGAAGCTCATGGGCCAGGTCAGATGAAAACGCCGCCAGCCGATCGAACGCCTCCTCGAGTCGCGCGAACATGCAGTTGAGTTCATGGGCCAGCCCGGTCAGCTCCCTTGGCACCGAGGTTTCCGGAAAACGATGATGCAGATGCCTGGCGGTCACCTCGGCCGCCCGTTCCTGAATCAGCCGTAGTGGGGCGATACCCCGGCGTGAAGCCCACCAGCCCAGAAAGCCGCTCAGGAGCGCGGCCACCGCAATGAATACGGTCAGGGTCTGGTTATAGCGCGCCATGAAACGCTCGTGGTGATCGATATTGATGGCTACCACCACGACCTGTGGACCGACGTCAGGCTTGGTGGGTTGGAGGCTTTGTGCCAGCCCCCGGTACCGCACATCTTCGTGCCACCAGGAGAAGATGTGCGGTTCCGGTGAGTCGGCGTGTTGACGGAGTATCCCTGACGGCAACGACAAGTCCGGCGGTGACAGCACGCCATCCCCCGAGATCTGCACCCAGACCTTGAGTTCCGGATCACTGCGGAACATCTCGTCCACCGCGCTTTGCAGGCCGACCAGTCCCGCCGGTGCCGACGGGTCCTTCAGCAAGCGTTCCAGGGCATCCAGCTTGCTTTGCAGGAGGTCGCGATCCATCTCGACAAAGTGCCTTTCCACTGCCGCATGGAGTACCCACCCCAGACCAAGCAGCACCGACGATGACACCAGGACGAACAGCAACGTCAGGCGAGTCGTGAGGGAGGCCGGACGACTCATCTCGCGCCCTCTTCCTCCATCACGTAGCCCATGCCCCGAATGGTCCGAATCAGCTTGGACTCGAAGGGCTCGTCGATCTTGCGTCGCAACCGACGCACGGCCACTTCCACCACGTTGGTATCGCTGTCGAAGTTCATGTCCCAGACCTGAGAGGCGATCAGTGAACGAGGCAGGACCTCGCCCTTGCGCCGCATGAACAGCTTGAGAAGAGCAAATTCCTGGGCAGTCAGGTCGATACGCTCGCCGGCGCGCGTGGCCCGACGGCCCAACAGATCGAGCTCAAGATCGGCCACTTGCAGGGCGGTCGGCTCCGGCTCGCCGCGCCCCCGGCGCAGCAGGGTGCGCACGCGCGCCAGCAACTCGGAGAAGGCGAATGGCTTGATCAGGTAATCGTCGGCGCCCAGCTCGAGACCCCGCACACGATCCTCGACCTGATCCCGGGCCGTGAGGAACAGCACCGGCATATCCCGCCCCCCGCGCCGCAGCGTCTCGAGGATCTGCCAGCCGTCCATGCCGGGAAGCATGACATCGAGTATCAGCAAGTCATGATCACCGGTCAGTGCCCGATGCAGCCCTTCGACCCCATCGCCGACAAGATCGACCGTGTAGCCCGCCTCGCTCAGTCCTTGCTGGAGATACCTGCCGGCTTTCCGCTCATCCTCGACGATCAATACCTTCATATCGCTCCCCGCTCCCGATCGCAACGCATTCTGTCACCAGGGGCCCCGTCACCTCGCCAGATTACAGCGATGTAATCCCCAGGTCAGGTTATTGACAGCTTGGTGGGCTAGCTTGGGTGATGAGCCTGTCTTAAGGAAGCTCTGCACGAATCGATGGTGTCTCTGCGGGACCGCCAAGGGTCCAGATGCCAGGCGCAGTCCGCTGTGAAGGGCGGTGGTCCTTTACAAGGACTGCCCAAGCTGTATCTGTGGCGCAGATGGGCCCTTGGCGGCCCGCCCGAAGGGGCTGGCGGGTTTGCCCGCACACGGCATTGCCGCCCCTCGACAGGCAATAAGCCCGCCTTCGGGACAGCGCCTTGATTGCAAACAAACCTGTCAGCCAGAGGCGCCATCGATTCGTGCAGAGCTTCCTTTCCTTAACAGCTGCTTGACGGCAGCTGCTCAAACGACGTCCCCGCAGGCATCTTTATGACCAGAAGGAGTGACACCATGAAAACCATCTCCCAGACCCTGATCGCCCTGTCCATTGGCCTGGCGACATCCGTGCTTGCCCAGGAGCCACCGCAGGAAATGCGAGGCGGCATGATGGGCATGACGAACAGCGACATGCCAATGGAGCGGATGCAGGAAAACGTTGAGCGAATGCGTTCGCACCTCGACCGGGCCCAGTCGGCCGAGAACGATGAAGAACAACAGCAGGCCCTTCAGGATTACATGAAGGCCATGCGTGAAAACATGGGAATGACCGAGCAGATGATGCCAGACGACATGATGGCCGCGTCGAGAAAAACGCCCATGGAACGGATGCAGGAAAGCGTTGAGCACATATGCTCACAACTTGACCAGGCCGAGAGCGATGAAGAGCGACAGCTGGCTCTTCAGGACCACATGCAAGCCATGCGAGAAAACATGGGAATGACTCGGCAGATGATGCCAATGGGCATGATGGGCTCCGGCATGATGATGGGCGGTGGTCACGGCCAGAGCGGCCCGGGCATGGGTAGCCCCGGCATGATGATGGGTGGCGGTCACGGTAGTGGCTGCGGCCAGAGCGGTCCGGGCATGGGCGGCCCCGGCATGATGATGGGTGGCGGCCACGGCAGTGGTCACGGCCAGGGCGGCCCGGGCATGAGGGGCCCCGGCATGATGATGGGCGGCGGCCATGGCGGTGGTCATGGTCACGGCGGCCACGGCGGTGGCTATGGCCAGGGCAGCCCGGGCATGGGCGGCTCCGGCATGATGATGGGTGGCGGCCACGGCGGTGGTCATGGTCACGGCGGCCACGGCGGTGGCTACGGCCAGGGCAGCCCGGGCATGGGTGGCTCCGGCATGATGCCTTACGGCTATCCGGATCAGGACATGCGTGGGTCCAGGGCCTCGAACTGTCCCGCCCGCTAGATTGAAGAACACAACGGTTCATGCCTCGCGGGATTGTCTATCCCCCGCGAGGCCCATGTTTGGAGGCAGATGAATGCACATGGACTACGGACAACACTTCATGGGCTTTGGTGGCGGCTTCATGTGGTTTTTCTGGCCGATACTGATCGCATTGGTCATCTGGGCTGTCATCGTTCTAGCAAAGAGCGACCGCGGCTCAGGAACGCCGACATCCAGAGAAATTCTCGACCAGCGTTATGCAAACGGTGAAATCGATAGCGACACCTATGAGCAGATGAAGCGAAAGCTGGAATAAAGCCACACCGAACAGAGGTGGACTCCCCGGCGATCGCCCATTCTGTCAAAAACTCCGGGTAAACATATGGTTCCCCCATCACCCTCGAGGTGGCGGACATGATCATTCAGGTAGGCAGGCTGGATAGCGACGAGGCGGCCGATTACCCGTCCAATCGCCTGGCCTGGACCCTGCGGGAGAATTTCTTTGCACGCAATCGGAATATTGCCCGTCGGGAAACCCTGCTATCCATCGCCGAGTCCCTGGGCCTGCCTATCCCGGCCATCAACGAGAAACTTGACGGCGGGCAAGCGCATGCCGCCCTGCATGACGATGCAGAGATCCAGCAGCGCTACCAGGTGACCGGCAGCCCCACCCTGGTACTCAACGAAGGCCGGCAACAACTGTACGGCAACGTGGGCTACCGCATTATCGAGGCCAATGTGCGCGAACTGCTCCACAACCCCCAGTCAGGTGAAGCCAGCTGGTGCTGAGGTCACCTGACCGGCGGCCCCCAGGTCCTCTCAGGAAGATCTGCCGAAGACAGCCTGTCCCGCCCCTGCCTGTTCGTGTCCCCGCCTCTTCTGGCAAAGACTCTCCAGAACACGACGGGCTGGCTGCCGGCCAAGTCGATTTCGGTCCAGTCCTGGCCCGACTCTGGCCATGGGAGTCCGCCCCTTGGCCTCAAGACGCCCGCCACGCCGAGCCTTGACCTCGATACCGCCAAATCTGACAAAAATGTAATGTGAATGTCAGGTCGGCGACAAGGCGCCCCACTATAGTCATGGCTAGTCGAAGGGATACCCCGCTCTTAACTCTTGAAAAACAGCCATCTATCGGTGAGGAACACAGGCATGAACTGCAGAATTACTTTACTGGCGCTCGCTCTCTTTCCTCTTGCGGCCAGTGCATCGGGAAATCACATGATGGGGAACACCCCCGGCATGCCGGGAATGTCGGCGGGCCAGCCGAATGAGATCGATCGAACCATCGACATCACGATGGATGACCAGATGCGTTTCTCTCCGGACCACCTTTCGGTGAAGGCCGGCCAGACGATCCGATTTGCGGTGAAGAATGTCGGCGTCCAGACTCACGAAATGGTGATCGGCTCGCTCGACGAGCTAGAGGAACATGCCGAGGAGATGCGCTTGCAGCCGGACATGGCTCACGACGACCCCAACATGATTCAACTCGCGGGCGGCGAAACCGGAGAAATCGTCTGGCAGTTCACCGAGCCCGGTCGGGTTGCCTTTGCCTGCCTGCTCCCTGGCCATTTCGAGGCCGGCATGAAGGGATCTATCGAGGTCCTCCCGACCCCCTGATCTTCCATGGGGCGAGGCAGTCTGTGACGGCCCTGACGAACGATGCTTCCCCTAATCCGGAGGAACCACGACCATGGATCAGTACGACACCTTGACCGGCAAGGGACACTCCCGTCGCCACTTCCTGCGCAACATGACGTCGATGAGTGTCCTCGCGGCACTATACGGCTACGGCGGCATCACCCCGGCTCTCGCCTGGCCCCAGGCAGGCCTGCACGAGGCCGAACGCCACATCGATGGCGATACCGACGTGTTCGACCTGGTCATCGACCGCACACCGATGAAGATCGACGGCAAGCCCGCCAATCCGATCACCATCAACGGCACCACGCCCGGACCGGCCATCCGCATGCGGGAAGGCCGCAACGTGCGTCTGCGCGTGACCAACAATCTGGACGAATCGACCTCGATCCATTGGCACGGCATCCTCCTGCCGTTCCAGATGGACGGGGTGCCGGGTGTAAGCTTCAAGGGCATCGCCCCGGGCGAGACCTTCGAATACTTCTATCCGGTCAAGCAGAGTGGTACCTACTGGTACCACAGCCACTCGGGCCTGCAGGAACAGCTTGGTCACCACGGGCCGCTGATCGTGGAACCGGCCGAGCCCGAGCCGTTCGACTACGACCGCGACTATGTGGTGATGCTCTCCGACTGGACCTTCGAGAATCCGGATGAGGTGTTCCGTCATCTCAAGGCCGCCGAGGGCTACTACAACTACCAGAAACGCACGGTCGTCGATCTGCTCGAGGACATCCAGGCCAAGGGCTGGGCACAGACCATGCGCGAGCGGGCCATGTGGGGTGAGATGCGCATGAGTTCGCGCGACTTGCTCGACGTGACCGGCAGCACCTACACCTACCTGATCAACGGCCGGTCGCCAAGGGATAACTGGACGGGGCTGTTCAAATCAGGCGAGCGAGTCCGGCTGCGCCTCATCAACGGTTCGGCCATGAGTTTCTTCGATGTGCGCATCCCGGGCCTGAAGATGACCGTGGTCGAAGCGGATGGTCAGCCGATCGAGCCGGTGCCGATCGACGAGTTCCGCATCGGTGTGGCGGAGGTCTTTGATGTGATCGTCGAACCGCAGGACGAGCAGGCCTACACCATCTTCGCCGAAGCCATGGACCGCAGTGGCTTTGCTGCCGCCACGCTGGCCACCGAGGTGGGCCTGCGGGCCGCCATTCCCGCCCGCCGCCCCATGCCGGAACGCGGCATGGAGGCCATGGGTATGGACATGAGCGACATGGACATGGGGGGCATGGATATGGGCGGTGGTGGCGACATGGGCATGGACAGTCAGGCCGCCAGCAGCGACATGACAGGCGATCACGCCTTGTCCGGGCACGACTCCCCGAGCGGCGACATGACCACAGGCCAGATGACCATGTCGAACGAGACAGCGCAAGACAGCGCCATGGACATGCCCAATCGAGACGAGGACACACCCTGGCCACTGGCGGGTCGCAAGATCAGCCATGGCCCCCATGATCACGGGCCGGGGGCGGCCATGGTCAGCGAACATCCTCGCAACCGCATGGATGACCCGGGTATTGGCCTGGAAAACACGCCGGATCACAAGGTCCTGGTCTACGACGATTTGCGTGCCCGCGCACCCTGGCCGGATCGGCGCGAGCCCGAACGCGAGATCGAGCTGCACCTGACCGGCAACATGCAACGTTACATGTGGTCGTTCGATGGCAAGAAGTTCTCCGAAGTGGACGGCCCGATCCTGTTTCACCATGGTGAACGGCTGCGCCTGATCCTGGTGAACGACACCATGATGGATCACCCCATTCACCTGCACGGCATGTGGATGGAGCTCGAGAATCGGCATGGCGACTATCGGCCGCGCAAACATACGGTCTCGCTCAAGCCCGGTGAGATGCTCTCGGCCCGCATCAGCGCGGATGCCAAGGGCGACTGGGCATTCCATTGCCATCTGCTCTACCACATGGAGGCCGGCATGTTCCGGGTCGTGTCCGTCATCTGAGGAGTACGCTGATGTCCACCAACCAATCCGTTTTCAAGACCATCGGCGGCCTGTTGTGCGCAGCTTGGCTGCCCCTTACCCCACTGGCCGTCCTGGCCGATGGGCAACCGGCCTTCGGCCGTGACCAGGGCTGGGCGACACCGATCAGTGACAAGCCATACGGGCGCTTGATGATCAACCGCCTCGAATACGCCGCCGGCGACGACGAGGACAGCGTCAATCTCGAATTCCAGGGCTGGTACGGCGGTGACTACAACCGGGTCTGGATCAAGGCCGAGGTCGAGGACGTGGTTTCCGGTGGCAGCGGTGGCAGCGGTGGAGCGGTCGAGAAGCTCGATCTGTTATATGACCGCCTGATCTCGCCCTATTGGTCCCTGCGGGCGGGCGCCGGCTACCAGTTCGAATACGGCCCCGGACCGAATCCGGACCGCGTCTATGGCGTGGTCGGCCTGAAAGGGCTGGCCCCCTACTGGTTCGAGGTCGACACCAGTTTGCGACTGAGCGAGGACGGCGATGCCTGGGCCGATCTCGAGGTCGACTACGATTTCCTGTTGACCCAACGGCTCATCCTGCAGCCACGTTTCAGCACCCTGGTGGCCTTTGACGAGGTCGAGGAGTTCGGCGTCGGCCAAGGCATCAATCACATCAAGCTGGGGCTACGCCTGCGCTACGAGATCAGGCGCGAGTTTGCTCCCTATGTCGGGGTGAGCTGGAACAAGAAGCTGGGCGATACCGCCGACCTGGCCAAGGCAGAGGGCAAGGACAGCGGCGATCTGCGACTGCTGGCCGGCCTGCGCCTGTGGTTCTGACCGGCCCAGACCGGATCCCCGCGTGATGACCTGAGTGGTCCGCCCCCGCCCATCAGGGTCGGGCAATCGCGCCTGATCTGTGCTTGAGTCCAAGCAGCGCATCATCGATACATCAGAGGTCAACCGCCATGAATCAGGACAAGCACGCGCCCCACCGCGAACAGGAGCACCGTCCGGCCGATACGGATAGCTCGAGCGAACACGGGGATCACGGGGGCCACGGAGGCCACGATCACGGTGCGATGATCGCCGATTTCCGGCGGCGGTTCTGGGTGTCCCTGGTTCTGACCCTGCCGATCCTGGCGCTCTCGCCCATGATCCAGTCGTTTCTCGGGCTGGAAGCGGCGCTCGCCTTCCCCGGTGATCGCTATCTCCAGTTCGGCCTGGCGGCGGTGGTGTTCTTCTACGGCGGTTGGCCGTTCCTGACGGGGCTGATCTCCGAGCTGCGCCAGGGCGCGCCGGGCATGATGACCCTGATCGCCCTGGCCATCAGTGTCGCCTTCCTCTACTCCACAGCGGTCGTCTTCGGCCTGTCCGGCCAGGTGTTTTTCTGGGAGCTGGCCACGCTGGTCGACGTCATGCTGCTGGGCCACTGGATCGAGATGCGTTCGATCATGGGCGCCTCCGGGGCCCTGCAAGCGCTAGTCGAGCTGATACCGGCCACGGCGCATCGCCTTGATGCGGATGGCGAAGTCGAGGAGGTCCGCGTTGATGCGTTGAAAAAGGGAGACAAGGTCCGCATCAGGCCGGGCGAGAAGATCCCGACCGACGGGATCATCCTGGAGGGGCGCTCGAACCTCAATGAATCCTTGCTCACCGGCGAGTCCCGTCCGGTCAGCAAGGGACCGGAGGACGAGGTCATCGGTGGGGCGATCAATGGCGAGGGGTCGCTGGTAGTCGAGATTCGACGCACGGGCGAGGCGACCTACCTGTCCCAGGTGATCGACATGGTCAGAAAGGCCCAGGCCTCGCGCTCGCGCACCCAGGATCTCGCCGATCGCGCCGCCGCCTGGCTGACCTACATCGCCCTGACGGTGGGTGCTGTCACGCTGGCCTCCTGGCTGATCGCCGGCTATGCCTTCGATTTCTCGCTCGAGCGCATGGTCACGGTCATGGTGATCACCTGTCCCCACGCGCTCGGGCTGGCTATCCCGCTGGTGGTCGCGGTCTCGACCACCAAGGCGGCCGGACATGGTCTGCTGATCCGCGATCGCGCCGCCTTCGAACGGGCTCGAAACATCGATGTGTTCGTATTCGACAAGACCGGCACCCTCACCGAGGGGCGGTTCGGGGTCAGCGATGTGGTGCGTCTGGACGAAGAGGACGACGACCGTGTGCTGGCGCTGGCCGCTGCGCTCGAATCCCGTTCCGAGCATCCGATCGCCGTGGGTATTGTCGAGGAGGCCCGCCAGCGATCGCTCACCGTGCCGACCGCCCATGACTTCCAGAATCTTCCCGGTGAAGGGGTGGAAGCCTTGGTAGATTCGGAGACCGTACGCGTCGTGAGCCCGGGCTATCTCGAACGCCAGGACATAACCATCGACAACGATGAAGTCGATCGCCTCGCCTCCCAGGGCAAGACCGTGGTGTACCTGCTGATCGGCGACCGGCCCATCGGGGCCATTGCGCTCTCCGATATCGTGCGCGAGGTTTCTCGCGAGGCGATCGACCGCCTCAAGGCGATGGGCAAGCAGAGCATGATGCTGACCGGTGATGCCGAGCCGGTGGCCCGGGCCGTGGCCGAGGAACTGGGGCTTGACGACTTCTTCGCCGGGGTGATGCCCGACCAGAAGGCCGAGCGAATCCGCGAACTCAAGCAAAAGGGCCTGTCGGTCGCCATGGTCGGGGATGGTGTCAACGATGCGCCGGCGCTGACCGAGGCCGATCTCGGCATCGCCATCGGGGCCGGTACCGATGTGGCGGTGGAATCAGCCGACATCGTGCTGGTGAACTCCGACCCCCGTGACGTCGCCACGGTGACCGAGCTCTCGGCGGCCACCTATCGCAAGATGATCCAGAATCTCTGGTGGGCGGCGGGCTACAACATCGTGGCCATCCCGCTCGCCGCCGGGGTGCTCTACAGCAGCGTGGGGTTCCTGATGCCACCGGCCGTGGGTGCAGCGGTCATGTCGGTCTCCACCATCGTGGTAGCCGTCAACGCCAAGCTGCTGGAACGATTCCAGCCGGCCTCTTCAGCACCCACAGCGACAGCTACAGCAGCGACAACGGCCGACGCCTCGTCGTAACGAGGCGCCGATGTTGCAACCGCCATCATGATGGCCGCGGGCTGGAGTGCTTCCCGCACCACCCGCCCGGAATGGCCGGTCTATTATTCACTTCGATTCGCTACTCACTTATTTGGCCTGGAAGTGGTCGCGATAGGCGGAACGGAACTGGGCATGGCAGCTCAGGCAGCCGTTCTGCAGTCGGCTGAACCCGGCAATGATCGCTTCACCATCACCGCCAGCCGCCTCGTCGGCCAGTGCCTCCGCCGCCTGGTGGGTCTCCTGGTCGAACTGCCTGAACGTCGCCATGTCGCTACCGGCAAAGGCCAGGATGCGCGCCCGCTCGGACATCGGCGGGCGGGGGTGATTGGCGATCGCCTCGGCGTGCTCGGCCACCTGCATCCAGTCCTCGCTCGTGATCCCTCTGGTGATCTCGACCATGTCCTCGCCAAGCGCGTTCATGATTTCCAGAAACCGCTGCGGTGTCGCATTTTCCTCGGCATGGGCCGGGCTATGGACCAGGCCGCTGCCCAGCCCCATGACCATCACTATGGCCAGTGCCGTGGTCTGACCTCGTGTTCCTGTTCCCTGACGCATGAGCGTTCTCCTCTCGTGGTTGGTAGTCATCGTGCTAGCCGGCGCTCGATGCCCCGGCGATAGATCTCGAATGCGCCGGGTGCCCGGGCGCGCACCAGTTCGGCGTCCCCGACGATCAGCGACTGCATCACCAGGCCCTGGATGGTGCCGATGAACAGGCTCGCGGCGGCATCGACATCAATGTCCTGATCCACCTCCTCGGCCCGCTGGGCGGCCTGCAGCAAATCGGCCACCTTGTCGGTATAACGGCCGATCAGTTCGCGCACCAGCCGCTTGGGCAGGCGATCGCCGGCGTGCTGCAGCTCACCGAACATCATGCGCGGAACACCCGGGTGCTCGGTGACGAACCCGACATGGGCATGAAACATGGTTTCGAGCTTGGCCAGCGGCGAGTCGATTGGCCGAATCGCCGCGTCGATCCGCTTCATCAGCCGGCGGGCGACCCACTGGACGACCCCCGCGAAGATCGCTTCCTTGTTCGGGAAATGGCGGAACAGCGCCCCCTGGGTCACCCCCATCTTCTCGGCGATCGCCTTGGTGCTGATGCCGTTGGGATTCTGCTCGGCGGCAAGGTCCACCACCGCACGGGCGGTCTCGTCGCGCCGCTCTTCGGCAGGCAGGTAATGGCGAGGACGGGGTTCGTCGCGGTCGGACGGCGTCTTCAAGTCAGGCTCCGGAAAAGTGATTGACCACTATCTTTGACCATGGGTGACGGTCTGTCAATGCTTGACAAGCACCCACTATTCCGAGGGAAGATAGCGCTCACTTTCTTCTGCGGTCCGCTCGGTGGCCCGCCAGTCCGGAAACAGCCCGGAACAACCCCGGAAATAACCGTAGGGAACAGCCCATGTCGTCAGTGTTCCACCACAAGCGCTCACGGATCCTCACGATCCTCGCCGGCCTGGCTATTGGCGTCGCGATACTCGTCCTTTTCATCGTGAACCGGGAACCACCGCCGCTGACGGACGAACCGGCCTTGAACACGGCCGTTCGCTTCATCGAGGTGCAACCGATTCACCCGGTACTGGTGGCGCGAGGATTCGGGACGGCCGAATCCGCCCGGCCCTGGAAGGCGGTGGCGAACGTATCCGGGAAAATCGTGCAGCGACATGCCGCACTCGAGAACGGCGAGTTCGTGGAGGCCGGCACCGAGCTGCTGGTGATCGACCCGAGTCGCTATCAACTCAATCTCGACCAGGCGACTGCCGATCTCCGCGGTCTTGCGGCCGAGCGCCGGGAACTGGAGCAGGAACGGGAAAACACCGAGGCACTCTACCGACTGGAACAGGATCGATTGGTCTTGTCCGAACAGGAATTGCGCCGCGCCCAATCACTCGCTGATCGGGGCATGCTGTCGGCCAACCAGCTCGATGCGCAGAAACGAACGACCCTGCAGCAACGCCAGGCCACGCAGAGCCTGTTGAACCAGCTCAACCAGATCCCGGTCCGGATCGAAAAACTGGAGGCCCGCCAGGAAGAGGCGGAGGCCCGGCGGCGGCTCGCGACAGAGGATCTCGATGACACCCGCATCGTCGCCCCATATGACCTGCGAATCGGTACCGTGAATGTCGAAATCCATCAACAGGTCAGCCGTGGAGATCTGCTGTTCCGTGCTGACGGCATCGACACCACCGAGGTCCCCCTGCAGATCCCGTTGGCCGCCATGCGCGAGCTGGTGGCCGCGCTGGGCATCGACGGCCTTTCGATGGACGGACTCGTGCCCAACATGGCTGCGTTGTCGGGCATCACCGCCCGGGCTCGGGTGGGCCGGGACGATCAGGACACCTGGCCGGCCCGGATCGTGCGGGTCTCCGCCGGACTGGATCCGGCGACCCGGACCCTGCCGGTCGTCCTGGCAATCGACGAGCCCTACCGGAGCGCCAGTCCCCCGCAGCGAACGGCACTCGTTCCGGAAACTTTTGTCGAAGGCGTGCTGTCCATACGCAGCAGCAAGCCGCGGCTGGTGGTCCCCTCGCACGCCATCCACGAAGGCGAGCTCTATCTCGTCGACGAACAGAACCGGCTGCAACGCCGATCGGTAACCATTTCCTCCCCCCAGGACGGCTGGGTCATCGTCCACTCAGGGCTGCAGCCCGGCGAGCGGGTCATCATCGACGACCCCATCCCGGCGATCGACGGCATGCCACTGAACGCCCGTCATGATCCGGATGCGGAACAGCGACTCATCGATCGGGCCTCGGGGAGCAAGGCATGATCCGCTGGTTCGTCGGCCACCCGACGGCGGCCAACCTGCTGATGATCCTCATGCTTGCCGTCGGCGTGTTCAGCGCACCGGAACTCAAGCGCGAGACCTTCCCCGACTACCAACCGGTCGAGGCCAGCATCAGCGTGGAGTATCGCGGTGCCACGGCCGCGGATGTCGAGGACAATATCTGCCTGCGACTCGACGATGCGCTCGCCGGCGTGGAGAGCCTCAAGGAATTCGTCTGTCACGCCCAGGACAACCTCGCCGATGCCGTGGCCACCATGAAGGCCGGCGGCAATAGCAGCCGTTTTCTCGACGACATCCGCACCGAAGTCGACGCCATCATCGACTTCCCCGAACAGGCCCGCCCGCCGATCATTCGCGAACTGCACCGCGACGATCTGGTTGCCGCTCTGGCCGTTCGCGCCAACACCACCGAGCCACAGCTGGAAACCTATGCCCGCTCGTTGGAAAACCGCTTGCGTCGCATCGAGGGAGTCAGCGATGTCCGGCTGGCCGGCCTGTCCGATCGGCGCTGGGAAATCCGTCTTTCGCGTGACGAGCTGCGCCAGTACGGCCTTTCCGTGCGCGATATCGCCAACGTCATCCGACAACAGAACGTCGACCTACCCATCGGCACCATCGAGGGCGATGACCAGGAGATCCAGCTGCGTTTCGTCGATCAGCGGCGCCGGGTCGAGGAGTTGGCGAGCCTGCCGGTGCTGCGCTCGGATAGCGGGGCCGAAATCACGCTGGGTGCAATCGCCCGGATCAGCGAAGAATACGAACGCCCGGAAGAGCGCATCGATTACGACGGCCAGCGTGCCGTGGTGCTGGAGGTATTCAAGAGCCGCGCCGATGACGCCCTCGATGTGATGAATCAGCTGCGCGCATTCATGGAAGACGAGCAGGCACACCGTGGTGAGTCGGTCGCCCTGGCCATCACCCAGGACATGACCTCGATTGTCGAGGACCGGTTGCAGATGCTGGTCAAGAACGGCATCTCCGGACTGCTGCTGGTCGTCCTGGTGATGAGCCTGTTCTTCCGTCCGCGCCTTGCCATCTGGGCTGCCATGGGCCTGCCGGTGGCCATTGCCGGCGCCTTCTTTGCCATGGCCATATCGGGTCTGTCACTGAACATGATCACGCTGGTGGCCCTGCTGATGGCGGTGGGCCTGGTCATGGATGACTCCGTGGTGCTGACCGACCATATCGTCGAGCACCTCAAGCAACCGGGTTCTACTCTGGATGCGGCGGCTCGCGGCGCTCGGGAAATCCTGCCCGGCGTGATGTCGTCCTTTCTGACCACCGTGGCAGTGTTCGCTCCGCTGTCCTTCCTTGCCGGGGAGCTCGGGGCCGTGCTCGAGGTATTGCCCGTGGTGCTGATCGCTGCACTGGCAGCCAGCCTGGTCCAGGCCATCTGGGTCCTGCCCCATCACCTCAGCCGCAGTGCCGAGCGGCACGACCTCACGGTGGATCCGGCCAGCGGGACCGGCTGGCATGGCCGCTTCCATCGGGGGTTCGAGCGATTCCGCGAGGGGGTGGGTCATGTGGCCGACCTGGCCATCCGCCGACGCTACATCACTGCTGCCGTCCTGCTGATCATCCTGCTGGGTTCGGTGGGCTTCATCGCCGGGGGCAATGTCAAGATGGAAGCCATGCCCGATATCGACGGCGATGTGCTCGAAGCACGCATCCTGATGCCCCAGGGCACGCCCTTGACTCGGACCGAGGCGGTCGCCGGACAGGTGCTGGATGCCCTGCGCCAGGTGGCGACGGACCGATCAGCCGAGCAACCGGGCGGGCAGGCATTGATCGAGGCGATCCAGGTCCGCTATGGACAGAACGCCAGCGCGCACGAGACCGGACCGCATGTCGCAACCATATCGGTCGATCTGCTGACGGCGGAAAAGCGCAGCACCACCCTCAACGAACTGACCCGTGACTGGCAGCAGGCATTGCCGACCATCGACGGGCTCGTGCGCCTGAACATCCAGGAGCCCGGCTTCGGCCCGGCCGGCGTGCCGATCGAGATCCGCCTGATGGATCCGGACCTCGACCTGCTCAAGACAGCATCAATCGAGCTGCAGGCCGCCCTGGAGCGCTACGATGGCGTCCACAACATCATCGACGATCTGCGCCCGGGGAAACCGCAGCGACAGCTGCACCTGGCCCCGGGGGCCTACGCCCTGGGCTTCACGGCCGAGGACATCGCCAGCCAGCTTCGCAGCGGGGTGCTTGGTGATCGGCTGACCACCCTGCAGATCGGCGATCAGCCGGTCGATCTGGTGGTCCGACAGACCGACGAGGAGCGAAGCCAAAGCAACCTGCTGGAAGAGGCGGTCATCCTCTCGCCACAGGGCAAGGCCGTGCCACTGAAGGAACTGGTACAGGTAGTCGAGGCACGTGACTGGGCGCGGATTACCCGGATCGACGGGCGACGCACCGTGACGATCTCTGCTGACGTCGACGTGAGTCGGAACAACGCGCAGGCGGTTGTCTCAGATATCCAACAGACGTTCGCCCCGGAACTGGAGCGGCAATTTCCTTCGATCGAGATCGGCTATGAAGGCCAGGTGGCCCGATCGGCGGAAACCGGTCAGTCCATCGCCCGCGGCCTGCTTATCGGGCTGATCGGCGTGTTCCTGATCCTTTCCTACCAGTTCCGTAGCTACGTCGAGCCATTGATCGTGATGATCTCCATCCCGCTGGCTTTCCTGGGTGCAGTCTGGGGACACGTCATCATGGGATACGACCTCTCGATGCCGTCGCTCGTCGGTGCCGCCTCGCTGGCCGGCATCGTGGTGAACAACGCGATTCTGCTGGTGCAGTTCATCAATCAGTACCGCTATCAGGAAGGGCTTGACGTCATCGCGGCGGCCGGCAAGGCCAGTCGTGCCCGCACGCGATCCATCCTGATCGCCTCCTCGACCACGATTGCCGGCCTGCTGCCGCTATTGGCCGAAACCTCGACCCAGGCCACCGCAATCATCCCGTTGGCGATCGCGGTCGTCTTCGGCCTGCTGGTCTCGACCGTGCTGGTATTGCTGGTGCTCCCTGCCCTCTACGTGATCCTGGATGACCTGGGCGGGACGCGGCGGGAGAATGATCGGGAAGAGGCACGCTCGAGCTGACGGATGGGAGGAGTGCCCAGCCGATGTCATGGTGATTGGATTTCGCGTAGCCATCGATACGCATGATCTCCCCAGCACAGGGCGAACCAATTCGTCTCAGACAGAACGCTCAGCTACTTCCAGCCTGGGTCGGCTTGCCGCGGATCGGGTTGCCGCACCCCAATCGAATCCGCCCGACAAGCCCTCGCCCCTGCCATGCTGATCTGCACGCGGAAATGCGAAAAATCTTACTGCATCAACTCAGCTTCGAACTGGGTGAATACGCGGCTGATATTGGTCCGATGCCAGTCGTCGAAGTGCTGCAGGTGGCTGAAGCGAGGCGCCTCGGAGAGACGATCCATGGTGGCCTGCAACCCCTCGAAATCCTCGACGGCAGCACGGATCTCGGTAACCAGAAAGTCGAGGTAGTCACCCGTCTCGGCACGGGCCTGGGCCAGACCCGTGACCTGACCATGACCGGGGGTCAGGTAGACCGGTTCCAGTGCCTCCATGGCATGAAACGCCGCGCGCCAGGAGGTGACATCCGACCAGGGATGGATTCCCAGCATGCGATCGACGTAAACCAGGTCGCCGGTGAAGATCGCCTTCTGTTCGGGCAGCCAGACCACGACATCGCCGGGGAAGTGGGCATCGCCGAACCAGATGATCTCGAAATCCGTGCCGCCCACCTCAAGGTTCAGACGCTCGCCCGCCGCCGGGCTGGTCGCATAAACGGGTTGGGTGCCGGCGAACCGCTCGCCCAGTACCCCCTCCAGGCGAGCGGCGTGCTGCTCGGCGAAGCGTTTCTGCGTCTCGACCGTGCGCTTCAGGGCAATGATCTGCGCCCCCTGAGCGGCGAAGTAGCCATTGCCCAGCCAGCGATGGTCCTGGCTGCCGGTATTGATCACATGCGTGATCGGCTTCTCGGTTACCGCAGCAACGGCCGCTTCAATCTGCTCGGCGCCCAGGCGCGAGGCGCCGGAATCAATCAACACCACTCCGGTGTCAGTCACCACGAAGCCGAGGTTGTTGTTCAGGGCATTGTTCTCGACCGTGCGCTCCGTGGTCGGCCCGACGATGGCATAGACGTTGTCCACCACCTGGGTGGCCCCAGGCAGATAAACCGGCTGGCAGGACGGCTCGTCGGCATGGGCCATGCCGACGATACCGAGACCGAGCACGGCCAACAGGGAAACAAGGACTTTCTTCATGAGGATTTTCTCTGGCGGGCCAAATCGGGCCGGACAGATGACAGGATATCAAGAGGGCCGGTGCACAAGCAGGGAAAACCTGGGAGAAACTCTATACGAATCGATGGTGGGCATGAGCGCGGGGGAGCTGGTCGGGCTCCTCCATGGAAAAGCCATGCTCCAAATTGGTTGCCGCCGGAAGGGGCCGTCAGTGGGCGACAAGCTTGTCACGGCCCCGATCAGATCGGCGCAGGCGAATGACGCTAGTAGGGAATCTGCACGCCAGTCGCCTGGTTGTATTTAGTCCGGCTTTAGTTGCGGCTGATCCAGGTAGCGCACGTCACGAACCGAGTAGGGGATCGGGTTGATGTACTCATAGCCCTGGTGTTGCAGATAGACGATCTCGGGAAAACCCGCTGGCACCACCGTCACAAATCCATGCATGTCTTCGGGCTCATAGCCTGCCGCCCTCAAGGCGTTGTTGCACATGCGAAACTCCACGCCCGCCTCAGACAGTTCGGCCATCTTGTCGACGACCCCCTGATACTTGAGGTAGTTCTCCTTGGCGAAAGCTCGAAGCTCGGGGCCATGCGTCACAACTACCATATGCCCTTTCAGTGGCACGGAGGTGTTCTTGACGAATGAATACAGGATGTCGAGCTTGTTGGGGTCCTCATAGTTGGCATCGAATACAGCGTCGATAGTCGGGTACTCGCGCATTTCAACACTGGCTGTACCATAAGGAGACATCTCTTCAGCCCAGGCGGTCGGACCGCTTGTTGTGATAATCATTGCCAACGGCAGGCTGACAACAAGTTTTTTCATGACGTTATTTCCTGAGATTATTTTCTGGGATCATTTTCTGAGAAAAATTTCCAATTCTGGCCAAAAACAAAACCACCTCCCTCCACCCTTGAACATTTCCAAACTCATCCTCAGATGAGCAGTTTTGTCTATTCAACATCGGGGCCGAAGTTTTTACTCTTACACAAACTCAGCTTAACCATAACGGAACGGACCGTTTATTGAACGACCACCCACATCCATAAATCAAGCCGGCCAGGCCCAGTCATACATAACCATTGCCATACGTAATCATTCTCTTAATAAGGACAGGCTTAACAAAGCGGCTCCTGATCGTCGCCCACTGGCAGTCAAACAGACAACCCGCCCAGCCTGTGACGAGATTTTATCCTGCAATTACAATAAACTACAGGCTTGTCGAAAAGACCATCCATCGCAACAACTTACTCCGGCCGATCGATTTAAAATCTGATTTTCCAGCCACCCATGCTGTTTACAGAAAGCTATGCCACGGCGGGTTTTCTATCAATAAAAATATTCTGCTATGCCCATCGAATAAACTGATGGCTATTGCACAAAGAAAGACGGCTCCCGGAAAGGAAGCCGCACAATGACAGAGCTGACAACGAAAGGTTTGGGATTTTTATTCTGGCTGAACCGTTAACGCCGACAGTCATCACCAGAGCAGAGCCGGCGGCAGATCTATCTATAACGGACTCTGGCTGCGAAGCCGCCCTGCTTGATACAAGAGGCACCAGCCCGACATGGGGAGAGCCTCACTGCGGCTCGGCCCGAGGACGGGGCCAAACCGATGAAATGAGCATGACCTTGTGTTGGGCGCGCTTTCCCGCGCGTCCGACGAGCAGGTGGCGCAGAATGTGCTGGCGGCAGCAGCCGTGGTTTGCGCTGATTGCCGCCGATCTCATAAAAAAATGAAATATAACGAATTGTGGTGCCGGAGAGAGGAGTTGAACCCCCGACCTTCGCATTACGAATGCGCTGCTCTACCAACTGAGCTACTCCGGCACGGCAGAGCGCATTCTTGTCCTTTTGCCCCCGAGTTGTCAATCGCGCCGGGCATGGTTGGGGCAAGCACGTGTGGCCGCTCGCAGGACAACGTTCGTGGTCGGAGCAGCCCGCCCCGACACGAAGCCAGAATGACTGCTGCTTTGCGGGCCGGCGCACTAGAAGTGTGCCAGTTTCCGATGTGGCAGGTGTTAGTCTTGGTCCTCGTCGTGGCCAGCCTCCTGGTGGGGACGGGCGTCAACGGAACCACCCTGCCACCCCGGGGTCTTTTGAGGCGGACGGGTGTCATTCAGAATCACGCAGAACCATTCGGGCCACCAGCTGGACGCTCAATCCGATTGCGGCCATGCACGACCCGCTGGCCGCTACCCAATTAAACGACTCGCCGCTATGCCTTGCACTCGTTTTGCACCTATCATTGTTCGACTGGCTGCCACACTTGCCGTGCTGTTGCCGGCCCTGCCTGCACAGGCGCAATCGAGCATGCCCGACTGGGCTCAATGCACGGTGATCGAATCGGACGAGCAGCGACTGGCCTGTTTCGACCAGATCGCCTCGCGTGACGAGACCGCGATGGCCGACGCACCAGCACGCACGGAGAGAGATGGTGCTGCCGAGGCCGTCGCAGATCCCGAGAGCACCGCCGAGTCGTGGTTCGAGACCTCTGAGCCAATCGCACTGCAGCGACGCATACATTCAGAACAGGTCAGCGAGCACAACCCGTTCGCCATACGCGGCTACCGGCCCAACTACATCATGCCGGCCACTTATACCCCCACCGATCTGTCGCAACCGGTATACGACTTCAAACCGCAGCACGCCGAGACCAAATTCCAGCTTTCCTTCCAGTTCGACTGGTTCGACAGGCCGCTGGGGCCCAATACCGCCTTCTATTTCGGCTATACGCAACTTTCCCTCTGGCAGACCTACAACACCACGGTCCTCGGCGAAGATCAGGATGCCTCCTCGCCGTTTCGCGAAACCAATTACAAACCGGAAGTGGGCCTGAATATTGATACCAGCTACCATCTGGCTGGACTGACCATCAAGCGGATGCGCCTGTCGGTACTTCATTCCTCGAACGGTCAGGGCGGGGAGCGTTCACGTAGCTGGAACCGTCTGGTGGGCGGTATCGGCTTCGGTCGCGGCAACCTCGCCGGGCAACTGCGAGGTTGGTATCGCCTGCCGGAGAGTGACAAGGATGACAACCCGGATATCACCGACTACATGGGCCACGGCGACCTGGTGCTGGCCTACAAATGGAACCGGCAGGTTTTTTCCGCGACCCTGCGGAACAATCTCCAGTTCAGCGATAACCGTGGCGCGATCCAGCTCGACTACAGCTTCCCGCTGTCCAGACGAGTCAAGGGCTACCTGCAATACTTCAATGGCTATGGCGAGAGCCTGATCGACTACAATCGTTCAATCAGCCGTATCGGGGTAGGCATCGCTCTGACCGACTGGCTCTGAACCCACCACCCATGTGATCGTCACGTTCCATGCTGCTTTCCGCCCTGCGCATTACCGCCGAGTCTGCCCTCAACCGCCTGATCCGACGCGACCCGACCGCTCGGGAGCGCCTCGCCAGCCAGGCCGGCCTGATATTCGATCTGCAACTCGAACATCC
This sequence comes from Halothiobacillaceae bacterium, assembly GCA_041676845.1. Classification (GTDB taxonomy): domain Bacteria; phylum Pseudomonadota; class Gammaproteobacteria; order Halothiobacillales; family Halothiobacillaceae; genus Guyparkeria. Next base: position 7,587 of record JBAYRD010000017.1, on the reverse strand, counting down.
GCCCCTGCGGCTGACCGTCACCCCGACCACGGATGGACTGATGTGGCGGGCGGCCAACGACCTGCCGGCCGACGCAGTCATCCACAGCAGCGGCCCAGGCCTGCTGGCCATCTTGCAACGGCAGCATGACCGGGGGCACGACATGGATGCCCTGTTCGCTGGCGATCTGGTGATCGAGGGTGACGAAGCCGCGGCGACCCGATTCCTGCGCACCCTGCGGGGGCTGGATGTCGACTGGGCGGACTGGCTGGCCGAATACATCGGCGTTTCGGCCGCCGGAGTGATTGAGCAGGCCGCCCGCCAGGTCCGCGACAACGCGGCTGAGTGGCACGAAACCCGCCGCATTGAACAGCATGATTACCTGGTGCATGAGGCACGACTGGTGGCCGACGCCTTCGACCTGCCGGACTTTCTCGATACGGTGGACGAAACCCGTGCAGCGGTGGAGCGGCTGGAGCAGCGGCTGACCGATCTCGAAGCCCGTATGACCCAGCGGCCACGGACGTCGGAGGTCTGATGCGCCCTCGACTGCTCTGGCGGCTGGTGGTGATCCAGTTCGTGCTGTACCGCCACGGCCTCGACGAAATCGTGCTGGCACTGACGATCTTCCGACCGATCCGCTATCTCAAGTTCGCCTCGCCCTGGTACTGGTTTTCCGACAACCGTCACCGCAGTCGGGGCGAGCGGCTGGTGGCCGCGCTAGAGGATCTCGGGCCGATCTTCGTCAAGTTCGGGCAGATGCTCTCCACGCGGCGCGATCTGCTGCCACCGGATCTCGCCGAGGCGCTGTCCGCGCTGCAAGACCGGGTGCGCCCGTTCCCGGCCGAACTCGCCCGCCAACGCATCGAGGCCGCGCTGGGTGCCTCGGTCACCGAGCACTTCGCTTGTTTTGAGACCGAACCGCTGGCCTCGGCCTCCATCGCCCAGGTGCACGCCGCCACCCTCGACGACGGCCAGGAGGTGATCGTCAAGATCACCCGTCCGGGCATCCACCGGCGCATCCGCAGTGATCTGGAGATCCTCTACGCCGTGGCGCGACTGGCGGAGCGCTACTGGTCGGAAGGCCCGCGCCTGCGCCCGGTGGCAGTGGTTGCCGAGTTCGATCGAACCCTGATGAATGAACTCGACATGCTGCGCGAGGCGGCCAACGCCGCCGAGCTCAAGCGCCAGTTCGAAGGCTCGTCAATGCTCTACATCCCGACGATCTACTGGGATTGGTGTCGCACCGATGTGCTTGTCCAGGAACGCATATACGGTATTCCCATCGCTCGCACCGACCTGCTACGCGCGGCGAACGTCAACATGCAGCGCCTGGCCGAGCGTGGTGTGGAAGTGTTCTTCACCCAGGTGTTTCAGCACAATTTCTTCCACGCCGACATGCACCCGGGCAACATCTTCGTCGATGCGACCAACCCGGAGCGACCACGTTACATGGCGGTGGACTTCGGCATCGTCGGTTCGCTGATGCCCGAGGACCAACGTTATCTGGCGGAAAACTTTCATGCCTTTTTCAACCGCGACTACCGCCGGGTGGCCGAGCTGCACGTCGAGTCCGGCTGGGTGCCACGTGATACGCGAGTGGGAGAATTCGAGACGGCCATCCGCACGGTTTGTGAGCCGATCTTCCAGAAGCCCCTGCGCGAGATTTCCTTTGGCCACTTCCTGCTACGACTATTCCAGGTGGCCCGACAGTTCGACATGGAAGTCCAACCGCAACTGGTGCTGCTGCAGAAGACCCTGCTCGCAATCGAAGGGCTCGGCCGCGAGCTCTACCCGGACCTCGATCTCTGGCAGACGGCCAAGCCATTCATCGAGCGCTGGATGCGTGAGCGCGTCGGCCCGCGGGCCTTCCTCGAACGCCTCAAGAGCGAGCTGCCCTACCTCGACCAGCACCTGCCCGAACTGCCGCGGCTCTCGCTCCAGGCATTGGGCCAGGTGCAGCGACAGACCGCACTACTCGAGCAGCAGCAAACCGAACTGCGCAGCCTGCGCGACGAGGCGCGCCGTGACCGCAAACAGGGGCAGCTGACCCTGGTCGGCGCATTGCTGCTGGTAATCTTCCTCGCCACCCAGACCGCAGCAATCGAGCACGGTGGGATAAAGGCGATCTCCTGGCTGGGTTGGGCCGAGTTCGTCGCCGCCATTGGACTGCTGATTGCCGGTCTGCGCCGCCCTTGAGCGATACCTGCCCGCCAGTCCCAAGGCGCCTGCCACGCCCCAAGCAAGACTTCCCCAGACCAGAGTGTCACGACGCTGATCACGCTCTTGTCGGTCTTGGCCGGCAGATGACGGTTGGTGCAGTTGCCTGTGATGTTACCTGCCGTCAGCGAACTATTCGGGGCTGACGCCGCCCCGTAGCCGGGACAGCGTTGCGATGGCGAATCAACAAAGCCCCCAGCCACACTGGGCTGCGTCGATCACGGCTGCCGCCTCACCCGCGCCAGGGACCAGCAAGAGTGTCAGGAAGGGATCCGGTTGGGTCGGAAACCTGCAACAAATGGCAGGAATGCGCGCCAAGTATTTGGTCGGTAAAGGATTGCGACCAAACAGATTTCAGTTATACACAGATTTTGTGGACAAGTACGTGGAGAAGTCGCTGACAACAGCTCCTAACGACGCGGCAGCAAACGTTTACACGGATTGATCATTTTTTGACCATTCCCCCGGCAGCCCAACCATGGAATGCCATAACCCATTGTTATACCACTATTTGCAGGCGTTTCAGCCTTTCTTACCCGTCCGTTACTTACCATTACTCGCGGGCGCCCAACAACTATGTTATCGACAGCACAGCCCGATGAGCCCCTGTGGATAATTATGTGGAGAACAGGTCTGAAACCTTGGGAAATTGCCGCTGACCCGCCGTCGCAGCAAGCGTTCACCACGCCCTTCCCGTGCGGGGCTTCGGGCAAATGTTCAGGCAGATGACGGGCCGACAAGGCCAAGACATAATGAACGGCCTGCCCGACGGGCGGTTCACGAGGGTGCAAGATGCAGGACGACCAACTGATCACGGCCTTTGTCGAGGCCTTGTGGCTGGAGGAAAACCTGGCGCCGAACAGTCGCTCGGCCTACCGGCGTGATCTGGAACTGGCCGCCCGGCGCCTGTCCGATGGGGAGTCGATCGACGAGAGTGCTGTCCTGGCCAACGCAGATCGCGCATCCCTTGACTGGTTGCTGGGCGAGCGACTCCGTGAAGGGGCCGCGCCCCGGTCGGTCAGCCGCATGCGATCGGCCCTGCGGCGCTTCTACGCCTGGGCGAGCCGCGAGGGTCATGTGCAGCCCAATCCAGCGAACGATTTGCTGGCGCCCCGGCTGCCTCGTGCCCTGCCTTTCGACATGAGCGAGGCGGACGTGGAAGCGCTGCTGCTGGCACCCGACACTGGTACAACGCTGGGCCTGCGAGATCGGACGATGTTCGAGACCCTGTACGCCACCGGGCTGCGCGTATCCGAACTGGTCGGATTGACCCTCAACCAGATCCATCTGGCCCAAGGCCTGGCGCGCATCGTCGGCAAGGGCGGCCGCGAGCGCCTGGTACCGATCGGCGACGAGGCGATCGATTGGCTGCAGCGCTATCTGAGCGAGGCCCGCCCCCTCCTGCTGGGCGAGCGGCAGGCCACCGCCGTATTCGTCACCGAGCATGCCACCGCTCTGACTCGACAAGCCTTCTGGTACCGTATCAAGCACCATGCCCGCCGGGCAGGTCTGGCTCGGCTGCCGTCGCCCCACACGCTGCGCCACGCCTTCGCCACGCACCTGCTCAATCACGGCGCGGATCTGCGGGCATTGCAGATGCTGCTGGGCCATGCCGATCTGTCCACCACGCAGATCTACACCCACGTGGCCACCGCACGCCTCAAGGCCTTGCATGCAGAGCACCACCCACGCGGCTGATGCATGGGCCAATAACAGGGCCAATAGCAGATCGCTTGATGCGATAATGGAACCCAATGCCGCCTGCGGCACTCCAACCCTGCTGCCGAATGACGAAACCGACAAACCCACATGCAACATCCAGGTTGACGATACGATGCGACAAACCCTTCATTCCCTTGTCATTACTCGGGTCTTAACCCGGGCCTTTACCCGGCGCGGCCTGATCGCCCTGCCGCTGACCTTGGCATTCGCCCTGACGGCCCCCTTGGTCGTCGCCGCCGACAAGGACGACATCACGGCAAATCTGAAGCAGCACATGCCCGGGATTCCGATCGACTCGATCGAGCCCACGCCAGCCGAGGGGATCTACGAACTGGTATCCAACGGCCAGATCGCCTACGTGACCGCCGACGGCAAGTACCTGATCGCCGGCGACCTGATCGACGTCAGCAGCCGCCGCAATCTGACCCAGGAAAAGCAAGACGGCCAACGCCTGGCCTCCCTGGCTGAAGTGCCTGCCGAGCGCAAACTGATCTACCCCGCCAGCGGCAAGAAAAAGCATGCGATCACGGTCCTAACCGACCCGACCTGCCCGTTCTGTGAAAAGCTGCACAAAGAATTGCCACAACTGCAGGAGGCCGGGGTTGAGGTCACCTACATCCTCACCCCGCGCCAGGGCCCTGGCTCCAAGGGCTTCGAGGTCTCCTCGCAGGTTCAGTGTGCCGACAAGCCGAAAGAGGCGCTGGAACGCGCCATGCAAGGCCAGTCGCTCAACTCCGAATCCTGCGCCAGCGATGTGATGAAAGAGAACATGACGCTAGCGAACCGCCTCGGCATGAGCGGCACCCCCTACACCATCCTGCCCAACGGCTCGGTCATGCCTGGATATCGCCCGGCCGATGCCATGCTGCAGGCCATCGAGCAAAGCAGCGCCAACTGACCTTCGGCAGCAAGCCCTGCTCCTCGGCACAGCCCCGCCCGATCATCATTGACGCGGGGCTTTTCTTTGCCCACCGAATCGTGGGAACAGCGAAAGCCGCGACAGCAGTTCCCGGGCCCCAGCTCGCGCCTGCCGGCGCGATTCGCTTGCAAGGCCCAAGACTATGACATGGCCCACAGGGCTTCGAGTAATCCCGCGCATTATTGTGGGAGCGGGCCCCGCCCGCGAAAGCCGCGGCAGCGGCTGTCCAGTCTTGAATTGCCACTGGATTCAACCGCGCAGCGCCATCAAACTTCAACTCGCGCTTTCCGCGCGATTCGCTTGCAAGGCAAGCTCCCACAAAACACGGGGGTTCGCCCCCTGCGGGAGCCAAGTCCCGCAAAGCTTATGTGGAAGCGGGCCCCGCCCGCTAAAGCCCCGTCAGCGGCTGTCCTCGCTCAAGCCGCCACCCAACCGAGCCGCACCACTACCCATACCTGTCGACCACAACGTGCAAAGACAGCGACAATTTCATAGGCTTGTCAAAGTTTGAGGCAAGTACCAGCCCAACACTCAACCCAGCCATCAAAGGCCGTGACATGACTTCCCCCCCTGCTGCAACAAACCATCGGCCAATCGTGTTGACCGGCTACGGTGATATCGCCGGCCGACTGGCGCAGCGGCTGGCCGATCGCGACATCGTCGCCATCGCCAGGCACGCCCCCAAGCGGCCAGCGGAGCATCGGGGGCATTGGCACGGTCTGGCACTGGATCTCGACCACCAAGCGCGTCCCATTGAGGCCGACGCGCCCGGCGCCATCTGGGTGTACCTCGCCCCGCCGGTACGCGAGGGCCAGACCGACCAACGGGTAAAACGCTGGCTGAGCGGTGGCACGCCGGCACCGGCCGGCATTGTCTATCTCAGCACCACCGGTGTATACGGAGATCGGCACGGTGACTGGATCGACGAATCGGCGAAGGCAATTCCGTCGCATGATCGCGGGCGACGACGGCTGGATGCCGAACGCCAGTTCCACACCATGGCCACCGATAGTGGTATTCCACTCACTGTGTTGCGCGTCACCGGCATTTACAGCTGCGATCGATTGCCGCTGGAGAAAATTCGCCACGGTGCGCCGGTGCCTATCAGCACCGAGGCCCCCTGGTCGAACCGCATTCACGCCGAAGACCTGGCCGACATCCTCTACCGCCTGATCGAGCGGATCGAGGCACAGCGTCCAATTACCGGGACCTTCAATGTCTCGGACAATCAGCCTAGCCCTGTCAGTCTTGTCTATCGGCAAATCGCCGCCCACTTCGGCCTGCCCCAGCCACCCGAGGCCCCGCTGGCAACAGTACTCGCCCAGGCCAGCCCCATGGCGCGAGAGTTCCTGAGCGAATCGCGGCGCATCGACGCCAGCGCGATCCAAAAAGCCCTAGAGTGGCAGCCGCGCTATCCCACGCTGGCCGCAGCACTGATAGATTGCTCGCCCAGCGAATATTGAGTGTTGAATTGTGGGAGATTCTATGTCTCCCCACAAGGGATTTTCGGTACATAATCGGTCTGGTTTTTCATCAAGGCGAACGCCACTCGGGCCAATTTTCGGCCAAGGGCAATGAAGGCCTGGGTGGGCGCCAGCCCTCGGTCGATGTGCCGTTGGTAGAAGCCGTCCCAGGCCGGCTGCCGCTTGGCCTGCATGGCGGCCAGATACAGCAGTCGCCTGGCCTCGGAATCGCCTTGTCGCGTTAGACGGCGTTTACCGGACTTGAGCCCTGAATCCCGGACCCGGACATCCAGCCCCAGAAAGGCGATGAAGGCATCGCTGTTGCGAAACCTCCCTCGATGGAACAGCGTCACCAGACTGGCCGCCGTGATCGGGCCAATGCCTTCAATCGCCTGACAGCGCTTGGCATCGTCCCCCCCAGCCAGCCTCCACCAGACGTCGCTGGATCTTATTCTGGATCAGCTGGTCGGTTTTCTTGAGCTCAGCGGTGAGCCGCTTGAGGCTCGCCTTGAGAGCCGGAATACCGGCCAGACTCTGCTGGAGGGCGACTCGTAGCTGCACCAACGTCGCCCGACGCCGCAGCAGCGTCTGGATCTGCTGGTACGCCTTTCCGGGCGGATTCCAGAGACGAAGATCCTCCCGCTCGCGCGTGAGGTAGCGCAACAACAGGCGGGCATCCCCGGCATCGGTCTTGGCGCGGGTGCCAATGCTGTCGCGATAGCGGTTGAGCCGATAGCCATTGATCAGGTAGATCTCGTGTCCGCGTCGATGCGCCTCAAGAGCGAGCTCAAGGTGGTAGTGACTGGTGGCTTCAAGGGCGATTCGGGCCGGCTTGCCGAGCGTATCGAGCCATTGGCCAATCGCCTCGGCCGTATTTTCGATGGACAACTGCCCACCGTCATCGGTGGCGATCTCGAGCCAGAATTTACCGACGTCGACACCGACGTGGGCGTGTTGAATGGGTATTGCCATGACCGGACCTCCGAGCTAACTTGGAAGGGCTTGTCGGGCCTCACCGAGCGCTGGCTTGCAACTATCGTCGGTCTTGGGCCGATGGATTCCTTATCGGCGCTTTATGGTGAGGGGCGGGACGAGTCCTCCCACCGTCTGTACTCTTTCGAGCCAGATGCGAGCCTGGTCCCTCCGCCCCGACAAGCCCAGTTGAAGTGGTTCACTGATCTTGGACACCCCGATAGGTGTTAATTTGCCGCCATGACCACGAGGTGCATCAAGATGGGACGACGACATTTTTCAGCCGAATTCAAGCTCGAGGCAGCGAGCCTC
>JBAYRD010000016.1:0-34537 GCA_041676845.1 Halothiobacillaceae bacterium | reverse complement strand
GCGCTTCATCGCGAGCTTGTGAGAGTCGACGCCTGATCCCGAACGCACAAGCACGGCTTCGGTCAGACGGCACCCTACCGGGTTTTAAGCGGCGAGTGCGTAGTTGTCGTCGTTGGCAACTATAGGTTTTGCAGTCAGTTTTACGAGGAAACTACACCTCGGCATGCACCTTGAGTTTCGCGACCCACGTCGAAGCCGTGTCACCCCCGATTGTCTGCTGGATATGGCGTCTCCGGTTCACTTTTCAAGCCTCACGTGGCTTGAGACGACCAGACACTTTCCAGCTTACCTAAAATTAGTCCCGCAAACGGGGATAAAGTTCCCGTAACGCTTGCGGCCCTGTCCTTGGGTGACAGGACTATAGGTCATAAGTGACAGGGCTCCAAGCACATTCGAAGCAAAAGCCTCACGCCCACAACCGCATACGAATATCCAAAGACAGTGCCTGGGACCGGACAGACCAATCGAACGCAGGCCACGCTCTAGGGCCCGAAAAATCAGGCCAGCGATCTGTCCCCTTTGACTCTGACTCCATCGACAGCCAACCGCTCCCGGAAAGATGCGATGGTTCGCGCCAGCCCCTCCTCTAGCCCCACCCGAGGCGTCCAGCCCAACTGTTGCGTGGCCAGGGAAATATCAGGGCGACGCCGGGCCGGATCGTCCCGAGGCAGCGTCTGGTGACTGAGATCACAGCTCACCTTGGCCAAGCGGGCGACGGTCGCCGCCAGTTCCCGCATGGTCACCTCCTCGGGATTGCCAAGATTTACCGGCCCTGTGAACGACGGATCACTGTTCATCATGGCCAGCAGACCATCCACGAGATCGTCCACAAAACAAAAACTGCGTGTCTGACTGCCGTCGCCGTAAATGCTCAAAGGCAGGCCGCTCAGTGCCTGGCCGATGAAGTTGCTCACGACCCGGCCATCGTTCGGATGCATGCCTGGCCCATAGGTATTGAAGATCCGCACCACCTTGATCGCTGTACCGTATTGGCGGTGGTAATCGAAAAACAGGGTTTCCGCACAGCGCTTGCCCTCGTCATAACAGCCACGGGGGCCGATGGCATTGACCCGTCCTACATAGGATTCCGGCTGCGGATGCACTTCGGGGTCTCCGTAAACCTCGCTGGTGCTGGCCTGCAGGACAGGCACATCCAACCGTGTCGCCAGATCAAGCATATTGAGCGCACCCATGACGCAGGTACGAGTGGTGCGTACCGGATCACGCTGATAATGGATGGGCGAGGCGGGGGCGGCGAGGTTGTAGATGGCATCGACCTCGACATCAAGCGGTTGGGTCACGTCATGCTCAAGAAACCTGAACCCCGGCCGGTCGAGCAGCTGGGAAATATTCGCCATGTTGCCGGTATACAGATTGTCCAGGCAGCACACCTCGTGCCCCTCCTGCACCAGCCGCTCGCATAGACGCGACCCGATCATCCTGGCCCCACCGGTCACCAGCATTCGTCCCATGCCGCCCTCGCCGAAAATCAAATTGGGCAGGTTACCATCACGGCCGAGCTTCACGGTCTTCATAACACCTCTGGCTTCTACCACCACCGCGGGGACGGTAGACTCTGCGGCCATTGACCCGTCCAAAGCCTAGGCAAAGCCGGAAAAGCAAAGCCGAAAAAACTTGGAAAAACACTTGGGAAGCCTCGGGATTCCCCGAATACATGCAGCAATCTCAAGTCGGATGACCAATCGCTCACTTCTTGCTTGCCCCACAGAAATCACGAGAGAACCAACCTGTCATGTCGTTACTCGAAAAGGCCCGAAAGCAGATCCAAGCCGGTGACTGGAAAGCCGCAGCCGCTACCTGCGAGGCGCGCGTGCGCGAATCCGGCGGCGATGCGGAAACCACCTATCTGCTGGGGCTGGCTTACCTCAACACCAGCCGCGCACCACAGGCAGCGCATATTCTCGAGCGCTTGAACCAGCACGTTCCCGACCATGCCGACACCCTAGGCGCGCTGCACTCGGCCTGGCTGGAAGCCGGCTATCCGCGTCGGGCCGCCCCGCCCTTGCGTCGCCTGAGCGAGCTTGACCCCGAGAATGCCTCGTTGCGCCGCCAGCTCGCCTCGGTCCTGTTGGCCGGCGAGCTGCCTGACGATGCCGCTGCGGTCTGCGAGGCTTTGCTGGAAAGCAACGCGGAAGACGTCGGCGCCTGGCTGATCTTATCGGCCGCTCGACGCGAGCAAGGGCAGGCTACAGCGGCCCTCGAAGCCGCCAGACAGGGTGCTGGACTCGCACCGGAGGCCATCGAACCCGAGGTGGCATTGGGCCGCGCCCTTCTGGCTGTCGGGGAGCCGGCCGAAGCGCTTCAGGCCCTGGAGCGAGCGGCCAGGCGGGCCGGCCCGAGAAACCCGGCGACTCGTGCCGAAGCGATCGATAGCATCGGGATAACCCTGGCGAGAGCCGGGCGTCTCGATGACGCCCTCGATATCTACCAGCGCTTGGAAAAGGAACTGCCCAACCATCCCGAATCTCGCCTAAATCATGGACGGGTCCTGTTCGAGGTCGGACAAGCCGATCAGGCGCTACCCCGTCTCGCGGCCGCCATCAACCTCCGACCAGGCAGCATCCGAACCCGCGTCCAGGTGGCCGAAATCCTGCTCGAACAGGACCGGATCGCCGATGCCCGCGGGCATCTAGAGCATGTGCTGGACGAACGGCCCACCATCGACCTGCTCTGCACCCTCGGGGCCGTTGAGCTGAAAGAGAGGCAGCTGGGGGCAGCGATCGATCATTTTGACCAGGCACTGGCGATCAACCCCGATCACCCCGGGGCATTGTTCGGCTATCTGTCCGCGGCCCAGCGGGCCTGCTACTGGGCCGTGTTTGACGAGCGACTGCAGCATTACCTGACGCTGTTCCGACAAAACACCTCCTGGCTCGCCAGCTCCTGGGGATTCATCAACCTGCCGAGAACAACCGCCCAAGACCATCTGGAAAACGCCAACCGCCAGGCCCGCCAGCTGACCAAGGGTCCCAAGGCGAGCAAGAGTGAGAAGAGCGAGAAAATCCGGGTCGGACTGCTCACCTGCGATTTCCATGCACACCCGATGGCCCGGCTGGTCGTGGAGCTGCTGGAAACGCTCGATCGCCAGGCCTTCGAATGGCAGCTGTTCTATTGGGGGCCCATGATCGACGACCCTCTCCAGCAGCGCCTGTTCGACAGCATGGATCAGGTCCACCACATTCATCAGATGAATGACCAACAGGCCGCGGCGAGCATCCGTGATGCCGGCATCGATGTGCTGGTGGACCTGATGGGCTACACCACGAATGCGCGCCCGCGCATCACGGCCGCGCGCCCGGCACCGGCACGGATCAACTGGCTGGGCCACGCGCAAACCATGGGTGAGGGGATGGCGGATTTCATTATCCTTGACCGAACGGTGTGCCCGGAGGGCGAAGAGGCCCATTTCGCCGAACAAGTGCTGCGGATGCCGCATTCGTATTTCCCGACCCCCAGGGAGCAGGCATATACGCCTGCCGGGTCAAGAACAGATCATGGGCTACCCGAGGAAGGGGTGATTTTCGGCTGCTTCAATCACTCCCTGAAGATCACGCCGGAAACCTTCGAGCTGTGGCTGCGGATACTCCAGGACGTGCCCGACGGCGTCCTCTGGCTGCTCGAAGACAACCCCGAGGCTACGGAAAATCTGCAGCAGACAGCCAAGGCCCAGGGTATCGATCCCTCAAGACTGATCTTTGCGCCCAGAGTCCCGCACGACCAACACCTGGGCCGATTGCCGCACATGGACCTCATGCTCGACACGCTCAGCTACAACGGCCATACCACCACCAGCGATGCACTTTCTCGTCACGTCCCGGTCATTACCCGCCCCGGGGAGACCTTCCCTTCGCGAGTGGCCGCCAGCCTGCTCAAGGCCTGTGAGCTCGACCAGCTCATCTGCACCGACAATGATCAGTACGTACAGCTCGCCACCGCGCTCGGCACCGACCAAGACCGTCTGACGAGCCTGAAACAGCATCTGACGGACAAGCACGATGAACTACCCCTGTTCGACAGCCAGGGATTTGCCCGCTCGTTCGAGCAGCTGCTCGAATCCGCCCTGGCGCAAGTCAACTGAGCCGCACCCTGTCGTCATCGCTGTGGCCGCCGGGCAATAGCGCGCCAACCAACCGCTCGAGTGCCGTAGAAAAGGACGAAGTCTGCCCCATCTGCCTGTCGCTTTATCTACAGGGCGGTGATCTGTATCGGCAGGCGGCGGGTGATAAATCGGATGATGTCGGCATCACAACAACCAGAAAAACCCCTGGCTGCTGTGCTATACAAAACAGAGTAAGAATTCAAAAAAGGAACCACCCATGTCACACCATTCATCACCCCCCTTGATCCCATCCACCTTTTCACACCGGTGGCGCGCTGCGCTGACCGGGCTCACCGCTCTGGCATTGGCCGGCCTAGCGCTGCCCGCCAGCGCCGCCATCCCCGCCACGGAACGCGCAGTGCTGGAAGCTATATACAACGATACCGGTGGTGCCAGCTGGACCAACAGCACTGGCTGGATGGGCACTGCGGGTACGGAGTGCAGCTGGTACCGCGTCACCTGTAATGGCTCTGGAGATCATGTCACGGGAATCAATCTGTCTAACAACAACTTGTCCGGAACGCTGCCCGACCTGTCGGCCCTTACAGCGCTGGAAGTTTTTAATGTAGGGAGAAACGGCCTGACCGACTCACTACCGACTCTGCCGCTATCGATCAAAGACTTCCAGGCCCAGACCAACCAACTAAGCGGACAAATCCCCAACCTGTCGACGCTTGCAGCGCTGGAGCATTTTGATGTAACTGGTAATAGCCTAGACGGCTCGCCACCAGCGCTGCCGTCGGCGATCAAAAAATTCAGGGCTCGAGCCAACCAACTGGACGGACAAATCCCCGACCTATCGGCACTCGCAGCACTGGAATTCTTTGATGTAGCTGAAAACCACCTGAACGGCTCGCTGCCGGCGCTGCCAACGTCGATCCAGGAGTTCTGGGCCCAGGACAACCAGTTGAGCGGGCAAATCCTCGACCTGTCGACGCTTACCGCATTGGAATACTTTATCGTACATCGCAACGATCTGAGTGGTCCCATTCCCGATCTGTCGACGCTTGTCTCGCTGATATCCATTAATGTAAGCAGCAACGACCTAAGCGGCCCGCTGCCGGCGTTGTCGCCATCGATCACGCATTTCTACGCCTACAACAACGATCTGACCGGCCCCATCCCCGACCTGACTACGTCGAACCTCAAGGTGTTTCGGGTGCATAACAATCAATTGAGCGGCGCGCCTGCCTCCGTCCTTCCAGCATCGATCGACTACGCCACAGTCTGCCCTAATTACCTAGAGCTCAGCGACGACCCCGCCATCAACGCTGCCTGGGAAGCGGCAACGGGCAATCAGCCGTGGAACGAGGGCTGCACCAGTGCGCCGCCGGCACCGGCGGATGCCACCGCCATTCCGACCCTATCGGGCTGGACCCTGGCCCTGCTGAGCCTGCTGCTGGGCGGCATCGCCATCTGGCCCAGGCAGAACGCGGGCTGAGAAGTGGTGATAAAGTGGATGATGCCGGTACACAACAGACAGGAAAATCTTGGCTGTTGTGATATCCCAAACAGAGTAGAGTAAGGAGTTCAATAAAGGAGTCACTCATGTCACGCCGCTCATCATCCCCATTGATCCCATCCGTCTTTTCAAGCCTGTGGCGCGCCGCGCTGACCGGGCTCGGCGCACTGGCATTGGCCGGCCTGACACTGCCCGCCAGCGCTGCCATCCCAGCCAGCGAACGCACAGTGCTGGATGCTCTTTACAACCAGACCGATGGTGCCAATTGGAACGACAACTCCGGCTGGACGGGCGCTGCGGGTACCGAGTGCGACTGGTACGGCATTACCTGTGATGCCACTGAAGACCATGTGACGGGGATCAAGCTAAGCTACAACAACCTATCCGGAACACTGCCCGACCTGTCGGCACTGACAGCGCTGCAGGACTTCCGGGTACATGACAACGACCTGAGTGGCCCCATCCCCGAGCTGTCGACACTGACAGCATTGCGGCGTTTTCATGTACACCGCAACCAGCTGGAAGGCCAGCTGCCAGTGCTGCCGCCATCGATCATAGAATTCCACGGCTACGTCAACGGCCTGACCGGCCCCATCCCCGCGCTGTCGACACTGACAGTGCTAGAGGATTTTCGTGTACATGGCAACGACTTGAGCGGCTCCATCCCCGAGCTGTCGGCACTGACAGCATTGCGGCGTTTTCATGTACACAGCAACGATCTGGACGGCCAGCTGCCGACGCTGCCGGCATCGATCACACACTTCACCGCCAGCAATAACAAACTTAGCGGCCCCATCCCCGATCTATCTGCCTCACCGAGTCTCACGACATTTTGGGTAGATGAAAACCAGCTGAGCGGCGCGCCCGCAGCCGTACCGCCCACATCGCTCACTAATGCCCGAGTCTGCCCCAACTACCTGGAACTCAGTGGCGATCCTGCCATCAACACTGCCTGGGAGACGGCAACAGGCAATACGCCGTGGAACGAGGGCTGCACAAGAGCACCGGCACCGGCCGCCATTCCGACCCTATCGGCCTGGACCCTGGCCCTGCTGAGCCTGCTGCTGGGCGGCATCGCTATCTGGCGCAGACCGAACGCGGGCTGAGCAGGTCGTGCCAGTGGCAGCAATGCCCACTGGCACACTCCCGACCAGTACCAGCAAATAGACAAGCGCCCGGCGGCCAAACGGCTCGCCGGGCGCCTGCCTGTTTGTTTCTCGACAACATCTGATGGACAAGCACAATTAACTGTCCCCGTTCGACAACCAAAGAAGCCCTGCAGGAATCCGATACCGCTCTGCACTGCTCGGACAGGGCCGCCCCGAACCTGCTAGAGTTCCCTCCAATTTGAGCGAAACACTCGGAGATACCCTGACGATGGCAGCCTTGCACGAGGATGACTTTCCCGAACCGGTCGGCGCAGACGAACAGCGCATCAACACCATCGCTGCCGCAGTGCAGACCATCCTGGCCGCATTGGGTGAGGATCCCGATCGAGCCGGTCTGGTCGACACACCCAAGCGGGTCGCCAAGGCACTGCTCTACCTCAATCAGGGGCTCGAGCAGCGTCTGGAAAATGCCATCGGCAACGCCCTGTTCGAGTCGGACAATGACGAAATGGTGGTGGTACGCAATATCGAGTTCTTCAGCCTCTGCGAGCATCACATGCTGCCGATCATCGGCCACGTCGATATCGGCTATCTGCCGCAGGGCAAGGTGCTGGGGCTCTCCAAGCTGGCGCGGATCGTCGACCTCTACGCTCGTCGGCTGCAGATCCAGGAGAACATGACCCAGCAGATCGCCGAGGCGGTGGAGGACGCGACCGGGGCCGCCGGGGTGGCGGTACAAGTGCGCGCCGTGCATATGTGCATGGCGATGCGCGGGGTGGAGAAGGTCGAGTCGGAGACGATTACTTCGCGCATGACCGGTCAGTTCCGCACAAGCGCGGCCACGCGCAATGAGTTTCTGCAGCTGATCGGACGGCGGGGCTGATCACATGCCTCCGCAGACGATCCTGATCACCGGCGTCACGCGTCGGGTCGGCGCCCATCTGGCCGGCCACCTGCTGGAGGCCGGCCATCGCGTCATCGGCAGCTACCGCCGTGAGACCGATGCCCTAAAGGCCCTGGTCGAGCGCGGCCTGATTACCCTGCCTCTCGACCTGCTCGAGCGCGAACGGATCAATGATTTTGCCGAGGCAGTGGCCGCATGCAGCGATCGCCTCGACCTGATCGTACACAACGCCTCGATCTGGCACCACGACGACGATTGCGCCGCCGACTCCGCCCTGGCCACCGCCATGTACACCGTGCATGTCACCAGCCCGATCGAACTGACCGAGGCATTGCAGCTCGCCCTGCCCGCGCGCGCACGTGACGACGGCCAGGCCAGCCGCCAGGTGGTGTTCCTCACCGACGCGCATATCGACGAAGGTGATCCGCGGCATATCCACTACATCGCCTCAAAGGCCGCCGTCGAAGGCTCGATCCGCTCGCTCGCGCTGCGCTACGCCCCGCATACGCGAGTCAACGCCATCGCCCCGGGGCTATTGATGTTCCACCCCGAGGACGAGGCCGATTACCGCCATAAACGGCTGAACCGTCGGCTGCAGCCCTTCGTACCAGGCCCTGACCCGGTGGCACAGACAGTCGACTACCTGATGGCCTGCCCGCTGATCAACCAGGCCGTGATCCGGCTGGATACCGGGAGGCGGTGGGGGAATTGACCAAGCTCAAAGCTGACAAGCTTGAAGCTGGAAGAGATGTGGGAGCTTGCTGGGCCAAGCGAATCGCGCCGGCAGGCGCGAGCCTGGGCCTGATCTAGCATGAACCATTGCCGTGGCAACGGAAGGCTGGACAGCCGCTGGCGCGGCTTTCGCGGGCGAGGCCCGCTCCCACAATAATGCGGTGCCACGGGCTTTTGTGGGAGCTTGCCTTGCAAGCGAATCGCGCGGAACGCGCGAGTTGAGGTTTGGGGGCGCTGCGCGGTTGAATCTAAGTGGCAATAGAAAACTGGACCGCCGCTGACGCGGCTTTCGCGGGCAGGGCCCACTCCCACAGTGATGCGGTGCCCCCTGTGGGAGCTTGCCTTGCAAGCGAATCGCGCGGAACGCGCGAGTTGAGGTTTGGGGGCGCTGCGCGGTTGAATCTAAGTGGCAATAGAAAACTGGACAGCCGCTGGCGCGGCTTTCGCGGGCGGGGCCCGCTCCCACAGTGATGCGGTGCCCCCTGTGGGAGCTTGCCCTGCAAGCGAATCGCGCGGAACGCGCGAGTTGAGGTTTGGGGGCGCTGCGCGGTTGAATCTAAGTGGCAATAGAAAACTGGACAGCCGCTGGCGCGGCTTTCGCGGGCGAGGCCCGCTCCCACAATAATGCGGTGCCACGAAGCCCTTGTGGGTCGGGCTTTTAGCCCGACAATCCGCCCGGCAGGGTGGATGAATTGAGGTGACAAGCCGCGCTGAAGTCGGCCTGGCGGCCGACTGTTGGACTAAAGTCCAACCCACAGGGAATGGTGGTTATTGGGACAGCCGCTGGCGCGGCTTTCGCGGGCAGGGCCCACTCTCCCACGACAAGAGCCAGAAGCTTGCAGCTTCACGCTTGGCTCAATCCCACATCCGGCGCCGCACCAGCGCTACCGCGAGGTAGTAGGTCACCACCGCGAAGCCGGCCAGTACGGCGAGATGCGTCAGCAGCCGCTCGACCGGCTCGCCGATGATCAGCGGCCGGATCACCTCGATGGCGTGGGTCAGCGGCAACACCTGCACCGCGGTCTGCATCCAGTCGGGCAGGGTCTCGATGGGGAAGAACACGCCGGAGAGCATGAACATCGGCGTGATCACCAGCACGAAGTAGTAGTTGAAAAAGTCATAGTTGCCGGCAAGGGTGGTCATGATGATCGCCGGGCCGGCAAAGGCCAGGCCGAGCAGGAACACCACCGGCAAGGCCCACAGTGCCATCCAGCCGCCCGGGACGGCGCCCAGCACTGCAGCGACAATCAGGATCGCCGCGGCGCTCAACAACCCCTTGGAGGCGGCCCAGATCGTCTCGCCGAGGATGATGTCGTCGATATCCAGCGGCGTGGCAAGGATCGCGTCGAAGGTCTTCTGCGGCACCATCCTTGTGTACACCGAGTACATGCCCTCGAAGCTCACCGCGATCATCGCCGACGAGGCGACAATGCCCGAGGCGAGAAACACGAGATACGGCAGCCCGCCGATGTCGCCCACCAGCGTCCCCAGACCGATGCCCAGCCCCAGCAGATAGATCACCGGCTCGCCGAAGTTGAGCACGATCGCCGGCCCCATCAGCTTGCGCCAGACCAGGAAGTTGCGGGCAACCACTGCCAGCGCAACCATCCGCGCCCGCGGCAGCTGCCAGATCGAACGCTTCATTCGCGTAGCTCCCGGCCGGTAAGATGCAGAAAGACGTCCTCCAGGCCGGCGCGGCGGTGAATCACCGTCAGACCGTCGGGCTGGCCAAGGTAGTCGAGGATGGCTGCCGGTGCGCCGGTGTAGACATAGACTGCCGTGCCGTGCCGCTCGGCGCGCAGGGCCATCGATGACAGCGTCGCAAAGACCTCCTCACTGACCGTGCCACGCAACTCGATCACATCCGACTCGACATGTCGTGCGATCAGCTCGGCCGGCGTGCCCTGGTCAAGAATGCGACCGTGATCCATCACCACCAGCTCGTCACAGAGCCGCTCGGCCTCTTCCATGTAGTGCGTCGTCAGCACCAGGGTCACGCCGCGATCACGCAGCTCGGACAAGCGCCCCCAGATCAGATGCCGGACCTGCGGATCAAGCCCCGAGGTCGGCTCATCGAGGATCACGATCTCGGGATCGTTCACCAGGGCGCGCGCAATGGTCAGGCGTCGCTGCATGCCGCCGCTGAGCTGGTCGACCCGAGCGTCGGCCTTGTGGGTCAGATTGGCGAACTCGAGCAGCGCGTCGACGCGCTCGCTCACCGCCGCCCGGGACAGGCCGAAGAAGCGCGCGTACATGAACAGGTTTTCGCGGACGGTGAAGTCCGGGTCGAGGTTGTCAGCCTGGGGCACCAGCCCCACCCGAGCGCGAATGACCCGCGCCTCGGCCGGCAGGGCATGCCCGAGCACGGACAGTTCGCCGGCATCGAAGTCGGACAACCCCATCAGCATCTTGAGCGTGGTGGTCTTGCCGGCGCCGTTCGGCCCGAGAAAGCCGAAGCAGCGCCCGGCCGGGATATCGAAAGACACCTCATCGACGGCCCGCAGTTCGCCGAAACATTTCAGCAGCCCGCGCGCCGTGATCACCGGGCGACTGGCCGGATGCTGCGGCAAGGAGGGCTCAGCGGTCGGCATGTCAAACGAACTCCGTTCAGTGGTGGGGGCCGGGTCAAGGGTGGGCCGGGATGATGCTCAAGCGCCTTGTGCTTTGCAAGACGCCGCTCACTGCTCCGAGCTGCGGCGCGTGGCGATCCCGACCATCAGGGTAATGCGGCCGGACTCATCACGCAGGGGCGTGAGCGTGGTGCGCCAGTCATGCCGCCCTGCCGGCAGATCAAGGGTTTCCTCGTAGCGGATGGTCTCACCGGCCTCAAGACAGCGACGATATTGTGCCATCACCTGGCTCGCCATCGCGGGGGACAGCAGCTCCTCGGGGGTCGCCCCAGCCATGGCCTGACGCGAGAGCCCGGTGCCTTGCTCGTGAGCCGGATTGCTGGCAATGAAACGAAAGCCGCCGTCCGGCTCGACCTGCAGCAGAAAAATGGACTCCTCGACGCCCTCAGTGATCGTTCGATAGAGGGCCTCGCTCTCGGCCAGCCGCGACTCGAGCGCCACCACCTCGCGGGAGTCGATCAGGGCACCGACCACCCGCTCCGGCCGACCGGATGCATCGCGCAGCAGCCGGGCGTGATCGGTCACCCAGAGGGTGCTGCCATTCGAGTCATCGGGGCGCAACAGACGATAACGGCTACGTTTGTGGTCATCTTGCCAGCGAGTGAAGTCCCTTTCTGCCGCCACTCGCTCACGGTCTTCCGGATGGAGGGCCTGCTCCCACCAGTCGGGGCCGTCGATCAGGGTATCGGGGGTGTAGCCGAGAATGTCGCGGATATTGGCGCTGACATATTCCAATCGGTCCGGTCGGTCCACCAGGAAGGTGTAGACCACAGCCGGGCTCGCGGCGAGGAAGGCATCCAGCCGCTCCCGACCCGCCTGGGCCACGGCTGCGGCCCGGCGCTCGCGATCGATATCCTGGTAGAACCACCAAAGCCTTGCCGGCTGGCCGGACTGGTCGGGAATCGGCACCACCTGCACACGAAACCAGCCATCATCGCCATGCAGGGCCGGCAGCTTGAGCGCACCGTTCCAACGCTCACCCACCGTGATGGCCGCTTCGAATGCCGCCAGCTGCAGCCCCGTCAGGCCACGCCGATGCCAGCCGACCACCTCGTCTGGCTCCCGTGGGCCAAAGGTCCGTCGGTAAGACTCATTGCTGAGCAGTGAGCGGCCCTGCATGTCGGTCAGCTCGACCGGCTGGGGGCTCAGTTCGAACAGGGCATCCCGTTCGGTCTCGGCCTGATCGATCACCACCATCCAGCGAGTGCGCTGCCAGCGCGACAGCAGCCACAGGGCCAGTGTGGTCAACGCAATGGCCGCGATCACACCCGTCGTCCAGGCCAGCAACCGGGTCTGCATGGTGTCGTACAGATCGGTCACGGACTCGACCGCCACCAGCCGGGCGACCACATCTCCATTCTGCTCGACCACGGGCACCGGCCGAGAAACGGCTAACCAGCGCCCCTCATCCGTGGCGAAGCGCCAATAGCTGGGCGGATGACTGTCGATACGCTTCAGGGCAGCCGCCAGCCCCGGATGCTCGATTGCAGGGCCATCCAAATAGTAATCGCCACTACCCACCGGCACGACGTTGCGCTGCTCGCGTATCTCCGCCCAGATGTTCTCTTCGACCAGCCCGACCGGCAGCAACAGGGCGGCTCGTGCCTGCAGCCTGGAGGCGAGATACGCATCAATTGGCGCGATCCCGGTGCCGACCTCGACCGTCCCCACGACGCGACTGGCCCCGCCTGGGTCCGGCGCCCAGACTGGCTCGACGGCCCGAAACCCCGAATAGACGCGGCCGATCTCGAACCCCATGGCGCCCTTGCCACTGCGATAGACCGTCGTCAGCAATGGCCGCAGCGAGGCCAGCTCGTCACCGAAGCGGTCCGGGGCGTGCACCCGCAGGAAACTGACCGCCTCCGGACCGAGGTGGAACTGCAGCACGCGATCGTCGCCATGGATCAGCTCCGTGGCAATGGGGGTCACTGCATGCGCGAGCTCTCGCCGTAGCCGGGCCGCCCCCTCACCGCCACCGCCACCACCCTCGAGCGCCACCATCGCGCGCGCCTGCGACAGAATGCTCCGTACGCGGTCGTCGTGGGCGAGGATGCGGGCGATACGGGCCAACTCCGCCTCACGACTGGCGAGAGCATAGTTGGCGGTCTCCAGCAAACGGGCGGCTCGCTCGTCAATCTCGCGCTCGCCTTCCCGCTGGATCGCCAGGCCACCCAATACTCCCAGCAGCAACCAGCCGGCCAGCACTATCAGCCAGATACCGCGAAGCCCCGGCCGCCGTGCCGCTACGGATGGGCGGGGCTTTGAGTCATCCATGTGTCTATCATTCCCCATGCTTGGGATTATCACGCATTTGACGCCCAAGGCCTATGGTTACCACGTCAAGAAAACAAAAAGCCCCGCCGAATTGGCGGGGCCTGTGGCATCGAGCCGTGACGCCGGCAATGCCGACGAACGATCGATCTAATGGATCAGCTGACCTTCTGCTTCAGGCTGCCCGACTCGTAGCGCTTGTACATCTCTTCCAGCGAGATCGGACGGATCTTGGACGCCATGCCGGCCGAGCCGAATGCCTCGAAGCGCGCCTTGCAGATGCCCTTCATTGCCGCGGTCGATTCCAGCAGGAATTTGCGCGGGTCGAAGTTGGCCGTGTTTTCGGCCAGATGCTTGCGGACCGCGCCAGTGGACGCCATGCGCAGGTCGGTATCGATGTTGACCTTGCGAACGCCGTGCTTGATGCCCTCGACGATCTCTTCAACCGGCACGCCATAGGTCTGCCCCATGTCACCGCCGTAGTTGTTGATGATCTCGAGCCACTCTGCCGGGACGGAAGAGGAGCCGTGCATGACCAGGTGCGTGTCCGGGATCCGCTGGTGGATTTCCTTGACACGGTCGATACGCAGCACCTGACCGGTCGGCTTCTGCGTGAACTTGTACGCACCATGGCTGGTGCCGATGGCGATCGCCAAGGCGTCGCAGTCGGTCTTCTTGACAAATTCTGCCGCCTCTTCCGGGTCGGTCAGCAGCATGTCCAGGTCCAGTTTGCCTTCCGCGCCGTGACCGTCTTCCTCGCCCATCTCGCCGGTTTCCAGCGAGCCGAGGCAACCCAGCTCACCCTCGACGGAAACCCCGACGGAGTGCGCCATCTCGGCCACCTTGGCGGTCACATCGACGTTGTACTCGAACTCGGACGGGGTCTTCATGTCCGGCATCAGGGAGCCGTCCATCATGACCGAGGAGAACCCCGACTGGATCGCGCGCAGGCAAACGCCCGGATCAGAGCCGTGGTCCTGGTGCATGACAACCGGAATATGCGGGTAGGCCTCGATGGCCGCCGCGACCAGGTGGCGCAGGAACGGCTCACCAGCGTATTTGCGGGCACCAGCGGAACCTTGCAGGATCACCGGACTGTCGACCTCGTCGGCCGCCTGCATGATTGCGTGGATCTGCTCCATGTTGTTGACGTTGAACGCCGGCATGCCGTAGCTGTGCTCAGCGGCATGGTCCAGCAGCTGACGTAGCGAAATGAGCGCCATATTGCCTCTCCTCAAATTGAAACGTAGTTGTGAAAACGTTGTCGCATCCGGGCAGGCCCGGCCCGGATGCCAAAAATTGACCAGTACGACAGGATACGCAGCGCGCCCGGATATACAAAACCGACATGGATAAAGCCGGTCCGACGCATACCGGATGCCCGTCAGTCGATAGGGAGTACATCACCGACGCGGACGATCGTCATGGCATTGGTGCCGCCCATCTGGCCCATCATGTCGCCCTTGGTGATGATCACCAGATCGCCCTCGTCGAGCTTCTCCATCTGCTGCAGGACCTCGACCACCTTCCGGTTGACCTCGCCGTGATCCGTTGACGAGATCGGGAAGTGCACCGCCTGCACGCCACGGTACAGACTGACACGACGCGCGGTCTCCTCTGAGCGGGTAAAGGTATAGATCGGCGTGTCGGTATCCACACGCGACATCCATAACGGCGTGGCGCCCGACTCGGACAATGCCACGATCGCGGCGACCGTGAGGTGGTTGGCCGTATAGATCGCCGAATAGGCGATCGCCTGGTCGATGCGTTCGAAGGGCACATCCAGAGGCGGCCCGGTCTTCTTGGACTCGATCTGATACTCGGCCCGATGGCAGACCCGCGCCATGGTCTCGACCACGCGCACTGGATACTTGCCGGCGGCGGTCTCGGCCGACAGCATCACCGCGTCGGTGCCGTCGAGCACCGCGTTGGCCACGTCGAACACCTCGGCCCGCGTCGGGATCGGGTTGTCGATCATGGTCTCCATCATCTGCGTGGCCGTGATGACTGGACGGTTGAGTTCTTTGGCCATTCGGATGAAGGCCTTTTGCACCGCCGGCAGCTCGGCATCACCGATCTCCACCCCGAGGTCGCCGCGGGCGATCATGATCGCATCGCTGGCCTGGATGATTTCGCGGATACGGTCGATCGCTTCGGCCCGCTCGATCTTGGCAACGATGTGCGCCCGGCAGCCAGCCTCCTGGAGCAGCCGGCGCGCCTCGTGGATGTCCTCGGCCGATCGCGGGAAGGACACGGCAATGTAGTCGACGCCGATCTCGGCTGCCGCCTTGATGTCGGCCCGATCCTTGTCGGTGATCGCCGGTGCGGACAGGCCGCCGCCCTGGCGGTTGATGCCCTTGTTGTCGGACAGCGCACCACCGATCTTGACGGTGGTCTGGATCTGGTTGCCCTGTACGCGATCGACCTTCAGCACAATGCGGCCATCATCGAGCAGCAGGATATCGCCCGGACGCGAGTCAGAGACCAGCGCCTTATAGGTGATGCCAACCGTCGTCTCGTCGCCACCATCGACATCGAGATCGGCATCGAGGGTGAACGGCTGGCCCGACTCCAGCTCCACCTTGCCGCCCTTGAACCGGTCGATGCGGATCTTCGGCCCCTGCAAATCACCCAGGATGGCGACATAACGCCCTTCGATAGCGGCGGCCTCACGCACCAGGTCGGCGCGACGCTGATGATCGGCCGCCTTGCCGTGCGAGAAGTTGAGGCGCACCACATCGATGCCGGCTCGTACCATCTTGGTGATGGTGGCGAGGTCATCGCTGGTCGGGCCAAGCGTGGCAACGATCTTGGTCCGGCGCTGGGCGGGGAGGAACTCGTTGGATTCAGTTTCACGCATGACCATCAACCCTGACCCCGCTGTTGGGCACGCTGTTCGAGCACCGCGACGGCCGGCAGGGTCTTGCCTTCCAGGAACTCGAGGAAAGCCCCCCCGGCAGTGGAGATGTAGCTGACCTTGTCGTAGATGTCGTACTTCTGGATCGCCGCGATGGTGTCGCCACCACCGGCCAGGGTGAAGGCGCTGGTTTCGGCAATCGCTTGAGCGATGCGCTTGGTGCCGTCGCCAAACTGGTCGAACTCGAACACGCCAACCGGCCCATTCCAGACGACGGTGCCGGCGTTTGCAATAATGTCGGCCAGCACCTCGGCGCTGTCCGGGCCGATATCGAAGATCATATCGTCATCAGCCACCTCCTCGACGCGCTTGAGGACGGCCGGCTCGTTCTCGTCGAACTGCTTGCCGACGACCACGTCGGTCGGGATCGGAATGTTGGCGCCGCTGCTCTTGCTTTTCTCCATCAGCGCCTTGGCAGTCGGCACCAGGTCATCCTCGCACAGCGACCTGCCCACACCGTGACCGGCGGCCTTGATGAAGGTATTGGCGATCCCGCCACCGACGACCAATTGATCGACCTTGGTGGCCAGCGCCTCGAGCACAGTCAGCTTGGTGGAGACCTTCGAGCCACCGACGATCGCGACCATCGGCCGGGCCGGATTGGCCAGCGCCTTGTTCAGGGCATCGAGCTCCTTGGTCAGGAGTGTGCCGGCACAGGCGACCGGAGCGAACTTGGCGACCCCGTGGGTGGATGCCTGCGCGCGGTGTGAAGTGCCGAAGGCGTCCATGACAAACACATCACAGAGGGCGGCATACTGCTTGGCCAGCGCCTCGTCATCGCTTTTCTCGCCCGGGTTGAAGCGGACGTTCTCCAGCATGACCACCTCACCGGCCTCGATGTCGATGTCCTGGCCCAGGTAGTCACGCAGCAGGCGCACCTCGCGGCCGAGCTTGTCGCCCAGATCCTTCGCGACCGGGGCCAGGGAATCATCCTCGGAGAACTCGCCCTCGGTCGGACGGCCTCGGTGTGAGGCGATCATCACCCGAGCACCCTGGTCCAGAGCTGCCTTGATGGTGGGCAGAGAGGCCTGGATACGAGCGTCGGAGGTGACCTTGCCGTCCTTGACCGGCACATTCAGGTCGGCGCGGATCAGCACGCGCTTGCCGGCAAGATCGAGTTCAGTCATGCGGATGACCTCAGGCATGAAAAGCTCCTCAGTAAGACTTGATAGAAATAAAAGCGGTAAGGGCTGAAAACCGGCGATCGGTGCCCATTCCTTACAACTTTCCTTGAGCGGGATTCGGATCCATCGAAGAAAAACGGGTGGGATCCATCCCACCCGCTCTTGTCATGGTTACTTGCCGACGTGCTCGACCACACGCAGCATGTTGCAGGTGTAACCGTACTCGTTGTCGTACCAGGCGACCACCTTGATGAAGGTGTCATCCAGAGCAATGCCGGCATTGGCATCGAACACGGACGGCACCGGATGACCACGGAAATCAGTGGCAACGACCATATCTTCCGTATAGCCAAGCACGCCCTTGAGCTCGCCCTCGGACGCCTTTTTCATGGCCGTCTTGATCTCGTCCATTGATGCGCCC
This sequence comes from Halothiobacillaceae bacterium, assembly GCA_041676845.1. Lineage (GTDB taxonomy): Bacteria > Pseudomonadota > Gammaproteobacteria > Halothiobacillales > Halothiobacillaceae > Guyparkeria. The sequence goes on along the minus strand of JBAYRD010000016.1, from coordinate 16,847 downwards.
TTCTCCAGCTCGACGGTCAGGTCGACCACGGAGACATCCGAGGTCGGGACACGGAACGCCATGCCGGTCAGCTTGCCGTTCAGGGCCGGCATGACCTTGCCCACGGCCTTGGCCGCACCAGTGGAGGACGGGATGATGTTCTCCAGGATGCCGCGGCCACCGCGCCAGTCCTTCTGGGACGGGCCATCAACGGTCTTTTGGGTGGCAGTGGCTGCGTGAACGGTGCTCATCAGGCCGCGCTTGATGCCGAAGCTGTCGTGCAGGACCTTGGCAACCGGCGCCAGGCAGTTGGTGGTGCAAGAGGCAGCGGAGACGATCTTCTGACCAGCGTAGTCATTGTGGTTCACCCCAAAGACGAACATCGGGGTGTCATCCTTGGACGGCGCGGTCTGAACGACCTTCTTGGCACCAGCGTCGAGGTGCATCTGGCAGGTCTCTTCAGTCAGGAACAGACCAGTGGCCTCGACCACCACATCAACGTCCAGATCGCCCCACTTGAGCTGGGACGGATCCCTCTCGGCGGTCAGGCGGATCTTCTTGCCATTGACGACCAGGTTGTTGCCTTCGACCGAAACATCACCATCGAAGCGGCCATGGACGGAGTCGTACTTGAGCATGTAGGCGAGATAGTCCGGCTCCAGCAGGTCGTTGATGCCGACGATTTCCAGCTCCGGAAACTCCTGGGCAGCCGCCCGGAAGACCATGCGACCGATACGGCCAAAGCCGTTGATACCGACACGAATAGCCATGGGTTTTCTCCTAATCATTACGTGGATGCAATTCAGTCAGGGCGCATGCCTATGTTTCTTCACATGTGCCCGAGAACGGTTGACGCGCCCATGGCTCAGCCCAGTTTGCGGGCTTCCTCAGCGACGCGATCGGCGGTGAAGCCGAAGTATTCGAACAGCTCACCACCCGGGGCGGACTCGCCGAAGGTGTCCAGGCCGAACACCTTGCCCTGGCTGCCGACGTGCTTGTACCAGCACGACGTCACCCCTGCCTCGATCGCCATGCGTGCGGTCACGGCACTTGGGAGCACGGACTCACGGTAGGCTTCATCCTGAGCCTCGAAGGCCTCGACGCAAGGCATGGAAACGATGCGTACCTGCTTGTCGCTCAACTTCTCGGCGGCCTCCAGCGCCAGGCTCACCTCGGAGCCGGTAGCGATCAGGATCAGATCCGGCGTGCCGGCGCAATCCTGCAGGACGTAGCCACCCTTCTCGATATCGGCGATCTGCTCGGCGGTACGGGTCTGGTGCGGCAGGCCCTGGCGCGAGAAGACCAGCGAAGTGGGCGCATCGCGACGAACGACCGCCTGCTTCCAGGCGACCGCCGTTTCGACCGCATCACAGGGGCGCCAGGTCTGCATGCGCGGGATCAGGCGCATGGTGGCAATCTGCTCGACTGGCTGGTGGGTCGGACCATCTTCGCCCAGACCGATGGAGTCATGGGTATAGACGAAGATCGAACCGATCTTCATCAGAGCCGCCATGCGCAGCGCATTGCGGGCATATTCCGAGAACATCAGGAAGGTGCCGGCAAATGGCAGCAGTCCGCCATGCAGCACCATGCCGTTCATGATGGCGCTCATGCCGAACTCGCGCACGCCATAATGAATGTAATTGGCATCCGTCTCGGTCGCGGTCAACGCGACGCTGCCTTCCCAGTCGGTCAGGTTGGACGGCGCGAGATCCGCCGAGCCGCCGACCAGTTCCGGCAGCATCTTGGCCAGACCGGTGATGACGTTTTGGGAGGCCTTGCGGGAGGCGATATTCTCGCCCTTGCCGTCAATCTCCTTGATCAGCGCATCGATCTGCTGATCAAAGTCGGCCGGCAGCTCACTGTCAAGGCGACGCTTGAGCTCGGCGGCCTCGGTCGGGAACGCCTTCGCGTAGGCAGCGAAGGCCTCGTCCCATTCGGCCTCGGCCTTGGCGCCCTTCTCGGTCGCATCCCAGCCGGCATAGACCGCGTCCGGAATAACAAACGGCTCGTGATGCCAGCCGATGTTCTCGCGGGTGGCCTTGACTTCAGCCTCACCCAGCGCCGCACCGTGGCAATCGCTGGTGCCGCAGAGATTCGGCGCACCGAAACCGATCACGGTCTTGGTGCAGATCATGGTCGGCTTGTCATTGACCGAACGCGCCTCACGGATGGCTGCATCGATGGCATCGGCATCATGACCGTCGACATCACGCACCACGTGCCAGCCATAGGCCTCGAAACGCTTGGGCGTGTCGTCAGTGAACCAGCCTTCGACATGGCCATCAATGGAGATGCCGTTGTCGTCATAGAACGCGATCAGCTTGCCCAACCCCAAGGTGCCCGCCAGCGAGCAGGCCTCGTGGGAAATGCCTTCCATCAGGCAGCCATCACCCAGGAAGCAATAGGTGTAATGGTCGATGACCTTGTGTCTCGGCTTGTTGAACTGACCGGCAAGCATTTTCTCCGCGATCGCCATGCCCACGGCATTGGCGAGACCCTGGCCAAGCGGACCGGTCGTGGTCTCGATGCCCGGGGCATAGCCGTATTCCGGGTGCCCCGGGGTCTTGGAGTGCAGCTGGCGAAAGTTTTTCAGCTCTTCCATCGGCAGCTCGTAGCCGGTCAGATGGAGCAGAGAGTAGATCAGCATCGAACCGTGACCGTTGGACAGCACGAAACGGTCTCGGTTTGCCCATTCCGGGTTCTTGGGGTTGTGGCGCATGTAGTCGTTCCACAACACCTCGGCGATATCCGCCATGCCCATGGGGGCACCCGGGTGACCCGAGTTCGCCTTCTGAACGGCGTCCATGCTCAACGCACGAATCGCGTTGGCAAGCTCTCTACGTGTTGACATGACACACTCCAAAGGGTTGAAAACAGAATGATCCCGGGCGCCGCGTGCATTGCACACGCGACGATCGGCGCCTAGTGCAGGCGCGGAAATTGCGCGACATTGTCGCTTAAAAACCTTGCGCAAGGCAACCATTCGGTTTTTCAATCGCTTGGGAAGCTCTTGGACAGATGGGCCTTGCGGACGGCAGCTGATCCCGGGCGGGCCTCTCAGTTTTCTCGCCACTTGATCGAACACCCCATGGAGGGGGTCTGCTCAGCCGGCCCCTGGCCGGTTTCAGCAACCAGCTTCATCGCTTCGAACAGCTCTCGTGGGGCATCCGGTTCGGCTTCCTTGCGGGAGGCGTCCAGTCGGCCCCGATACTGCAGTTCCAGGTCGGCGTTGTAACCGAAAAAATCCGGCGTACAGACAGCACCATAGGCCTTGGCGATCGCCTGGGACTCGTCAATCAGATAAGGGAAAGGGAATTTGTGTGCTTCGGCGACCCGCTTCATGTTCTCCGGTGAGTCCTCGGGATAGTCAGTCGGGTCGTTCGACATGATCGCGACCGAATTCACACCCAACTCCTTCAATTCGCGGGCATCGCGCACGATGCGATCAAGAACGGCCTTCACATAAGGGCAGTGGTTGCAGATGAACATCACCAGCGTGCCCTTCTCCCCACGCAGATCCGCCAGCCGCCAGATACGGCCATCGGTGTCGGGCAGGGCAAAATCAATGGCGGGGCGGCCAAAATCACAGACGGGGGTTTCAAGAGCCATTCGGCTTGCCTCCTTGGATAGAATGAATGGTTGGAAATACCAGTAGGAGTGTCGCATGTCGGCAGGCAAGTCGCGATCAAGCCAACGAGCAGCAAGCCCGTCTCGTCGCGCGCGCATGCCAATTGTGGTAATTTCGCTCGGCTCGTAGGCTTGAGCACGCGATCGGGCCACACAGAGCAGCAAACAGCAATGCAACGGACACCAATAAGAAAAATCATGCTACCAAGGATCAGGAGACCCCATCCCATGAGCGCATCCTCGCGACCCACACTCGACACCGCTGCCATCCCATTTTCAAGTGGGCTCCGCCATGCGGCCGCATTCCTGGCCGGCATGTTCGCCCTGATGCTCGCAGCCCTGCCGGCGCAGGCGAAAGAACCGCTGCAGATGGCCATTGCCCCGTTCCTGCCCGACACAGAATTGAACGAGATCTACACTCCAGTAGCCGACTACCTCGGTCGTCGCCTGGGTCAGCCCGTCGAATTGCGGCTCTTTCCGAATTATCTGTCTTTCTGGGAGGCGACCCGCGGCGGCTCGGATTTCGATATCGCGCTTGATGCCGCGCCGGTGACTGATTTCCGTGTCCAGCGCCAGGGCTGGCAGGTGATCGCCCGCTTCGATGGTGAAGTGACCCAGTCGCTGGTCACTCGCGACGACGATTTGATCTTCACCCCCAGGGAGCTGGTCAACCAGCGCGTGGCCGTCCAGCCCTCTCCCTCGGTCGGCGCCCTGGTGCTCTACCAGCTATTCCCGAACCCCGTCCAGCAACCGACGCTGGTTTTCGAGAAGACCAACCGTGACGTCGCCCAGGCCGTACTGGATGGCAAGGTGCGCGCCGGCGTGATCCCCACGCCACTAGTGGGAGGGTATCCGGGCCTACACCCGGCGGTAACCACCGAGGCTCTGCCATTTCTCGGCTTCTCGGTCTCGCCAGACATGGACCAGCGTCTCCGGGAGGCGCTGCGGCAAGCCCTGCTGTCGTTCGCCGAAACCGAAGAAGGCCAACGTATCATCAAAGATCAGCAGCTGACCGACATCGTGCCAGCGACCAACAGCTATTACACCGGTAATGCCGAGCTGCTGATGGGCACCTACGGCTACTAAAAACACGGGCCGCGACGCCGGCGACATGATCCGCGACGCCTGGCCCACCCCGCCCGTGCCACGCAATCCGTCCTGATCACACTGTAAGCAAGAGAGAGACCTGCACGACATGAGGGCAACCATACAGAAAGGCCACCTGTTCACCTCCGAGTCGGTCTCCAAGGGCCATCCGGACAAGATTGCCGATCAGATCAGTGATGCGATCCTCGATGCGATGCTCGAACAGGACCCCCAGGCCCGCGTGGCCTGCGAGACGTTGGTAAAGACGGGCTTCGTGGTCCTGGCCGGCGAGGTGACGACCTCGGCCTGGGTGGACGTCGACGAGCTGGTGCGCCAGGTAATCGTCGACATTGGCTACACCAGCTCGGAACTGGGCTTCGACGGCCACACCTGCGGGGTGCTCAACGCGATCGGCAAACAGTCCTCCGATATTGCCCGAGGCGTCGATCGCGACGTGGCTGACGAACAGGGCGCCGGCGACCAGGGGCTGATGTTCGGTTACGCAAGCAACGAAACCGATGTGCTGATGCCGGCACCGATCACCTATGCCCATCATCTGGTTCAACGTCAGGCCAAAGTGCGCGAGTCCGGCACATTGCCCTGGCTGCGCCCCGACGCGAAATCACAGGTCACCTTCCGCTACCAGGATGGTCTGCCGGTCGGCATCGATGCGGTCGTGCTCTCCACACAGCACAACCCGGATATCGCCCGGACCGATCTCGTTGAGGCCGTGATGGAAGAAATCATCAAGCCGGTATTGCCGCCCGAATGGCTTGATCAACACACCAAATACCACATCAACCCCACCGGCCAGTTCGTCATCGGCGGCCCGGTGGGAGACTGCGGCCTGACGGGGCGCAAGATCATCGTCGATACCTACGGCGGCATGGCCCGTCACGGCGGCGGCGCATTCTCGGGCAAGGACCCCTCCAAGGTCGATCGTTCGGCCGCTTATGCCGCCCGCTACGTGGCCAAGAACATCGTGGCCGCGGGCCTGGCCGATCGCTGCGAGATCCAGGTGTCCTACGCCATTGGGGTGGCCGAGCCAACCTCGATCAGTGTGGATACCTTCGGCACCGGCCATGTGGCTGACGAGGCCATCACCGAACTGGTCCACCGCCATTTCGACCTGCGCCCCTACGGCATCCTGAAGATGCTCGACCTGATCCGCCCGATATACCTCAAGACGGCGGTATACGGCCACTTCGGCCGCGAGGAGCCGGAGTTCACCTGGGAGCGCACCGATCGGGCCGACGCCCTACGTGCCGACGCCGGTCTCTGACTCCGTATCGGGCCAACCGTGCAGTCGGCCCGATCGGCGGTTATACTCTCCGCCCAAGACTTTACCGCCCCGATCGAGGAGCGCTGCAATCCGCACCCTGCGGATCAGGCTCGATCGGGGCATACCAACCGGGACCTCTTCCCGGCTGGTCGATCAACGGCGCTCTTGAGAACCTTGTCTTCCGAGCCTGGCTCCCAGCCCGGCCCCGAGAAAGCGGGTTCATTTTCAAGCCTCGACTTGGACAAGAGCCACGATCAGCCCTCGCGTTCAAGTCGATTTCCACGAACTGAATGACAGAGGACGCGCTCACCGTGAATGCCGTAACCAAACCGCAAGCCTTCAACGACTACAAGATTGCCGACATCAATCTGGCCGACTGGGGTCGGCGCGAGATCCGTATTGCCGAGCGCGAAATGCCGGCTCTGATCAAGATCCGCGAAAAATACCGTGCCGAGCAGCCGCTGGCAGGCGCGCGCATCGCCGGCTGCATCCACATGACCATCCAGACCGCGGTGCTGATCGAGACACTCACCGCGCTCGGCGCCGAGGTGCGCTGGTCGTCCTGCAATATCTTCTCCACCCAGGACCACGCTGCCGCAGCGATTGCGGCGGCCGGCATCCCGGTGTTCGCCTGGAAAGGTGAGACCGAGGAAGAGTACTGGTGGTGCATCGAGCAGACCATCCACGGCCCGGGCGACGCCCAGCAGGCCTGGACGCCGAATATGCTGCTCGATGATGGCGGTGATCTGACCGGCCTGATGCACGAGAAATATCCCAACCTGCTCGAGAACGTCCATGGTGTCTCCGAGGAGACCACCACTGGTGTGCATCGCCTGATCGAAATGCTCGCCGAGGGAACACTCCAGATCCCGGCGATCAACGTCAACGACGCGGTCACCAAGTCAAAGAACGACAACAAGTACGGCTGCCGCCACTCGCTCTCGGATGCGATCAAGCGCGCCACCGACCACCTGCTGTCCGGCAAGCAGGCACTGGTGGTCGGCTACGGCGACGTCGGCAAGGGCTCGGCCGCCTCGCTTCGCCAGGAAGGCATGATCGTCAAGATCTCGGAAATCGACCCGATCTGCGCCATGCAGGCGGCGATGGATGGCTTCGAAGTGGTCTCGCCATACATCGACGGCATCAACACCGGCAATGACGACGGCGTCGACGCCCAGCTGCTGGGCAAGATCGATCTGATCGTGACCACCACCGGCAACGTCAACGTCTGTGACGCGCCGATGCTGCGTGCGCTCAAGAACGGTGCGGTGGTCTGCAATATCGGCCACTTCGACAACGAGATCGACACCGCCTACATGCGCCAGAGCTGGGCCTGGGAGGAGATCAAGCCGCAGGTACACAAGGTCTATCGTGGGGCGACTGCTGGCGGCGCATTCGATCCGGACAGCGAGAACTATCTGATCCTGCTCTCCGAGGGCCGCCTGGTGAACCTGGGCAACGCCACCGGTCACCCGAGCCGCATCATGGACGGCTCGTTTGCCAACCAGGTGCTCGCACAAATCCATCTGTTCCGTGAGCGATTCGCCGAGCTGCCCGCCGAAAAGAAGCGTGACGCCCTGTATGTCGAAGTGCTGCCCAAGCAGCTCGACGAAGAAGTCGCCCGCTATATGGTGGAAGGCTTTGGTGGCGTACTCACGCGCATGACCGATGCGCAGGCAGAATACCTCGGCATTTCGGCCGATGGCCCGTTCAAGCCGGACGCCTACCGCTACTGATGCAGCCATCTGACTTGACCAACCCGGGCGCTCGCCGCCCGGATCACCGCTCATCATCCGGAGGAATCATGCCGATCCCGGTTTCCTGCGAATTTTTTCCACCAAAGTCCGCCGATGGCGAGGCCAGGCTGCGCGAGGTCTACCAGACCTTGGCGCGCGAGATCCGGCCCGAGTATTTCTCGGTGACCTTTGGCGCCGGCGGCTCCACCCAGACCCACACCTTCGACACCGTCCGCGAGATCCACAACAACTCGGGCGTGCCGACCGCACCGCATTTGTCCTGCATCGGCTCCTCACGCGAGGGAATCGCCGCCATCCTTGACGACTACCGTGAACAGGGCATCCGCCGTATCGTCGCCCTGCGCGGCGATCTGCCCAGCGGCATGGGCATGCAGGATCCCGGTGATTTCCACTACGCCAACGAGCTGGTCGCCTTCATCCGCGAACACAGCGGTGACTGGTTTCACATCGAAGTGGCCGCCTACCCGGAATTCCATCCTCAGGCGCCCGATGCCCAGACCGATCTGGCCAACTTCAAACGCAAGGTCGAGGCGGGCGCGGATGGCGCGATCACGCAGTACTTCTACTCGATCGAGGCCTACCGACGCTTTCTCGATGACTGTGAGCGGCTGGATATCCAGGTGCCGATCGTCCCCGGCGTCATGCCGATCACCAACTATCTGCAGTTGGCCCGCTTTTCGGACATGTGCGGCGCGGATATCCCGCGCTGGTTGAGAAAGCGCCTGGAGGCTTTTGGCGATGACCTCGATAGCCTGCGCGCCTTCGGCCACGACGTGGTCACCGAGCTCTGCCTCCAGTTGGTCGAGGCCGGCGCACCGAGCATTCATTTCTACACCATGAACCGTTCGCAGCCGGTCATTCGGCTGTGTCAGGACGCTGGACTGATCGCCGACTGATCCCTGAAATCCCAGCAGCTCGCCCAGCCATTCACTGAGCACCTCGCCCGGCGACCTCGGCGAGGCGGTATACTGCGGCCATGAGCGACTCTCCCGCGCGCAAGCACATCTGGATCGAGCCGGCCCGCCCCGAGGATGCCCGCCTGGCCCAAGCTGCCGCCGATGCGGGCGCGACGGCCCTCGTCCTGCCAATGGACGCCGATACCGCGGGCCTGCCTCGGGTCGGCCCCGGCGGGGACTTTCAGGAATCCCGTGACTTCGAGCGCTACCGCATCCAGCGTCAGAGCGACGAGGAATCGGTACGCCGCGATCGGCTCGCCGTGGTCGAACCGGCCGAGTGGAGCATCATTCCGGCCGAGAATCTGATCGCCCGCGGCCTGGAGGTGATCCAGGTGATCGATACGGCCGAACAGGCCAAACTGGCGCTGACCATCATGGAGCAGGGCGTGGCCGGCATTTGGCTGCGCCAGGCGGATACAGCCGCTATCGAGGCGCTCGGGCGCGTGCTCGCCGAGCTGCATCCCGCCCCGGTCGAACTGGATGAAGCGCGCATCACCGCGATCACGCCAGTCGGCATGGGCGACCGCAGCTGCCTGGACCTGATCGGCGAGCTTGCGCCCGGCGAGGGCCTGCTGGTAGGCAGTTTCAATCATGCCCGCTTTCTCATTCACAGCGAGAACGTCGACAACCCGCACTGTGCCGCCCGCCCTTTTCGTGTCAACGCCGGCGCGGTCCACAGTTATGTGGTCACGCCCGGCGATCAACTGCGCTATCTCGCCGAGATGGCCAGCGGCGACCCCGCCCTGGTGGTGGGCGCCGATGGGCGCGCGCGCACCCTGGCGGTCGGCCGCAACAAGATCGAACGCCGCCCGATGGTGCGGGTCGAGGCAATCGACGCCGAGGGCAACTGCTTTTCAGTCATCCTGCAGCAGGCCGAGACCATCCGTCTGGTGACTCCCGCGGGCCAGGCAGTGAGCGTGCTCGACCTCAAACCCGGCGACCCGGTGCGCACTTCGCTGGCCGAGCGCGGCGGGCGCCACTTTGGTCGTCGGGTTACCGAAACCATCTTCGAACGCTAATCCCCAAGGAGCCCGGAATGACCCGCAACCAGGACTGGCAACGCCGCGACCTGAATGTCCTTTGGCATCCCTGCACTCAGATGAAGGACCATGAAACCCTCCCGCTGGTACCCATCGATCGCGGCGAGGGCCCATGGCTGTACGACTTCGATGGCCGACGCTACCTCGACATCATCAGCTCCTGGTGGGTCAACACCTTCGGCCACGCCAACCCCTACATCAACGCACGGATCAAGGATCAGCTTGACCGGCTGGAACACGTGATCCTCGCCGGCTTTTCCCACAGCCCGGTAATCGAGCTCTCCGAACAGCTGGTGGAACTCACGCCCAGTGGGCTTGATCGGGCCTTCTACGCCGACAACGGCTCTTCAGGCGTCGAAGTGGCGCTCAAGATGAGCTTCCACTACTGGCGCAACCGCGGCCGCCCACAGAAAAGCGAGTTCATCGCCGTGGCCAACAGCTACCATGGCGAAACGCTCGGCACCCTGTCCGTCGGCGACGTCGGCCTGTACAAGGATATCTACGGCCCACTGCTGCGCACCACGGCGATCGCCCCGTCGCCGGCCTGCCGGCAGGATCGTGATGACTGTCGCGAACGGGCCGCCGAAGCACTCGATGGCATGCGCAAGATTCTCGAGGAGCAGGCCGATCGGACCGCCGCGGTCATTGTCGAGCCGCTGGTGCAGTGCGCTGCTGGCATGCTGATGCACCATCCGGACTATGTCCGCGGGCTGCGGATGCTGTGTGACGAGTTCGACGTACACCTGATCGCAGACGAGATCGCGGTCGGCTTCGGCCGCACCGGTACGCTGTTCGCCTGCGAACAGGCCGACATCACCCCGGACTTCATGTGTCTGTCCAAGGGGCTGACCGCCGGCTACTTGCCGCTGGCGGCCGTGGTCACCAGCGATACCATCTACCAGGCGTTCTACGACGACTACGCCACCATGCGCGCCTTCCTGCACAGTCACAGCTTCACCGGCAACCCGCTGGCCTGTACCGCTGCACTGGCCTCGCTGGAGCTGTTTGAGCGCGACGATGTCCTGAATGCCAATCAAAAGGCCCAGTCGATCATGGACGATTATCTCGCCGAGCTGGCTGAGATGCCGCATCTCACCAACATCCGGCGCACCGGCATGATCGCGGCGATGGACCTGGTCGACCCCGCCACCGGCCAGCCGTTCCCAGCCAGTGACCGCCGTGGCGTGCGCGCCTACCAATACGCCCTTGAGCACGAACTGCTGCTCCGCCCGCTGGGGGACACGCTCTACTGGATGCCACCCTACATCCTCGATGAGGACGACTACCGGCACGTGTTCGAAGTCACGCGCGATGCCAGCCGCGCCGCCCTGCGCTGACCGAACATGCGCACTCGCCGTATCTACGTCGATGACGAACTGGTGGCCGGCAGCACGATCGAGCTGCCGGCCGATACCGTCAACTACCTGCGCAACGTGCTGCGTCTGCGTGATGGTCAGCCATTGGAGCTGTTCAATGGCCGCGGCTGGCGTGGCCACGGCCGGCTCGAGCTGGCCCGGCGCGAAGCCCGTGTGCGGGTCGAGTCAAGCGAGGCAAGCCCCAAGGAATCCGTGGTGCCGATCACGTTGCTGGCCGCGCTGGCCAAGGGCGAGAAGATGGAGCTGGTGATCCAGAAGGCCGTCGAGCTGGGCGTGACTGCGATCATGCCCATCGACACCGAACGCAGTGTGCTCGAGTTGACGGGCTCCCGGGCCGAAAAGCGCCTGGTCCGCTGGCGCCAGATCATGATCAATGCCAGCGAGCAATGCGGTCGGAATCGGCTGCCGACCATCGAACCGATCCGGCCGCTCGAGCAAGCGCTGACCACCACCGACGCACCGGTGCGCCTGGTGCTTGACCCGCGCGCCGAACGGCCGCTGGCCGAACTGCGCGACCAGCCACGCCCCGACGCGGTAGCCCTGCTGGTCGGCCCCGAGGGCGGACTGACCGAAACCGAGGTTGCGCTGGCCGGAACACACGGCTTTCGCGCCTTGACCCTCGGACCACGCATCCTGCGCGCGGAGACCGCAGCCATCACCGGCATCGCCGTATTGCAGTATCAGTGGGGCGACTTGGGCCAGGCCTGAGCTGATCAGGATCAGTATCGAGCAAACCGCATTAGGCCTGGGGAAAATGCCGCGGCTCGTGCCTTCGGCTCGAGGAGTCGAGCACCAATCGACTTACTACATCAAACCATCCGCCCTACCGGGCGGATTGTCAGGCTAAAGCCCGACCCACAGGGCCTGGTGGCATCAAGCGGGGCTTGTGCTTGGCCGGATGGAATATTCGCGAACATCGTGAATCCAACAGCGGCTACGGCGAGTACAACTCGCCGCCCCAAGGGCAATGCCCATCCACCCCCGGATCGCCTGGATCGCCTGGATCGCCTGGATCGCCTGGATCGCGGAGTTGTACTCCGCGTACCGGCGCGCAACCCAACCTCCTAGTCCCCGACCTATAACTCGCACGCCCCATTCGATTCGCTTGCAGGCCCAAAGCCATCACATGGCCCACAAGGTTTCGAGCAAGCCCGCACAATTCTGTGGGAGCGGACCCCGTCCGCGAAAGCCGCATCAGCGGCTGTCCAGTTGTCAGCCGCCACCGTAATCATTCCTGCCATCGGCCAGCCTCGGCTCGCGCCTTCGGCGCGATTCGCTTGCAAGGCAAGATCCCACACGACAGCAAGCCCAAGGACGCGGGCTTTGTCTGCCAAAGACATGCCAGCCGAAGGAGGCCACTCTCAAACATCAGCACGCTGCGTCGGCCAGAGGCTGGATGCGCACCTGCTGACTGCACGGCCATGCAGGCTCCACAGGCAAGCCGACTCACTAGGGAGGCGCTGCACGAATCGATATTCCAGGGATCCTGGATTTCGGGGATCCTGGGGTGGCTCAGGACTCGATCTTGTCAGGGCGGAAGCCGGAGCTGATCGGGTAGCGGCGGTCGCGACCGAAGGCGCGACGACTGATCCGCACACCCGGCGGTCCCTGACGACGCTTGTATTCGTTCGCCAGGATCAAGCCGACCACGCGCCGCACAACCGCCTCTTCGAGCCCCATCGCGACTATCTCGTCGATGCTGAGGTCCTGCTCAACGAAGGCCTCAATGATGCGGTCGAGGTCCTCGTAGGCCGGCAGCGAATCTGAATCGAGCTGATCGGCCCGCAGCTCTGCTGACGGCTCACGCGTGATCACCCGCTCTGGTACCGCGTCCATGTTCGGGCGTACCGTGCCGCCGAGCGTATTGCGGTAGCGTGCCAGCTGGTAGACCACCGTCTTGGGCACATCCTTGATCGGGGCGAAGCCCCCTGCCATATCACCGTAGAGGGTCGCGTAGCCGACCGCTATCTCGGACTTGTTGCCGGTGGTCAGCAACATCCGACTGAACTTGTTCGACAGCGCCATCAGAATCACGCCGCGAGCGCGTGACTGCAGGTTCTCCTCGGCCACATCCTCGGCCAGGCCCGCAAACAATGGGGCGAGCGACTCCTTCAGTTGGGCGAAGACCGGTTCGATGGATATCGTCTCGCAACGCACACCCAGTGCCTCGCACTGCTGCTCGGCATCTTCGAGGCTCATCGGTGAGGTGTATTGCGAGGGCATGCGCACGGCCAGTACGTTCTCGGCGCCCAGCGCGTCGACCGCGAGCACCAGCACCAGTGAGGAGTCGATCCCGCCGGAAAGTCCCAGCACTACCCCAGAAAAGCCGTTCTTGCGCACATAGTCGGCTATGCCGGTCGTCAAGGCGCTATAGATTTCCGCCTCGCCCTCCTGCCACTCATGGCTCGGTCCATGGGCAAGGATTTCGCCATCGGCCGAGATTTCGGTCCAACCGATGCACTCGGTAAAGCCCGGCAAGTGCATGTGGTTACCGCTACGACAGGAAACAAACGAGCGCCCGTCGAAGATCAGCTCGTCCTGGCCGCCCACCAGATTGACATAGATGATCGCGCAGCCGCTGCTGTGCACCCGCTCGGCAATTTGCGCCTCGCGCTCGCGGGTCTTCTGCCGGTGAAACGGTGAGGCATTCAGCACGCAGATCACTTTCGCGCCAGCTTCGGCCGTCTCCTCGACTGGACCCTCGCGCCAGGCATCCTCACAGATGACGACCCCCACTGGCACGCCATCAATCTCTGCTACCAGTGTCTCGCGGCCCTTGCGGAAATAGCGCTTCTCATCGAACACACTGTAGTTGGGCAGCACCCGCTTGGCATAACGGGCCACGATCCGGCCGCCGTCAATCAGTACCGCCTGATTCTGCAAATGGCCGTCGGGGCCTCGACCTGGTGTACCGATCAATACCGCCGTGTCGCCCACCTCTTCGGCGATGCGGGCAAGTTCGACTTCGCAGGCATCAATGAAATCGCGCCGCAGGAGCAGGTCTTCCGGCGGATAACCTGACACGGTCAGCTCAGGAAACACCACCAGTCTGGCATCGACCTCCTGACGGGCGCGTCGGACCATGTCGATCACACGCGAGGCATTGGCCCGACTGTCGCCAACGCGCGTGTTGATCTGCGCCAGCGCGATGCGCAGACCGTCAACCTCGTGTCTCTCGATGTGACTCGGCTCGCCCATCACGATGCGCTCACGTCTTGGGACTGACCCGCCAGGACACGGGCAGCCATGACACCCAACTCGGCGGGACTCTCCACTACATGCACTCCGGCGGCGCGCAGGGCATCGCGCTTGACGGCGGCTGTACCCTTGCCTCCAGCGATCACGGCACCGGCATGGCCCATGCGTTTGCCAGCAGGCGCCGTCGCCCCGGCGATGTAGGCGACCACGGGCTTGGGATACCCGCGGCGGATAAACTCGGCGGCCTCTTCCTCCGCCCCGCCGCCTATTTCGCCCACCATCAGGACCAATTCGGTCTGCGGGTCGTCGGCAAAGAGTTTCAAGCAGTCGATAAAATCCAAGCCCCCGACCGGATCACCACCGATGCCGACACAGGTGCTCTGGCCGAGTCCTTCCGCCGTGGTCTGGGCGACTGCCTCATAGGTGAGCGTGCCGGAGCGCGAGACGATGCCGACCCGTCCCTTGGTGTGAATAGCCCCGGGCATGATGCCGATCTTGCAGGCATCCGGCGTAATCAGCCCCGGGCAATTGGGTCCGATCAGGCTGGTGTCGGGGTAATCCTGGGCAAGCACTGCCTTGACCTTGAGCATGTCCATCACCGGGATGCCCTCGGTAATGCAGGCGATCACCTCGATACCCGCGGCGGCCGCCTCCAGGATCGAGTCGGCTGCGAACGGGGCAGGCACGTAGATCATGCTCGCCGTCGCCGCAGTTTCTCGCACCGCGGCGGCGACCGTGTCGAACACCGGCAGGCCAAGGTGGGTCTGACCGCCCTTGCCGGGGGTCACTCCACCGACCAGCTGCGTGCCGTAGGCAAGTGCCTGTTCAGAGTGGAAAGTGCCTTGCTTGCCGGTAAATCCCTGGCAGATCACTCGGGTGGATGCATCGACCAGAATACTCATTGCGACACCTCCCGGTTGCTGTTGGCAAGTGTTACTGCGCGTTCGGCCGCCGCGGCCAGATCATCCTCGGCGATCAAGGCCAGACCGGAGTCGCCCAGCATCTGTCGCCCCTGCTCGGCATTGGTCCCGACCAGACGCACCACGGTCGGCACGTCCAGCTCGACCTCCCGGGCAGCCTCGATAATGCCCTCAGCGATCAGGTCACAACGCACAATACCGCCGAAAATATTCACCAAGATCGCTTCGACGCGCTCATTCTCGAGGATCAGCTTGAATGCCTCGGTTACCTTTGCCGCCGAAGTGCCACCACCGACGTCCAGAAAGTTGGCCGGCATGCCACCAGCCTGCTGGATCAGATCCATGGTCGCCATGGCCAGCCCGGCGCCGTTGACCATGCAGGCAATATTGCCCTCCAGCGAGACATAATTCAGCCCATGCTCGATCGCCTTACGTTCGGCCGGATCCTCCTGGGTGACGTCGCGATGTTGCCACCACTCCGTCTGTCGATAGCCAGCGTTGTCGTCCAGCGATATCTTGGCATCAACCACGACCAGCTCACCGTCGGCGACCTGGGCCAGCGGGTTGATCTCGATCAACGCCGCGTCACGGCCCACAAAGGCACGGTAAAGCTTGAGGGCCAGCGACGCGAATGCATTGACCTGCCTCCCATCGAGCCCCAGCGCGAACGCCAGTTGACGTGCCTGGTAGGCACCCAGGCCAAGTGTAGGATTGATGATGGCTCGAAAGATGGCCTCGGGCCGGGATTCGGCCACTACCTCGATGTCCATACCGCCCTCGGGCGAGGCGATCATCACGACCCGCTGCAAGGCCCTATCCACCATCAGCGCCAGATAGAATTCACGTTCGATGGTGACGGCTGGTTCAACCAGAACCGAGTTTACCGGCAGCCCAGCAGATCCTGCCTGCTCGGTCACGAGCCGGGTGCCAATCAGCGCGTCGGCTGCCTGGACGATCTCATCGGCACTCTCGGCCAACAATACGCCACCGGCCTTGCCTCGGGCACCACTGTGTACCTGGGCCTTCACCACCCAACGCCCACTCTCGCTTGCCGGTAGAGCAGTCGCGACCTGCTTGGCACTCGCCTGCTTCAGCAGCAGGTTCGGCGGCACCTCGACGCCAAATTCCGACAGCAACGACTTGGCCTGATATTCATGCAGGTTCATGGGGACTCGTTCCGAGAATAGACAATGGAAAAGATGTCATTGTCGCGTACCGGACCGCCGTTGTCATGCCTGTTTCAGGCACCCGACCGTCAGAAAGACAGAAAACAGACAAGGAAAAACCCCAGCAAAACCGGGGTGACGAGACATTAAAAAAATAACCGCAGACCAAGATGCAAGGGACTTCAATCGATTTTCAACCAGCAGGTTGGCAAGACGCGCCGCCCCGCAGGCTGATTCGACTATAGACTTCTTGAGCGATGGCCCGGCGCGGTGCACTGGATCTCATCCCGATAACTCAGCGCTGTTACACCTCAGTATTCCAGGGTATCGACCCGGGCAGAACCCAGCAGAAACAACAAGGCCTGAGTCCTGTGGAGTACAGGGCTCAGGCCTAGCTGATCAGCACACCGGCTGTCGGTCCATCAATCCCCGACGGTGATCTGATCCTCGATCGCAG
>JBAYRD010000015.1:0-35054 GCA_041676845.1 Halothiobacillaceae bacterium | reverse complement strand
TTCAAAATATTGTTAAGCCTTTTCTGAGCATGGTATTTTTCATGGTATTACCAATTAGCAGGAAAATAAGCCATTGAATATAAAAGATAAAAATGTCTTGTTTACAATAGAGTGGGAATGATTTGACGCCTGGCTTGATCTTGGCAACAAGAGGCACGGAAAAACGCCTGACCCCACGCGCAGTGGCATAACGAAAATCAACATCAAGACTATGCTGGATGGTCATGCTGTTGATTTGTAACGCTCGGCGCGTCAGCCGTGAGAGGTAACGGTGCGATTTGGCTGAATCCAGGAGCTCAGGAACATGAATGATCTAAAAAACCAAGTAGTCATCGTGACGGGTGGAGCGGCTGGCATCGGGGCGGCGTTGACGACGGTATTGGCGCAGCGAGGCGCCGCTGTGGTGGCCGTGGACATCAATGCGGATGCGGGCAAGAAAATAGCAGAAAGCAATCCGGACAAGATCGTTTTTCTCGAAGGTGATGTCTCCAAGGAGTCCGTTGCCAAAAAGGCGGTCGAGCTGGCTGTTTCCAGATTCGGCAAGCTGACCGGCCTGGTAAACAATGCCCATGCCTCCAGACAAAAACCCTTGATGGAGCTTACAAAAGAGGACTGGTCCTTGTCGTTCGGTACCGGCTTTGATGCCACGCTGTATTTCATGAAAGCGGCTTATCCCGAACTGGCAAAATCCGGGGGCTCCATCGTCAATTTCGGCTCGGGGGCCGGATTGCTCGGACTCGAGACACAAGCCAGCTATGCAGCGGCCAAGGAGGCAATCCGCGGGCTGAGCCGGGTCGCGGCGAATGAGTGGGCCCCAGACAACATTCGGGTCAACGTCATCTGTCCAAAGGCATTGACCGAAGGGGTGGCACAGTGGAAGAAAGACCACCCGGAACAATATGAGGCCTCCGCCAACCAGGTGCCGATGATGCGTTTTGGAGACCCTCAAAAAGATATCGCACCAGTCGTCGCCTTTTTGCTGAGTGAAGATAGCCGCTACATGACCGGACAGACACTGATGGCAGACGGTGGCTCGATTAAACTCAGGTAAGTGCTTCCACCGCAAATACGGTGTCGATCATGACGGAACAATCGCCGGAATTTTTGAAGCTTCAGGCCGGCAGCTAGCTTCCCTGGCCTAGCGCAAACCAAGGCTATCGGGCATAAGCAAATTGTATGGCAAGATCAAGCCTGCTATCTTGGAGATCACAACACAGAGATGGGTCTGTCGCTCCGGCCGATACGCAAGACGACATCATTTACCTAATCTGAATGAAAAAGAGCAGAGGCCGATGAAAAAAATTCAGCTGCAAGATCAGTACCCGGTCTTCATGACCGAGATCAACAAGACCGAAACGACCTATCAGACCGTAGCGGAGATAGTCGCTTATCTGAAAGACCGCATTGCCGAGAATGAGCGCGTCCAGTACATCGGCGAATTCGACCATTTTGCGCACACGCAGCGGATCGAGGGAGAGATCGCCCCCGACATCCAGGCCGCCACCAATGTCATCTTCTGCTTCGGCTTCGCCCTGCCGAACCCACAGGTCATGGCCGTCAGGCCCCGTTCCATCGGTGTGGTCGATCTGGGTGACCGCTTCTCGGTAAGCTTCATGGAGGCTCCCATGAAGCCGGCGAACGATGCCATGCTGGCCTGGGCAGAAGGTCTTCGCAATAAGGACTGAATCATCCCCGCAGTCCAGGACGGAGCATCTCCAGTACGGAACTTCTCGCGTGGTGACGGTGGGCCATCCCGCCATGCTCGACCTACCGCGAGACTGAATCATTAATGCCCAAAGTCGCGATCTTTGAAAACCATCACGAACGCTACGAGGCGTGGTTCGCCAGGCACGAGGCGGCCTATATTTCCGAGTTGCTCGCCCTGAGGCCATTCGTCCCTTGGCAAGGGCTAGGTCTGGAGATTGGCGTAGGCAGCGGTCGTTTTGCCGCGCCGCTGGGGGTACAGGTCGGGATCGATCCCTCGCCAGCGATGCTCGCGCATGCCGCTGCCCGTGGCATCCAGGCCGTCTGCGCCACGGCCGAGGCCTTGCCATTCGCCGCCAACCATTTTGACCATGCTCTACTGGTAACCACCATCTGCTTCGTCGACTCGGCAACCGCGATGCTCGCCGAGGCGCGCCGGGTGCTCAAACCGGGTGGACGCCTGGTGATCGGCTTTATCAACCGGGACAGCCCCCTGGGTCAGGAATATCTGGCACATCAGGACGAAAGCCTGTTTTACCGCGATGCGACCTTCTTCTCCGCCGATGAGGTCATGCAGCTGCTGCAGGACGCCGGCTTTGCCATCGACGCCTGGGGGCAGACTCTGGCGCGGCCGCTGGCCGAGACACGCAAGATCGAAGCCCTGCGACCGGGACGTGATGATTGCGCCTTCACCGTGGTGTCCGCCAGCAATGGTCGATAAATCAGCCGTACGCCGCTGCGGGTAGCGAAGGGTGGCCAGGGTAGCCAGGGTGGCTGATAGACACACTTGTTGCTGGTATTTGCCCTGATCGTCCCTACAGTCATCAACAAAGTCCTTGTGCCGAAACCGGGCTTTCCCCGCTCGGTTGCAAGTCGGGCGGGAACAACTCTGGCCCACGAGGGTTGATACATGGCCGGCCGCGACCGGAAGTACATGGAAGAATGTCTGATCCTGGCCCGGCAGTCGATCGAGCTGGGCGAGGTGCCGGTCGGTGCCGTGGTGGTGGACACCAGTGGTGTAATTATCGGCCGCGGCCACAATCGCCCGGTGAGCCTGCACGACCCAAGCGCACACGCCGAGATACTGGCCATGCGTGAGGCCGGACAAGCGCTGAGCAACTATCGACTCGACGGCTGCACGCTGTATGTCACGCTCGAGCCCTGTCCGATGTGCTTGGCCGCCGCCGCACATGCACGAGTCGGTCGCATCGTCTATGCCGCCCCCGACCCACGTGCCGGGGCCTGCGGTAGTGCCATCGATCTCAACCGCGCCGACTGGCACCACTTCCGCCCGGTGATCGACACCGGCCCCTGCGAGGCCGAGGCAGCCGAGCTCCTCTCCGCGTTCTTCCGAGAAAAACGCGACTGAGGAAACCGCCATCAGCCGGGCACATGCCCGACGCCGACAGGGATGCTGCTGGGACCCGAATCCTGCCCTGACAACGGGCGCGACGACCAACAGCGTAGAATAGCTGTCCTTGTTTCACTTTAATCATCTATCTCAAGACTCAAATTTTATGGCCCTACTGACCGTCGACAATCTGCAATTTGCCATCGGCAACCGCACTCTGCTGGATCATGCCGAGCTCACCGTCGAGCGCGGCGAAAAGCTGGCTCTGATCGGCCGCAACGGCGAAGGCAAATCCACCTTCCTCAAGATACTCGCCGGCATCCAGCGGTCCGATGGCGGCCAGGTCCGCCTCGAACCGGGGGCGACAGTCGCCTACCTGCCACAGGACCCGCAGCTCGACACCGACGAGACGGTCTACTCGGTGATTGCCGAAGGACTCGGTGACCTGCATGACGTGCTGACCGAATACCACCGGCTTACCCACAGTGCCGACAGCGACGCGGCCCTCGACCGGCTGGCCGAACTACAGCAACAGCTTGAGGAGCGCGACGGCTGGCTGGCTGGACAGAAGATCGACGAGATCATCACCCGCCTCGGCCTGGATGCCGATGCCTCAGTCCGCGGCTTGTCCGGTGGCGAGCGCCGACGCGTGCTGCTCGGCCAGGCCCTGGTGAGCGAGCCGGACCTGCTGCTGCTCGACGAGCCGACCAACCACCTCGACATCAGTGGTATCGAGTGGCTGGAGGATCTGGTGCGACGCTTCTTGGGCGCGGTCATTTTCATCACGCACGACCGGGCCTTTCTCAAGCGCCTGGCCACCGGCATTGTCGAGCTTGACCGCGGCCACCTCACCCTTTGGCCGGGTGACTACGACAACTACCTGCGTCGACGCGCGGAGCGAGACAACGCCGAAGCGCTGGAAGACGCCCGCTTCGACAAGACGCTGGCACAGGAGGAAGTCTGGATCCGCCAGGGCATCAAGGCCCGGCGCACCCGCAACGAAGGTCGAGTCCGCAACCTTGAGCGACTGCGGGCCGAACGGGCCGCTCGCCGCGAGAAGGCCGGCAAGGTCACCCTGTCCGCCGAGTCGGGCAGGAGCTCCGGCAAGATCATCGCCGAAACCAAGAACGTCGATGTGTCCTTCGGCGACCGGACGGTCATCCGGAATCTGACCACCACCATCCAGCGCGGCGATCGCGTCGGCCTGGTGGGCCCCAATGGGGCGGGTAAGTCCACCTTGATCAAGCTGTTGCTCGGCCAGATCGAGCCCACCGCCGGGCAGGTCAAACGGGGTTCCCAGCTTGAAATCGCCTACTTCGACCAGCACCGGGCGCAGTTGCGGGACGACTGGACCGCGATCGAGAACCTCTGCGATGGCGGTGACCGCCTGCAGGTAGGTGAGAGCAACGTCCACGGCATCGGCTATTTACAGCAGTTCCTGTTCACCCCGGAACGTGCCCGCACGCGTGTCGAACTGCTCTCCGGCGGAGAACGCAACCGGCTGCTGCTGGCCAAACTGTTTGCCCAACCCGCCAACCTGCTGGTGCTGGACGAACCCACCAACGATCTGGATCTGGAAACCCTCGATGTGCTCGAACAGGCACTGGCTGACTACGACGGCACGCTGCTGCTGGTCAGCCACGACCGGGCCTTCCTCGACAACGTCGTCACCAACCTGCTGGTGTTCAAGGGCGATGGCCAGATCGAGGAAGTCGTCGGTGGCTACCAGGACTACCTCGACGAGGTGGCGAAAGCCGTCCCGACCACCGGCACCCGTCGGGCCCAGCCCGCGCCTGCCGACAAGCCTGCTCGGGACAAACCAACTCAGCCAGCCTCGCAGTCGAGCAAGAAGCTTTCCTACAAGGATCAGCGCGAACTGGATGCCCTGCCGGCGCGCATTGAGGCACTGGAGGCCGAGCAAGCCAAGCTCCAGACCGTCATCAGCGACCCGGCCTTCTATCAGAGCGACCCGACCGAGATCGAACGCGAACTGGCCCGCTTGACCGAGCTCGAGCAGGAAACGGAGCAGGCCGTCGAGCGCTGGATGGAACTCGAAGGTGGCTGAGTCACGTCATTGGGAATCAACGGTGGCCTGAATCATTTGCAGGGGCGCTTTCAAGCACCAAAATGGCCGCAGCGGCTGCCCTATGCCGAGAGATACCACACAATCCAGAGAAGCTCTGCAGTGACCTCAAGCGAAGACTCGTGCCCCCACGACGCGCCTCGCTTGCAAGGCCTGATTCGATCGCATGGCCCAAACAAACGCTGAGCCAACGCTCAACGTCTGCCACTCGACCCCGCCCTCAATCCGTTCCAGCGCAACCATGAGCCAACGCAAGAAGACCACACGCCACAATCGCCCCATCCGCCGCTGGTTCTGGCGCCTGCTCGGTCTGGCGCTGCTCGCCTTCGTGCTGCTCCAGCTCTGGTTCTTCGTCCAGATCTGGCATCTGCGGGACCACAATCCCGAGACCACCGCCTTCATGCGCGAGCGCCTCGAGCTGCTGCGCGGCATCCGCCCCGATATCACCGCCCAACAGATTTTCGTGCCTTATGAAGCGATCAGTCCGGCCGCCCGCCGCGCCGTGGTCGCCTCAGAAGATGACCGCTTCATGGATCACTGGGGCATCGACCTCACCGGCCTGCGTCACGCGATGGAGCGGAACATCCAGGCCGGTGGCGTCGTCGCCGGCGGCTCGACCATCACCCAGCAGCTCGCCAAGAACCTGTTTCTTTCCGCAGACCGGTCCCTATGGCGCAAGGGCGAAGAAGCCCTGATCGCCCTGATGCTCGAAGCCACCCTGGGCAAGCGGCGCATCCTCGAGCTGTACCTGAACTACGCCGAATGGGGCAATCTGCTCTACGGCATCGAAGCCGCCTCGCGCAGGTACTACGGCAAGCCCGCCAGCCAGCTGACACGACAGGAAGCGGCCAAACTGGCCGCCATGCTGCCCAACCCGCGCTTCTATCAGGACAACCACAACGCGCGCGATCTGCAGGTCAGGACCGAAGCAGTACTCGGTCGAATGGATTACTCGCGAACGCCCTGAGGCAACCCACATTCGCGGCCAAAACCGCGCCAGCGGCTGCCCAGGCCGAAAAGCACAAACCCGCTGTGGGTCGGGCTTCAGCCCGACAATCCACCCGGCAGGGTGGATGGAAAAGCCCGGGGCAGAAGCACAGCTAGCCACGTCACCTGTTGGAGCACCTTCAGGCGCAAAAGCCGACCCAGGTTCGTGAAATGCGGTCGGATCGCGGGCGGGGCCTAGGGCCGCCGCGCGGTGATGGTGTCCCCACTCGGGGTTTCGAGCACGAGCGCGCCGCTGTCATCGATCGTGTAGCCGCTGATCTGGGGCAGCATGTCCAGCAACCGACGTTCCTGATTCATCAGTGCCTCCGGACAGGCCATCATGGTCGTGCCGACGGGTTCTATCGACAGCGTTTCACCATCATGCGTATAACTGCCGATGATTCGGTTACAGGTGGCGTTGCCCGCCAGGCGCCCGTCGGGCAGAAACAGCAGACTGGCCGGACTGTTATCGATCATGCCGCGGCCGGCGATATCCTCGATCAGCCATTCGGGTCCCACCAGTTGCGGTGTGCTGTCCTGCAACATCAGATAGTCGGCCACTGCACGGTAGGCCGGCAACGAGATCGGATCGTTGGCGGCATTGGCCGCCACCGGGTTCGAAGCGAATCGTACAATCACCATTTCCGCTACCGGATCGATCCAGAGCGTCTGCCCATGCACCCCACGCGCGGCGAAGGCGCCGTGATCATCGTGACTGATCCACCACATGCCACGATAGCTCCAGCCGTCCAGCGTGTCGTAGCCCGCTGTGGCAAACGCCCTACGGTCGCCGCCTTCACGGATGCGAGCGATGGCGGCGGGCGGGATGATTTGCTCGTCGTTCCAACGCCCATCATTCAGCACCAGCAGCCCGAAGCGGCCCAGATCGCGTAGCGTGGCATTGAAGCCACCACCCGCAAATGGCGTGCCGATGGAGTCAACGGTGTAGAAGGCCTCGCGCTCGGCGCCAAGGCGTGTCCAGATTCGGTCGGCCAGATACTCCGATACCGACTTCCCGGTCGTGCGGGCAATCAACCAACCCAGCACGTCGGCATTGACGGTCTTGTAACCAAAGGCCTCACCATGCCGGCCGTCCTTTTCAACGGTCTGCAGAAATTCGAAGTAGCTGCGTGGGCCATCACTGTCCCCAGCCGGGGGCAAGGCACTGCCCGCCCTGGCATAGGCCCAGACACTGGCCTCGGGATCGGCATAATCCTCGGAGTAGTCGAGTGCGGTGGTCATCTCCAACACCTGCCGCAGGCTTGCATCGCCAAAGGCACTGTCCTTGAGCTCCGGGATCAGTTCGCCGATCGCAGCACTTTCATCCAACCGGCCTTCAGCGACCAACACCTCGCCCAGCAACCCTGTCAGGCTTTTCGTGATCGACATGGCGCCATGCAACGTCGTCTCATCCAGGCAGCCGTCATAGCGCTCATAAACGATCCGGCCGCGATGCAGCACCAGAAGGCCGTCGCTGTAATTGGCATCAAAGGCCGCCTCCCAGGTCATGGGCTCGTCGCCGCCGGGCGGGGTGAACTCCAACCCATCGATCGCCGGATCGAGCGCATAGGGCAGCGCGCTGGCACCTTGCCCACCATTGCGTACCCCGACCGTCGGCATCAGCTCACGAAAGTGACAGATCGACCAACGTAATTTCGGGAAGGCGAATGCATCCTGATCGGATGCACGAATGGTCTTGTCCTCAGGCGCGGGAAACCCTTGCATCCAGCCCATTGTTTCGGGATTCGAGGCCTCGGCCGACAAGGACGGGATGGCGGCTTGTTGATCGGCCAGGGCGGACCCTGCCAAGAGCATGGACAAGGCCATGGGCAAGGCCAAAGACAGGGTTGCAGATAGCGCCGTGGACGCTGCCATCAAATTTTTCATCGCGCTTTTCCTCAACTCAGTTCTTGCTCACCACTGGATACCGCCAGTTGCTGCCGTTGATCCAGCGGATACAGGTCAACCTGACTGATCGCCGTTTTCCGCACGCAGCCGCGCCCGGATGAACTCGCTGTGCGGGACATAGAGGAGATCGGCGATCTGGCGAATGATCGATTCCTCCAGATGGTGTTTGCCGGCATCGGCATAAGCGACGCGCCAGAGCGTCTCGACCACCTGGCGTTTCTGCTCGGCATCCAGACGCTCATTGAGCAAGCGCACAAACGGAAAGAAGCCGGTGGAGTCGTCCACCTCAGCTGCTGCGTGACGGACCAGATCGGCCGCAGCCGCCTCCTCCATCGCAAAGTCCCTGATCAGGGTCCGGCGGATCACCTCGAGCTCCTCCTCAGCGACATCGAAGTCAGCCCGTGCCACCTCCATCAACAAAATGGCGACGGCGGCCTCAACGCGACTCTCGAGCGTTTTCTCCGTGGCCGGCTGGTCCGGGAAGAACAGGGTTTGCAGGGTCTTGAGCATTGGGTGCCTTGAAGTCATCGGGGGCTGTCCGGCCGGGGATATCCGCCGGGGGCTTTGGGCTATCGTAAAACCTCGCTGTTCACCTTGTACACTAACTCTGTCATGAAATTGCCTTCGCTGTTTTCATCCGCATCCGCCCAACGCCCATCCACCTCACGGCTCGAGCATCCGCTAGGCGAGATCCAGGTGCAGCGCAAGGCCATTCGCCACCTCTATCTGCGCCTTGATCCCAATAATGGTAGGTTGCGGGTGAATGCGCCGCATCGGACCAGCGACCGGATGATCCGCGACTTCGTCTCCTCCCGAGCCGACTGGATCACCCGCCAGCGCCAGCGACTCGCCGATCGTCCCGCCGTGATCACGGCCGATGATCAATTACCCGAGACCCTTGATCTGCTCGGGCGGCCACACGCAGTCATCTGGCACCAGGAACACAACAAGATCCCACCCTGCAAGCGGCTGATTATCATGGACGGCCGCCTGCGCCTGAGCTGCCGGGATCGCGCTACTGCCCGCCAACTATTGCGGGAGCACTGCCGGCAGCATCTCAAGGATCTGCTCGATCAGCGTGTGCCGGCATGGGCCGAGCACATGCAGCTCGCCCAGCCCGAGACGCGGATTCGGCGCATGAAGACACGCTGGGGCAGCTGCAATATCCTCAAGCGGCGGATCTGGCTGAACCTCGAGCTGGCACGTCTGCCGGTCGAGGCCATCGATCTGGTGATCGTCCACGAACTGGCTCATCTGATCGAACGCGGCCACAACCACCGCTTCTATGCCGTGATGGATGCGACCTATCCCGATTGGCGGCGCTGGGAGTCCACCCTGGATGCATACGGCATCATCGGTCTTTGAAGTCCGAACCTTGCGCTAGACTTTCTCCAACCAATAAACGATCAGACGACAGGCGAGCGAATCGATGAGTGGTATTTGTGGATGGCTGGAAACCGGCAAGCGTGACGGCAATCTGACCGCGGTACGGCGGATGATGAGTCGGCTGGAGCGTCGTGGCCCGGATCATGAAGGCAGCTTCTCGGATGGCCCACTCGCCTTCGGCCACCGCCGACTGGCGATCCTGGATCTCTCCTTCCGCGCTCACCAACCGATGGTCGATCGCGAACGCGGTCTCGCGATCGTGTTCAACGGCAGCATTTACAATCACTCTGTGCTGCGTAAGAAACTGCGAGGCCTGGGGCATCGATTCGCCTCCAGCAGTGATACCGAAGTCATCCTGGCCGCCTTCCGTGAATGGGGCCCGGCCTGTGTGGAACGGCTCGACGGCATGTTCGCCTTTGCCATCTGGGACATGCAGGACGAATCGCTCTTCCTCGCCCGTGACCGTCAAGGCCTCAAACCGCTCTATCACACCGTCGACGACGGGCCGCTGCGATTCGCCTCCAGCGTGCCCGCCCTGCTGGCCGCCGGCGGCATCGACACCAGCTTCGATCCCACCGCCCTCCACCACCAGTTCACCCTGCATGCCGTCGTGCCCGCTCCGCGCACGATCTTCCGCGGTGTCAACAAACTGCCGCCAGGTCACTGGCTGCGGGTCGATCGTGACGGCAAGCGCCAGATGCAGCGCTACTGGGCAATCGACACGAGCGAGGATGCCGACGTCCCAGCCGATGAGTGGCCCGAGATCATCCACCAGCGGTTGTTTGAGGCCGTGAAAAAGTGTCTGACAGTCAGTGACATGCCGGCCGGGGTGCTGCTTTCCGGTGGACTCGACTCCTCACTGATTGTCGCGCTCGCCCATGAGGCCGGCGTGACGCCGAAAACCTTCACCATCGGTTTCGAGGATCAGCCCGAGGAAAAGGGCAGCGAATTCGAGTACGCCGACCCGGTCGCCGAACGCTATCAGACCGAGCATTTCCGCTTCCATGTGCCCGATAAGCAGGTGCTCACCCGCCTGCCTGAAGCCGTGCGCGAGATGAACGAGCCGATGTTCGGCCAGGACGCGGTGGCCTTCTACCTGCTCGCCGAACAGGTAGCGTCTGAGACCAAGCTGGTGCTCTCCGGCCAGGGCGCCGACGAGGTGTTCGGCGGTTATTTCTGGTACCCGAAGATGCGTGATGCCGAGGGCTCGGATCTCGAGCGCTTCGCACCGTACTACTTCGACCGCAGCCATGAGGAGCTGATGAGCATGCTCACCGCCCGCTTCCACGGGCCGGATGCGACCAGCGAACTGGTGAAGAAAGGGCTGGCCGGCCAAGACACGGGCCCAAACAAGAGCCAGGGCTCGTTCGCCAATCGAGTGCTGGGCTTTGATACCAGCACCCTGATCGTCGACGACCCGGTCAAGCGGGTCGACAGCATGACCATGGCCTGGGGACTCGAGGCCCGCGTGCCGTTTCTCGATACCCAACTGATCGAAACGGCGATGCGGATCCCGGCCGATCAGAAGCTGGCACAGGGCGGAAAAGGTGTCCTCAAGACCATCGCCCGAGGACGAATTCCCGATGCAGTCATCGATCGGCCCAAGGGCTATTTCCCGGTCCCGGCGCTGAAATTCGTCCGCGGCCCATTCCTGGAATTCATGCGTGAGATCCTGACTTCGGATACAGCGCGGGCCCGCGGCCTGTTCGAACCAGCCTACGTCGAGAAACTGCTGGCCGAACCCGACCAGCACTTCACCCGACTGCAAGGGGCGAAGATCTGGCATCTGGCGGTATTCGAGCTGTGGCTGCAGGAACAGGGGGTTTCCTGATCGCGCCAGCCCATGGTCTTGCCAAGCCAGAGATCGATTGCGCTAAAGTCTGGACAAGGATTTGCCAGCACGACTTGATGGAATGAGCCCACCATGACCGAATACAACCATACCGCATGCGATTTGATGCACCTGCCAGCCTGGGAAGTCGACCCGCCAGATTGGCCCATGGCGGCCGCCTCGCTGCGTGCCACTCTCGATGACCCGACCGCCCGGCGCGCGACCCGACTGGCCGATCTGCACAACCAGGTACGCGAGCTGATCCGCTGCGCGCGTCACCAGCAGCAGCGTACGCTGCTGGGCACCCTCAACCGTATTGACCAGGAAATCGTCCGTGAACACACCCAGGGGTCAGCCGATCTCTCCCGCCTCCGCCGACTGCTCCGCTACTTCGAGCGACTGGTGGACCACCACGAGCAGACCCACGCCTCGACCCCAGATGCAATTGCCCTGTATGTCGGCAGTCGCCGGATACCCAAGCTGCTTGAGGATGCCTTGCGTCGCAATGGCTTCGGTATACATCCCATCGAGCTGGACGATGTGGATCCAGACAAAATGGATCTGGACGATCCGGACCCGACCCTGCCGGAACGCAGCGACTTGCTGATCTATCTGGCCAGCAGCGATGCGGATCACGACCGGGATCTCACTCGGCTGAAGAGACTGAAGCAGCAGATGCCCCCTCGCGCCCGGTTGCTGATGATCAGCGAGCGAGAAGATTTTGCCATCCGTGCCGCCGCCGTCCGCGCGGACGTTGACCACCTCATCACCTATCCCATTGATTCAGCCCGGCTACATACCTTGCTCAACGGGGTGCGGATCGACGATTGTCACGATGAGCAGATCTCGGTGCTACTGGTCGACGACATGGAAACCACCGGGAGGTACTGGCGCAAGCAATTCACTGCCGCCAGCATACGCCTGCTATTCGAGACTCAGCCCAAGGCCGCATTCGAGACCGCGCTGGCCGAAGCACCTGACGTGATCCTGCTCGATCTGTACATGCCGGAAATGAACGGCGTGGAGCTCGCACGCATTTTTCGTGAGCACCCACAGCTTTCTGACGTACCAATCCTGTTCATGTCGACCGAAGAGCGCGACCAGCCACGGCTGGAAGCCAAACTCAAAGGCGGCGACGACTTTCTCAACAAGTCGATAGCCGGCGAGGATCTGATCCGCATGGTGCGCTACCGGGCCCAGCGATACCGGCAGGCGCGAACCGAACGACGCACTGATTCACTGACCGGCCTGCTCAATCACCGCGCGATCACCGCCATGGTCGACAGTGAGCTCGATCGCGCGATTCGCCAGGAGCAACCGTTATCGGTGGTCATGATCGACATTGACCACTTCAAGACGGTTAACGACAGCCACGGCCACCCGAGCGGCGATCGCGTCATCCGCAGACTCTCCACCCTGCTCAACACCCAGCTGCGCAAGTACGACGGAGTCGGGCGCTACGGCGGCGAAGAGTTCATGATCGTGCTCCCTGCCACCACAATCCACGACGCCATCCGGTTGGTCGATCGCCTGCGTGAGCAGTTCGCCGCCCTGGCCATCACCACCGAAGCCGGCGACACCATCCACTGCCAGTTCAGCGCCGGCGTGGCAGGCTATCCGGAGCACATCGCCCCGCAGGAAATCATCAATGCCGCTGATGCAGCACTCTATCGGGCCAAGCAATCCGGCCGCAATCAGGTGCAGGCCAGCCACGGCGAAGACGACTGAAACCACCAGCCACCTTGCCAAATTCGTACAGATCTGGTCCTATATGGGCCAGCAAAAAAACATCGTTACCAACGGACCACCAAATTTGGAGGCCATCACCATGGATGCTCTCGAGCGCATCGACCAGTTCGTCAAAGAAAACCCGATCCTGATCTTCATGAAAGGTACCCCGCAGTTCCCGACTTGCGGCTTTTCCAGCCGTACCGCCGAGGCAATGAAGGCCTGCGGCGTGCCCTTCGGCTACGTCAACGTGATGGCCGATCCAGGGATCATGCAAGCACTGCCAAGCTATCGCGACTGGCCTACCTTCCCGCAGGTCTACGTCAACGGCGAGCTGATCGGGGGTGCGGACATCACCATCGAGATGTACGAACGCGGCGAACTCAAGCCACTGTTCGAACAGGCGGCGGCTCAAGCGGAAACCCAGTCTGACGCCCAGGCAGACCAGGATTAAGCAACCCTGACAGCTCCAACCCCGACAGCTCGCTGATCGATCATTCGCGGCGAAAGCCGCTTCTGATTTGGATTGAATTGACCTGTCAATTTCTCCTGCCACCTGCCCTTGTGAGTCGGCTTCAGCCCGACAACCCACCCGGCAGGGTGGATGGGAAAAGCCCGGGCTGGCAACACCGCTAAAGTCGACCAGCGGCCGACGGTTGGACTTCAACCCAACCCACAAGCGACGCCGGCACCGCAACCCTTGGAGCGGCGAGCCGCACTCGCCGACGCGGAGTGCAACTCCGCGATCCAACAATCCGAATGGGTCGGGCTTCAACCCGTTCAGATTTCCTTGGTTCACCGGGCGTTTTTCAATCTCCCCGCCACTCAACCAGATGGGTATAAAGGCCGATCCCGACAGCCCATTGAACAATGATCAACCAACCAGTCACTCTCTCCACACCGATTTTTCGCGACAAACGGGCACAAGCACGGTAAAATGCGCGAATCTTTCGGAGAAGCGACGGTGACCCGGTCACAGCCGACGAGGCGCTGCCCACTCCTCCTTCCCCGATGGTTTCGCCGAGCCAAGAGCCCGCCAAGAGACCTCGTCCTATTAGGGCGCTCTCCGTGTCTGGGCTTCGCGCCCGCCTGTCCCCGCGGCATCCGCCGCCAGTTTGTCGAGCATTCCATGTCAGATACCTCCGCCGCCGAGCAACCTTCGGTCCGCTTTGCCGATTTCGATCTGAACCCCGCTATCCTGCAGGCTATTCAGGACGTCGGCTACGAAACCCCCTCCCCGATCCAGGCACAGAGCATCCCGCCCCTGCTGCAAGGCCGTGACCTGATCGGCATGGCACAGACCGGCACCGGCAAGACCGCCGCGTTCTCACTACCGCTTCTGAGTCGTATTGATACCTCGATCCGGGCCCCGCAAATACTGGTCCTCGCCCCGACCCGCGAGCTGGCTATCCAGGTCGCCGAGGCGATGGCCGCCTATGCCCGTCATTTGCCGAACTTCCACATCGCGCCGATCTACGGCGGGCAAGCCATGTTCCAGCAGAGAAAGCTGCTCGATCGTGGTGTGCATGTGGTTGTCGGTACGCCCGGTCGCATTCAGGATCACCTGCGTCGCGGCACATTGCGCTTCGACCAGATCCGCATGGTCGTGCTCGACGAGGCCGACGAGATGCTGCGTATGGGCTTCATCGACGATGTCGATGCCATCCTCGCCCAGGTACCAGCCGAGCGACAGGTTGCCTTGTTCTCAGCGACCATGCCCACTCCGATCCGCCGCATCGCCCAGCGCCACCTGCGTGACCCGCAGGAAATCAAGATCAAGACGACCACCAGCACCGTCTCGGCGATTCGCCAGCGTTACTGGACGGTCTCCGGCATGCATAAGCCCGACGCGCTGATCCGCATCCTCGAGGTCGAAGACGTCGACGCGGCGATCATTTTCGTCCGCACCCGCCAGGCCACCAATGAGCTGGCCGAACGGCTAGCGGCCCACGGCCATGCTGCCGCGGCCCTGTCCGGCGAAATGGATCAGGCCGAGCGTGAAAAGACCATCGAAAAGCTCAAGAACGGCCAGCTCGACCTGGTGGTGGCGACCGACGTTGCCGCTCGCGGGCTGGACGTACCGCGCATCAGCCACGTGATCAATTACGACATTCCTCACGACACCGAGGCCTACGTGCACCGTATCGGCCGGACCGGCCGCGCTGGGCGCTCAGGCGAGGCGATCCTGTTCGTCACCCCGCGCGAAAAGCGCATGCTCAAGGCGATCGAGCGGGCCACCCGCCAGCCGATCGAACTGATGCGCCTGCCTAGTGTTACCGATATCGCCAGCCGCCGCAGCGCCCAGCTCAAGGACCAGATCACCGCCGTGCGCGAGGCCGAAGAACTCGATCCATTCGTCGACCTGTTGAACGAATATCAGAACGAGCACGATATCGAGATGGCCGAAGTGGCCGCTGCGCTGGCTTTCCTGCTGCAGAAAGACCGCCCGGTACTGGCCGAGCAGATCAAGGAAATGGCCCCACCGCCGGCGGTGCGGGAGCGAGAGCGCGGCCCACGTGATGACAGCGACAAGGTCCGTTACCGCATCAGTGTCGGCCGCGAACACGGCGTCAGCCCGGGCAACATCGTCGGCGCCCTGACCAACGAGGGCGGCATTGACGGCAAGCAGATCGGTGCGATCGACATCGAATCGGATCACAGCTTCGTCGACCTGCCAGCCAATCTGCCCGAGCGACTGATCCAACAACTGTCGAACATCCACCTGTTCGGCATCAAGCTCGCGCTGCAGAACATGGGTCCGGCGCCGGCCAGCCGGCCGCGTCGGCGCCCGCGGCCCGGCGGCCACCCGGGCAAAGGACGCCCGCCGCGCCGTCACGGCGATCGCCGCTAATACGACCAGACAGGTCTTCTCGCGAATCAAGCGCCACGAACTAGACGGCCGACACCAAGGCCTGAGTCCCGTACTCCACGGGACTCAGGCCTTTTTCATTCAGGCAGGAACATCTTCAGGCGCAGGCCGCGATCCAGGCTTGCCGAGACATTCGGACCGTTGGATCGCGGAGTTGCACTCGCCGCCCCAAGAGTTGCGGTGCCGGCTTCCAGCTCTCTATCCCCTGATCTCTGCCCCCTATCCGAAGAAGCAGGCAATCGAGTCCTCGTCGATCTCCCGCAGCAGCACTTCGAGGCGATCGGACTCGGGCAGGGGCTGGTAACGGTGCCACTTCAGATCCGCGCGCATCCAGTAGAGCTTCCACACCTTGCGTGATTTGACGTATCGCAGCCGGGCAACCGGCGTTTCCACGTCGTGACCGTGCAGCGAGCGCCGCTTTTCGAACAGATCCACGACCTGGCCTTCGAGACGGAAAGCGAGGTCAAGCTGTGCTCGCAATTCCACGGGTGGACGCCGCGATTCAACAAAGTCGGACACGATTTTCTCGACACGACGACGATCCAATTCATTCCAGGCCATCATCCCCCCAATCAGTCTCGTTCGTGACGCCAGTGCGGATCACCAAGATCGAGCTCGACCTCTGCCACCCGGTCGCCGATGAAATCGACGTGCCCACGGAAGCGGTCGAACCCGCTGCGCGAAAACTCGAATCCAAAACGCCGGGTCAGCTGCGGCCAGCCGCGATCATCACGAGCAAGCCCCATCCGGCGTAAGCTCACACTCTGATCGAGAAACTGCACCTCGGCCTTTTCGGTCGCCTGGCGCGCCAACAAGAAGGCACGTCGGCGATAGCGGTCGTGGCGCACCCAGATGCCCACCGCAGTGATCACCAGGATCAAGATGAAAAGATCCCCGAGGGTCCACATGGATAGATGATTCCTTGATGAGAAAGCCCCGATGTCACGGGATCATGAAAAATGCGGACAAACAACATTACAGCATCGCCATGGACACTGCAGCAGCTTGCCTTTGTACCATAGTTGCGCTAAATTTCGCCTCCCCTGCCGGGGTGGCGGAATTGGTAGACGCAGCGGATTCAAAATCCGCCGGAGTAAAATCCGTGTCGGTTCAAGTCCGACCCTCGGCACCAGAACTAGCACTGCGATTCAGGCGACATCTTCCATGTCGCCTTTTTCGTGTCTGCATCGCGCGCATTCCCATCCCGTCCGTGATTGAATGGTGCTTATGACCACCAACGGCGGCGGCCAAGAAAATCGTGACCAGGAAGATTGAGAGGGAGATTAAGGATGATGCGACTGTCCTTTCACGGCGCAAACCGGGGCGTGACCGGCTCCTGCCACTTGCTGACGCTCGATGGCCTCAAGGTGCTGGTCGACTGCGGCATGTTTCAGGGCAATCAGGAGCTCGAGGAGGGAA
This sequence comes from Halothiobacillaceae bacterium, assembly GCA_041676845.1. GTDB lineage: Bacteria > Pseudomonadota > Gammaproteobacteria > Halothiobacillales > Halothiobacillaceae > Guyparkeria. The sequence continues at coordinate 17,788 of JBAYRD010000015.1, read as the reverse complement.
ACGCCGCTGATTTCGGTTTTGACCCGGCCCAGATCGATATCCTGCTGCTCACCCATGCCCACCTCGATCACTGCGGACGGGTCCCATTGCTGGTCAAGCGCGGTTTCACCGGTGAAATCATCGCGACACCGGCCACGCAAGAGCTTGCCCAGGTGATCATGCTGGACGCCGCCCAGCTACAGGAAAGGCAAATCGAGACCGCCCAGCACGACGACACCCTCGAGCCGCTCTACACCAGGCTCCATGTACTAGAGGCGTTGAACCTGTTCGGCCGCAAGGCTTACTACGAGACCCCCCTTGAACTTGCCCCCGGCGTTACCGCGACATTCTTTGATGCCGGCCACATCCTCGGCTCCGCCAGCATTCGCCTGAGCTATCGCGACAGTCAGCAAGAAAAAGCCATCATTTTCTCCGGCGATATTGGCAGCAGCGGCCGCCCCATCCTGCGCGATCCAGTGGTGCCCCCGCCAGCCGAAACCGTGGTCATGGAAACCACCTACGGCGACCGTATCCACAAACCGCTGGCATCCTCGGTTCAGGAAATGTACGCCATCATCAACGAAACCATCGCTCGCGGTGGCAATATCCTCATCCCCACCTTTGCCCTCGAGCGGGCACAGGAGCTGCTCTATCATCTGCGCGAAGGCGTGGCCCAGCGCGTGCTGCCGAAGAACTTGCCGGTGTTCCTCGACTCACCGATGGCCATTTCGGCCACCGAGATCTTCCGCCGCCACCCCGAATATTACGACGCCGGTGCCCTTGCTCTGTTCGAACGCGGCCAGGATCCATTCTGGCTGCCGGGCCTACGCTTTACTCGTGAGCCCGCCGATTCGATGGCGATCAATCGCTTGGACGGTGGTGCCGTCATCCTGGCCGGATCGGGCATGTGCACCGGTGGGCGCATACGCCATCACCTGCGCCAGAATCTGTGGCGACGCGAGGCCAGCGTGATTTTCGTCGGCTGGACCGCACCCGATACCCTGGGCCGGCAATTGGTCGACGGCGCCGAGCGCGTTTTTCTATTTGACGATGAGATCCAGGTCAAGGCACAGCGACACGTCCTCAACGGTTTCTCCGCCCATGCCGATCGGGACGAACTGCTCGCCTGGCACGGGGCCATCAAGCCCAAGCGGACCATCCTGGTCCATGGCGAGGAAGAGGTGATGGAGACATTCGCAAAGTCCCTGCACGGCACAAAGGTCGTCATCCCCACACAAGGCGATGCGATCGAACTCTAATGGCGGCCGCCGTCAAATCCCACGCTCCTGTGGCAAGCGTCAGTCGTCGGCCGACTTTAACCGCGCCACCGCCCGAGTCTTTTAGTCCATCCATCCTGCCGGGCGAATTGTCGGGCTGATTCCTGACCCCTTCTAAGCGATGGATCGCGGAGTTGTACTCCGCGCACGGCGAGTGCAACTCGCCGCTCCCAGGGCCGCGGTGGCGGCCTTGGCTTGTTATCCATCCACCCTGCCGGGTGGATTGTCGGGCTAAAAGCCCGACCCACAGGGGTTTGTGCTTTTTGGCTTGGACAGCCGCTGGGGCGGCTTTCGCGGGCAGAGCCCGCTCCCACATTGATGCCGTGCCACGAGCTGATGAAAGCGGTTTGTTGGATCGCGGGATTGTACTCGCCGCTCCCACAATAATGCAGTGCCACGGAGCGGATGTGGGAGCTTGCCTTGCAAGCGAATCGCGCCGGTAGGCGCGAGTTGATGTTTGGGGTGGCTGTGCGGCTAAATCCAGTGGAAATTCAAGACCGGACAGCCGCTGGCGCGGCTTTCGCGGGCAGGGCCCGCTCCCACAATAATGCGGTGCCACCAGACCCTGTGGGAGCTTGCCCTGCAAGCGAATCGCGCCGGGAGCCGCGAGTCGGGGCTGGAACTGCTGACACGATTGGAAAAGATTCTCGGGAATGGTGGCTTGGACGGGCTGTCTATCAGACAAACTTCGCCACCAACTCGCCGATCGCATCGATCGAGACACACACCTCGTCGCCCGCCTTCAGATAGTCCGGCGGCTCCTGCCCTGCCCCGACCCCAGACGGTGAGCCGGTGGCGATCATGTCTCCCGGCAGGAGTGTCATATAACGGGAAATCGCGGCAATGATCTCCGGCACCGTGAAGATCATCTCGCTGATGCTCGCATCCTGGCGCAGCTCACCATTGACCCGGGTCTGCAAGCGCCAGTCACGGATGTCCCCGGCGGCTGTCTCGGTGATCACTGCTGGTCCCATCGGTCCATAACCATCAATGCTCTTGCCCAAGAACCATTGCACGTGGCGCGCCTGCAGATTGCGCGAGGAGACGTCGTTGATCAGCGTGTAGCCAAAGATGTGCTCACGGGCGTCGCGCTCGTCGATATAGCGGCCGCCCTTGCCGATGATCACCACCAGCTCGCCTTCGTAATCAGTGGTATCCGTGGGATCAGCAGACAGATCCACCACCCCGCCCGAACGGTTGATCGTGGTGGTGGCCTTGCTGAAGACGATCGGATGGCTGGGGATCGAGCCATAACCGAGCGCTTTCACCTCATTGACGTGGTCACGATAGTTCTTGCCCACGCACAAAATATCCCGTGGCGGATCAGGAATTGGCGCCTCGATCTGCACCTCCGACATCAAGCGCCGCGGCGCCCGTTCGATCAGGCTCGGCATTTCCCCCTTCCAGGCATCCCAATACTGCACCAGCTTGAGCATGGAATCGGGAAACCCGTCCGCGATCCCGGTCAACTCGGCAATCGACTCACCATCCACTACCGCACCCAGACAGGATTCGCCCTGGTTCGAATACGACAACAGTTTCATCGCCCCTCCTTTTGTCAGCCGTTCGCACCCTTCAATCGGTGCCTCACCCAATCCTAGCGCAAAGCGTCGTCACGAACCGCACCATCCCAAATACACCGACCAAGTTGATCATCCCAAGACAGCCAGCCTCGCCAAAAATCACCATATGGCACACGCTGCCCCCGCTCGGAGGCGGTCAGTCATTTTTGTCATGCTTTATCAACCAGTTACGAAATTTCAACTTTCCCCAATCAGCTGTCGCTAATATAAGCACTGCACTTTGATCTTTTTGGTCAGTTTTATTAATCAGCACTCAATGTTTTTGAATGGGAAAATTACCACTTTCTGATACGTTGCTTCTCATCGTTGATTTGGGCGGGCCGCATTGTTGGCCACAAGGATTGCCTTGGCATGGACCAGCCAGGCTCGATCCAACGAGCTCTGTAAGCCGACTGGAATGTCGCCGAGATGGATTTGAAACTCACAATTTCAGGCAATGGAATTGACCACAGGAGAGGAAAGCAGAATGACCTTCAAACGGACGCTTCTGGCAGCAGCGATCACCGGTGCGACCTTCGCCACCGGCGCAGCACATGCCACCAATGGCTATTTTTCGCACGGCTTTGGTGTGAAAAGCATGGGTATGGCAGGTGGTGGAGTCGCCTTCGCCAACGACAACACCATGATCATCGCGACCAACCCGGCCGGGATTACCGACGTGAGCAACCAGATTCATGGCGACCTGTCATGGTTCAGGCCGGAGCGCGGTTACAAATACACCACGTACATGAGCGGTCAGCCCGTCGTCAGCGGTAAAGGCGACAGCGATCGCAAGGCGTTCTACATCCCGAGCCTCGGCATGACCTATGCCCTGACCGACCAGGATTCAATCGGCCTGGCCATCTACGGCAACGGTGGCATGAACACCGACTTCCCGGCCGTTTCCGGGAACTACCTGGGCTTCCCTGGAGATCCGTCCGTCGGACCATACGGCGCGGGCTCGGCAGGCGTGGACCTCGAGCAAATGTTCATTAGCCCGACTTATGCTCGCAAGTTCATGGATGACAAGCTTTCAGTCGGCGTCAGCGCGATCATCGTCCGGCAGAAATTCAGCGCCAAGGGCTTGGAAAACTTCAACGGCACCGGGCCTGCCGGGCTTCCTTCCTTCTCCGTTGACCCGGCCAACATGACCGGCAACAACCACGACAAGTCCTGGGGCTATGGCGGCAAGATTGGCGTCACCTTCAAGCCGACCGACATGCTCACCCTGGGCGCGAGCTACCAGACCAAGATGCGCATGGATGAGTTTGACGACTATGCGGGTCTATTCGCCGAAGGTGGCGACTTCGACATCCCATCAAGCTGGACCATCGGGCTCGCGGCCGAGGTAGTCGACGACGTGACCCTGACCTTCGACTTCCAGCGCATCAACTACGGTGGCGTCAAGTCGATTTCCAACCCGTCCAACGAATACCTATTCATGTGCATGGGCGGCGACAGCTCGAAGTGCCTGGGCGGCAGTAACGGTGCCGGCTTCGGCTGGAGCGACATCAATGTGTACAAGCTGGGTGCCCAGTGGCAGGCCACCCCACAGCTGCAGCTGCGCGCCGGCTGGAACCGTGGTGACAATCCGATCAGCTCCGAGGATGCGCTGTTCAACACCATCGCCCCGGGCGTCGTGAAGAATCACTTCACCGCCGGCTTCAGCTACGCGTTCAACCAGAACCACGAACTGCATGGTGCGTTCATGTATGCCCCCGAAGTCAGCGTCAGCGGGGACGACCCTCTGCTGACGAACATCGCGGCACAGCAAGGCATGCCGGGCGTCACGCAGGATCTCAAGATCAAGATGAAGCAGTACGAAGCAACCGTGGGCTACACCTACAGGTTCTAAGCTGCTCTCGATTCGAACCAAAACCGCCTTCGGGCGGTTTTTTTGTACCTGATTTTCGTCCAACAAAAAACCGGGCATGGCCCGGTTCTCATCGCATCAGATTGTGATCTGATTACTTGGCAGCGTTGTAACGCTTGACCACTTCATCCCAGTTGACCACATCCCAGAACGCGCTCACGTAGTCCGGGCGGCGGTTCTGATAACGCAGGTAGTAGGCGTGCTCCCAGACATCCAATCCCAGGATCGGGCTGCCCTTGACCTCGGCAATATCCATCACCGGGTTGTCCTGGTTCGGCGTGGACGTGACTTGCAGCTTGCCGCTACCGTCAACAATCAGCCAGGCCCAGCCGGAACCGAAGCGTGTCAGCGCGGCGTTATTGAACTTCTCGACGAACTGGTCGAATGAACCGAAGGTCGAGGTGATGTCATCGGCCAGCGCACCGCTCGGCTTGCCACCACCGTTCGGTGACATCAGCTTCCAGAACAAATCATGGTTGTAGTGACCACCACCATTGTTGCGCACCGCGACCGGCAGCTTGGAGATATTGGCCATGATCTCGTCGATGGACTTGTCGTCCCACTCGGTGTCCTTGATGGCGCCGTTCAGATTGGTGACGTAGGTATTGTGGTGCTTGGTGTGATGCAGCTCCATCGTCTGTGCGTCGATGGACTTCTCCAAGTCACCGTAACCATACGGCAGATCAGGCAGTTGAAAAGCCATAATCGAGATCTCCTTCTTGATTGGTGAAACAAACAACCCCGCCTTCCAAACGCGAGGCTCGAAATCTGTAAGGAAGGATAGCAGGCCCTGGCACTGCTGTGCGGCCTACCAACCAAATTCCCAGCAGAGTGGATGGGAAAAAGCCCGGGCCGGCACCGCACTCCTGGGAGCGGCGAGTTGCACTCGCCGACGCGGAGTGCAACTCCGCGATCCAACGACCCTCATTAGTCGGAATAACCCCGCGGATTGGCACGCTGCCAGCGCCAGGCATCGGCCAGCATCTCATCAAGCCCGCGCTCGGCCTTCCAACCAAGCTCTCGCAGCGCCAAGGACGGGTCTGCCCAGCATTCGGCCACATCGCCTTCTCGGCGCGCCACCACTCGATACGGCACCTGGCAACCCGACACCCGCTCGAAGGCCCGTACCATTTCAAGCACAGAATAGCCGCGCCCGGTACCTAGATTCCAGGTGCCGACACCAGGCCGCGAGGCCAGCACCTGCATGGCCGCCAGATGGCCCTCGACCAAATCCATCACATGGATGTAGTCACGCACACCGGTACCGTCCGACGTGGGGAAGTCATCGCCAAACACCGCCAACGCCTCACGCCACCCTACCGCCACCTGGGCGATAAACGGCACCAGGTTGTTTGGCATGCCTTTGGGGTCTTCACCAATGCGTCCGCTCGCATGCGCCCCCACCGGGTTGAAATAACGCAGCAAGGCAATCGACCAGCGCTCATCGGCACTGGCCAGATCCCGCAACACTTCTTCTACCATCAGCTTGGACTTGCCATACGGATTGGTTGGTCGCCCCGTCGGCAGCTGCTCGTGAATCGGCATCGGATGGCCGTCGCCATATACCGTGGCCGAGGAACTGAACACCAGACGATGCACCCCCGCCGCCGCCATGGCTTGGCACAGCGTCAAGGTGCCAGCCACATTGTTCTCGTAGTAGCGCAGCGGCTCCACCACACTCTCGCCGACCGCCTTGAGCCCGGCAAAATGCAACGCATCACTGATAGCATGCTCCGCAAACAGCGCATCGAGGCAACGTCGGTCGCGGATGTCGCCTTCAACAAACACCAATGACCGCCCAGCCAGCTCCTCGACGCGACGCAGGGACTCCTGACTGGCATTGGACAGGTTGTCGAGCACCACCACCTCGTGGCCCGCCTGCAGCAGCACCAGCACCATATGCGAGCCGATATAGCCCGCGCCTCCCGTCACCAGTACTGCCACGTCTGACCTCACCCCGTAAACGTACAAAGGACGCCCGCAGGCGCCCTTCAAATAACAAACCACCGCACCCTGTAAAAGCGGGCCCCGCCCGCGAAAGCCATGGTAGCGGCCATCCTCGTTCAAAAACCAGTGCTCAGATCAACCGCGGCACCACCGCCAATCACTAACTCGCGCCTGCCGGCGCGATTCGCTTGCAAGGCAAGCTCCCACACAGGATCCGTGGCACCGCGCCATTGTGGGAGCGGGCCTTGCCCGCGAAAGCCGCGCCAGCGGCTGTCCGATCATCAGCTGCCACAGTAATGATTCACGCCACTTCAAACCTTGGCTCGCGCCTGCCGCCGCGATTCGCTTGCAGGCAAGCTCCCACACAGGATCCGTGGCACCGCGCCATTGTGGGAGCGGGCCTTGCCCGCGAAAGCCGCGTCAGCGGCTGTCCAGTTATCGGTTGCCGCAACAACCATTCATGCCAGCCCAAACGGAGGCTCCCGCCTCCCGTGCGATTCACTTGCGAGGCCCAGTTCGATTGCATCGCTCACAGGAAAATCGGGTTATCTGGCTCCGAACCCGGTCACCATGATCTTGATGGTCTTGAAGACAATCAGAATATCCAACCAGAGTGAAAAGTGCTTGATGTAGTAGAAGTCATGCTGGAGCTTGACCCGGGTGTCCTCGGTATTGTCGGCATAGCCCTGTATCACTTGGGCCCAACCGGTGATGCCCGGCTTGACCACATGCCGATAGGCGTAAAACGGTATCTCTTGCTCGAACTGTTCGACAAAGGCCCGCTGCTCCGGCCTTGGGCCAATCAGGCTCATCTCGCCCTTGAGCACATTGAACAGCTGCGGCAGCTCATCAAGACGCATCCTGCGTAGCACCCGGCCGACCCGCGTCACCCGGCTATCATCCGACCGCGCCAGCTGCGCGCCGTCTTTCTCGGCATCAAGGTACATGCTGCGAAACTTGTAGATCCGATAGTCGCGATTTCCTTGTCCGACCCGATTCTGCACAAACAGAGCCGGGCCTGGACTATCCAGTTTGACGGCAATCGCCGCAAACAACATCAGCGGCACAGTCAATGGTGCCGTCACAATCACCGCCGCAACATCAGCACAGCGCTTGAAACATACATACAGAGCCGACGGCAGCAAGCTGCCAAACTCATTCTCCGCCAAATGCTCGATTCGCACCCGCCCGGTCATCGACTCGCTGACCTGCTTGACGTGATACACGGGAATACGGCTGAGCGTACAGCGGGCCAGAAACCGCTCCCACTTCGCAGAAAGCTCAGGGCTACGCAGATCGGCCACTACTGCATCGAACCGCACCCCCTCAAGGTCCGGGCGTTTGAGCCAGCGTAAATCCACATCATTACTTCGTTCAAGCTCCAACGCCGTGCCCACAGGCACCACCGCCAGTTTGAGCCTGCGGTAACGCCGACCCAGAAAATACCCACCATAAAACCACAACAAGCACAGAAAATAGCCAGAAAATAAAACCTGCCGCGAATACCCTTCACGTGTAAACAACAGTACGGAGAAAGCTAACAAGAACACCACCGTCACCGTGGGTATCAGGTAGGCGGCCACATGCGCTCCGGGGAAGCGCAGCAAGCGCCGCTGAGTCAAGGCAATCACCACAAAACACAAGGCCACCGCCAGCAGCGTATTAAACCTGACCTCATTCAGCTCTAGCCAGAAGCCCCAGCCCCAACGTTCCAGAGCCGCCGGCAGCAGCACAAAAGGCAGCCCAAGTAAAAGCTGCGCCGGAAAGCTCAACAGAACCTTTTCGTACCAGCGCGAATGCCGGCGCTCAAAGCGTTTTTTCATACTAGTATCCAATACCTGAATCCGCCATACCTGCTTGGCCTATGCACATCATTCAAACTTATGATGCCCCGTCGGCATCAGCCACCGAAACATGCGGTGCATCAGGCATCCACTCCCTCCAGCTCTCAGTATATCGCCAGATGCTGTGCCACGACCTTCTCGATGGCAAACTCGCGATCCTTCTTCCTAGTCCAATAGCTAACCTAGTTGGAAGTCAACACACGCTGTACCGCCTCGGCTTCTTCCTGGTTGAAGAAAAGCCAAAACGAAGACGGTCCATTTCATCCCTTGATAAAAACTGACCATCATTCATCACCATTTTTCACTTTATGCATCACTCCTAACGCACGCGCAACGGCAGAAAATCTACTTCTAAGTACACCTCGGACGGCATAATTAATAAAATAATAACTGGACGCTACCCGGCCAATCCCCTCAATATCACGATATATTTTCCACTGATGAGCGGCAGCAGAGATCTTATTGGAAGAAACAGAGCCATCCCTGATCATGTATGTAGCCAGAACCTCCTGCTGTCCGTAGGCAACAGGTATTTTTTTTAATAGCTTTAGCCAAAGTCCAAGATCTTCACTATTATGAATCAGAGGCATTTCAACCTTACCTAGTTTTTGGCTGTCATACATAGCAGTTAAACAGCCGATATAACATGTCTTAAGCAGCTGGCTATATGTCACAGTTTCCGGGACCCCAATTACCCCCAGACTATGTCCGTCCTCATCTACTCGACGATAAGCTGAAAACACAAAAAAAGCGTCATGTTTCCGGATAAACGACAGCTGCGATTCTAGTTTATGAGGAAGCCACTGATCATCACTATCCAAAAAACTAATATAACGTCCTTTTGCAGCCCGGATCGCAGCATTTCTAGCGACAGCGGCCCCACTGTTCTTCTCTAGCTTAATCAAGTGTATACGTGGATCACGTTTAATATAGTCTTCCACGATAGCTACCGTCTTGTCATCTGAGCAGTCGTCTACTATTATCATTTCCCAATTGGTAAAAGTCTGCTTGATAACAGATTCAATAGCATTAGATATAAAAACCGAAGAGTTATATGCAGGAGTTATTATTGAAACTTCAACCATTATTTCCCCTTATTGTTCCGAGAAGCCCCTGCCCCCATTCCCGATCACCACCACTCTTCATTAAAAAACCCACTGATAAGGAACCGCGTCATGCGCACCACTCCATAGACCTCGCGCGAACATCAATCCGAACAACGCAGCCAAGCCTGCCGCCCAGTGCACTCTTTCCTGATGCGCCGCACATCGCATGACGACCCAAGGCAGGAAAACGGCAAGGGCAGGAATGAAAAAAAGCCCGAGTCGATTCACGGCCCAAAACTGGTACAAGCCGATAACCATCAACAATCCGAACATGGATGTATTTCGGAAAACCAAAACCTCCCGTCCCTCGTTTTGGGCACGATTCCAGACAATTAAAATCAAACAGACGAGGCCTAAGTAAATCAAATAGCCGAACCCATATTGATAGTCATCCAGCCGCTCAAGCACCCTATCCGGATAGGGTGCGTAATTGGATGGGAGGACCACCGGAATCCATTGCAGAACATTAACTGCAATCCCACGATTCATTGAAAACATCACGGCGACTGCCAATCCGATCAGCGCAAGTATCCGTGGCCAGGCTCGGTGCAAGATCCAGTACAAGGGCCACACGAGTAACGCCGTAAAGTGAAACCCTGCTGCCAGCAAGATACCTAACGTCCAGACAGCAAGCTGACGCCGCCAGAGTGCTGGCAGTACCAGCATTACGATGCCGATCGCAATGGCGGATCGCATGCCATTCGTCATGAAAAACGGGAGTCCCAAACCGAATAAGATCAGCACACCCAACCACGGCATCGGGCTTGAGCGAAACACGCGATAGAATAAAGGCAAAGCTGAAAGCGCAGCCGATGCCGCAAAAACTGCGATCACCCCGGAAGACCCAAGAGGGGCCATTGTTCGATTGAGCAGACCATACAGCGGCTCTATCCACGGTAGTGCCGCCCCCACACGGAATCGATCGAACATCTCGACGTAGACTAGATAATCGGTCCCGACATCTTGGCGAACGGCTAACAGAAATACTAGGGGCGCCACAGCGATTATCGACAGTACGCCAACCGTCACTCGTGCACGCAGCTCGGAGTGGCTCATGACAACAAAGCCATACCGCCTGGCGGATTGAGCCACCCCGTAAGGAATAGCTGTTCTGGTGCGCAACAATATTGCAACCAAGGTCGCCCAAACGAGCAAAACCAGCCACACCGTCATCGAAAATCACCACTAGGAAACGGCGTAGCGCAAGGCTGGTTCCACGCTGTCATTTCGACTGCTCTTGCTTGGAGCGGCGTTGACTCATAAGGAAACGCCGCCACCGTCTCAATTCGAAAACACGCCGCCATTCAACTTGCATCGGTGAACGGATAGCCAGCCACCATACCCGCAGCGCCAGCCTTGGCCCATATCGGAGCGACGACAGCATATGTCCTGTGGCGGGGCGGGCTTCTTGCACACCAAGCGCAGCAAGACGCTCCGCAACCGAGCGATCAACAAGAAAGCGCGCCAGAAATGCACTTGCAGATACATCGGCCGTGAGGCTATCGGCACGACGGTAAACCCGGTAGACGGCCGCCGCTTCAGCTCGCACTCTGCGCGCCTGAACGGCAGCCAACAGGTTAAACGCCACGTCGTTGCTTAGCCGTACCGGATCAAAACGCAATTCGTGCGCCTCGATGAACGACCGCGAATAAACCTTTGCCACCGGGACAACATGCTGGAGCTGCAACCGTTGCAGCGTTTCTTCGTTTGGTGACGCCAAGTACGCCGTCACCAACTCGTTTATCCGCTCAGACCGCACCGATAGGCTGCCGTCTATTTCCTGGACGGCCTCGGCAAGAAAATAGACCAACTCATCATCGGCCTGAAGCACACGATCAAATATGTCAAATGCCCCCGGTAAAAGCTCGTCATCTGAATCGGCAAATACCAGCCAGCGCCCTTGCGCAGCGTCCAGGCCGATGTTCCGCGCCACGCCTGCGCCGGCATTCTCAGGCGTCGAGAGCCAGCGCAGCTGCGGCAAACTTGCGCGCACCGCCTCAAGCCCTTTCTGGTCCGGGCTGCAATCGTCAACGACAATCACCTCAACATCTTCACGAGTCAATGGCACCGAACGCAACAACCGCTCAAGCCGTTCGGCATCGTTAAAGTGCGGAACTATCAGCGAATATAAAATTGTCATCGCGGTCCCCGATCGTCCGACCTTCCCTGACTCCGTTTCGTCAACGTGCCTACCCGCGTTTCTAGCCGTTGTCGCTCTGCGCGACTTTGCCGCGACCATAGAATAAATCGCCACACCTCGCGTGGACTCAAGCGCCTAAGCGTCACCGCGAGCATTTCGTGACGCAACATGAGCCGAAACACCTTCACCCACACCAACGGACCAAATCGTAAAGCACGAGCAATGTACGAGGCGGCATGCATGCGCTCCCGGACACCAAGATCTCGAAGCCGATCATTCAATCGACCGAGCACCCCAAGTCGCGCCAGCAAATCCTCGGCCGATGCATCCATCGTAAGACTACCTGCGCGACAATAAACCCGGTAGACGGCCGCCGCTTCAGCTCGCACTCTGCGCGCCTGAACGGCAGCCAACACGTTAAACGCCACGTCGTTGCTTAGCCGTACCGGATCAAAACGCAACTCGTGCGCCTCGATAAACGACCGCGAATAAACCTTTGCCCAAGGGACAACATGCTGGAGCTGCAACCGTTGCAGCATTTCTTCGTTTGGTGACGCCAAGTACGCCATCACCAACTCGTTCATCCGTTCAGAACGCACCGATGGGCTGCCGTCTATTTCCTGGACGGCCTCGGCAAGAAAATAGACCAACTCATCATCGGCCCGAAGCACACGATCAAATATGTCAAACGCCCCCGGTAAAAACTCGTCATCTGAATCAGCAAATACCAACCAGCGCCCTTGCGCAGCGTCCAGGCCGATGTTCCGCGCCACGCCTGCGCCGGCATTCTCAGGCGTCGAGAGCCAGCGTACCTGTGGCCAAGCCGCACGCATCACCTCCAGCGCCTTATGATCGGGGCTGCAGTCATCGACGGTGATCACTTCAACGTCATCCCGCGTCACCGGCACTGAGGATAACAACCGCTCAAGTCGAGCGGCATCGTTAAAGTGCGGAATCACCAGGGAGTACAGAACCGTCATTGGGGCCTCCGGTCGGTCGATTTATTCTGGTTCGGCTTAGCTGGCAAATTTCCCCCGCCCAAGCGCCTTCGCCAACGAGGCCAGATTGCCGACATATGTCAACGCATCCACATTGACGATCTCGAAATCCGTCGAGGATAATCATAGCTGTTTGCAATCGCTGTATATACGACAAAACTCATACAATTAACATCCACACAATACTTAAGAACCAGAAAGCTCACGCAACTGAGACGAATCACCGTCTTTATAGCCAATCAAATAAAACTCGACTAGCTGTCCCGTCCCGGGCGATGACCCTGACACCCGAATCATTCGGTTGATGGAATCCGGGCCTTACTGAAGCAACTGATGATCAAACTGTCTCAAGGAGAGAGTCGATAAACATCCGATTTCTTGTGCTCTGCAGATTATAAAACGAGGCCATACTAGGGAATGCAGACCCTCATAAAAAGTCGTCGATACGTACAGAGTACCCCAACTTTCGAGCCACATTCTTAGTACGTTTCAACACATGAAGAGCCTGCTCTTCTGAAAGAACCTTTCTCCAACCACCAACATTACGTTGAATTGATTGGTTAACTTGGGTAGCACGAACAGCCATATTTCCTTCTTGTTTAATGGCGTCATAACGAGTTTTCCCAGGCGCCGGGATACTTTCCTCCCACTCAAGCCCAACAAAGTCTACTATCTCTTTTAAGGTTGACCTTGGGCCAGAAACCAATCCTTCATAGTAAACAAGTTTAACTCCCTCTAAACCCAGATGCCTTAATATAGCCCGGTTATCAGCCATCCAGCGCCGGATACATGCATCAAGATTGCCAAATCTTTTATATAGAGACGCCACGTTATCAAGCGGATTCCTGACTAATAATGTTATCTTAGATTCAGGAAGAACCTTTCGTATTTTTGAAATGGAATGGACATGCTTCGGCGTCTTTTCCAAAATGACACTTTTATCATCAGCACTAGCAAAATATTCCCACTCAGAGACAATTTTTTTCGCGCAATGTGCCCCAATCGTGTGCCCGAAAGCCGACGTTTCCCTTCCAATCAGGAACACTTGAGAATGGTTCCCAATCTTAGCTGCTGTCAAAGTCGTACCACTGTGTCCACACCCACATACGAACAGAAACCGTAACTCCGCAAGATAAGGTTTGACGAACGAATCCGGAACTACATTCCATAATGAAATCGCGAAACCCTTCCCCCAAGAAGAAAGCGGAGCATAATGAGAAACCGAATGTTTTGACGGAACATTTAACATAGGAAAGTTTAGACTCTTCTCGATTTTTTAATTATTGACGCCCCTAGTGCGGAGCTCTCAACCCCCAGGCGTTTATAAACGCAGGACCGCAATATAAAGTTCCAAACTATCAAAGTCACTGCGGTAGCAATCGCCGCACCCTCGATACCATACGGAGGAATTAGGAGTAGGTTGAGCACCACATTCAATGCTGCTGCGACGCCCACACCCTTTGCCGTATCGCGCTCATGGCCAGTCATGTTAAGCAGGACGCCGACGGATCCCATGGCTGCATTCACTAACTGCCCGACTGCCAAGATTCCAAGTGCGAACGCACCGGCACCAAAATCTTGGCCGAAAAGAAACTCTAGCAACGGACGGCCAGCAAAAATCATGACCAGTACAGGTGGAAGCGCTAAGAGCAGGACGATGCGAGCACTCATAGTGGCCAATCGTTGAAGTTGCTCATGCTTACCGCGTTCATGCATCCTTGCAAAGTATGGCTGAATCACTAGATTCACCGCCTGCAAGCCAAAAATTACTAACAATGCCAACTGCGTTACCGCGCGATATATGCCGACTTGCTCATCATCCTGAAACATTCCGAGCATGAGGATATCGGTGTAACCGTTGATAAGTTGCAAGCCTGCCAACATGGCAAGCGGAATTGCAGCACGCCGCCATGCAGTGCCGTGCATCTCGCTTCTTTTTTCGACCACAAGAGCCGGCGGCCTAAAACGATGCAAAAGAAACGCACTACCAATGAAAGCCAATAGTGCCGCGATCACGTTTAGCCCGATTGCCAGAGTGGGCGACGCGATCGCGTCTTCCGTACTCCAGAAAACCACCAAAGCGAGCGACAGGAGGATTAGGGGCCGTAATACGCTCTCCGGCAATTGCCCAAGTACGACGCGGCGCAGGCCTCGGAGGGCCGCGCCACGAATGTTTCCAAGTGCGATCAAGGGAACCAGAAATAAACCCACTGCCAATGTCTTTGTACGATGATCACCTAACCAGTCTCCTGCGGACCAAACCAGCACGATACCTAACCCAATCATCGCGATTGAAAACAATGCGACATAACGGTTACTCCATCGCCACAAGCCCTGCATGAGACTCCAATTCTGGCTAGATTGTGCCCTGGCCGTCTCTCGGGTAACTAATTGGGGCAACCCGACTTGGGCTGGGATCGCCAGAATAGAAACCAGTGCGATAACAAAGGCGTACGTTCCATAACCGGCTGGGCCAAGAGCTCTCGCCAGCACGATCACGACAACGAAGCTAATCAAGGTGCCCAACACCTTGACGAGCATGCTCCCGAGACCGCCGCGTAAAAGTTGGCCACGCAATCCGCCTTCCGCAAACAAATCCCGTATTTTCTTATCTATCCTGATATTCAAAAATTATCCGTTGAGCACATGCATTGCTGTCAGATCTTCAAGGAAGCACAGCCCTTTCCGCAAAAAGTTTGATCAATTCAGACGTAACGCTTTCAGTCCGCCCCAAACAGGTCGCGCGTATACACCTTCTCCATGACATCCTCGAGCGCCTGGGACGGCCGGTTGGCGACGATGACGTCGCTGATGCGCTTGAATTCATCCAGATCGCGAATGACGCGTGAGTTGTAGAAGGTGTCTTCTTCCAGCACCGGTTCGTGGACGACCACTTCGATGCCCTTGGCCTTGATGCGCTTCATCACGCCTTGAATTGCCGAGGCGCGGAAGTTGTCGGAGCCGTTTTTCACTACCAGACGGTAGATGCCGACGACACTGGGATTGCGCTTGATGATCGAGTCGGCAATGAAGTCTTTGCGGGTGCGGTTGGCATCGACGATGGCGGCGATGAGGTTGTTGGGCACCTCATCGTAGTTGGCCAGCAGTTGTTTGGTGTCTTTGGGCAGGCAGTAGCCGCCATAGCCAAATGAGGGGTTGTTGTAGTGGTTGCCGATGCGCGGGTCGAGGCCGACGCCCTCGATGATCTGACAGGGGTCAAGGCCGTTGGTCTCGGCGTAGCTGTCCAGTTCATTGAAGTAGGCCACTCGCATGGCGAGATAAGTATTGGCGAACAGCTTGATCGCCTCGGCCTCGGTGGGTTGGGTGTAGAGCACGGGGATGTTGTCGGCTGCTGCGCCTTCGACCAACAGGTTGGCAAACGCTTTGGCGCGGCTGGTGTGCTCGCCAACGATGATCCGTGAGGGGTAGAGGTTGTCGCGCAGCGCGCTGCCCTCGCGCAGGAATTCCGGTGAGAACAGGATGTTGTCGGTGCCCAGCCGCGCCTTGACCTCGCGCGTGTAACCCACCGGTACGGTGGATTTGATCACCATAACCGCTTGCGGGTTGATGGCGATGACATCACGGATGACGGCTTCGACGGTGGCGGTGTTGAAATAGTTGGTCTTGGGGTCGTAGTCCGTCGGTGTGGCGATAATGACGAAATCAGCATTCTCATAGGCCGCCTGCTGGTCGAGCGTGGCGGTCAGGTCGAGTTCGCGGTTGGTGAAAAAGTCCTCAATCTCGGCATCGACAATCGGTGAGCGCCGGGCATTGATGGCCTTGATCTTCTCGGGAACGATGTCCAACGCCGTGACCTGGTTGTGCTGGGCAAGCAAAACGGCATTGGAAAGACCGACATAGCCAGTGCCAGCGACGGTGATGCGGGTTTTGGGGCTGGGTGAGGGCATTGTATTAGTTTGAAATTTGGGGTTTTAAGGGGTTAGAGAGCTACTGGCTCAATCAAAACAGGTCGCGTTGCGAAAGGCCGGGGCCTGCCCGTCCTTGGCCGAGACCAGCGGTTGGTTACTGGTCGGCCAGTCAATGCCCAAGTCGGTATCGTCCCAACGGATGCTGGCTTCACAATCCGGGGCGTAGAAATCCGTGCATTTGTACTGGAATTCGGCCACGTCAGTGGTCACCAGGAATCCATGGGCGAAGCCAGGCGGGATCCAGAGTTGTCGCCGGTTTTCGGCCGAGAGGTATTCACCCACCCACTGGCCGAAGGTGGCCGAGCCCTTGCGGATATCCACGGCTACATCGAAGACCTCACCGAGCGTGACGCGTACCAGTTTGCCCTGGGGGTGCGGTGGCAGCTGGTAATGCAGGCCGCGCAAGGTGTCTTTCACGGAACGGCTGTGGTTGTCCTGCACAAAGGTGATCGGCTGGCCAACGGCCTGGTCGAACGCTTGCTGGTTATAGCTTTCATAGAAAAAACCGCGTTCATCTTCGAAGATACGCGGTTCCAGGAGCAAGACGTCGGGGATGGATAACGGGATAATGTTCATGGATCTATATCGGCGTTGTTTATAAGAGCTACCGAGCTGGCTCGGCATCCGACGGGTCGGGCGGCGGGGTATATTCAGCGTTGGCTTCGTGGCGGTTGTTCATAGTGCTTCACTGCGTCCTTGACATACTTCCCTGTCGCTTCCCAATGTCGCCCGATTCGCTGTTGCATCGACCCCTTGGGCATGTACTTGTCGTAGCTGCCTGCCGGCCAGATCTCCATGACGGATCCCATGGCGCGAACGGTACGTTTGTTGACGATAGGCATTGGACATCTACCTCTCTCGAGCAGATTGTTCGGGCGCAGCGAAATCCGGGGCGGCCACTATATCAGCTTTTGATGATGCATTTGTCCATGTCATCCGCGATTCGTCGGCAGGCGCGGGTTGAGGGTTGTGGGGCGCTGCGCGGTTGAATTTAGTGGCAATTTTCAGGACTGGACAGCCGCTGGCGCGGCTTTCGCGGGCGGGGCCGTTCCCACATTGATGCCGTGCCACCAGAACCCTGTGGGCCATGCAATCGAAGTGGGCCTCGCAAGCGAATCGTGCCGGTAGGCGAG
>JBAYRD010000014.1:0-36724 GCA_041676845.1 Halothiobacillaceae bacterium | reverse complement strand
CCGCGAGTCGAGAAGCGCACGGCCGCGGGGGCGGTGCGGGGAGCCGCGCGGTCGGGGCGGGGGGTGGGGGGGGGGGGGGGGGGGGGGGGCATGAAACATGAACCATCTCCTTTGGTAAGAAAAAACAAAAACCAGGGTAGAAAGCCATGCGCATCAAACTGATGGCGGGGCCTCACGCAGCATACAATTAAAATTATTCATGCGAAAGCATGAATGCTTTTTACCCAGACCAGACAGCAGCCGACTGTAGTTGAATCACCACTGCCTTGCCTGCAACCAACCCTGTATATTCCCCCAGAACCCTGCTGGCATGCACCCTGATGCGCTAAACCCGCTCCCCACAGCGTGTGTCCGTGCCGATATCCCGCAGGTGGCAAATGCCCGCGAGGATCTGGCGCGGAAGCTGGAGCGCAAACAGGTGTCGTTACCGGCTGTTCGCCAGCATGGCGGCTGCGAGGTAGCAGCCATGTGCGCATCATGAGTTTTTTCATTGGCGAACGCAGCAGATACTGATGGTCTACAGTCCGTCATGAAGGCAAAACATCAAAGGAGGTGCACGATGCTTTCATACGCACTGGTTTTTCTGATCGTGGCGATCATTGCCGGCGTGCTCGGTTTGAGCGGCATCGCCGGCGCCGCCACGCAGATCGCATGGATCCTGTTCGTGATCGGCCTCATCATGGCCATTGTCTTTTTCATAATGGGTCGACGACCACCGCTCTGAACGCATCTGTTCGATGACCAACACAAACCCCGGCCAGGCCGGGGTTTGATCCATCTGACAAGCAAATTATTCCGGACAGCCCTAGCCTGATCCCGGCCTGATCCCAACCTGATCCATGGGGGCATCCGGGACCCGCTCCACACCGAGCGCGAATACCCTGAAAGACAATATGGGACGCCATGGGTCGGATTCGATACCATCGCCAAGTGCCAAAACCTAGAGCCATTAGAGCCAAGGCACAATCAAAGGAACGCAATTTCACGCTAGATCGGAGACCGACCTCATGGAAAATCCTGCCACCACCCCCAACATCCAATCGATGATCGAGCCGCTGTATCGCGGCAAGTTTTGGATGCAATTGATCGCCGTGATGATGATCATCTACGGCGTGCTGACCGCCCTGACGATCGTCGGGATCATCATCGCCTGGATTCCAATCTGGGGCGGGGTGGTTCTGATGCAGGCCGCCGGGGCAATCCAGCGGGCCTACAACGGCAACGACGCTAGTGAAGTGAGCCAGGCCATGGGCAAGCTGCGGACCTACTTCACCATCTTCGGTGTCCTGACCCTGATCGGCCTGCTCGTCATGATCATCAGCATGATCTTCGGTATCGGTGCCGGAATGATGGGCATGACCGGCGGTTAATCCGCACAGCTACCCTCGGAACAAGAAAAAGCCCCGGCTCACACTGAACCGGGGCTTTCCTGTTTTCGGGACACCGATCGACGGCCAGGATCAGATCCGGCCGTAGACCTCGCCGCCCATCTCGACGAACTCGATCGACTTTTCCTGCATGCCTCGCCGCAAAGCCTCTTCCTCATCGACCCCCAGTTGGGCCGCGTACTCGCGCACCTCCTGGGTAATCTTCATCGAGCAAAAGCTCGGGCCACACATGGAACAGAAGTGCGCCACCTGGTGCGCCTCGGCCGGCAGGGTCTCGTCGTGGTACTCACGTGCCCGTTCCGGGTCGAGCGACAGGTGGTACTGGTCGAGCCAGCGGAACTCGAAGCGCGCTTTTGACAGGGCGTTGTCACGCAGCTGCGTGCCGGGGAATCCCTTGGCCAGATCGGAGGCATGCGCAGCGATCTTGTAGGTGATCACGCCTTCGCGCACGTCGTCCTTGTTCGGCAGGCCGAGGTGCTCCTTGGGCGTGACATAGCAAAGCATGGCGGTGCCGTACCAGCCGATATTGGCCGCACCGATGCCGCTGGTGATGTGGTCGTAGGCCGGCGCGATGTCGGTGACCAGCGGCCCGAGGGTGTAGAACGGTGCCTCGAAGCAGTCCTCGAGCTCCTTTTCCACATTCTCCTTGATCATCTGCAGCGGCACGTGGCCCGGGCCCTCGATCATCACCTGTACGTCGTGCTGCCAGGCGATCCGGGTCAGCTCGCCCAGGGTCTTGAGCTCGGCGAACTGGGCCTCATCGTTGGCATCCGCCAGGCTGCCCGGGCGCAGGCCATCACCCAATGAGAAGGACACGTCATAGGCCTTCATGATCTCGCAGATCTCGTTGAAGTGCGTGTAGAGGAAGGACTCTTCATGGTGGGCCAGACACCACTTGGCCATGATCGAGCCACCACGCGAAACGATGCCGGTGACGCGCTCGGCGGTCATCGGCACATAGGCCAGCCGTACGCCGGCATGGATGGTGAAGTAATCGACGCCCTGCTCGGCCTGCTCGATCAGGGTGTCGCGAAAGATTTCCCAGGTCAGGTCCTCGGCGCGACCATCGACCTTCTCCAGCGCCTGATAAAGCGGCACGGTACCGATCGGCACCGGCGAGTTGCGCAAGATCCACTCACGAGTCTCGTGGATGTGCTTGCCGGTGGACAGGTCCATGATGGTGTCACTGCCCCAGCGGATGCCCCAGACCATCTTCTCGACCTCCTCGGCGATGCTGGAAGTAACCGCCGAGTTGCCGAGGTTGCCATTGACCTTGGTGCGGAAATTCCGGCCGATGATCATCGGCTCGCTTTCCGGGTGGTTGATGTTTGCCGGGATGATCGCCCGACCACGAGCGATCTCGTCACGGACGAACTCAGGCGTGATCTCGTCGGGGATCGACGCACCGAAGGACTCGCCCTTGTGCTGGCGCAAGAGTTTTGCGTAACGCGGATCGGCGCGCAGCTCCTGCAGGCGGTTGTTTTCACGGATGGCGACATACTCCATCTCGGGGGTGATGACCCCCTGACGGGCGTAGTGCATCTGGGTGACGTTGGCGCCCGCCCCGTCGATCAGCCGGGCGCGACGCGGCGGGCGGATATGCGAGAAACGCAGATTGGCGGTGTGCTCGTCGGTCAGGCGCTCCTTGCCAAAGTGCGAGGTCGGGCCGTCGAGCTGCTCGGTATCACCCCGCTCCTCGATCCAGGCCGCGCGCAACGGCGCCAGGCCCTTGAGCAGATCGATCTCGATCTCCGGATCGGTATAGGGGCCGGAGGTGTCGTAGATCGGGATCGGCGGATTGGAGACAGTGCCGGCATCGCTCTGCGTGGCCGTCTGGATGACCTCGCGATACGGCACGCGGATATCGGGCCGGGAGCCTTGCGTATAGCGCTTGTGGCTGGCTGGGAACGGGGCGATGACCGTTTCGGAGAGTGTCGCGGTCTTCTGCAGGAAATCACTGGGAATTGCACTCATCTAGGCTACCTCTGGGCCACCTTTGGCCACTTTTCAAGGGACCTGCACGACGAGTGCCGACTGGACACGAGAGATCTCGCTTGTGCCAGACAGACTTCCCTACGCCGATGCAAGTCGGATCAGGTTCCAAGGGTGTTTCTCAGCCGCCGCACCGTTTTGAACCGGCACGGCGGCACCCCTAGTCTGCGAATACGCAGCCGCGCAAGCGGCCGCCATGACGATCGAGACGCTACGCCAGCAGGCAGCGGATGACAAGCACCGCTTTAACGTTTGCAACCATTCAAGCGGCTGCGACCACGACCATTTCTGCGCTCCCGAAGTGCTGCCGGCTGGTATCAGGACGACGGCCGATCCATGACTATCATTTGGGCCTGCATTTGCCCGCCCGGGGGAAAAGCCGTAGATTACCGCGCACCTGTTCACCTGACACGAGCCGTAATTCATGCCTACCGAGATCGAACTGGCCCGCTTCAACATGGTCGAGCAACAGATTCGCCCCTGGGACGTGCTCGACAAACGCGTGCTGGAGGTGTTTTTCAACGTCCAGCGCGAGCGTTTCGTCCCGGCCGCCGAGCGCAAACACGCCTTTGCCGACGTCGCCGTCCCGATCGGCCACGGTCAGACCATGCTGCCGCCGGTGGTCGAGGGCCGCATCCTGCAGTATCTGCAAGTCCAGTCGAACGAACGGGTGCTGGAAATCGGCACCGGCACCGGATTTTTCACCGCCTGCCTGGCCTCGCTGGGCAACAGTGTGCGCTCGGTCGACATCTTCCCGGACTTCACCGAACGCGCCGGCAGTCTGTTGTCGGAGCTGGGTTTCGGGCGGGTGGTGCTGGAGACCGGCGACGCCCACGACGGTTGGGCTACTGACGAACGCTTCGACGTGATCGTCTTCACCGGCGCGCACGTCTCCATGCCGGAAGGATGCTTTCATCAGCTCAACGTCGGTGGTCGCCTGCTTGCCATCACCGGCAATGGGCCGATCCAGACCGTCTCCATGGTCACTCGCGTATCCGAAACGCAATTTGACACCGACTCGCTATTCGAAACCCGCACGGGTTACCTCATCGGTGCCGAACCCCAACCGGCCTTCTCGCTGTAGGGTGGACCGCGACCGGGCACAGTATTCAGCCACACCATACAAGCTGCCGATCGAGGCCTTTCAACCACCCCCTTCATCTGGCACTTTTCTGCGCTAGACTTGATGCCGTGATGATTTTCCAGCTGGATGACGGTGAATAATTGAGATGCGGCGCGCTCGTGCCCGACCCCGAGTTGTGGCATCTTGCCGGAAAGCCGACCGCTGGGTTATCGTGCCGATAGTTAGCAGGCTAACCAGTTACGCTTCCAATTCTTTCCGAGGACCCTCGCCCATGCCAGCCAGTCGCTCCGCCTCCGTGCCCGCCCGGCGCGGGCATCGTGCTATCGCCCGGCCATTGCGCCGCGCGGCCCTTTCGGCCGCCATCGGCATGGGCCTGTCGCTTGGGTTCGGCGGCCAGGCACAGGCCGCCGACCTGCTGGACATCTACATGCTGGCCGAGCAGAACGATCAGAAGCTGCGCGCCGCCGAACAGCAGCGCCTGTCCGTCGGACAGAATATCCCGATCCAGCGGGCCGACCTGCTGCCGCAACTGCGTGGTGATGGCGGCGTCAATTACAGCCACAGCCGCATCATCCAGGGCGGCTTCCCCGGCTCGCCGAACAGCTACGACGGCACGGGGCAGTCAATCGCACTCGGCCTGACCCAGACAATCTACAACCAGTCCCAGCTGGTGGGACTCGACATCGCCGAGCTCCAGGTACGTCAGGCCGACATCGACTTTGAACTGGCACGCCAGGACCTGATCCTGCGTACCGGACAGGCCTATTTCCTGGTGCTGAACGCCGACGCCCAGCTGGAACTGGCCTACGCCAACCGCACCGCACTCAAACGCCAGCTTGAGCGGGCCCAGCGCCAGTACGAAGTGGGGTTGGTCGCGGTGACGGACGTGGCCGACGCCCAGTCAGAATACGACCAGGCCAATGCGCAGATCATCGCGGCCCGCAATGAACTGAACAATGCCGAAGCGGCGCTCGCGACCATCATCGGCCAGCCCGCCGGCGATCTGGACGACATTCGGACCGGCCTTGAAGTGGCCGAACCACAACCGGCCGACGTGAACGAGTGGATCGAGCTGGCGCTGGCACAGAACCTGGGACTGCAGAGCACGGTCATGACCACGCAGATCCAGCAGCGGAACGTCGATTTGGAGCGATCACAACGCATGCCGGTTGTGGATCTCAACGGCAGCTACGGTTACAACAGCAATCCGAGCCAGTTCAGCGGCAACAGCAGCGACGTCGTCACCAGCCAGGTGGGCGTCCAGGTCACCATGCCGATCTATACGGGTGGGCGCATCAACTCGCGCTCGCGCAAGGCCGCCTTCGACTACCAGCGCAGCCAGTTCGACCTCAGCGACCAACGCCGCTTGGTTCGTCAAATGACCTCGGACAGCTACCGTGCGGTGTTGACCGCAATCAGCCAGATCGCGGCCTTCCGCCAGTCGGTCGAATCCGCCCGCACCAGCCTGGTGGCCACCGAGGCCGGCTACGGCGTAGGCACACGTACCATCGTCGATGTACTCAATGCCGAGCTGCGAGTGTTCAGCGCCATGGCCGACTACCTCGACGCCCGCTACAGCTACATCATCAGCCTGCTGCAGCTCAAGGCCGACACCGGCCAGCTGACGGTGGCCGACCTCGAGGCCATCAACCGCGAGCTGACCGAGCAGGAAACCAATGCCTTGATCGCTCCCCTGATGGGCACATCCGACGAGGTCGGTGCCAGCCAGGCGGAGACCGAGATGATGCAACGCGTGCTGGAACGCGCTCGTCGGACAGTCGACAACGAGATGATCGATGACGAGGAATGATCCAGTCCAGCTGGATCCAACTCACGTGACAAGACGGGCTTGATCCAGCTGGCCTGATCTAGTTGGCCTGACCTGATTGGGCACTGATCAATCGTGATCTGATTGCGGATCAGCCTGCCGTCTCAAGCCACGGCGCCAGCCGGTCGGCCAGCCGATCTGCTGCCCCACGATGGCCAGCAATCACTGCCCGTGCCCGCTCGCCGGCCGCCCTCCAGGCCGCCGGCGCCTCGAAGCATTCAATCACCCCGGCAGCCAGTGCCTCGGCATCCGCCACCTCGCGCACAGCGCCCACCTCGGTCAGTGCGGCGAACACCGCCCGGAAATTGTGTACCTCGGGGCCGCTGAGTACCGCCCGACCGACCGCGGCCGGCTCGATCGGGTTGTGCCCACCGATCGGCTGCAGCGACCCGCCCATGAAGATGACCGGCACCTCGGCAAAACGCTCGGCCAGCAATCCTGCCCGGTCGATTACCTCCACCATCGGACGTTGCTCGACCGGCGTATCGGCCCGCCAGCGTCCGACCGAAAAGCCGGCCGACTCGGCCTGCCGCAGTACCTCGTTCGCCCGTTCCGGGTGACGCGGCACCAGGATCAGGCCCGCATCGGCATACCGTTCGCGCAGACGGGCATGTGCGGCCAACACCTGCTGCTCCTCGCCTGGGTGGGTACTCGCCGCCAGCCAGGTATGCACCCGATCGGTCGGCACTGCGGGAATGGAGTCGGCCACCGGTAAATCAAACTTGAGGTTGCCACAATCGGCCACCCGGGGCGCACCAAGCGCGACAAATCGCTCACGATCCGCCGGGGATTGCGCACAGATCAGGTCGATGCCCGCCAGCACCTCGCGCAGCAATGCCCCACCCCAACGCCGGTAACGGTCGAAAGAGCGGTCGGACAGACGGGCATTGGCGATCACCAGCGGCACGCCGGCACGGTTCACCTCGCGCACCAGATTGGGCCACAGCTCGGTCTCCATCACCACCACCAGCCGTGGCCGCAGGGATCGCAGCACGCGTCGCTGCCCGCGGGCATAGTCATAGGGGGCATAGAAATGCGGCACACCAAGTGCGCGGGCCGCCTCGGCACCGGTCTCGGTGGTGGTGCTCAACACGACTGGCAGCCCAGGCCAACGCCTGTGCAGCTCTTTGACCAACATCGCCGCCGTACGCGTTTCGCCCAGCGACACGGCATGCAGCCACACTCCATCGCGAGGCAGCCCATCGCGCAGACGGCCGAACTGCTCGAACCGCTGCCGCTGGCCGGGGCGGGCCTGCCGGTAGCGCCGCCACGCATCCCAGACCAGCCACGGGAACAACAACGCGAGGGCGAATTGGTACTGCCAGCGCCTCATGTGGCAATCACGCCAGCAGATAACGCCGCTGACGGCGGACAAATGGATTGATTCAAACGCATGCCGGTGATTATCCCTTAGAATGGCTGCCCATGAATGCCCCTCTTTCCCGACGCCTGCGGGTCGCCCGCTTCGCCCTGTCCCTACTGCCACGTCTGATCGCCGCTCTGCCCCAATCTGGACGACTGCGGCTGGGTCGGTCGATCGGCTGGCTGATGGGGCGATTGCTGAAAAAACGGCGACAGATCATGCACGCCAACCTGGCGGTTGCCTTCCCCGATTGGACCGTCGCGGCCCGCGAAACAGTGGTCGAGAGCCATTTCCAGCGACTGGGGGCCGGCATCTGTGAAGGGTTCTGGGGCTGGTTCGGCAATCTCGAACGCGTCCCCGAGTACCGCATCATCGGACTGGAACATCTTGAAGCCGCCCGCGCCGAAGGTCGAGGCGTGATCCTCAACGCGGCTCATGTTACCGACACGGAGCTGGGGGTGTACTTCGTCTCGCGTCACGCCCCGGTGCATGCCGTCTATCGGCCCAACAACAACCCGGCCATCGATGCGCTGATCAACCAGGGACGTGAGAAACACTTGGCCGGCCTGATCGATCGCGAGGACACCCGGGCGATGATCCGTGCGCTGCGTGCCGGTGACGTGGTCTGGACCGCACCGGACCAGAACTACCACGGCAAGACCAGCGCCTTCATCCCCTTCTTCGGCCTGCCGGCGGCCACCAATACCGCCATGCCGATATTGGCCCGCCTGGGCCGTGCGATGATCCTGCCCTATCACGTCCGGCGCTTTGGTGAGCGCTACGAGCTCGAGATCGAAGCACCCATCGACGGCCTGCCAAGCGGGGACGACGTCGCGGACACCTGCCAGCTGGTCGAGCGACTGGAAGCCGAGATCCGTCGCCACCCGGCCATGTACCTCTGGGGCCACCGCCGCTACAAGACCCTGCCGGACGGCATCCCATCCCCATATCGTCGCTGACGTCCCCGCCGGGACCACAGCCGGCCCGGGAGTGTCGGTCGGCACACCATCCCAGCAAACCCGGTTTCGGCTCATTGCCAAGGCATGGCTGCGCCGCACCGGGCGGACGGAAACCCACGATATCGCTGATATAGCCGCTTGCGACCGACAACGTCGCCCCAGCGTGCCCGGCAAGATCAACGCTGGGAATCGCGCTCTTGTCCCTCGGCACCGGGCCCGGGCTTCTTGCCGTTGCGGGCGGCCTGTCGCTCCAGCCGCTCAGTCTCGCGCAGCTCGAACTTCTTGGCCTCGATCAGGAACGCATAGTGGGCGTTGGCCATCGCCTGAATCAGGCCACGACGCCCGGCCAGAATAGTGCGACGCAACAGGTAGCTCTTGAGAAAACGGAACGGAAACACCAGGAACAGCTTGAGCGCCGACGGCTCCTTGCCTCGCGCCAGGTCCTGCTCGGCCCGATAGCTGGAATAGAGATTGATCTTGTCGATGCGCAGCGCCACCGACTCGACCCCATAGTGCTTGATCCAGCCTGGCAAACTGACCACGCGACCGCCGTCGGCATCCAGCTGCACCGACTCATGCACTATCTGGCGGGCAAGAAAACGACCCCGCTCACGGCGGAACAGCCGCACTCGTCGGATCGGCCGTGACGCCCTGGGGGCAGGCACACCAATGAACCAGTCACGGATGCGCACCTCGGCACCGATGATGGTCGGATCGTCCTGCCGGACCAGCCGGACAATGGCCTCACGCAGCGTGTCGTCGATCACCTCGTCACCATCGAGGTTGAACACCCAGGGCTGAGTACACAGCTCAAGAGCCGCCTGCTTCTGCGCCCCGAAGCCGAGAAAATCCTGATGATGAATGATCGCGCCGTGTCGCTCTGCGATGGCCAGCGTATCGTCTTGGGAGCCCGAATCGAGCACCACGATCTCGGCGAAATCCGCCAGCGGTTCAAGCACCTGGTCGAGCCAGCGACCGCAGTCCTTGGTGATCAGAAAGACACTGACCGGCAGTTTGCCATTGGCCTCAGACACGATATCGACCTCGCGAGAAAGTAAGCCAGAACTCGAAGCGGTTCATCTGCCCAACCATCGACAGGCGGGGCAGTTCGAAACGATTGACGCGCGCCAGTGGCAAAATCGTCTTGCGCGTGGTCACCGCCGACTCAAAACCGGCCTCACGCACCATGTCGACATGCTCCGGCCGATACTTGCCGAATGGATAAGCAAAGCTGCGGCAGGGCTGGCCGGTGAGCGTCTCGACCGCCCGCCGAGACGCGGTGATTTCAGCCTGCGCTTTCTCCGCGCTGGTCGACGGCAGATGACAGTGGCTGATCGTATGCGCGCCAAACTCCCAGCCGTCGGCCTGCAGCTCGCGGATCATCGCCGGGGACAGCCGTTCGATGCCCTCGATCTCGGGGGCGAGGTAGACCGTCGCCGGCGCACCATGCCGCCGCAGCACCGGCCAGGCGTACTGGTAATTGTCGGCATAGCCGTCATCAAAGGTGATCGCCACCATGCCGCGCGGGTCGGTCGCCGCCAGCAGCTGCGAGACCGTGACAAATCGTGCGCCACGGCTCGCCATCCAGTCGACTTGCCAGGCAAAGCGTTGCACGTCCATGACGATGCCCGCTGAGGTATCCGTCGGCCGGATGCTGTGATACATCAGCAGGCGCGGCCAGGCCCGCGGCCGGGGCAGGCGCCACAGATTGTAGCGGGCCAGCAGGGCGAGAATCACCAGCACGGCGATCAGCAGTACCAGCCAATACAACAGTTCAGTCACGGTGACTCCCACGATCAAACCAGGGGATAGAGCCGGACCTGGACAGAACAGCCGGGGCAGCGGGACAGAGGTCAGCTGCCGCTAGATGTCGCCGACCAACCCCGGCCATGCAGGAGCGCATCATCCAGACGGGGATGAATGCCGCCCGACTCAGCCTTCCGCGCGCGCGCGTCCGGCGCCCGGCTCCAGGATGTCCCTGACATACCCTTCGTAGATCTGGCTCCTGATCGATTCCTGTAATGGCGAGAAATCCTCCGGAGATAATGGATCGACCTCCCCGAGCGCATCGATCGCGATACAGCGAATGCGCCCGGCCGCCTGATGTCGGGAAAGATAGCCCTCGACCATACCATTTGCTTCAAGCCAGACCGCCGGTGGATACAGGGCAAATACAGGCCGGGCCGCAGCCATCCCATCGGTCAACATCGTCAGGCTGTCCTGGGTGCAGAAAACGCACTCACTCGCACCCAGATAGGCTGGAACCACGGCGCGTGGCCGATCCTGCCACCAGGTGGCATCAGCGATGCTCGTAGGCTCAAGCTCTTGGCGAAGCAATGCCTCGGCAGCCGGGCCGGTACGTCGGGACGTGGTGATCAGCCAGCGCCCGCCATGGCGGCGCGACAATTGGTTCATGCCGGCCGCCAAGGCACGCCAGTCGTCATCCGAAAAACGATGGTTACGACTGTCGCCACCAATCAGCATGGCCCACAACGGCTCATCGCTCAACGCCGCGCCACTCGCCATCAATTCTCGCTTGAGGGCATTGCCGGCTTTTTCTGCCAGCGCTGGTGTCACCGGTGTCGGCAGAAAGGGAAGTCGGACCACGTTGGGCCCTTCACCATCTTCCTCGGAAAAAATCACTCGGCTAAACCGATCGAAACGCAGTGGCGGGGGGCCGAGAAACAGGTTGGGGCAACCAAACTCTGCCGCCGCAAGAGCATTGAACACCGCCGTGGTGCCGCCGCTGGAAACAATCAGTGATGGCGGCTCGGTCGGCAGAGGCTTGAAACGAAACAGCCAAGCGGCAATCGACAGACCAAGCCGCTCGCCAAAGGCATTGGTCAACCAGTAGGCGGCCGGCCGGAACGAGCCACGATACCGTGGATGGACGGTCACCCATTCAATCTCCCAGCCACGGGCGTCCCGCACGGCTTCCGCGATGGCGCGGGACTGGTTGTAGTGACCCGGCTTGCCGTCGCTGATGATCCAGACCACCCCCATCTCGCCTTGAACTCCTACCCTTCAAGCAAAAGTTGCGGCCGCTCCAAGCTCAGCAACAGGTCGCCGTACAGGTCGCGGCCGCGACGGACGCCAGCCGACCGCGGCAGGGTTTCATTGCCGAGAGCACCTTGAACTTTCACCCTGTACTTCCCCCTTTCTTCAGCAGAGCAGAGGCCTCTGTCTCCCGGCCCTTTTCTGTCCGGCCTGCCAGCACATGGGCCAGGATCAGAGTGTAAATGAACGTGACCACCGTCAGCTCGAGTACCAAATTGGTCAGGCCGAACAACGTCAATGCGACCGTGACATACACGAGCAGTCTCCACTCTCGCGTGCGCCGCTCTCGCGCCAAGACGCCAATTGGCAGCAGCAGAACGGCGATCAGCAAGACCAATTTAGGGATCCCGCCAGTGACCAGATGCTGCAGGAACGTGTTGTGTACGTGGCTATGGCGGTCGTGAAAATACCTGCCCATGCCCAGCGCTTCCCCTACAGCCAACATGCCCTGGGTGCTTCCCACTCCGAGCCAGGGACTGGACAAAAAAACCGTCCAGCCGGTCCGCCAGTATACGAGCCGATTCCCGATAGAAGTGGCAAATTGCGGCTTTAGCTCTAGCACTGGCGGCTTGGTTTGGTCGTTCGACGGCGACTGACGAATGAATTCCATATGAATGAAGTCATGAGCGAACACCCTCAGCTCGTCTTGACTCGTCGGGGTGGACGCGATGGCGTCCGAGACCCGAGATGAAAGCTCCTTGCCGGCAAATATCACCAGGGCAGCGGAGAAAAGGACCACCGCAATCAAACCAACAACCAGCGCACGATAGTCCAGTACGCGACGAAAGCGGATCGACATCAGCAGAAAGATGATCACCGTGGCCACAATCACGGCCCGACTGCCCGACAGCGTGATCGGCAACAGGGTCAAGACCATCCATAGCAAGGGCTGGCCCCGTTCCCGGCCAAACGTCTGGTACACCACATAGATCCCATACAAGGAAAGCAGCGCGGCGAATATCAGGGCATTCTCACTGCCACTG
Source organism: Halothiobacillaceae bacterium (assembly GCA_041676845.1). Lineage (GTDB taxonomy): Bacteria > Pseudomonadota > Gammaproteobacteria > Halothiobacillales > Halothiobacillaceae > Guyparkeria. The sequence goes on along the minus strand of JBAYRD010000014.1, from coordinate 24,070 downwards.
GCACGAGGCCAGCCCAGCACCAACACCTGATACAGAGCGACTATCCCGGCAACACCCAGGGCGACCCGGAACCCGATTCCTAACGGGCGACGAAAATTGTCTTCCCTGGCCCACCCCACCAACCATGGCAGCAGCAGTATCAGATCAGCAGTCTGCAAGGGCTCGTAGACAAAGCCGCCGGCTCCCAGTGAATCCGTCAGCGTCGACCACGCGATGTAGGCGATCCAGGTCCCCCAGATCGTCACGACGGCGGGAGACCAGTCCGCCTTGCCCCGGACTAGGGCATAGACAAGGAGCACCAGAAAAAAGACATCCTGATACGCCCGCTCGCCGATATTGGTCAGGAACAGCAGCGAAGGAACCAGCACGAGATACCAGGAGGGTATGGCAGCAAGAACCTGGCGATAGCGCGTTGGCAAAGTCGGCATTATCTTGATCACTATCCGATAGGGCCTGCGGCCCTGGTCAGTCTGGGAGACATCTCACTCGAGCTCTGCTTGACCCGTGACAAGACGCCCGTACAAGGCCAGCGTCTCGCGCTGCATGCGCTCCAAGGAAAATGGCAGAGTCACTGGCCGAGGGGGCGCGCCGGTCTCATACCAGTCCCGAAGTCGCTGGATCGCCTGGTCCACATCTCCTACAGACACACCGCCCTCGGGGTAGAGACACGCCAGCTGCTCCGCCACGCCGCCGTGATCATACCCGAGTACCGGCCGCCCCAGGGCGAGAGATTCCGTGACGGTGCGCCCAAAAGACTCCGGCTTGCTGGTCAAGGACAGCACCACATCGCTGATGGCCAGGATCTCGCGCAGATCACCGCGCGACCCCAGCCAAGTGATGTCATCCGCCAGCCCGCGTTCGGCAATGCGCGTCCGCACCTGCTGCCAGTACGCCTGCCGCCGTGGGTGAACACCGCCGACCAGCAGGGCATGTACCGGCACACCTTGTGCCTTCAGCCCGGCGACGATCTCGACCAGGTCCAGCTGTCCCTTGATCTGGGTGACCCGCCCCGGCAGCGTGAGAATCCATTTTCCCGCCAGCTGCGGCTGCTCGGCAAAGAAGCGCTCCCGCCAGGCCTCATCAGGCCGGAATTCGGGATGATAGCGGGTCGGGTCGATACCGCGATAGATACGCAGGATGCGATCGGGATCGACCTCCGGGTAGTGCTCGCGGATGTAGGCGACAATGCTGTCGGAGACGGCAATCACGCATTCGCCCCTGGTCATCACCGCGCTGTAGCGCCCGGGCGAATACGCCCCGTGCACGGTCGTGACCAGTCGCGGGCGGCTGGCCGCCGGCATGCCCTTCCAGGCGAGATAACCGATCCATGCCGGCAGGCGCGAACGCAGGTGCAGGATATCGACCTGTTTCTCGCGCAGCAGGCGGCGCACGGTCGGGATGTGGCGCAGGGTGAAAAGCGATTTCCGGCCGACCGGCAAAGTGACGTGCTCAGCGCCCAGCGCTTCGAGCTCGGCGACCAACCCGCCCCCTTCGGAGATCACAAGCGCTCGGTGCCCGGCGGCCACCAGCGCCGCGGCGATCTCGAGCGTACCGCGCTCGACCCCACCACCATCGAGCGCGGGCAGCATCTGCAGCACGGTCAACCGCCGAGGAGCGGAATCGCCACCAGATTCGTTGGCTGTGGTCACCGGCTGTCCTCCTCGATCACTCTCTCGGGTCACTCGTTTGGGCATGGGCTGGATTACTTTGGTTGATTCCAGGTCGCCGGCGCATAAACAATGGCGTTGGAGGCTATCATGCCTGCATGTCGACACATCCCGACAACACCGTCAACGAGATCTGGGCCGTCACCACTGGCGAGACAGGCATGGCCAACCAGGCCCGTGGCCTCGCGGAAGCCGTCGCCCAGCGCAACGGCTGGCCAGTGGTACAGAAAACCATCGGCATGCGTTTCCCCTGGTGCGCCCTGCCCATGCACAGAGTGCCCAATCCGTTGGGGAAACTCACCTCGGACTCAGATCCGCTTGCCCCGCCCTGGCCCCGGCTGCTGATCACCTGCGGGCGACGCAGTGCCGCGGTATCGATCGCCATCCGCCGGGCCAGTGGTGGGCACTGTTTTACGGTGCACGTGCAGGATCCGCAAATCCCGCCGCGATACTTCGATCTGGTGGTGCCGCCCCGTCACGACGGGCTGACCGGGCCGAACGTGCTGCCAACGCGCGGCGCGATCCATCATGTCACTCACACAAAGCTCGACCAGGCCGCCGAACAGTTCCGCACCGAGTTCGCCTCACTGCCCAGACCCTGGATCGGTGTGCTGCTGGGGGGATCCAGCCGCAGCATGACGCTGACACCGGATAAATCACGGCGGATCGGCGAACAACTGGCGCAGGCGGCTCGAAGCAGCGGCGGCAGCCTGCTGATCACCCCATCACGGCGCACGGGCGAGGCCAACACCCAGGCGCTGGCCGAGGCCATCAGCGAAGTGCCCCAGCAACTCTGGCGTGGCGAAGGGCCCAACCCCTACCTCGGTATTCTGGCACTGGCCGACTACCTGGCGGTGAGTGGGGATTCCGCCTCGATGGTGTCCGAGGCCGCCTCGACCGGAAAACCGCTGTACGTGATCGACTTCGGCCACTACCCAAAGCGACTGGGGCGATTCCACCAGGCACTGCGCGACGAGGGGGTGACACGCACCTTCGACGGCAGCCTCGAGCGCTGGGAATACCAGCCAGTGGACGACACCGGAAAAGTGGCCGACGTTATCCTGCAACAGATCGACACGACAGCGGCCAACTAGGGAAGCTCTGCGCGATTGAATCCAGTGGCAATTTACAACTGGGCAGCCGCTGAGGCGGCTTTCGCGGGCGAGGCCCGCTCCCACAATGGCACCGTGCCACCGAAACCCCATGTGGGAGCTTGCCTTGCATGCGAATCGCGCCGGCAGGCGCGAGTTGGGGGTTGGGGGCGCTGCGTGGTTGGAAAAGATTCCCGGGAATGGCGCCCTGATTGAAGTCGGCCTGGCGGCCGGCTGCTAGGTGGAAGCCCAACCCACAGATCTCCTGGACCCACCGCACCACTAAGCCCTGTGGGTCGGGCTTCAGCCCGACAATCCGCCCGGTAGGGTGGATGGATTGGTGTGGTGAATCGCGCTGAAGTCGGCCTTGTGGCCGACGGTTGGGTGGAAGTACAGCCCATAGAGGATGGTGGCTGCTGAAACGGGCACGTCACGCATCACACTTCCAGCTTCATTCAATCAACGCCCCGACCACCGGCACTTCCACCGTATCCGGCGGCAGGCAGACTTCTTCGTTGCAGGCCTGCAGTTCCAGCCGCAGTCGGCTCGGCATCGTACCGACCACCGGCGCGCGCAGTATCAGTTCGCCCTCGTAGACGTCGATCGCCTCGCTGGCGAATCCGGCACGGAATGGTCGTCCCGGCGGGTAGTCGATTGCACCGATCTTGCCGTCGACGGCACTGACTCGTGTTGGCACCAGGTAGTCCTCGCTGGCCGGGTTGGCGTTGATGTGAAAGCCAGGATCAATGGCCAGGCGCACTTCGATCACGCCCTCGACCACCTGCGCGGACAGCTCGACATGATCACGCGAGGCCCCCGGGCCGACCGCTGCTGGCGCTGCCAGCTCGCCGGCAAACCGTTCGACTACCTCAGCCCGCGGTGGGCGCGCCAACTCACCGACCAGCCAGCCCCAGGCCGCCGGATCGACGGCCACCTCGCCGGCGAACCCGGCCAGCGCCTGAACCGCGGATCGCTGCCAGGCCGGGGCCTCCAGCAGGTGGCCAAGGTCGAGCAGAAACACCACCGCCTGGCTGTGTCCCGATGGGCCGACCTCATCACCGTTCAGCGGTGGCGCAATCGACCAACCTGCCGACTCACCACTGAGCGCTCGCTCATGCAACTGCCCGGCCTCATCAATGAAATGCGTCTGGATCGCCTGCGCCAGTCGCTGGGCGCGGAACAGCCAGCGCCAGTCGTTCTGGCTGTCATAGAGTGCGAGCATCAGCCGCCCGGTCGCGGCGTAGTCGGCAAGAAAAGCCTCGCCACTCAGCTGTCCCCTATAGACCTGCCGATACAGGCGCGCTGCCGGCTCATCCCACAATGTCTGCCACAGCCACTCGCCCACGGCTAGCGCTCGGTCGGTCGATTCGTCTCGATCCAGTGACCGCGCCGCCGCCAGCAGACCCAGCCCCGCCAAGGCATTGAGCTCGGCCACTTGCTTGCGGTCCCGGGAGGGTAGGCCGCGGTCTTGCCGATAGGCCAGCAAAGCCGCGTAATCCGCTGACAGCTCGCCCATCTCCTCGGCCAGAGTGCCGCGCTCCAACGCCTCAAGCGCACGCCCGGGACGCAGATTGATTACCCCACCGTCGGGCAACACATGATCGATGCGGCTCTCGGGCAGTGAGACCAGTTCGTGCCAGGCGAGGAAGGCCTCCGCCCGCGCGCCCAGCACGGCATGGATCTCAGCGGGGGTGAAGACGTAGCTCTTGCCCTCGATGCCGTCCAGCTCGGCACTCTCGGCGGTATAAAAACCGTCGGCCTCCGCCCACAGCCGTCGCTCCAGGTAGTCGATGCTGCGTGCAGCCACCTGGCCATACCAGGGCTGTCCTAGTCGGGACGCGGCCTGCGCGTACAGACCGACCAGCTGGGCATTGTCGAGCAGCATCTTCTCGAAGTGTGGCACCGCCCATTGCGGGTCGACGGTATAGCGATGAAAGCCGCCGCCGACGTGATCGAACAACGCAGCAACACTCATGCCGGCGAGTGTCTGGTCAAGCATCTCGCCCGCCGACTGAGCGCCCGCCTCCATGGCGGACAGCAGCAGGGATAATTTCGGCGATTGCGGAAAACGGCTCGACTGCCCCACCGGGGCGAAACCGCCAATCAGCGGATCGAAGATCTCCCCCAACGACTCGACCGCCTGCTCACGCCAGACGACCGGATCAAGACGATCCGGGGCGATGCTACTGGTCACCGCCTGCTCGCGCAGCGCCTGGGCCACTGCCTCGGCACGCTCCAGCAACGGCCCGTGGCCACTTTGCCACTCAGCCGAAAGCCGCTTGAGGATCTGCGGAAAGCTCTCGCGACCAGGCAATGGCTCGGGCGGGAAATAACTACCAGCAAAAAAGGGCTCGAGGTCCGGGGTGAGAAAGACGTTATTCGGCCAGCCGCCGCCCTCGCCGAGGAGTTCCGTGGCCAGCATCAACACCCGATCAAGGTCAGGGCGCTGTTCGCGGTCGATCTTGATATTGACGAAGCCCGCGTTCATGACCGCAGCAATATCCGGATCCTGGTAAAGCTCACGCTCGGCGACATGACACCAGTAACAGGTGGAATAGCCCACCGAGACGAAGAGCGGTTTGTCCTCACGCCGAGCGCGCTCCAGCGCCTCCTCGCCCCAGGGATACCAATCGACTGGGTTGTCGGCATGATCGCGCAGGTAATCCGAGGTCGCGGTGGCCAAACGATTTTCGGCCGAGACCGGTTCGGTGAACCCGGCAGCAACCAGACCAAGCAGCCCGATCAAGACGGCGAGCCGGATAACGAATTGGGCGACGGGCTGGGCGACCGGCAGTCCGCGCAATAACCTGACGGGGTGAAACATGGGTATTGGCCCCCTCGAGTGGACCTCGAGCATGGCACAGTCGAAGCAATACTGCGGTCAAACCATCAGCAACAATCCACCAGGATCAGCTCGCCGGCATCCCGCCAAGCCAGAGGCTGGCGATACCCAAATAGATGATGATGCCGCCCAGGTCAGCAACCGTCGTAATCAACGGGGCGGAGGCGGTCGCCGGGTCCAGGCGGAAGCGTGTCAGCAGGAACGGCAGCAACATCCCTACCATGCTGCCGAAGATCACCACCGCGATCATCGACAGGAAAATCACGTTGGCCAGCATTGTGCCACCGTAAAGCAGCCCGACGCCCCAGGCCGCCACGCCCATGGCCAGACCAAGCGCGCTGGCCACCGCCAGCTCCTTGACCCACAGCCGCACCCAGTCATCGGGGGACACATCCCCGGTGGCCAGAGCCCGCACCATCATGGTCGCGCCCTGTGAGCCGGCATTGCCTCCGGAATCAATGATCAGCGGCAGGAAGAAGATCAGCACCATCACCTCGCCCAGCACATCCTCGAATGACGACACCGCACCAGCGGAAAACAGTGAGAGAAACACCAGCAACAACAGCCAGCCGATCCGCTTCTTGAACAGATCAAAAACCGACGCCCCACGCATGCTCACATGCTTCACGCCCAAGGCACCGAACTTGTGAATGTCCTCGGTGGCCTCCTCTTCGATTACATCCATCACATCATCAATGGTGACGATACCCATCAGCACCCCGGCATCATCAACCACCGGCAACGCCATCAGGTCGTAATGCTGGATCAGCCGGGCCACCTCCTCGCGGTCAACCGAAACATCGACCTGCACGGGATCAGCGTCCATCAGCGACTCGACCGTCGCGGCGGGGTCTCCCAGCACCAGGTTGCGCAGCCGAACCCAGCCAAGCAGCCGGCCAGCCTCGTCGGTGACGTACAGCACATTGATTGTCTCGCTGCGCCCGGCATGTTGTCGCACATAGTCGAGCACCTGCGACAGCAGCCATTCCGGCCTGAGCGCAATGAAATCCGGCGTCATCAGCCGGCCAGCACTCTCCGGCGGATAACCGAGCAGCCGCAGCGCTTGCTGCACCCGCTCCGGGCTAAGCCGGCGAACCACCTTCCCGCTCTCCTCCCGATCCAAGTCCTCGAGCAGCGCGGTCAGATCATCCGGCGGCAGACCCTCCAGCAGCTCTCGTGACACCGCCTCATCCAGCCGCTCGATCAACTCGAACTGTTCGCGGGGCACGAAAAAGGTAAAGACAGCGGCGCGCCGATCCACCGGCAACACCTCCAGCACGCGTCTTCTACCATCCGGTTCCAGTCTGGAAATCGCCCTGGCGATATCCTGATCACGTATCGTGGCGAATTCCCCGCGCAGGGCATCCGCCCCGATCTCGGCACGCTCGAACCGGCCAAGCAGCTCCGTCAGCCGTTGGACTTTTTCACTCTGGACCATCGATGTACTCCATCCGGGTGACTGAGTGGGCTGGCAGCCCAGCAAGCGGACACCGTCCGTAAAAGGCACCACCGAATCAATAGCGGCGATAACAGGCCACTCGCAAGCCAACCGCGACATGGCCCACATAGAGTTTGGTGGCACTGCATTATTGTGTGAGCGGGCCTGCCCGCGAAAGCCGCGCCAGCGGCTGCCCAGTCGTAAATTGCCACTGGATTCAACCGCGCAGCGCCATCAAACTTCAACTCGCGCGTTCCGCACATTTCGCTTGCGAGGCCCAAGGCTATGACATGGTCCACATAGGGCTTGGTGGCACCGCATTATTGTGGGAGCGGGCCTCGCCCGCGAAAGCCGCACCAGCGGCTGTCCAGTCGTAAATTGCCACTGGATTTAACCGCGCAGCGCCACCAAACCTCGACTCGCGCGTTCCGCACGATTCGCTTGCGAGGCAAGCTCCCACAATGACACAGCAGTCGCTGGGAACGGCCTCATCTGTACAGGGCTGTGCCCACCTTCGAGCAGGCGGCGATTATACTCGCCACACCCCTTAACTTCGGCCACCCCGCTTCATCTTGACCCAAAACCTGACCGAAGCTGATCAAGAAAGTTGCGCTTGCCGACCGAACCTGCGAATTTGTTCCATCGACTAGAAAGCCGATGGTCACTACCAAAGCCCGCTACACTTGAGCCCGGACCAATAAAACACAGGCGGCGCGTACCGCAGCCGGCCCATTGATAACAGCCTCAACCCATGCAAAAAACGCAGCCAGTGCAAAAAAAACCACGCATGCTCCGCTTCTTCCTCTGGTTCCTGTTGATCCAGGGGGTGCTGTTCACGATCGAGATGCAGCGCGCGGTCCAGAATGCCGTCATCGAACCGTTCACGGCCTCGCTTGCCTGGATTTCATCCACCTTGATGAAGCTGTTCGATAAAAGCATCGTGGCGCAGGGGGTCATCATCCGCAGCCTGGATCACCCCTTTGCGGTAAAAATTGCCGCCGGCTGCAATGGGGTTGAAGCCACCATCATCCTGTTTGCGGCCCTGCTGGCGTTCCCGGCCCCCTGGAAGCACAAGATGTGGGGATTCTTGCTCGGCTTTCTCGCCATCCACATTGCCAACCTCGCCCGCATCATCACCCTGTTCTATATCGGGCAATGGAATGCAGAAGTATTCGAGTGGGCTCATCTATACATCTGGCAAGCGCTGATCCTGCTGGACGTCATCATCGTCTGGTTGATCTGGGTCCGAAAGATTCCCGTCCAAGTCACTAAGCAGGCAGCAGCATGAGCGACTCAAAGCCAGACAATCCGGTCGGCCGCTTTGTCCTGAAAGTCCTTATCTGGCTGCCAATCTCCTTTTTCATCTGGTACGCCCTGGCCGGCCCCTTGCTATGGCCCATGCAGCCATTGCTCGAGCTTGGTTTTGGCATGTTCAGCGACCTGGTCGAGCAGGTCCGCATGGCCCACGGCCGACTACTCTTCGAAACCACTCTTGAGGCCCAGGTGGCAGACGGTAGAACCGGTCTGGTGACCGCTGAAATCAATGCGCTGAAATATACCTACAACCTGCCGCTGCTGGTCGCCCTGCTGTACGCCGCCAGCGACCGCCATTTCAGCTTCAAGCGACTGGCCGCCATCTATCTGCTCCTGCTGCCCTTTCAAATCTTCGGCGTGACCTTCGACTTCCTGGCGCAAATGCTGTTCCACGCCGGCCCGGAGGTGGCAGCGCAGGTGGGCATCACTGGCTGGGGCCGGGAGCTGGTTGCGCTCGGCTATCAATTTGGCTACCTGATGCTCCCGCCCATCTCCGCGGCCGCCATCTGGTTCTGGATGAACAAGGAACTGGTCGTCGAATTGATGGATCTCGAGCCGGATTCGTCCAGTTGAAACCGCCCCGGCTGAACCCCCGCCGCGCTGCGGCGGCTCTCCTAATACGCACCCCGCTCTCTCGCTGCAACCGTAACGCTCGGCCGGGGCGCCACGCCCCATCAACACGCTTGACCTTTTACCCCCGAGAACATATAAGTCGTGCTTGCGTCGCGCAAACAAGCTGCTTGGACCACTTCACTTCGCTGCAAACATAATGATTCCAACATCAAGGAGTGATCTCGGCATTATTCAGGAAAGACAACCCACAGGACTCGGCGCAGCGATACGCAAAATAGGGCCACTGCTACTCCTGGCCACGATGCTGTCCACCAGCGCTCAAGCAGTCAGTTTTCCGGGCCCAGACAGCTATGGGTACGAAGGAACACTCATCCCCTTGAACCTGCGTGACGTCAGCACAACCGGCACAGACGTTGGTCTTGACAACGTGGACGATGACACCGCGACCACGCCGATCGGGTTTACATTCAACTATTACGGCAACAACTACAGTCAAGTAGAGATTTCTTCCAACGGCTTTATTTCATTTTCGCTCACCGGGGAAGACGGATGCTGCAGCGGCGACTCAATACCCGATACTGATGCACCAAACAACTTGATCGCGGGGTGGTGGGAAGACCTGGATCCCTCGGAGGGCGGTATCATCCGAGCTCAAACACTGGGCACGCCAGGCAATCGGGAATTCATTGTCGGGTTTTATGATGTCGCAGACTATGATGACCCAGACGTAATCAACACGTTCGAGATCATCCTTCATGAGGCCACCGGAGACATCGAGCTCGCCATCAAAGACGTTCAGTTTGATGACGTCGATGACAAAGTGACCGGCATCGAGAACGCGGATGGGACCGATGGCATTGAAGTCATTTTTGTCGATTCGGACGACCCGAACTACGCAAACGGGGAATCGGTGCTTTCGAACCAGGGGTACTGTTTCAGCACCTCAGGCACGGCCTGTGGATCAGCGGTTTCCGAAGCCAGAAGCATTCCCACTCTTTCATCGCTCGGCATCCTGCTGCTGGGTACCGCTCTTCTTGTTACCGGCCTCCTGGGGCGTCGCATGGGACGTCGCTCAGCCTGATGAGCTAAGCCGACCTGGCGACGCATCCCCAGCGCTTCGACAACGTTCATACAAGGCGCAACACAGCCAGGCCCCTGCTCCCGAGCAGGGGCCTGGCTGTGTTCAACCGGCTCAAATAAAAACCACGAAACCGTTGGTCGCGCTCTGCAGCATTTCGTCGGGGGCGACAACGATTTGAATCGAGGGACCGTGATCAGGCCGGCACTCATTCGCGCCAGGGCTTCATTTCTCGGCAGCACGAAGATGCTTTACACAGGATGCTTCAACTCGGCCACGAACAGCGTGACCAAGATGATGAAAAGAGGATGAAGAAGCGCAACATGAGCAGGCGGCTTGACGTGGTTAGGGAAGCTCTGGTTATAGCGGTGCATATTGTGCACAAATGAAAAGGGGCGCTTATGCGCCCCTTTTGGGTTTTATACGGTCAATTTCCCGGCTTATGCGGGGCATCCTTAACTTGTCTGCTGACGCTATGAGCCCACGCAGCCACCGGCAAGTCTCCGCCGCGGCTGCAATACTCAAGGTCGTCTCGGAATTGCCCCGAAGTTACCCCGAAATTACCTCGGGACAGCCGCAAGGCTTTGCATGACGGGCTGCCAAGGAATACTGCATGGATTTTTTCAGGTACTACTTCGGCCGGTTTTGGGCCTCACGCCGCAGTGGCGGCCTGTTCCGCCGGCGGCCCATTCTCGAGTCCGCGGCGCGGGGCAAGCGGACCGCGCCGCCCGAAGGCTCCCAGAATCGCCGCCTGGTCGAGCAGGCCCGTGCTGACCTCGATGAGGTACTGACGCAGCTGAACAGCTCGGCACTGGGCCTGGACGAGGCGCAAGCCGAGGCCCTGCTGCAGACGCACGGCCCCAACGAGGTCGAGCACGACCGCCCGATACCCTGGTGGCGGCATCTCTGGCTGAGCTACAACAACCCGTTCAACCTGCTGCTGACTGCACTCGCTGCGGTGTCGCTCTTCACCGGCGACCTGCAGGGCACGGTGGTGATCGGCGTCATGGTGGTGCTGGCCACGCTGATCCGCTTTTTCCAGGAACGACGTTCCAACCTGGCCGCGCAGGCGCTGCGGGCACAGGTCAGCAATACCGCCACGGTGCGCAGGCGCGCGCCTGCCGATACCGATGTCGGGACCGATGCCGACACCAGGGCAGATACCGAGGTGCGTCCTGTCCGCCCGCGCGAGATCCCGATCAAAGAGCTGGTGCCGGGCGACATCGTGCTGCTGTCCGCTGGTGACATGGTGCCGGCCGACTGCCGCGTGATGACCGCCACTGACCTGTTCCTGGGTCAGTCGGCCATGACCGGCGAATCGCTGCCGGTGGAGAAATTCCCGAGCGCCGGCCGGGACGACGGCTCCGCACTGGAAATGAACAACCTGGTGTTCATGGGCACCAACGTCATATCCGGCACCGCCACCGCGGTGGTACTGAGCACCGGCAACGACACCTATTTCGGCACGCTCGCCACCCGCGTCACCCGCGTGGCCGCTGCGGGCGAGGAAAACGCCTTTCAGCTGGGCGTCAACAAGGTCAGCTGGCTGCTGATCCGCTTCGCGCTGGTCATGGTGCCGCTGGTGCTGTTCATCAACGGCTTCACCAAGGGCGACTGGCCCGAAGCCTTCCTGTTTGCGCTGTCGGTAGCGGTCGGGCTGACGCCGGAAATGCTGCCGATGATTGTCACCACTACCATGGCGCGCGGCGCGGTGGTGCTGTCGCGCCAGCAGGTGATCGTCAAGCGGCTGGATGCCATCCAGAGCTTTGGCGCCATGGACGTGCTGTGCACCGACAAGACCGGCACGCTCACCCAGGACAAGATCGCGCTGGCCCGTCATACCGACGTGGCCGGCAATGATTCGGACGAGGTGCTGGGCTTTGCCTACCTCAACAGCTATTTCCAGACCGGTCTGAAGAACCTGCTGGATCGCGCCGTGCTCGACCACGTCGAGCTCAAGACCGAGCTGAATATCGCCCGCAACTACCGGAAAATCGACGAGATCCCGTTCGACTTCGAGCGCCGCCGCATGTCGGTGGTGGTATCCGAGCGCGAAGAACACCACGAGCTGATCTGCAAGGGTGCAGCCGAGGAAATGTTCGATGTCTGCACGCGGGTAAAGTACGACGGACAGATCCATCCGCTGGATGCCGAGCGGCGGGAGCGTTTTCTTGGCGTGCTGCGCGACCTGAACCAAAGCGGCCTGCGCGTGGTGGCGGTGGCGATGAAGGAGATCCCGCCCGACCAGATCGTCTACTCCAAGGCCGACGAGTCGGATCTGACGCTGATCGGCTTCATCGCCTTCCTGGATCCGCCCAAGGAATCGACCGCCCCGGCGCTCAAGGCGCTGGCGGAGCACGGCGTCACGGTCAAGGTCATCACTGGCGACAACGAGCTGGTGGCAAGCGAGGTCTGCCGCCAGGTCAATCTGGCGGTGGACGGCTATCTGCTCGGCAAGCAGATCGATGCCATGGATGATCAGACGCTGGCCCAGGCGGTTCAGGCCAACACCATCTTTGCCCGGGTCTCGCCACTGAACAAGGAACGCATCGTGCGCAGCCTGCGTTCCCAGGGCCATGTGGTCGGTTTCATGGGCGACGGCATCAATGACGCGCCCGGGCTGCGCGCGGCCGACATCGGCATCTCGGTCGATGGCGCGGTCGATATCGCCAAGGAAGCGGCCGACATCATCCTGCTGGAACGCAGCCTGCTGGTGCTGGAACGCGGCGTGATCGAAGGCCGCAAGACCTTCGCCAACATGCTCAAGTACATCCGCATGACCGCCAGCTCCAACTTCGGCAACGTGTTCTCGGTGCTGATCGCCAGCATCTTCCTGCCATTCCTGCCGATGCTGCCGCTGCATCTGCTGGTGCAAAACCTGCTCTACGACATCTCCCAGGTCGCCATCCCGCTGGATAACGTCGACGAGGAACAGGTGCGCCGCCCGCTGCAATGGAACCCCGCCGGTATCGGCCGTTTCATGCTGTTCTTCGGCCCGCTCAGCTCCATCTTCGACGTCATCACCTTTGCCGTGATGTGGTACGTGTTCAAGGCCAACGACGTGCTCCACCAGACGCTGTTCCAATCGGGCTGGTTCGTGGTCGGCCTGCTCACGCAGACCTTCATCGTGCACATCATCCGCACGCCGAAAATCGCCTTCATCCAGAGCCGCGCCTCCTGGCAACTGCTCGGCATGACGGCGCTGATCATGGCCATCGGCGTGTACCTGCCCATGGGCCCGCTGGCCGGCTACTTCAAACTGGAGGCCTTGCCCCTGCCCTACTTCGGCTGGCTGGCGGCCATTGTGCTCGGCTACGTCCTGCTGACCGCAGCCATGAAGCGCTACTACATCCGCCGCTTCGGCTGGGATTGATGGTCGAAACTGATAGTCGAAATCCAGAACTGACGACCAGGATTGACGGCCTGAATTGACGACGCGGGGCGTCAGCCTCACCGGGGATCATGCCCCCGCACCCGCCCAGCCTTGATAAAAAACTGGGCGAAAGGTTGGACGAGAGATTGAGTGGAAGGTTGCGCGGCCTATTGGAAGGCCTTGCCGCAGCCCTTCTCTCAGCCCCAGAAACAAGCAACCCGCCGGTTTGAGGGTACTCTTGCGAGCATAGCCTTGGCGGGTATTGTTGACTCCAGTGTACCGAGTGTTGAGACAGCCACAAGCTAGGCCATTCAGCATTCGCGGTACGACATTGCGCCAGGCCCCTCACCCAGAAAGCTCACTCCGACAACTCTGCAATCATCTGCTTGAGGCGGCCAGAGGCGGCTTTCAAAGCTGCGGCTGAATTCTTCCGGCTGCTGCAAGAGCCGGAAAAGCCTGCCCCGAGTATTCAGATTCGGGGAATAAAGCTCGGGGACTCAAACAGTCGCCAGCGGTGCGAATTGAGTTTGGGCTATTTGGGATTGGGCTATTTGAGGCTGGGGCAATTCAGACCTGGCCAATTCAAGCCCGGCCGGCCCGGAATCTGGTCAGTTCTTGACCAGACCACCATCAACAACCAGATTCTGCCCCGTGATCGCTCGTGCCCAGGGGGAGGCGAAAAATAGTGCCACGTCGGCAAATTCTGCCGGTGTGGTCACGCTGCCTAGTGGCGTGCCTGCTGCGATCAGGTCGAAGACTTCATCCGGGGTGGCCGCGCTGGCGTCGGTGGTGCGCAGCAGGCCGCCGGAGATCATGTTCACGGTAATGCCGGCGGGGCCCAGATCCTGCGCCATGGTGCGGGTGAGCGACAATAAGGCCGCCTTGCCGGCGGTGTAGTCGTGGTATGGCACTACCGGGTTTTGGAACAGGTTGGTGCCGATATTGACGACCCGCCCAAAGCCGGCCTCGCGCATGCCCGGCTCGGCTGCCTGGATGGTGTTGAGTGCGCCACGCACGCTGCCCTGCAGCTGCCGGTCGAACTGCTCCCAGCGGATGCTGGTGGCGTTGTCGCGGGCATCGCCATTGAAGGAGAAGTCCGCCAGGGCATTGTTTACCAAAGTGCTTACCGGCGCGTCGAAATGGCTGCGCGCCTGGGCGAACATCTGCCGCACCTGATCGGCATCGGTGATATCGGCCTGCAGCGCGATGGCGCGCTCACCCAAAGAGGCCGCCAGTTCTTGTGCCGCCTGCTCACTGCGGCGATAGTTGATTACCACCCGGGCACCGGCGCCGGCGAAGGCGGTGGCAATGGCGCTGCCCAGACCACGGCCAGCACCGCTGACCAGTACGACTTGCTCATCCAGTTTCATGTTGCACGCCTGTTCATGTTGCACGCCTGTTCATGTTGCACGCCTGCAAGGCCGGAGCCAATACGGTCGCGGCAGATGGATGGGAAATATGCTGCGCGGCAGTCTACACCACGGTCTCGTCGCGACGGCGCGCCCGGCGCAGGTCGCCGATAACGCCGGTGGTAAGCACCACCAGCACCACGGCGGCCAGGACTGGCCAGATCAAGACATAGACGGTCAACCAAAAATGACTCATTGCTCCTGCTCCCATAGTGTCTGGATGAATTGAATGGAGATATAGTTATTGATCATGTCGGCCCTCACTGGCGCTGGAAGGCGACCACGCGGTCGCCGATCTGGTCAAAGTCGAAGCGCTCATTGCCAAGCAGGCTGACCACTATGCAGACAATGGCGCTGGCGCCATAGGCAGTCAGCGAGGCCAACAGCACCGGGTAGTCGCGCATGAAGCCGAACATCAGCGGGATCATCACCAACGCCGTCAGCAAGCCAATGGTCAGCCCGACACGCCGGCCGAAAAAGCCGAAGGCCATCAGCCCGATCACCACCCCCGCACCGGCAGCCGCCACGATCTCGAAGAAGCCGGCAATGGCACCGACTATCGGCAGCAGGTCAAAGCGGGCGATCAGAAACAGCACAAAGCCGGTGATCACCGCACTGACGAATGCCTTGTTGGTCACCCGATCCCAGTAGAAGCTGGCTATGACGGGGAAGACCACCGCGCCCCACAAGGCACCGACGAAGACCAGCATCGACAGGATATCGAGCTTGAAGCTGGCGAAGATGACGCCAAGCATGGTGGCGCCGATCATGGTCAGGCGACCGATCCACAGCATCAGCCGCAGATTGGGTTTGCCGCGGGCGATGTTGTGGCCATAGATATCGGTCATCACGATGGCCGACAGTGCGGACAGGTCGGAATCCGCGGTCGATGACAGCGAGCCGATCACCATGATGAAGAAGGCGCCGATCAGTAGCGGCGGCAGGTACTGCGAGGCCATCTGCGGAATGATGTTGTTGAGGTCACCGCCCTGCGGCTGCAGGCCAGCCATCAACGCCAGCATGCCGAGCATGCCCAGACCGATGACGATCGCGCCGTAGCCGATGGTGGCCATGATGAAGGTGCGCTTGATCAGGTCCTCACGCACGGCGAACAGGCGCTGCGCAATGGTCTGGTTACCGATGGCGTAGGCAAGCACGGCCACGAAGAATGGGGCGCCCTGCTCCAGAATCGCCTTGGTCGAGAAGAAGTTGGCCTGCTCGGCATCCAGGCGCAGCAGACCCTCATCAAACAGGCCGGGCCCGCCCAGTTTGAAGAAAACCACCGGGATAATGACGACCGCGACCAGGATCATCGCCACCAGCTGCGCGAAGTCGGTCAATACCGAGGCGCGAAAACCTGACCAGATGGTATAGGCGAGCACGCCAAAGCCGGCGATCAACACCCCGTGGGTAAAGCTCAGTGGCGACAGGATTGCCACCAGGGCACCGGCCGCGGTGAAGTTGGCCGTCAGGCTGATGACGCTGCCGAGCACGTTGGAAATAGCCAGGGTCATCTGGCTGACCGAGCCGTGGCGGGCATGCATTACCTCGGCCAGGGTGCGCGCCTGCGGTGCCACCGAACGGAAGCGCCGCCCAAAGGGGTAGATGAACAAGATCATCAACGCCCCCCACAGGCCGTAATGCAACGCGCCCGACAAGCCGTATTTATAACCGGAGCTGGCCGCCGCATAAAACGACGCGGCCCAGACCCAGGTCGCAGTCATGCTCGCCGCCGAGAAACCAAAGCCAACGGCACTGCTGGAAACCATAAATCCGTCTACGTTTTCCTTTCTCTTGCGAATGAGCAATGTCATCAGAAACATGACGACATAAAACCCGATTAACAACATCAATACAGTGGACGTTTCTAGTAAATACACGGACACTCCATTTTTACAGCTAAATACATGAAATACTCGCCGAGTTTCGGCGTTTCAACTGAATCTGGAACACAGCTGGAATTAGCGCCTGTCTGGTCACCAACGAGCCTCCTGCAGGCCTCCACCAGTCAGAGAGCGCCGCTAACAAGAGCGCGAGCAATAACGCGCAAAATCGTCAACGCCGCCCACCCCAGCAGCAATGCACTAGCCGTGCTGCAATCAATGATTTTGACGAAGTGCCAATTCTAGGCATCAACTCAAGGGGCCGGCCGCACGGCAGTTAGGCTGCACACAGGCCGCCACAAGCGCTGTTCAGTCCTGCATAACATGACGAACCCTAGCGTCATGTTCAAAAAACTTATCTTGAATTATCCGCCCATATTAACATGAGCCGGTTTCCTGACTTATTCACACAACTCTGCCCGCCACAGAAAGCGCATGACAACGCGCTCAGAGCGCTGACTCCAAGCCCAGCTGCCACGGTATAAAAGCAACAAAACCAGAGACGTCTTATTGCTGATAACAAAACCCAATTACGCCGCTTTGCAGCCCCTCACTGCGCGGCAACGCATAGGGATAACAATTGCCGATCAGCGCCACCCAATATGGCTGGCAGTGGCGGCTGCGTTGAGAAAGCCCAGCCTCATCGCCATCGCCATCGCAATACAGCCTCACGCAAAAGAACCTTTCTGACCTCACCGCGGCCGCTCCTTCCGACTCTTCCTGTCCATTGACGACTATCATGACGTTGCCGCCACGTTGTGGCCCGGGGGTGTGGCCGCCAGCATGCTCCCAGGTATGCTGGGCCGTACCCGGCTGGCGCAGTCGGGCCGCGAAGCGATGCCGGATCAAACGGACATGATGGAATACCTCGCCCAAATCATTCTCCTGCTGGCCGTGGCGATCAGCGTCGTGGTGGTCTTCCAGCGCCTGCACATCCCGACCAGCCTGGGGTATCTGCTGGTCGGGATGATCGTCGGGGCGCACACGTTCGGGCCGATTGTTTCAATGCCGGGGCTGGAAGCACTGGCTGAGTTCGGCATCGTTTTCCTGCTGTTCACGATTGGTCTCAGCTTCTCCGAACCGCAGACGCGCTCGCTGGGAAGCCAGGTGCTCGGGCTTGGTACCGCCCAGGTCGTCTTGACCACCCTGCTGGTCGGAACCGTGCTGTGGCTGGCCGGCCTGCCCGGCCCGGCAGCCTTCGTGTTCGGCGCTGCCTTCGCCCAGTCTTCCACCACGCTGATTGCCAGCGTGCTGACCGAACGGGGCGAGGACAACACCCGACACGGCCGCCTTGGATTGGCCATGTCCATTTTCCAGGACGTGACCGCGGTGCCTTTTCTGGTGGTCATCCCGGTGCTCGGCATGTCGGTGGCGACCGATGTGCTGGCGGGCATGCTGGCTCTGGCCCTGGCCAAGGCCGCACTGGCGTTCGCGATTGTCTTTTTTGCCGGGCGTTGGCTGCTGCAGCCATTCTTCCGTGTGATTTCCGAGCGCAGATCGCTTGAGGTATTTACCCTGGCCGTGCTGCTGGTCGCCCTGCTGGCCGCCTGGACCACCAACAGCCTTGGCCTGTCGCTGCCATTTGGTGGTTTTCTGGCCGGGATGATCCTGGGCAGGACGGAGTTTCGCCATCAGGTGGAATCCAGCATCCGTCCGTTTCGCGACGTGCTGCTGGGTCTGTTCTTTATCGGCATCGGCATGCGCTTCAACCCGATGGAAGTCCTGCCCATCTGGCACTGGTCCGTGCTTGGTGCGCTGGCTATTGTTGCCAGCAAGACGCTGATTGTGGCCGCCATTGTGCGGCGGGTAACCACCGATGCGCGGATGACCTGGCGCACCGGGCTGATGCTGGCCGTCGGCGGTGAATTCGGGCTGGCATTGATCGCCATCGCGCTCGACTCACAGGTACTCGACGAGCAGCTGGGTCAAATCGCCATCACATCGGTACTGCTGTCGATGATTGCCGGTGCCTTGCTGATCCGCTTCAATGGCGCTATCTCGACCTGGCTGGCCAGAACGCCGGACGCGACCGCTGCGGATGAGGCGACAGAACTGCCGCTGGCCCCGGAGCAGGCGGTGGTGATTGGCGGCTACGGGCGGGTGGGCCGCACCATCGCCATGTTGCTGCACGCCAGCGGCATTCCCTTTATCGCTTTCGACACCGACCCGAAACGGGTCGCGCTGGGCCGGGCCGATCAGCACCCGGTCTGGCTCGGCAATATTGCCGACCCCGGCTTGCTCGCCTCCATCAATGTGCAACAAGCCTCCTTGGTCGTTATTGCGGTCGATATGAAAAACGCCGCCCTGGCGACGGTGTCGTATATCAACAGAAACTGCCCGCAGGTGCCGGTCATCGTGCGCGCACGCGATGTCCAGTCACGCGACCGCCTGCTGGCCGCCGGTGCCGCCCATGCCCATCCGGAGACGATGGAGTCGAGCCTGCATCTGGCCGTGACCGCGCTGGAAATGCTCAAGGTCGCCCCGGATGACATCGACCAGCTGGTGCAAACCGTCAGGGACCGGAGCTACCAGACCGCCCCGGACGCCAAGACAAGCGAATCGTGAAGGATCACTGCGGTTTTTTATTGGAGTGCTTCATTGAGGTGTCTGGCATTCTCGTTAAAATGCGCCCAAGAAAATATGCCCGGGTCTCGCCCACCAGACCGGTAACTTTGAGCAAGATCCGACGCAGCAGATCTCCGTTGGTGTAGTCACTGCCGGACGGCCGAGCCGTGACAGGCCGTCTCCGCTGCCTACCCTACGGTCAGGCTCGAACCAGAGCCACGACCAGGCCCGGGGCCAGAAGCCAGGGGCCAAAGCCAGGGCTCGCGCAGGACGGCCGGCGACTTGAACCCCTGACAGGCGAACGCTTCCAGCGTATTCTGAGCCCCAGAAGCCGAGAAAATACCGGCAAACGCGCCTCGCCCAGACAGCGATGGCAGGGCCGCGCAGAACAGCCCAAGCTCAAGAACCAAGTCAACACGAGATGAATCGAGGAGCAAAACTCATGACTCAAGAAACAATGGCTACTGAAGAAGGGAAGTTTGCGGGTTATCCGCAACAGCCACACGGTGGCAAATTGGTTGACTTGGTATTGAAAGGAAAAGAGCTGGACGAGGCGTTGGCCAGGGCTGCGCAATTGCCAAAGATCATGATCGACATGGAGGCAGTGATCACCGTCGAGATGATCGCAACAGGGGTGCTGTCTCCAAATGAAGGGTTCATGGACGAGGCCAACTACAACTCGGTGCTGACCAAGGGACGACTGGAAGACGGCCTGATCTGGCCCGTCCCTCTCAGCTTCGCTCCGACTGGCAAACGAAACAAAGCGGTTGTGGAATCACTCACCGTCGGGGATGAGGTCACACTGATTGACGAAGCCAAAAACCCAATCGCCATCCTCAAGCTGAGTGACATCTTCCCATACGACAAAGGCTTTCGGGCCTCAAACCTGTTCGGCACAACGGATCGGAGCCATCCGGGGGTGGATGCGATCTACCGGAGAATGGGTGATACGTCCCTGGGTGGATCCATCAAGCTGCTGCGCCGAGTTGACTGGGGTCCATTTGAAAAACTGCGACTGGAGCCAAAAGACACCTGGCAAAGGTTTTATGAAGAGAACAAATTCGGCTCTGTTGCCGGTTTCATAACGGGCGCCAACCCGCTGCACCGGGGGCATGAATACATCCACAAGAATGCCCTGGAAGAGATTGATGGCCTGTTGATTCAGCCGCTGGTCGAAATGGCCAAGCGTGAATATACGCGGCATGAATTCCGGATGCTGTCCTATCGCAGCGTTCTGGACACCTATTACCCCAAGGATCGGGCCATTCTTTCGCCCCTGAGGGTGACCTACGTCTTTGCCGGACCTCGGGAAACCGTTCTGCATGCCTTGATCATGAAGAACTATGGCTGCACCCATGCATTGATCGGCCGAGACCACGCCGGAATCGGCGAGTACTACGACAAGTACGCCAGCCACACCATCTTCGATGAATTTCATCCTGACGAGTTGGGAATTAACGTCCGGCTGTTCCACGAAGTGTTTTACTGCACCCGCTGCAACAATCCGGCGACCGACCAGTCCTGCCCACATGACGAGCGGTATCGGATCAACATTTCCGGCACTGGTATTCGAGAAATGCTACGTCACGGCATCATGCCGCCCAAGGAAATCGTTCGTCCTGAATCGGCCCGAATCGCCATGCAAGGGATTCAACCCAAGGGCCTTGACGAGAACAAGGAGTCCATCTCTCCTGTCGGCAAAACCATCAAGTCCATTTTCCCGTACTACCTGGAGACCCACTCTCTGGGTGGTCGAAAGCGTAGCCAGCCATTGACGGTGGAAGAGCTGACGAACAGGGATCTGGAAATGGCCAATATGGATGCGCGCTTGAATGCTGACCGTATTTATCGGGACATATTTGAAGAATACAGCAGCATCGGTGACATCAACCGCAGCCTGCAGCCCGCCTGGATCACGGAGGCGCGTGAAGCGGCACAATCTCAGCAAGAGATGGTCATTCAGGATCTGAAAGAAAAGGTAGAGCAGTCCCCAGCGACCGCCTCCGACGAGTTCATGTATCAGGACAAGGACGAGGCAGAGCGCGAGCTGGAAGTGGCTCGAAAGATCTTGCAAGACATACCGCAGCCGATCGACGCCAAAGACCTAGAGTACCGTACCTGGAACCTGTTGCCGTACAAGCGCTATCGCGGTGATGACGAGTAAAACAGAGTAAGGTTGGCGCCGCTGCTGGGGAAGCCCTGCAATGACCTCAGCAGGTACGCATCGCATCCCGCCTGGAATGATTTTGAATCGGCCCGAGCGTGTCATTCCGGGCGTGTCATTGTGCCTGTGTTACTGCGCGGTACGACGCACAACGACCCTGCCGGCGGCGAACGTATCGGCATTCGCCTCAACCAAGGTCGCTCGGTCAAGCGCTAGAACTTGTGCGTGTAGCGGACATAGACATCCCGGTCGGTCTGATCGCGCTGGGCGCCGATAATGCTGTCCAGGTCCTTGCGCTCCCGCAGGCGGGCCTCGATGCTGCTGGAGCTGCTGATGCGCCACTGGTAACGCCCTTCGATCAGGCTGTTGTTATTGCGGAAATCGGGTGACAACAGCCAGCCTGATTGCGCCTGACCGTAGACCAGGGCGAAGCTGTGCCGCGGCACGATGTCGATGAAATTGAAAGACACCTGCCCGGCCAGCCCGCCGGCATCACCGCTGGTACCCGTATTCATGGCAGCCTCGGTCGGGGTGTTGGGCGCGTAGCCGCCCTCGCCGGCAAGCATGAACTTGGTGCCGTTATTCCCCAGCGGCCACTGGGCTGCCAGGCGCCCCACCAGTCCCCAGTAATCCTTGATGCGGCCCGTCTCCGTACCATCACGATGCAGGGCATCGGGCAGGTAGTTGATATCGATGGCCCGCTGCACCACCGGGCCGACAGGCTTGGTGCTCTCCAGGGAGTACACGCCCATCACGCGGCTGCCATTTTTACTGAAATTCAACGGGGAGCGCATGACGTTGGTGGGGCCAACTGACCGGTTGCGCTGCAGGATGAAATGGCTGTTCCAGCCGTTGTCGCCCTTGCGGGTGACGCGCAGACCATCGGTCCAGGTGATGTCCACGTTCGGGCTGTCATTGCGATCCAGGGACTTCTTGGCGACACCGGTCAATTCGAACTTGGTCTGCATGCGCCCGAGGGTGACCTCCCAGCGGTCATCGGGGCGGTAGCTGAGATAGAGCTCATCAATGGTGGAATCCCCGCGGCGCAGGCCGTCAGTGGAGGGGGCACTGGTGAAGAACTTGAAGTGATTGTTGTTTTCGTAGGTGGAGTAACGCCCGGCGAAGCGGGCCTTGGCGCGCCAACTGTCGTTCAGCTCCGCTTCCAGCCCCAGACGGATGCGGGCACGAAGCTCATCCGTGGTGTCGCTGCTGCCGTCACGTGCATCGCGATCCGAGGAGAAATAGCCACCTCGCAGGTCGGCGCTCCAGGACAGCGTGTCATTGATGGGGTTGGCGGCCTGGCTGGCACTGGCCATGGCCAGGCACCCACAGGAAACCAACAAGGCTCTTGATTTCATATTGCTCCTTGACTCAAGTTGGGGTGGCGACACCGAGGCCGCCCTGCTTCATGGCACCGATAATCAGTTTGTAACGATACTCGCACCTGTCTTCCCTAGCCACCAGCCGTTACAAACCCGGGAATAATGCGCCTCGTGGAGTATGCGTCTCAAAAGGACAGGCTGCCTGACGGCCCTGCTCATGCCTGCCCGGCGGGTGGCGGCAGCCGAACCGGGCGGTCAAGCGTATCCAGGAGGTCAACCTGCTGCTGCTCATGCCTGCCCGGCGGGTGGCGGCAGCCGAACGACGACTCCGCCTCAATGAGCTTCTGGACCAGTACCGCCGATTCCGCCTTGATCCTGACTCTTGGGCCACGGCCAAGCGGTAGTACGCACTCCGGCGCGGCACGCCAAACCAGTGGCGCGTCCGGTCGAGCGACAACTCGAAACCGTCTTTCTTCAGTCCCGCTGGATCAAGCTGATCAACTCTCGTCCTGCTTAGGGAAGCTCTCTGCGCAGGCGAAATCAGATACCCAAGATGCGCCTTGAATTGGCCCATTGCGTCGCGACCAGGCGACGCGACCGGGTGCAATATCCTCGCATCGACACCAGTACCTTCTGGTGCTTCCATCACATGCGGTTTTCAAAAAACCTCAAGACCATTTCCAGTGCCTATTACCCCACCCCCATTTCCCAGCGGGGAACTGCGTGATATGGTTTTGCCCAGGCGCGCTTTCTTGTTGTGGGCATATTGCGCCCGTCCTGACTGAGCCTCCCCATCTACACCGCCCGATCAAACACTCAGAACCTGGCTGAGAGCCTAGGGGAATGATAATGACCTTGACTGCCCGTTGCAGACAGCGCCTGCGTGCTGCTGTACTGCCTTTTCTGGCTTTAACCTTGGCACTGTTCTCCGCGCAGGCAGCCGCAGAAGGGAGTCGCACGGTGTATCCCGACGGGGCCACCGGCAACCGGGCAGCCTTATCAGATAGCTACAACAATCTCCAGTACGCGAACGTCGCAGAGAACAAACAGTTCCTCTACGTATTTGCGCAAGCAGGTGAACAGATCCTGCTGGGCTCAAGTAACAGAAACAATGGCGGCGACATTTTTGTCTACAAGCCCCAGCCCTTTGGCACGCGCGGGATGGAGACGATCCCTGCCAACGCTGATTTCAGCTGCTCGTCACAAAGCGGGGCCGGCCATATCGCAAATTGAAGTGGTTCACTGATCTTGGACACCCCGATAGGTGTTAATTTGCCGCCATGACCACGAGGTGCATCAAGATGGGACGACGACATTTTTCAGCCGAATTCAAGCTCGAGGCAGCGAGCCT
>JBAYRD010000013.1:0-40829 GCA_041676845.1 Halothiobacillaceae bacterium | reverse complement strand
CTGCGATCGAGGATCAGATCACCGTCGGGGATTGATGGACCGACAGCCGGTGTGCTGATCAGCTAGGCCTGAGCCCTGTACTCCACAGGACTCAGGCCTTGTTGTTTCTGCTGGGTTCTGCCCCAGGGTTCTGCCCCGGTCGACACCCTGGAATAGGGTTCTACCCCACTTTTGCGGACATTTCTGAAAAGGTTCACCATGAGCCATTAGGAGATGTCCATGACCCAAAGACGTCGATACAGCAAAGAGTTCAAACACGAAGCCGTCGAGTTGGCCCGTAATCCGACGACCAGCATCCGGCAAGTAGCCTTGGAGCTCGGTCTCAATCCAAACATGCTTGCTCGCTGGAGGCGGGAAGCCGATTGTGACGATTCCCCTGCCTTTCAGGGCAGTGGAACGGCTCGGGATCAGGAACTTGCTGCCGTTCGGCGAGAACTGGCCCGGGTGAAGAAGGAACGCGATTTTTTGCGCGACGCGGCAGCGTTCTTCGCCAGGGAGTCGTCCTGAAGTATCGGACGATCTGGCGCTGTCGCAGGGACTATCCCGTTCGCCTGATGTGTCGTTGCCTGAACGTCTCGACCAGCGGCTACTATGCCTGGGCTGGCCGTAATCCGAGTCAGCGAACCCGGCACAACGAGTGGCTGCTCGAACGTATCAAGGCGCATCACGCCTCAAGTGACGGCGTTCTCGGGGCACCGAGGATGCATGAGACGCTTCGCCATGAAGGCGTGGCGGTTGGCCGCCACCGAGTCGCTCGCCTGATGCGTCAAGCCACGCTCTGCGGTGTGCCCCAGCGTCGTCGCTGCGGCAAAAAGCCGATCGGCCGGCGACCGGTGAACGTGAGCAACCACCTGAGCCGGAATTTTGCCGCCAGGGCGGGCAACCAGAAGTGGGTAGCCGACATCACCTACATCCGCACAGCGGAAGCCTGGCTGTACCTGTGCGTCGTGATCGACCTGTTCCACCACGAGGTGGTGGGCTGGTCGATGAGCCGGACACAGGATCGGTCAATGGTGATCAATGCCGTGCTGATGGCACTATGGCAGCGCAAGGGTGACGATCCCATCGTCCTGCATTCGGACCGAGGAACGCAGTTCACCAGCGATGACTATCAGCAGTTCCTGGCCGACCACAACGTGCTTTGCAGCATGAGTGCCGTTGGCCACTGTGCCGACAATGCGGCTGCCGAGGGATTCTTTGGCATGCTCAAGCGCGAGCGAGTCAACCGGCGCCGATACGCAACGATCGCCGAGGCCCGGCAGGATGTGTTCGATTACATCGAGCGATTCCACAACCCGAGAGTCCGTCGGCGAATACAGGCAAACGACAACACGTTACCCTTAATCCAACCGTCCGCGAAAACGGGGTAGAACCCGTGGAAACAAAAAGGCCTGAGTCCTGTGGAGTTCAGGGCTCAGGCCTGGCTAGCCTGCCGACTAATTGACTGTCCCGTTGGGGTTAGTCCATAGCGGCGAGGCTTCCTTGGTTAGCTGGTGTCAGCCTGGTGGCTTAGGCAGCTTGGGTGGCTTCGTCGGACTCACCGGTATTGGAGGTCCAGCTAAGCTTGACCTCGTCACCCTTCTCGCCCGGCACCTTGATGTTGATGTACGGGTTCTTGGAGACTGCCGGCGACAGGTTGCCTTCCATGACGGCCTCACCATTGACGGTGACGTACAGCTTCTGGATGTAGTCAGCCGGGATCTTCTTGCCGGTGGACTTGTCTTCGCGCAGACCGGACTCCATCGGGTGACGGATCAGGGCCTTGACGTCCAGGACGTCGCCAGCGGCGGAGATGCGCATACGGATAGTAGACATGATCTATACCTCTTGAATTATCTGTCTTTCAATCAATGACTTCGGTTTCAGAGGCTGATTAGCCGCCGCAGCCACCGATGGTTACCTTGACTTCCTTGACCGCTCTGTACAGCTTGCCGCCCGCGTGAACCACGCCAGCAACGTCGTCGGTCTCGCCCATGCGAATACGGGTTGAGATGAACGGGTTGGCGCCGGACAGGTCGAAGGAGGCGACCAGCGGGGTCGGGTTCTTCGAGACGAAGATGGCGACCTTGTCGGCATCAGCGATGGAGGACTCGACGGTGACCGGAACAACTGCGCCGTTCTCGGCGATGTCCGGTGCCTTGACACTGACGTCACCAGAGTCGGAGACGTCAGAGCTGCCGAACAGCTCGTTCAGGCTGGTGTCGATGGCTTTCGCGTCAAATGCGGCGGTCGGCCAGTCAGCGGCCAGGACGGCACGCGGGGAAAGCAGGCCGGCACCGACGGCCAGACCTGCTGCACTGGCAGCGAGGCTGCCCTTCAGAAATACGCGACGCTTGGTTTGCATATTTTAACTCCTCGTTAGTGTGTGGTTGTCCACGTCTTTAATGATGCACGGACTGTGCCAATATGGCAAGGCGTTGATTGCTAAGGGCTTATCGATATTTTTGGCCGGGATTGCATATTGCAGTATGCAATTTTCCTGTCGCGGGGATTGCAGCACTCAACCAGGCTGACCAGGCTCATTGTCATTTTTCTCGTAGTTCTGCAGCTTGCGCCAGAGGGTGGATTTATTGATGCCGAGGATATTGGCAGTTTTTTCCCGGTTACCCTGGGCATAGGCCAGTGTCTTTTCGATATAGCGACGTTCGAGCACGTCGAGAGTTGGGTAGTCGGCATCAATGGTCGAGCTGTCGGAGGCAGCAGCTTCTCCTGTGTCCTCGCCGCCCAGTTCCAGATCGATCTCTTCATGGTCGGACAGGGCCACGGCACGCTCGATAGCGTTCTTGAGTTCGCGCACGTTGCCTGGCCAGGGGTATTCCAAGATGGCATGACTAGCCTGCTCGGTCAGGGCCTTGGCCGGGCGACGGAATCGCTGGGCGAACTCGTCGATGAACTGCTGGGCGAGTATGGGAATATCGTCGCGGCGCTCGCGCAGTGGTGGCATCTGCAGTCGAACCACGTTCAAGCGGTGGTAGAGGTCGTGGCGGAAGGTCTCCTCACGCACCATCTCGGCAAGGCTGCGGTTGCTGGCGACGATGAAGCGCACGTCGATCGGGAAACTCTGCACGCCGCCGACGCGGGTGATTTCCTGTTCCTGGATCACCCGTAGCAACTTGACCTGCATCGCGTCCGATATGTTGCCAATTTCGTCGAGGAAAACCGTACCGCCACTGGCTACTTCAAGCAGGCCGGGCTTGGCCGTGGTGGCGCCGGTGAACGCGCCTTTTTCGTGGCCGAATAGTTCGCTCTCCAGCAGGCTGTCGGTCAGTGCGCCGCAGTCGATGACAATGTAGGGTGTGTGAGCGAAGTCCGAACGCTCGTGGATCGCACGGGCCGCCAGTTCCTTGCCCGAACCGGATTCGCCCTCGATCATCACGTTGATGCGGACATCACGGATCTTGTCGATGATGTGGTAGATCGCCTCGATGGCAGGCGAGCGCCCCATCATGGTGCGATTGCCCGAGGTCGCTGACGCTGGCACGGTCGACTCTTCCCCCAGCAGGCGATGGACGAGCTCGATCAGTTCTTCAGGGTCATAGGGCTTTTTGACGAAGTCGCTGGCACCTAAGCGCAACGCCTGGATGGCGTTGTCGATGGTGGAATAGCCAGTGATCAGAATCGCGGGCAGGTTCGGCCAGTGCTCACGTAGCCACTCGAGAAACTCCAGCCCGTTCATGCCCGGCATCTTCAGGTCAGAGATCACCAGGTCGACCGGGTGCTTCAGTAGCCACTGCTGTGCCGCTTCCACTGATTGGAAGCCCTGTACATCCAGTCCTTCCGTGCGTGCATAGCGTGTGAAGAGGTCTGCGGCGCGTTCGTCGTCGTCGACGAACGCGATGACGGGTGGATTGTTGCTGGTGTGTTCTGTCGTCATGGGTTTGTGGTGGGGTGGCTGGCGTCGAGGTTGGATTGGATAACGCGCGGTCGAGCCTTGTGGCGTGGCAGTACCACGCGGGCGAGCACGCCGCGCGCGTTCGGCTCACCGGCGTCGCTACGGTTTTTCAGGCTCAACCGACCGCCATGATACTGGACTATCCCTAAGCTGATCGACAGCCCGAGACCTGTGCCGCGGTCGACTGCCTTGGTGGTGAAAAACGGATCGAAGAGTTGGTCGACCAGGTCGGGTGGCAGGCCACTGCCTTCATCACGCACCTCAATGCGGATCGTCTCATTCAGGCATTCGGCCTGTATCAGTATATGCCCGCCGGTCGGGCTAGCGTGGATGGCATTGCGTACCAGATTGGCGATCACCTGCTCCATCTGGCCGGGGTCGAACTCGGCCTCACACTGGGCCGTAGCGCTGAGCAGGGCAAGATGGACATCGGCTTCTAGCGCCTCGGGCTCCATGCGGTCGATGACCTCCGTCAGCCAGTCGGCCACGACCACACTGCGATGCTCGGGTGGTAGCTGGCGGGCGAAATTCATCACGCCTCGCACGATGCTGCTGGCGCGGTGCGCCTCGGCACGTAGATCGGCGATATCCGTACGCAGGTCGTGGTCGCCGGCTGGCAGTTGTCGCTCGATCAACCGTGTGAGAGCCAGGATGTTGTTGAGTGGGTTGTTGATTTCGTGGCCGATACCGGCTGCCATTTCGCCAATCGAAGCGAGCTTGGCCTGCTGCAGGGCCTTGCGTTCGGCACGGTCGCGTCGTCGGGCCTCCTCAGCCAGCTGGGCAGTGAGATAGCGAAACGAGGCCAGCAATTCCCGGACTTCGGTGGTGCGCGAATCCGTGGGGATCGGCTGGTCGCGGTCGCCATCGGCGAATCGCTTGAGTCGTTCCGACAGGCGAATGATGGGTCGCGAAAAGTATCGAGCCCCCAGGCCTGCGATCAGAAGACTCATCATCAGGGCCAGCAGGCCGAAGCCGAACAGGCTCAGGCGTATATCGCGAAACGGTGCGGTGGTGATGTCGGCTGGCAGCTTTACCACCACGAACCAGGAGGCGAGACTGTTCGGATAGGGATGAAACTCCTGATAGTAGTAACGGCTCTCGCCATCGCTGTCGAGATGGGCGCCGTTTGATCGCGCCACGGCTGCCTGCCAGAAGGCACCGGCGTCGATATGCTGGGCATATGGCTGGGGCGGTTCGACACTGCTCTCGAACGGACTGATGAAACGCAGATTCGCCAGGTCGTTGTAGAGCATCAGGCCGTCACGGGTCGGGTGCCCCGGGTTGTGCTCGATGATCATGATCTTGCCATCACGCGGGCGGGGTGAAAAAGAAAGGATCTGGTCGAGTTGCTCACCGAAGGTGTTGACAACCACATAGCCGGCGGTGCGGTCGTCGACGTTGCGCAACGGGCGCACCGCGTAGAGTGTGCTGGACTCACGCTCATTGAGTGTGTCGCCGAAAGCCAGTGGCTGCAGGCTCAGATAACTGATCTGATCGGAGGGCAGTTCCTGCAGGCGCTCGAGCAGGCCCTCGTTTTCGAGTTCTTCCTCGACGTAGTTGACTTGGCTGAGGCTCTCGAACGACGGCGAGGCGACCCGCCCGAGGCTGACCTTGATCACCGTGTTGCCGGCCGCATCCAGAATGCGGATACTGCCGAGCCCCGGGACCGTGCGCTGCAGGCTGGCCAGAAAGCGGTTGGCGTTGATGCGCATCGAGGTCAGCTCAGGATGGCGAATGCCCATGGCCGAGGCCATCAGGGCGTTGAGCATGGTCTGGATTTCCTGGGCCTGGCCAATGCCTTCGACCACCTCACGCTCGTAGCGCATCCGGTTACTCATTTCGGCGATCAGCGAGCTGAGGTTTTCGTCGAGCTCGCGGCTGATCTCCTTCTGCAGCCGCTGCTCACTGTAGCTGGTCACGCCCCAGACCAGCAGCACTAGCGGCACCACCGTGGCGGTGAAGGTCCACAGGAAAATACTGACCGGCAGACGCATGGCGATCGAGCCTCGGGATGCTCCCGGCAGATGGGCTGGAGCGTGTAGTAATCGATTGGAGGTGACGCTATCACAAAGCACGACTGGACACAGTGGCTGACTGAGCGGAGCGACGCTGGACTCATCCGGCGGCTGACGGTGGCCGACTCGCCACAGGGGCCGCGGATGTGTATCGACGGCCAGGAGCGATTGACCTTCTGCAGCAACGATTATCTGGGGCTCGCTGCCGACCCGCGACTGGCCGAGACCCTGTGCTCGGCGGCGGAACGCTACGGCGTCGGGGCGGGAGCGGCCCATCTGATCAACGGCCACTTCCACCCGCACCAGCGCCTCGAAGAGGAGCTGGCGGAGTGGCTTGAGGTGGACGCCGCGCGCCTGTTCTCGACTGGCTATATGGCCAACCTCGGCGTGGTCGGCTCGCTGGTGGGGCGAGGCGACACGGTGATTGCCGACCGGCTCAATCATGCCTCGTTGGTTGACGCTGTACAGCTTTCCGGCGCGCATTTGTCGCGTTATCGACACAATGACCTCGAAGATCTCGAGTCACGACTGTCGCGGGCGCGCGGTGAACGAATGATTCTCACTGACGGCGTGTTCTCAATGGACGGGAATGTCGCACCATTGGCCGAACTGGTCGTGTTGGCCGAGCGTTTTGATGCTTGGCTGGTGGTCGATGAGGCGCATGCCTTCGGTGTGCTCGGTGAGCAGGGGCGCGGCAGCTTCGAGGCGGCTGGCCTGGTCCCCGGCGAACGAGTACTGCGGGTAGGGACGCTGGGCAAGGCCTTCGGCACGGCCGGGGCATTCGTCGCCGGCGCCGCTGAGCCGCTGGAGGTGCTTCTGCAGCGGGCGCGCACCTACCTGTTCACCACCGCCCAGCCGCCAGCGGTGGCCGAGGCGTCGCGCCAGGCCCTGTCGATCGTTCGGGACGAAGGCTGGCGACGCAAGCAGTTGAGGGCATTGATCGCAGCCTTCCGCAAGGCGGCGGGCCAATTGACCGGGGTCGAGTTGCTACCCTCTATTACGCCCATTCAGCCGCTGTTGGTTGGTGATGCCTCCCGGGCCGTCGTGCTGGCCGAGCGACTCGCCGACCGGGGCCTGTTGGTGCCGGCGATCCGCCCACCGACAGTGCCGCCTGGCGGCTCGCGACTGCGAGTGACCTTCAGTGCGGCCCATGAAATGGTAGACCTTGATCGACTCCTGTCGGCGCTGCGTGAATGCACTATATTGAAGTGACGAACTATGGGGGCAGCACGGATATCGCGGTCAGCCGTCGTTAGATTTAGACTGAGGTCGCCGCTCGGCCAACGGCCACCAGTGTCATTAAGTCCGGAACGGATGGGGCTGGTGTCAGTCGAACCTGTGGCCACTTTCCTTACAGGAGCAAGAGCAATGAAACGTTTGACCTTGATTGCGGCCATGGCCAGCGCGCTGGCCGTGGGTGGTTGTGCCCAGAACCCCTATACGGGAGAGCATCAGCGTACTGCGACCGGGGCGACCGTCGGCGCCGGCGCGGGTGCGCTCCTCGGTAATGTGATTGCCGGATCGGGTAACAAAACAGGCGGCACCCTGATCGGCGCAGCCGTAGGAGCGACGGTCGGAGGCCTGGTCGGTCGTCAGATGGATCAGCAGGAACGCCAGCTGCGCCAGGATATGGCGGGCACCGGCGTGGACGTGCAGCGCCAAGGTGACACCATTCGCCTGCAGGCGCCTGAGTCGATCACCTTCGAGACCAATAGTGCTGCGATCAGACCACAGTTTCGGCAAGTGCTGAGCGAAGTGGCAGCCTCCGTCCAGCAGTACCCGAACACCGTTGTGCGTGTCGAGGGGCACACCGACTCCACCGGAGCGGCCAGCTACAACCAGAATCTCTCGGTCAGTCGCGCTGAGAGCGTGACCAGTGAGCTGGCACGGCATGATGTTCCTTATGGGCGCTTGCAGGCCGTCGGCTATGGTGAGAGCCGCCCGATCGCTACCAACGAGACAGCCGAAGGGCGTGCGCAGAACCGTCGAGTCGAGATCCTGATCTTGCCCGAGCAGTAGGCCCGGCCAGCAGTAAATCGTCGCCAGGCGAAGATTGCGCAAGGCCCGGCATCTGCCGGGCCTTTCTGGTTGTCGGTTCAGGACGGGTTTTTGGGTGGAGAAAGCTGCTGGCCGGGCTGCATGCCGAGACGGGCGCTGGTGCCAGCAGGCAGTTCAAGCACGTAGCGAGCCGGTCTTTGGCTTGGGTAGGTCTCGCAAGGGGTGTCCATGCAAGGCGGCGCTCCAGCGATCAGGTGCACGATACGCCAGTCGGTGTCCAGGTAGAGGATGTCGATGGCGAATCGGACCTGCTTCATCCAGAAGGTCCGCGGGGCCTCGTCGGGGAAGATGAACAGCATGCCACGGTCCGCTGGCAACGCCTGACGATGCATCAGGCCGCGCTGGCGGCTGGCGGGCGTGGTGGCAAGTTCAACGGTGAACGACTCGCCGGCCAGCGACAGAGTCTGTACATCGCCGTCGCGGACGGCGAGCGAGTCCGACTGGGCGGCCGGGCCCCACGCAGCCCAGGCGGCCAGCAATGTTGCGATCAGCAACAGGATGGCGGCGAGGCGAGGCAGGTGACGGGGCGGTTTCAGCATGAGGCCTAAAGGTGTGTTGCCGGTTCTGGTTCAGACCGACGGGCATCCTGGGTATTCATCCTGGGCATCAATAAACCCGGGGGCTGATAAGATGGCTGGCCGCTATTCATAACCGCGGCCATCAGTCCATTCTTACACAACACTACCTCCAGGTTCCTGGCCCATGACCGCCACCTCTCATATTGATGCCGACAAGCGCCGTAGAGAGGCGCTTGACTACCATGCCAGCCCGCAGCCGGGGAAGATCGCCACGACGATCACCAAGCCCACCGAGACCGCTCATGATCTGGCGCTGGCCTACTCGCCGGGTGTAGCTGAGCCGGTGCGCGCGATTGCCGCCGACCCGGAAGCCGTCTGGCAGTACACCGCCCGCGGTAACCTGGTGGCAGTGATCTCCGACGGTTCGGCGATCCTGGGACTGGGCGATCTCGGGCCGCTGGCGAGCAAGCCGGTGATGGAGGGCAAGGCCGTGCTGTTCAAGCGTTTTGCCGACATCGACGTGTTCGACCTGGAGGTGGCGGCGGAGAGTCCGACGGCCTTCATCAATACCGTGCGCCGGCTTGAGCCTACCTTCGGCGGCATCAATCTCGAGGACATCAGCGCGCCACGGTGCTTCGAGATCGAGGCCGCACTGAGCGAAGTGATGGACATTCCCGTCTTCCATGATGACCAGCACGGCACGGCAATCATTATCGCCGCAGGCCTGATCAACGCCCTGCGCCTGCAGGACAAGCGGCTCGAGGATGCCCGGCTGGTACTGGTCGGGGCGGGGGCCGCCGGCACGGCCACCCTCAATCTGTTGATCGATATGGGGCTCAAGCGCGAGCACTTGTTAGTGGTCGATCGGGTGGGTGTGCTGCATGAGGGGCTCGCCGATCTGCCCGAGCACCATCGTCGCTTCGCCGCCCGGACCGAGGCGCGTACGCTCGCCGAAGCCTTGGTGGGCGCTGATGCCTTTGTCGGCCTGTCGGCGCCGAATGTCCTGACTGAAGCAATGCTTGCCAGCATGGCCGCCAAGCCGGTGGTGTTTGCGCTGGCCAATCCCGACCCCGAGATTCTGCCGGAAGTGGCCCACCAGGTGCGCGACGACTTGATCATGGCCACGGGTCGGAGCGACTATCCCAATCAGGTCAACAATGTGCTGGCCTTTCCATTCATTTTCCGTGGTGCACTCGACTGCCGTGCACGGCGGATCACGCCCAACATGAAGATCGCCTGTGTCGAGGCCCTGGCCGCACTGGCTCGCGAGGAAGTGCCTGCTTCGGTGCTGGCTGTCTACGGGCTTGCCGAGATGGCCTTCGGCCCCGACTACATCTTGCCCAAGCCCTTCGACCCGCGTCTGATCGAGCGCCTGCCGGCCTCGGTCGCGAAAGCGGCCGAGGCCGATGGTGTGGCGCGCAGCCCCTACCGGCCCCATCCCATGCCGGGTTCGGTGGCGCAATGAGTCAGGCGCGCGCTTGGCTGATCGATTCCCACGCCCAGATCTGGCGGGCCTGGCATGTCTACGACAAGGAGCGTACCGATCGTGCCGGACGGCCAGTCAATGCCCTGCTGGGCTTTGCTGACTACCTGTTGGCGCTGATCGAATCCACCTGGCAGCCCAGCCAGCCGGCCCCGATCATTACCGCAGTGTTCGATGCACCCTGCGGGCGCGGCCATCGCCAGGCGATCTACCCCGAGTACAAGGGGCATCGTCCGCCCACGCCCCCCAGGCTTCAGGAGCAGTTCCCGCGTTGTCGCGAGCTAGCGATGGCGGCCGGCTTCGGTGCGCTGGATTATGCCGGCTTCGAGGCCGACGACGTCATCGGGACGCTGGTTGGTCGGCTGCGTAGTCGCGAGCGGGCGGTGACCATTGTCACCGGCGACAAGGACCTGGCCCAGCTGCTGGGGCCGGACGACCGCTGGTACAACCCGATGCGCGGCGCGGTGATGGCCTACGGCGACGTTGAGCGGCGTTTCGGGGTTCGCCCGACGCAGATCGCCGACTGGCTCGCCCTGGCCGGAGATGCTTCCGACAACATCCCGGGCGTGCCGGGCATTGGTCCACGCACCGCCGCCCGGCTGTTGCGCAAACACGACAGCATCGACGGTATCTACGAGAACCTGTCTGCTGTCTACGGCATGAAATTCCGTGGCGCGCCACGGGTGCAGCGGCAGCTGCAGGAGAACGAGGAGCAGGTGCGCCTATCTCGACAGCTGACCGAGATCGTCTGCGATCTGCCATTGGCCCAGACCCCGACACCCTGGCAAGGCATTGATCGTGCCGCCTTGGTTGGCCTGCTTGAACAGGCAGGTGCCGATCCGGCCCAGATCGAGCGCTGGGAAGCCTGGGACGAGCCGCTGGTCCGATCCGCCTAAGGCGCTTTTTGCAATGACCCTGATTGCCTTCAACAAGCCATTCAACTGCCTGAGCCAGTTCACGCCTGAGCCAAACAGCCCGGCGGCGACCCTGGCTGATTGGATTGATTGCCCGGGTGTCTATCCCGCCGGGCGACTCGACCGCGATAGTGAAGGGCTGTTGCTGCTCACTGACGATGGCCGCCTGCAGGCCCGGCTGGCCGACCCGAAGCACAAGCTCGCCAAGGTTTACCTCGCCCAGGTCGAGGGCGAGATCGATGACTCGGCGCTTGCCGCCCTGCGCGCCGGCGTCACCCTCAAGGATGGACTCACCCACCCGGCCGAGGCCGAACGGGTCGATGAGCCCGACTGGCTGTGGCCGCGCGATCCGCCGGTGCGCTTTCGCAAGACCGTGCCCACCAGCTGGCTGCAGCTGACCCTGCGCGAGGGGCGCAACCGACAGGTACGCCGCATGGCCGCGCATGTCGGTTTCCCCGTGCTGCGTCTGATTCGTGTGGCTATTGGTCCGTACCGTCTTGACGATCTCAAGCCCGGCGAGTGGCGGCGGCTTGAAGGCTGAGGACTGCCGCCGTTGACGCAGCATTAGTCGACCAAGGCTCGCTTTTACGGTACTGATTCGTTGGCGAGAGGCTGGCCCGCTGGCCGATCTCCTCGCCCGCGAAATGGTTGTGCCATGCATGACCGTCATGTCGGCGGTCGAGTAGCGTTTCCCGCTTTCTTTGTCATTCCAGCGCTATTCTTTGAGAAAAGCCCTTTTGCGGCAGTGGTTTGCGCTGACTTGCCTCCTCGTTTTCTCCCGTTACTTTGCGCTTGGCACTATTATCCGGTAGATTGCCCGCTCACTATGACTTTAGTGTCTGTGAAAATGGATTTGGTGTTGCAAAACAGTAACTTATGGGGTAGTGGATGAGCGTAAAGGTGAGGCCTGTCCTGAGTGTCATGAAGCAGTTTGTGCTGGGCCGTCGGCTGGTCGGCAGCTGGGCGTTCGAGCAGGGTGTGATGCTCGACGATGCCGCAGCGATCCGATTGGCTGAGGCCCTGGCAGAATCCTTGGCGAAGCGCGACTGGCAGGCCCCGCCTGCAGCCGACGATCTCGAGCTTTCCTTGTTGTCCTTCCTGATTTTAGAGACGGCTCACCGCTACTACGTTCAGCCCGACAAGGCGCTGAGGACCAGCCAATCCGAAGAGGGGCGAGTTCTTTATCCGCTCTCGATGCTGCCTGAGCGCCTGGCCGATCTGGCCGCTACCTTGCGTTTCTACGATCAGGCGCCGCGGCGGGCCGGGGCCCTGCCGACCAACGGCCTGGCGAGCCTGCAGAGCCTGACCAACACCCTGTTCGCGCTGGTGGCGGCCCAGTTCCCCGAGCACATGGCCTCGGTGCACTCGCAGGTGATGCGCGACGAGCTGGCCGACGCGGTGCGCGCGGGATACCCTCGCACCGCGTCGCATGTGCCGGTCTACTCGCCAACGCATCTCGAGTTCATGGAGGCGGTCGACAAGACGCGCTGCATCTTTGCTCCATCGGGCAAATACTGGGGCGCACGCGATTATGACGATGCCCTTGGCTTCGAGGCAGGCGTGCAGCAGTTTGCCGAAGATTTGTTCCACTTCATGACGGTGGCGCGCAAGGAAGAGTTCAAGGGGCTGGCTCTGCGGCTACCGGCAGCGATGAGCAGCTCGGTCGAGCGGCTGGCCGAGACCACCGCCGCGCTGCTGGAAGGGCTCAATCGCATCGATCCGGCCGGCTCCGACTGCCTGCAGCACGTCGACGACCAGGCCGGCTGGAAGTTCGAATGGGCCGGCGAGACCATGTTCCTGACCGCCTTCGGTGTCTGTTATCCGGAGAACCACCCACGCAACCCTTACGGTTTCGACTACAGCTATTTCTTCTTTCAGCCCGACTTCGTGCTGCGTAACCACCCGGCGCTTATCGACGGCAAGGAAGAAATGTCCCGCCAACGGATCCTTGCCTCGTTCCGCAAGGACGGTATGGATTACGACAACAGCGGCCGGGAAGCCGAGCATGCCCGTTACATCCGCCCCCTGGAGGCCGATGGGCCGGTGGTGGCCTGGTGGGAGTACTTACCGTCGCGGCAGATGGTCGAGGAGCCACTACCGACGGCAGTCTGAGTGTAGTCAGTTCCTTCGTGCAGAGCTTCCCTAGGTGATCTGGACAGAGTTTTTCTCTAGAAACAGAAAAACCCTCGCTGGTCTGAAGACCAGCGAGGGTTTTTCGCGTTAGTGGCGGTCGAGGTTTAGCTGTCGCGCTCCCGGATCAGGCAGTGGATGCGGGGCGTCAGGATCAGATCCATCGCGTAGCTCATCTTGCTGCCCGGCACCACGATGGTGTTGTAGCGAGACATGAATGAATGCGGGATCATCTGCAGCAGGTACGGGAAGTCCACGCCGAACTCTTCCGGCTCACGGAAGCGGATCACCACCACGCTCTCATCCGGGGTCGGGATATCACGAGCGATGAATGGATTGGAGGTGTCGACGGTCGGTACGCGCTGGAAATTCACATCGGTCCGCGAGAATTGCGGGGTGATGTAGTTCACGTAATCCGGCATGCGGCGCAGGATGGTGTCGACGATGGTCTCGGCGGAATAGCCGCGCTCGGCGCTGTCGCGGAAGATCTTCTGGATCCATTCCAGGTTGACGATCGGCACGACGCCCACACCCAGGTCGACATGTTGCGAGACATCCGTGTCGCCGTCCTTCACCAGGCCGTGCAGGCCTTCGTAGAACAACAGGTCGGTGCCCGCCGGGATATCTTCCCAAGGGGTGAACTCGCCCGGGCCGAGATTGGTGTTCAAGCGGGCGTTGTGCTCGGCGGCTTCCTCATCGTTGTGCAAGTAGTAGCGCTTCTTGCCGCGGCCCGACTCACCGTAGCTCCGGAACAGCTCGGCCAGTTTGTCGAAATGGTTGGCTTGTGGACCGAAATGCGAGAAGAAGTTGTTGCCTTGTTCGGCCTCGGCAGCCATCCGCTCACGCATGTCCTTGCGATTGAGGGAGTGAAAGCTGTCACCCTCGATTACCACGGGGGAAAGGTTTTCGCGCCGGAAGATCTGGTTGAAGGCGGTCTTTACGGTCGACGTGCCGGCCCCGGACGAGCCGGTGACTGCGATAACGGGATGCTTTTTGGACATGGTCCCTCCTGTTGAAAACTTAATGAAAAATGGAATGTGGGGAGGCGTTGGAATTCAGTCGATCTGGCCGGGGAGGAGGACGGCGATCGCCGCTCGGCTCGACTGCCCCGACAAACGAAAGCCCACGATAATAGGGGTTTGCGCGCGCGGGAACAAGTTTCGAGCCAAGGAAACTCTGCGCGAATAGCCAATGCCTTTGCGGGTCGCTAGGCGTCCAGATACAAGGCGCGATGCCAAGAGCCGTCGTCATCGGCGCACGCGGCATTGGTTCGCCCTGTGTGGCTCAGGGCTTCTCGGCCGATGGGGCATGGCGCCGACGCAGTCGCTGAACGTGGACGTTGCGGGCCAGCCGGATGCTGGGGCGCACCAGGTACTGTATGGAGGCCACCAGGAACACCCACGCGCCAAGTTCCTTGTAAGCGGGGAGCAGGAAGGCCACGCTGCCCAGCGTGAACCACAGTCCGATCAGAAAATCGTTGACGAGCACCGCTGCCTCGTAGCGATTGTGGATGACCAGCGCCTCGCGGCCCAGCGACAGGGTCAATGACGGATCGTCGCGCATTGCCAGTCAACGGCGTCGATAGAGCAGATCAAAGACTTGATGGCCGCGTCCCTCGCCGCGGCGCTCGAATTTCGTGCGTGGGCGCCAGTCGGGGCGGGCATTTTCTCCAATGCCTTCGTGTTCGGCGCTGAATGCCGAGTGGGCGTCGAGCACCGCACGGATGTGCTCGGCGTACTCGGCCCAGTCGGTTGCCAAGTGCCACAGCCCGCCGGGCTTCATGCGACTGGCGACCAGATCGGCGAATGGGGTCTGTACGATCCGGCGCTTGAGGTGGCGCTTCTTGTGCCATGGGTCGGGGAAATACAGCAACAGGCGGTCGAGGCTGGCCTCGCCAAGCCGTTGTTCCATGAACGGCACCGCATCCCCACAGACCACCCTCAGGTTGGTCAGGCCATAGTGCTCAATGTAGTTGAGCAGTTGCCCGACACCTGGGCGATGGACTTCGATGCCCAGGAAGTCCTGATCCGGGTCCTTGGCAGCCATCTCGACCAAACTGTCGCCATTGCCGAAGCCGACCTCCAGCGTCAGTGGCGCCTGCCGGCCGAACAGCTCGACGGGATCAATGACTTTCCCGGTAGGCTCGATCAGGTATTTCGGCCCCAGCTCATTCAGCGCGCGCTGCTGGCCCGGTGTCAGTCGGTCTTCGCGACGGACGAACGAACGGATGCGGCGGCGGATGCCGTCGCTCTTTTTGCGGGTTGCGATCATGGGGGTCAGAAGAACAGGCCGTCGATGGGCGAGGAGGCGCTGGCAAAGCGCTTTCTCGGCATGCGCCCGGCGAGGAAGGCCTCGCGGCCGGCCCTGATCGCCTTGTTCATGGCCGAAGCCATCAGCACCGGATTCTTGGCCAGGGCGATGGCGCTGTTCATTAGCACGCCATCACAACCCAGCTCCATCGCCACCGCGGCATCCGAGGCCGTGCCAACGCCAGCATCGACGATAATCGGTACCTCGGCGTTCTCGATGATGGTCAGCAGGTTGTACTTGTTCTGGATGCCCAGCCCAGAGCCGATGGGAGCGGCCAGCGGCATCACCGCCACGCAACCGATCTCCTCGAGTCGCTTGGCGATGATGGGGTCGTCCGAGGTGTAGACCATCACCTCGAAGCCGTCTTCGACCAGGGTTTCGGCCGCGGCGAGGGTGTTGGTGATATCCGGGTAGAGGGTTTTCTCGTCACCGAGGACCTCAAGCTTGACCAGGTTGTGTCCGTCGAGCAGTTCGCGGGCGAGCCGGCAGGTACGCACCGCCTCGGCGGCGGTGTAACAGCCGGCGGTGTTCGGCAGAATGGTATAGCGTTCGGGCGACAGCACGTCGAGCAAATTGGGCTCGTCCGGGTTTTGGCCGATGTTGCTGCGGCGGATCGCTACCGTGACGATCTCGGCACCAGCGGCCTCTGTCGCCTGACGGGTCTCTTCCATATCCTTGTGCAGCCCGGTGCCGGTCAGCAGGCGTGAGGAAAAGCGGCGGCTGCCGATGACCAGCTGGTCGTCAATTGGCGTGATGGGGTCGGGGTGGTTGTCAGTCATGGGCTTGGCTTCGTTCGGTTTTTTGTTTGCTGGAAGTGATCAATGCCGGGCTTCGGCCTGCTGGTGGCTGTCTTTGAGGGTGTTCTGCGGGTCGAGCGCCAGGGGCAACCCATCGATGATCAGCGGGTCGTGCAGATGCTTGAGCCTAATCACGCTCAGCACCAGGCTGCCTGAGCCGTCAGCCAGTGGGGCGCTACGGACCACTTCACCGGCCGACTGGCCGTCGGCATTGGTCACCGGTGTCCCGGCGGCCGGCGGGTCGATGCCGAGCACATGGCCCTTGAATAGTTGGCGGTTGGGCTTGCCCAGGTAGTGCAGGCGCGCAATCACCTCCTGGCCGGGATAACAGCCCTTCTTCAGGCTGAAGGCGTCGAGTTCGTCCAGGTTGATCCACTGCGGCACATAGTGTTCGACGGTTTCTCCGGTGACCTCGGGGAGATGGTCCTCGATCTCGGCTCGATCCCAGTCGGCCGCTGAGACCGTCGTGGTGCCGCGAGTGTCCTGAACCAGCGGTACCAATTCGACGACCGGGCCGTGTATGGCGATGCGCAGACCATTGCCCTGATCCTCTCGCAGGTAGAGGCGACCGCTGGCATCCACGGCGGCGGGCAGCCGGCCTGGTTGCGACTCGGTGCGCGTCAGCCGGTCGATGATTTCGCAGGCGGCCGGGTCGGACAGCGGACAGTCGCCCGCAGTCGTGTCGGCCGGCCAGATCAGGCCGAAGGCGGACTGGTCCTCGTGGAGAGCAAGCTGCACATCGCGACGCAACACATACATCTGCAGTCGCTTGAGCAGGCTGGCAGCCAGGTCGGATCGGGTAACCAGCAGAAAACGATCGCCATCGGCCACGACGCGCAAGAAGCCCAGAGCTCGCCCCTTGGCGCTGCACAGGGCGGCGAAGCGGCCCGTTCCGTTCTCGATCGCCTCGATATCCTGGGTGAGG
This sequence comes from Halothiobacillaceae bacterium, assembly GCA_041676845.1. Taxonomy (GTDB): domain Bacteria; phylum Pseudomonadota; class Gammaproteobacteria; order Halothiobacillales; family Halothiobacillaceae; genus Guyparkeria. The sequence goes on along the minus strand of JBAYRD010000013.1, from coordinate 23,787 downwards.
ATGGCCTGCAGAAAGGGGCGCGCCTCCGTACCGCCGACCTCGATCACGCGGCGCACGGCCAGCTCGGCCAATCGCAGGCTGTTCTCGTCCGGCGTACCGGTCGGGCGCATCAATTCGTCCCAGGGTGTTTTGTTTGTTTCAGACATCGGGTGCCCCGGAAAAAATGATTACGGTTGCAGAACTTCCCTAGGATAGCATCCCTCGTGCTGGCTTGGGTTGTGCTAAAAGGATGGTCATGGAGCACGTGTCACAGGGATTTCGTGAGCAATTGCGTGCCGATCCCAGGTTGCTGGCGGCATGGGTGGGGTTGTCGTTTGCCGCATGGGTTGCGGTCAGCTGGGTCATCTGGGACGGCCTGTGGGCAGTGGCATCGCCCCAGCTGTGGTGGGCGGCCAGCTGGCGACTGGCTGCCTGGCTGGTTGTCTCGTTCTGGCTGTTGTTCCAGCTGCGCCACCGCCCGCCAGGTTTTGCCTTGGAGGGTCGCCTGGCTTGGTCGGGCGGTCATGGTGAGGTCGTTTCGACATCTGGCGAGACGGTGCGTGGGCCGGTCAGGATCCTCTGGCAGAGCCCGCTGCTGGTGGGGGTGTCGATCGACGATCCGGCTGCTGGCTCGGTGGTGCTGTGGCTCACACAACGCCGGCTGGGCAAACAAGGCTGGTGGCGGCTGCAGCGCTTCCTGATCTTGGCGGAGCACTGATTGGCTCAGAGCTGACTGGCTCAGTCGTCTTTCATCTCACGCAGGCGTTGATCCAACGCATGGACCTGTCGGCGCAGCTCTTCCGGCGTGCCGTCGTTTTTCAGCACATGATCGCTGATCGCCCGTCGGGCTGCGTCGTCCACCTGGGCGGCGATCAGTGCATCGGCCTGCTCGGCATCCAGTCCCGGCCGGCCCAGCAGTCGTTGCCGGCGGGTGGCCAGTGGCGCGATCAGGGTGATTACCCCGTCCAGCCAGTCGCGGTAATTGGGCCAGACCGACTCCTCGGCCAGCAGCGGGACCACCACCAGGGCGTAGGGGGCCTGCTTGGCAGCCGCGAGCGTCCGGGCGCGGGCCTCGCGACGGATGACCGGATGCAGGATCGCTTCCAGCGCTGCGCGTTCTGTCGGGTCGGCGAGGATGCGGCGGCGCAGTGCGGCCCGATCGAGGCGACCGTCCGCGGCAATTACCTCGGCCCCGAAGCGCTCCCGGATGGCGCTGAGACAGTCACTGCCCGGCTCGACCAGCTCGCGACTGATCGCGTCGGTATCGATCACCGGCACACCCAGCTCGGCGAAAAAGTCGGCCGCAAGGTCCTTGCCGCTGGCGATGCCGCCGGTGAGGCCGAAGACGCGACCCGAGGTGGCATTGTTCCGTGTTTCGGTGGCGCTGGGGGCGGAGTGGCTCATGTCTAGATTAGGGCATGCCGCCGAGATAGGCGGTCATGATCAGTTCGCCAAGGTACAGGGCGATCAACCCGGCGATGGCGAGATATGGACCAAACGGGATCGGGACGCGACGATCGTGGCGCAGGGCCAGAATCATGGCGATGCCGATTACGCTGCCGGCCAGTGCGGAAAGCAGGATCACCAGCGGTAGCATCTGCCAGCCGAGCCAGGCACCTAGGGCGGCGAGCAGCTTGAAGTCGCCAAAACCCATGCCCTCCTTGCCGGTGAGCAGTCGGAACAGCCAGTAGACCGACCACAGCGCCAGGTAGCCGAAGGTGGCTCCCAGTACCGCGTCCTGGAGCGAGACATGATGATCGGGCAGGAAAATCGGCAGCAACAGGCCCAGCCAGAGCAGGGGCAGGGTGAACACATCGGGCAAGAGCTGTGTCTTGAGATCGATCACCGCGGCGGCCAGCAGCATCCAGCTGAAGACGATCACGGCCAGGCCCCAGAGGGTCGGGCCGAATTGCCAGGCGGCCAGACCGGCCAGCAGCCCGGCGACAAGTTCCACCGCCGGGTACTGCCAGGAGATCGGACTGCCGCAAGCCGCGCAGCGACCGCGCAGCCAGAGCCAGCTGATCACCGGGATGTTTTGCCACGCCCGGACCGGGGCACCGCAGGCGGGGCAGTGTGAACGCGGGTGGACCAGGTCGAAGGGTTCTTCCTTGCCCGTTTCGGCAGCTGTACCTTCTGCGGCCAATAGGGCGCGGCACTCGCGTTTCCACGCACGCTCCATCATCACCGGCAAGCGGTTGATCACCACATTGAGAAAGCTGCCCACCAGCAGACCGAATAGGGTGGCGATCGTTACCCATAAGACAGGGTACAGGGCAAAAAAAGTTGACAGTTCGGACATGGTTCAGATGCCTGATATGGAAACGGCCCGGCCCGGGATCTCTGATTGAATCGGAGCTTCCCTGGCGGCGGCCCCGCAGAGGCACTATCGATTCGTGCAGGGCTTTCCTGGTGGCGGGCCGTGGAAAGTGATCGGCAGCTGTCCGGATCAGACCACAGCGCCCAGCTTGAAGATCGGCAGATACATGGCGATGACCAGGCCGCCGACGACGATGCCGAGGAAGGCCATGATCATCGGTTCGAGCAGGCTCGACATGGCGTCGACCATGTTGTCGACCTCCTCCTCGTACATGTCGGCCACCTTGGAGAGCATGGAGTCCAGCGCACCGGTCTCTTCGCCGATGGCGACCATCTGCATCACCATCACCGGGAACAGGTTCGACTGCTGCATGCCGATCCGCAGCGGTGACCCAGCGGAAACCAAGTCACGCATGCTCATCACCGCGTCACGGAACACCGCATTGCCGGTGGCTCCTGCGGTCGGCGGCAGGGCTTCGACCAGCGGCACACCGGCGGAGAACATGGTCGAGAGCGTGCGGGCGAAGCGGGCGATGGCCGATTTTTCCATCAGCGGGCCGAAAATCGGCAGCTTGAGGATCAGCCGGTCGAGGAAATGGTTGAAGCGATCGGAGCGACGTTTGACGAAGACGAACAGAAAGATCGCGGCCCCGATGCTGCCGAAGATCCAGTACCAATACGTCTGGAACAGATAGGACAGATTGATGACGAATTGCGTGAATGCCGGCAGATCGGCACCGAAGCCCTGGAACAGCGACTCGAACTGCGGGATGACGAAAATCAGCAGGATGGCGGTGACGATGAAGGCGACCACCATCACGGCGGTCGGATAGAACAGGGCCTTCTTGATTTTCCCCTTGAGACTTTCGGTCTTCTCCTTGTAGGTGGCAATGCGATCAAGCACCACCTCCAGTGCACCGGATTGTTCACCGGCACGCACCAGGTTCACGAACAACTCATCGAAGTGCTTGCGATGGCGATCAAGCGCATCGGCCAGGTTGGTACCGCTCTCGACGTCATTTTTGACCTCGTTGATGAGGTCCTTCATCGATTTTTTCTCAGAGCTCTGAGCGATGATATCCAGGGCCTGAACAATGGGCAGGCCAGCGTTCATCATGGTCGACAGCTGGCGGGCGAAGGTGGAAATGTCCCGTGGCTGGACCGGCTTGGAGCTGGAGAACAACGGTTTGCTCTTGCGCTTGACCCGGATCAGGGTCAGGCCCAGGCGCCGGATCTCGGCGCGCACGGCGGTATCGTTGTAGGCCGCCATCTCGCTCTTGATTATCCGACCTTCCTTGGTGCGAGCCTCGTAACTGAAGATGGGTTTTTCCGTACTCTTTTTCTTGCGTGCCGCAATGGCCATTTACTGTCTCTCCCTTGAGCCCGGCCGGGTTCAATCCTTGGTGACGCGGTTGATTTCCTCGAGGCTGGTCACGCCGGCCATGACCTTCTTCAGGCCTGAGCGGCGCAAGTCATCAACTCCTTCCTCGCGCGCCTGGTCGGCGATGTCCATGGCGTTGCCGCCCTGCATGATGATCCGGCCAGTCGCCTCCGAGACCGGCATGACCTGGTAGACCCCTACCCGGCCCTTGTAGCCGTTGGTGCATTGGTCACAACCGACTGCCTTGAAGATCTTTGGGAAGTCGGCGAGATCCTCGGCGGTGAACCCCTCGCGCCGCAATTCCTCGTCGGGAATGTTTTCCGGTGTGCGGCAATTATTGCACAGGCGGCGCGCCAGCCGCTGGGCGATGATCAGGTTCACCGACGAGGCGATGTTGTAGGCCGGCACCCCCATGTTGACCATCCGGGTCAGCGTCTGCGGGGCATCGTTGGTATGCAGTGTCGAGAGCACCAGGTGACCGGTCTGGGCTGCCTTGATGCCGATTTCGGCGGTTTCCAGGTCCCGGATCTCACCCACCATGATCACGTCCGGATCCTGGCGGAGGAAGGCGCGCAGCGCGTTGGCAAAGGTCAGGCCGACCTTGGGGTTGACGTTTACCTGGTTGATGCCCGGCACCACGATTTCTACCGGGTCCTCGGCGGTCGAGATATTGCGGTCGCCGGAGTTGAGGATATTCAGGCCGGTGTACAGCGAGACGGTCTTGCCCGAGCCGGTCGGGCCGGTGACCAGGATCATGCCATAAGGATTTTCGAGCGCTTCCAGGTATAGACGCTTCTGCTCGGGCTCATAGCCGAGCATGTCGATGCCCAGCTGGGCGCTGGTGGGATCGAGGATGCGCAGCACTATTTTTTCGCCGAACAGGGTGGGGCAGGTGCTGACCCGAAAGTCGATCGAGCGTGTTTTGGACAGCTTGAGCTTGATACGGCCATCCTGCGGGATGCGGCGTTCGGAGATGTCCATGCGACTCATCACCTTGAGGCGCGCGATGATGCGGTCGGCCAGGTTCGTAGGCGGCTTGGCGGTTTCGGTGAGGATGCCGTCGACACGGAAGCGTACGCGGAACTCCTTTTCGTACGGTTCGACATGGATGTCCGAGGCCCCCCTGCGGATCGCGTCGGTGAGCAGCTTGGTGACGAACTTCACCACCACATCATCCTGGATCGAGGCATCCTCGGCGTCGTGCTCCTCCTCGCCCTGTTCGAACTGGACGTTGCTGAGGTCGTCATCGAGTTCGCCGTCCAGCATGTCCATGCTGTCGCTCAGGGCATCTTCGAGCAGGCGCGCGATCTTCGGTGCCTCGGCTACCACCGCCTCGACTGCCATGTTGGTCGAGAAGCGGAAGCCGTCGAGCACGCTGGTGTCGGACGGATCACCGATTGCCACCGTCAGGCGTCGGCCCCGTTTATAGAGTGGCAGGGCGCTGTTGGCCTGCAGCAGTTTCTCCGGGACAAGCTTCAGTGGCAGATCGCTGGTATCGATGGCGTCGAGATCTACCAGCGGCAGGCCAAAACGCATCGCGCCGGTCGCGGCGATCGCGGCTGGAGAGATGCCCTCGGCGAGCAGGGTGTTGAGCAGCGAGTCGCCGCTGCTGTGGGCTTTTGACTGGATGGCCTTCGCCTGGTCGGCGGACAGGGTTTCGTCCGTGACCAGGGCGCCTAGCAGTCCACTGACTGGTGGTGCGCTCATCAATCCGCCTGTGCGTTATCGCGTCCGTGTTCTTTTTATCGGGCACCCGATCATGGGTGTCGCAGGGGCTAAAGCATGCCCGTTTGCCGGGTTCGTGACAAGCTGGCCAGACCGGCGCCCGGGTTCGCTGCTCGCATATGGAGCGGGGTTTCAGCGCATCGACGGGCCGGCTGCAACGCTGGGTTTTGCCTGTCGTGGATTGACGCCTGCGTTGCAGGCAACCTGTCAGCTGGTCGTCATGTTTCTATTTTAGCCTGCGGCCAGCACAGGCGGAGTCTGCCGCTCAGGCCGTGCTGGATTTGCCGGCGTAGGCGGGGTCGTATGCCGTGATCCGTATGGGGTAGCCGGAACCATGGGGTCAATCTGATCGCTCCGACGGGTCTTTCGGGCCGTTGTCCCGGCTTGTCTCGGCCGTGTCGATCGCAGTCGGCGGGTCCTCGCTCTCATCCCAGTAGTCTTCCCAGATCGAGTCTGTCTCGTAGATGGGTGGTTTGGCGTAGCCGTGCTCCGGTAGGAGCTGGCTGGCCGGCTCGACTTCTTCTTCGGCGCGCGGATCGAGTTCGGCGCCGGCAGTCGAGGTGCGGTGGGTGAAAATATAGTCGCCACGTTTGTCATCCGGTACCGGTTCGTCGACCAGAATGCGCCAGAAAACCAGAAAGATCAGAATCAGTAGTGCGGTGAGCACGAACAGCGGGAAGCCAACCACGCCGATCCAGCCCATCATCATGCCGCTGATTATTGGGCCGATTGCGGCACCCGCACCGTTGACCATCAGCAGTCCACGCGTGCCCCCGAGCACCTGGGCCTTGGACAGGCGGTCATTGGTCTGCGCGACACTGATTGCATAGAGCGAGAAGGCGAAGCCGCCGAACAGCAATGCCAGGGCGAACAGGCCCCAGTCCGGCAGCCCATCCTGGAGGGTGAGCAGTATCGAAAAGACACCGCCGATCGCCGCGACCACGATCAATACGTAACGTCGGTCGCGGCCGTCAGACAGTCGGCCGATGGGCCATTGCAACAGCCCGCCACCAACGATAATAGCGGCGACGAAGGTCGCGACCTGGGTGTCGGACAGGCCGATCCGGCTGGCGTAGACTGCGGCCATGCCATAGATCGTGCCAGTGATCGTCCCGGAAGACGCCGCACCGATCACCCCGGTGGGCGCCAGCCGGAACAGCTCGACCAGCGGCAGGCGGGTGGTCTTCATCGGGGGCGGCTGGCTGACGCGGGTCAGCGCGATCGGCACCAGGCCCAGCGAGAACAGCAGGCCGACGATGGCGAAGGTCGAGACATCCATCGGTCCGTACGGGGCAATCAGAAATTGACCGACCCCGTAGGCGAACAGACTCACCATCATGTAGATGCCGAAGACCTGGCCGCGGTGGCCGGTGACTTTCACATTGATCCAGCTTTCGATGACCATGTACAGACCCAGCAGGGCCACGCCGTTGACCAATCGCAATCCGATCCAGACCCAGGGGTTCACCCACAAGCCGTGGGCGATCGCGGCGGCCGAGGAGATGGCGGCCAGTGCCGCAAAGGTACGGATATGGCCTACGCGGCGGATGACCGCGGGGATGATCAATGTGCCCAGCACGTAGCCGAGGTAGAAGGCCGACATCACCAAGCCGATGATCCCGTCGGAGAAGCCCTCCTCGGCGGCACGCAATCCGAGTAGAGTGGCCAGCAGGCCTGAGCCGGCCAGCAGCACGCCCATGCCGGCCAGCAGCGACTGGATCGAGACCACGGTGCTAAGCATGAGGGCCTTGCTCAGCTGGGTGGCAGGTGGTCCGTATCATGTCATGACGCACGCAACGCGCGCGGGGTACGGGCCATTGGGCAGTCGATTGAGAATAGCTGCATGTCCTCCAGTCGCAGCGCCGTCAGTTGACGGCCCCAGAGGCAGCCCTGATCAACGCCCCAGGCATTGCCGCGGGGCATGGCCGGTCCGAGCGTGGACCAGTGGCCGAAGACGATGCGCTCGCCGGCCATCGGCCGGTCGGGCAGGGCGAACCAGGGGGTGAGCGCCGGGTCGGCATCACTCGGCCTGCGTTTCTCTGTGAAGTCCAGTCGACCGTCGGCATGACAGTAGCGCATGCGCGTGAATACGTTGATTGCAAACCGCTGGCGGTCGAGCGCAGTCGGATTGTGGTCCGGGTGATCACTCTGGTTGCCGAAGATCTCCGTGAAAAACGGCTCGGGCTCGGCGGCACGCATGGCGACTTCCGTCTCCCGGGCTGCCTGCTGGGCCTGTTCGAGTGTCCAATGTGGGTGGATGCCGGCGTGTACCAGTGTCCAGGCCAGATCCGGATCATGGTGCAGCAGAGGGCGGCGGCGCAGCCAGTCGATCAAATCATCGCGATCCTCGGCCGCAAGGATCGGATCGAGAGTGTCTCGCCCGCGGGCGACACGAGTGCCGAAACGGCAGCCGAGCAGATGGATGTCGTGATTGCCGAGCACGGTGATCGCCCGGTCGCCCAGGCTGCGGACAAAACGCAATGTTTCGAGCGACTGTGGGCCACGGTTGACGAGATCGCCGACAAACCAGATTTGATCTGCCGCCGGATCAAACCGGATCTGCTCGAGTAGTGCCTCGAGTGGATCAAGGCAGCCTTGAAGGTCGCCGATTGCATAGGTGGCCATGAAGCGAGTCGAGTGTCCGGATGGGGTGGGGTAACGGGAATGCTAGCATCCGACTCCGCCTTTGGCGGGTGTCATCGAAACAGGCCGCCAATCAAGCGCCAATTAATCGTGCAGAGCTTCCCTGACCGACGACTCCTTCGCCTCGTACTTCCTCGAGCTGGCCGTTGCCGTGATCGATTACCCAGTGCCGATCAGTCAGCGTGACCACTTGGTCGCCCTCATTCTCGACCACGATCTCATAGCTGAAGGCAAACCGCTGCACCGTGGTGTCACTGTGCTCGGAGACGAATACGGCACGCGGGCGAATCCGGATCTGTTCGGTGAGACGCATTATTACGGATCGAAGGCTCCCTGATCGACGAACCAGTGGGTAGCGCGCTTGGCAGACAGGCATTCCGCCGGCAGCTCCTGCCGGCCGGCACGGATGCGCTCGACTGCGGCGTGCTTGTCGGCCCCCAGGACCAGAAAAACGACCTCGCGGGCCGCCTCGAAGACCGGGAAGGTCAGGGTCAGGCGCTGGTCCTGGAGTTTGCTCACCGGATTGACCACGACCAGACGCTCGCGTTCGGCCAGGGCCGGCGTGTCCGGGAACAGCGAGGCGAAGTGGCCGTCGTCTCCCAGTCCCAGCAGTGCCACGTCGAATTCTGGTACACGGTCGTCGGACCAGCGGCGCAGCAGGGCCTCATAGGCCGCGGCGTTTTCCTCCGGGTCGCGCTGCTGATCGAAAATCATCGGGAACGTCTGATGAGCCGGGATGCCGAGTGGCTCGAGCAGTGTCAGGCGAGCCATGCGGAAATTGCTGTCCGGATGATCGGGCGGGACATTGCGTTCATCGCCGAAGTAGAACTCGACCTGTTGCCATTCGAGCGCATCGTGATGCTGGTTGGCCAGTATCTGGTAGAGCCGGCGCGGGGTACTGCCCCCGGCCAGGGCGATCCGGGCCACGCCGCGGGCCTGGATCGCCGCGGCCAGTCGATCGACCAGATAGGTGGCACAGGCGGCGGAGGCGGCTTCGGGCTGCTCGCTGAGATGGAATTCGGCGTTGCCGGATCTGACCGTCATGTCGTTCCTGGTGGCTGTGGTTGTGATGGCAAGGATGGATTGCGCTGGGTCGTCTTTCGGCCTCGCTGTGGCGTTTAGCCTCGGAGTGTGACCGTAGCGCTCAGTCGGGCTGGTCGAGCCGTCGAGCCAGCGCCAGGAACGCGGGGATGTCCAGCGCCTGGGCACGCAGCGATGAGTCGACACCCGCCGCCTCGATTGTTGACGCTGACATGAAGGGTTTCAAGTTGTTGCGCAGGGTCTTGCGGCGCTGGGCAAAGGCCGCGGTGACCAGCTGCTCGAAACGAGGCCAGTCGGCCGGCGGGACCAGCGGCTGGTCGCGGGGCGCGAGCTGGATCATGCTGGAGTCGATTTTCGGCGGTGGATTGAAGGCCGCGGGGAGAACATCGAACAGATGCTCGACCTCGGCCTGGGCCGTGACCAGTACGCTCAGGCGGCTATAGGCCGAATCGCCGGGCTCGGCGGCCAGTCGCTCGGCCACCTCTTTTTGCACCATGAACAGCATTTCGCCGATCCGCGCGCCCTGGTCGGCCTGGGCGAGCAGGCGGGTGATCAGCGCGGTGGCGATGTTGTACGGCAGGTTGCCAACAATGGTCAGTGGCGGGGTAAGGCCGGCCGAATCGGCCAGCGTCGTCAGATCCAGCTGCAGGGCGTCCTGCGAGATGATGTCAACGTACCGGCCCACGCCTTCGGCATCGAGCTTGACCCGGAGCCGATCGATCACGTCGCGGTCGAGTTCGATCGCCACGACGCGATTGCCACGGGCGGCCATCGGGATGGTCAGTGCGCCCAACCCCGGGCCGATTTCGACTATCTCGCCGACAGATGGGATGGTACCGAGGATGTGGTTGATCACGCCTTGATCGATCAGGAAGTTCTGACCGAAGCGTTTGCGGGCGCGATGGCCGTCCTGGATGCCGTGTCGCCCCATGTTCAGGCAGCCTGTCGCATGGCCAATTCGGCGGCCAGTTCGATGGCGGCAGCGAGCGAGCCGTGCTCGGCCCGGCCCGATCCGGCCAGATCCAGCGCCGTGCCGTGATCGACCGAGGTGCGGATGATCGGCAGGCCCAGGGTGACGTTCACTGCCCGACCGAAACCGGCGTACTTGAGCACCGGCAGGCCCTGATCGTGGTACATCGCCAGCACGGCATCGGCGTGGTCGAGGTGGCGCGGCGTGAACAGGGTGTCGGCTGGCAGGGGGCCGATCAGCTGAAGGCCGCGGGCGCGCAATGTCTCGAGCGTCGGGCCGATCACGCGGATCTCCTCATCACCGAGATGGCCGGACTCGCCGGCATGCGGGTTCAGCCCGGCGACCAGCAGGCGCGGCTGCGGTTTGCCCAGCCAGTCGACCATGGCCGCGTGGAGGGTTTCGATCACGGTGGTCAGGACCTTGCTCGTGATGGCCTGTGGTACATCGGCCAGCGGCAGGTGGGTGGTCGCCAGCGCCACCCGCAGGCCGCCGGCCACCAGCATCATCACCGGCGTGCCACCGACCCGGTCAGCGAGGTATTCGGTGTGTCCGGTGAAAGGGATGCCGGCGTCATTGATCACGCCCTTGTGCAGTGGCGCAGTCACCAAGGCGGCGTAGTCGCCGCTGCGGCAGCCGTCGGCGGCGTGGTCGAGCAGGTCGAGGACGTGGCGGGCATTGGCCGGATCGAGCCGGCCCGGCGTGACCGCTGCCGGGGCGGGCAGGTGCCGGAAGCGAAAGCCGGTGCTGGCCGCGGCGTCCAGATCGGCCTCCGGCCAGTCGAAGGGCAGCCCCAGGGCCTCGGCGCGGGCCGTGAAGACGGCGCGGTCGCCGAGCACGACCAGCTCGCCCGGCAGCTGGAAGATCGGGTCGGCGGCCAGCGCGAGCAGCAGGTCCGGGCCGATGCCGGCCGGCTCGCCGCTACTAACGACCAGGCGCACGGGAGCCACGGGCATCGCTGATGGTGCCGGCAAGCCGGTTTTCGATATAGGCCTCGGCACGCAGACGCCGGATGTACTTGGTCAGCTCCTCGTCCGCGCGACGTTCACCAATGGCGTTGCGGGCCTGCTCGCGCAGGGTTTCGCTGGAGATCTGCTGGCGGCGTGTGTCGGTGACGCGCAGGATGTGGAAGCCGAACTGGCTCTCGAAGACCGGGCTGAGTTCATTGACCTCGACCGACTGCAGCATGCGGGCAAAGGCGGGGACCATCTGGTTGGGGTTGACCCAACCGAGATCACCACCTCGTTGAGCGGAGCCCGGGTCGTCGGAAAGCTCACTTGCGACAGCGCTCAGGCTGGCCTCGCCGCTCGCGATGCGTTCGCGCAGATCCTCCGCCAGCCGTTGGGTGGCGGCCGCGTCACGGTCGGCACCTGGGCGGAGCAGGATGTGTTCGGCATGATATTCGGTCACGGCAGCACCGCTGGAGGTGCTGCGCGTGTCGACCACCTTGACGATGTGAAAGCCATTGGGGCTGCGGATGATGTCGCTGATGCCGCCGGCCTGCATGCCCTGGACGAACGGCAGGAACAGTGACGGGATGCGTGCCGGATCACGCCAGCCAAGATCACCGCCATCGGCGGCGTTCAGTGCATCCGAGCGCTCGGCCGACAGCCGGACAAAATCCGCCCCGGCGGCCAGCTCAGCGTGGATTTCTTCGGCCCGTTCGCGGGCGGCCTCCACGGCCGCGGGCGAGGCATTCTCCGGCACCGAGACCAGGATCTGTGCCAGACGATATTCGGTCTGTTCGGCCGGGGCATCCGTGCGTTGCTGGATATAGGTATCGATGTCGCGGTCGGAGACGTTGATCTGACTGTAGACCTCACGTCTCTGCAGCTCTTCGATGAGCATCTGCTCGCGGATGTCGTCACGGAAATCGGCCCAGTCCAAGCCTTGGTTGATGACCGCCTCGCGCAATTGCGGGAGGTTCATGCCGTTGCGGGCGGCAATGCCGCCCAGCGCCTGGTTCAAGCGGGTCTCGTCGATCTGGATGCCGGCCGTCTTTGCCCGTCCCAGCATGGCCGCCTCGGTGATCATCCGGTCAAGCACGCGCTCGGCCAATCGCTGGCGTTCGGCCGGCCCCATGGCAGCCAGATCCACCTGCTCGCTCAGCTGGGCCATTTCGGCCTCCAGCTCGCGTTGCGTGATGACGCGGTCGTCAACGATGGCGACGATCCGGTCGAGCGGCTGGAAGCCCTCCATGCCACGGGTCTGGCTGGTGGCTTGGCTGGTGCTCGTTTCAGTTTGCGCCATCGCCTGGCTCAGCGGGGCGGTGGCCAGCAGCAGCGTGGCCAGTAGGGTTGGTAGTCGGCGGGAGATCATGGTGTATAGAAAGGGCATGGGTCTACTCGTTGTGGCGAAGTGGCCAAGTGGGCGATCATAACGTATTCGCTCATGGATACGGATCAGGGCCGCAAGCCGAGGATTTCGTCGCGGAATCGCTCCCCGCCGGCGCTGCCCAGACCCTTGAGCTCGACCTGGAAAACCACTGCGTTGGAATACTCGGCGTCCTCGCCCAGGTTGACACCGGCCCGCGGCCGGACGATGTAGCGCTTGAGGGCCAGTCGGGTGGCCCAGCAGCAGGATTCATAACCGATGCCGAACAGCGACTGGACCAGTTGTTCGGCATCGAAATCGTAGCCGACGCGCCCCAGCAAAGACCAACGCCGTGACAACGGCCAGGCAAATGAGACGTCGCCCTGCTGGTAATCGGCATCCGTCAGGACGGCATCCTGTGTGAAATACGACAGATTGAGGACGCGATTGCCTTCGCCCCGGTAGCCGATTCGGGTCTGCGAGCGCGACAAGGTACGTCGATCGGTGTCGTACTCGGCGGTGAACGAGCCGCTCCAGTGGCGGGTGACATCGCTGTAGACCTCGCCGAGCACGGTCGAGCCACCGGTCGGTTCGGCGGTATCCGGTCGGTTCGGCAAGGTGGTCTCGGAGGCCTCGAATCGATAGCGCTGGGCGACTCGTAAAGATAGCGGCACGGTGCCCTGCTGGGTGTCGAGCAGTGACCAGGATAGGCCATAGCTCAGCGCGTTCTCGTCAGCGATCCGGTCACCGCCGGAAAAGCGGTTGGGGCGGAACAGCTCACTGTAACTGAGAGTGGCCAGCCCCGTGTCGAACACCGGGATGTCGTCCTGTTCCCGGTACGGCACGTACAGATAATAGGCCCGTGGCTCAAGCAGGGCGCGGTAGCGACCGGTCTCGCCGTAGGACCGCTCGAGGAATATCCGGCCGTCGAGGCTCGTGAGTGGTGCCACACGTGAGACGCTGGAGTTGTAGCGGTCGGCATTGGGCGCCAGTTGTTCGTCCAGATGGTAGCTGGTGGCATCCAGCGTGACCTCGGGGCGGAATTGGTACCAGCTGGCCGCTGCCGTTTGTCCCAGGGTGAGGGCCGTGTGGGCCCGGTCGCCGACAATGCGTTCGTCTGAAGGATGGGCGAAACGGGTCAGGTCGGCCTGCACCCCGAAGCTGGGGGTGAGGTGCTGGCCCCATTCGCCCAGCGAAAAGCGGTTGCTCGCGCTCAGACGCGGCATGATGCGGTAGGGGTATTGCCGCTCGGTCAGGTTGAGGTCGATGGTCTGGTAGCGCTGCGCCAGCAGACCGAGGTTCCAGCCGCCTCTGGGGCGGGCGTCGATGCGCACATCACTCTTCAGGTGACTGGTGGTCGCCTGCTCGAGATTGGTCGAGAAGTCCCGGAAAAACTGATCATCCGAGACGCGGTTGATATCGACCCGGTAATTGAGCGCCGGATTGACCTGCCCGACGCTGTCGACCCCAAGCGACCAGCGTGAGCCGCTGTCGACACGATCGTTCGGCAGGTAGAAGAAATCGACCTGGTCGCGACCATGATCCTGCGCGCCGAACTCGTGCAGCCAACGCAGTTGCCCGCCGAGACCCAGGCCGCGCTTGCTCAGCCAGGTCGGTGTGAGGGTGGCATCAAGGTTCGGGGCGATGTTCCAGTAATACGGCTGCGCGTATTCGAAGCCGCCCCTGCTACTGCTGCCGAAGGTGGGGTAGAGCAGGCCGGACTGGCGGCGGTCGTCGATCGGAAAGTTCAGATACGGCGAGTAGAACACCGGCACCCCGCCAGCGCGCAGGGTGGTGTGCCAGGCCTCACCGCGACCGCTTTCCCGGTTGAGTCCGATATCGCGGGCGCGGATCTCCCAGTCGCGTTTTTGCGCCGGGCAGCTGGAAAATGTGGCCTGTTCGAGTCGGTAGCGCTGGCGGTCCTGCTGGATGATGGTGGCGGCCACCCCCGACAGGTGTCGGCTCTCGATCCAGTAGCGCGCCCGCTCAAGGCGGCCGGCATTGGTGTCGAGATTCAGTTCACCGCGCTCGGCCTGCACGCTCATGTCGGCGGTCTGCAGCCAGAAGTTGCCCTCGGCGGCGACGGTGGACTGGCGCTGGCGATAGATCAGTGTCTCGCCGCGCACCCGTCGGCCGGGTTCATCGACGATCGCATCGCCGACCAGCGTGATGGTGCCGTCGCTGCCGTATTCGGCGCGCTCGGCAGTCGCCTTGCTGGGGCTGCCGGCGGGCAGCGGGTCATAAGCGGGGCGCTCTGGGCCGAAGACTGGACACAGCGCAAACAGGCCGTCCGGGGGCGCCTGAGCGATCGCCGGCGCGATACCGCCAACCGGCGGACCCAAGCCCAAGCCTAGGCCTAGACCCAGCGTCGCCGCAATGGCCAGTGGTTGGCGAGTCTTCCCTGGCCGCATGGGGCGAGGTTCAGGACTTGCCGGGAGCGATCGGGTCCAGGATCTTGCGGAAATCGCTTGCGATCTGCTCGATTTCCCGTTCACCGTCGACCCGCGCCAGGCGCTGGTCGCGCTGGTAGTATTCGATCAGCGGGGCGGTCTGCTCCTGGAAGACTTCCAGCCGACGACCCACGGTTTCCTCGTTGTCGTCATCGCGCTGGATCAGTTCGTGCTGGCAGTAGTCGCAACGGCGATCCTGCTTTGGTGGGTTGGTGTAGCGGTTGAAGACCGCGCCGCAGTTCTCGCAGGTCATCCGACCGGTCAGGCGCTGCATGAGGCTGTCGAGTGGCACCTCCAGCAGGATGGCCAGCTCCAGTGGTTGCTCGATGGCCTCGAGCATTTCGTCGAGGGCTTCGGCCTGGGCGATGTTGCGCGGGAAGCCGTCGAGAATGAAGCCGCGTTCGGTGTCCGGCTGGGCGAGGCGCTCACGGATCATGCCCAGCACGATTTCGTCGCTGACCAGCTGACCCGCATCCATCGCGGTCTTGGCCTCGCGCCCCAGTTCGGTGTTTGCGGCCACTGCAGCACGCAGCAGGTCGCCGGTGGAAATCTGCGGCACCTGGTAATGCTCGACCAGGCGTGCTGCCTGAGTGCCCTTGCCCGAGCCGGGCGCGCCTAAAAGTACGATTCGCATGGTTTTATCGATCTTGTTTGCCGTCTGTTGACAGCCGTGGGTTTTGCCGTCCGAAATGCGTGGCCCAACAGCATGACCCCGTATCATGACCAAGGCTCCGGTCGACCGGCGAAAAACGGTATCATAAACAAAACGTCGCGGCTTGCCTTCCGCTGGCAGCGGCATCATCGTTTGCATCCCGATCAATCGACACGCAATCAATCGAGGCTGAGTTCATGGATCTGTCGAAAATCCCTGCCGGCAACAATCCGCCGGAAGACATCAACGTTGTCATCGAGATCCCGGCGCAGGGCGGGCCGGTCAAGTATGAGGTCGACATGGAGTCGGGCGCGTTGGTGGTCGATCGCTTCATGGCGACCGCGATGTATTATCCGACCAACTACGGCTTCATTCCGCAGACGCTGTCCGAGGATGGCGACCCGATCGACGTGATGCTGGTTGCCCCTTTTCCGCTGCAGCCGGGTTCGGTTATCCGGGCTCGTCCGGTGGGCATGCTGGAAATGACCGATGAGTCGGGTGTTGACGCGAAAATCATCGCCGTGCCGCACGACAAGCTCACTCCGCACTACCAGGGTGTCAAGAAGGTCGAGGATCTGCCAAGTTCCCTGCTCGAGCAGATCCAGCATTTCTTCGAGCAGTACAAGGCGCTCGAGCCGGGCAAGTGGGTCGAGTGCAAGGGTTTTGCGGACAAGGCCACGGCCTGTCAGGCAATCGAAAGCTCGATCGCCCGCCACGAGCAGCAGTAGCGCCGGTGGCGATCACCGGTGTTCTCCCGGTGGTTCGCTTGATGATGCGGCCGCTCGACTTGTCCTCTGGTGGGACCGGGGCGCCGGCCGTTGGCGTGCTTGACTCCATGACGACAGCGATCTCGCGCGCATGTTAGAGCAGCTCCATGACCATGGCCAGGCCCGGCGATTGTTCCGACGGCGGATCCTGTTCGCGGCCGTCGTGTCATTGATCGTCGTCCTGACTTTGCTGGGCCGGGCGGCCTGGTTGCAGATCGTCCAGCACGAGCACTACCAGGCCAGGGCGGACCAGAATCGTACCCGCGTGATAGTCCTGCCGCCGGAGCGGGGGCGCATCTTCGATGCCAACGGCGAGGTGGTGGCCGATAACGTCGCTACCTATCAGGTTCAGATCACCCCGGAGCACAGTCGTGACGTCGCCGCCGAGCTGGACCTGCTCATTCGGGTGCTCGATCTCGATGCCCGATCGATCGAGGTGATCAAGGAACGCCTTCGTGTCGGGCGCCGATTTGATCCGGTGCTGGTCAAAAGTGGTCTGGATGAGGTCGAGCGGGCCCGTGTCGCCCGCCTCAGGCCCTGGCTTCTTGGTACCGAGATCGTCTCCAGCCTCAAGCGGGTCTACCCCTACCGCGAGCTGCTCGCGCATGTGGTCGGTTACGTCGGGCGCATCAATGCGGATGACGTCAAGCGGTTGGACCCGGATGCCTACCAGGGCACACAGTACGTCGGCAAGACGGGCATCGAGCGCCAGTACGAAGATCGTCTGCACGGCGAGCCCGGCTATCGCGTAGTGGAGGTCGATGCGCTGGGGCGCGAGGTCAAGGTGCTGGAGACTGTCCGCCCTGTGCCGGGCAAGGATATCGCGCTGACCATCGACGTCGGTCTGCAGGGCATCGCCACGGCGGCGCTGGGCGAGTATGCGGGCGCCGTGGTGGCGGAGGACCCGCGTGACGGGGCCATTCGGGCGTTGGTTTCCCGCCCGTCGTTCGATCCGAACCTGTTCGTTGACGGCATCAGTCACGAAGGCTACCAGCGATTGCTCGACGATCCCGACCGTCCGCTATATAACCGGGCGATCACGGCGACCTACCCGCCTGGTTCGACCATCAAGCCGGTGATGGGGCTTGCGGGGCTGCAGTACGGGCTGCTGGTCCCCGACGAGCGTTTTTTCGCCGGCCCGTACTTCCAGATCCCCGGCAGCACGCATCGCTATCGCGACTGGCGCAAGTGGGGGCATGGCTGGGTCGACTTCGAGATGTCGATCTACCGCTCGGTGGACGTCTATTATTACGATCTAGCCTATCGTCTGGGCATCGAGCGGATGCATGACTTCTTGATCGCGTTCGGACTGGGTGGCAAGACCGGGGTCGATCTGCCGGGCGAGGCCTCGGGGCTGGTGCCTTCTCCCGAATGGAAGCGTCGCACCAGGCAGCAGGTCTGGTTCCCGGGCGAAACGGTGATCGCCGGCATTGGCCAGGGCTATATGCTCTCGACGATCCTGCAGTTGGCCGACATGACCTCGACGCTGGCGCTTTCTGGCGTCCGGCGGGCGCCCTGGCTGGTGGAACCGGCTGGCACAGAGGGTCAGCCGAGCGCCCGAGTGAGGCTGGCGGATGACGACTACTGGCGGCGTGCCCGCGAGGCGATGCGCGCCGTGGTCGGGCATCAGCGCGGCACGGCCCACAAGATCGAGGCGACCTATCCAATCGCCGGCAAGACCGGCACCGCGCAGGTATTCTCGGTGCCTCAGGGGGAGGAATATGATGCCGATGAACTTGAGCGGCGGCTGCATGATCATGCGCTGTTCGTCGGCTTCGCCCCGTTCGATAACCCCGAGCTCGCGGTGGCGGTGCTGGCCGAGCATGGTGGCAGCGGTTCGGGCACCGCGGCGCCAATCGCCCGACGAGTGATGGATTTCTGGTTCGGCGTGGCACCCGATGCCGACGTGCAGCCGGAATTTTCCGAGTATGGGGACTGATCGATGAGTACGGGCCGCCTGCAATCAACACCGTTGAGCCAGCTGAGTCAGCGACTGGGCAGCACCCTGCAATCGGTATTCAAGCTTGACCCCATTCTGCTGTTCTTCGTCACCCTGATCGCCACGATCGGCGTGGTGGCCGGTTACTCCGCTGCTGAACAGAGTGAGGCCTGGGTCGAACGCAGCGTGGTGCGTCTGGCTCTGGGCTTTGGCCTGATGCTGGTGATCGCCCAGATTCCGCAACGCTGGCTGTTCGTGGTAGCACCCTGGTTGTTCGCCGCCGTGATGCTGATGCTGCTGGCGGTCTGGGTCGTCGGCGATATTGGTGGCGGGGCGAGGCGTTGGCTGGACCTGGGCGTGATCCGCTTCCAGCCAGCCGAGCTGATGAAGGTTGCCATGCCGATGACCATCGCCTGGTTCCTGGCCCGACGCCCGCTGCCGCCGCGGCTGCTGGATGTGGCGATCGTGATGTTTGCCATCGTGGTCCCGGTCCTGTTGATCGCCCGCCAGCCGGATCTGGGTTCGGCATTGCTGATCATGGCGTCGGGGCTGTTCGTGTTGTTCTTCGCCGGTCTGTCGTGGTGGTACCTCGGCGGCTTTCTCGCCCTGGCGGGTGCGGCCATGCCGGTGATGTGGTTCTTCGTCATGCATGCCTATCAGAAGGACCGCGTCATGATGCTGCTCGATCCCACCAGCGACCCGCTGGGGGCGGGCTACCACACCATCCAGTCGATGATCGCGATCGGTTCTGGTGGTGTCTGGGGCAAGGGCTGGTTGCAAGGCACCCAGTCGCATCTCGATTTTCTGCCCGAAGGCGCCACGGACTTCATTCTCGCCGTCTACGCAGAAGAGTTCGGGTTGGCCGGGCTGGCCCTGCTGTTCGTGTTGTACCTCGCCGTGATCTGGCGTGGGCTCTGGATTGCCGAACATGCCGAGTCGGTCGAGGGGCGGCTGTTGGCCGCCTCGATTTCGATGACCTTCATGGTCTACGTGCTGGTCAACGCCGGCATGGTGCTGGGGCTGCTGCCGGTGGTTGGCGCACCCTTGCCGCTGCTCAGTTACGGCGGTACCGCGTTGGTGACCATCATGGTGGGTTTGGGTATGCTGATGAGCATCCGTACACAGCGCAGTTTCCTGGGGCACGATCGTTGAGAGGATCCTTGATGAGTCACGCATGGCAACACGCCCTGGGCCGGCTTCGTACCGGGGGCGGGATCTTGTGTCTCTCGCTGCTGGGCCTGGCCGGTTTGATGGGGCCATCGCCGGCCGCGGCGGGGTATCTCGATCGCGACGAGGTGCAGGCCTTCATCGACCAGGCCGTCGATGAAACCGGCGTGGCGCGTGAGCGCATCGAGCAATGGCTGGGTGGCGCGGCCTATCAGCAGAAGATCATCGATGCGATCACCCGTCCGGCCGAATCCAAGACCTGGGGCGAATACCGGCCGATCTTCCTCACCGAGAAACGCATCGAGGGCGGCGTGGCCTTCATGGACGAGAACCGCGCGCTGCTGGACGAGGTGGCCGCCACCTACGGCGTCTCGCCCTACGTCATCACCGCCATTATCGGCGTGGAAACCTATTACGGCCGGATCACTGGCGGCTATCGGGTCATCGACGCCCTGACCACCCTCGGTTTCGACTACCCGCGACGTGGTGCCTTTTTCCGCGAGCAGCTGATCGATTTCATCCGCCTGGCCGGCGAGGAAAACCTCGACATGGATCGTGCCGAGGGTAGCTACGCCGGGGCCATGGGCCTGCCACAGTTCATCCCGTCGAGCTATCGGCACTATGCCGTCGACGGCGATGGCGACGGTCGTCGCGACCTGTGGGATAGCCATCACGATATCTTCGCCAGTGTGGCGAACTACTTCGTTGAGCACGGCTGGGGGCAGGGCGAGCCGGTCATGTTCGAGGTCGATATCAACGGAGCCGAGGTCGATGACCTGCTCAACCGGGCTCGCGATCTCAAGCCCAAGGCCACGCTGGCCGAGTTGCGCGCACGCGGCGTGCAGATCCCCGACGATGCTCCCTCCGTGCCGGATGACTTCGCGGTGATGCTGTTCACCCTCACCGACGGCGACCAGGTCAGCTACCATGTCGGCCTGAACAACTTCTATGTCATCACCCGCTACAACCACAGCGTGCTGTATGCCACCGCGGTCTGGCAGCTAGCTCAAGCCATCGAACAGGCCGTCGAGCGGCGTCGTGGACAGGGGGCTGGCTGACATGGGTGGGCGGACATGGCGTCCGTCGGTCGCGGTGGCGGCAACCGCATGGCTGATCTTTGCTGTCGGACTGGCCTTGGGGCTGTCCGGCTGTGCCAGTGGCCCGTCACCTGGCCGGGCGGCCACCACGGATGCGGTGCCGCGCGCCGAACCACCGTCGAACCGCGGTAATCCCGCCAGTTACACGGTCTTTGGCAAGCGTTATCATGTGCAGGCGAGCAATGCGGGCTTTCGGCAGCGCGGCATCGCCTCCTGGTATGGCGACAAGTTCCATGGCCGGCCGACCTCCTCGGGCGAGCCGTACGACATGTACCAGATGACGGCCGCTCACAAGACCTTGCGCCTGCCGGCCTATGTACGGGTCACCAACCAGATCAACGGCAAGAGCGTCGTCGTGCGCGTCAACGATCGCGGCCCGTTCGTTGGCGACCGCATCATCGACCTTTCCTATGCCGCGGCGCACAAGATCGGCATGACTGGTCGGGGGACGGTCCCGGTGGAGATCGAGGTGGTCGGGCCAGATCATGGAATCGTGCATGCAGCCACGAATTCAGCCGGGCAAGGGAACTGGCAGCCGGCGGCGTTGCCCAACGCCCGTTGGGACGAGCAGGTCTTCGTCCAGGTGGGCGCCTTTCGTGACCGCGGCCATGCTGAAGCGATCGACGCCCGTCTGCGTCGCGCCGGGCTCACTCCGGTCCGCCAGGTGGAAGGTGGTCTGACCCGGGTGCGTGTCGGCCCGTTCGCCTCGGCGGCAGCGTTCGATTCGACGCTCGAACGGCTCCAGGCCCTCGGGTTTCATGATGCAATAATGGTGGTGAATAAATGATCAAGGCCCTGTCCACGACATGGCGCCGGAAGAGGCTGATCGGCCTCTTGGCTGCGACCCTGCTAACCCTTACGACAACTGCGACCCAGGTCATGGCCCAAGCCATGGGGCAGGCCATGAGTCAGACAGTAATGCCCACCCCGGGGGCGCCGGAGCTTGCGGCCCGCTCCTACGTGTTGCTGGACTCCGGCACTGGTCAGATCATTGTCGAGCGGGACGCCGATCGGCCGGTGCCGCCGGCCAGCATCACCAAGCTGATGACGGCTTATCTGGTTTTTCAGGCGCTCGAGAGCGGCGACATCAGCCTTGATGATGAGGTGACCGTCAGCGAAAAAGCCTGGCGCATGGGCGGCTCGCGGATGTTCATCGAGGTGGGCAACAAGGTCACTGTCGAGCAGTTGCTGCAGGGCATGATCGTCCAGTCCGGCAACGATGCGGCCACCGCGTTGGCCGAATACGTCGGCGGCAACGAGTCATCGTTCGTCGCACAGATGAACGCCACCGCCCAGCGTCTCGGGCTTGAGCAAACGCATTTTGAAAACCCCACCGGTTGGCCGGCCGATGGCCATGCGATGTCCGCGGCCGATATCGCGACCCTGCTAACGCGGCTGATCCGCGAGTTTCCCGAGCTCTACAAGTTTTTCCGCCAGCAATCCTTCACCTACAACGGCATCAAGCAGTTCAATCGCGAAAAGCTGCTGTTTCGCAATGACTGGGTCGATGGCGGCAAGACCGGACATACCGAGGAGGCAGGCTACTGCCTCGCCACCTCCGGGGCCCGTGAAGGCATGCGCCTGGTGGCGGTGGTACTGGGCGCCGACAGCGACGAGGCCCGTAACAATCAGGCCGAGGCATTGCTGAATTACGGTTTTCGCTTCTTCGAGACCGTCGACGTCCGCCCGGGCGGCGAGACACTGGCTACGCCACGCGTCTACAAGGGGCAGACCGATCAGACCCCGGTAGGCCTGCGGCAGGACCTGTCCGTGCTGGTGCCCAAGAGCCGTCGCGACGAATTGACGGTCAGTCTCAGGCTCGACCCCGAACTGGTGGCCCCGGTGCATGAAGGTGACACCTTGGGCCAGCTGATGGTACGCCTTGGGGATGAACCGCTGGTCGAGCGCCCGGTGGTGGCACTGGCGGATAACCCCGAAGGCGGTATCGTCAAACGATTGACCGACAGCTTCTGGATGTGGTGGGAATGAGCATGACGTCACGACCGGTCTACCTCGATGGCGAATGGCGCGATACCGAGACGGCCCATGTCTCGATATTTGATCGCGGCTACCTGTTTGGTGACGGCGTCTACGAGGTGATCCCCGCCTTCGCCGGGCGGCTGTTTGGGTTGGACGAGCACATGGCGCGCCTGTCACGCAGCCTGGCGGCCATAGGCATTGCCGAGCCGTTGAGCCGATCGGAGTGGCAGGCGATCTTCGACCGGCTGCTCGCCAGCATCGAGACACCCGATGCGGCGATCTACTTGCAGGTCACCCGTGGCGCTCCAGCTGGGCGAGACCACGCCTGGCCTGTCGCGGAAACGAGGCCCGGTGTGATGGCAACCATCTCGCCGATCACGGCGACCAATGATGGCGGGGCACGCGTGATCACGGTGGCCGACCAACGCTGGGCGCGCTGCGACATCAAGAGCATCAACCTGCTGCCCAACACCATGGCGCGTCAGCAGGCGGTTGAACGAGGCTGTGACGAGGCGATTCTGGTACGCGACGGACTGGTCATGGAGGGGGCAGCGGCCAACCTGTTCGCCGTCATCGATGGACGGCTGCTGACCGCACCCAGCGGGCCGCTTATCTTGTCCGGTATCACCCGTGGGCTGCTTCTTGACTTGGTTCGACGTGAGCAATTGCTCGAGGTCGAGGAGTCGTTTATTACCCTGCGTGCGCTGCACGAGGCGGACGAGGTATTCCTCACCAGCTCGACCAAGGACCTCTGGCCGGTGGTCGAGATCGACGGCAAATCAGTTGGTCGCGGCGAGCATGCCGGCCAGCCTGGCCCCGTGACCCGCCGCCTCAATCGGCATTTCCAGACACTCAAGACACAACGGAGCGATCCATGAGCGACGATCCGCATTTCAAGGGCGATGGCAAGGCCTGCGACCCGTATGCCAAGCCGAGCGTGGCCGAAGACGAGGCCGCGCTCGAGCGCCAAACCCTGCTCGACTTCCCCAGCGAGTTTCCGATCAAGGTCATGGGGCCGGCGACCGAAGCGTTCATCGCCGACATCAAGCAGGCAGTCGACGGCATGTTGCCCGGCCTGCCCGAATCCGCCTGGTCACAGCGTGAAAGCGCCAAAGGAAACTTCGTCAGTTTGACCGTGACCTTCACCGCCACGTCGCGGCAGCAACTTGATGACATCTACCGAGCCATCACCGCTCACCCCGACGTCAAGATGTGTTTGTGAGGGCAGTTTGAAGCGGACAGCTTGAAGAGATCAGAGATCAGAGATCAGAGATCAGAGATCAGAGATCAGAGATCAGAGATCAGAGATCAGAGATCAGAGATCAGAGATCAGAGATCAGAGATCAGAGATCAGAGATCAGAGATCAGAG
>JBAYRD010000012.1:0-43027 GCA_041676845.1 Halothiobacillaceae bacterium | reverse complement strand
TGCAGGCCAGCCCCCAGCGATAGCACACCAAGCGCCGGCAGCAGTTTGTTTTTTGCCGGCTTCTTGGCCCGCACCTGGGGGCCAACGGCATTGTTCAAAGTTGTTTTCATCTACTCCTTCCTTTCGACGTTTTAATCGAGCCTCGCGGGGTGACGCTGACCGGATCGCCTACGGCAATCCTGCTCAAGCGCCGCGCCGTTGCCTGGTCGATGGGCAGCACCATGACCGTTTCGTCCCGTTTCAAAAGGGCCAAGGTTTGGCCGTCCACGTTCCTGACGCCCGCAAAACTGAGGCCGCCAGCTCCATCAGTATAACGGGAATGTTTCGGTATATCGAATCCTTTAGCGCGCTTCGACTCGCGTTCGGATATGTATTTCTCCGCTGCGGCCGCCGCCTCCGGTTTCACTCCTGGCCCAAATAGATTCCGTCGCAGTTGGTTATCTGGTTGGGTTCCTTGCTGCTCCAGGTGACGAGAAACATCACGCGGCAATAGCACTTCACTTCGGCCGGCGAGCTGAACCAAACCGAGTGCGGACAGCGTTCGCAAACGGTGCTGGCTTTGGGGCGGCGGCTTCCTTCCAACGCGGCCAACGTCGGGCTTACCGGCGAGTCCGCTGCCGGCGGCAAGTCGGCCGTCGCCGCCTGGTGCGGCTCGGCCTGCTCCGGCTCGGGCAGTGTTGTTGTTGGTAACGGCTCCTGATCCAGCGCGGCCAGTGCCGCGTCTATCAGATCGTCCTCGTTCATGTCGTTGGTTGGCTCTGTCGGTTCTGACATTTGCTTGCTCCTTCTGAGTTAAAAGCTCTTGCCTCCGGCGCTCTAGGCCCGGATCGGCAAAGGTGATGGACAGGCGGCCGTCAACGGCCGCGTGAATGATTCGGGCCTTGAACTCGGCATCGCCGGTCACGGTGATTCGGCTACCGTAACGCTCGGCCGCCATGCGAAGCGCAGCTTGCAAGCCGCGCTGGTCGTTTTCCCTGGAAACCTGGAGTTTGGCCCCGTCATCGCGCACGGCTGTTTGCCCGGCGCGATAGATGATCGTGCCCTTCTTTGTGATGTTGTCGATTTCCTGGGATGTACTGCCGTGGGCCTCGCCGTGGCCGGTCAGAGTGTGCCCCTGCAAGCCCTTGGCGGCGTCTCTGGCGCGAAGCGCGGTAAGAGCCTGGGGGTTGCCCTGCATGGCTTCGTTCTTGAGCCAGTCGGCCCATGTGCGCCGCTGGAAGCCCTGGTACAGCTTTTCGCGCTCTTTGGTGTATTCGGCATGGATGGCGTCCAGGCTTGACCTAAGCGCCGCGCTTGCCTGGGAATACAGCATCTTTTTGCTGACCCCCTTGCTATCAACAACCTTGATCGTTGCTCGCCGCAGCCTGTTCGCCCTCTTGGCGTCCTCAACAGCTCTATCCTTGCGTCGCCGGGCCTTATTCAGCGCCTCGGCTCGCGCCGCTGTCAGATTCTTTTGCTCATCCTTGTAGCGCGCATAAAGCTCGGTGGTGTCGATCCGCATCCGCACCGGGGCTTTCTGATAGCTGCGTTTTGGTTTGTCTGCCTTCCTCTCGGCTGACGCCTCGAAGGGGCCAAGCCGACCCTCTAGGGCCGGCTTGGAAAGGTCGCGGGCAAGGGTGCTGGCCTTGACCGTAGTTCCGTCGCTTGCTTCAACAACCAGGCCGTTGCCGCGCTCTCGCAGCTCCAGCCCGTTGTCTCGCATGACTTGGTGCAAGTCGGCCCAGCTCGTCGCGCCTCGGATTTCCTCCAGGCACTCCCGCTTGATCCAGCCAACCAGGCTTTCAATGCCTGCATGCCGCTCCATGTCGGCCGCCCTCGCCGCCGCCCCCCTTTGGTTTGGCATGTGGTTGTCGCGCTCCAGGCCATAGTCCCGTTCGAGCGTTTCGCAAAGGTCAGAAAGGGTGCGGTGCGAATAGTAAGGTTCATGAAGCGTTCCGCGCTTCGGATGAATCTTGTTGATAGCAATGTGAATATGCAGGTTGTCAGTGTCGTTATGTACTGCACTAACACGCTGGTGTTCGCCATAACCCAGCCCGCCGCAAATCCGTTCTTCTATCGCCTTGAGGGTTTCGTCGTCGGGCTGCTCGCCTGCGCGAAAGCTCACGATGAGGTGATAGGTCTTATCGCTCTTGGCGCGGGTGTTCATGTGCTGCGTGGCAAGGACTTCTTCGATGGCCGCCGGCAGCGTTGCCGCTTCGCAGTTCGTTACCCGAACCTGGCCCAGCCGGTGATCCTTGCTTTGCGCATCGGTGATATAGCGCGCCAAATCCCCGAAGTTGCTTTTGCCCAGCGTTCGCATGGGGACGTGCTTGGCAATCATGCTCGCCCCCTTGATCTTTTAGCCGCTAAAAACGCCATCAGTCAGCCCTCGGCCTGACGATGGTTTTCATGACCTCGGCCATTTCCGCCTGAGTTGTCTCAATCCGGGCCAGCAAGCGATAAACAGTGTCAGCACCGAAGGCCGCCGTTCGCACGTCATCGGTCAGCCACAATTTCAGCAGGCCACCAAGCCGGCCAAGATCACCATTGATTCGGGCCAGTTCGCGCACTCGCTCGTAGTCGGTTACTCCCTGCACCTTGTAGCCCTGCCCAACTTCCCGAAGGAAGCGGGCAACGCTCATGCCTGCTGCCCTGGCGTTTTCTTCGATCAGCCCCTTCTCGTCAGGAAAGACAGGCACCCGAAGGTGCTGCTTTCTCCTGCGCTCGTTCTCTTGTTCGTTCGTCTCCATGTTGCTCCTCGCTTCAAAGCCGGCGGTAGCCGGCAGCCTCGCAGAGCAGGATTCCCGTTGAGCACCGCCAGGTGCGAATAAGGGGAAGTGAAGATAGATAACCGGCTCGCCGGTTAGCTAACTTCACACATCCTGCCCGCCTTACGGCGTTCATAACTCCAAGAAAAGTGTACACCAACCATTTCGATTTAACCGCTGTTTTCGCGCTAAAACTGCGCTTCTTGCATCAACGATATAGCGAAAAGCGGCAAAACAAGCCTATAATGGCCGATAGCAGCAGGACAGCAGCGCACTAACAGCGCACTTGTAGCGGTTTGTGCAGCGTCTGAGTGGTGCTAAATTGGCGTTCTGAGGGCAAGACGATGGATCAACGACGATGGCTAAGAGCTACACCGAACAGTTGGCCGAGTGGGTAAAGAAGCGCGAGGCTTCGAGGCCCCGGCAAGACAAGAACGTGGTCGCGTTCTTGGCCGTGCGTGCTGACGTGAAAGATGCAATGGACGCGGGCTATGCGCTCAAGACCATTTGGGAGCATCTTCACGAAACGGGGAAGATCGCGTATCGCTACGAAACCTTCCTCAAGCATGTGAAGCGGCATATCAAACAAGCGCCCCCTGACCAGGTGAAGCCGGCCGAAGAGAAGCCGGCCGATACAGGGAAGGGGGGAAGCAAGCCGGGATCGAAGGCCGCGCCGAAAGCTCCCAGCGAGCCGAAGAAAAGCGAAGCGCCCCCGGTGGGCGGATTCACATTTGACGCATCTCCGAAGAAAGAGGACTTAATCTAATGGCAAAGATTCACATGGTTTTGCAGGGCAAGGGCGGCGTCGGCAAGTCGATGATCGCGGCGGCTATTGCTCAATACAAAGCAAGCAAAGGGCAGACGCCCCTTTGCATTGATACCGATCCGGTCAATGCGACGTTCGAGGGTTACAAGGCCCTGAACGTGCGCCGGCTGAACATCATGGATGGTGACGAAATCAACACGCGGAACTTTGACGCCCTGGTTGAGCTGATCGCCACCGCTGAGAATGATGTAATCATCGACAACGGGGCCAGCTCGTTCGTGCCTCTGTCGCACTACCTCATCAGCAACCAGGTGCCGGCGCTGCTCCAGGACATGGGGCATGAACTGGTCGTGCATACGGTCGTGACCGGCGGGCAAGCCCTGCTCGACACGGTAAGCGGCTTCGCCCAGCTCGCCAGCCAATTCCCTACCGAATGCCTGTTCGTGGTCTGGCTCAATCCGTATTGGGGGCCAATCGAACATGAAGGCAAAGGGTTCGAGCAAATGAAGGCGTACACGGCTAACAAGGGCAGGGTGTCGGCAATCATCCAGGTGCCGAACCTCAAGGAAGAAACCTATGGCCGAGACTTCGCGGAAATGCTCCAGGATCGCAAGACCTTTGATGAAGCCCTGGACGACGCCACCAGGCCAATCATGACCAGGCAGCGCCTCAAGATCGTGCGCGGCCAGCTCTTCGGCCAGCTTGAGAATGTGGCGGTGCTGTGATGGCTGACCGGATCGAGGAAATCATCAAGGAAATTGCGGTCAAGCACGGCATTGCCGTTGGCCGCGATGATCCCATCATGATCCTGCAAACGATCAATGAGCGGCTTATGCAGGACACGGCCGCCGCCCAGCAAGAAATCCTGGAGCAGTTCAAGTCAGAGCTGGAAAGCGTGGCGTTCCGCTGGGGTGAGGACGCGAAGGCCAAGGCCGAGCGGACGCTAAATGCCGCCCTGGCGGCAAGTCGGGACGCCATGAACAAGGCTATGCAGGAAGGGGCGAAAAAGGCCGTCGATGTAGTGAAGGACGAAATCGACGGAATGACCGACCAACTGGCCGCCCCGCTGCGCGAAGCAAAGCGGGTGGCGTTCATGAACATGGTTGCGGCCGGCATGGTGGTATTCGCGGCCGGTATCGCACTCCTGGCCTCGGTGCTGTGATCGTGACACGGACAAGAAAAAGCCCGGCATCTGCCGGGCTTCGTTTTATGTGGGCCGTCCTTGCAATCCCAAGGTTTGCGAGCGGCTGCGCTCCTGCGTTTGCTTCTGCTCGCGCTCCTTTTCCTGCTGCCGCGCCATAACCTGGTGCCGGCGGGCAGCTTCGCGCATGGCATCCCAATCGGCGGCCAACTCCGGGTTTTCAGCTCGCATCTTGCGGGTTGCCAGCTCTTCGACTCGCGGCGAGTGAACCCCCATCCCCTCCTTGATTTCGCGCACCGACTCAAGCCGGTAGTGCAAGGTTTGCAGGCGGGCTTGCTGCTGGCCTTTCTGAGTGTTCCAGGCGCGTTTTACCGAAGGCAGGGCAAGGAACCCTGGGGCCTTGGCTTGCATCTGCTGTAAGCGCGCCTGCTGCCGATCTATAAGACCCTCAAGACGATCTTCGACCCGCTGCACCTGGTCGTGCTTTGCGCGAATGTGCAACTCTAGTCCTTCCTGGTACGCCTGTTCCACTGGCGCAGCCTCCAGCAAGGCTTGCTGTTCGCGTTCAAGCGACTGCGCGGCCTCCAGGCTGTCGTCGGCAGGCCCAGGCCGGAAGCCTGGCATGCGAACCGGATTAGAGTCGTCAAAAACAGCCTGGCCGCCCCCTGCGGGCTGCATGCTTCCGCTGCGGCTCGCCTTGCGCGCTGCCGCCTCCTGGGCCACCTGCTCTTGCTTCGCTTTCTGTTGGTTGCCGCCTTGCCGCAACTCCTTCCAATGTGTTTTCAAGGGCACCTCCCGTTTTAGCCGCTAAAACCATCACCGGGAGCGACTACGCCCCAGCTTCACGGCCTCCGCGCCAACCTGGGCTTTGCCCTGCGCGTTGTAGGTGATGCTCTTGGCGCTCCCAATATCAGGTACTTTATCGAAATCTGACCGGGAGTGCATGACAAAGTTCTTGCCAATCTGTTGATATACCGAATTGCTGTCAGCATGAACAATCATGCCATCATGACGCTGGGACTTGTCGGCCTGCTGCGCCATGTAAAGGTTATATATCCCCGGCTTCATGTCGCCGGCCTTATCAACCTTCTGGTTTGTCCATGCGCCTCCCTGCTCGGTCTGAACGATACGCTGACCGTTCATGACCAATAGGCGTTGCTTCATTTGCTGGCACTCCTGCTGTTGCCACTGCTGTTAATAACCTGATGCCATTGGCACCCTCCCGTCCACAAAAAAGCCGGCCTCGGCAGTGCGAGGCCGGCTTGTCCCTGGGCTGCCGGTGCATCTGAATAGGTACACTCCGTCAATTGTAGTGAAAAAGCACCGATTTATCAGGTGTTTCCTTTCGAGGAACCCTTACCCCCCTTCGGCAAAAGACCTTCCAGGGCCTCCAAGCGGCCACGCAAGGCGGCGGCATCCTCGCGGGCCTGCGCTGCGTCGCGGCGGGCAGAATCGCGGTCGGCCTGGGCCTTGGTGTAGCGTTCTGCCTGCCGGGCCGCCTCTTGCGCCATCTGCTTGCGCTGCTCCTGGTGGGTGGCCTGGTCGGCCTCTGCCTTGGCTTGCACCTTGACCAGCTCGCCCTTGATCTGGTCTAGCTCGGCCGCCTTCGTCTGGCTCGCCTGCTGCTGCTCCGCAAGCGCCTGCCTCGCTTTGTCGGCGTCCTGGTGCGCTCGATCCAGCTCTAGCCGCAATTCTGCCGCCCGGCGCTCGGACTGCTCGGCAGTCGTGCGAGCGGTCGCCAGCTCGTCGCGCAGCTTCTCGATAAGCCCGGCCCTGTCCAGGGCAACACCTTGGGCCTGGTCGCGCTCTCCGCGCATTTGGCGGCCCTCCTGGTGCGCGTGATCCAGCTCCGTCCGCAATTCAGCCGCTCGCGCCTCTGCGGTCGTAGCCCTTTCCTTCATCGCTGTAAGGGACTCGCGCAGATCGCCGGCTTCGCCGCGTGCGGCGGCCTCGGCCGCCTCGATGGACTCCAGGCGGGACTTTGTTTCGTCAAGCTCTTGGGTAAGCTGGTCGGCCAGCTCTGCCGCCTCCTGACGGGCAGCTTCCATATCCAGGCGGGCAGCCTCCAGCGCCTCACGCTCGGCCATCAAGCGGCTGTTTGCCATTTCCAGCGCCACGGCCCACAAGTCGGCCCCCAGCTCGGCCAGCCGGTCAGATACCGCCTGCGGTGCCGGCTCGCGCATCGGTGCAGCCTGGGCAGTCTTGCGCGAACGCCACTCGTTCATAGCCTCTGAAATGGTGGTGAAACTGCCACCGCCAACGATCTTGCGAACAGAAGCCAAGGTTGGGTTCTGCCCACTGGCGTCCAGCTCGTCGGCGGCCGCCCAAATCTGCTCTTTCGTGATCGCCATCTTCTTAGCTCCTGTTGTATGTTGTAGCGTGTAGCATACTACAACAAAATACAATACACAAGCAGTTTAGCTGAACTTTAGCGGCTAAAGGGCAAAAAAAACCCCGCACTTGGCGGGGTAGGGTGGGTGTGGTCGTGGTGGTCGGCGGCTGGTCAGCCCTCCATCAAGGCCATGAGCTGCACATTCCCTAGATCGGCTTCAACTTCGTGCCCGTCATCCTCGTACTTGAGCCAGGCCCAGCCCTCGGCCGGTGGGCGGCGATTGGTCAACAGTCGGGCCATCCGGTCATCGTGCTTCACCAGCACGATAGCCTTCTTGATCTTGTCCGGGTCTTCCTCCTTCTTCTCCTTCTTGGCGTCCTCGCTCGCGCCCTGCTCGCCGTCCTCGTCCTCGGAGTCAGTCTTGCCGGTGAAGGCATCGACGGTATTGGGGTCGCGCTCGTCGTCGTCCTGGTGCCGGCGCTTGTCGTCCAGGAACTCGCGCAACAGCTTGACGCTGCCCCTGGTCAGCTCTTGACTGTCATCAGCCAGCCAAGCGGCCACCTCGTCCGGGTTCTTCTTGTAGGCCGTTACCAGCTCATTGACTACGGTAACGTCCTTGGCTCGGCCGTTGTTGAACACCTCTGCAATCGGCTCGGGCAAGTCCAGCAGCGTGACATGCTGGGTTACGAAAGCCGGGGACTTGCCAATCTCCTTGGCAATCTCGCCCTTCTTCTTACCCTTCGCCAGCTCGCGGCCGATGAAGTCGGCAATCTCGCGGGCCGTCAGCTCGTTGCGTTGCAGGTTCTCAATAACCTGGTCAGCTTCGTTGTAGTCGTTATCCACGAAAGCCGGGATGGTTTCCTTGCCGGCCCGCTTGGAAGCCCGGTAGCGGCGCGCTCCGTGGTTGATGAGATAGCGCCCTTCGGCCTCGGGGTTCTCGCGTACCGAAATGGGCGACTTTACGCCTCGGTCGCGGATCGTCACGGCCAGCTCTTCCAGGCTGTCGTCCGAGAAGCCCGGATTGTCAGATTTGCGCGGCTGGTTGGGATCTTCGTCGATCACGTCCAGGGGCAAATGAAGCGGGCCATCGCCTTGCTGGCTGGATGCGCCGGCCGGATCGTTCAACAGGCTGGACAGGTCGCCCAAGCCGTCGAGTCCCAGCCCAGCGCCTTGCTTTTCAGTTTCTTTCTTGGCGTTCTTGGCGCTCATTGCGCAATCTCCATCTTGGTATAAACGTAATCGGCCAGCGCACGGACTTCTTTGGTAGCCTTCCGGGCAGCGGTTTTCTTGATCTTCCAAACCGGCATTTGCTCGCCCAGCGCCTCGGCAATGCTGTCACGCGCCCCGACACTGAACGGCAAGATCAGTTGCGGGTAAGCCTGTTGCAGCGTCTCCAGGTTGGCGACATGGCGGGGTTTCCGTGCATCCACCTTGTTCGGAACCATGCCAATGAATCGCAGCTTGGGGTTCATCTTCCGAAGGTTGCTGATGACGGCCACCATCTTTTTCATGCCCTGCAAGCTGTAAGCCTCCATCTCAACCGGGGAAAGCATGTAGTCAGAAGCCAGCACGGCCGCCGTCATGCCGACCCCAAGGGAAGGGGCTGTGTCGATCAGGCACACGTCGAAAAACTCGCCCAGCACCGCCACGCCGGCCCGCATCGAGGCCGCTGCCTGGGAAAGCTCCATCTTGTCCAGGTTCGCCAGCCCTGCGTCAGCAGCAATCAAAGCAATGCCGCCGTTCTCGCCGTTCTGCTCACGCTGCGCGAACCAGTGCCGCAAGCCTTCATCGTCGCCACTGAACAACTGGCTGGACAGATAGCCCGATTGATGGGCCGCCAAGGTGAAGGACGCATTGCCCTGGGTATCCAGGTCGATCACCGCAACCCGAAGGCCGCGCTCCTGGAAGTCGAACGCCAGGTGACACGTTGCAAAGGTTTTACCCTGACCGCCTTTCTGAATTGCTGTGACCAGTGTTTTCATGACTTCGGTTCCTATTTCCTTTTCTTGGCGTCCTCGGCCCACTTCTTGACGATGAAGGCTTGATGCTCTGGAAGCACCGCCGTTATTCGCTCGAACCCCTCGGGTGCAGTGCGTTGCGCCGCTGCCCAAACCCGATTGACCGCTTGCGACACCGCCCCCTTGGTTAATCCCAGCTCGGCCACAAAGGCCGCCTGGGGCTTGCCATCGACCAGCACGCCCCGCGCTATCTCGATGGTCTGCTGACCCACTTCCAGGCCCTTGATTACCTCCTGGAATTGGGCTTCGGTTAGCCGTTTCTTCATGGATTACACCCATAAGCTCCACACCCTGGTTGTTGAACAAAAGCGGTTCCAGCCGCCGACCATGTGCAGAAGTTTAGCTAAACCACGCGAAGGCGTCAAGCGTTTTAGCGGCTAAAATTACTCGCCATTCTTGCGGCCAGCCCGCTTTTCCTTCCAGCGACCATGCGCGATAAAGGCGAGGGCAATCAGCACGAATATCACCGGAATCATGGCGACGACCAGCTTCCAGGCTCGATGCGGCCGGATTTCACCCGTCAACAGCATGGACAGCATAGGCACCCCCTTACGTTGTTCATCAAACACCCTTCGGCTTGTACAGCGACACAAAGTAGGTGAGCGCCGTCAGCAGCGCGAAGTGCAGCGCGAACGTCCAGCCCGCGAACTCGCCCGGCGTGTTCCAGTGGTAGATCATCCGAACGAACAGGAAAAATACATGGATCGACAGAATCCATTTCAGGAACGGCCAGACCAGGACAGTGACGACCCAAATGAAGCGCACCAGGCTGGAAACGATCCGCTTCCCCCTGGAGTCCGTAACAACTGGCTTTTCCGCCTCAACGGGCGGCGGAACGTGACTGACCGGCGGGGAATCGCCGTGCGGGAATTTGATGATGTTGGACATTGCTTGACCCTCTACACCCTTGCGTGTTCAATGCTGTTTGCTCTAACCACACCCTGGGAAGAGTTGGCCTTAGTGTTCCAGCACTAGGGTCAAGTGCCCCGGAGCAATCCGGGGCATCCTCCTAATCGCTGCCCACTTCGGGAACCGCCTCGTTCCTGGAACTCATTCGGCCACCGCCTCGGCAATCGCCGCCAGCGCCGCTTGCATGGTGCCCTCAAGAATCCGCCGATCCTCTTCCGGTGTCAGGCACACGCTACAAATACCACCCAGTTCGGCATGCAAATCATCCGCCCCGAAAAGGCTACGGCTCAACATGCTGATTGGCGCACCGCACCGTTGGCACGCCGTTTTAACTATCTCGATCTTGCCCTTGTCCATCATCCTTTCCTTACCTGGTGTTCCATTGAAGCCCGGCCGTTGCCGGCCGGGCCACTTAGTCACCAGCCGGAGCCGGCCTTGATCTGCTCGACCTGCTGCGTAGACCAGTGGGCCTTTGCCTCGCCTTCCAGGCGAAGGGATGCAAAGTAGGCTTGACCGCGCAGCTCTTCGGCTTGCTTCACCAGCTCTTCGGCCTGCTTCACCAGGGCTGCAATTTCGTCGCGCTTGGCCTGGAAGTCGGTTTTCTCGACACCTGGCAACGCATCTACCCAGGACATGATCGCTTGTTTGCTCATCGGACTTTCTCCGGTTTGTGACCAGGGCACCATGCCCGGCCTTCAACAGAATAATAGGGCAAAATGCCCTAGCGTGTCAAGCGATTTTTCGTTTTATCGGATGATTTTAGCGGCTAAAAATTTCCTTCCTGGCGTTCAATCCTTCCAGATTTCGCCCAGCCCAGCGAAGTCGCAGAGCAATGCCCATGCCGCATAGGGAATGTGTGAATCCTCCCCGATCCAGCGCCTTACCGTGCGGTCGCCCTTGGCTCCGAGGCCCAGCCGCTTTGCGGCTGCCCCCCCCGTCAAGCCTGCAAGTCGCAGCGCCTCCCGGACTTCCTCGCCGGTCGGCTGCGTCCAACGCTCGGCAGGCTTCAAGCACTCCAGGCGGATATTCGGATGCTCAACGCTCATGGTCGTTTTCTCCTTCGTTCAAGATGCGCAAGGCATCAAAGCTGTAAATTGACTGAATGCAGGCGGGATCACACTCGACCACGCGCCGGCCGTTTCTGTTGATCCGGTATCGCACCGGCTTGTCATCATGCGCCCACACCTGGCGGGTATCGGCGTGAACCTTCGTGATGATGATTCGCTTGCCTATATCCCTTTCAAAAACCCGATGATGGACGCTGACAATCTCGCACCGCTGACCTGGGCGAAACTGTCCCGCGCCCGCTTCCTCCCTGGCGTTCAAATTGGCGGCCTCGGCCGCCTGTCTTTCCAGCTCCCGCCGTTTCTTCTCCAGTGCAGCCGCCGCCTGTTCCTGTTCGCGTTTAGCCTGTTTCTCGGCCTGTATCGCCTCGATCTTCTTTTGTGCCTGCTCGGCCCACTTCTTGACGATGAAAGCCTTGTGCGCCGGCAACACTACATCGACCAGGGCAAAGCCGGCCGGCACTGTGGCCGGCATCCTGGAAGCCTTCGGCACCAGGTCTGAACACCAGGACGGAAGGGCTTGGCTCGCCAACCTGTCACGGTCTGCTGCGGCGATGTTCTTGGGCTTGGACTCGGTGAGATAGGCCCGAAAAATCCCGGTCGCAGCCTCGTCAACCGTGCGCCCCGCGATCAACTCATCAAAGTGCGAGCGGTAGCCGGTTTCAGAAATGAAAGGCCGATCCAGGTCAACGGCACGAAACGCAAAATGCGTGCGCCCCATGCCGAAACCGTCTCCGAACTCGACCAGGGCGCGGATGCCCTCTACCTGAATGACAAACTCGCCACGTTGCCCCCACATGGGAACCGCTCCAGGAACAGCCCGGCAATGTCGTTCAATGATCTTGCCGGCCGCGTCATCGGCCCCCATGCACCCAAAAAACCCGCCCCCGTTCAGCTTCCAAACGGTCGCCTCGTAGCGTTCGGCCGCCGTCGATGCGGCAGCATCGTCGCCGGCCAGCACCGCCGCGTGCTGCTCCTGGACAGCGGCCAGCGCCACGGCCAACAGGCCCGCTTTGTCATCGGGCATCGAGGCCGCCAAGGCCGCCGCGTGCTGCTCGCGGCTGGCCGGCGGGGTATCAGTCTGTTTTGCTCCCATCACCGGCCGCCCCTCAAATATCAATACGGTGCCACTCGATCACGCCTCGCGCCTCGTAACCGTGGCCTTTGCAGTGGTCGCAGTAGCCCGACCGGAAGCCCGAAGGCTTGATGCCGATCCAGGCCGCCGGCTTTCCGCATTCATGGCCGTAGGTGCCTGGCTCCGCGTTGTGGCACTTGCCATCGGTCGCGTAACTGTTCGCCGCTGTCTGCTGGTTGATGTTCTTTGACATATCGCCTCCTGGAAGCCCCGGCCGAAGCCGGGGCCGCCCCTCATCAGTCAATAGCTCGGAAGATCAGACCGGCCTCGGCATGCTCGGCCGCGAAGTCGCGCAGGAAGTAGTAACGATCAATCAGCGCGTCCGCCTCGGCGGTGCCCTGAATCTCGGCCGCGATCTGGCCCAGGGCGAAGAGGGTGGCCACGATGCCGGCAGCGTCTGCCGACAGCTCGCCCTCGAACCAGTTGCCAGCGACAACCAGGCGCAATGCCTTGTCGGTGGCCGGGGCCATGTAGAACCCGCCATTGGTCAGCGTGTAGTAGTTCCAGAATCCGCCGTTGTAATCCTCGGACAGCCTGGACAGCCAGCCATACACCAGGGCTTCGCCCCGCATGAAGTAACGGCCGAACATCGCCGGCAGGAAGGAAAGACGGCCGCCTTCGGCAACCAGGGAAGCGGCAACAGGTGCCAGTTCTTGAGCTTGAGTCATCGGACTTTCTCCGGTTTCTGACCAGGGCAACATGCCCGGCCTTCAGGTTGTATATTAGGGCAAAATGCCCTAATGGTCAAGCCCTTTCCTCTCCAATTCCCCCCTTTATTGACACTTGAGGGGCGTCTATCAGGCACCGACCTGGCCGCTCCCCCTCCCTGGAGTTCAAACCTTGGGGCCTATGGGCACCGCAAGCGTTGGCGATTGGCTCATACCGTGAAGCGCCACGGAATGCTAGCGCAGCGTAAGCGCACAAACTCATGGGGTGAGGACGCGCAGCGGCCGAGGGGCGTAGCCCCTGGGGGGGATGGGCGGACGCGAAGCGGCCGGGCGGGATCGAGAAGGGGGGTCTCCCCCCTTCGGGGGCCGGTTCCTCGCTTTCGCGGTTGTTTTTTTCGACGTGCTCGTTTTTTCACCACGCCGGTTATAAAGATAGGGTTATATAAAAGGGTTATAAAAGAGGGTTAAAAGCAGGGTTAGGGGTCTCGAAAACCGCGCGTAAGTGCTTGCTGTGAAAGGGAAAACGCGATTCTGGCCGCCCCTCAAGTGTCAATACTTGCGCCCCTCATCTGTCAGTAGGCTGCCCCTCAAGTGTCAAAGTAACCGCCCCTCAAATATCAATACCTGCGCCCCTCAAATGTCAATACCTGCAAGGGCTTTTCAACAGACTTATCCCCGGTTTGTGTGGATAAGTCGGACTCGTTCGAGGCCCGGCCGCCTCTTGGGCGGCTCGTCCAGGGGGAGAATCTGCTTTCCTGGCTCCTTGCCCCTCAAATATCAATACCCCGCCGAGGGTGCCGCCCCTCAAGTGTTAAAGTGCCCCTCAAGTGTCAAAGTCGTTGCTCGACTTATCCACGATCTGCCCACATGGCCGCCGCCGGCCAGCCCTGACTTTCCTTGGTGTCCTGGTGCGCCCATGAGGCGCTGAGAAGACCCTGTGAGGACCGAAAGCCAAGCGGCGAGGGCATTGGCCCGGTGAGTGACGGAAAGGCGCTGGAAGCCCGTCAGGGGCGAGACTGGAAGGCTTGTCCGCCTGGCTCGACGCGAAGCGCGACATAGCCGGTTTTCGCGCCCGCGAAAATTCCCCTGGCGCTCTTCAAGTGTAAAAAAAAACGGGAGCCGAAGCCCCCGCATTGTCTCTTCGCCAGCTCGTCACCTCTGGCAGTACACCTTGTCATCATCCACCCACGCCGACTTGACTAGGCCGCTTTCGCGCAGCTCTTCGGCCGCCATGCCGGCCTGTTCACGCCACTTCTTGGGACGCGATGAATCAGAGCCACACATCAGCCGGAACTTGTCCAGGGTCAGGGGGAAGGGTTCCTTGTGAGTGGCAAAGTAATCGAACATGCGCCGCGCTGTAGGCGATAGCTTCCGATACTTTTCCCAAACGAAACGGGTGTAGTAGTCGCCAGCAAACAGCAGCACGATTTCATCGTCAATTTCGACCTGGCACCGCTGCGTGCGCCGATTGCCTTTGTCCAGGATACGGAAGCGACGGATCAACGAAAGCGACTCAAGCCGCCCGATCCTCTCGGAAGAAAACTGCATGGCCGAAGCCTGCAACCTGGTCAAACAAGCCTCGGCCTTGTCGTAATAGGCTTTATTGATCGACCAATCGAGGTCTTTGCAGATTTCGTAGAAAGTGAACGTGACCGGCTGGCCCAGCGGGATGCGCTTCGCGTACTCAAGGACTTGATGCAAAACCAGCTCGTCATCGTAGGCGCGCAGCTCCCAGCCGGTATAGGTAATCGACACGTCCTTGTTGACGTGAAAAATCGGCTCGCGCTCCATCATGGCCCTGGGCGTGCGCTTGTTGCGAACGGTGAAGAGGGCAGAGCGCAGCCAGTCGTTCGGCATGGCCCGCATGTCATCGTCCCAAGGGGCGATGTCAAACAGGGAAAGCTGTAACTCCCTGATCTGCTCTTTCGTAGTTTTCAGCAAGGCCCGCTGTTTTGCCTCGTTCACACGCTCGGACAGCGCGCCGGGCGCGCTCGCTGCTTTCGACTTCCTGGGCATCGTTTCACCCCGCATGTGGTTGGCCAGCTCGTTGACGTGCGCGGCCACGGACTCAATGACTGTGCGCTTGGGTGTCATCATCGCATTGTCGGCGGGTTCCGGGGATTCGCGCTGATCCTCGGCCGGCGGTGCCGGGGGAAGGTTTAATAGATCATCCCCCAGCAAGTCGGTTGCCCTGGGTGGGGTAGGGGAACGCACGGCCGATTCTCGACGCGCTGCCGCCATCTTGGCGACAAGTGCCGCCGCATCATCAGCACTAAGCCCGCTCTCGATGAGCTTCTGGCGATAGTCCTTCTCGTTAAATGAATCGGACATAGTTCCTCCCACCTTTCCGGCATGCGCCTTTATTGTTGACCGGGCGCTTTGGTGTCCAGGTACTCGATACCCTCGGCAATGAAGTCGAAACCGTATTCGGTTTTGTCGCCCTTCTGGAACTTGGTCGGCTCGATCCGCCCCGATACGAAAACCTTGGAACCTTTGCCTAGATACTTGCCGGCATTGTCGGCAAGCGCGCCGAAGCACTTGATACGGAAGTAATCCGTAACTTCCTGACGTTCGCCGCCCTGGGCACGCCATGCACGATTTACGGCAATGTCGATCAATGCGCGACTACTGCCGCCATTTTCGCTTTGTCGTAGGTCGGCATCCCGAGTAAGATTACCGATAAACTGGAAGAGGTTATGACTCATGAATGTGGCTCCTTGTGACTAGGAAACCGCAGTTTAGCTAAACCTCGGCCCACGGTCAAGAACTTTAGCGGCTAAAATTTTGCTGCCGCGCAACCAGGTAAGGCGACGGTCTTTGTATAACTACATATTTTTCACGAACGTGCTGCGCATCCTCGATGAGCTGCACATGACAAAGCAGGAGCTTTCGGAAAGGTCGGGTGTATCTATCTCTTTTCTGTCTGACTTGACGACAGGAAAAGGCAATCCGTCCCTGAAAGTCATGGAAGCAGTTGCGAAAGCACTGGACGTTCCGCTGCCCTTGCTTCTCGAATCGACCGACATGGATAAAGCTGCTCTTGATGCTCTGGCCGGAGGCAAGGCACCCAACAGTAGCTTGCCGCTAGGCTTTGAGCGGGTGTCGGTCATCCTCCCAGAACATCAAGCCTTCATCGTCAAGAAGTGGGGCGAACAGGCTAAGAACAAGTTAAAGAAGAGGTCTTGACGCCAGGGAAGGGAGGGGCGGCCACGGCATCAACCGGAGAGTTGGGCCGTTTTAGCCGCTAAAGCCTAGCCGGGGTTCCCCGCCCCGGATACAGCCACACAAGCCGCAAGGACGCGCAGAACGCCGCAGCAGGGAGCGTGCCGCGTGTCATTCCATACCGCAGTCGTTGGGCTTGTTGTTATTTCAGCATGTCCGATGCTTGCACGCGAAACCGTTTCGGTATATCGTATTTCCGTGCTGTCATTCAGGACAGGTAAATAAGCACGGGAAACCACTATGACGGAACAGAAAGACCTGGGAAGCGTGAAGGATCGAGCCAAGAAGAAGCTCGAACGCGATATGGGGCCGGAGTTGCTGGCCGCCATGCACGACCCCAAAACAGTCGAAATAATGCTCAATGCAGATGGCAAGGTATGGCAGGAACGCCAAGGCGAACGTGCCCGCTTTATCTGCTCGCTGCGTGCGGCGCAGGCTCAAGCCATCATCGAGACGATTGCCGGCTATCACGGCAAAGAAGTCACCAAGAACAATCCGCTGCTTGAAGGGGAGTTTCCCCTAGATGGTTCACGTTTCGCCGGGCAACTCCCGCCGGTTGTTCGTGGGCCGACCTTCGCTATCCGCAAGAAAGCAACGGAAATCTTCACCCTCGAACAGTATGTGTCCGGCGGCATCATGACGGACGCACAACGCCTTTCAATCATCCGGGCTGTGGAAGAACACCGGAATATCCTGGTCATTGGCGGCACCGGCTCGGGCAAAACCACGCTGGTGAACGCCATCATCAACCAGATGGTGATTCAAGACCCCGCTGAGCGCGTGTTCATCATCGAGGACACCGGGGAAATCCAGTGCGCGGCTGAAAACCACGTCCAGTACCACACCAGCATCGACGTATCCATGACGATGCTGCTGAAAACCACTTTGCGCATGCGCCCCGACCGCATCCTGGTTGGCGAGGTTCGAGGGGAAGAAGCCCTTGATCTGCTCGACGCTTGGAACACCGGCCACCCTGGCGGCGCTGCAACCCTCCACGCCAACAGTGCGCAAGAGGGACTAACTCGCTTGAAGTCGCTTGTTTCCAGGAATAAGTCGGCTCCATCCGAGATTGAACCGCTAATTGGCGAGGCGGTTCATGTCGTCGTTCATATCGCCCGAACCCCAGAAGGTCGTCGCATCCAGGAAATTCTTGAAGTTTCTGGTTACGAGGATGGCCGCTACATCACGAAATCCCTTTAAGGAGTAACACCCATGCAACACGCACTTCGTTTCCAGCTCGACCGCAACGCCTTCTTCTATGTCGGCCTGTTCGCTCTGCTGGCGTTCTTCCTGCTGTCTCCGCAACTGGCCTTCGCCTCGGAAGGTACTGGCGGCTCTCTTCCTTATGAGGGCTGGCTGACCAACCTCCGCAACTCTGTCACCGGCCCTGTGGCGTTCGCGCTGTCGATCATCGGCATCGTGGTCGCGGGTGGCGTGCTTATCTTCGGTGGTGAACTCAACGGCTTCTTCCGCACGCTGATCTTCATCGTCCTGGTCATGGCACTTCTGGTCGGTGCGCAGAACATGATGAGCACCTTCTTCGGCCGTGGCGCGGAAATCGCCGCCCTGACCGATGGTGCCGCGCAATACCTCCAGGCCGCTTTGCCGGTCATGACCAACGGGAAGGCTGCGTAAGTCATGGCGCTGCGCACGATCCCCATTCGTCGGGCCGGCAATCGAGAAAACCTGTTCATGGGCGGGGATCGTGAACTGGTGATGTTCTCGGGCCTGCTGGCCGGGGCGCTGATTTTCAGTGCCCAAGAACTCCGGGCAACCGTGTTCGGCATCGCTCTGTGGTTCGGGGCGCTCTTTGCGCTCCGACTCATGGCGAAGGCCGATGCGAAGCTGCGTCACGTCTACCTGCGGCACCGCCGTTACAAGGCGTATTACCCGGCGCGCTCTACGCCCTTCCGCGACAACACGAACAGCCAAGGGAAGCAATACAAATGACTGAAATAACGGCAATCACAGTTGCCATTGCTGTCCTCGGGGCCGTTTTGTTGCTCATCCTGTTTGCCCGCATCCGGGCGGTAGATGCTGAATTGCAGCTCAAAAAACACCGCTCCAAGGATGCCGGGCTATCCGACTTGCTCAACTATGCCGCCGTGGTCGATGACGGCGTAATTGTTGGCAAGAACGGCTCCTTTATGGCCGCGTGGCTGTATCGGGGGGATGACAACGCCAGCAGCACCGAAGAGCAACGGGAAATGGTGTCGTTCCGCATCAACCAGGCACTTGCCGGGCTGGGGAACGGCTGGATGGTGCATGTTGATGCTGTGCGTCGGCCTGCACCCAACTATTCGGATAAGGGAGTGTCGCACTTCCCTGACCCGGTATCGAAGGCAATTGATGAAGAGCGCCGCCGCCTCTTCGAGAGCCTGGGCACGATGTATGAGGGCTATTTCGTCCTGACCGTGACCTGGTTCCCGCCTGTCCTGGCTCAACGTAAGTTTGTTGAACTCATGTTCGATGACGAAGTGACGCCACCGGATCACAAGGCCAGAACCAAGGCCCTGATCGAGCAATTCAAGCGCGAAACCAACAGCATCGAGAACCGTCTTTCCTCGGCGGTCAAGCTGACCCGCTTGAAAGGCCAGAAGGTCGTCAATGAGGATGGTTCGAGCGTCACTCACGATGATTTCCTGAGCTGGTTGCAGTTCTGCGTTACTGGAGTCCATCAGCCGGTCATACTGCCCAGCAACCCGATGTATCTGGACGCCGTGATTGGCGGGCAAGAAATGTGGGGCGGTGTGGTGCCCAAGATCGGCCGCAAGTTCGTCCAGGCCGTCGCTATCGAAGGCTTCCCCCTGGAGTCCACACCTGGAATTTTGACGGCGCTCGGTGAGCTGCCTTGCGAATATCGTTGGTCGAGCCGCTTCCTGTTCATGGATCAGCACGAGGCCGTCAGCCACCTGGACAAGTTCCGCAAGAAGTGGCGACAGAAGGTTCGCGGGTTCTTCGACCAGGTATTCAACACTAACACCGGATCGGTTGACCAAGATGCGCTTTCAATGGTGCAGGACGCCGAAGCCGCGATTGCCGAAGTCAATAGCGGTCTGGTTGCGGCCGGCTACTACACCAGCGTCGTCATCCTTATGGATGAGGATCGGGACGCCCTGGAACGGTCTGCACGCCAAGTAGAGAAGGCCATCAACCGCCTGGGCTTCGCTGCTCGCGTTGAAACCATCAACACGCTGGACGCATTCCTGGGCAGCCTGCCGGGGCATGGGGTCGAGAATGTACGCCGGCCGCTCATCAACACGATGAACCTGGCCGACCTGCTGCCGACCTCCAGCATTTGGACGGGCAACCCCTCGGCTCCGTGCCCGCTGTATCCGCCATTGTCGCCAGCACTCATGCACTGCGTTACGCATGGAGCAACGCCTTTCCGGCTGAACCTGCATGTGCGCGACCTTGGGCACACGTTTATGTTCGGCCCAACCGGGGCGGGTAAATCGACACACCTGGGCATCATCGCCGCACAGCTCCGCCGCTATGAAGGCATGTCGATTTATGCCTTTGACAAGGGCATGTCGATGTATCCGCTGACCAAGGCAACCGGGGGCCTGCACTTCAACGTGGCCGCCGACGATGACGCCCTGGCCTTCTGCCCGTTGCAGTTTCTCGAAACTAAGGGGGATCGAGCATGGGCTATGGATTGGATAGATACCATCCTGGCGTTGAATGGCGTGGAAACCACGCCGACCCAGCGCAATGCGATTGGCAACGCCATCATGAGCATGCACGCCAGCGGCGCACGCACGCTTTCTGAGTTCTCCATGACGATCCAGGACATGGCAA
This sequence comes from Halothiobacillaceae bacterium, assembly GCA_041676845.1. Lineage (GTDB taxonomy): Bacteria > Pseudomonadota > Gammaproteobacteria > Halothiobacillales > Halothiobacillaceae > Guyparkeria. Next base: position 23,224 of record JBAYRD010000012.1, on the reverse strand, counting down.
TCCGAGAAGCTATCGAGCAATACACTGTGGACGGCGCTATGGGCCACCTGCTTGATGCCGAAGAGGACGGACTTGCCCTTTCCGACTTCACCACGTTTGAAATCGAAGAGCTGATGAACCTGGGCGAGAAATACGCGCTGCCGGTGCTGTTGTATCTGTTCCGCCGCATCGAGCGCAGCCTGAAAGGCCAGCCCTCCGTCATCATCCTGGATGAAGCGTGGTTGATGCTCGGCCACCCGGCTTTCCGCGCCAAGATCAGGGAATGGCTCAAGGTGTTGCGTAAGGCTAACTGCCTCGTGCTCATGGCAACACAAAGCCTCTCCGACGCTGCCAACTCGGGAATCCTGGACGTGATTGTTGAATCGACCGCGACCAAGATTTTCCTCCCGAACGTCTATGCCCGCGACGAGGACACGGCCGCCCTGTATCGCCGTATGGGCCTCAATGCGCGGCAAATCGAAATCCTGGCAACCGCCATTCCGAAGCGGCAGTACTACTACGTTTCCGAGAATGGCCGCCGCCTCTATGACCTTGCCCTTGGGCCGCTTGCCCTGGCCTTCGTTGGTGCATCTGACAAGGAATCCGTCGCCATCATCAAGAACCTGGAAGCCAAGTTTGGCGATCAGTGGGTGAATGAATGGCTGGCCGGGCGCGGGCTGAACCTTAACGACTACCTGGAGGCTGCATGAGCTTCACTGACACTCTCAAGGGCTTGATGTTCAAGAAGCCCGCCGCCGAAAAAGACCCTCGCGATCCTCGGCGCTCGAACGACAAGATGGCCGGCGGCCGCCGTAAGGGTGAGTCCGACAACCCTTATCTGACCGCCCGCCGCACCTGGAACGAACACGTTGGCGCTGTCGTCTCCCAGCGGCAGACCTGGCAGGTAATCGGCATTCTTGCGCTGCTTATCTCCCTGGCTGCTGTCGGTGGGGTGATTCATATCGGCAGCCAGTCGAAATTCATCCCTTACGTCATCGAAGTGGACGCCCTCGGCCAGTCGGTCGCGGCCGGGCCAGTCACGGCCGCGGATCGTGCCGATCAGCGCGTAGTGCATGCCTCTGTCGCGGAGTTCATCACCGATGCGCGGATGGTTTCCCCTGACGTGGCTTTGCAGCGCCGCGCTGTGTTCCGCATTTACGCGAAGCTGTCTCCTAACGATCCGGCTACCGCAAAGATGAATGAATGGTTGAACGGCGATGCAGATGCAACCCCGTTCCGCCGCGCAACAAGAGAAATGGTGAGCACGGAAATCAAGTCGGTTCTGCCGCAGACCGCTGACACCTGGCAAGTGGATTGGGTGGAAACGACACGCGACCGACAAGGTGTGCTCAAGGGCCAGCCGGTGACGATGCGCGCCCTGGTGACTGTGTACACCGCCGAACCAAGTTCTTCGACCACGGATGAACAACTGCGCATGAACCCGATGGGTATTTATGTGCGGGACTTCTCCTGGTCACGCCTTCAATGATTTTCGAGGTCATCAACGATGAATAAGCAACTTACCGCTGTGATCCTGGGCGCTGTGCTGGCAGTTCCCTCCCTGGCCCAAGCCGATCCCTTGGCCGATATGTATTTCAACAACAGCAACCCGACCTTGACGCCTCAAGAGCGGGCAGCCATCGACCTTGCCAAGCAATGGAGCGCTGGCAACCAAACCGGCATGCGCCCCGTTGCAGGCCGCAACGGCACGGTGAACTTCCTTTACGGCGCGCAGCAACCCAGCATCGTTTGCGCGGTGCTCCAGGTCTGCGACGTGGCCTTGCAGGCCGGCGAAATGGTGAACTCGATCCACCTGGGCGATACCGCCCGCTGGACGGTCGAGCCAGCCATTACCGGCAGCGGCGCGAATGAGGTTCAGCACCTCATCATCAAGCCGATGGACGTGGGCCTGGAAACCAGCCTGATCGTCACCACAAATCGCCGCACCTATCACCTGCGCTTGCGCTCGCACCGGACAGAATACATGCCTTCCGTGGCGTTCACTTACCCGGAAGATGCGCTTGCGAAATGGGATTCCATTCAGCGCCGCGAAACCCAGCAGCGCGAACAAGGCACGATCCCGACAACGGGCGAGTACCTGGGCAACCTGTCCTTTGACTATGACGTGTCCGGGTCTGCGTCCTGGAAGCCGGTGCGTGTCTACAACGACGGCCAGAAAACCATCATCGAAATGCCAAGGGCTATGGCGCAAACCGAGGCCCCGACCCTCCTGGTGGTGCGCCGCGACGGCGGCCTGTTCCGTGAAGCCGAAACCGTCATGGTCAATTACCGCATCCAAGGCGAGCGGTACATCGTGGATACCGTCTTTGACAAAGCCATTCTTATCGCGGGCGTAGGTGGAAACCAAGACCGCGTAACCATCACTCGGGGGAACTGACCATGCGCAAGATCGTTTCCGCTGCATTGCTGGCACTCGTATTGAGTGGCTGCGCAACCACTTCACCTTATGGCAACTATCTGGCCGAACCGGCTCGCGTGAATCAGGCCCAGCTTGCCACCGAAGCCGTCAACCAGCTTGTTGAGCTGTTCCCGCCGGCCCGCTCGCGCTTTGAATTACAACAGCCGACCCCGGACGCCTTCGGCCAGTCCTTGGTCAAGGGGCTGCGCAACAGCGGCTATGCCGTCCTGGAGTTGGAACCGAAACAATCCAGCGCCGCGACTACCGACACAAACGAAGCACCGGCAGCAGGGGAGGAGCCGATTGTTAGCGTGCCCAGCCCGTCGCAGACCTACCCACTGCGCTATGTGGTGGACAACGCGGGAGACTCCAACCTGTATCGCCTGACTTTGCTAGTCGGTACTCAATCCCTCACCCGGCCCTACCTGCACCAGAACGGCGAATTACTACCGGCTGGCTATTGGGTGCGTAAGGAGTAACTGGAATGAGTGAAGCAACAGAAATGGCACCTGATACCTCTCCAGGTCAGGTATCGAAGAAAACAGGAGTACGGCGCGTCAACAACGTGCCCATGTACTTGCTGGGCGGCGTCCTAGTCGCGTTCGTCATCATGATGATGTTGGTCGCAGCGGATCGCGCTGCCAAGCAGAACGCTCCGGCAGATGGCCCGGCTGAAAAGGCCGGTAATACGTCGATGTTTGCCAATGAAATTGTTGGAGACATGACCGGCGGCATCATCGAACCGGCGAACGCACTTGCACCGCCAGAAATGCCAACCGAAGCAGAACCAAACCCGGAAGTAGAGCCAATCCTGATTGCTCGCCCGGATGATCTAAACGCCCCGCCCGCACCGCCTAGCGGCCTGGATCAACCGGCGCGTAACGATGAAGCGGATCGCATCCGCATGGCAAAGCTGCAAATGCTCGAAGAGGCTGTGCGCGCCCGTACCGGCGTCCAAACAGTTGCCCCGCGTAGCTCCGGCTCATCATTGGGTGGTGGTGCGCCTCAGTCCCGCGACGATTTGCGGCAACAAATCGCAGCCGTGCGTCAGCAGATTGATGACGCACGCCGCGATGATCCGACAGCAGCCTACCAGGCTCGCTTGGCGCAGATTCGGGGCATGGGCGTGGGTGAGTCGGGCGGCATCGGTGGTGGTGCTCCGCAACTGCTGCAAACCAGTGGCGGCAACCCGAACAGCATTGCGCAATTCCAAAGCGGCGAAGGCGACCGTTGGCGGCTGGATTCGCAACCCGAAGCGCCGCGCTCTCCCTATGAGCTGCGGGCCGGCTTTGTCGTTCCGGCAACTCTGATTTCCGGTATCAATTCCGACCTACCGGGACAGATCATGGCGCAAGTGTCACAGAACGTCTTTGACACGGCTACCGGCCGGCATTTGCTGATTCCGCAAGGCTCTCGCCTTGTGGGTTCGTACTCCAGCGACGTTGCCTATGGTCAATCTCGCGTCCTGGTGGCGTGGCAACGAATCGTGTTCCCGGACGGAAAGGCAATGGACATTGGGGCCATGCCTGGCAGCGATAGCGCAGGCTATGCCGGCTTCAAGGATAGGGTGAACAACCATTACTTCCGGCTATTCGCGTCTGCGTTCCTCATGTCGGGCGTAACTGCGGGTATCACCCTGAGCCAAGACAACGGCGGCAGCAACGGCGACCAACAGCGCGCAAGCGATGCACTGAGCGAAGCCCTTGGGCAGCAACTCGGCCAAGTGACGGCTCAGTTGATCGCCAAAAACATGAACATTGCTCCGACGATTGAAATTCGTCCGGGGTATCGGTTCAACGTCATCGTTACCAAAGATATGACTTTCTCGAAGCCCTACCAGGCATTCGATTACTAACCAACAAGGAGAAGCCCATGAAGCCGAAGTTTTTAGCCGCTAAAGTTGCTCTCGTCGTCGCCCTGGGAATGGGCGTGACCACGGTGCCGGTTCACGCCGGCATCCCTGTCATCGACGCTGGCAACCTGACGCAAAACGTAATGACCGCCATTGAATCGGTGGCGCAGACGCTCAAGCAAATTGAGCAATACCAAACCCAGCTCCAGCAGTATGAAAACCAGCTCCAGAACACGATGGCCCCGGCCGCGTATATCTGGGATCAAGCCACCCGCACGATGAACAACCTCCGTGCCTCAATCGACACGCTGGACTATTACAAGCGACAGCTCGGCAGCATTGACGCCTACCTGGGCAAATTCCAGGACGTGGCTTATTACCGTGGCTCGCCATGCTTTAACGGCTCCGGTGGCTGCACGGCTGCCGAATGGGCGGCAATGAACGAAAACCGCCGCCTGGCGAGTGAAAGCCAGAAAAAAGCAAATGATGCTTTGTTCCGTGGCCTGGATCAGCAGCAGGACGCCATGCAATCCGATGCGCGAACCCTGGAACAACTCCAATCTCGCGCCCAAAGCGCAGACGGTCAAATGCAGGCGCTCGGTTACGCCAACCAACTTGCCAGCCAGCAGGCGAATCAGCTTTTGCAGATTCGCGGCCTGTTGATCGCACAACAAAACGCAGTAGCAACGCGCATGCAGGCCCAAGCTGACCGTGAAGCCGTCGAACAGGCCGCCTCCGAGCAACTGCGACGTGGCGAATACCAGGCCAGCCCGGCCCGCAACTGGTAAGGAGGCCGGAATGACTGCTTTCAAGAAACTATCCCTCGCAGGAACCGCCCTTGCGGCGGCCCTGCTTGCTGGTTGCGACAAGCCGCCGGTACTGCCCGAAGTGAATGAAGAGAACTGCCGCCCGGAAAACATCGCCAAGCTGGCGAAAGGGGCGCAACAGGAATTTTCATCGCAATGCCTTCGGCGCGGCAGTTTCCAGCCCAGCGAACAAAAGACTTGGTGAGGTACTGACTGATGAGAATGCCAGCCAGTTTGAAATCCGCCGTTCCGCTGTTCCTGTGCTTGGCGTTCTTCTCGTTAGACGCCAGCGCGGGAGCCATGAACAGCTCGGGCCTTTTTGATGATGTTCTGAACCGCTACAACACTGCGGCCAGCGGCTGGGCCGGAGTCGTCACTTCGGCCGCCACCTGGTTGTTCTGGACGCTGGTTGTTATCTCGATGGTATGGACATTCGGGATGATGGCCTTGCGTAAAGCTGACATTGGCGAGTTTTTCGCGGAGTTCGTCCGCTTCACCATCTTTGTCGGCTTCTTCTGGTGGTTGCTTATCAACGCGCCTGCGTTCGCCACCTCGATCTTCAACGGCTTGCGGCAGGTGGCGGGCAACGCTACCGGGCTGGGATCAGCTCTGTCGCCTTCCGGCATCGTGGATATTGGCTTTGCCATCTTCTACAACGTGGTCGATCAGTCCTCAGTTTGGTCGCCTGGTGACAGCTTGGCGGGCATCCTCATGGCCGTGGCAATTTTGCTGGTTCTAGCCATTATCGGCGTGAATATGCTGCTTCTCCTGGCGTCCGCGTGGGTGCTCGCCTATGGCGGCATCTTCTTTTTGGGCTTCGGTGGATCGCGCTGGACTTCGGACATGGCGATTAACTACTACAAGACCGTCCTCGGCCTCGCCGCCCAGCTCATGACGATGGTGTTCCTGATCGGCATCGGCAAGACATTCCTGGACGACTATTACTCCCGCATGAGCAGCGGCATCAGCCTGAAAGAAATGGGCGTAATGCTGATTGTCTGCGTGATTCTCCTTGCCCTGGTCAACAAGGTGCCCGCCCTGGTTGCCGGCATCATTACAGGTGCAAGTGTCGGCGGTGCCGGCATTGGTCAATTCGGTGCAGGCGCGGCCGTAGGTGCTGCGGGCATGGCAGCAGCAGCAGCCGCAACAGGCGGTGCCATGATCGCGGCCGGCGCTGCGAATGCAGCCGGCGGTGCTCAAGCCGTAATGGCTGCATTCTCGAAAGCTAGCGATAACGTCGCCAGCGGTTCGGACGTGCTCACTAGCATGTGGGGCGGGGGTGGTGGTGATGGCGACGGAGGTGGTAGCGGCGGCGGTGGCGGTAGCTCCAGCTCCGGCAGCGACAGCGGCACAGGCAGCACTCCGTTTGCTCAAGCAGCCGGCTTTAACGGCAGCTCCAGCGGCTCCAGCAGCGCATCTAGCATGAGCAGCGGCAATGAAGGTGGGGACGCCAAGGGCGAGGTCGGAAGTGGCTCCAGCAGCTCCAACCAAGCCAAGGACGACAGCCAGAAGGCAGACAACAGCGCCACGGCTCAAGCCGGGCAGGGCGGTCAGCAGTCCAGCGCCGGCCAAAGCGGCGGGTTCCTGGCGGCAGCGGCAAAGGCCGGAAAGATCGCGGCGGATGCCGGCGCAAACCTCGCCAAAGGAACCGCTGACGTTGCCATGAGCAAGGCCGCAAGCATTAAAGAATCTGCAATGGATCGCATTGCAGACACCGCTCCCGGCAAAGTCGCTGCTGCTATCAAAGGACAGGGCGACAGCTCAACCGAAACAAACATCGAGACCCCCCAGCAGCAGGACGGCCCGACTTTCGCCGGCAATAGCCTTGGCGGGGATGACGATGCCCAGTCCGAAGTCGCGGCTTTCGTTAACCGCGATAACGGCAACAAATCTGCTTAACGCTCAACAAGGAGAAATGACCATGAAAAAACTGTTTTCAACTGCCGCCCTCGTGGCGGCGCTGGGGGCCTCGGTCGGAACAGCCAGCGCGCAAGAAGTTCTGTCAGGCGACACCCGCCTGGCCTGCGAGGCTGTGCTTTGCCTGTCCTCGGGAACTCGCCCAAGCGAATGCAGCCCTTCGCTGAATCGTTACTTTGGCATCAAGAAGAAGAAGTTTTCGGACACCATTAAAGCCCGTCTCAACTTCCTGAACCTGTGCCCTGTATCTAGCCAAACACCGGAAATGCGGTCGCTGGTTTCGGCTATTTCTCGCGGCGCTGGTCGCTGTGATGCAGCCTCCCTCAATTCCACCTTGCGTAGTTGGTCAGGTTGGGATGACGGCTATATGTATATCAGCAACCGCATGCCGGATTACTGCTCGATCTATACAAGCCATTCCTACACTGACTTCAACAGTAGCGGCACCTTGGCACGTTATGTCGGTACGCCGGAACGTGGCGGCTATTGGGTGGAAGCCCGCGACTATGACCGCGCCCTAGCTGAGTACAACGAACGCATCCGCCGCGAGGACGAAGAGCGCCGTCGCTCGTCCTGGTGGGGCAACTGAGCGAGGGGGTCAATGTCATGCTGCCGTTCATAGTCGATCTTCCGCCGATGGAGCAAGAGCGCGTTGTGTGCTCGATTTCTGCCGCCGTGAAGTATGAAATTCCCGCGAACATCGTCTTGGCCGTCGCTGAAAAAGAGGGGGGCAAGCCGGGGCAGTGGGTGCGCAACACTAACGGCACGCATGACGTTGGCCCGATGCAGTTCAACACGGCCTATCTTGGTGATTTGGCCCGTTACGGCATCACGGCGGACGATGTTGCTGCCGCCGGTTGCTACTCCTATGACCTGGCCGCCTGGAGACTGCGCGGCCATATTCTCAATGACAGTGGCGACATTTGGACGCGAGCGGCTAACTACCACTCCAGGACGCCAAGGTTCAACGCGATTTATCGCGCCGACCTAATGCAGAAGGCCGGAAAGTGGGCCGCCTGGCTTGATGAGCATTTCGTTACGCGGGACGTTCTGGAAGAGGGCGGCCAGCCTGCAACCACGGCCCAGCGGCCAGCGCAGCCGGTTCAAGCTCGGGCAGCGCAGCCAGTACAGGAACGGGCAGCGCCGGCCCAAGGGGCCACCCTGACCGGGTATGTACCGCGCCGCATTTCATTCCGAACCGAAGGCGAGGGCAGCGGACAATGAAGGCCCCGCACCTTGCCGATGGCTCGGTAGAGGCCCTGAAATGGGTCGCACTGGTCTTGATGACTGTCGATCATGTCAACAAGTACCTGTTCAACGCCACGCTTCCGATAGCCTTTGAGGTCGGCCGGCTCTGCCTGCCGATCTTCGTCATCCTCCTGGCGTACAACCTGGCGCGGCCCGGTGCCTTCGAGCGCGGGGCACACGGCCGCACGATGTTTCGCCTGGCAGTTATCGGGATCATTGCCACTGTGCCATTCGTTGCCCTGGGCGGCCTGGCCGGCGGGTGGTGGCCTCTCAATGTGCTGTTCACGCTGCTACTGATTACCGGCGCGCTGTACCTGGTAGAGAAGGGCGGGGCAACGAGCTTCTGGCTGGCTGCCGTCCTGATCCTGATTGGCGGTGCCCTGGTTGAATTTTGGTGGATGGCCGTCGCCCTCGGGCTGGCCTCCTGGTGGCTCTTCAAGCGCCCTTCATGGGCCAGCGCGGCGGCTGTTGTTCTCGCCTGCGCTTCTCTGTGGATTCCCAACGGCAACGGCTGGGCCTTGGCCGCCTTGCCCCTGATCGTCGCCGCCTCGCGCCTCGATCTGCGAGTGCCCCGCCTCAAGTGGGCCTTTTATGCCTTTTACCCTGCACACCTGGCCGCGCTCTGGCTGATCCGCATCCCCATGAGCAACGCTGGATACTTGTTCTTTTAAGGGCCAAAAATGCTTAAAAAATTAAGCCTATTCGCTATATTTCTTGTCGCTACTGGGTGTGATGCCAATCTAGAACCAGAAAGCATAAACATAACTGGGCGTTGGTATTCGTGCGATGGAAAAGCTAGTACAACCATTGAGCTTTACGAAAACAAATTAGCCAGGATTCCTGTAATCAATTGCCCAGACAAGTTCGCTTTGAAACAACAACGCTGGCAGATACTTCACGGGAACCGACTCGAATTATCCGCAACCTGTGAAGCATTTGGACTAGGAACATCTCTGACTTTAGAAACAGGGGTAATCATGAATATTGAGGAAATTACAAAACACAAAATAGAAATTAACGGCACCGAATCCTTCATCGGGAATGTAATTGCCAAGCGCCCAGGAAAAGTAACTTTCAGAAGAGAATGTGACCCGGATTTTTTAGGATTTTAATGAACAGAAAAATGAACAAACCAATCTTTTGATCGGAGTCTTACCCATGCGCAAAACCCTCGCCCTGACCCTCTTTCTGGCGTCCCTGATCCTGCCGGCCGTCTCGGCCGCGCAGCCGCACTATCAGAGCGCCGGCTATGGTCATCCTGTCTCAACAACCCTTCACGTTTCGTTTCCCGATAGCAGCTCGACATTCCAGCCTTCGCCGGGGCAGGTCGCCGCCCTGGGGGACGTTCGGGACGCGGCTATGGTCATCATCAGCGGCCGGACAAGCACGCTGCGGCCCAGCGCAAGGGATGAATCCCTTGCCCTGGCTCGCGCCGCCTCGGCCCGCTCCTGGCTTATCGCTCGCGGCGTTTCGCCTTTGAAGATCATGATTAATTACGTCTCGGCGGCCGATTTCATTGCCGACAACTCAACGCCGGAAGGCCGGTACATGAACCAGCGCGTGGACATTGAAGTGTTCTACGTCCCGCGCTTCTAAATCCATGCAAGGGGGAAACATGACAGCAACAACAACGCCGGCCATTAGCCGGATTAGGTTTAACTCCAGGCATGAGTTCGCCGCGTTCGCTACACAAAGCGACGCCCCGCGATACAGCGTTATTTGCTCGACCTTCTACCGGGAACATCACAAGACCCTTGGGATTGTTCCTGGTGAGGCCCTGTTTTCGGACGATCCTGCGGCCCTGAACAAAGCTGCCTTGGCCTGGGATCGCAACCAGGTGAAGGTTTCCATCGTTCCAACCAACCTTGAGCCGGGCGATTGGGCACCCTTCACCGACCCGGATCGAATTTGGCTTGTTACAGCCGCCCCGGATTTTCCCGACGACCTTCTTGATCCTGTTTTTGTAATGGACGGCCCCTTGCTCTCTGCACCGCAAGAGAAGGCCGAGGAAATGGCGCTGGAACAGCTTTGCGACCAGGACGAACACCCTTTGATGTTCATCGACAACCAGGACAGGATCGACAGGCAATTTTTGTCCGAGATACTCGCAGACGATGCGGAAAAGTCCCCTTGGGGATTTAGCGGCTAAAGCACATGACGAAAGCAAACCGCCTTAGCGGTATCTTCGACGTGCTGCGGCCGCTGGCCTGGATTGCTCTGGTGTCGTTTGTCGCTCTTTCCAGCCGTGCTATCGGCCATGATTGGCTTTTACTGGTCGGCCTGTGGCTGGCCTTGGCGGTCGCGGCCGGCCTGTGGGCCGCTCGGCAACCGTGGGTCAAGGATGCCAAGCGGCCGTTCGAGCGCCGCGCCGGCATTGTCCTTTCCGTCCTCCTTGTGCCGATCCTGACTTATCTGGTGGCCCTGCTTGCCGGGGTTGCCCTGGAGCGCACTTCGGCCGAACGCTACACCTCGGCCCGCGAAGCCTTCATGACCGACCCGGAAGGGTTCCCCTTCATCAAGTCCTTCGCTCTGGAGCATTACGGCGTGCATGTTGTCCTGGCGTCTGCCGTCTCGGGCTGGGCAACCAGCTCCGTCGCGCTGCCGCATGCCGGCGCGGCGTTTATGTCCGTGGGGCCTGGTTACTGCGAGCTGACCTTGAACCGGGCGAACGTCCTTCGTGGGTTCAACGGGGACGATCCTAACTCTTGGGTAAAAGGGGTCATGGTGCATGAGCTTGCGCACTGCCTCGACGTGTCCCGAGACATGCCGGCCTTTACTGGCAGAGAAATCGGAACGCGGTCGATTGCCCCCAGCGAAGCCGGGGAAGTGGTCGATCTTGAAGGCCATCTTGAAGCGGCTACGCGGCTTCCAACACAACGGTGGCGGGAAGCCCTGGCAGACGTGTTTGCCGTGGGCTTCTGGCGTATGACAGAAGCCGGTGCCGGTGATCTAGTGGCCGACCTGGTGGAGAAGCGCGGCAATGGTGACGCTGCACACGCAACGAGCTGCTGGATACAGCATGCAGCCGAGACGCCCTTGCCACCTACCTTTGCCGGCCTGCTGCCGTGGGCCGATGAAATCCGTACCAAGGCGCATTGCGCGCTGTAACCAAAACCGAGAAGGGGGTAATACATGCTGAGTGAAACGAAAGAACTGCTGTCCATCGTATCCAAACAGAAGGGCGGTCATATCCCGGCCTGGCTGGCGAAAGATGCAAGCAAACGACTGGAAGGCACCCAACCCAACACAAAGTTCGAGGTCAACATGAAACTACTAGGTAAAGCTCTTACAGCCGCCGGCCTTGTCGCTCTAACAGGCTGCGCCGCCCTGGATCAAATTGCGCAAGACATGCAGGAAGTAACTGCTCCGGTAATGATTACCGAAGCACTGCCGCGAATTTGCCAAGTCGCCAAGGACAACAAGGTGCGGGCCAATGAACTCTATGTAAACAAGGGCCTGTCGGCCAGCGGCGAAGTGCGCTCGGTTACTGAGGGCTTCCAACCCCGCTACCGGGTATTCATGAAAGCTGGAGACGTGGCAATTCATGCCGGCACGGAAAAAAGCCAGCAAGTCACCCACCTTCGCACCGGCAAAGTCGCCCGAGTTTCAGGCGTAGTTACTGACGTGACTTATGACTATCAAGGCTGCTCCATTGCCTTGAAAGATGCCACGTTCTAACAACCGGGGTGACGATGAACATTCCAGCAATCAAGAAAACTCTGACGCGCATCTATCGAGTCTCCTTCGCTCTGGCTTGTCTCACCATCTTTGCAACGCTCGTTATAACCTTCGTCGGGGCAAGGCAAGGTTATATCGACGCAGCGGAATACCCGGTTGACGGCACTATCGCGCTGATCGTGGCATTCATCTTCGTTGCGGCCGGTAGTCGAGTTGCGCGGGACTTACTCCCAACACCGAAGGACTCTCAATAACGGTCGTTTGTGAGCAACGCACCGACCGAACGACACGGCCCGCTTTCAAGCGGGCTTTTTGTTCTCAATAACCTGTCTCAAAACAGGCTTATCAAATACACTCGGTTTCATGAGTTTTGAGAAGCAACAGAAGGGGGGGAGTGCATGCTTATCGGCTATGCAAGGGTATCGACCGCCGACCAGGACTTGAGCTTGCAGCTCGACGCCCTGACGGCCGCCGGATGCGAAAAGGTGTTCACTGACAAGGCCAGCGGCACCAAGGCCAACCGGGACGGCCTGGCCGAAGCCCTGGCTTACGCACGCGAAGGCGATAGCCTGGTGGTCTGGAAGCTGGACAGGCTCGGCCGCTCGATGAAAGGGCTTGTGGATCTCGCCGCAGACCTGGAAGCCCGGAAAGTGGATCTCCGATCGCTGACCGATGGCATCGACACCAAAACGGCCGCCGGCCGGTTCTTTTTTCATGTCATGGCCGCGCTGGCCGTGATGGAGCGGGAATTGATCCTAGAGCGCACCAGGGCCGGCCTGGAAGCCGCAAGGCGAGCTGGCAGGGTAGGGGGCAGGAAAAGGGCGATGACGCCGGCAAAGCTGGAATCAGCGCGCAAGCTGCTCGATGCCGGCACACCGCCGAAGGACGTAGCCAGTTCATTAGGGGTGTCCATAGCCACACTATACCGACACGTCCCAGCCGGGGAGCGCGAGCAATAATCTATTTCACTAATTCCGCACCTACCATTTTTCGAGCTAACGCCAAGGTGGTAAGAGCATCCCCTAATGCACTATGCGCCGCGCCTTGCCACTCGATACCGGCCTGAATCACCGCGTTGGCTAGGCTAATGGTGCCGTACTTATTGGTTGCGCCGTACTCGCGGGCCGCCATAGTCATCGCGCAATGTGTATCTAGGTTGATGATCCAATCCAAATCATCCAAGCCCGCAGTAGATTTTGCTGTCTGATACAGCATCCGCTGGTCATAACTGGCGTTGTATATCACCACAGGGCGTCCCTCCAACACACGCCGTACCTCTGGAGCAATGTCTGTCCATGCAGGGCAGTCGGCAAGGTCATCCATACTAATTCCGTGTACCCTTTGGGCATCGACACTAATTGCCACAGTTGGCCGTATGCGTTGGTTAATAAGGGTTTTACCGTTCCAGTCAACTATTGCGATTTCAATTACCTGTGCAACACCATCCAACCCGGTTGTTTCTGTGTCTAACACAACCCCTTCTTTCATCGCTTGCTTGCTTCGCTTATGTGATTCGTTAACGCACTGATGGCAAATGCGCTCGTCTTCCCATGTATAAACGCGATTCTTGCAGCCCTCGCTTTCGCATTCATGGGTGCCTAGTAGATCGCGGCCGCGTTCCAGTGCTGCCATCTGCTTTGGCGTTGGCTTGCGATAGGGGCGCATAGCGACACACTGCGCCTTGTCGTACACATCAACAAAACCCTGGCCTTGCCAATAAGATTCAATAGGAAGCTGACCTGGTGCTGGTTTCAAACGCTCCAGTTTTAAGTCAACTTTATTGAACCAACCTTTTTCCGCACACTCCGCTTTCGTTAGATATTTCCGTTTACTCATACTCAATACCTGCGTTCATGCTTTTAAAAACCGCCTCGGCATCGAGGCGGTTCTAACGCCCTGGATTAGTTAGCCCACACGGGCACCACGCCGCTGCTTCTGCTCCTGTTTATGTTCCTGTTTCTCCACGCGCTCTTGCTTCTGCTCTGCCTTCCTCTCCGCTGCTTGCACTGCCTGAGCGACGGCCGCCGATACCTGGCGATTCACCGCTTCACGGCCCAAGCTGCTACGGGTGGCAAGATCGTTGAAGTCGGTGTGCGCCTTCATGCCGGCCAGTCCTCCAAGCTGCTCGGTACTGAGCAAGGCGCGCTTGAGGTCTGCGGCCTCTTTCTCGGTGAGTTGCACCTTGCCAGCCTCGGCGGCATCGAGGCGCTGCTGTGCCCGCTCATGCTCGCGGAACACCTGGGGAGTGATCGGCGGCAAGTCGGCCGGGTAGGTGTTTTCACCAGGCGCGAAGATCGGGAACAGCGCCTTGCCTCCCACGGCCTTCGCTGCCGCCTCGGCCTTGCTGCGTCCAGGGTTCACGCCCTGCGTTAGCTCCAGGTGTCGGTCATCATCCCCCGCAATGATGACGGGCTTATCAGGGAACTTCTCATGCAGTGCTTTCGCCACCGCCTCCAGGTTGCCGCTGTCGAACGCGGCAATGGTGGCCTGGCCGGCGGCCTCGGCTACCTGTGCGGCAGTCGCGTAACCCTCCGCCACGATCAAGGCCGGCGCGGCCGCCACCGCATCCATACCCCCGACCGGGTGGAAGCATCCTTCTTTGCGGGAGTCCTTGGCGAACCGCTTGGTGCCGTCCTCCTGGATGTACTGCATAGTCCACTGCTTGCCGCCGGCATCGAACGCCGGGATATAGGTTTTCTGTCCTTCCTTGTCGGTCAGGACGCCATCGTGTACCTGGATACCCTTGGCATTCAGGTATGGCGTCGGCTGCTCGATGGCTTTAAGCCCGCTGGTTTGCCGCGTGACACGCTGCGCGGTTGCCTCCTGGACTCGCTCTTGCTCTGCTGCCCGCTCGGCCAGTTTCGCGGCGGCTTCGGCCTGGAGCTTCGCCTTCTCGGCCGGATCAAGCGCGTAGCCTTTGGACTTCCATTTCATATCAATGCCAGTGCGATTGTTCTTGATGTAGCCGGCTGGGTGGCCGTCCAGGTGCCCAACATAGAACCCCGCCTTTTCGCCCTTCTTGTCGCCCTCGACACCGATCCGGTGCTTCTTGCCGTCCATGATGGGATGCTCGCCACTGACAACGCATCCGATGGAGCGCAACGCCTCGGCAAACTCTTCACGCGGCGACATGGCCGGGCCTTGCTCTGAGCGCACGTTATCGGGCATCCAGCGTTGCAGTCGTTCCATGTCGGCTTTGGGGCCTGCATACCAGGACTTGGCCGCCTTGTCCCACATGGCGCCGGCCGCCTTAGCTGCGCCCCGCTCGCCATACGGAACGGCCAGATAGGTGCGCTGCTGGGCCGATTGCGCCTCGCTCTGCTGCTGCCCCTTCTGTTCCTCCTGGCGTCCCTCTGTGGCCGCTGTAGCGGCCCCCTGAACCCATTTCGCAAACGGGCCTGCATCTAGGCTGCCCGGTACATACCAGGACTGTTGCTGACGATCCCAACGCGCCCCCAGCTCCTTCGCCTCGTTCTTTTCGCGGTAAGGAACATTGATATAAGTGCGCTCGGATTTTTGCTGCTGTGCCGCCTGCTGCCGGTCGCGCTCGTCTCGCTCCCTCTCCGCATTCCGGCGCTGTGTTTCGGACTCGGCCAGCATGGCCGTTGCCTCGGCCGCCTTGCGTGCCTCTTTAGCTGCTGAAATATCCTCGTCCGTGCTGCTTGGATCACGCCGCACGCGCTCTTCCTGGACGCGAGCCAGCTTGGCGGCCTTCTCGTGTTCGTTCTTCTCGGAATTGGCGTCGATGATACCCAGCCGTTCGGCCAGCTCTTCGGCTTGCTCTTGAGTGTTGAAGTCAGCCAACCAGTCATGCCGGCCGTCCTCAAGCTGCGCATATACACCCCAAAAGGTAGGTTCAACGCCAAGGGCGGCGGCAGGCTCGACGTGCTCTTTCCCGTCAATCATGACGGTGACATTGCCTTGCACCTGGACGTTGCCGTTCCAGTCGTGGGGCAAGGTGAAGCCAAGCGCCTCGATGGCCGCCTTGTCCATGCTCTCGTAATCGCCAGTGGTTCGGGCCTCAGCTACAGCCGCATCGAGGCCGCGCCGCTCCAGGAAGTCGCCAGCCTGTTGCAGCTTGCTTTCCAGCGCATCCACGTCCTGGGGCAATTCGTGCCGTGTCCAGAAGTCGTTTTGCGTGTTGAGGGGCTGCATTGCACCAAGGACGGCCGAAACCTTCTCGATTTGATCCTGGCTCGCACCATCCAGGGCGCGGGCCAAGGTGCCCCGCTCAAGGTGTCCAAGTGTCCACGCCTCGGCCACGGCCGGGAGCTGTTCGGCGGCTTGTTGTTCGGGGAGCTGCATGCTTGCCTCCTGTCCTTGTTGAAGGGCCTGGTGAAGCTGCTCGGCCTTTAACATGAACTCTTGTGCCAGCCCTTTGCGCTCCAGGTACGGATTGCCCATATCCTCATGATCGGGAGTGATCCCAAAAACCGGGGAAAGACGTGTCCACGCCGTTTCTGAAAAGCTGCCGGGGTCATGCCCGGTGACACTGCCCACGGTAGTAAGCCCTCGATCCCGCAAGGCTTGCTCCAGGGTGTCGCCCTGGTATGCCTCGAAGTGGCTGAAAGTCACGTCCGGGTTGTTGAGGACTTCCCGAATGTCTACGGCCAGCGCCTCGACAATGGCGGCTTCCTGTTTGGCCTGCTCGAAGTTTTCAGCCTTCAAAGCGGTGAATGTCCGCTCTTCGCCCTCACGGCCGACATAGAAAAACGTGTCTGTCGTGCTCTTTGCGATACCCTGCCAGTCTCCAGGCATGGGGTCGGCGGTATCCCAGCGGCGCAGCATGCCGATGCTGTCAATGAAGGCTTCCGGCTGCTGGGTCTGCTGTTGGGTTTGTTCCTGAACCTGCTTCTGCTCGAAGGCCAGCACATAGTCGTGGATTTTCTCTGCATCCGCTGACGCCCGGAAAACCTCCAGGGGATCATCCTGCAAGGCTTTGATCCAGGAGCCGACATAGGCGACGTGCTGACCCGGATCGTGGCCGATGCCCAGCTCATCGCCCAAGATCATCGACGCGATTTCAGCGCGCAATTCCTCCTTGGCGTACCCTTCTGATCCAAATGGATGTGACAGGTCACGGTCGAGCCGTGAGGGGTGGCCCGTCCAATGGCCCAGCTCATGAAGAGCCGTTGCATAGTAACGGTCTGCCGACTCGAACTGACCGCGCTCCGGCATGGTGATGCTATCGGTCGAAGGCCGGTAGAAAGCACGGTCGCCGGCCGCGTGGGTAATCTTTGCTCCCGATGCGTTCAGGATGTGCTCGGCTCGCTCCACGGCGTCCCACTGCTGTTCTGTCTTTTGCTGGATCGGTGGCAAACCGTCGATCTGTTCGGCGTTGAACACGGTTGCGAAGAACACTCGCGGCCGCTCCAGCATGACGTTTTCCTTGACGGGCTTCCCTTCTCCATCCAGTACCGGCTTGCCCTGCTCATCGAGCTTTGTTTGCTCTTCGCTGAACTTCCAGTATTGAACGGGAGTTCCCTTCTCGCCCTTGCGTACCTGGGCACCTACGCCCGCCGCCTGCTTGTAGGTCATCCAGCGCGCATCACTGCGCCCCTGGGCCATCAAGTGAATGGCGTTGATACCCTTGTAACGCTTGCCTGTAGTCGGGTTCATTGGCAGGTAAGCATTCGGCTCGCCCGGATTCCAGGGCTTTTGCCACGGTGCAGTGCCAGCCTTGAGCTGTTCAATCAGCTTTTCGGCCACTACTTCATGAAACGGTTTTTTTGGCTCCATTGTTTCGTCCCTTCGTTGTAGCTCGTTGATCTGCGGAAACGTCTGCTGCGTCCGGGTTCGGTCGTGCAAGCCTTGCGCGACCATGCAAGCAATGCTGTTCAGGTCGGCGGCCTGCATGGGGCGGGTGCGGTCGATGCAGGTTTCCAGGAATGATTGCCGGCCACGCTCGGCGGCCTGGGCATCGTTGACATGGTGGATCGGGGCCACGCCTTCGCAGTGCAGGGCAAAGACTTCCTCGGCGCGAACGTCCAGCGAGCGGTCGCTATAGCGGCGGTCGATGCTTTCCCAAAGTGGCTTGATGCCCGGCTCGTTGCGAGCGGCAACCAAACCATCCAGCAATGCACGCTTGTCGTCGGGTGCGAAGGTGTTAGCCCCGTAATGACCAAGAACTTCGTGCCGCAATGTCACCAGCAAATCGCGGGGATCGCGCAAGTTCTCCAGGGGAATGTCGATGCGCCCCTGGTAGGTACGGCCGTTATGGGTCGTTTCCTTCGGAACGTATCCACCTTTCATGTTCGCCGGTACTTCATCGGCGCGGCTGCCATACAGCTCCGCCGTGTTCTGGCGGAACCTGTAAGCCAGCGCCAACGCCCCCGGATAGTCGCGCACAAAGCGCCGTGTCAGGTCTTGAGCCTCGTTCTTGGTCAGGGCCATACCTTAGCCCTCAGCGGATTGATCGCGCCGCGCAATGGCGTCCGCGACCGTTTCACCGTCACGCAGCCCGTACAGCTCCCGCGCATTGGTTGTGGTCGGGACGGGCGGCAAGTCGTTGCTCGGGCCGTCATCGTCCAGGAACGCGGGTTCAAGTGCCGCGTCCAGGTCGGCCAAGTCGTCGCCGCTCTCGGCGGCGTCTTGCTCGGTCAATGCGTCCTCGATGAAGGCCCCTGCCCGCTCGGCCTCGTCCGGGTCGAACTCGGCTTGATAGCCCGGCGTCAGCGCGTCGGCCAGCTTATCGCTGATCGCATCGCCAGCCGGCACCAGGTCGGCCATGTTGTCGTTGGTTTCGTGGTTCATGGTTTCGTTGCTCATGGTCATAGCTCCTTGTTGGAAAAACTCGGTTTACTCGGATGCGGGTTCGTTACGGCCCTTGCTGTAGTCGGGCCGCCCCTTGATGTCGGGATAAGTCTGTTTGCAGGTCGGGTAATTGCTGCAACCCCACCAGAAATGACCTTTCTTCTTGCTCGGCCGGCGGGACAAGCCAGCACCGCAGGCCATGCACTTGTGCAGACTGGAAACAGGGGTTGCCTCTTTGCCGCCGGCAATGCTCACGGCTCCATCGTTGGCCTTCGCCACCTGGTCACGAATGAAAGCCTCTTGCTTCGCAATGAAGGCTCCCAGCTCGGCGCTACCCTGCTCGATGCTTTTCAACATGCGTTCATAAAGCGCGGTGAGAACCGGGCTTTTCACAACTTCGGGCAGGGCGGCAATCATGCTGCGGCCCAGCGTCGTGCTAACAATGTGCTTGCCCTTCACCTCCAGGAACTCGCGGCGTTTCAGTTCGGAAATGATGGAAGCGCGGGTTGCAGAAGTGCCGATGCCGTCGCCGTCGCGCAGCAGCTTCTTGTGCTCCGAGTCAGTCACATATTTGTGAATGTTCTCCATTGCGCGAATAAGCGTGCCTTCGGTGAACCGGGCCGGCGGCTTCGTCTTGGCGTCCTTCCTGGTGGCTTGCGCGCAAGTCACGGAATCATTCCGCTTCATGGCCGGCAAGCGTTGGTTGCCCCCTTCTTCCGCGTCCTTCTCGTCGTCCTCGTCGGCCGTTTCGTACACGTCACGCCAGCCGTTCTTGGTAACAACCTTGCCGCTCGCCGCGAAGGTTTCGCCCTCAATGTTCGCCGCAACAGTGGTGTGCATGTATTCATGCACCGGGTAGAACTGCGCGATGTATGCCCGAACAATCAGGCCGTAAATGTTGCGCTCCTTATCGTTCAAGCCGGCCGTGCTGCCTTTGTGCATGGTCGGAATGATTCCGTGGTGAGCCGTTATCTTCTTGTCGTTCCAGGTCGGGGATTTGATGCGCGGATCGCCGCCGTCGATGATCGCGGCCAGCTCGGGATTCACCTGGCGGACAGCTTCCAGGACGCGGGGCGCGTCCGCGTGTTGGGACTCCGGGAGATAGGCGCAGTCGGTTCGCGGGTAAGAGGTCAGCTTGTGCGTTTCATAGAGCGATTGACAGGCATTCAGCACGTCCTCGGCGCTGTATCCGAAGCGTGAAGAGGCCAAGGCGGTAATGTCTGACAGGGCGAACGCCAGCGGTTGATTCTGCTTCTTGGCTTCTTGCTTGTACTCGGCCAGCTCGCCGGCCTTGCCTGTGACTTTCTCCACAATGGCATTGGCGACAGCGGTATCAACAAGACGGCCTTCAGGATCGAGGCCCGCTTGATCCTCCTTTGCCTTCCATCCAGCCATGAAGGAACCGCCGGCATGCTGAATTTCAGCTCGGATCGTGTGATAGGGCACCGGCTTGAACCCCTCAATGTCCTTATCACGGCCGACTACCAGGGCGAGGGTAGGCGTTTGCACTCGGCCCACGGTCAGCAGTGCCCGAGAGCCGCCCCGTTGGGCGCGCAGGGTGTAAGCCCTGGATAGGTTCATGCCTATCAGCCAGTCGGCCCGCTGCCGTCCGCGTGCAGCGTCCGACCAGCCCCGATAGTCAGCGTTGTTCTTGAGGGCATCCAGGCCCCGACGAACAGAAACGGAATCCTGTGCAGAAACCCAAAAACGCCGAACTGGCTTGCTGTAGCGGAAATGCTCCAGAACCTCATCAACCAGCAGGCAGCCTTCCCGGTCTGGATCGCCAGCATTCACGACTTCGCTGGATTCTTTGAGCAGCTTCCCAATGATGTTGAGTTGTTTCTTGGCGTCATCCTTGGGCTTGAGAATCCAGGCATCAGGGATGATCGGCAGCTCATCGACTCGCCATACCTTGCGGCCACTTTGCCCACGCGGAACGTCATCAGGGGTGTATTCGTCGGGGTCGGCCTGCTCCAGCATGTGACCGAAGCACCACGTTACCTTGTCCGAACCGCACTCAATGTATCCATCCCCCTTGCCAGTGGTTCCCAGCTCGGCCGCTATGGCTTTTGCCACCGATGGCTTCTCTGCAATAAAAAGTCTCATGGGTATATCCCTCCCCTACCAGGTAACAACCGGACGAATCACGGTCTGAACTTGCGCCCGGTGAACCGGGCCGTAATATCGGCCGTCGAAGGACGTGCCGCTTACGTCTGACATAAGCAGCAGCTCCGAGGCCCCAAGGGTGTATTCGCTTGCTTGGTATCGAGGCATTTCCCGGCCGGCACCATCAACCGGACGCGGCGCACTCAACGGCAGCAGCTCGCCATTCACGCGCACGCCGTCATCAGCCACCGAAACCAGGTCGTCTTTAGCGGCTAAAACTCGCTTCATCATGTAGCCGTAGCCACCAGGGCACATGCCCGCGCCGATGTAGCCCCGCTCCTTGGCGTCATCGAAAACGCCAACCTTCGGCGGGCAGAACATCACATAGGCCCCCTTCTCGACCTGGGCGCTTGTCGTCCAGTACAGGCCAACCGGAATGCTCTTGGTCGTGTTCACGCGACCGCCGGCCGCGTAGAACACGCCAGCCAGCACCAGGGCAGAAACGCCGGCAATGGCGACGCCGGCCCCTATGCGGTTAAGGATTCGGTTCATATCGTGATCCCCTCCCCTTCCTCCTGGAACTCGGTAAAGCGGTCGCTCGACTTGGGCGCAGGGATCGAGGCACGCGCCTGGAAAATGGGGTCTTTGAAGTAGAGCGGCTGTTTCCCATAGATGGCCGGATAGCCCGCGACATAAATCACCATGTCGCCGGCTTCGTCGATTTCGCCTCGGTCGTTCTTCTTCGGCCCTGGCATGCGCAAGCATTCGTCTGGTGTCAGCAAGGGCCGCTGCACTTCCTGAATCGTGCGGGACACCTGACCCAGCATCGCGGACGTGCGCCGGCCGCTGGTCGTGATCTGCTCCTTGATGACGGTTGTTTGGCCGGTCAGGCGCGAAAGGTGCTCGGCCGTCTCCACACGGTTCGGCGGATAGGCGTTCTGGACATGGCAGTTGGACGTGATCGTTTCATCAGGGCCATAGCCGGTTTCGCGGCTCTTGAGCTGATTCAAGTCCTGGGTGATGAGGTAGCACTTGATGCCATAGCCAGCGACAAAGGCCAGCGACTCTTGCAGAATCTCCAGTTTCCCAAGGCTGGGGAACTCGTCCAGCATCATCAGCAGGCGGTGCTTGTAATGAGCCACCGGCCGGCCGTTCTCGAAGTCCATCTTGTCTGCCAGAAGGCGCACAATCATGTTGACCATGACCCGCACCAGGGGCCGCAAACGCGCCTTGTCGTTCGGCTGGGTGACGATGTAGAGGGTTGCCGGCTCGTCACGGTGCATCAGGTCTTTGATGCGGAACTCGGACTTGCTGACATTCCGTGCCACTACCGGGTCACGGTAGAGGGCCAGATAGGATTTAGCCGTGGAAAGCACGGAACCGGCTTCTTCCTCCGGTCGATCCATCATGTCGCGTGCGGCCGTGCCAATAGCCGGGTGGTTGCGACCTTCGACGTGGCCGTAGGTCGCCATTTCCATCCATAGTTCGCCAATATCCCGGTTAGGATCGGCCAACATGGCATCAACGCCCGGCAGGGTGGCCGTACCGCCTTCGTTCTTAGCCTTGTAGGCCGCATGCAGGATTACGCCGGTCAACAATGCAAAAGCGGTTTTCTGCCAGTGAGAATCCAGGCCCTTGCCATCGGGATCGACAATCAGAGTGGCTAAGTTCTGAACGTCGCCCACTTCGTTTTCCGTGCCGATACGGATTTCATCCAACGGGTTCCAGCAGACGCCGCCATTGGTCGATGCCGGCTCGAAGCGCAGCACTTTGTTCCTGGCGTGCTTCTTCCGCCACCCTGACGTTAGCGCCCAAAGCTCCCCTTTCAGGTCGGTGACAACGGAACTCGCCGGCCATGAAAGCAGGGTCGGCACTACCAAGCCGACACCCTTACCGGATCGAGTCGGGGCAAAGGTCAAAACGTGCTCGGGGCCGTTGTGGCGCAGGTAGTAGAAATTGCCTTCCTTGTCCTCCCAGCCGCCGACATAGACGCCGGTAGATGAAGGCGCATCGCGGCCGCTGACAACCTCTAGGAATGATCGCGGCCGCCCCAGCAGGCCAGCCGCCTGAATGTCCTTCTTCTCGGCCCAGCGTGCCGAACCGTGCAGGTATTCGTTTGCTTTCGAGCTGTTGGACGTGACCACTTTCGCCACGGCTACGCCCAACAGGCCAATGGTCGAAACCATCATGCCCAGCGCACCCGCTCGCATAATCTCGTCGGGATACTGCGCATACCACTTGGCCGACCATTGCAGGATCGACCAAGGGGCATAGAAATGCCCGATATGAGGCCCTAGCACCTCTTGATAGTTGAATGTGTGCGCAAAGAACTGCGTGGCTGATTGCAGGCCAGCCCCCAGCGATAGCACACCAAGCGCCGGCAGCAGTTTGTTTTTTGCCGGCTTCTTGGCCCGCACCTGGGGGCCAACGGCATTGTTCAAAGTTGTTTTCATCTACTCCTTCCTT
>JBAYRD010000011.1:0-54286 GCA_041676845.1 Halothiobacillaceae bacterium | reverse complement strand
TACGCACTCGCCGCTTAAAACCCGGTAGGGTGCCGTCTGACCGAAGCCGTGCTTGTGCGTTCGGGATCAGGCGTCGACTCTCACAAGCTCGCGATGAAGCGCGTCTGGCGTGGATTCGTTAAAACTCAAACCAGACTCGCCGCGTATCTTCCCTGCCTGTCGGGTAGTACTCGGTTAAAACAATAGACAGGACAAGCATGTAGGACTGAGAGCGTAGGGCTTGCGGACGCGGGTTCAACTCCCGCCACCTCCACCACATCCCCGAGATAAAGGCCGCCCACCGGGCGGTCTTTTTTTGGTTTTAATTTCTCCGTTTTCATGGGCGATTCGAACGCCTCAGTTCCGGCAGCCGGCGGCGGTCACTAAATCTGGGTGTTTTGCCCGAGCGCGTTCGCGGGCGGACGTGGAGTCGGGGATTTTCTCGTTCGCTTGTGCCGATTTTCGCGTGCTCGCCGGTCTTTGTCTTGCGACGGCGGGTATAACTGAAATCGCTTGGCCACAGGGCCTGCCTCTTCGTGCGGAGCTGTTCAAGGCAGGATGGCCTGTTGCAGGTCGGCCGGTTGAACCGCGGTCAGCGCATCGAGAAACCGCACCTGGAAGCTGCCGGGGCCTGCGGCACCAATGGCGGCGCGTGAGCCGGCGACCTTGAAGTGCGCAAGACTCGCCAGTGCGGCATCGAAAGCGGGAGCGACGGCGACGTATCCGCCCATCAGGGCCGTAAGAGCACAGCCCAGGGCCGTGACCTTCGGCATGAGATCAGAGCCTCCGCTGAGTTGGGCCGTGCGTACTCCATCCGTCAGGAAATCAATGGGCCCCGTGACGGCAACCACTGCCCCATAAGTCTGTGCGAGGGTCTGTGCTGCGGCATGAGCGTCCTCGACCCGATCACCACTGTCGGCGCCCTTGCCCGTCCCGGCCTCTCCGGCCAGCGCAAGAATTTCCGATGCATTGCCGCGCAGAATGGTCGGTCGCAGCGACAGCAGCTCTTGCGCGACCCGGCTGCGGTAGGGCGTGGTGAAATGCGCGACCGGATCGAACACCCAGGGGACGTCGCTGGCGATTGCCGTCTTCGCTGCCAGCAGCATGCCGCGCACCCATGATGCGGATAACGTCCCGATGTTGATCGTCAACGCACCGGCAAGCGGGGTGAAGTCCACCACCTCTTCCTCGGCGTGGATCATTGCGGGTGAAGCCCCTGCTGCCAGAAGGGTGTTGGCCGCGATGTTCATGGCCACATAGTTGGTAATGCAGTGCACAAGCGGCGCATTGGCACGCAGTGCAATCAGGGCATCACTCGGGGTCATATTGCCCCCTTCAGATCAAGGAAAATGCGGAGTCCTCCGCTCGTGAGTTCAAGTATAGACAGCGTTGAACCTTCTTGTGGTGCAAGCTTCCCCGGAGGCGCATGAGGTTGACTCCGTTCAGATCAAGCGCTTCCCTGCGCATTTCATTCGGGCGTAGCCCCCAGCCACGCCCAGGCCTGGTCTTCCCGATTGGCCGGGTAGGCGCGCATTTCCATCTGTTCGAAAACGGGATTCATGGTCTCGATCAGGCGATTCATCCAGTCCGGCGCGCCGACGATGGCGTAGCGCTCGACCTTGCCCAGGGCGGCAAGCTTCATCGTCACCAGTCCTTGCTGCAGGAAGATGGATGGGTCGATGCCGCCGAAATGCGTCATCCGATTGAGCAGGCGGACCCGGTCATGGTCCGCAAAGAGCGATTCGATCTCTTCGATCACCGCCGGCATCTCTTCGGCCGTGATCATGCCGTCGATCTCGAAGGCGAGGACATTGTCCCGGGAGGTCGGCAGGAACCGGATGGCGGGTTCCGCGGCCTTCGGGATGCCGGTATGTGCCGATGCCCACTCGATGGCCGCCTCTCTCTGGCTGGATGCAAAGACCTTCATCTGGACCGTGGGGAAGAGCGGGTCGATGAAGCGGACGATCGCCTGTGGCCACTCCTTGTCCGAGACGAAGGCGAGCCGGTCGAGCCGATCGACATGGCGGAGGAATTCCAGATCGGCCTTGATGCCCTCGACCAGTGCGTCGCCGCTTAGATCCGAGAGGTCAGTAAAGTCGAAACAGGCACTGATGCGATCGTGCTGTGCCAGCTTGTCGTCGAGCGTTGCCCGGTAGCGAGCGATATCCTTGGCGGTCATCTTGTCACTCAAGCGGATGGCGATGACATGGTCAGGAGCGGTGAGTTTTTCGAACATGGTGCTGACCTCAGCTAAGGGATGACTAAAAGAGGCGGTCCCGTGTCACGCCGATTTTTTCGAGGCGAGGTCGGCCGCCTCACAGGGACGAACCAAGGGCGTTTTTGGTTTTGTGGCAATTTGGTAGAGATCGGGGCGGTGAGTGCGCACCTGCCGGCACTGCGGTGGTGCCCGCCACATCATTTGGTCAGGTCACTTGGTCAGGTAAAGGTAGGCCGCTCTCCCAGTCTGGTCAAAGCCGAACTGCCGGAGCAGATGGCGCGGCATGTATTTTCAGCGGAGGCCAGCACAGCGGCATGAGTGCAGTTCGATTACCGTTCCGGGGCGCTGGCCGCTTTCTTTAGGGAAGCTCTGCACGAATCGATAGTGTCTCTGCGGGGCCGTCGTCGGGCGAGTTCGCCTTGTTGCTCTGGTTCTGGTACTCCTTGTGTGGCCGGTCTTTGCGATGTTGACCGGAATATTGACAGGGACATTGGTGTGGATGAAGGAGCGAACATGACGAGTCACAATGGACTGCTGGCTGACGCGCTAGCGAATCTCAAACCGCTGCTGGACGACAATCACATCTCGGAGGATGCGCGCCGGCGCTTGTCGCGACCTGAGCGGATCGTCGAGGTCAAGATTCCGCTGCGCATGGACGATGGCACATTACGGGTCTTCACTGGCTGGCGGGTGCTCTATGACAGCACTCGCGGGCCGGGCAAGGGCGGCATCCGCTTTCATCCCGACGTGACCGTCGACCAGGTCGAGGCGATGAGTTTCTGGATGACGGTCAAATGTGCCGTGGTCGATCTGCCCTTCGGCGGAGCCAAGGGCGCTGTCCGCGTTGATCCCAAGCAGCTTTCACGGCTGGAACTTGAGCGGCTCTCGCGCGGCTACATCCGGGCACTGGTCGACGTGCTCGGTCCGGACCGCGATATCCCGGCACCGGACGTCAATACCAACGAGACCATCATGGGCTGGATGGTCGATGAATACCGTCAGGCGGTCGGCCAGCATTGTCGGGCTGTGATCACCGGCAAGCCACCAGGTCATGGTGGTTCGCTGGGACGGACGGCCGCCACGGGCCGCGGGGCATTGCAGGTACTCGATATTTGGGACCGTCGTTACGGTGGCGGCGACCAGCGTCCGCGGATTGCCGTCCAGGGCTTCGGCAACGCCGGGTTCAATTTCGCACGCCTGGCGCATGACGCCGGCTATCGTGTGGTCGCTATCGCTGACTCCAAAGGCGCGATCTTCCGCGAGGACGGTCTCGATCCACTTCCCATCTGGGAGCGCAAGCACCACGCCATGACGCTCGCCGGGCAGGTCTATTGTGAAGACTCGGTCTGCGCCGAGGTCGAAGTAACCAAGCTCAGCAACCAGGAGCTACTGGCGCTGGATGTCGATGTGTTGGTGCTGGCCGCCCTCGAGAACGCGATTACCGAGGAGAATGTCGATGCCGTGCGTGCGACGACTATCCTCGAGATTGCCAATGGGCCGATCAATCACGCCGCCGACAGCAAGCTCAATGCCCGCGGCGTGAACATCATTCCCGACGTGTTGACCAACAGCGGCGGGGCGATCGTCAGTCATCTTGAGTGGGTCCAGAACCGCATGGGCGACTACTGGAGTGAGGAGGAGGTCGAACGACGCCTGGCCGAGCGGCTCGATGAACAGGCGAATCTCGTCTTCGATCGGGCCATGCAGGAGAAAGAGCCGATGCGATCGGCCGCCTACCGGCAAGGTATCGAACGGATCACCATCGCTATGGATGGTCTGGGTAGCGAGCGCTACTTTTGTGGCGATAGCTGCCCCTGAGGTCGGGAAAGGTCCGGCAGCGATTCCGACCATAAGCGGGAGGGCTTAGTCCTTGCCAGCATTCTCATCGGCATGAGCCACCTGTCTTGTTGAAAGTAGAGAGAGCATTTATGACGCGTCAGGACGAATTACAAGCAACCATCGACGACCTGGTTCAGGAGGGTCGTGGTGTATTGGCGATGGACGAAAGCCATCCGACGATGGCCAAGCGGCTTGAGGCCATCCAGGTCGAATCGACCGAAGAAAATCGCCGTTTCTACCGTGCCTTGCTGCTCACCACGCCCGGGCTGGGTGAATACATCAGCGGCGCCATCCTGTTCGAGGAAACCCTGACACAGCAGGCAGATGACGGTCAGACCCTGCCGTCCGCTGCCTGGGCGCAGAAGATTGTGCCCGGCGTCAAAGTTGACAAGGGCAAGATCCCGCTGGCACTGAGCCCGGGTGATCTCATCACCCAGGGTCTCGATGGCTTGGGCGATCGGTTGAGAACCTACCGTGAACAGGGTGCCCGGTTCGCCAAGTGGCGCGAAGTCTACGGCATCGAGGAACAGGCTCCGACACCGCATGGCATCGAGGCGAACGCCGAAATGCTGGCACGCTATGCCGCGGTCTGTCAGGACGAAGGGCTGGTGCCGATCGTCGAGCCCGAAGTGTTGATAGACGGCAGCCATTCGATCGAACGCTGCGGCGAGGTGACCGAGGCGGTCCTGCATGCGGTGTTCCATGCCCTGCACCGGCATCAGGTGGTGCTGGAGCACATCCTGCTCAAGCCGAATATGGTCTTGCCGGGCAAGGGGCGAACAAAAGCCAGCCCAGAACAGGTCGCCGCTGCCACCCTCAAGGTGCTGCGGCGTACCGTGCCGGCTGCCGTACCCAGCATCAATTTTCTTTCCGGCGGCCAGAGTCCGGAAGAGGCGACCGCCAACCTCAATGCCCTCAATCAGCAAGGCGAGCATTCGCCCTGGCTATTGACCATTTCCTATGGGCGCGCCTTGCAGCAGCCGGCACTGCATGCCTGGGGTGGCAAGAACGAGAACGCAGCAGCTGTTCAGCAGGCCCTGCTGGAGCGGGCTCGACTCAACAGCCTGGCCATGCGTGGCCAGTACCGCTCGGAAATGGAAAACGACTGATCAGAACACCGAGGCAGCTCATGCCTGCCGCCGCTGGCGAATGCGTGGCCCGTCGCGGCTCAGTCCTTCAGGCCTCCTTGTAGGCCTCTGCCCGTTGTGACCTGAATGTCATCGCCTCGTCTGTATGTCTTTCCTGGCTCCTTATTTCCTGGCTCCTCATTCTTGCAGGTGCCCTGAGGCTGCTTCGGTTGTTGAGGTGAAAGTTTTCTCGGTTCGGGAAAATCTTTACTAAAGTATTTGTTGGGGACTCGGAGTTGTTGTCCGGACAATCCCGTGCCGCAGCTGAGTCGGCTTTCGAGGGGGCCGAGGAGAGGGTGGCAATCAAGGATAGGTCGGTGCGCGATGCCTTCGGCAGGACGATGGTTCTCGGGCGGGATTTTCCCGCTCACATCCGGAATCCGAGCGCTCACCGCATCCGGACGATGCGGTGAGCGCTCGGATCGTACGCCAACAGAGGTAAGTACGATGAATACGATGAGGATGGTCGCGGCGTTGACCGTGAGGGTGCTGGCCGTGAGTTTAGGTCTGCTGTTGAGTGGCGCGGCATTTGCGCAGGCAAGCTCCACGCAGGCGGTTAACTGGTTCGGTGGCCCCGTCTACGATGGAGAGCCGGCGCTGGAGGTTACCGCCGCACTGGTCGAAGCTGGCGGTGGTGCGGAGGATTTCAACTTCGCAACCGCACTGGTATCGATGCTCGGTGAACAGACCGTTAATGCCGAGGTCGCCAAGCTGAACGAGCAGTATGGCGAACAGGCCGTGAACGGTTTCATCGACGGCATGACATTCGCGGTCAAGGACGGGCTCATGCGTGCCACGGAAGCCGGTGTTTCATTGCCGGCGCCACCAGCCGATCTGAAAGGCGTCAAGCTGGCCGAGACGTTGGTGAGTGCGGGAACCGCGCCTGATGGCACTTGGTGGTCCGGTTATCTGTTCGACAAGGCATTGTCACACGCCATTCACAATCAGGTAATGGCCGACATCGAGGCGAAGTTCGGTCGTGATGCCGACGAGAACACCCACAGGATCCTCAACCAGGCGATGTACGATGTCGCCCAGGCGTTGGGGCACGAGGATGTCAAGCTGGCGCCGTTGCACTGACCGTGATCCTTCGGCAGGTCGTTCGGTCGAGATGAACCGCGGTGTCGAGGAATGCCACTCGTTCCCGATCTGCGGCGGTCTCGCGTGAACCGCCACCGCCATGTCTGTTTGACGCCGCCGGGCAGAGCCCTGCGGCGTCGTTTCATCGATCATGGGCGTTTGTTGTCCACCAAACTAAAGTAGTTCCGGCCTGATGGCGTCAATGCTCGCGCAGAGCTTCCCAAGCAGAACACGACGCGCTGTGGGCCGCAGGACAATGTTGCAGTTGCATGTTCATTTCACTTCTACAACAGAGCGGCCCAGCAGCTGGCGGCCGGCGATATCCAGAAACCGGATCTCATAAATGCCGGCTTCATCCGGCATGGTCAGCTCCATGGATTTCTCCTCGCCGACTGACTGGACCGAGATCCAGCTGAAATCCGGCTGCTCCTTGCGAGCGAGCGAAATCCGTTGATCGGCGCTGTCGCTTGCCCCGGTCCAAGTGATGGTGATCGTCTCGCCCGGTGCGGCTGATGCCGGCACCGACAGGCCCGCACCATCGTCCAGCGGTGCATCGGCGGCAACCACTTCTAACGGGGCGCTGGCAATGGTTTTCTTGCCCTCGTCCAGCATGTAGCGGATTTCGTAGAGGCCTGTCTCGGCGGGGGCGGTCAGCCTGCCTTTGGTTTTGTCGCCGGTGCGAAAATAAATGTTGCGTGTGCCTTCATCGGCCCCGGCGGGGACGATGTTGATTATGTCGCTGGCACTGATGGTCGAAGACCAGGTGACATCCACGTCGCTCCCGGCGCGCACGATACCGGGTCCGGAAATACCGATTTCGGCCTCGACCACCTCGATGGCTGCGTTTGCCAGTGTTTTCTTGCCTTCATCAAGGATGTAGCGCAGCTCGTATAGGCCTGGCTCGGCGGGTGCTTTCAGTGCACCTTCGGTGTTTTTGCCGGCGCGCAGGTAGTTGCCCCGCGTGCCCTCCTTAGTGCCGACCGGCACGATGGTAATCATGTCGGTGGGACTGATGGTCTTGGACCAGGACACATCGAAGGCTGCACCGGTCGTGACCTGCTCGGGGCCCGAGACATTGACTTCGGCCTCGACCACCTCGATGGCCGCGCTTGCCAGTGTTTTCTTGCCTTCATCAAGGATGTAGCGCAGCTCATACAAGCCTGGTTCGGCGGGCGCTTTCAGTGCACCTTCGGTGTTCTTGCCGGCGCGCAGGTAGTTGCCCCGCGTGCCCTCCTTAGTGCCGACCGGCACGATGGTGATCATGTCGGTGGGACTGATGGTCTTGGACCAGGACACATCGAAGGCTGCACCGGTGGTGACCTGCTCGGGGCCCGAGACACTGACCTCGGCCTCGACCACCTCGATGGCTGCGCTTGCCAGTGTTTTCTTGCCTTCATCAAGGATGTAGCGCAGCTCATACAAGCCTGGTTCGGCGGGCGCTTTCAGTGCACCTTCGGTGTTCTTGCCGGCGCGCAGGTAGTTGCCACGCGTGCCCTCCTTAGTGCCGACCGGCACGATGGTGATCATGTCAGTGGGACTGATGGTCTTGGACCAGGAGACATCGAAGGCTGCACCGGTGGTGACCTGCTCGGGGCCCGAGACACTGACCTCGGCCTCGAGCACCTCGATGGCCGCGCTTGCCAGTGTTTTCTTGCCTTCATCAAGGATGTAGCGCAGCTCATACAAGCCTGGTTCGGCGGGCGCTTTCAGTGCACCTTCGGTGTTTTTGCCGGCGCGCAGGTAGTTGCCCCGCGTGCCCTCCTTAGTGCCGACCGGCACGATGGTGATCATGTCAGTGGGGCTGAGGGTCTTGCTCCAGGTCACGTCAAAAGCGGCACCGGTGGTTACTTGGGCAGGGCCGCTGATCTCGATCTCCGGCGGTGCCGGTGTTTCTGGCTCGGGTTCAGGCACCGGCTCGGGCGTTGCTGGTCGCTGTTCCACCGCGCTCTGGACCTGTGCCAGGGCATCGTGCAATTCCGCAGCGTTGCTGGCGGGGACGAAAATGCCGCCGGTGTTGTCGGCAATGCAGGACAGGTTGGCGTGGGCCTCGGTTTCCAGGTCGAAGCCCACGACATGTGCGGTGAGCTTCACGCCCTGCTTGGCGAGCTGTTCCGAGAGTGCGCAGGGATCGGCGTTACAGGTTTCCAAACCATCCGAGATCAACACGATCGTCGCTTGGCTGTCGCGATAGGAGAGCAGGTCGGCCGCATGCTGCAACGAGGCGGAAATCGGGGTCTTGCCCACCGGCTTGATCGCATTGACCGTCTTGATGAAGCTTGCCTTGTCCAGCGGCCCGGGCTCGATCAGTGTTTCGATATCAGTGCAGTCGCCCTGGCGGCGGTGGCCATAGGCCACCAGACCCAGATTGCTGCCGTCGTCCCAGTTATTGATCAGGTCGGCCATCACCCCACGGGCGATTTCGATCTTGCTGACGCCGTCGATCTGTCCCCACATCGAGCCGGAGGCATCGTAGACGATCACCACGTCATCCGCCGCCCAGGAGGCGGCGCTGACGGTCATGGCAATGGCAGCCAGTGCGGCTTTCACAGTTCTCATGGCACCCTTCCTTTTGCCTGGATTTGTCTAGGGAAGCTAGGTTCAGTTCTGATTCGGCGCTTCAGCTGTGTCGGGCGTATCGGCAGCCCCCAGGGCGCGCTCCTTGAGTTTGCGGAACTTCCCCGACATCTGTTCAAGCTTGGCTTCCCATTCGGGGTTTGGCTGCTGGCCTTCGATTGCCTTGAAATAGGCTTGCATCATGCAAGTCATGGCAAAGGGCTCCAGCAAGGCGGCCTTGACGCTCCAGGCGAACAGCAGGGCGAAGACAAAGCCACCTGCGGCCCATGCGCCAGGCATCAGGTAAACCACCAGTGCCGCCGGAGCGAGCATGATCAGGAACACCAGAAAGCTGAGCCCGTAGACGAAGATTGCCAGCCAGGCTGCGTTTTTCATCATGTTTTTATAGTTTTGCCCATAAAGCACCAGCGCCTCCTTGGCCGACACCCAGGCGTTGGTGGACTGGGTGCGGATCGCGTAGGCCAGGATCACTTCATCGACAAAACCGACGGCAACGCGCAGGAAGGCGGACAGGAGGCCGGCCAGCTGTCGTGCCCCCGGGATGGGCAGAATGGTCAGGACGCCGCGCACCAGGCCGGTAATGGCTCGGATCACCCCCTTGACCAGTTGATCCATGAGGAACAGCACACTGGCCTGGGGAAAGCGTTGCTTGACCACGGCGGTCGCATGCGTGATCTGGTTGCGACCCTCCGGCATCGGGTTGCCGTCGATGAGCTCGATCAGCACCGCGATGTGGCCGGCTTTAACGAGGTACAGGATGTATTCACGCGCCCAGTACATGACGGCGCCGAAGATCCCGAAGCCGACAAAGCCACCCCACATGGTGGTGTTGGCTCGGAACCCCTCGTCACCAAAACCACCAATGCCGTAGCCGACCCCGGCGCCAACCCCGGTGAGCAGAATGTATCCAAGCGTGATGCCGAAGTAGACGGCCATGCGCAAGAGGATGAATGGCGCAGTGCGAACCATCATTCCCATCGCGCCGCGTAGGTTAAAGTCCCACATAGACAAGCTCCTTTTGAAATTCCGTTTTATTTGTTTGATGGGATACCGTTCAGTCCGGTAACGCACAGGCTAGGAACACGTCGCAAAAAGCATATGGTGTTTTCAATCTATCCATGTAAAAGACTGATTGAACGCTCCGTACGCCGCTCCACTTGTCAAGAACACGGGCGGTCTCGCTCAATGCCAGACTGCCGCGCCAGCGCTCCTTGAGCCCTTATCGTTGGGAAGCCGTCAGCTGTCAAGGTTTAGATCGGGCAGACATTGATTTTGTATCAGGATCCGCCCCTTCCCTAGGGAAGCAGGCCCCGGTCGATTAGCCCGACGATGGCCGCCGTAAACGGGCGGTGACATGTTGCGTCGCTCCGCCTGTCGGGACAGCGACGCAGTCGCCTGCCACGGGCTGTCCATCCACCGCGAGTTCGACGGACCCGCTGCCGATCCGCTCGGGATCCTCGATCGTGATGATCAGCGCGCCATCCGGACCGTTGATCCTGACCGTCGCCTCTCCCCAGCTGGTCGGGATTCGAGGATCGATCCGGACCGCGCCGCGCTGGAGGCTCAGGCCGAGAATGCCTTCGACGGCCAGCTGCCAGCTCCAGCCGGCTGCCCCCGTATACCAGGTCCAGCCAGCCTGGCCGGTGTTCGGTCCCGCGCCGCGCACGTCGGCAGCCACGACATAGGGCTCGCCTCGATAGTGCTCGGCCCCGTCAAGGTTGTCGCTGCGGCGGATGGGGTTGATCAGGTCGAAGATCTCATAGGCCAGGTCGCTATTGCCCAGTCGTGCATGGGCCAGGCCCAGCCAGGTTGCGGCATGGGTGTACTGGCCACCGTTTTCCCGGACCCCCGGTGGGTAGGCACGAATGTAGCCCGGGTCGCGCAGTGTCCGGTCGAATGGCGGCGTCAGCAGACGTATCAGCCGTGCCTCGCGATCGACCAGCCGGTCGGTGGCGGCATTGACGGCCATCGCGGTTCGCTCCGGCGACGGTCCATCGGCCAGCACTGCCCAGGACTGGGAAATACTGTCGATCTGGCATTCCTCGGAATCCTTCGAACCCCATGGCAGGCCGTCATCGGCGAAGGCGCGCATGTACCATTCGCCATCCCAGCCGGCGGTATCGGCCGCTTGGCGCAGGTCATCGGCGCGTGTGCGCCAGAGGGTGTCGAGGTCGTGGCGACCGACCTCTTTGGCGAGGTTCGCGAAGGCATCTGCGCAGACGGCGGCGAACCAGGCGAGCCATACGCTTTCGCCGCGGCCCTCGCTGCCGACGCGGTCCATGCCGTCGTTCCAGTCCCCCGTACCGATGAGTGGTAGTCCGTGAGCCCCCTTGGTGACACCACGATCCATCGCCCGCCGGCAGTGCTCGAACAAGGTTCCCTGTTCTTCGCCCGCCTCGAATGGCGCGTAGCGATCTTTCTCGTTGGCTTCCAGCGGTGGAGCGGACAGGAACGGGACCTCCTCGTCGAGGATGGATCTGTCTCCGGTGGCCTCGACATAGCGGCCAGTGGCGTAGACCAGCCACAGCAGATCATCCGAGCAGCGTGTCCGCACCCCACGTCCCTGAGGCGGATGCCACCAGTGCAGCACGTCACCCTCCTCGAATTGGTGTGAGGCGCTCTCCAGGATATACGCACGCACGCGCTGCGGCTCGATGAACAGCAGCGCCATCATGTCCTGCAGCTGGTCACGGAAACCGTAGGCACCGCCGGCCTGCTGGAACCCGGCCCGCGCCAGCACGCGCGAAGCAAAGGTCTGGTGGATGAGCCAGCGATTGACCATCAGATCGAAAGCCGGGTCCGGGGTGGTGACTTCAACGGCGCCGAGTCGGCGTTGCCAGGCGGTATCGTTGTCGGCCAGTCCCAGTTTGGCGGTCTCGACGTCCGCCCAGTGTGTCGCCAGCTGTGCGGCCTCGGCGGAATCGCTGCCTTCACCGAGCACGAACACCACCTCCTCGGTCGCGCCGGGTGCCAGATCGATGTGGACCTGGAATGCCGCGCAGGGGTCGGCCACGTGCTCGAGCACCCCGTCGAGGCTCCAGGCCACCAGACCGGCCGGTCGGGCCGGATGGCCATGCCGACCGAGAAACGTCGCGCGGTCACAGGTCAGGCTGTGCGGCGGACGACTGGCGGCGAGAAACGCCGTGCGCTGGCCGAATTCGGGATTCCAGTCATTGCGCGCGATCAGCGCCTGGCTCTCGGCATCAAACCCACAGACCAGATGTGGTCGCGCCGTACTGCTCATCGAGCCCAGCAGCCATTCGGCGTAATAGGTGGCGGTGAACCGACGGCCATGTTCGCCGGGATTGGTCAGGGTCAGCAGTGCCAGTTTTACCGGGGCATCGGGAGGCACGAAGACGGTGAGACGCTGTTCCAGCCCCTCCGCATTGCGTTGCCAGGTGGTGGCACCGGCGTGATGATGGATCTGGCAGGCCACATCGCCGCCGGCAGGTAGCGGGGTGGGTGTCCAGATGTCGGCCGTTTCTTCATCGCGCAGGTAGAGTGCCTCAGTCTGCGGGTCGATCACCGGGTCGTTCGACCACGGGGTGAGGCGATGCTCGCCGCTGTTGATGCACCAGGTGAAGCCCAGGCCCGCTTCCGTGACGATCGTGCCGAAAGTTTCATTGGCCAGCACGTTGCTCCAGGGCGAAGGCGTCACGCGGCCGTCGTCGAGGTGAATGGCGTAGTCGCCTGTTTCCGGGCTGAAGCCCCCCAGGGAGTTGTCGAAAACAAGGCTGTCCGGCCGCGGCAGTGGCGCCACCTGCTGTGGTTCAGCTGTGGGCAGGCCGAGCGGCTGGAAGCGGGGCAGTGGCGTGCGTCCGGGATGTGGCGGCGGCATGGCCGTGGCGAGCGACCCTGCAGTAGCGTCGAGCATAACGCGTGCCGTGGCTTCGAGCGTGCGTCGCTCGACCTTGCCGATCCGCTCGGTGGCCAGGAGGTGGATGCCTCCCTGTCCACCCAGCCCTTCGGGCAGGTCCGCTTTGCGAAGAGCGGTATACAGCAGATCGCGAATCGGTTCCTGATAGCCCGAGACACCCTCCTGCAGAAACACCAGGTCCACGTGCAGGCCACGCCTCAACCACCATTGATGGGCACGGATGATGCTCGGCAATAGCGGCACATGGGCCTTGTCGACCACTCGTACCAGGATGATCGGCAGATCACCGGACAGCCCCATGCTCCAGAGATGCGGCTGGGCGGGCAGTGCTGTGTCCGACGTTGTCAACATGACCGGCGGTATGCGCGGGAAGACCAGATCGCGGCACAGGGCCTGCGCCTCGGCCAGCGTGTGCGAATCGAGCCCGAGGCGTTGTGCTTCGAGCGCCGCCGACCGTCGTGCGTCTTCTGTTGCCCAGTCGAGCGCCGGCCCGGTCGCGAAGCGTGCGGCGATCCCGAGTGCCGTCTCGCGTGAGCCGGCCGCCACCGTCACGAAATCGATCCGTGCCTGCGCCCCGGGTGCCAAGACAACCTGCGCCCGCAGGGCCATGATTGGATCGAGCGTCCAGCCCGCCACGCCATCCAGTGCCTCGGTCGCGCCTCGTGGTCGTGCCGGATCGCCGTGCCGGCCGAAAAACCGTCTGCGGTCGGTCTCAAAGCCGGCGGGCGTGACTGTGATGTCAGTCGGCAGCAGGCGATGCAGCAGCACCGGCGGATGATCGCCGGGTCGATGGGGGCGGCGCTCGAAGATAAGCGCGTTCTGGCTATCCAGGCGCTCGCTGTGGATAAACAGCTTGCTGAAGGCGGGATGTCGCTCATGGCTGGTCGCCGGTGCGAGCACGACCTCCGCATAGCTGGTCACGTCGAACTCGCGCACCCGATCGCTGTCGTTGGACAGGGTGACACGGCGGAACTCGACGTCATCACTAGGCGCAATCGAGATTTCCAGGTGCGTCGACAGGCCGCCCCCGCGTTCGTGGAACTCGATCTTGTGGGCGTGGTAGTCCGTATCCGATAACCGGCCCGAACCCCGGCCGCCGAGCGACCAGACCATGTCGCTATCACGCTCGCTGACATGGATCCGTGCCTGGCCGCCGCGCTGGATGGGGTCTCCCGTCCAGCGCGTCAGGGCCTGGTCACGCCACCAGAGCGCGCTCTCTCCAGTATCGCTGACCCAGGTGGCGAGGCTGCCGTTGCCCAGCACCTGGAGTTGTGGGCCGGTCTGATCCCCTGCTGTCCAGCCGTGCAGCGCCGGTATCGGGGTGCGGGCCAGGTCCGGAGTCGCGGCGTCAGCTTTGATTGCCTGCTCGGGCGGCAGCTCCCAGGGGACGCGCTCCTGCAATAGCAGTTCGGTGGCCCGCATGCGTGGATCGCGGCAGAAACGCCTGATCAGGATGTCATCGTTCAATGCGTTGCCGATCGCGGCACTGATCATGCCCTGGTGGTGGGCCATGTAGGCGCGCACCAGCGAAAAGCTGCCTTTTGTCGGCAGTCGATCCGGCGTGAAGTCGGCGGCCTCGAAGAATCCGTACCGGCCGCGCAGGCCGAGTTTGTCCAGGCGGCGCAGGTTGGCGACGGCGGCGGTTGGCGCGACGCTCAGGGCCAGGGCGCTGGCATAGGGCGCGACGACATAGTCGTCGGACAGGCCGTGCCTCAGGCCGAGCCCGGGCACGCCGAACGCCTGATATTGGTAATGGCGTGAGTCATTGCGGGCGGCAAAGCCGGACTCGGAAACCCCCCAGGGCAGGCCGAGCTTCTCGCCATAGCGCCGCTGCACGGCGACCGCAGTGCGTTCACTCTGGCCGAGAAAGCGTTCCGGCTCGCTCGGCAGCAGCAGGGCCGGCATCAGGTACTCGAACATCGAGCCATTCCACGACAGCATCATCAGGCCGTCGGGCGCCTTGGTGATCGGCCGCCCCAGATGGAACCAGTGTTGGACGGGGGCATCTCGCTTGGCGATGGCGAAATAGCTGGCCAGCCGTGCCTCGCTCGCCAGCAGGTCGTAGTGGTGCGGGTCGAGGTGATCGGAGTCGAGGTCGTGACCGATGAAGAAAGTGTTGGTCTCCTCGTCATAAAGCGGTCGGAAATCCATGCCGAAGGCACGTGTTTCCGCCCGTGTTGCGCAGTGGCAGAGGTAGTCGTGAAGATCACGACAAGCGGCCTCACCCTGGTCAAGTGCCGTGGTCATGTCAGCGATCCAGCGCCGACTCTCGGGGTCGGGTGGAGTCAGCTGCGACAAGGCGTGGCGCGCTCGTTCGATACTGCGGGTGGTCCCGCTGAGGGAGTCGTCGGGACGAGGGAGTGCCTCAAGCAGCGTCGAGATGCCTTCCAGCCCGGGTGGTGCTGTTTCAGTCAGGGCGAGCCAGGGTGCCAGCGCGTCCAGATCTCGCCGCATGGTCATCAGATGGTGTTCGGTGCGTTTGAGCCATAGATGGATTTCCTGTGGATCGGCCTCCTCAACGTCGCCTTCGATCACCTTGGCGATGCGTGTTTGGATCGGTTGCCAGTCATCGGTGTCGATCTGTACCAGGGCCGATCGCCAATCTTGCGGCGCGCGGCGGATTTCGGGCAGTCGGGTCACGATGGCATCAAGGTGCCCGGTAATCGCTGCCCGGTCCGTTTTGGGTAACGTGGCAATGGCCTCACGCAGCAAGTGCAGGGCGTCCTCAAGGCCGTTCCAGCTTGCCGGAGACAGCGTCGGGCCGATTGCGGCCTCCCGGCAGCCGGCCGCCAGTGTCAGCAGGCTTACCGCCAGGTTGCCGCTGTCGACCGTTGAGACATAGCGCGGTGTGAGCGACTCGAGTGTTCGGGTGTCGAACCAGTTGAGCGTGTGGCCGGCATGGCTCTCCAGTCGATCGAGTGAGTCCAGCGCGGCCGCCATGCGCGCGGCCAGATCACGTCGTCCGATATGGCCCAGGTCCCAGGCCGTCAGGGCTGACAGGAACAGCATCCCGACATTGGTCGGCGAGGTACGGTGCGCGATGTCCTCGTGTGGGGCGGTCTGATAGTTGTCGGGCGGCAGCCAGCTGTCTCCAGGGCCGGCGAAGGTCTCGAAGTAGAGCCAGGTACGTCGTGCAATCAGGCGCAGATAGTGGCGATCTTCCTCCCGCAGGATTTCCGACACCGGCTGCCGCGGGCGGCTGATCAGCCAGGCGACCTGGGGCGAGACGAACCACAGCAGCAACAGCGGCGAGGCCCCGACCAGGGCGGCGGGATGCAGCCAGGCGAGGGCTGCTGTGATCACGACGGCGAGTGAAGGCGCGGCGGCCATCTCGCGCCAGGTACCGAGCCATGTTTTCGAAACCTCCGTGGCGGAATGGGCCGCCGAAGTCCATTCCAGCAGATAGCGGTGCGAGACATGCATGCGCCACAGGGTGCGCGCGATCGCTTCGCTGGCGACCGCGGCCTCGTGCGCCAGGAAGACGACCGCCAGTAGCCAGCGCTTGGCGTGATCGGCCAGCGGCGGCATGCGCCAGGTCGGGCCATATTTCCGCCCACGCGCCAGGCGCGGGATGAGTTCGGTGAACAAATGGGCCCCCGGCGCCCCGATAGCCAGCAGCGTCCAGATCAGGGCCGGTCCCGGCAGCAGCAGCCATCCGGCCGCGGCAAAGACGACCAGCATGGGGGCAATCAGGCTGCGGCGCAGGTTGTCGAACACCTTCCAGCGGTCGAGCGCCGACAGCCGATTGGCGATCCGTTCGTCGCCACGGCTCGGCACGATGCCGGCCAGCCAGGGAGTCAGCTGCCAGTCGCCCCGGATCCAGCGTTGGGCGCGGCGGGCGTAGGCCAGATAGTTCGCCGGGTAATCCTCATAGAAGACGATATCGCTGGCGAGTGCGGCGCGGCCGTGCAGCCCTTCGAATAGATCGTGACTGAGGATCGCGTTTTCCGGGACGCACCCATGCAGACTTTCATGGACGGCGGCGACGTCGAACGCACCCTTGCCGGTGAAGATCCCTTCGCCGAACAGGTCCTGATAGACATCCGAGACCGCCCGGCTGTAGGTGTCGATCGCGGTATCGCCCGCATAGAGGCGGGTGAACAGCGATTGGTCGCCGGCATCGGGCAAGATCTCGACCCGGGGCTGGATAAAGCTGTAACCGTATATCGGTCGTCCACTGGCCGGGTCGAATTCGACCCGATTGAGCGGATGGGCCAGTGTTCCCAGCAGCCGGTTGATGCCGTTCGGCTGCGCCCGGGTGTCGGCATCGAGCGTGACGACGAAATGTGACCGGCACAGGGTGTCGATGTCGCCCTCACGCAGAGGGAAGGCGTCGGGCTGATGGCCCAGGATAAAACCGACCAGTTCCTCGAGCTTGCCGCGTTTGCGTTCCCAGCCCATCCAGCGGCCTTCAGCGGCATTCCAGTGGCGTTTGCGGTGAAGGAGCGCGAATGGTGCATGCTCGGCGTAGCGCGCGTTGAGGCGGCGTACGCCGGCGACCAGAGCGGCTTCGATTGCGGCATCTTCCGGCAGGTGTTCCGAGTCGGCATCCGCCAGATCGCTCAGCAGCGCCATGCGTAGCAGCGGATCCGGATTCGACAACCAGTGCATTTCCAGCCGTTCGATCAGCGGTGCGACCTCCGCTTCGTGGTGCAGGATCACCGGTACTACCAAGGTCGCGGCACAACTGGCGTCCAGGCCGTGTTCGACATCAAGTTTCGGTAGTGTCCTGGGCGGTATGAGTCGGCTGACGAGCCAGTTCGTAAAGGTGACGCCAATGATCATGGCCGGCGTGAGTGACAGCACGAGCCCCACCACCCACGCCGTCGCGCTGGCATCGAATATGACGAATAGCAGTATCGGCAAGAGCAGTGCGATCAGGGTGGAGCCTGTCAGTGTCCCGGCATAGCTCCAACCAGGGTGAGCCATGATCCAGCGGCGCCAGCTCCCGCGCCAGCCGGCGCGAAAGTCGACTTGCTGTTCAAGCCTTGCCCGGCCTTCCGCGACCAGCCAGCAGCCGATATGTCCCGAGCGCCGTGCGCCAGCGTGAACACGCGCCAGCTCCAGTGCGGCTGCGGCCACATCCCACTCGGAGATCGATGTACCGTCGGCGATTTCCTCGACGGCCTTGCGATAGCGATCACGCGTGTCGAAATCCATGGCCGAATAGACGCCGGCAGGGTCGTCCTGCAGGATCGCCTCGACGCGGCTCACCTGCTCGAAGAAGGTCTTCCAGGGGATATTCGAGATCGCCACCAGCGCCGAGATCGCGCGTGAGACGCCTTCGGTCGGATCGAGTGCCTGGTGCAGTGTCGATCGTGGTGTGGGTTCAAATGGCGGGACCAGCTCGGGCAGCAGTTCGGAAAACGACTGCACGAGTTCTTCCAGACAGACCAGGCGCAGCATCGCCGGGAATGCCCACAGCTCGGCGATCGTCAGCGGCCCTTCGTGTTGATAGGCATTGACGAACTCGGCCGCTCCAGCGAGACCGATCTGCATTTGCGCCACGTCGAGCATGCCTTGTGCCAGCGCCAGGACACGCGGGATGCCGTGGGCATCGGGGGCGGCAAGTCGTGGCAAGCGCTGATAGAACGAAGGGGGGAGGTCTTCGCGCAGCTGTCGGACGGCACGACGCAGATGAAACTCGTTGTCGAGCAACCACTCCGACGCCTTGGCCACATGGGGCAATGGCTTGACACAGTGACCACGGGCTCGATCCAGCCAAGGGAGAAGGGAGGAGAGCTCTCGCCAAGCGGGAGCGGGCTCGGGCGGGCCTGCGGCTATATCGTGACGGGCTCGAAGTGCGGCCGCGCCACGGGCATGTGCGCTGGCTGGTACGGTGGTGTCTTCCAATGGCGTTGCAGTCGTAGGTGTCACATCATCCCCTGGCTTGGTGGCCTTGTGTCCATGGCGTGGTGCAGTTTCCTGTGGGTCGCCGACAGGTTTTTCTTGTGTTGCCGTACCAGCAGCACTGGAATGTTCATGCGGTTGATCAGATAGTCGGCGACGCTGCCGACCGCCATGTCCGCATGGCCGCTCTTGCCGGCGGCGGAAAGCACGATCAGGTCGATCTGTTCTTCCACGGCCGTCCGTGCCAGCGAGCGGCGCACATCGCCGCTGGGCAGCAACCGGGTTCGGGATACCGGTGGGGCGAACAGCAGGGATCGGATCCAGTCCAGATACTGTCGGGCGGCTCGTTCATTGTGCCGGTACAGCTGGTCGCGCAGGGCGATGGCCTCCGCATCGAGCAGGTCGGCTTCGAAGATGTCGGCCTTCGGGGCGGCGTGAACGAGCAGCAGCTCGGCCTCGTGAGCGGCTGCGATCTCCAGGCCAAGGGGCAGGACACATTCTGATCGTGACGAACCGTCGAGCGGAATGAGCATCTTGCGATAGCGTATCGGCTTGTCGCCAACCTGCATCGAAGGCACGAGCAGCACCGACGCATTGGCATCCTCGGCCACCCGCCGCGCCGTGTCGCCCAGTCGAGCGTACAGGCCATCACTTTCGCTGCCTCGACCCAGCACGATCAGGTCCACTGCGTTGTCATGGGCCCAGGTGTTGATGCGCTCGGCGGGCGGCCCGGCCACGATCGCCGCTTCGGCGTGAAGATCGTTGAGTTGAGATTTTCGTTCCTGCAGATACGTGATTGCATTGCGGTGACGCAACGCCCACTCCACCGGATCCATCGGTTCCTGATCCGCTGGCGATTCGAGCACGTGCATGATGGTCATGCGTGCCCCGGCGGCCTCGGCCATTGCAGCCGCGTGCGCCAGTACGGCGGGTGCGGAGGGACTGGCATCGACACAGGCCAGGACGTGACGAAGATTCGGCCGTTCGGTGGGCCGACTCAGCTGTTGGGTCCCTGTCGTGTCCTGTGTCGGGTGTTCAGATTCAGACATGCCTCGTCCTCCTTGTAGCGAATCTATCATTCAGGCGGCCGTTCACGGCCGAATGAATGCATCGGCCCTGTTCCCCGGGCAGAGTGGTCTGAATGCCGCCTGCGGCGCGCTGCCCCAGCGAAGAACGGCCAGCTCCATGTGCCCGTTTGTCCACGCTGAGTCGGGTGTCACGACTCAGTCCGTCGGACCAGGCCTTGTGGTGGAGCGACGAATTCCTCGAAAGTCCACCAGTGTGTCAACAGTGTAAAGTAATAGGTCACTATCATCCGGCAAGCAAATATATTTGACCAAGCTCGTGAGTCGCCTGGTCCGGCGTCGCGGGGGTGATGTGTCTGAGTTCATGCAGTTGCAGCACGGGCGGTGAGCGTGAATGATCACCGGGAGGCGTGATACGCGCTGTGTGGCTGTCCGCCGGTAGCGCAGTTGTGATTGGACTACAGAAGCCGGTCGATGGGCAGCAAGGAAAAGAACCTGACAGCCAATCGTTTCAACCAGGACGTTTTTGGGTCAACCTCGTAGCGATGCGTCTGGCCGTCCTGCCGGCTGGTCCAGAAAAGATCGCCATCTTCCCCCAGATGTACCTGGTAGGCCCGCTCGGGGATGCGTTGCTCGAAGGCGTGCTGCAGCGCAGTAGCTATCTCGGGGCTGTCGATCAGAAAGCCCAGTTCGGTGTTGAACACCGCTGAGCGTGGGTCGAAGTTGAACGAGCCGATGAAGAACGTTTCGCCATCCATGCCCAGGGTCTTGGCATGCAGGCTTGTGCTGGAGCTGCTGAAGGGTCTGGGGTTATCGCGCGGCCCGATATTCTGTTCCTCGGCACGCATTTCGTAGAGCGTTATGCCGGCCTTGAGCAGTGGCTTGCGCCGTTTGGCATAGCCGGAGTAGACCAGCGCCACATCCGTGGCTGCCAGGGAGTTGGTGAGCACGTTGATCTTCACGCCCTTGTCGGCCAGCTCGGTCAGCATCCGGGCGCCCTGATGGGAGGGCACGAAATAGGCGGACACCAGGTTCAGCGAGCGCTCGTTGCCTTGCATGGCCGCGGCCAGATGATTGAGCAGATAACCTTCCCGGGGGATTTGGCCGAGCCCTTTGGCAGGGTCGTCACTCAACAGCCGGGTATCGGCCCAGACGAACACCAGCCGCTCGTTCAGCAAGGCCTGGATGAGGTGGCTGTCCTCGAGTTCCTCGATATAGTGCGCGGCGGCTGGAAGTTGCCTGACGCGCTCGGCCTCGGCGTCCAGCAAGACAAGCTCCTCGGCGGAACGCGCGGGGAAGAGACGGTCTACCGGGTAGGCTGAGGCACTCGCCCAGTAAGCGTCGAAGTCCTCGGACAGTTCCTGGACCA
The DNA here is from genome assembly GCA_041676845.1 of Halothiobacillaceae bacterium. Lineage (GTDB taxonomy): Bacteria > Pseudomonadota > Gammaproteobacteria > Halothiobacillales > Halothiobacillaceae > Guyparkeria. The sequence goes on along the minus strand of JBAYRD010000011.1, from coordinate 33,348 downwards.
CTGGACCCACCGCCAGCACATCGAGATCGGAAAACAGCGTGCCATCCGTGGCGCCGAAATACTGGTCGGCCACATTGCGCCCACCGATGATGGTGACCTGGTTGTCGGCGGTGAAAGACTTGTTGTGCATGCGCCGGTTGACCCGGGAAAAATCCGTGACGAACCCCAGCCAGTTCAAGCGGCGCTGTCGGAAGGGGTTGAACAGGCGTACCTGGATATTGGGATGGGCGTCCAGGATCGCCAAGGTGGTGTCCGGAAGGGCGTTGCCCAGATCATCCAGCAACAGGCGTACGCGCACGCCACGCCCAGCGGCCTCATGCAACGACTGCAACAGCAGCGTCCCGGTCAGATCGTCTTTCCAGATGTAGTACTGCACATCCAGGGTGCGCTCGGCGGCACGGGCCAGCAAGGCCCGGGCGGCGAAGGCGTCGCCGGGGTCTTCGAGCAGATGGAGTCCACTGGTGCCGGGGTGGTTCGTCGTGTGCCGGTCGATTGCCCGGCCAAGCTGGGTGTCCCGGGCCTGCTCGATGGGCAGGGCGGACGAAGAGGGGCGCTGCTCGATGGAGGGCAGCGGCTGGCAGCCGGCCAGCATCAGGCCAAAAAAAGCTGCCACGCTGCCGAGCAGCGAGGTGTGTTTCAGAGCCATGATCACGTCCTGATTGTGCCGTGGATGCAGGTTTGGTTTCGAGCAGTCTGGCAGGCGATGTGGCAGATCAGACCGGAGATGTCCCCGACTGCCGTCAGGCAGGTCTCGATTCGCGTAGAGCTTCCTTGAGCCTGTCATTCACTTTAGCTCAAGCCTCACCTCAGCAGCTGCCGTGAGCACCTATTCGGATGAGGTGCCGATAGTGTACTGCGGGGCTGAGCGGCGCGATGATGGGCTGGCGCGAATCCACACAAGGGGTTTCGCCAACAATCCGGGGCGAGTTGCCGGAGGCGGTGATTGGCGCCGGCACCGATCGCCGGATCATCGCCGACGGGCCGGATTCGGTACAATGCCCGGATGTCCCGAATTGCCGATTACAAGGATCCCATCCTCGATCCGCTCAACACCGCCCAACGCGAGGCGGTCACCAGCCCGTCGCTGGCCACCCTGGTGCTGGCCGGGGCCGGCTCGGGCAAGACGCGCGTGCTCATCCATCGCATGGCCTGGCTGGTGGCCGAACAGGGCATCTCGCCCTACTCGCTGCTGGCGGTGACCTTCACCAACAAGGCCGCCGGCGAGATGCGCGGGCGATTGGGGACTCTGCTGGATGGCCAGGAACTTGGCCCCCGCGGCGTCGACGGCATGTGGGTCGGCACCTTCCATGGGCTGTCGCATCGCCTGCTGCGCCAGCACGCCCGTGAGGCGAGCCTGCCCGACGGCTTCCAGATCATCGACTCGGACGACCAGCTGCGCTTGGTCCGACGTCTGATTCGCGAGGCGGAGCTCGATGAGAATCGTTTCCCGCCGCGGCTGGTCGCCTCGATGATCAACGGCTTCAAGGAGGAAGGGCTGCGCGCCCGGCATGTCGTGCCGGGTGACGACCCGATCCGCGATCAAGTGATCGTCATCTACAAAGCCTATGAGCGGGTCTGCGAGCGCAGCGGGCTGGTCGACTTTACCGAGTTGATCCTGCGGGCGACCGAGCTGTTGCGCGACAACGATGCCCTGCGCGCCCATTATCAGCGCCGTTTCCGCCAGGTGCTGATCGACGAGTTCCAGGACACCAACGCGTTGCAGTACGCCTGGGCGCGGTTGCTGGTGGGCGAGGACAACAGCATCTTCGCCGTGGGCGACGACGACCAGTCAATCTATGGCTGGCGGGGCGCGAAGGTCGAGCATATCCAGCACTTTTCACGCGACTTTCCTCATACGCATCTGGTGCGCCTGGAACAGAACTACCGCTCGACCCGTACCATCCTCGAGGCGGCCAACAGCATCATCGCCCGCAATCAGGGGCGCATGGGCAAGAACCTCTGGACTGACGGTGAACAGGGAGCGCCGATCCGCTTCTACCGCGCGTTCAATGATCTGGATGAGGCCCATTTTGTGGTCGAACAGATCGCCGCGGCCGTACGCGAGGGTCACCAGCGGGCCGATTGTGCGGTGCTGTACCGATCGAACGCCCAGTCGCGCCTGTTCGAGGAGGCGCTTATTCGCGCAGGGATGCCCTACCGTATCTACGGCGGACTGCGTTTTTTCGAACGCGCTGAGATTCGTGATGCGCTCGCCTATCTGAAGCTGGTGGGCAACCGCCACGACGACACCTCCTTCGATCGGATCGTCAATCGCCCGGCGCGCGGCATCGGCGACAAGACGTTGGGCGAGATTCGTCAAGCCGCCCGCGAGCAGGGCGCCTCGTTGTGGGACGCCGCACTCATTCTGCTGGCGGAGAATCGGCTCAGCCCGCGCGCCACTGGCGCCCTGCGGCAGTTCATGACCCTGATCGAGGCGATCGACCAACAGACGATCAACGATGAGCTCGGCGAGCGGATCGAGAAGACCATCGACCAGAGCGGCCTGCGGGCGCTGTTCGAGAAGGATCGCGACCGCGAACGAGGCGAGGCCAGGATCGAGAACCTCGACGAGCTGGTCAGTGCCGGGCGTGGCTTCGTCATGGAGCGCAACGTCGAGGAGGAGATGAGCGAGATCGAGGCCTTCCTCGCCCACGCCAGCCTCGAGGCCGGTGAGGCGCAGGGTGCGGCCTGGGAAGACTGCGTGCAGATGATGACCTTGCATGCAGCCAAAGGATTGGAGTTCCCGCAGGTGTTCCTGGTTGGCGTCGAGGAAGGACTGTTCCCGCACCAGATGTCGATCGACGAGCCGGGGCGCCTCGAGGAGGAGCGGCGGCTCTGTTACGTGGGGATTACCCGCGCCGAACAGCAGCTGACCATCACCTGTGCCGAATCGCGCCGCCTGCATGGCAAGCAGATATTTCCGCTGCCATCGCGCTTTCTCGGGGAGCTGCCGCCGGAACTGGTCGAGGAGGTCCGACCGCGCGCGGCCCGCGCAGCGGATGCCTTCGGCCCACGGCGCGACGGCAAGCCAGGTCATCCCGCGCCGCGCACCGCCAAGCAGAACGAGACCGGCTTCGAGATTGGCCAGAACGTGCGCCATGCCAAGTTCGGCGAGGGCACCATCCTCGACTACGAGGGCACCGGCGCCTCGGCCCGCGTGCAGGTCAATTTCGGCGAACACGGCAGCAAGTGGCTGATCCTGTCTTTTGCCAACCTGCAACCGGCCTGACGAAGTGGCTTAACTGGTGTCTACTTTCTCGGGGCCGGACCAGAGAGGTCAGAAAGCGACGCGCGCTGATTTCGGAAGAACGAACCCGACGTGCCGTAGTCGCGCTTCTCTCAACTTCCAGCTTCCAGCTCCCCAAGCTCTGACATCTGATATCTGACATCTGATATCTAAAATCTTTCCATAAGGATCCCTGCATGAAACGGCGTGAATTTCTGACCTTGGCCGGTGTTGCCGGCATTGCGGCCACGACCCTGTCCGGCTGTGGCAGCGAGACGGACCGGCAGCCTGCTGCCGGGGCTCAGAGCGGGCCGACGGCGGCCAAGCCGATCCGCTGGAAGCTGATCACCGCCTGGCCGAAAAACTTCCCCGGTCTTGGCACCGGGGCGAACAAGATGGCCCGGTACATTACCGAGATGTCTGGTGGCCGACTGGTGGTCGATGTCTATGGGGCTGGCGAGATCGTGCCGGCGCTGGAGGTGTTTGATGCGGTCAAGGCCGGCACCGCCCAGATGGGCCACAGCTCGGCCTATTACTGGCAGGGCAAGATGCCGGCGGCGGCCTTCTTTTCCGCCTTTCCATTCGGATTGACGGTCGATGAGATGAACGGCTGGCTCCACTACGGCGACGGCATCAGGCTTTGGGAAGAGTTGTACGCCCCGCACGGCATCATCCCGCGCCCAGCCGGGAATACCGGCCCACAGATGGCCGGCTGGTTCCGCAAGCCGATCGATTCGCTGGATGATCTCAAGGGGCTGAAGATGCGCCTGCCGGGCATCGGCGGTGAGGTGCTGCGTCGGCTGGGCGTGTCGGTGGTCAATACCCCGGGTGGCGAGCTGTTCCAGGCGCTCAACGACGGCACCATTGATGCCGCCGAGTGGGTCGGGCCTTTCAACGATCTCGCCTTTGGTTTTCACCGCGCCGCCAAGTATTACTACGCGCCGGGCTGGCAGGAGCCGTCGGCAGCCATGGAGGCGCTGATCAACCGCGAGGCCTTCAAGGCGCTGCCTGACGACTTACAGTTGATTGTCGAGGGGGCGATCAGCATGGCTTCCGGCGAAATGCAGGCCGAGTTCACTGCCCGCAACAACCAGGCGCTCAAGACATTGACCGAGGAGCACGGCGTCGAGCTGCGCTATTTCTCGGCTGAGATCATGCAGGCGTTGTTCGATCAGTCCAACGAGGTGCTGGCCGAGATCACCTCCCGAGATGCCTTCGCCAAGCGGGTATTCGATTCACTGACGGCCTATCGCCGCGATGTGGCCGAGTGGACCGAAAGGTCGGAGTTCGCTTTCCTGGAGGCCCGGCAGCGCCTGCTCGATTGACGATCCTTGCTATGGTCCCACTGAGGCTGGCGGAGCAATCTATTCGTTCGTGATGGGAATCGTCCAGACCCGCTCGGCCAGGGTGGGCGTCACCGGGCGCTCGTGGCGGCCGATTTTAAGCATCACGTCGGCTGAGCCGGGCTGGCCGGGGCGTCGGTGCACGAGCTGGCCGGGTAGCAGGCCCAGCTGGGTGAGTTGCTGCAGGTCGGTGGCGCTGGCGGCTGCCAGCCGCACCACCGTGGCGGCCTGGTCGATGGCCAGGTCGCTGATGGCCACCATTTGTCGGTGTTCGACCGGTGCCTCGTCGGGGCGGGGGATCGGAGCGCCATGTGGGTCGAACTCCGGTCGACCGAGGTGGTCCCAAAGCCGGTCGATCAGGCGACTGGAAAAGGCGTGCTCGAGAATTTCCGCCTCGGCATCCACCTCCGCGAGCGACAGCCCCAGATCCTGGACGAGAAAGGTCTCGATCACCCGGTGGCGGCGGATCATGTCGACGGCGATGGTCCAGCCTGCATCAGTCAGGGCCGCCCCCTGGTAGGGGACGTAGTGGATCAGTCCGTCGGCGTGCAGGCGCTTGAGCATTGCGGTGACCGAAGCGCGTGCGACACTCAGCCGGTCGGCAATCGCTGAGGTCGACACCTTCCGTTTGGGGGTTTGCTCGGCCAGCTTGAAGATGGCCTTGAGATAGTCTTCGTATGCGGTACTCGCCATGTGTGGCTCCGAAAAGGCGGGTAGTAGGCTTACGTTATCATGGCGGCCCGCTTGCGCCAGTTGAGCGCGCTTCCTACCATCCGCCGTGTTTTTATTGAGCCATAAGAGAGGCCCGTTGTGCTGACTGATTCCGGTTGCTGTCATCGTATCCCGTTCCCCCTGACCCTGGGGCGGAGATTCATCCTGTTGCTCGTGGCGGTGGTCGCGTCGCTAGGCAGCGCCCAGGCGCAGGACGAGGTGCTCCAGTACGTCGGCAACGGACAGGACATCGAGCCATTGACGGTGGTCACCGATACGACCTTCAGCGCTCAGCTGGTGCGCAACCTGGCGGGCAACTTCGTGCAGGTCGAATCGGTGCTCGAGATGGGCGAGTCCCCGAGCGACCATGAGCTGAGCGACGCGGAGCGCGAGGCGATCGATGCGGCGGATCTTGTGGTCTATCAGGGGCTTGGCCTGATGTCGGAGTTCATCGAGGCGGCCGAGTCGCGTGACGTGGGCGACCGCGTGGTGCTCACCGAGCGCATCCCGAGCTTTCGCTTGCTCAAGGGCGCCGACGGGGAGACCAACCCCTACACCTACTTGTCGCCGGATCTGCTGCAGTTTGCGGTCGATCACCTGACCATCCGCCTCAAAAAGCGCCTCAAGCCGGCGGCCGGTGAAATCGAAGGGAACCGGCTGCGGGTCAATATCGAGCTGCAGTCACTTGAGCGGGAGACGGACGGGTTGCTGGAGGATCTGCCGCGCAGCGAGCGCCTGCTGATCACCGACAACGATGTGTTCGCCTATTTCGCCCAGGCGCATCGTTTTCAGTTGCTGAATGTCACCCGTGAGGACGATAGCCGTGAAGCGATTGAGGCGATCAACCGCCATGGTACGCCGAGTCTGTTCCAGGTGGCGGGCATCGGTGACGGGGCGATCGAGGCTTGGCTGGAGGCCCATCGGGGCGAAGACATCCCCGAGTCCGTCAAGCTGTCTCCAGAGCTCGACGGGCTCTGGCTAGGGGACAGCAACCTGCCTACGGGGACCATTATCGGCCTGTTTCGGCAGAACGTGAATACCCTGCTGCTGGGGCTAAGGCCATTACCAGCCGCCGGGCAGGAAATCATCGAACTGGCCGAGTGAGCTTCCTCGAGTGATCTTCCTGGGGCAGTGCTTCGGCCGCCAATCAGGTCAATTGTTGGCGCGGTGGGTCTGGGCCAGCTCTCGGTAGAAGAGTGCCGACTTGACCAGATAATCACGCTCATCATCGCTCAGCGGCCGGATCCTGCGGGCCGGGGCACCGACATACAGATAACCACTTTCCAGCACCTTGCCGGGCGCGACGATACTGCCGGCCCCGATGTACACCTCGTCCTCGACCACCGCGTCGTCCATCACGATCGCGCCCATGCCGACCAGCACGCGGTTGCCGATGGTGCAGGCGTGCAGGATGGCGCGATGGCCGACGGTGACTTCATCACCGATGCGGCAGGGCATGCCCTGCGGGTGGCTCTCTGACGGCTGGTTGACGTGCACGATCACCCCATCCTGCAGGTTGGTCAGTCGGCCGGCGTGTATCTGCTGGAGATCCCCGCGCAGTACCGCGTTCGGCCATACCGAAACGCCTTCCTCGAGCACCACGTCGCCGATTACTACCGCGGTCGGATCGACCCAGCAGTCCTTGGCCAGGGTCGGGAGCTTTTCCTGGAATTTGCGTATCATGCGGGAACCTCGAAATTCGCTGTTGGATTTGATGCCGCGCATTCTATCGTAAGAGCAGCGGGAAGCTGGAAGTGCAAAAAGATCAGAGATCAACCTTCTGATTTCTGACCTTTCAATCTCTCATCTCTCTTTGCATGGGTTCCGTTTGTGTCGCTTGTTGCTGAAAAAACTCGCGCCTACCTGGCCTTGACCCGGCTGGATCGGCCGGTGGGCATCTTTCTGTTGCTCTGGCCCACGTACTGGGCGTTGTGGCTGGCAGGCGACGGCCGGCCAGATCTATTCATCTTCCTGATCTTCACCCTCGGCGTAATCGCAATGCGCTCGGCCGGCTGTGCCATCAATGATTTTGCCGATCGCCATGTCGACGGTCACGTCATCCGCACCCAGGGGCGGCCGCTGGCCACCGGGCGCATCAGTCCACGCGAGGCATTGGGCGTGTTCGCCGTGCTGGTCGGGGTCTCGTTCCTGCTGGTGCTGCAGCTCAACGCGACTACCATCGCCCTGTCTGTGGTGGCGGTGATCCTGGCGGCTACCTATCCCTTCGGCAAACGCTTCCACCACCTGCCGCAGGTGCATCTGGGGCTGGCTTTCGGCTGGGCGATCCCGATGGCCTTTGCCGCGCATCTCGGCCATGTGCCGGCGATCGCCTGGCTGCTGCTGCTTGCCAATATCGGTTGGACGCTGGCCTACGACACGCTGTACGCGATGGCGGATCGGCCCGATGACCTTGAAATCGGGGTCAAGTCCTCGGCCATTCTCTTTGGTCGTTTTGACCTGTGGGCAGTGTCGCTTTCCTATCTGTGGACGCTGGGCTGGCTGGCCCTGGTCGGGCAGCTGGCCGAGCTGTCGTTGGGCTATTTCATCGGCCTGGCGATGGCGGGAGCCAGTGCCGTCTGGATCGTGCAGACGGCCCGCAGCCGCCAGCTGGCCGACTGCGTGCTCGCTTTCCGGCGCAACAACATCTTCGGTGCGATAGTCATGCTGGCCCTGATCGTCGGCTATTTGTGAGTGCCGTCATGCCCTGTCCAGGTCTCCAACATGGCTCCCGGATATAGCCTTCGGGTATGGATTGGCGCTCAACGTAAAAGATAACCGTTGGTCTCACTTTTCCTTGGTCGCAGCAATACGCTCGGCCCGCCTTCTGGCGGGCCGTTCTCGTTGAACGCTGGCAATCTGATTTCGTTGCTGGCATACACTAAAATCCTGTGAAGAAACACCTTCCAACCTGCCAAGAGGGAGCCAGTGATGTTGCAACTTCCCCGTACCGCCCAGGCAGCGCCCGATCAGGTCAAGACCGTCTTCAAGGAGGAGATTGCGACACTGACGGCGGACGATCTGCCCCTGCAGCAAGGCATGACTCACGGCAGCTTTGCGCAGGACGATCAGCTCTCGGCGATGGTGATTCGAGTGACCGACGAACCCGATCGACGGGTCATCCACGCTGGGCTGTTTTTCACCAGCCTTGCCATCGGTTGCGCCTGCACCAACGATCCCACCCCATTGAACGACGAGCCTGAGTACAGCGAGGCGATCTTCGAGATCGACCGACCGAGCGGTACCGCCCGGGTGCGTCTGCTGGACTGATCCAGCGTCCGTCGTCGTCATCGGCTGCGCATCTCGTCGGCCGGGTGATCAGGGCGTTCAGCCTGAATTCAGGTCGATTGGGTTCAATGCCTCCCAATCGTCCGTAATCACCCTTTCCCGGAGATGGAGCATGGGACGCCGCTATCTTTTTTCACTCGCCTTCGCTTTCGCCTTTCCCTTGGGGGCCATGCTGCCCACCGCGCGGGCTGAGATCCTGCCCACTGACCCCGATCTCGGCCTGGCTGATGTGGTTGAGGCCGCCCTCGTGCAGAGCCCTGAGAGTGAGCGCCTTGCCGCCGAGATGACGCAGGCCGAGGCCATGGCTGCGCGTTCACGGAGTTTTCTCGATGGCCCCCCGTCGGTCGGGTTTTCCTACCGCAATGATGCACTGGCAGATGACACCGGCATGAGTGAAACCGAAGGCTGGATCGATCTGCCGGTCCGTCGGCCGGGGCTCAAGGCCGCCAGCGAACGGCAGGCCGAGCGGATGCAAGTGGCGGCGGCCAGCCATACGGAGACCTGGCGGCTGATGGTGGCCGGTCAAGTGCGTGGCCTGCTGGCGCGTCTCGACCTGGCCGAGGCGCAGCTGGCGATTGCCGAGCGCGAGCTGGCTACCGCCCGCAAGCTGGAAGAACAAGTAAGAAAACGCCTTGATCGAGGCGATGTGCCTCGCTCCGATCTGGTGCTGGCACAGGAGGAGAGCGTTGGCCTTGAGGTAGCCCTGCGCGAGGTGCGATTGCAGCGTGATCAAGTCATCGCCGAGTATCGCCGCATCACCGGGCTCGAACATCGCCCGGCCGAATGGCAGGAGTCGCCGGTCGGGGAGGTGCCATTGACACAACATCCGGATGTTGTGGCCGCTCAGGCGCAGCTGCGTGCCGCCGAGGCGGGCCGATCGGTCACGCGTGAGCAGGGCCGCTCGCAGCCCACGTTCGGTTTCAGTCTCCGCCGCGAGGAAGACGGGCGTGATTCGATCGAGAGCGCCGGCGTCTCGATTTCATTGCCGATCCAGCTGCAGCGCCTGCGCGCCCCCGAGATGGCCCGTGCCGGCATGGATGTGGCCGGGGCCGGCAGCGATCTGCGCCTGATCGAGCGCAGCACCCGGCTGGCTATCGAGCAGGCCGGGCAGGCCCTCGAGGCCGCTCGCGACCAGCTCGAACGCGCCCAGAGGCGCCAGACGCTGGCCGAGGAAACCCTGCAGATGGCCGATAAGGCCTACGCGCTCGGCGAGACCGGGCTGATGGACCTGCTGCAGGTGCGTGCACGCAGCTACACCGCGCAGCGCCAGCTCGCCACCAGTCGCGTCGCGCTCAAGCGCACGATTGCCGAATACAACCAGGCCAAGGGAGTTACACCGTGAACCGTCAATCCACGCATGCTGTCACGATGAATCATCTGATTCGTCTCGCTACCGTATCGCTCTGCTCCCTGCTGCTGGCTGTACCTGCCGGCGCGGCCGACATCATCATGAGTGACACCCAGATCCGGGCCATGGCGATCGAGACCGCCCAGCCCCAGCCTGCCGACCGCGCCCCCGGGGCGATCTATCCGGCCCAGGTGCGGGTGCCGCCGGCCAACGAGACGGTGCTTGCCGCGCCGGTCGATGGACTGATCGAACAGGTGTTCGTCGCCGAGGGGGAGTCGGTCGAGGCGGGTGACCCGATCGTGCGCCTGCGCAGCTCGGGGCTGGTCGAGCTGCAACGCGGTTTCCTGCAGGCCCGCACGGCGCGGCACACGGCCGAACAGGCCTTGCAGCGCGATCGGTCGCTCGCAGCCGAAGGCATCATTGCCGAGCGCCGGCTGGAGGAGACCCGCAGCCGCTTCATCCAGGCCGTCGCCGAATTCGACTCGTTACGCCAGTCGCTCATCCTCGCCGGGGTGGCCGACGAGGCTATTTCCCGGCTGGCCGCCGGCGGTCCCATCAATCCGGCATTGGAACTGGTTGCCCCGCAGGGCGGGACGGTGCTGGACCTGATGGTCGCCGCCGGCGAGCGGGTACAGGCGAGCACGGGGCTCGCCCGAATCAGCAGACTGGATGCGCTCTGGCTGGAGGTGCGCCTGCCAGTCGAGCAGCTCGGTCAGGTGAGCCTCGACAGCCGGGTGACCATCGTCGGCAGCGACCTGGTGGGCAAGGTGATTCTGATCGGCAGCCGGGTGACGATGTCCGACCAGACCGTCATGGTGCGCGCCGCATTCAACGACGTCGCCGGGCGGTTGCGGCCGGGCCAGTACGTCCGCGCCCGCCTGCAGGATGCAGCCTCCGGCGAGATGGGCGACGGCGTCGGACTGTTTCGGGTGCCGGCGAGCGCGGTGGTCCGTGAGGGCGATGACTTCTATGTGTTCGTCGTCGTCGACGGCGGTTTCGATGCCCGTCCGGTCGAGCGGCTGGGCCCGCTGGGCGACAGCCTGATCATCCGCGCTGATCTTAGCCGTTCCGAGGCGGTGGCCGTCGTCGGGGTAGCCAATGTCAAGGGCGCCTGGCAGGGCGTGGGGGACGATGAATGATGCTGAATGCCCTGATCCGTTTTTCGCTCACTCAACGACTGTTCGTGCTGCTGCTGGTGGTGCTGGCCGCCGGCCTGGGTACGCGGGCATTTCTCAACCTGCCGATCGACGCCTTCCCGGACGTCTCGACCACGCAGGTCAAGATCATCATCAAGGCGCCAGGCATGACCCCCGAGGAGGTCGAGCAGCGCATCACTGCACCAGTCGAGGTCGAGATGCTCGGCATCCCCGACCAGACCATGCTTCGCTCGATGACCAAGTACGGGTTGACGGATATCACCATCGACTTCGCCGAAGGCACCGACATCTACTGGGCCCGTCAACAGGTCTCCGAACGGCTCGCGGCGGTGTGGGGCAGCCTGCCGCCCGATGTCAGCGGCGGCATGGCCCCGATCACCACGCCATTGGGTGAAATGTTCATGTTCACCATCGAGGGCGGGGATCTCTCGCTGGCCGAACGCCGTTCGCTGCTCGATTGGGTCATCCGTCCGGCGCTGCGTGCCGTGCCGGGCGTGGCCGAGGTCAACTCGCTGGGGGGGTTCGTTCGGACTTTCGAAGTCACTCCGGATGTTGAGCGCATGAACGCCCGCGGAGTCACCTTCGAGCAGCTGAGCACCGTGCTGGCGAGCAACAACCGTAACGACGGCGCCGGGCTCATCCAGGATGGTGAGGAGGCGCTGCTGGTGCGGGTCGAGGGCAGTGTGCTCAATCTCGACGACCTGCGCGCGACCGTGGTCGCGATGACCCCGGACGGCGCGCCGATCCACGTCCAGGATGTCGCCGAGGCACGTATCGGCAGCCTGACTCGCTACGGTGCGGTCACCAAGAACGGCGAGAAGGAGGTGGTCCAGGGGCTGGTGCTGGGACTGCGCGGTGCCAACGCCCGCGAGCTGGTCGCCGGTGTCGAGGACAGGCTCGACGAGCTGGCGGCCAGCCTGCCGGCTGGGGTGTCGGTCGAGGTCTTCTACAATCGCGGCCACCTGGTCGAGCGCGCGGTCGGCACGGTGACCAAGGCCCTGGGGGAGGCGATCATCCTGGTGCTGATCCTGCTGGTGGTCTTCCTCGCCAACCTGCGGGCGGCGATAACCGTGGCGCTGATCCTGCCGCTGGCCGCCCTGGTCACCTTCATTCTGATGGACCTGATCGGCATGTCCGCCAACTTGATGAGCCTCGGCGGTCTGGCAATTGCCATCGGCATGCTGGTCGATGCCGCCGTGGTGGTGGTCGAGAACATTGTTGCACGTCTGGCCGAGGAGAAAACGCCGCCCCGTCAGCCCCGGTTGCATGTGATCTATCGCGCCGTGCGTGAAGTGGCCACTCCGGTGACCGCCGGCATCCTGATCATCGTGATCGTCTTCCTGCCGCTGCTTACCCTGGAGGGTCTGGAGGGCAAGCTGTTCAAGCCGGTGGCGATCACGATTGTGTTCGCCCTGGGCGGCTCGCTGCTGCTCTCGCTGACCGCGATCCCGGTGCTCAGCTCGTACCTGTTGCGCAATGTGCCGCATGGTGATCCCTGGCTGGTACGCCAGCTGCACAAGGTCTATACGCCGTCGTTGGCCTGGTCGCTGCGCCATCCGCTGATCGTTGGTGCCGCCGCGCTGCTCGCGCTGGTCGCCACGGCAGCGGCCTACACTCAGATCGGTAAGGCCTTCATGCCGACCCTGAACGAGGGTGACCTGGTCCTGCAGCTGGAGAAATTGCCATCGATCTCTCTGGATCGTTCGATTGCCATCGACAAACGCATCGAGCAGGCCCTGATGGAGCGCGTGCCCGAGATCACCAGCGTGGTCGCGCGCACCGGCTCGGACGAATTGGGGCTCGATCCGATGGGCCTGAACGAGGCCGATGGCTTCCTTACCCTCAAACCACGCGATCAGTGGCGCTTCGAGACCAAGGAGGAACTGATCGACGCCATGCGCGAGGTGCTCGATGACTTCCCGGGCATTGCACATACTTTCACCCAGCCGATCGAGATGCGCGTCTCCGAAATGCTGACCGGTGTGCGCGGTGATCTGGCGATCAAGCTGTTCGGGCCGGATCTCGATGTGCTCAACGCCAAGGCGCAGGCAATTACCGAGGCGGTTCGCGGGGTCAATGGCGCTTCGGATGTCTTCTATAGCCGCAATGAAGGGGTGCAGTACCTCAAGGTTTCTATCGACCGGGAAGCGGCCGGGCGACAGGGCATGTCGATCGATACGCTCGAGACCTTGTTGCGCGCCCAGCTCGAAGGCCAGCGTGTCGGCACGGTCTACGAAGGCATGCGGCGCACCCCGCTGATGATCCGTGGCAGCCGTGAGGTCGCCCACTCGTCGGAGGCCATGCGTGAACTGCCGATCAGTCTGCCCAATGGTCGGGTACTGCCGCTGTCGGCATTGGCCGCCGTCGAGCGGGTCGAGGGACCGGTGATGGTCGAGCGTGAGCTGGGTGACCGGTTCGTGGTGGTGGCGGCGAACGTCACCGGCCGGGACCTGGTCGGGTTTGTCGAGGATGCGCGTCGGGCGGTCGCCGAGCAGGTCGATCTGGAGGCCGGCTATCGGCTGGCCTGGGGCGGGCAGTTCGAGAACCAGCAGCGCGCCGCCAAGCGCCTGGGGCTGGTGGTGCCGATCTCCGTCGGCCTGATCTTCCTGCTGCTGTTCAGTACCTTCGGCTCGTTGCGTCAGGCCACGCTGGTGCTGCTCAATATCCCGTTCGCCCTGATCGGCGGGGTCTTCGGGCTGTGGATCTCCGGCGAGTATCTGTCGGTACCGGCATCGGTCGGCTTCATCGCCTTGCTGGGGATTGCGGTATTGAACGGCGTGGTGCTGGTGACCTACTTCAACCAGCTGCGCGCGTTGGGGCTGTCGCTGCACGACACCGTGATCGAAGGGGCCCGCCGCCGGTTGCGCCCGGTGCTGATGACGGCCTCGATCGCCGCCTTCGCCCTGATCCCGCTATTGTTCGCCACCGGGCCGGGCTCGGAGATCCAGCGGCCGCTGGCAGCGGTGGTGATCGGCGGGCTGGTCACCTCGACGCTGCTGACGCTGATCCTGCTGCCTATCCTCTACCGCCGATTCGGCGAGCCCGACTCGCCTTCTGCCACTGATCCGGAGGCCACGATATGAACCTAGGGCATCTTGAAAACCGTCACGAGCAAGTTCGAGTGCAAGGAGCCGCGCAGTGAGCAACGAGACATATCCAGTAGATAGGCGAGGCCCGGGCTTGCGCCAGCTTCGCGTTAGCGAGCACGCAACGCCGCAATCGGATGGCACAGTAGGTTTTTCGAGGTGCCCTTTATTGTTGCTGACCTTGAACGTTCGCCCGGACGCCGAAGAGATGGTGGTCGACTGGCTGCTGGACCGCGAAGAGCTGACCGGCTTCACCAGTGAAAAGGCCTATGGGCACAGCCGTGAGCATGGCGGGTTCGATCTGGTGGAGCAGGTCACCGGTCGGCAGCGCCGTGCGCTGTTCCATGTCCAGCTGTCCGCGGAAGAGGCCGAGTCCCTGATCGCGGCGATGCGCGAGGAGCTCAAGGGGGCATCGCTGCGTTACCGGCTCACGCCGATACATGATGCCGGGGTGATCGAGTGAAACGGTTCGCTGCCGGACTGACGGCTGCTGCGCTGCTTGCGACTGCCAGCGTCGCCGGCCTCGCTAGCCTGGTGGCTCAGGCTGATCACAATCAGGTCTATGAACTGCACCAGCGCGGCGAGATCGTCTCGCTGGTCGAGCTGATCAGAGAGGCGCAGGCGATCCAGCCGGGGCAGATGATCGAGGCCAAGCTCGATGTGGACGCGCTGATCTACGAACTCATCATCTATGGTGAGGATGACCGCTATTATGAGATGTACTTCGACGCCCGCGACGGGCGACTGCTCACCACCCACGCGGATGACGAGTCCGATGATGACCCTGATGACGATGGTCACCCCCTCGACGAGTTGCCCGACTGAATCCCCAGCGGAGGGGCGGTCACGTTGAGGCTGCTGCTCGCCGAGGACGATGCCGCGCTCGGCCGCGATCTGCAGGCCAAGCTGCGTGAGCAGGGCTACGCGGTCGACCGGGTCACTGATGGTCTCGAGGCGGCCTATCTTGGCGGTGAGGGCGTCTATGACGTCGTGGTGCTGGATATCGGTCTGCCCGGTCGCGACGGCCTGGCGGTATTGCGCGAATGGCGCCGCGCCGGGCTGAGTGTGCCAGTGCTGTTGCTCACGGCCCGTGATGCCTGGTTCGAGAAGGTCGAGGGTTTCGAGGCCGGTGCCGATGATTATCTCGCCAAGCCGTTTCACGTCGAGGAGCTGTTCGCCCGGCTGCGGGCATTGACCCGGCGCGCGGCCGAGCAGTCGGCGGCTCTCCTGTCGACAGACGAATCGCTGACGCTCGACGAGCTGCGCCAGCGGGCGCGGGTGGACGGTCAGCCGGTCGAGCTGACCGGTACCGAATTCCGGCTGCTGCGCTATTTCATGCACCACCCCGGGCATGTGCTGTCGAAGTCGCAATTGGCCGAGCATCTCTACGAGTTCGACGACGAGCGTGACAGCAACGTGATCGAAGCCTATGTGACGCGGCTGCGGCGCAAGATCGGGCGCGAGCGCATCGAGACCCGCCGTGGTCAGGGTTATGTATTTCACCGGGATGGTGCATGAAACGGCTCAAACCCCGCCATATCCAGACGCGACTGACCCTGTGGCTGGTGGCGAGCGTGGTCGGCCTGTTCGGACTCTACTGGGTGGTGACCGCCAAGGCCCCGGTGCTGTTCACCGAGGACTACGTTGCCGATCGCCTGGCGCACGATATCGAGAGCCTGGTGCTGGGACTCGATACCAGGACGCCCGAGGTCAGCCTGTCGGAGCGGTTCGTCGCGCCGATCTACAACCGTCCCTACTCGGATCACTACTACCTGCTGCGGGTGGACGGCGGCCAGTTGATTCGTTCCCGTTCGCTGTGGGACTTCGATTTTACGCCTCGCCAGGTCGATACCTTCCCGACCACCTATCACGCCAAGGGGCCGCTGGGCCAGGACCTGCTCGTCTATGCTGATCAGATCCACAAGGACGGCCACCGCATCGAGATGCATGTGGCCGAGGATCTGAGCGCACTGCGTCAGCGCATCTCGACCTACCATTGGCAGTTCGCGCTGATCTCGCTGCTGCTGCTTGCGGTGCTGATCATCCTGCAACGCTGGATCGTGCGTTCGAGCCTGTATCCGCTGGAACGCGTGCGCGCCGACTGTCGACGACTGGAACGTGGCGAGATCGATCAGCTGGATCGCGAGGTGCCGCCGGAACTGTTGCCAATGGTCGACGAGATCAATCACCTGCAGACGGTGATGCAGCGACGCCTCGACCGATCACGTAAGGCGCTGGGCAACCTGGCGCATGCCCTCAAGACCCCGCTGACGCTGATCGATCAGATCGTTCAGCGTCATCGCCAGCAGCTGTCGACGACAGAGGTCGAGGCACTTGACGAAGCGATTGCGCGCATGCGCCGGATCACCGACCAGGAATTGCGCCAGGCACGTCTGGCCGGGCAGGCCCGGGCGGGACAGCACTTCGATCTCGGCCACGAGCTACCCCGCCTGTTCCAGATGTTCGAGCGGCTGCATGCGGACAAGGCCCTCGTCTGTCGGCTCGAGGCGCCTGGCGAGGTCGTGCTGCGCGCCGATCGCGAGGACATGTACGAGCTGTTCGGCAACCTGCTCGACAATGCCGCCAAATGGGCACGCCGAGAGGTGTTGGTCTCGGTCTTGCGGCAACCCGATGGCTGGCGAATCCAGGTGGCCGACGATGGCCCGGGCGTGGCGGCGGCATCACTCGATGCGATCGCTTCGCGGGGCACGCGCCTGGACGAGTCCCGCGATGGCCACGGCCTGGGGCTGGCGATCGTCCGCGAGATCGTCGAGCTCTATGGTGGGCGGCTGGGCTTCTCGCGCTCGGCCGATCTCGGCGGGCTATGTGTCAAGGTGACGCTGCCGATGAGCAGCGCCGCACCTGTCGTGCCGGCATGAATGGTCGGACTTGCGCTATCCTCGATTCGTGCAGAGCATCCTTGACCTGCCGCTATCTGGATGACGCGGCAGCAACAACATATCGAATGGGGAGGGTAGGTCATGTGGCGCAGCATTTCGGCGGTCTTTATCGCCATCTTTCTGGCAAGCGGCACGGCCGGTGCCGCCGCGGCTACTGTCAACGATGAGGCCGCGCTCGCCGGGGTGAAGGAGGCCCGTGGGGTATTCCAGATCGACTTCGAGGATGCGGCCAAGACCGCTTTCTATCTGCAGGTGATCCGCGGTACCCACGCGAACTTCCGCCGTCAGGGGCTGGAACCCGATCTGGTGATCGTGTTTATCGGGCCGACGGTGCAGTTTCTGACCACCGAGCCGCCCGAGGGCGTGGCCGATCCGGCGGTGCTGATGCAGATCGAGTCCGAGGTGGCGCAACTGGCCGAGCTGGGCGTGCGCATGCAGGTCTGCACGGTGGCCACCGAGGTGTTCGGGGTCGACAACGAGACCGTGTTCGACGGGATGGAGCTGACCGGTGACGGCTTTGTCGCCATGATCGGCTGGCAGGCGCAGGGCTACCATCCGGTCACCATGTTCTGAAACCACGGCCCGACATCCCCGATGGCCGGGCACGATCGGATAATCGCTGTAAATCTGAGCGCAGCAGCCGATCTCAGTCAGCCTGCCGCCACCGGTGTGCGGCTGCGACCGAGTGACTGTGGTGGAGGGAGCCGTGCCGATCAGGGGACCGCTTCAACAGGCCGCTTGATGGGCGGGTTTCCCATGCTGCTCGCGGCGCATTGTGTGATGCTCGTGCAGAAGCGGAGTCTGCCGCCACGGGTATTTCCCCAGGGGCTTCCTGAACCCCCCCTGGGGCACTGTTTCTCGTTTCTATCGACGTGTTTCTATTGGCTGTCTGAAAACGTGCTATCGAGCGCGAACGGGTCGGGCAGCAGCAGGCCGCGGGCGTTCTCCCGCCCGATCCGTCCGGCGACCGAAGGCGGCAACTGATCGAGCCACTGACGGATGGTGGCAGTGACCTGGTCGAATTTTTGCCAGCGCTGGATGCTGTAGGTGTCTACACCGACCACGAAGCGGTTGGGGTGATCAAGAAACAGGGCACGCCATTCGGCACGCAGATCACCATCTGCATCGAGGAAGCGCTCGTCACGCACCGAGGTATCGATGAACAGCTGGTACGGGTGACGGGCGAGTGCCGCCCGCAGGATGGTCGGGTCGGGATCCGTGCCCAGATGGGCCCAGAGCACGCGCACGGAAGGCGCGATCGCGAAGATGCGGTCGATAATGGCGAGATCGCCGTGGATCATCAGTATCAGGTCGCGGCTGGCGGCGATCTTGACCAGCTCCCTCAGGATGGGGCTATGGCGATCCTTGCCGAAAATATGCAGCTCGCCGATGCCGCGGTAGTCACCCTCGTCGAGCCAGGATCTCACCCGGGCAGGCAGGTTTGGATCGTGCATCCAGCGGCTCTTGTCGGCAGAGGTCCGATAGACGCTGAGGAATGGCACGATCCGCTCAGGGGCCATCCTGGCCAGGTCGCGCGCACTCTCCGGTGGGGTGCTGGTGACCACGGCGTACTCGATACCGTTGTCATCCAGAATCGTCAGCACCTGGCTCGGCGGTACAGCCGCCCGCTGGTCGTTGTGGTAGTGGAGATGGACGTCGAATAACGGCGTCAAGTCGGTGGCCGCGGCGGCGGGCTGTGACAGCATGAGGGCGCACAGCAGCCCGGCCAGTAGTCGGGTGAGCGGCCTAGTGAGTCGTTTGGTGAGCTGGTCAGTCATGGTCGGCATTGGTTTGTGAAGACTGTTCTCCGCGCGGGAACAGCACCAGGTGGTTGAACGCCGGGCGCAGGCCGACCCGTACCCCCGGCGCGTGGTGGTCGTGACTGGGGGCGATGCTCAACAGGCGGGCGCCATCCGGCAGCTTCAGGGTGTAGAGAAAATCCGCACCGCGGAAGACTCGCTCCTCGATCCGGGCCTCGCCGGGACCGTCGGGATCAATGATCACATCGTCGGGGCGCACCAGCACGTCGACCTCGGTGCCCGTCGGGAAGTCGCGCGAGACCTGACCTTCCAGCAGGCCCAGTTCGGTCCTGACCCGGCCGGGGCCGACCATGATGCCGGCAATGCGGGTGCCCTGGCCGATGAAATCAGCGACGAACGGGGTTTTCGGGCGGTGGTAGAGGTTGTAGGCCGTATCCCATTGGTGCAGACGGCCGGCCTGCATGACGCCGATGATGTCGGCCATGACAAAGGCCTCGGTCTGGTCGTGGGTGACCAGCAACGCGGTAGTACGGGCCTCGCGCAGGATGTCGCGCAGTTCGCGCGGCAGGGTCCCGCGCAGTTCGACGTCCAGACTGGAGAACGGCTCGTCCAGCAGCAGGATGTCGGGCCGTGGTGCGAGTGCCCGGGCAATCGCGATGCGCTGCTGCTGGCCGCCGGAAAGATGATGGGGGTAGCGGCGGCCCATCCCTGGCAGCCCGACCAGGTCCAGCAGTTCCTCGACCCGCCGCCGGCGCTCGTCAACCGGTTTTTTTGGCAGACCGAAGGCGATGTTGTCGGCCACATTCAGATGCGGGAACAGCGCCAGGTCCTGGAAGATCATGCCGACCCGGCGCTGCTCGGGCGGGTGGCCCCAGCCGGCGCCCGCCACGGTGTCACCATGAAGCCGCACGACTCCGGCGCTGGGGGAGCCAAAGCCGGCGATGGTGCGCAGGATCGAGGTCTTGCCGCAGCCGGACGGGCCCAGCAGGCAGCCGATCACGCCGGTCGGCAGGCTCAGGCTGACGTTGTCGACGGCAGTAGCGCCATCGTAGCGGATTGTCAGGTCGACCAGACTCAGGCGCTCGCTCATGGCGTGTCGGCCTTGCCGGGCGGCACGTTATTCATCGACGGGTATCCGGCTTGGGGTTGTGCCTTCATGTCCTCTCGCACGGGTGATCGAGCGGCTGACCAGGATGACCGGGATCAGCCCGGTGGCCACGATGGCCAGCGCAGGCAGGGCAGCCTCACGCAGCCGCTCGTCGGAGGCTAGCTCGAATGCCCTGACTGCCAGCGTGTTGAAGTCGAATGGCCGCAGGACCAGTGTCGCCGGCAGCTCCTTGAGCACGTCGACGAACACCAGCAGTGCAGCGGTGAGAAGACTGCCACGAATCAGCGGGATATGCACTCGCCACAGCGTCCGCCCCGCGCCCGCGCCCATTGAACGGGCCGCCTCGTCCATGCTCGGGCGAACGGCCCCCAGCCCGGCCTCGACCGTGTTCAGGCTGACGGCGAGATAGCGCACCAGATAGGCGAACACCAGCGCGGCCAGCGTGCCGGAAAGCAGCAGGCCGCTGGAGACGCCGAAATGCTCGCGCAGAAAACTGTCGAGCGTGTTGTCGAGCGCCGCGAAAGGAATGATGACCCCGACTGCGATCACCGTACCGGGCAAGGCGTAACCCATCCCGGCGATCCGGTTGATCGTGAAGGTCAGACGGCCGGGCATCAGCCGATGGCCATAGGCGAGGAACAGTGCCAGCAGCAGCGCCAGGATAGCGGTCGCTCCGGCCAGCCCCAGCGATCGCCCCATCAGCACAGCGAACTCGCCCAGATCGATGCTTGGCGTGACCTCAATGCTCCAGGCGAGCAGCTGCAACGAAGGAATAAGAAAGCCGAAAACCAGAGGCAGGGCGCAGGCGATGAAGGCCATCGTTGCGGCCCCGCGCGCGAGTCGGAACGATGGCCGAGCCTGCGACTGACCGTGGGCATGGTAGCGAGCCTGGCGACGGGATAACCGCTCAATGATGATCACGGTGAAGATGAAGGTCAGCAACAGTGCGGACAGTTGGGCAGCGGCGAGGATGTCGTCGAGTCCGAACCAGGTGCGGAAGATGCCGGTGGTCAGCGTGGGAATGCCGAAGTACTGCACCGTACCGTAGTCGGCGAGCGTCTCCATGATCGCCAGCGACAACCCGGCGACGATCGATGGCCGCGCCAGCGGCAGGGCCACGCGGCGGAACATCTGCCATGGAGTGAGTCCCAGCGAGCGGGCCACATTCAAGGCGCTGGCGGATTGCTCGAGAAAGGCCGCCCGCGACAGCATGTAGACGTAGGGGTAGAGCACCAGCGTCAGCATGACGATGGCCCCGCCGAGCGTGCGGATCTCGGGGAAGAAGTAGTCGCCCACCGACCAACCGGTCAGCGTCCGCAGGCCGGACTGGACCGGCCCGGCCACATCCAGGAGGCCGGTGTAGGTGTAGGCGATGATGTAGGCCGGCATCGCCAACGGTAGCAGCAGGGCCCATTCGAAATGTCGCCGCCCCGGGAATTCGCATACCGACAGCAGCCAGGCCGTACCGGTGCCCAGCACGAAGGTGCCGAACCCCACCCCCACGGCCAGCAGCACCGAATTGAGCACGTATTCAGCCAGTACCGTGTTGGCCAGATGCGACCAGGTCGACTTGTCGGGCCAGAACACGGAGGCAACGATCACCGCCAGCGGCACGGCCAGCAAGGCGGTGATCAGTAGCATGCCCGCCTTCCATGCAGACAAGCCACCTGCCGGTCGCCCGGCAAGCGGCTCGTCGATCATGACCTCGGGCGTTCGGTCGGTGCTTACTGCCATCCGGCCCGGTCCATCAGGCGGACCGCTTCGGGATTGAGCTCACCCAGACGCGAGAGGTTCAAGTCGTCGGCCTTGAAGGTGCCCCATTTCGCCAGCGTTTCGGCAGCAGGGACGCCGGGGCGGACCGGGAACTCGTTGTTCACCTGGGCGTACCATTCCTGAGAGGCTTCGGTGGTCAGGAATTCGAGCAGCTGCTTGACCTCCTCGATCTTGGTGCTGGCGGCCACCATGCCGGCGCCGGAGACATTGACATGCGCGCCACGGCCATCCTGGTTCGGCCAGATCAGACGCACCGCGTCGGCCGCCTGCCGGTCGGTGTCACTGCCGTTCTGCATCGCGCCATAGTAATAGGTGTTCGACACGGCGATATCGCACTCGCCGGCCGCGACGGCGCGGATCTGGTCACGGTCACCGCCCTGGGGCTTGCGCGCCATGTTGGCGACCAGGCCTTCGACCCACTGCTGGGTCCACTCCTCACCATGGGCGGCGATCATGGATGCCACCAGTGACTGGTTGTAGATGTTGTCCGAGGAACGAATGCAGATGCGACCCCTGAACTTCGGGTCGGCCAGATCTTCATAGCTGCTGATTGCCCCGTCCTCGACGCGGTCGCGATGGGCGAAGATCACCCGAGCGCGCTGCGACAGGCCGAACCACTGGTTGTCGACGTCGCGCAGGTTGGCCGGGATGCGCTCGGTGAGGATGTCGGACTCGACCGCTTGAAGGACGCCGGCTTGCTTGGCGCGGTGGAGGTTGCCGGCATCGACGGTGATCAGGATGTCGGCCGGGGTGTTGCGGCCCTCGTTCTCCAGACGGGAGAGCAGGGCGCCAGCCCGGGCGGTCAACAACCGGACCTTGATGCCGGTCTGTTCGGTGAAGCGGTCGAGCAGTGGGGCGATCAGGTCTTCCATGCGGGCTGAATAGATATTCAGCGTGGCGGCGGGCTGGTCAGCCTGGGTGCCACTGGCCCGCTCGCCATTGTCGCTGCAGCCAGCCAGGGTCAAGCCCAGGGCGAGGCCCATGGCGGTGAGGGTCATTGCGGCGTATCGGGTGAACCGGGGCATGCGTGAAACCTCGTGGTGTCGGTTGGCCTGTCTTCCAAACGAAACTGCGTTAGCGCGGGCGCGCGAGTATAAAACAACCAGGTTACGTTAATTGAGGGGCTGCCACCTGTCAAATGAGAATCATTACTGATTCGGCTTCGGTTGATCTCGTGTGCCTGTGGGCACGAACTGGTCCCAGTACGGCTCGCCGGCGAAGCGCTGGACGAGAAAGTCGATGAAAGCACGCACCCGCGCAGCGAGGTAACGCGTTTGCGGATAGACGGCATAAGCGCCGATTTCTGGCCACTCGAAGTCGCTGAGGATGGGCTCCAGCTGACCATCGGCCAGCGCGCGGTGCAGCAGGAAGGTCGGCTCGATCACGATGCCGGCACCGCTGATGGCCGCCTCACGCAGAAAATCACCGTTGTTGACCCGCAGCCGGACCCGGCCCTTGACCGGCTGCCAACGGCCATGCGTGTCGCGATAGCCCCACACTTGCGCCGTCGGAATGTTGCTGTAGATCAGACAGTCGTGGTCGGCGAGCTCGGCTGGGTGGGTCGGCGTGCCGTGCCGGGCGAGATAGGCCGGGCTGGCCGCGGCGATATTGCGTATCGGCGCGAGCTTGCGGGCGATCAGGGTGGAATCGGGCAGGCTCGCCAGCCGCACCCCAAGATCAAAGCCCTCGGCAATCAGGTCGACCTCGGCATCATCAAGGTCGAGGTCGAAGGTCACCCGCGGGTGGCTCGCCATGAACGCATTGATCGCCGGCTGCAGTTGCATCACTCCGAAGGAGAGCGGGGCGGCAATGCGGATCACGCCCGAGAGCTCGCTGTGCTCCCGGCTGACCGCTTCCTCGGCTTCGTCGAGATCGGCGAGCAACCGAGTGGCACGGTGGTAGAAGACCTCGCCCGCGGAAGTGAGCGCCAGCCGTCGCGTGGTACGGTGGACCAGCTCCACGCCGAGATGATTTTCCAGATTGCGCAAACGCCGGCTGACGGCCGACTTGGCGATATCGAGCTGATCGGCCGCACCGCTGATCGAGCCGGCGTCCGCGATATGGATGAAGGTGTTCAGGGCGGTGAAGCGATCCATTTGTTTTCCTTAATGTTCTCCCCTGTGTTCTCATTTGGGCAACGGTGTTTTGAGATATTAGTGGTTTCAAACCCTGGCGGCAACGACCATAATCTGCTCACAGATACGCAAGCCGACGGAGGTACCGGGCAGATGCAGTGGCGCAACACGACACAAAGTTATGGTTTGATCGCCATCACGCTGCACTGGCTGGTGGCCGTGGTGGTGGTCGGCCTGTTCGCCCTGGGTTGGTGGATGGTCGATCTGGGCTACTACAACCCCTGGTACAACCGCGCGCCGGCCATTCACAAGGCGGTGGGTGTCCTGCTGTTCGTGGTGCTTGCCGGGCGGCTGCTCTGGCGTTGGGTCAACCCACGGCCCCGGCCCCAGGGTCGCCCGCTGGAGCGGCGCCTTGCCACCATGGTGCACGGCCTGTTTTACGTCCTGCTGTTCGCCGTGATGATCGCCGGCTACCTGATCTCGACTGCCGACGGCAGCTCGATCGACGTATTTGGCCTGTTCGCATTACCGGCGACCATCACTGATCTACCCCAGCAGGAGGACATCGCCGGTGACATCCACCGCTGGCTCGCCTGGGGTGTCATGGGGCTGACCGTCGGCCATGCCGGCGCGGCCCTGAAACATCATTTCATTAATCGGGACAGCACGCTGATGCGCATGCTGCGCCCGGGAACCACTGATTTCATTAATGACAAAGGAGATCACTCATGATCCTGAAAAAACTCTCTCCCCTGTTGCTGGCCGGCGCCATCGCCGCCCCGATTGCAGTATTGCCGATGAGCGCCCAAGCGGCCGAGTACGTCATCGACACCGAGGGGCAGCACGCCTTTATCGAGTGGCGTATCCAGCACCTGGGCTTTTCCTGGCTCTACGGGCGCTTCAACGATTTCGAAGGTAACTTCGAGTACGAGAATGGCAACATCGGGGACTCGAGCGTCGAGGTCACTATCGACATGGCCAGCCTCGACTCCAACCACGCCGAGCGCGACAAGCACCTGCGCGGGAAGGACTTCTTCGATGTCAGAAAGTACCCCGAGGCGACCTTCAAGAGCATCGGTGTCGAATCCACTGGCGAGGAAAGCTTCGTCATCACCGGTGAGCTGACCATGCGGGGCATCACCAAGGAAATCGAGATCGAGGCCGAAAAGATCGGCGAGGGCGACGACCCCTGGGGCGGCTATCGCGCCGGCTTTTATGGCACCACCACGCTGAAGCTCAAGGACTTCGGCATCGACTTTGATCTGGGCCCGGCGGCGACCGAAGCCGAGTTGATGCTCTCGGTGGAAGGCATTCGCCAGTAAGGCATCCTGGTGCCCGGGGCGTGGCGGCCCCTGATCCTGGACACGCCCCCGACGGAAACGTCGGGGGCATGTTTTTTATACCTGCTCAGCAGGATCCTGCCATGCCTTCCCCTTTCTTTCCCTACGCGATAGGCTGACGATCAGGCGTTTATGTTGACCTGCGCCCCGATTGCAGACAAAAGGGAAGCCGGATGTCACGGAAGGACAGCCCAATAAAGCGCATTGAATCCCACGCGCGCTCGCCCATTCGCGGCGGGCAACTGACCCAGGCCGTCCAGCCGACACCCCGGAACAATACCGCGGCCCAAGTGCCCGACCAACCATCCTTCACGTCGTCATTGGTCCACAATGTCTTCTGTGCGGAGCCGGTGGCTGTTATGCGCCGCATAAGCCGCTATACGGCGGATCCGTCGCCTAATTGTCAGGTCCCGGCAGATTGGACATAACAACCCGCTGTAGTTGGCCGCCCAAAGCGCTGGCGCGCTTTGGGTTCCTTCCGCAGCCTTCGGCTGCTGCGGCAACTGAGCTGAGTCATTACATCCCGCAGAGAGCTTGATGGCTATTTCCCTGATTGGAAAGGTGGTGACGATCTGGGCAGCAATTTTGGTGCTCGCGGTCGCCAACGGCGTGTTTCGAGAGGCGGTGCTCACCCCTAAACTCGGAACTACCGCAGGTCTCGTCCTTAGCGGCATGTTCTTGTCCAGTCTGATTCTCGCCATGGCGTATATATCCCTGCCATGGCTTGCGGTACGAGAGATCCCTACTCTCGTGCTGATAGGCCTCGGCTGGCTGACTCTAACGGTGTTCTTCGAGTTTTCCTTTGGGCTCGCCCAGGGGAAATCCCTCGCCATGCTGTTTGCGGCGTACACGTTCAAAGGCGGCAATATCTGGCCCGCAGTGCTGCTAGTTACGGCTGTGGCGCCCTTGGCGGCTGCTAAGCTCAGGGGTTGTCTGTAGTGCTGCCGCGGCGGCACCTAACAAGTCATCCGAACGGATGCGTAGGATTTCTTGCGATCGGTAACGCTACGATACGGCTCTTCTTGCGCTGCTCAATTCCAACGTAATTTCTCATCTTCTCTTTGCTGACTTTGTGCCTGGGCTTGCAGGGCGGGCGATTTTCGAGGGGTGTCGGCGATAACGCCGGCTAAAGGGCTACTCAATTTGCAACAGGCCAAAAACAATCCCCGGCAAGGTCACCCTTGCCGGGGATTTTCATGTGCTGGCGACGATATTCGCTCAGAAGTCGAACTGCGCGCCTAGCATCATGGTGCGCGGTTTGCCGACGCGGACGCCTGCGGGGCGGATTGCTGCCACGTAGGTCTTGTCGGTGACGTTCTGCACTTCGGCGAATAGCTTGGCGTGCTTGGTCAGCCGGTAGTTTGCAGAGAGGTCGATGATGGTACGTGCATCGACCTTTTCGCTGGTCGGGATTGAGCCGCTGCCCGCCACTGCGCGTGTTTCGCCCACGTAGTTGGCCGTTGCATGGACGCCGAAGCGTGTGCCCACCACGCCGGCTGATACGGACAGCTGGTGCTTGGGCATGTTGGGCAGCTGGTCACCCTTCTGCACATCTCCCCAAGCCCCGTAGTTGGAGTCGAAGCTGGTCTGGAACTCGCTGTCGGTCCAGGTATAGGCGAGGCGCAGCGGGACGTTGAGCGCCCAGTCATTTGCGGCGCCCAGGTCGTACAGGGCGACGGCCTCGAGGCCACGAACCTGCACCTCGCCGCCATCGAAGGAGTCGCCGATGGTGCAGCCGCCGCCGGTCGATGCGGTGCATTCGCCGACCAGGTTATCGTAGTCGTTGAGAAAGCCGATTACCTCGGACTGGAAGGCACCTTGCTGGTAACGGAAACCCGCTTCCCAGTTGATCGCTTTTTCTTCGCTGGCCCCGCCTACGCCAGCTGGAGCAAAGCCCTTGTAGACGCCGGCGAGCAGCTGCCAGTTCTGGTTGATGTCATAGGTTGCGCCCAGTCCCGGAATCAGCACGTTGTAGTCGGCCGATTCGTCATCTCGCGCGACGGTGGTCCGCTCGGGGTCTGCGTAGCGGGTACGGTCGATCGAGATCGACTCATAGCGCAGTCCGGGGGTGACGGCCAGCCGACCAAAATCGATACGGTCCTGGACGAAGGCGGCGACCGCTTTCGCCTTGGTCACGTGGTTGGATTCGGTGCCTGGGATGCCGCGGTCGGTCAGTACCAGCGAGCCATCGACCATGTCGTACTCGTCGACCCACTGGAAGCGGTCGACCTCGTCTTGGTGGTAGCGCAGCCCGAGTTTCAGATGATGCTCGATGTCGCCGGTGGACAGCAGCCAGTTGGCGCGCGATTCAATGCCCTGCGAGACGTATTCGCGGTTGTTGGCCTTGATATGGCCGCGCAGGTCTCCCTGGTTGGCACCGGTGATCCAGCTTAGCTGGTCAGCGTACGCATCCGGCTCGCCGACAATGCTCGAGATGCCGGTGCCATCGACGTCATTGAGCTTGTACCAGTTGCGCTCGAACTCGTTGCGGTACAGGGTCGTGGTGATGTCGAGCTCCGGGTTGACCTCGATGTAGTGACGCAGTTGATATTGTGTGTGTTCGGTATTCATCTGGTCGTTGGCCGTGCCGGCATAGCGACGGAACGGATCGTCTTCGTAGTCCTCGCGGGTCAGGCCCAGATAGGTCTCATCGATGGTCCTGTCGTCACGGGCGAGCTTGAGTTCCAGTTCCTGGTAATGCTCGGCGCTGTCCGGGGTGTTGACGCGGAACTTGCCCAGATAGTTCTGGACCTCGTAGCCGGGCTTGTTGGAGGGGCTGTTGTTTCCGGTGTGCTGGGGCACATCGAGATGGCGGAAACCATCGCTGCGATCCTGATAGGTCTCGATCAGGTAACCGAAGGTCTCTTCGCTGTCACCGTACCAGGCGTGCAGCCGCTTGCCGTTGCGCTCACCGGCAGAGACCCGCACGCGCCCCTGTGAGTCGCCCGGGATGGGCGTGGAGATCATGTTCAGCGCCCCGCCAATGGTGTAGGGGCCGTATTCGATCGACGACGAACCCTTGCGCACCTCGACTGAATCCATGCGGGCGATATTGGGGAAGTAGTAGGCGGCCGGTGCCGCATAAGGGGCGGGGGCGATCAGTACCCCGTCTTCCATCACCGTGATCCGGCTGTTGCGATCCTGGCTGGCGCCACGAATGGAGATGTTCGGGAACAGGCCGTGGCCTTCCTCCTCGGTGACATAGACGCCGGGCACCTGGCGCAGGACCTGCATCGGGTCATTGCCGGGGATGGTCTCGAGGATGTCCTGATCCAGAACATGCACCGAGCCGGCGACATCACGGATGGTCTCCGCACCGCCAACGATCGAGATGCGGTCAAGGACGGGGCTTGCCGTGACTGGCACGGCCTGGGTGGCCTCCTCGGTAGCCCCCTGGGTGCCTGCTTCCTGGGCAAATGCTTTCTGGGCAAATGCAGGCGCGGTTAGTGCGGTGGCGATGGCAGCAGCCAATGCCCTTTTTTGAGTGGGTGCGAAGGTCATGTCAGCTTTCCTGTCGTGTCGTTGTTGTGCCGGTAGGACCGGCCGATTGGCAGTGCTGGCTGGCTTGACCGTCTCGACCGTGAAGGCCGGGGGTCTGGCTGGCTTGCGTGTCGGTGGATAGTCCTGGGTGTTCTTTTCGGGTGTTTTTTGAATGGCCGTACCCGGGTGGGCCCTCTTGGCGAGCAAGGGCGGCGAAGGCGACGGATGACCCAAGGATTGACGCCAGTATCCATGGAGCCATCGCGCTGAGGCTTGAGAGCCGTGTTATCGATTACGATTCGGGACCGGTCGTCACCGAGATGTGTTGAATCTGTCGTCATGAGTAACAATCTTCAGAAACGGGTGTTGATTGATAACCACAGCCGCCGACCCTGCTCGGGATTGGCGTAAGTGTTGCCGTAGACATCGTCGCCGCGTGACTGGAAGCCGGCATAGCGGTAGTCGAGCATGTTCTTGTCGAACAGGTTGTGGATGGCGGCGTGGATCGTGATATTGGGCGTGAGCCGGTAGCTGCCCCCCAGCTCAACCAACGTGAATGATTTGAAATTGCCCAGGTCGTCGTAGGATGGTTGCCCGCGAACGCGCTTGCGATTGCGGTAGCGCTCACTCTCGTAGTGGGCGGCGATCCAGGTGTCGAGTTTCTCGGTAGCCGCCCAGTTCAGACGCAGATTGGCCATGTGCTCAGGGGTGTCGGTCAGCGGTTCGCCAGCATCCGGGCCGGTTTCCTGCTCGCTGTCGGTATAGCTGTAGTTGGCCGAGACTGTCCAGTCCTGGGTTACCGGGATGCGGGTGGACAGTTCGATACCGCGGGTCCAGGCCTTGTCGACGTTGACGCTCTGGCCAAACCCGTCCAGATCCGGCCAGTCACCGTAGTCGACGCAGCCCGGTCGATTTGGCGCCGCGGCATAGCGACAGTTGGGCAGGTCGGCGCCGGCGGCGATCTTGTCAGTGAACCGGTTGTAGAACAGTGTGGCGCCGGCGGAGAGACCGTCGGCGTTGTCATACAGGAAGGCCAGCTCTCCCGAGGTGCTCTTTTCGGGCTTGAGTCCCGGGTTGCCGATCATCGGGATGGTTCCCTGGCCTGTGAACCCGACGATGCCATCGGCCAGCTTTTCCAGACCCGGGGTCTTGTATCCCCTTGAGACCCCACCCTTGATGGTCCACTCGTCGCTGGCGTTGTAGACAAGGTAGGCACGTGGCGAGAGTTGTCCGCCGAATGCATCGTGGCGGTCATAGCGGGCGCCGAGCGTCAGGGCAAGATCGTCGCGCAGGAACCATTCGTCCTCGGCGAACAGCGCCCATGTCTTCTGCTTGAATTCGTCGCTTGCCACCCCGTCGGTCATCGAAGCATCCCACCACTGACC
This sequence comes from Halothiobacillaceae bacterium, assembly GCA_041676845.1. GTDB lineage: Bacteria > Pseudomonadota > Gammaproteobacteria > Halothiobacillales > Halothiobacillaceae > Guyparkeria. The sequence goes on along the minus strand of JBAYRD010000011.1, from coordinate 3,371 downwards.
GCCGGCGGTTAGACGATGATTGCTGATCGGCATGACGTACTTCGAATCCAGTATCAGGTTGTCGGTCGACAGCTCGCGTGCGCTGCCCGCGACCTTGCCCGGGGTCCCGGGCGGGATCAGCCGACCCTTGGTATCGGTGCTGTTGTGCATCAGGCTCGACTCCCAGGTGCCCGGGCCGATATTGCCTTTGTGACCTACTGCGATCTGTTCGCGTTCATAACGCTGTTCGGGGCCATAGCCTCTCGCGCCGAGAGTACCGAGCTGGCCCTCGCTGTTGTCATATTTCTGCTTGGCGATCTCGCCGTCCAGCCACAGTTGGTGATCATCCGTCGGCGTGACAGTGATTTTCCCGCCCACGCTGTAGATATCGGCTTCGACCGGGCTCGGGCCGCGTTGATCCACATCCAGCGGATCACCGGTGGCATCCAGGAATGACAGCTTGGATCTATCGCGCTTGTAGACCCGTGCGCGCAATTGCGCGCCGATGAGGTCATCGACCACCGGTCCGGCGGAGTAGAGGCTGATCGAACGGTCATCGCCGTAGTCGCGATGTTCGTTGAGCGTGCCTTCGACGGTCAACGAATGGCTCCATTCTTCCGGCACCTTGCGGGTGATGATGTTGATCACCCCGCCCATCGCATCCGAGCCGTAGAGTGTCGACATCGGGCCGCGGATCACCTCGATCCGTTCGATGGCCGACGGTGGCGGCATAAAGCTGGTCTCGGTCGAGTTGAAGCCATTGGGCGTGACGTTACCGGCTACGTTCTGGCGCCGGCCATCGATCAGGATCAGGGTGTAATCTGACGGCAAGCCGCGCATGCGGATCTCCTTGCCGCCAGTCTTGCCCGATGAGCCGCCGACATCCACGCCTTCGACATCCTTCAGGATCTCGGCGATCGAGCTGGCGTCCTTCCTTTCCAGTTCTTCGCGGGTGATCACGGAGATCGAAGCCGGGGCCTGTTGCAGGTCCTGCTCAAAGCCGGCGGCAGTGACGACCACAGTGGAGAGTGTTTCGCTGGGTGAGGCAGAGGCTATCGGGACGGTCTCTTCAGCAAACGACGGTGAGCAGATGGCAGCTATGGCGGCGGCGAGCAGCTGTCGGCGGAAACGGGGTGGTTGCATGCGTCGAGTCAGCATGGGAATGCTCCTTTCGGTTTTCAGGGCGTTCCGCTGGCTGGCTCAACGCGTATTGCGTCTGGCTGGCTTGCGTATTGGTGAGCTTTTCTGGATGGGCTTATTTGGTGAGAATGAGCCGGTTGGCAGCGGTCACCCGCAATAGGTAGTGCTGGCCGTTATGGCAGATCCAGCACTGGCCATTCGATGACATCAGGCAGTGGCTGTCGATGCAGTTGATCACAGCGCCTTGTGCTCGATCCCTGCCGGACTGGGGACAAGGCTTTGAGGTCAGGTGGTCATTTTTTCGATTTTTCATGGTGTTTCTGGCTCCGAAACAAAGCCCAGGCGCTCGATTCCGGCATTCTTGACCGTGGCCATGGCCTGAGCGATCAGGCGGTAGGGGACGGACTGGTCGGCCCGCAGATAGACGACCAGGCCATCGTTATCGCGGCGTGCCTGGATCAGAACGCTTTCCAGTCGCTGTTGGGACACGAGGTCGTCATCCAGATAGAGCCGGCCTTCGCTGTCCAGTGACAACGTCACCGATTCCGGGTCCATGTCCTGGCGCTCGCTGCTCGCCTTGGGCAGATCGAGGGTGACCGAATGGGTGATCACCGGCGCGGTGACGATGAAGACCACCAACAGCACCAGCATCACGTCGACCAGCGGGATGACGTTCATCTCCGACATGGGCTCACCGTGATCATCCAGCCGACCGAATGCCATGCTCAGGCCTCCAGTGGCTGGGATGTGGTCGGGGTGGCGTGGTCCCGAGCAGCAGGAGTCGTCGTGGCCCGTACCCAATCGGCCAGGGTCGGATCATGCATCAGCAGCGCGTGGACATCGTAGGCGGCGGCATTGAGTTTCTGTCGGTACAGGCGGTGATTGCGATTGAACAGGTTGAAGAACAACACCGCGGGGATGGCGGCGGCGAGACCAGCGGCCGTAGCGACCAGTGCCTCGCCCAGTGGGCCGGCGACCAGGCCCATCGAGACGCTCTCGGCAGCAGATAGGTCGATCAGTGCGCTGTGGATGCCCCACACCGTGCCGAACAGGCCGACGAACGGGGCGAGTGAACCAACGGACGCGAACAGCAGCTGGCCGGCCTGCAGCCGGGCCTCCTGCTGATCGAGCGCCTGCCGAATGCCGCGGATCAGCGCCTCGTCCAGTCGTTGCCGGGCCTGGGCATCGCCGTCGAGAGGGCCGCGATGGTGGCGAATCGTTTTCAGTCCCGCTTGTGCGAGCACCGCGGTGGGGTCGCTGCGGCCGGCCAGGCGGGAATCCAGTTCGGCGGCTTGTTGGCTGCTGCTTATCAGCTGCATGCTGTGGCGGGTCGTGCGCCGCCGCTCGACCAGTGCGAACAGCTTGGTAGCGGCCACCGCCCAGGTTGCCAGCGACATGACGAGCAGGGTGGCGAACACGCCGATCAGGACGGCATCACCGTGATTGAAGACGAAAGACATATCCATCGTGAATGACCTGCTGTCGTTGGGCGTCCATGGAAAATCTGAATGAATCGGCAATTTTTGCCACTGTCTGCTTGCCGGCACCCGACAGGCTGATCTCCGGGTGTGCTCGACGAGATATCGTCACTATCGTTCAAGAGTTTTCCGAAGGAGGGTGATGGTATATCCAGTCAGAACGCAAATGCAAACAGTTCTTGTTACAGGTGGGGTAAGTCAGCAAACGGTAGTCAGCGCAATGTGAACTGCATCGGCACGATGACTTCCCCTTTGACCGGCTGACCGCCCCGGGTGGCCGGCTCGAAACGCCACCCGGCGATGGCTTCCATGGCGGCACGATCCAGCCGGGCGTGACCACTAGATTGGGCAACCGACCAGTCGATCGGCAGACCCTTGGCATTCACCACCACCCGCACCAGGACTTCCCCCTCCTGGCGCAGTCGTTGTGCGGCGCGAGGATAGTGTGGTGGCGGGTTGTCGAGATAGCCGGCCGAAAAACCGGGCTCCGTTTCATTGTCCTGGCCATTGGCGGGTCCCGGTACTGCTGCTTCGGCATCCTCGACCTCCTCTGAGGTCTCGGAGCGACTGCGCTGTCTGGATGATTCCTCGGACCCAGGTGTCGGCCCGGTTTCCAGTCGCGGCTCCGGTTCTGGTTCCGGTTCCGGTTCTGGTTCCGGTTCTGGTTCCGGTTCTGGTTCTGGTTCTGGTTCTGGTTCTGGTTCTGGTTCTGGTTCTGGTTCTGGTTCTGGTTCTGGTTCTGGTTCTGGTTCTGGTTCTGGTTCTGGTTCTGGT
>JBAYRD010000010.1:0-57509 GCA_041676845.1 Halothiobacillaceae bacterium | reverse complement strand
CACGAAGATACATCGTTGCCCACACACTCTCGGACTCACCTCCTGAATTTGCACCGGGCGCAGGAAAGACCCCATGCTCGTAAGAGGCATAAGAATAACGCCAGTTCGCCGAACGGTTACTGTCACGGGGCACAAGGGACCCACCTACTGCGAGCGGGTAAGGGTACTGCCCCGGAGTTGCATAAGGGAGGATGAAGCCAAGGTAGCCGCCCTCATAGTTGGTGGATACTTTGACCCCGAAGCGGAAGGACCGCCCCGAAGCGCTGAACCAGTAGGGCATCGCCGCGTCCCAGCAAGGTACCATCGGGATAGCCTTAGTGAATGTTGCACCGTAACCCGGAATCGCCCCTGGCTGGAGGAACCAAGACTGGACATTTGGGTCATAGCCTGTATAGCCGTTCAAGAACAGGTTATACCAGCCGGCCGCCGTATCATATTCAGCTCGAATGCCTACATAGATCGCTTCGGTTCCCGAGTTGCCGGGAGCCTTGAGGATCACCTCACTACCGAAATGATTCGCAACAGTCCCGTCGGCTTGGAGAAGCAAAAGCTCCGTCCATGCGATCGTCCCTGTCGTGGTGCTGTTCTGTACGACATCCCAGATGATGCGCCAATACTCGTGCGCGCCCGGCGTTCCTGGAACAGCAAAATCCCGGACCTCTCCGCTGGAGAAGACATTTGTATTCGTGACGGTGAGTGCTGTGGTCCAGGAGCTATTGTCATCGGAATACTGAAGACGAAAAGTCTTCGGGGCACTCTGCACATACGAAGTTCCAACAGGGGCTTTGATTCGTACTGTCTTCACTTCCCTGGCTTGCCTGAGGCGCCACGTATTGTGGCTTACACCAGCGGACCAGTTATTCGCGTAGAAGTGCCCTTCCCATCCGTTCGCCGTTGGATTATTCGTGTTGATGCTTCGCGGATCATAACGAAACGTGTGCCGCATATAGCGGGAGTTCGCGCCACTGGACGGTTCATTGAGGTTCGAAGTGTGCGACAGTAGGTTGTCCCGGCGCAGTCGAAGTGCCTCCCAATCCTGGTTCGCTGCGACCAGTGTCGCATTCGTTGTGAGGAAGCTAACGATCTTCCCGAACAGGTCCTCGAGGTTGCTCGCTGTGCCGACTTCGTTTGCCATATCAAATTCTCCTATCAGTAGCCCAGCGCGCGTTGATTGCGCTGCACCACGTTCATGATCAACTGTTCGCCTTCGTCGGTGCCGAGGTAGTCGCCAACGATTGCCGGATCCAGCACGTTGATGATCTTCGGGGTGACCACAGCGGGCTGAGCCGCTGCCTGTTCCCCTTGACCCTGTGCTGCCGTACCCTTGCGAACCTGTGTGGGCGTGCTGACCTGTACCTGCTCACCGGGCGTTGCCCTAAATGCTACCATTTGTGAGTCAGCTCCACCAGTACCGCCGACGGTGAAGTTACCGCCAGTCATAAAGCCCTGAGTCTGCTGCGAGCGGATCGCTGCCACCTGCGCCATACCCTGTGCCACCACGACGGCAGCCATCGCCGCTCCGTAGATACCGCCCTGGGCCAGTGCCTTGGTTGCGCCCTCGTAGGTGTTCATGATCGCCTGGGTGATCGCCGCAGCCTTACCGATAGCCGCCAGCTCCTTGATGTTGGAGCTCTGCAGGCTGGCAAGCCCGGAGAAGAAGTTCCGCATATTCTGCGTCTTCAACTCGTTCTCACGCTGTGCCAGCTGGACCTTGGCGTTCGAGTAGTCCTGCTCGCTGATCAGATCGTTCTGTCGCAGCATGTCGAGCTGGGCATAGTACGTCTGGATCAACTCCAGCTGAGCCTGCATCTGACCTTGCATCCCAGCGGTGTCGATGCCCATGCCGCCCAGCATGCCCATCACCTGCCCTTGTGCGTCGCCCGCAGTGAATCCGCTGCTCGGGTTGGCCAGCAGGTTGCTCATCGCCTCGATCTGCGTGTTGAACGCGCGGCGCTGCTCGACGCTGTTCGCAAGCATCTGATCCTGAGCTGCCACCAGTTCGTTCTGACGTTGCAGCATCTCGATCTTACTGCGGAGCGCAGCGGTTTCTTCTTGCGTCAGCGTGATGCCCTGTGCGCGTAGATCCTTCTCGATCCTCATGTATTCGGACTCAACCTGCCGCGCACGCGAAGACATACCAAGCAGACGGATCTGCTCGTCCATCTCGCGATTCACCTTGCCCAGCGGATCGATGATGTCCTGATAGTGGAACTTGAGGAGCTCGAGGTAACGCGCCTGATCCTGTGTGGTTATCAAACCCTTGGCGACCGCCTTGTTGAGCGTCTCCTCAGCCTTTGCCATCTCCAGCTTCGCACCTTCGACCGGGGCAATGGTGTTCAACAGGCTGCGCAGTTCGTTCTTGAGCTTTTCCAGCTCTTTACGCTGCTTCTCCAGTTCTTTGTTATCTGCTCCAGGAGCCTGGAAGGTGCCCATCGCTCTATTCAGATCTACGCCAGTCTGGTTGCCCAGCGCAGCCGCGCGTTCCTTGCCGATTGCCTGCGCACGGGTAAAGACGCCGTCGATCCAGTTCTCCATGAACCCGCCCTGCATCTGGAAGCCATCGTCGATGGACTGTGCAATGTTCTGGCCGTAGGTTTCGAAGAACTTCGTATCGACTTGCTTCCGGTCGAACTTGACGGTTTCAAGCAGATCCATCCCGACAGCGTTGCGCATCTTATTCACACCGTTGATCACGGTATTCACAAGGTTCTCGACAACACCGACGACCGCGTTATAGGTGCGATTGAACATCTCCTTGATCGCGTCAGGCACACCCGCGAACGCCCTGACCACAGCAATGCCCAGTCCAGTCAGCAGCCCAGCGATCGCGTCAATGGTGCGCGCGATACCCTTCGCCACACCAGCAAAGCCTGAACCGACACCATCATAGAAGCTGGTGTATTGGGCAAGCCAGTTTTTCGTTTCCTGATCGGTTGCCTGCGTGATCGACTGATACACGTCCGCAACGATGTCGCCCAGCCCCGTGAATGCACTGGCAGCGAGCTCCTTGAGGTCGCTAAATACGACCGCGATGTCCTCTCCTACAGCACGGAACACATCGCCCAGCGTAGTGACATCGTCCAGGCCTACGTTGATCTCGTCCCGCATAAGCGTGAGGTAAGTCACGACAGCGGTGAGCGCGATTACAACAGCCCCCAGCGGATTCGCTGCAAGCACGGCCCACAGCGCCCGCACAGCGTTGGCAACGGCAATGATCGCCGTAGGGGTAAAGGCAACAGCGATCGCGGCCCCTACCGACAGCGCTGCCGCTGCAACCATGTCCATATTATCAGCGATCCACTTCATCGCCCGGCCGAGCGAGTTGCTGATGCCCAGCGCGGAATCAGTCTGGCCAATCCATCGCATGAAGGCGTTACTGATCAGCGTGAAGCCTTGCGAGATGGTGAAAGAAGCCTTTCCGAACTTCTCATCAATCTCTTCAGAACCCGCAAGCATAGCGTCGAAGAACGCCTTGGAGGTAAGCTGGCCGTCCAACATCATCTTCCGGAGCTTGCCTATGCTACCTTCTGCGCCTTCAATGTGGTTCGCAACGACCTGCAAGATCGCAGGCGCACCTTCCAGGATAGAGTTGAATTCCTCAGCTCGGACAACACCGCTACCCAGCGCCTGGCCCATCTGCATGAGTGCGCCTTGCGCTTGCTGTGCGCTGGTGCTGCTGGCAGCAAGGGTCTTGCCTACGTTCTCTGTGAACTTGATCAGCTGCGCCTGGGATGCGCCAAGCTCCTTACCGGACCGCGCGGTGCGGCTGTAGAGCTCAACGATGTCCGTGAAGCCCTGGCGGGTGTTCTGTGCGGTCTTGAAGAGTTGTTCCTGTACCGCTGCGGCTTCTGCGAAGTCCTTGGTCGCGATGCGAATCTGCCCGGACGCGCTTGCCCATGCGTCAGCATACCTGCGAACCTGATCGACTGCGATAAAAGCAGTCAGCGCGCCGAGGGCGCGCTTGAGGATATCGACACCGCTTGCAGCTCGCTGCGCAGTGTCGCCAACGTCGTTCAGGTTACGCCGTACAACCCGAGAGCCGTCCTCCCGGATTCGGATGTCAATAGTTTCGGTCGCCATTACAGCTCCTCACTCAAAGCGTTCTGCAACAGGCTTCCGGCGCCCTGCGCAGCAGCGACCCCGACTAAGACTGCCTTCTCAACAAAGCCCGAAGGAGCTTGTGCCGACCAGCCGTCATTCAGCCGTCCGATATAGGGAAGGTTGTTCGTGATATGAATTGCGGAACCGCCCTGGTACTGAGCGATCCTTGTCTGGCCTTCCGCGATTGCAGCCTGACCACTTTGATCAAGTGCGTCGCGCGTTCCACTGGCGGGCTCACCGAGGTTGACTTGCCAGTTAGAACGCGCGCGACCTGTATCAACAGGGGTGGCAATGACCACAGCGCTATCGACAGCGAGCGCGACTTTCCGCGTCATGGCATCGGCGTTCTCTTCGATACGCCTTCCCATCACACGAATCCGTCCCGCGAACTGTCTTAAGTCTGCCATTATTTGCCAGCCCCCTGTTGCGTGACGCTCTTCAACTTCTTCGCCTTGAAGTCGAGATAGACCTTGTCGAGTGCCTGTATGTGGTAGAACAGATCCTCGCGTTGCTCCCCCTCGATTTCGTTTGCGTCTGCCCACTCCTTTATGGCGAGCCAGCTGATCGGGCCTTCGGTGTTATAGCCAGTTCCGCGACATGTGGTCAAGTCAAGGAAGGCCATATGGTACATCTCCAGTCCTAGAAGCAGCTCAGGGGCATTGGCAATCTTCTCCGGTAGCGGTAAGCGTTGTTGAACGCACTGTTGAATGATGAACTTTTCCGTGGGGCCCTGCTCCAGGTAGTAGAGCAGGACGTCCGTTAGTTTTTTGCGTCAGCCTCCCGCACCTCCGCGCGGAAGAGTGCAGCACGCTGGCTCTGCTCCTGGATGTCGCGGAACAGGTCCGGCAGGTCGTCGAACAGCTTGATGCAGTTCTCGACCGAGAATTCCATCGCGTTGCCGTTCTCGTCTTCGACGTTCTCCCAGCCGATCACGACGGTCTCGGCATACACTTCCTTGACGATGCGCTCCACCAGCGCGGATTCCATCGTCTCGTTCTGGATCTGGCGGCGGTAAGGCTTCACGCGCGCTTCCATCCGTTTGGAGTAGGCATTGTTCGAACCGCCCGCACGCGCCACGCGAATGCAGATCGGCTTGCCCTTGCTGTTTTCACCGTACTCGAGCAGGATACCGTCCTTCTCGAGAGTGTTGTCGGTCTTGAATTGTTTGTAGAGACTCATTAGATCACCTCATGGTGCAGTTTCAGGGCGCGGGCACCATTGCTCGCGCCCCTGTAGCTTACACGCCGCCAGCCACGTCAGGCAAGTAGGAGAAGCTCTGGAAGAGCAGGGTGTGGCCGAATTTGGATTCAGCCGCGTTGTTTTCCAGAGGCAGAGTGATCGCCTGGTCTTGCTCAACCGCCAGACGACCATCGCCCAACGACAGCAGCGGGATATCCCACAGCAGCGCGAGGTTCTTCTTCAGCATGACAATATCGACCGTCACGTCGCTGTTATTGCGCACAGCCTGCACAGCGGTGACATCCGCGAAGTAGGCTGTCGTACTGCCGCCCACCTCGAAGGTGCCCGCGCTGGTGTCGAATGCGCCCAGCACGCCGATCGCCTTGTTCGGGCTCACGTTGTTATTCACCGACAGCGACATTTCGGTCGCGAAGGCGAACAGCGGAGTCGGAGCGGCATCGGTGTTGCTGGCCAGCGCCAACTTGATACGGCTGAAGTCGCTGGAGGTGTTGAACGCGGAACCAGGAACCAGCGTCGGCCGGGTGCCGGACTTGACGCCCACGGTGCCGGTGCGCTGTTCGTTATCCACCGCCACGAACGTCATGTCCATGGTGACCTTGTCAGCCTGCGCGATGTTGAGCGTCAGCTCGTTCGGCACAGCGCCCACGAGGTACTCGGACATCGTGCCGTTGGCGTCAGCGCCCAGCGTGCGTTCCACCTGATAGGTGCGACGCTTGATCAGCGTGGGATCGCTTTCGTTCTTCAGCACCGAACCGAAGAAGATGCGGATGGTCTTAGCCGTACCGACTTCCGCTTGCGGGGTCCAGGACACCTTGTCGAACTCGAGGTACGTCGCGTCGATCACGCTCACCCGCGCGAATCCGCGGTTGTTCGTGAATTGCGTGCCGACTGCATCGCCGCCCAGGAACACCCATTCGCCAGCGATAAGGCCCAGCGTGGTGAAATCGAGCGCACCGCTTGCACGGTTGAGGCGCACCAGCGAACCATTCATGGTGATATCGACGGTCGCGCTTGGGAACTGGTAGCCCACAGTCTCGAGCTTGGCAGCAGCAGGCGGGGACACTTCGTCGGAGATCACCTCGTTGATGACCACAGCGGTCGCGGTGCTCGCGCTGGCGACGCTCTTCAGGCCGTTGTTCGCGGTAACACCGAAGCCCGACGCCATGATCAGCTGGTTGGCCAGGAAGCCGGTCAGCCCTGCTGCGGCAGCGTAGGTCTTGGAAGCGCCCGTCACACCAGTGATCGGCGTTGCAGCCGTGTTCATGGGTGCCGTGGTTTTCTTCTCACGGATGTCCGCGAAGAAGAAGCCTTGCAGCAGGCGGGTCGTGTTGTTGAAGGTCAGATCCTGGTTGAAGCCACCGGAGGCGTCCAGGTCAGTCGTCACGCCTTTCTTGCGCTGGCGCGACGGGTTGATGGGGTTCCGTGCTACGGTAGCGATCTGCCCGCCGAAATCCGCATAGGAGTTCGGTTCCAGAGGATGCCAGACCGGAGAACCGGGCAAGGTCTTGAGGGTGGACTCCTCCGCGAACCGGAGGCCCGTTACGTTCGAATCAATTTTGTTAGCCATGTGATCACCTCACGTCGTCATAAGAGAAGGTTGCCAGGACGTTCAATTGCTCAAACGCCCCACTCGTTCCAGCTTCGTTCACCCGTATATCGCGGAACCAGACATTCGGGTGTCGCGCGGACTGGAAAGCGTTAATTACGAGCTGGGCAGCGTCGTATCCGGCCTTGGAGCCATCTCCCACGGGGGCGAACACTTGGATATAGACCGTTCCAGTGCGCGACCAGCGCCTCGCCCCTTGATCACCGGCCAAAGAGGCTTGACGACCAGTTGCATGCCGGATTGTAGCACGAGCCCACACAGTCTCGCTAGTGGGAGCACTGCCCGGCACATCGGTCCAAACGGCAGGGAACCCCGTCGGATCCCATGCCGCCTTAAAAACACCGAGGATGATATCGCGAGCTTCGTCAAAGGTCATCGCTTCACCCCGAATACATATAGGACGACCATCGGTCCGGGCTTGAGCGCTTGTGCCCAATCAATGTTCCAGCGAACCCCGTCATCCATGATAATATGAAAGTCTTCCAACGACACGTCGGTCGGCGCAACGAGTGCGACCTGTTCAACGCGATCCAGGAGTTCTTCCTTGACTATGTCGCGTCCCAAGCCAGAACCGGAAGCAGGTACGAACACAGCGGACAGCGTCTTTTTAGCGCCCACCGTAGGAGTGCCCGCGCCCTTCCACGGTTTTGAGGTATCCGCCGCAGTTGCATCCAGCTTCTGAATCTCGATCTGGCGACCGTTCTCGGAGATTAGTTCCTGGGCCAGCTCTACGAATTCTGTGTAATCGGTAGCCATATGATCACCTGATAACCTGACTTGCCGAATACACCAGCCCCCTCAACAGCATGTCCGCCGCAGGGTAAGGGCGGAACAGCATCGGGGCGGAACCTAAGCCGGTCTGAGGGACAGCGAACTCAGTCTCGATCGGTCCGACTTTCTTCTTTGTCGCAACGACAGTGAGCCCGCTTGCGTCAACCTTGAGATCGGGAGCCAGCGCAGCGGTAAGCGCTCGCAAAGCGTATTCACAGCACGCGCGGCGCAGCTTCACAGGAATGTCTGTGCTGCTGAAATCTGCTGCACCCGTGCGGGGCCACGCTAGTGCCTGCGCGGTTGTCTTCTTGCTACCGATGAAGCGCTGCCCGAAGCGCCCATCGATGTAATCTGTAGCCTTGATCAGCGCTGATTGCTTTACAGCGTTTGCGCCGGTCCAGCCTGTCATTCCGCGGTCAGTGAAATAGCCATCCGCTTCTTCAACCGTCACATAAGAAGTGGCGTCTGCCTTTGCAGTACCGTCCTCGACGACGAATGCCATTATGCACCCTCCCCAATCTTCTCGAAACGCCCCAGACCGATGTCCAGCAGCACTTCGAAGCCCGAAGAAGGTGTGACCACAGCGCCTCGCTCGACATGGTCCAGCGTCATGGATTCGCCTGCAGCAAGCACGGGAGTCTTGATGGTGCGGCCTGTAGAGCTTGTGATTGTTGCTGCTGTAGCACCCGCGAGCGCGCCGGCAGTGCTTCGCAAGGCAAGCCGTGCGCCCGCAGGCAAGGTGATCGCACCCGTAGAAGGTGACGCCAACAGCGCATCAAACGCGGTGCGGTTCTGACGTTCCTTACGATGTTTCGCGATCACCTGTGCCTGCTTCATAGGTTAGCTCCCAGGACGCTGAGTGCCGCGCGAGGTCTTACGAGCCATGGCAGCGTCGATCGGCGCCTTCAGGTTCGTTGCCAACTCACGGAGGTTAAGGCCGCTTTCCTTGATCAGCTGCTGACGAGCGGCGCGCTGTTCCAGAGCCTTACGCTGGGATGCGAGGTAGCCCTGAATGGCGTCGGTGTCGCTCTGCACAGGGCGCAAGCCTTCCAGCTTGACGCGGAGTTCGTCTTCCCGCTTGCGCGCTTTGTCGAACTCGGTGTCGATCTTCGCCTTGGCTTCGCGCAGTTCATTCACGAACGCTTCCTGCTCAGCGAGTTCCTTTTCCAGCGCTTCGATTTCATTGGTTGCAGCTCCGGCAGGAGCTGCCAGCGCGGGCTGTTCGGCTTGCCCCGAAGACAGGTCATCAGGGTTGTCCACGGGTTCGGTGGATTGCGTGGGCTGCGCTGCCGTTTGCGGGGTGGCAGGGGCCGCGCTTTGCTGCTGCTCGCCGTTACCCCCTTGGCCCTGGTCTTGCGCGGGCTGCTGCTCGGCGCTGGGCGGGGTGTAACCCTGTGCAGTGCTACGGGAAAAGCCAGGCGCAGCAGCCGCAACAGAATCGCGGGTCAGGGACTGGTCGGATGCAAGCATCTTGACCGTGTCCAGGCGAGGAAGGCCGTCAGCCGTCCAATGGTTGTCGTTGCCCACGTCCAGCTTGAGCAGCGCTTCTTGAATCTTGTTCGTCATGAGACATTCTCCGGATTGTGGTTAGCGAACGAAAGGCGCTTGCATTATGACCACATGCAAGCGCCAGACGCCTTAGTCGTCACCGAGAACGCTGTAGACGATGTAGAGCTCACCGCTGACCGTCAGGTCTTGGCCGTCTGCACTGATGTTCGCATCGTCGATCAGCAGGTTCAGGTTCAGTTCCAGCGAGCCATCGGTGTTGTCGAGGATGGCCTGCGTGGCATTGGTGCCCCGCGCACGCGGAGACACACCAGCAGTGGCAGCGCCAAGAGCGGCGGACGCGATGATATTAACGTCTGCGTCCGTGATGGTCGCATCACTTGCGGGAGTGGTCCCGATGCCGTAGTCCCCGTCGAAGGTGTCCTGGATGCCGGTGGCACTGGCTGCCTTCGTGAACTGCATGTAAGCGACCGCGCCAAGGAACAGAATGTTACCTTCGGGCAGGCCGCCAATCACAGCGGAACCGAAACCGACACCAGTCGCGCCGTCAACCTGGATAGCCAGCTTGTTGACCTTGACGACCTGCTTCACGACGTCCTGACGCGCAGGCGAGCCGCGGCTGAGAGAGCGTGGAAGACCTTTCATGTTCGTATCTCCTGAAAGAGGTTAAAATCCGAAACAGGGGGCCTTTCGACCCCCTGTTCCAGCGCAGATTAGAACTCGCGGGTGATGAGACGCGCGATTCGGATCTGCTTCCGCTCACTGAAGACACGCTTCCACGAATCGGCGTGAGCCAGGTTGTTCGAGGTGGTGGCGTTGCTCGGACCACCGTTCGGCGCAGTGCCTGCATAGGCATGGCCCACCGGATGGAGGATCCATTCGGTACGGTTGAACAGCACGTCCTGACCGCCACCGTTACCGGCAGACGCCTTGCGGTCGATCTCGGTAGGCACCTTGGGCGAACCAACACCTCCGCGCACAGCACCACGACCGAACAGCCAGGTGTTGAACACGCCGCTGGAACGAGGCACACCGTCGTCGACAACCACTTCGCGACCCAGGAAGGTCGGGATGCGGATCGCCTGGCCGTTAACGCTGTCCGACACGAAGTCGATCAGGTTGTTCTTCAGCATGCGCGCATAGACAATGGAATGCACCATCACCATCGTGAGGTCTTCCATGCTGTCGCCCATGGTAGCGGTTGCGTCAATGAACGCTTCCGCGCTGAAGTTCGTCACGCCATCGACGTAGCTGACACCCGAAACGTCATGGGTCATGTCGTTCTGGGTGTGCTCAGTGCCGGTCGGTGCCGCAGCGTTGTCCGCGAACACACCGTTCAGGGTAGCGACGAACGCTGCCTGCTGACGGCGGGTCCAGTAGTCGGACACACGGTTGGCGATGGCCTGCATCGGGTCTGCACCAGCGAGGTCGGCCGACAAGTCCATCGAGCTCCAGGAGTTGTTCCGCGACAAGCGGACCTGGATTTCGGTAGCAGTGCCGATCTTGTTCGGGGTGCTGTCAACGGCCGGATCGTCGGACGACACGTTGTCGGCGTCGTTGTCGAGATCCTTGAAGGACGGTTCGTTGAAGGTCACACCGCCACCAGCCAGAACACCGTTGAGACGGTCATCCAGGACGATCGCGCCGGAGCGGATCAGGCGGGACTTTTCTTGGGTCATTTGCTGGACGTACGGCGAGAAGATCTCGGGGACGACGACATCAGCAATGCGAGTTACACCGGAAGCCATAGGAATTCTCCTTACATACAAAGGTTCGGATCAAGTTTGCTAGACTCGAATCCAGCACCCCATGGCCTGGCGTTCGATCGTTTAATTATGGCTCATGCCACATTGATTCGCAATGTAGCATGAGCCTGTCTAGCTTGCAAGCCCTTGAGTTTGATTATTTGCGGGGCTGCGGGCGCTGGCCGCCAATGGTAGTACCAGCACTCTTGGCCAGCTGTTCGGCGCGGGAACGGTTTTCCTTCAGGATACGACCCTGCTCCGTCATGTTCCAGCCTTCCGCGCTCCACGGGTTAGCGCCACCGCCAGTGCCGCTACGGTTGCCCCCAGCGCCACCGCCCTGCGACGGGCCCCACCAGTGAGCCTTCTTAGCCTGCATCTCGGTCAGCCAGACAGTGGCATCAATGCCAGGAGTCACGCCAACGCCGTCACGGGTGACGACCTTGCCTTCCTCGCTGACCTCGAGCATGCGCTCAGCGTACAGCAGCGCATCTTCCACCGCGCTGGACTGGAAGCCTTGCGCTTTGCCCACAGCCTCACGAACAGAGTCATGGATGGTACGGACTTTCTCCTTGGTCTGATACTGTTCCACAATACCGGACAGCTCCTGCACCTTCTGCGCCAGCTGGCCTTTCTCGCGCTCCACGGGGGCAACACGAGTCTTGATACGGCCTTCCACCAGCTCATTCAGCTTGGTTTCGTCCAGCTTGCCAGCCGCAGCAGCTTCCAGCTCAGGAATGCGGTCGAGTTGCGACAGCACGTCCTCGATCTTGCGATCGCCGAGCATGCCCAGGCGTTCACGGACGGCTTTGTGGTCATTGCGTTCCTTGGTGAGCGCACCCTGCAGACGATCGACGTCCGCCTGCGTTTTGATGCCTTCCACACCAGTGAGCTCGTACTTCTCACCCTTCTGGGTGTAAAGCTCATGGAAATGCTCCGGAACGTCGTCCAGGTTGTCAACGATTGCTTTGAGGCCCATGCCTTTTCTCCTATTGCATACCACTCATGTGGCGGGTTGATGACCACAACATCGCGGTCAATAGTTGCTCGGGTCCAGCCCAGCGGCACGGAATGCTTCAGCGTGCTTCTGTGCAAGTTCCCGAAGGGTAAGCTCATCCCCGTTGCGGTGAACGAACTTATCAAGTTCGAGCCCGCCCTCGCGGAACAGTTTAGCCTTTGTTACTCCCAGAACTTCGTTCTGGAATGAATTCGTTTGCCCCTTCAGCCATGTCTGATAAGTGGTAGTGGCCGGCACAGGGCCTACCAGTTCGCGCATCCTACCGCGCGCCCATTTATCATAGTCGCCTTTCGTACCTCTCGGGAGTGCGTCTCTGGAGGTAATGTCGCCCAGGTTGTTCTTCTGAGCGTACTCTCCGACCAGCATTTTCTCCGTCGTTGGCTTTGCAGGACGATCACCCGCGAGCGTACCATCAATCGCGGCGATACGCAAGCTCCGACAGTTGAAATGCAGAGGAGGTCGGGGCCCCTTGCCTACGGGGAAGGACTTCCCGTCCAAACTACGGCAGATCGGTGTCGTGCGTGAATCCAGTGTCGCAACGAATTGTTCGGCAGTGAGAATGTCGGCGTTATCCGCGAACCAAGCATCCCGCGCACCGTTGGCCACATGCTGCACCGCTGTCCGCGTCACGCTTTGAATCTGCCTACGGGTGATCTCAGTCACCCCGTCCGCACCCTTGAGCGTCCCTGTGCCCACCACACGTCGGGCGATGGTTGCCATGTCCTCACCTGCAACCATGCCAGCCTGAATAGCGCTGTGAATGCGACGAACATCATCCGCGGCCATTGTGTTCGCCCAATCCTTGAGGATACGACCTTCAAAGGGCCGCGACAGAGCAATCTGCTTCAGGAATCGTGCGCTAGGCATAACGGTGTCAACCGCTACAGGCAAGATCGTCTTGAACACAGCGTCAAGCTGAATCGGTTCCTGGTAAGACAGCTGAACCATTTCCTCGGTCAGGAACTTGCTCGCCTCGTCCCAGGACTCGCGCCTGATCGCAGCCAACGAAGCCTGCAAAGCCTCCAGGCGCTGCCATTCCACAGGGGTCCGCAGACCCTGCATCGTGCGCAGCTTGTCTCGAATGCGACGAGCGAGCTCCTCCTCACTTGCGTTCAGAATCGTGGTCATGCGGTTGCGCACATAGCCGCTATATCGCAGGATGTAGATCTGGTGACGCACAAGCGCGTCGAGAAACTCTTCGTTGGCAGTCTTGGCCATGGATTACTCCTCAGGGCCCTGTGCGGGCGGCTGTTGCCCAGGCAGGCCTTGCTGGCCCTGCATACCGGGCTCAAGTGCAGGGTCGCCCCCTGCACCAGTACCACCGCCTGACGGTGCGTTGGCGTCTTCTTCGCCAATTTCATCCATCTCGGTTTCGAAGTCCATTTTCGTGACGCCACGGTCCACCAGCATCGCATGGAGGGACTTCTTGGACAGCGGAGCGCCCATGGTGCGGGCAGTCATGAAGTCGACGAGATCTTTACCGGACATCTCGAAGTCAGCGAACTCAAGGTTCGGCGTGACCTTCACTTCGTCTGGGTTGGCACCCATCCACTGAGCACATGCCTTCAAGATTGATTCTAGCGCGGACGCGCCTGTCATAGCAATCTGGTTCAGTGTGGCAGTCTGGGCGCCGATGCGGGTCTGCAATGCAGCACCGCTCTCCGCGTTGCTTCCACCAGCGTTGATCAACTGACCCGAGCGAGTCTCAGCACGCTTCCGATCGTTCTCGAGCGCCTGGCGCTGCTCAGACAGGCCTTGGCTATTGACGCCGATGTATTTCGCGTCGCCTCCCTGCTCCACCTCGATCATGCTGCCTGCACCAGTGCGGAGGGGCGTGCCCTCTTCTTCGGCAGCATCTGTTTTCTTCACACCGCCCACGACGACCAGCGTGTCCTGGCCCTGCATGAACAGATTCTGGCGGTAATCTGCTTCCCCACGATACACGGCAAGCGCAAGCCTGCCCAGACCCAGAAGTGGAGGCTCGTCGGGTGTGCTCACGATGTCCTTCGTGTTGATGAATACGAATGGAATTCGATCAAGTGTTGCCCCACGAAGAAGCGGGGGCTGCATCTGCGTCGGATCGTAGCTTGCGGACTGCCCTTGGTTGTTCGTGAACACGCCTTGCTGATAGACTGCACCGCTGCCCTCAGCTTCGTTGTCATCAACATCTCCAAGCTGGAGAACACGATACTTCGTCTGGGTGACCCACTCAAAGTCAGTTCCCCGACGGAACCCGCTTTCGTCCAGAACCACAAGGTTCAGCCTTGCTTCACCTTCGTCCGCTTCGCCGTCGTCCCAGTTCCGAATGGACTCTGCCACGTACATGGCAACATAGGGCATCGGGTTCGTCGGATCGGGGTTCACGGGAAGGTCAAGCAGCAAGCCCAGGCGTCCGGTAACGAGCTGTTCCTCGTTGACACGTCGCAGCAGCAGTTCCAGGGGCTCACCGTAGGCAGTTGCCTTGTCGCGCAGAGCTTCCATTGCAGCAGGCAGCTCGATTGTAGGTGTCTTCTGCCACATGAGACCGATATAGGCTTCCACACCTTCCTTCACGTAGTCATGAAACACCGCGCGGAGCTTGTATGCGTCATAGGCCTCGCGCCCGGGCTTGCCTGATTCCATACCGTCAATCCGCATACCCTTAGTCGGAGGAAGGTACGTTTCACCCTTCGCTTTCACCGCGCGCTCACCTTTGTAGAGGTCGCGCATGGTGACCCAATCGTCTTTGAATTCCGAATACTTCGGATGAACCGAATCAAGTGCCATTTTGCGCCTCCGTCAATAAGTGCCGGTAACTGTACCCGATTTCGTAATGATTCGTCCAGCGGGCCAATGCCAGTCAATAAAATACCCGATCGCTGTGGTGATATGCTGGTACTGGTTCTTCTGATCTTCTTGGAACGAAGAGCCAGCCTGGAGCTGCACAGTGCTCAGACCCTTGTGACACCATAGCGCAGTCTGCGGATTGACCTTGAGGCGAATTTCACCCTTCGCGTTCCTGATCATTGCGCGCACAGCGTTCTGGCGGTCCTTGATGGCGGGGTGCGCAGGGCGCACGCGCCTTTCGAACTTCCACCCGTGAAGGCGGAGGTAATCCTCGATTTCGGTGTAATCCGATTTGTGACCGTGCTTCTCTCCCGCACGACCAGCGGGGTCGCCGTAGATATAGACGGTCTTGTTCTTGTGCTCTTTATACTTCTCCACGAACTCAATCGCGGACTGACGGCTAACAGCGCTCTCCAATACAATCTCATCTAGGAAGAACGGGATGTTATTGCGGATGACCACAATAGCCGAGCTCAGCGGTGTGAAGTTCTGGTCATGCGTCCAGTGTAGCGCTTCGTGAGGTAGGATCCGCTCGGAGGTGAAATTGTCCTTCGAGTAGTCCTCATAGATACGACCGCTCGCAGTCTCGAAGCTCGCGCGATATTCTTGGTTGTACTGCTTCCGCGACATGGTGCGCTGAGCTGCTTCAATAACGTCGGGCGGAAGAATCTCTTCTGATGTCCAATGGAACAGACCCCAGTCTGGGTCATTGGCGGTGCGCGCATATTCTGCCATATCGTAATAATGGTTCAGACCGTCGGGCACGCCAATGAACCAGCACCAGGCGCGATAATATGGTCGCGTCGGGTTCACTGTGTTCAGTGCGGGCATAATGTTCGCCTGAAGCGCCTCACCCTTGACGTCTGCAATCTCGTCAATGACACCGCCCGTCCAGTTGATACCTTCGATCCGCTGGGGCTGGTCCAGTCCGATGATATGGATCTCGGTCCCGTTAGGCAGGTAGATCTTGAGTTCTGACTCGCTGGGCTTCTTGGGGTGCATGCACGACAGCGTCAGCGCCTTGAGGTCGTCCCACCAGATCTTCTTGGCCTGGTTGTATGTGGGCGCCGCTGCGAAATACTTCTCGCCTGGATACCACATCGCCTGACGTGACAGGAAACGCTTCGCGCGCTCAGTCTTGCCGCTACGTCGACCAGCGGGCACAATGGGGAAACGCATGCCGTCTTCAACAGCGCGCAACAGCGCAAGCTGAACCGGATGGTCTTTCAGCGCGTACCAGCGCGCCATCTGGCGATCTAGAATGATCTTGCTCATACTGGCGCCCTCGCTGCGAAGTCGCGGAAGGCGTCAATAAGAGCTTGCTCGCCTTCCTCACCGCCATCAGGGCGGTCAAGGCCTAGTATGGACGCGAGCTTGGCGGCAGCTTGCACGCGGGAAGCGTAGGGGCCATTCTGGGCAGCTTGGCGCAGCACACTCAGCACCAGCGCCTTGTCTTCGCGGGATTGCGCGTCTTCGTTTTCAGGGGTGCTGCGCTGGAGTTCTGCAATGAGACGGAGCACATAGGGCTCGGACATGAAACGCTTCGCGTACTCAACAGCAAAGGCGGCCTGAAACCCTACGCGGAGGCAAGCCTGGAAAGGATCGAAATCCTTTATGTACTCCTGAACAAATAGATCACGAAGGGCCTTTTCCTGTTCGGACAGCTCGGGCTCCATGAGCCGAGGATCCAAATATAGACCCGATGTGTTCTCAGCCATGTGGGAACTCCAATCGGATAGTTAAGGCAGATCACCCGCCCAGTTTGATCGGAGTATAGCGGCTCTATCGCCGGATACGCAATGAGAACATCAAGGCGAGATTTTGTGGCAAGCCGACATTTCTGCGGGCTTTGTGCCGGTATTCCACTCAATAAGGCGCGCCATCTTAGACGCGCATTCACAGAAGGCAGTGATCCAGTCTTGACGGGAATCAACGAGATCGCGGGTCACTACCAGTTCGCGATCCGCTGCCTGGCTGCACTGTTGCACCAGCCCCTCGGGCGGGACTGCCCGCTCGATCTTTGTCACTACCCGAATTTCCGGCGTTGCAGGTGTTGTTGAGCAAGCAGACAAGATCAGGAGGGATAGGCTGATTAAGATAGTTCCGAACAGTTTCATTTGACTTCTCCAGAGAGGAAAGACGCTGCCGTGCGCGGTAGTCGTTGTCGGCCAGCGTCTTGTAATCGGTCAACAGACCTGTCAGCGCTTGTGCGTCCTTCAGCCTCAGCTCCTTGAGCTCGCTTATGGTTGCCTCCTGCGCCTGGTTGACCTCCTCTACGGAGTTGAGCCTACTGGACACCGTCTGAAGCTCTAGCTGTGTGGTCAGCAGCGACTTCTCAGTGCGCTCCTTTGATAACCACATGGTGAAGGTGAATCCCGCCACCGCTACTAGCACCGCGATCAAGGCGTACTCGATAACGAGTCGTTTCTTGTTCTTCAGGAACCCCAGCGCGGAAGCCAGCCAGGGTAACTTAGTCAGCAGAAGGGTGATCATCAGAGCGCTCCCGAATAGGTTCAGCAGACTTCTCGATGCCCAGCTTCTTCAAAACGATGGACTCGAGCATACGGATGGTCGCGCTTGCCCCAAGCCAGCCCGACACACCCACGATGACGCCCGTCCACTGTTCAGACAGATTCATAGCCTGGCAGACAAGCAACATGAGCAAACCGACGAAGCCCGCTGCACCACCTTCAAGCGCAGCGCGACTCCACTTAATCTTTTCTCGGGAATCCAGGGTTCGCATTAAATGACCCATCATCCCTCCGAACATGGCGAACAGACCATAAGCCATCGCCTTTATCCACCAGCTATTCCACGGATCTTCCGGTAACATATCGGGCCCCTATTCGATTGATGTCGACAGAGGCCCATGCCCTGTTTCGCGGATAGTACCACACGAGGAAGGCATCAAGCTACAGGAATCAAACCTCAAGCGCGAAACGGTCCAGCATGCCTCTGTCAAACTTAGCACGCACCTTGGCCGCTGCCTCGCCCTTGGTAATCTTCCCGTCGCGATTAGCGTCCAGGCCGGCGTTCTGCCGATAAGCGATTTTCGGATTCAGGAACATAACAGCATCGTCAGGCTGGCCAACGAACTTAGGCATGAGGATCGCGAGGTACATATCGCTCAGCGAACCGATGCGCTTGGCGTAGGGCCTGAAATACTGTTGCACGAAATCGAGTTGCTCCACCGCGCTCATGCTTGCCAGCGCTTCAGTGGATGTGCCCAGACCGCGTGCGGTGCTGGGCATGAATTGGATGAGCCCGGTGGCACCACTGCCAGCCGCGTTCTTGATGCTCGGGCTGAAAGTCTCACCAGATTCGAATGCCATGCAGGACATGAGCCAACTGGCGTGTGTCTCACGCTTCCAGCCGAAGCTGTCGCAGATCGAAAACACCTTATCGCGGAATGCCGCGTCTACTTTCTTGCCCCATGCGAGTTTCATACCGTTCTCCTACTAGAGGGCCCAATAGGCGACGGCGATGATAACAGCCCAGAGCGGGATGCTAAGGAGCACCCCGTTGACGATTCCCCGAGCGGGGGCCATTGGATCATCGAGCTCGCACATTATCGAACCTCCACGAAATTGGCCCAAGCGTAACAGGCTCGTGGCAGGTCGTGCAAGCTGGAGCAGTTAGCGCAGAAAAAGCCACCCCAGCAGGGCCGCAGCAGCAATGGCAGCAAGCGCGATCGCATGTGCGCCAATACCCATGGGCCACCGCCAGTATGCGTGCGGCTGTGCCGGCCCCTGCTCGCCCTGCAACGCTGCCTCAAGCTCTTTGGCCAGCAGCTTTGCACGCTTGCGCTCTTCGCGAGCCTTGCGCCGCCGCTCATGATCCTCCATGATGGCCTTAGCGGTCTCAGGTGTTATCGGAAATCGTGGGATCATTTTGCTTCTCCTATTGGTGCGCTCGTACCGACGCGCAGATGGTTCTTCCTATCCACAGGAATCACATCGAACCCCATATACTTCCGGGAGTCCGGCCCGGTGATCTGCAGATCCGCCTGATGTGCATTCGCACGGATGAGCATCCATTCCTCCTGGCCCACATACAGCAGGTCCGGCCAATGGTTCCCATCGCGCCCGAGCACCTTTTCCTGAGCTGTAGCCTGGCGCCACACCTCGTTCTGAATATCCTGATATTTCATGCCGCTCTCACTATCACTGAGGAACCAACATACCCGACGCGGATCTTGACTGGTCCGCGCTGCATAACGATATGAGGCTCGCGTTGAACAACCTCGAAGCCTTCCCGCTTCTTGGCTTCAACCACTTCACGGAGTTCAGTTTGCAATCGCTTTTCCATAATGGTCAACCTTCTTTCCAAAGAAATACGAGCCCGCGCGCAACCGGCCGTCTTCGAGCTTCACGATGTTGGTGTAGTAATCACCGCCAAGGCGGATCCACTGATTAGAATTGTCCACCTTGGATTGAAGCTCAATGCGACAAGAGGTGGCTTGAAGTTTCACCCGCATGCGACGCGAGGTGATCTCCTTGGTGACAGGGTTGCGACGCTGAACGTCCTTCTGGTAGTGCCCAAAGCGGTCAGCTTCCCATCCGCATTCCTTGAGCACGTCGATCAGCTCTTGCTGCTTCTTCGCCATTGTGGTCTTACCGCAACGACGACCGAACATCATAATCTCTTCCATTTCATCTCTCCGAGTTGAGCGGGGCGCGTGCCCCGCTGGTGTCACAAGTGCCTGCGCAGTGTAGCAGGCTAGAACTGACCACACAAGCGCGTCAGCTGCCCAGTTCAATAGTGATCAGCGACTCCATTGCGCGCGTGGCTGCAACGTAGCACAGATTCACCTCTTGCTGGCGCTGCCAGTCCTGACGCGCCCACTTGGCAGGGCACTGGCTACGGTCGAGCCAGAACACCCGCTTCGCTTCCAGCCCCTTAGCCTTGTGAATGGTAGCAAGCACCACGGCGTTCCGCTTGTCAGCGAACAGGGTGTCCAGGGTGTTGAGCAGAGCTGAGATGGTGCGCTGGTCTTCGGGCATGCTGTCAATCAGGCAGGTGATGCAGCTGATGCGGTCTTCGATCGCTTCAACCTTCGCATCGTCCTTCTTGGCAAGCGCCTTCTCGACCTCACGATCGCGGTATGCTTCCAGCTTCTGTTCCAGGTGCTCCAGGCCGCGAGCGTTCATCTTGTTGATCAGCGTCTTCAGCCCAGCACCGATCTCACGACCCATCACCATGACAGGCACGCGAGCGCGGAGAAACTTGAACGCGAGCGTCATGAGCGGTGCAGTCTTGCGGCACACGACCAGATCGTTGGCTTGGAACGTGGTCATGTTCCAGTCTCTACCCAGCTCCAGCACTTCGCCCTCGCGAGCACCAGGAGCGGCCTGGATGTGGCTCACCCATTGCTGCGCATACTTGACCACACTGGTCGGGCAGCGGTAGGTGATGCTCAGCGGCAGGCGCACGGCGTCGAATTCCTGAGCGATAAGGTTCAAGGACTCGCTGTCTGCACCGCGGAACCCGTAGATGGCCTGAGCAGGGTCGCCAACCGCTACGATGCGCGCACCCTTGCGCATAATCTTCCGAAGCAGGGCGCGTTGAATGGCGTTCGTGTCCTGCGCTTCGTCCACGAAGATGAAATCGAACTTGGGCAGGCTGATCCCGTCTTTGACTGCGAGGTAAAGCAGGTCGTCGAAGTCAACCATGCTGGATTCGTTGGAGTGTTGCAGCAGCTCGGAAGCAAGCTCAATGGCGCGCCCGAGGTCCGCAAGATCGTGATCCGGTTCGAGGTCGTGGTGGATGCAGATGTCCATCCAGGTCTGGGGCAGGTCAGGCACCAGGCAACCGATACCCACTTGGCGACCTAAGCCCACCAGCTTGGAGATGAACGATCCGTAGATGGCAGCGTCTTCACCCTTGAGCTTGGCATCGCACAGACGGCGGAGCTTGTCGGTGTCCACAGTGCGAACCCCGCGAGCCTGGGTCACTGGACCGTAGGTGAGGGAGTGGAAGGTGCGGGCGTTGACGCCGCGGGCCTTCAGCTCTTCAGCGATGCTCTTGTTGAACGCCAGGAAGATGCTGCTGCCAGTGACTCGCTTCAGTGCTTCAACGATCGTGGTGGACTTGCCTGAACCTGCAACAGCTTCGACGATCGCATTGCCCTGACCGTGCTCAACGAAGTTGAAGATGTCATGTTGCAGAGGACTCCACTTGCGGGAGGTGTCGCGGGGCTGGTCTTCGATGTCGGTGGGCGGGCTGAAGGGCTTGACAGTCGAAGCGTCGAAGTTGAGCTGTGCCATTGTGTATCTCCGGTGATTGGGTGAACGTGTGTGCAGTATAAACGGGCGTTGCTGACAGTGCAAGCCCGTTTTCACCGGAAAGTTGATTAGTCGCGGAGGAGCATGAGCTGGCGCTGGAGCATCTGCACCGACGCCAGACTGTCGAGCATCAGATCCAGCAGCGCGTGGAGGTTGTTTCTGTTGAGGTCGGCTTCCTGCCCGTGGTTATCGAGACAGGCGGCCTGGTACATGTGCAGCGCTGCATCGTAGCGTCGCTGATACACGGTGTTCTTCAGAACCTCTTCCTGCATCGCTTGGACGATCTGAGCTCGGTTCATCATGCCCCCACAGGTTTCCAGGCACCCGTCTGGAGCATACGACGCATCCAGTTATAGGCGAACACTTCGAAATCGTCGTGGCTGATTTCACAACGGATGGGTGAATGCGCCTGCCCGCACTGGTACGCGACATTCGCCTCCATGAGGATGCGCCACTTGCGCTTGCCGTTCTGGCGGAACACCACAATCGGGCGCCCTCCGAACTGCTGTGCAGCGGTCACGCACTGCTTCCACCAGCCGTTCAGATCCAGTTGCTCCTGGCGCTTGACTTCCAAGCACATGAGCACAGGGTTCGTGATATCGGAACCGCCTACAGCGGACTGATTCTGGTTGCGCTGAAAGATCGGCTTGCTGGGGTACGGTAGGCCCTCGTCTTTGAGCGCGCGGTAGGCAATGCCGTTGAGCCAGTCGCAGACCTCACGCTCCCCGCTTTGCCCTTTCTGTCTGATGTTTATCGACATCTAATGTTCCTCGGTTATTGAATAGGCATACAGTAAAACAGGGCTCACCCGTTCATACAAGATGAGCCCTGCAAGTTATCACGGAAGCTCGCAAGCTCCGGACGTGCAGGCCAGCGTCTGCATCGCCACGGTGTTGTCGGTCTTCTCGTACTCAGCCAGCTCACGCCAGTCGACGTCAGGAACAGGGTGTTCCTTCTGCCACAGCGCGAACTCTTCGGACGTCATGTCCTGATAGGGCGCCTGTTGATAGGTGTGATCGGTATGCGGAAGGAAGCTGATGCCCGACACCTCGTCGAAGTGCTCATAGACCCAGGCGCCCACCGCCATCCACTCCTCGTCGCGCACGGTAACAGTGACCGACGGCTTGTGTTCGCACCACTCGCGTTGATACAGTAACCACAGTTCAAGCGCTTGCAGAGCAGTCACCTGATCACGGGTCACAGCACCATCGGGCGCCGACATAGCGAAGCTCACGACGGCTGTGCTGTCCGGACGCATAACATCGTCTTCGGTGACGAAGCCCTTGTCCTTCATGAACTGGTACAGCGGGTCTTTCTTGTCGACGCGCACCGTGCGGATATAATTCCGATTGTGACGTGCATGGATGCCGCTGGCGGTATTGCAGAGCTGGCTCACGGTGCCCGAAGGCTTGACGCACGTGATGGCCGCGGAAGGCTTGATACCCAGGCCCTTGGCCCACTGCTCGTTGATGCGCCGTGCATGGTCACGCATAGCGTTCAGAGCGATAGTGAGCTGGTCGAACCCTTCTGCACCAGCCATGAGCGGATTGTCCATGATGCCTGTCAGGCTGACGCCCAGCAGAGCTTCGTCCGCGGTGTTGCGTGACCAGGCTTCCGACACGAACTTGAAATCGGTGAGGGTAGCCTGCAAGGTGCCCAGGATGGTCGCGACTTCAACCTTCTCCAGCAGCGTCTCGAGGGTGTCGTCCTCGCGGACAATCACTTCGGACAGGTTGCAGAGCTGCTTATCGCGCAGAATGATCTCGGAGCACGGGTTGCAGCCGTAGGACAGTTCCTTGGAGCGGCGACCCCAGCGCGCAGCCTGGTTGGACGCTGCCACACGGTTGAAGATGCCGCGCTCGCCCGACTTGGACTTCACGAGGGACAACCATTCCTCCATGAAGATCTCTGCGCTCGGCTTCTCGGTGTAGGCCACAGAGTTGTTCGCCAGGCCTCGTTGCGGGTTATCATTCCACCACTGGCCCGCCTTGGCGTCACGCATGCGCTGATCCGACAGATTGGACAGACTGATGAGCGCACTGCGACGCACACCGCCCACCACGACGATCTCACCGATCATGCACATGAGGTCATGAACCTCGATGCTGTTGAGCTTGCGACCCTTCGCGCGCTGGAACGTGTCGATGGTGAACTTGAACAGACGCTTGAGCGGATCCGGGCCGGATGCACGCCCACCGAAGATCTTCAGTCGAGCACCAGCCGGACGGACTTTGCGGTAGTCGATCTTCGGGATGTCGCCGTTCCACAGGTGTCCGAGGAGCGCATGGTAGGCCTTGGCCCAGCCTTCCTTCGAGTCCGCCACGACAATGGTGTCGTCGGTGTCGAGCAGTTCGTCAGGCACGCCAGGCAGCTTGGCGACTTCCTGGCGCTCGCAGCTGAACCCGACACCAGTGCCGCACATGAGGATATAGAGGGCCTCAGCGAACGAACGCTTCGTGTTGATGGCCAGATAGGAGCAGTTGAAGCCTGCGAGGTTCTCGCGGTCCAACGCCTCACCGGCAGTCATCAGGGCACGCATGGAGGGCATAACCTCGAGGTTCAGGATCGCGTGCTTCACCTTGCCCTGAAGGATGTCGGTGAATTTGTGCTCAGTGCGCTTGTCGAAGAAGTCGACGTAACGCTGCACAGTCTCCGGCCATGTCTCGCGCCGGCCCAGGTCGTCTCGCCAGCGTGAATAGCGGGAGATGTGAATGTATTGTTGATAGAGATCCATCAAGGTTTTCCTCTTGCGGTTGTGAAAGCGGTATGGTAAGCGATCGATCCGCGCTGTCACAATTCCTATTTGCCGCCCACCTCACGAGTGATCGCGTACTCCTTGGCGCTCCTGCACCCGCCATGATGGCAGATGCTTCCACCCTGCCCCATCTGCGAGCCACAGCAGCACAGGTCAGGATCGATCTTGCGATAGCGCCACAGCGCAAGCCAACGACGCCAGAACTTCGCCTTGTAAAGGGCAGTCGATGCCGCTGTGCTACCTGACACCGCCAGGAACACTTCGAGGACGAGCCATGCAGCTTGTACCCGTGACAGATTCACCCCATGTAACCACACAGCCAGGCTCACAGCCGACGCAATGCAGGTCAGCGCCACTACCGCACTGATGGCGAACAATGGCGCGACGCTGCGCTCCTGCTGTGCCTCTACCCATGGACACTCGGACTGATCGTGCCCTACCCCTCCGCACAGGATACAGATCTTCATTCCTCATCGCCTGCGGATGCAAGCTCAATCATGAGCCGGCGGGTGACATGCTTGCCCACAGTGAGCCCGCTGAACTTGGGCTGCATCTCGATATCGACGAGCAGCTTGTGGCGCGCCCAGTTGAACGGCACGCGACCGTCCATCAGGTAGTCCCACAGGTCGCAGCACTTCTCAGGGTCGAACAGATCGCTGTGGGGCACATGCAGGCCCATGACGGACTCGAGCTTGTCCTGGGCGCCCAGAAGGTCGAGCTCAGGCAGACCGATCTGTCGCATGGAGTCTGCGATGTCTGCACCAGCACGATGCAGAAGCACCTTCCTGGCGGGGTGCGCGTTAAGCCAGTCCGTCCAGCGCCAGATGCCGGTGCAGGACACACCGACGGGCACGGGGGCCTGGAGCTTGTCATCCCATTCCGAATAATGAGTATGATAGAGCGGGTCGTGATGGCACAGCACCGCATCCGTCGTGAAGAGGTTGGCTGCCCAGGTCGTACCAGAACGGGGCAAGCCGATGATCATGAAGTCGAGCATGGCGTGTCCTTCCTGTTGAAGTATCGACGAATGACGTAGCTCCGAGCAACGGACAGCGCGGTCATCCACGCCGTGATCTTGAAGTTATTCTCCCACAGCATCGGAATGTCGTGGAACCAGCAGATCGCGGCAGTGGCAAGCATAGCAATGACCAGGCCGACCAGCGTATTGACGACAGCCTCGATGAACGAACTTCGCTTTGATTGTCCGTTCCACGGGCAGTTCGGCGCGGTGTGACCCTCCGCACCGCATAGGGTGCAGGCCTTATTCATGGGGCGCTCCCATAGTAGTGTCGAACACATGCCACACGAATGCGCCTACCTGCACCGTGCCTAGGAACCCATCTACGAAGTCAGCAAGACTCCCTGTGATATCCCATCCGGTGCCGACCACAGTGATCTCTATCTGCACGTCGCGAGCTTCAGGCTCTACAAGTGCCCACAGGCAAAGTTGACCATTCTGTTGACCCACGCTGAGGGTCTGAGCACCGAAGGGCACTGTGAGCACGTTGGAGCGTACTTCAAGCGGATATTTGAATACTTTCATTCGGAACTCCTCGTGAATACAGACGCACAGTGTAACCGAACGTCCATTTAGATGTCAATTCGTATTGCTGGCGCTGGTGCCTGGCGCCTGTGATAGTGATTGAACCAGTGCTGGAAGCTGGGCCATCTGGTCGGATACACCCTTCCACAGATCACGATTCTCCAGCGAGACCACTCAGCAACCTCTTCTGGAGGTTCAGGCCTAGTGAGGCCAGCTTCGCGAAGTATGCGGTCACCATGCTGCATGATGTCACGGTGCTTGGATGCAGGTATCTTGCCCGCGTCTAGAAGCGCCTGTAGGCGCCCGCTGTGGATGTAGTTATGGCAGGAATGACACAGCGCCACAATCTCATTGACCGTCGCCAACCCTTCGGCGTAGTCATAATCGTAAGTCTCGTGAGCTTCGAGCCACTTGTGATACTTCGCTTCCTGCTTAGGCACACCGCAACACTGACACCGATAGCCCGCATTCCGATAGACCCATTCACGGGTCGAATCCCACCACTCGTCGCTGAGCAGCTCGCGAGGCGACATTCCGTGAAGTGGCTTCGGGATGTTCGGATGCAGGAGCAGTTCAGGTCTCATCAGCTGCCCGCCTGCTTGCGCATCACGACACGGAACTCTTCCACCGCATCGGAATTCACCCAGGCTTCCTCAGGGGTGCGCCACACGCACCCGTTCGGGCTGGAGCTGTCCACTTCACCGCGCATCTGGAACCCTTCCAGGAACGCCTTGCGGATGCGGTGTTCTTCGGATTCGATGTTCGCCTTGAGGGCTTGCAGGTAGTTAGCGAGGTCCAGAACTTCTTCGATGGCATGCTGCACCCATTGCCCGAGGTTCAGGTCTTCGCGTTCAGTCGTGACGCCATACTTCTTGAGCCCGACGACGCTGCGATCCAGGAGTTCCTGGCGGTTACGCTCGACGTTGGCGTCGGGTGATTGCACCGTCATGACCACATGCGCGCCACAGTCGTTGCAGTGCAAGGCCACCTGACCGTCGCCGAGATCGACGGTTGTCACCGCGCGTGCGGGTTCGCCTGCAGGCTTCTCGGGGTAGTCGGCCGAACAGGAGTCAAAGTGCTTGATATTGAATTCGCTCATGCGAGTTCTCCGATTGAGTAAGAGGAAACGCGGCCCAGGCACCAGTCCCAGGCCGCGCACCGTATTCGTAGGCGTGTGGGGCCCACCCGCTTGCCCGCCCACCCACATGGGCACGCACACGGTTCGCTTCGGTCGGCGACGTCCTTGCGAGTAAGGCCCATATCCGGGCTCCGTCAGACCTAGGCACGGCGGTTGATTTCCGTTCTGTTGCGCGCGGTGCATTATGTGGTCTCCTGCCCCACCGCGAGGGGAGTCCCAGGCCTCGGACAGCATGATGAGGACATCCGCTGCCCTGCGCCGTGGGCTGTGTTGTGTTGCTGCACACTATAGCGACACCAGCGCTTGAGCACAAGCGGGCGTTTTAGATATCTTGCATGCGCTGACGCGCCTCCTCAACCCATTGATCCAGGGTGAGGTCGTTGAGGCGGAACACGCCATAGACACCCTGCTCCTGAGCAAGCTCGACATCCTGGCCGACGAAATAGAAGTATCCGTCACCCTTCACCAGCTCCGCGCGTATGCCTGCGCGTGTAAGCTCAGCATTGACTTTCTTGAGTGTCAGCATGTCAGCTCCTGGATGACCACAGTTAGCAGCAAGCCACGCGCGGGTCTGTGCCGAAGCCTGCAGGCTTTGCGTAAGCCTTACCATCGACGATCTTATAGACTTTCCAGAACTTCGCTTCCGGGCGGGGAAGACGAATCAGTTCTCCGACGTAGGTGTAAGCCTTGGCGGTGAATTTGATAACGGTCATGTCAGTTCTCCTAGTGCGTTGCGGTATGGGTGTTAATGTAGGACGAGCTTCAGACCTGTGCAAGCGAATTCACAAATCTTTTGGACCTAACCGAACACATTAACACCAAGCCGGAGGCTCATGGCTTATTAGTTCGGCGTTTCCAGCAACAGGTCGGGCTGATCGCGCACGCGCCCGCATAATGCGGGATTCCTCTATACAATATAACAAATAAACATATTAACACTTATATAGAGTAGGCTTACATAAAGGAGGGGGATCCCCACCCCGAGAAGCGCGTACCGTATGCCCCCCGAGTGTGTTTCGCCGCCCCAGTAAGCCCCGCTCCTCCCTTACTCTTGCAATATAAAGCCCCATGCCTTACCTTATGCACGTCAATTCATTCACAGGAGTTCTATCATGGCACAGCTTGATTTCGACGCTACCGCGTTTCCGCCCCCAGCGGAGCAGCCCCAGCAAGATCCAATGACCTATTTCAACCAGATCGATGACAACGATCCTGACCCTTCCATGGTGCTGCATTACTTGCACGCGCTACACACGCAAGCAATGGCGCGCGGGGTGCAATGCGAGTCACCAGATCATTTCTACAGCGAGCAGGGAATGGAGATGTGGCGGGTGGCCTGGTCTGAGCGCCCCAAGGACGTTCAGTTCCCAGCGCATGTCGACCTTCTGCAGATCAAAAGCATCTTATTCAATGCGTTGACCCCGTTCCACTGCAACGCCACAGGCATGGACTGTCACAGCATGGTGGACCGTGTGCGCAGGGCTCAGCAGATTCAGTCCGTGTGGTTAGCTGAGCAGAGTCACCAGGATGAGACACCAGCTCAAAAGCGCGCACGTCAGAATCGCGAAGCTCAGCAGCGTCTGCGCCTGCGTGAAAAGGATGACGGGAGTCCTGAGGTGTTGCACGCCAAAGCACTCAAGCACGCCTATGACGAATATATGCTCGCCTGCCGTCAGCGCAAGGAAGCAGAAGCGCAGTGGGCTCAATACGTTGCTGACAAGAAAGCGGCCTGGGAAAGTATCAAGGCGCAGAAACCGCTCAACTAAACATGTGTTGCGATAACACAGCGAACGCGCTACACTGCGCAGCCTATAGGGTGTCGCGTTCGCGCTCCAATTCGCCTGGGGAACTAAATGATGGCAGAAGTTCAAAAAACTGCTCAGCAGGAGTTTGACGAGATTTATATCACGTCAAGCGAAATAGGCCAAGAGCTTGGTGTATGCCGAGCCACGCTTGTCAATGCACGTCGTCGGGGCCTGCTGCCCGATCCGATTATCGTCAATGGCGCGCAGATCTTTGTCTGGAAGCGCGATGTCGTTCGCCCTTACCTTGACGCATGGAAGCTCATGCTCCAAGCACGGAGGGGCGAGCTGGTATGACCACACGCGCTCACGCATGGGCGCGTCTGCCAGCTGAGCTCAAGTATCTGCGACAGTGGTGTGTCGCTGGTACAAACAAGGCTCCGCTGTCGGTAGGCCCCGACGGAAAACTATTCAACGCCTCTGTGACCCAGCCGTCTCAGTGGATGGACTTCGACACGGCGGCACAGGTAGCATTCGCCAACGGTTACGACATCGGGTTCGTGCTGCATGAGTCCGACCCTTATTCGTGCATAGACCTGGACGTCAAGGACGCCCAGAACTGCCCGGATAAGCCCGAGCTCTGGACTACTCCTGAGCAATACGAGCTCTTCTATCGTATCATGCAAGGGTTCGACAGCTACGCGGAAGCGTCGCGAAGCGGGAAGGGCTTGCATATATGGGTCAGGGGTAACATCGGAAAGGGTGTGCGTCGGGACGGGGTGGAGATCTACTCGCAAGAGCGGTTCATCATCTGCACCGGCAACATCGTCCAGGACAAGCCCGTTCGCGACTGTCAGCCCATGCTGCTCAACATGGCTTCGCAGATGCGGCCAAAGGAACAGCCTGCCGACTTCGCGCTGGAGGAGGTAGAGCAGGACGAGGACGATTGGTCGATCCTGGTGCGCGCTGTGTCGGCAGGCAACTCCGAGAAGTTCTGCGGGCTGTGGCGCGGGCAATGGGAAGCGATGGGGTTCCCCAGCCAATCAGAAGCTGACCTCGCGCTCATGTCCATGTTCACCTTCTACAGTGCTTCGAACGCACAGTGCCGAAGGTTGTTCCGCGAGTCCGCTTTGGGCAAGCGCGAAAAGGCGATGAAGGACGATCGCTACATCAACCGCACCTTATCCATCATTCGCTCACGCATGGCCCGCGAGGCAAGCGTTGACGCCAGTGCGCTGGTGGCTGCTGCCGATACCATGCTGGAGGCCAAGCGGCTTGCCATGCAGGAGGTGCAGCGACTCCAGGGTGGTGTGCCCGCTATTGGGGCCGCGCAGCAGCGCACAGCCACACCGCTGCACATACAGGGGCAGGGTGATCCGCAACAGCTACCATCGCCGACCTCTGTCGCTGCTACGCTCGCGGGCCCTGTGTCTGCTGGTGTAGTGCAAGCGGGCGCCAAGGGTCTTCCGTGGCCGCCTGGGTTCGCTGGGCGCATTGCACAGTTCATCTATCAAAGCGCACCGCGACCAGTCAAAGAGGTTGCGATCGTTGCGTCGCTGGGTCTGCTGGCGGGCATCTGTGGTAAAGCCTGGCACGTTCCGCAATCCGGTCTCAACATGTATATCATCCTCGTGGCGCGAAGTGCGGTCGGGAAGGAAGCGATGCACAGCGGGATCAGCTCGCTCATTCGTGCATGCACGTTGAAGATGCCTACCTTCCACAATTTCATTGAATTCACAGACTTCGCGTCTGGCCCTGCTCTTATCAAGGCATGTGCCAACAATCCGTCGTTCGTGAATGTGTCCGGTGAATGGGGGCGCAAGCTGAAGCGACTTGCAAACGATGACCGCGATGGGCCTCTCAGCACACTGCGCACGCAGATGACGAACCTGTATCAGAAGTCCGGCCCGCAGTCCATTGTCGGCGGTATCGGGTACTCGAACAAGGATAACAACATCGCGTCAATCAGCGGTGTAGCGTACAGCATGATCGGTGAAACCACACCGAGCACGTTCTACGAAGCGCTCACCGAGTCGATGATGGAAGACGGGTTCCTGTCTCGCTTCTTGATTATCGAATATGACGGTGAGCGTCCGCCGATGAACACATGCCAGGCAATGCTTCCCGATGCTGCACTTCAGGACGCACTCGTGGCGCTTGCATTCCAGGCTCAGAACCTTATAGGCGGGCAGACGTCCCAGCCCCTTGGGCGTACCGAGGAAGCTGCTCACGTCATGTGGGAGTTCGAGCAGGAATGCGACCGCGAGATCAACAACACGGACGACGAGTCACGACGACAGATGTGGAACCGTGCTGCGCTGAAGGTGTTGCGCCTGTCGGGCTTGCTTGCCGTTGCTGATAATTGGGTGAACCCTTGCATCACGCGCGAGCACCTGGAATGGGCTCTGGATGTGGTTCGTCGTGACATCAAGATCATGGGCAAGCGACTTGACACAGGTGACGTCGGTACAGGTGACAGCGCGCGGGAGCGCAAGCTGGTCTCTGTGCTGCGCGATTACCTTGCGAGCCCGTTGGCAGCCAGTTACAAGGTGCCCGAGGAGATGCGCCAGAACAGTATCATCCCGCGGAGCTATCTGCAGATCCGAACGTCGCGCGTGGCGTCCTTCTATAACCACAGGGCAGGCCAAAACGCTGCTCTTGATCTTGCGGTGCAGTCGGCGGTGAATAACGGATATCTGATGGAAGTTGACAAGGCGAAAGTCGCTGAGGCATACAACTATCACGGCAAGGCGTACCGGATCATCAAGCTGCCCGACTACGCTGCTCAAGCGAAGAAATCCTAAGCAGATGCAAATTATCCAGAAAATGGGCTTGCCCGCTCGCGTGTGTTGCGTTACATTAACGCTCATGCAGTTCAACCACAGACAGGAGAAACCTGATGGAAAGTAAGATCACTCACCCCGAACTGGTGACCGCTCTGGCTAAGCCGGGCGCGGACATCGTTGCCACCCTCACTCCAGAAGATGCTCACGCGCTGCACATGGCCGTCGGTATCAGTGGCGAGTCCGGCGAGTTGCTGGACGCTATCAAGAAGGCAGCGATCTACCGCAAGCCTATCGACCGTGCCAACGTGATCGAAGAGCTGGGCGACCTGGAGTTTTACATGGAAGGTCTTCGCCAGGGTCTTGGCATCACTCGTGAAGAGACCATCGATGCCAACATCGCTAAGCTGTCCAAGCGCTACAGCTCCGGCAGCTACAGTGACAAGCACGCGCAAGAACGCGCAGACAAGAACCCTGCTGCCGAGCGTAACTTCATCGGCCAGCACCAGCCTCAGGAGTAAGCACGGTGAGCGACATGGCACTCATTCCCGAGAATACCGTCAGCCAGGAAGACTTGGCTGAGTGGTACAAGCTCCAAGAAGAGCTCAAGAAGGTGAAGGCGCGCGAGATGCTTCTCCGCACCAAGATCTTCAAGAACTGCTTCCCCAATCCGGAAGAAGGTACGAACAATTTCGCGCTTCCAGACGGTTACATGCTCAAGGGCAAGCACACCATCAACCGCGAAGTGGATCCGGGCGCGTTCCAGGCCATGCGTGAACAGTTTTCGCAGGCTGGCATTCATCCTGACACCCTCGTTCAGTGGAAGCCTTCTCTGAAGATCAAAGATTACCGCGAACTGACTGCTGAACAGCTCCATCTGTTTGACCAGTGCCTGATCGTGAAGCCTGGTTCGCCCGCGCTCGAGATTGTGCTTCCGAAGAAACGTGCATCGGCAGCGGGGGCACAAAATGCGGGTGACAATCATAGCTGATGCGTCGTTCTGTCCGAACACGAACGTCGCAGGCTATGGTTACTGGATCGCAACTGAACGCGGCAAGCAAGGCGGGGGAGGAGAGATGAAAGGTCGTGTGGAGGGTAACATCGCCGCAGAGATGCAAGCGGTAGCCAATGCCCTCCACATCGCTCTTCGCCTCACGCTGGTGCAACAGAAGGACGAAGTTCTTATCCAAACTGACTGCATGGCTGCGATCGATGCGTTCGAGGGCAAGCGGAGGAATCTGCCTGCCCAGGAATGGGAAGCGGTGTGTGTTCTGCGCCGCCTGCGTTCCGACAATGACCTGCAACTCGTGTTCCGGCATGTGAAGGGGCACACAGGCAAGAAGGAGGCAAGGTTCGTCACGAACAAGTTATGTGACCGCCGTGCCAAAGAAGCAATGAGACGGGCTCGCGCTCGAGTTCAACTGGAGAATGTATGAATCAACCGAATTATGAAGGCAAGGGTGCCATCGCTCTTGACGTACTGGATCACGGGTTCGTGGCCCTGCGCAACATGTCGGGCCCGAACCGTCGCCCGGACGCACCGTTCGACGCTGACGATATCGATCCGGCACAGTCTGCTCGCATGTCGTTCGACCAGATGGACAGCGAGCGCACCCGCGACGCGGATTTGAAGCTGGCGGACTACCTGATGCGCAACTGGCACACCAGCCCGTTCGAGATGGTGGAAATCTGGCTGGAAATGAAGATGCCCATCTTCGTCGCTCGTCAGTTCGTGCGTCACCGCACCGCCACCATCAACGAGGTGAGCGGCCGTTATGTGCAGCTCCCGGCGGAGTGGTACATCCCGGACGTCGTGGGCGGTAAGGCTGCCAACAAGAAGCAGGGGCAGGAAGACAACCTGGACAAGCCGACTCAGGAATGGTTCCGTCGTGTGCTGCATAGTCAGTGCGAGCTGTCCTATAGCCTGTATCAGGAAGCTCTGGAACGCGGTGTCGCTGCTGAGCATGCGCGAACCCTGCTGCACCTCAACCACTACACTCACTGGCTGTGGAAGCAAGACCTGCACAACATGCTGAACTTCCTGCGCCTGCGTGACCACAGCCATGCCCAGATCGAGGCTCAGCGTTACGCGCAAGCAATCGACAATCTGCTGCGCCAGTACCTGCCGAACAGCATGGCGCTCTATGACAAATATCGCCGCCTCGGAGGTTAAGATGAAGCCCATGCTCGCGGTGGAAGCACCGAAAGAAATCAAGTTCCCTGTGTATGCCAGCGCCAAGCTGGACGGCATTCGCTCTGTCATTAAAGACGACATGGCGATGTCGCGTACCATGAAACCCATCCCGAACGGGTTCGTCCAGGATTACCTCGGGCAGAACAAGTTCCACGGGCTGGACGGTGAGCTTACTGTGGGCCCTGCGAACGATAAGAACGTGATGCAGGCAACGACGAGCGGTGTCATGTCCCGCGACGGGGAACCCGACTTCACCTTCTGGGTGTTTGACTTCTGGACGGATGGCCAGATGCCCTACGGTGAGCGCTTGCGCCTTATGGAGCGTGCGTTCAAAGATGGTGCGCTGGGACAGTACCCTCGGATTCGCCTGCTCAAGCAGACCCTGATCCAGAACGAACAAGAGCTCCATGCGTTCGAGACGGTCACCCTAGAGCAAGGGTTCGAGGGTGTAATGATCCGCGACCCGAAGGGTGTCTATAAGTTCGGTCGCAGCACCGCACGCGAAGGCTATCTGCTCAAGGTGAAACGCTTTGCAGACGGCGAAGCTGTGGTCATCGGCGCTGAAGAGCTCATGCACAATGGCAATGAAGCAACGCTCGACGAGCTGGGGTTCACCAAGCGCAGCACACACCAAGCAGGCAAGGTGCCCATGGGCACGCTGGGCGCGTTGAAAGTGCGAGACCTGGAGTCTGGTGTTGAGTTCCATATCGGTACGGGCTACACTGCGGCACAGCGCGCGGAGCTGTGGGCAATGTTCCAAGCTGGTACATTGCTCAACAAGATTGCCAAGTACAAGCATTTCGAGGTTGGCGTGAAGGAAGCCCCGCGCTTCCCTGTGTTCCAGGGCTTCCGTGATCCCCGTGACATAGGAGAAGTGAAATGAAACGCATCCGAGTGAAGAAGACCGCTTATGTGATGAAAGGCGGGCCCATGGACGGTCATACTCTGTATCTGTCCAGCCCGGGAACCCTGTCTTTCAGCTTGCATGGGCAGACTGGGCACTATAACTCTGAGAACGTGTGGGTGCCCGCATGAAAGAAGCCTACATTGAAGCTCCGCGGTTCCATAAGGCTTCGCTCAGGCTGATTGCGCTCTGTGACGACATCGTTACGGACTACACTCAGCAGGGTTACAGCCTAACGATCCGCCAGCTCTACTACCAGCTCGTGGCGCGCGGACATATCGAAAACACCGTGCGCAGCTATGACAACATCGTCGCGCTGATGACGAATGCTCGTCTAGCAGGTCTGATTGATTGGGACGCCATTGAAGACCGCACGCGGGGCATTCTTGAGCGTGCTCACTGGTCGAGCGGCAGTGATATCCTCCAAGCATGTGCTCAGTCCTATCATGAGGATCTGTGGTCGGATCAACCGAACCGCGTCATCGTCATTGTAGAGAAGGAAGCGCTGGCGGGTGTGCTTGAGCGAACTTGTAAGGAATGGGACGTGCCCCTCCTTCCTGCTCGTGGATATCCTAGCGCGACCACGTTGCGCGAACTGGCGAAGACCCGTATAATGCGGGCAAGCCAGGAAATTGTGGTCTTGCACCTTGGGGACCATGATCCCAGCGGTATCGACATGTCGCGTGACCTTGAGGAACGGCTCAGCCTGTTCAGCAGACACCGCGTCACAATCGACTTCCGTAGGCTGGCCTTGAACATGGATCAGGTTGAGGAGCAGAACCCTCCGCCTAACCCTGCCAAGGTCACGGACAGCCGTTACGGTGCCTATCGGGCTCAGTACGGGGAGGAGAGTTGGGAGCTTGATGCGCTCAGCCCTCAGTACCTGCACAAGCTCGTCAGTACCGAAGTTGAGTCGCTCATCGATTTCAGTCTCTGGAATGAGCGGCGCAAGACGGTTGAAGAAGTTCGGGGTCGGCTGCAACAGCTTGCCGACAATTTTGACAAAGGAGAAGGCTGATGGCTTTGCAGTTCACCACAGCTGAGCAAGCGTCACAGCTCTCCGGAGTGAAGGCGCTGGTCTATGGCGGTGCTGGTATGGGTAAGACGGTTCTGTCTGCGACCCTGCCTGCCCCCGTCCTGATCAGTGCTGAGTCCGGTGTGCTGTCGCTCCGCAAGGCTAACCTGGAGCGTCTGTTCGGTGTGGGCAATCCGAACATCTGTTACAACATGCCCATCATCACCGTGACGAACGTGCAAGACCTGACGGACGCCTATGAGTGGTGTGCTCGTAGCGCTGAAGCGAGGCAGTTCGCCAGCGTGGGGCTGGACAGCATTTCCGAAATCGCTGAGGTCGTGCTCAACAATGCCAAGCGGCAGGTCAAAGACCCGCGCCAGGCCTACGGTGAGCTGATCGAGAAGATGGAAACACTGATCCGCCTGTTCCGCGACCTGCCCGGGAAGAACGTCTATATGGCTGCGAAGATGGAGCCCATGAAAGACGAGATGACTGGTGTGGTGAAGTACGGTCCGTCCATGCCTGGGTCCAAGCTGGGTGCCAAGCTGCCTTACTTCTTCGACGAAGTATTCCGCCTCGGGGTGAACAAGACACCCCAGGGCGAACCATATCGATTTCTGCAGACTCAACCCGATCTGCAGTTCGAAGCAAAGGATCGGAGTGGCGCACTCGCTCCGTTGGAACCTCCTTTTCTCAGTGCGTGTTTTGCCAAAATCCTAGGAGCTTAAAAGCCATGGCACAATTGAACTTTGATGCAACTCAAGTCGCCCCCGAAATGGGGTTCGAAACCGTCCCCGCGGGCTGGTACAACGCGATGATCGATCAGTCCGAGATGAAGCCGACCAAAGACGGGTCCGGCGCCTACCTCGAAGCTCGATTCAACATCATCGACGGCCAGTACGCCAACCGCAAGATCTTCATGCGCCTGAACTTGCGTAACACCAATCCGGTGGCGCAGGAAATCGCCTACAAGCAACTGTCGGCGATCGCGCACGCTGTCGGCGTTCTGCATGTGCAGGATTCCAGCCAGCTGCACGGCCTGCCCATGAAGGTCAAGGTCAAACTCCGCAAGGACACGACTGGCCAGTACGAGGACTCCAACGAGATCAGCACCATCAAGAACATCAACGAGCAGGTTGACATGGGCGCTCAGGCTCCTGCTGCTCCTGGTAGCTTCGGCGGTGGCGCTGCTCCTGGTGGTATGCCTCCGGGCTTCGGCGCTCCTCAGGGCGGTTTCCCGCAACAGGCACCCGCTCAAGCTGCACCCGCTGCACAGCAGCCCTGGCAGCAGCCGGCACAAGCCGCTCCGCAGCAACAGCCCGCACAGCAGCCGTGGCAGCAACCCGCTCCCCAGCAGGCCGCCCCACAGCCCCAGCAGGCACCGGAACAGCAGCAACCGGCACAGCAACAGTGGCAGCAGCCCGCAGCACAGCAGCCCTGGCAACAGGCTCCCGCACAGCAGGCACCTGTCCAGCAGCAGCAAGCGCCGGCGCAGCAACAGCAGCCCCATCCGGCTCAGTCTGCTACCCCGCCTTGGGCACAGCCTGCTCAGTAATTGAGCGAACTGGAGGGCGCACTCGAAAGGGTGCGCCCCTTTTTTGACCTTTCGAGATTACAAGATGGCAGACGAAGCAGATAGAGCGTTAAGAGACGCGGAGGTATTGGACGAGGCGCATATCCGGCTCATTCGTGAGCAAGCTGCGATGATTCCAAAGGGTCGTCCGGGTGATTGTAATCACTGCGGAGAATACTTCGAACGACTGGTAGGCGGACACTGTGGTCGGTGTCGGGATCTTCTCAAGCTCCCCTAAGCCTGTTGAGTCAATAAACAAAGAGGACAAGAGATGCCTAATGTTATCCTCGCGACACATACAGTCGCAAAGATCGACGCGATGGTGAAAGCCGACCAAGGCTCATCATATCGAGAATGGCTCGGTAAAGTGATCGGGCACATCGGTGACGCATACCGCACCGGAAACGAGGGCCACCGCTCTCACATGGGCGCATCCCTCATCGGAGGTGAGTGTGCCCGAGCCATCTGGTATAACTTCCGCTGGGCAACAAAATCGAACTTCGACGGTCGGTTGCTGCGCCTGTTCAACCGTGGGCACCTGGAGGAAGCTCGATTCATCGCAATGCTGCTGATGATCGGTTGCGAAGTGTATCAGCAGGACGAGAACGGGAACCAGTTCCGTATCTCTCACGCGGAGGGCCACTTCGGAGGCAGTGGAGACGGTGTGGTCATAGGCTTGCCCGATCTTCCTGCTGGCACTGCTGCGCTAAGTGAGTTCAAGACTCACAACGACAAGTCCTTCACGGAGCTGAAGGCAAAAGGTGTTCGCGACGCAAAGTTCGAGCACTACGTTCAGATGAACGTGTATATGCGCAAGATGGGCATCGCTGTGGCGCTGTACCTTGCGGTCAATAAGAACAATGACGAGCTTTATGGCGAGATCATTCCGCTCGACAGCGCTGTGGCAGATCAGTTTCTCGACAGGGGTGACAAGATCGTCTGGATGGATGAGCCACCGACCAGGATAAGTGAGTCCCCAGGCTTCTTCAAGTGTCGTTGGTGTGACCACAGGCCTGTCTGCCACCTCAAGGCTGCGCCTGACAAGAACTGTCGGACATGCGCCTACAGCCAGCCCGCTGAAGGCGCCAAGTGGATCTGTAATCGCCCTGTCCAACCTATGGGCGAAGGTGCCAACGAAGTGATATCCAAAGAGGTGCAGCTCGTTGGCTGTGAAGAGTACGTTCCGCGGAAGGTGTTCGGATGATCCAAGCTCGAAGCTATCAGGTCGAAGCGGTTAGCTCGATCTACAGCTACTTCGGGACGAAGACGGGAAACCCTGTTGTCGCGATGCCTACGGGCACGGGCAAGAGCGTCGTGATCGCGATGTTCCTGGAGTCAGTGTTCAAGCATTACCCGAACCAGCGGGTGATGATTCTTACTCACGTGAAGGAGCTGATTCAGCAGAACTATGAAAAGCTGATGGGCCTGTGGGCATTCGCGCCCGCGGGTGTGTATAGCGCAGGGCTGAAGCGTCGTGACGTGCATGCACCCATCACGTTCGCGGGCATCGGGTCTGTCGCTAAGAAGTGGGCGATGTTCGGTCATATTGACCTGATCATGATTGACGAAGCTCACCTCGTGAGTCCCAGCGAAGCGACCATGTATCAGACGTTCCTCGCTGGTCTTATGAGCATCAACCCGAACCTGAAAGTGATCGGGCTAACTGCTACCCCTTGGCGCCTGGGGCACGGAAAGCTCACTGACCCCGTCAAGAACGACAAGGGTGAAGAAGTTCCAGGTCTGTTCACGGACATCTGTTTTGACATCACAGGCATCGAGGCGTTCAATCGCCTAATCGCTGAAGGGTTCCTGTCCCCGTTGGTGCCTAAGAGCACAGTCACCAAGCTGGAGACAGACGGCGTTCACATGCGCGGAGGCGAGTTCATTGCGAGCGAGCTTCAGACAGCGGTCGACAAGCAAGAGATCACGGTCGCTGCTGTCAAAGAAGCTCTGGAGCTGGGCTGGAACAGGAATCACTGGCTGGTGTTCGCCGCTGGTGTGGAACACGCAATCCACACCGCTGAAATCATGAATGACATGGGCATCCCGACCGTCGCCATTCACTCCAAGATGAGTGATAAAGAGCGGGATGACGCCATTCGCGGGTTCAAGGCTGGGAAGTACCGCGCGGCAGTGAATAACAACGTGCTGACCACAGGGTTCGACTTCCCCGCCATTGACCTTATCTTGTGCCTCCGTCCTACCGCGTCAGCTGTGCTGTGGGTGCAGATGCTAGGTCGTGGAACTCGCCCTAGCCCAGCAACAGGGAAAGAGAATTGCCTGGTGCTTGACTTTGCGAACAACACGCGCAGGCTAGGCCCTATCAATGACCCTGTGGTGCCCCGTCGTAAGGGTGAGAAAGGTGGGGACGCGCCTGTCAAGGAGTGCCCATGCTGCCATACATGGGTTCACGCCAGCTTGCGCTGGTGCAATGGACTCATGCCTGACGGTAGCGCATGCACCTATGAATTCAAGTTCCAGACCAAGCTCAAGCAGGGTGCCAGCACAGCAGATCTGATCAAGGGTGACATGCCCGTGGTGGAGGTGTTTAAGATCGACCATATCACCTTCATCGAGCACAAGAAGGAAGGCAGGCCCCCTATGGTGAAGACCTCGTACTATTGCGGATATCGCGTGTTCGAGGAATTCGTGTGTGTTGAACATCAGAACTATGCAGGCAAGAAGGCTCGCGAGTGGTGGAGGGCGCGAAGCGCTGACCCTGTGCCTACCACTACCGCGGAGGCGCTTGATCGTGCTGGGGACTTGAAGACACCGACTCACA
Organism: Halothiobacillaceae bacterium; assembly: GCA_041676845.1. Taxonomy (GTDB): domain Bacteria; phylum Pseudomonadota; class Gammaproteobacteria; order Halothiobacillales; family Halothiobacillaceae; genus Guyparkeria. The sequence continues at coordinate 18,026 of JBAYRD010000010.1, read as the reverse complement.
TCCGAGTCTGGATCAACAAGAAGTATCCGGAAATCCTTGCTGTGTGCTTTGACGGCACAGCGTTCGGCACGCAAGAGGCAAACGATGCGGACAGTGGGCCTAGTGTGGAGACGCACCACAGCGCGCCCAAGAAGGATCAGGAGATGGCGAGCGCTCCCGCGGATTACACTGATTTCGACGATGACATCCCGTTCTAATCGAAAATCAGATGTCGATAGAAACTTTTTTACGGGCAAGCCCGACAAAGGGCTTGCATCTTAGTCTAGTTCGTTTATAGTTACGTTCATGGATGCAGCAGTGCATCAAACAGCGGTCGGAAGACCTTAACCTCTAGGAGAAACAAAATGAGCAAGTTCGATGAAATGGGTAAAGTAGAACTCCGTCAGGCGTGCAAAGAAGCCGGGATCAAGAATTACGGCAAGATGAACAATGACGGCATGCGTGAAGCGCTGAAGGCTGCTCACGCTGAGCCTGTGCAGGAAGAACAGGTGGAAGCTGTGGTCACCGAGAAAGCTCCTGTCGCTCCCAGCGGGCTGGCTTCCATGGTTCAACAGATTGTCGGTGCTACCAAGAAGGAAGAGGACGAAGTCGTTCCCACCGCTGCCAAGCGCACCAGCAGCGGTCTGAAGATCGAGAAAGACCGTGAAGAGCGTAACGGGATCAAGCGTCCGTCCGTGGGCGGTACTTGCCGCGCAGTGTGGGACGCGCTCGACGCTGCTGTCGCTGAGGGTAAGACCCCGAGCGCCAAGGATGTGAAAGCCCTGGCAGAGGCTAACGGCTGGAACCCGAACAATGCCTCCATCGAGTTCTATCAGTGGAGGAAGTTCAACGGCATCCGTGGTCGTCAGGCCTAAGGTGTAGCGCGCCCGATCCGTCGGGCGCCTCTACGATAGAGGTGATGATGTACGTTAGCATCGACCGCGAGAACCTGAAGTTCTTGCACAAGCATCCTGACCTTCATGTGGTGTCCAACCTTGCATGGATCGAGGCGCCTCATGTGGCGCTGTCTGTGACCCCATACGATCACAACAGCTTCCTGAGGGAATACACCGACATGGAGCTGAAGATCCTGTATCGGAACACGACAGGGGTTGACCACACGGGTTTCGGCGGTGACGCCTTGCGCGCAATCCTCGCAGAGCTTGCGGAAAGACTTCCTGTATCGGATGTCAACGCCTTCGAAGTTGACAGGCAAGCCTCAGTCCTAGAGGATGGAAATCACGAGCGATACAAGTATGTCAAGGGCTCTACCAGGCCTGCGAAACAGGGAGATCTGTTCGAGCCTGACGCTTTGAAGGCAGTTCGCAGTGATAACGAAGAAGTGATCGCTGCTGCTGTACGCTTAAGGCCTGCACAGCCGCGCCCCGCTGCTACCCATACCCCAGCACCGGCAAGCACACAGCCGCGGCCTGCGCGCCCTGCTGCTGCCCCGCGTACCCCAGGCACACCTCGCCAGGGCGGTGTGCGAGAGAAGATCTGGGAGGTTGCTGACCGTATGTGGGAAGAGGCTGGCAAGCCTACGGAGAAGAGTCGTGTCCTGGCTCTTCGCAAAGAGATGATGACGGCGCTCGAAAACGAAGGCGTGAAGCGCACGAGCAGCTCTAACGAGCTCGGCAATTGGCAGAAAGCGCGTATCACTTAAGATATCCGATTTGCCTGCTTGCGCTCAAGCTCCTGGAGTGTTACATTGCAATCCCGTCCATCAACGGACTTTATTCACTTTCACTGGAGAAAGACCATGACCGAGAAGACCGCTGAACAGATCGCTGCCGAGCAGGCCGAAGCCCAGCGCAAAGCTGACGAAAAAGCTGCCGAGAAGGCTGCCAAGGAAGCCGAGAAGGCTGAAGCGAAGGCCAAGCGCGAAGCCGAAGCTGCCGAGAAGAAGGCTGCGAAGGAAGCCCAGAAGGCTCAGGAAAAGGCTGACCGCGAAGCCAAGAAAGCTGCCGAGAAGGCTGCGAAGGAACAGGCCAAGGCGGACGCCAAGGCCGCTCGCGAAGCCAACCGCATGCCGGAGCAGAACGGTATTCGTCGTCCGAAACCCGATACCCTGTGTGGCAAGGCCTGGGGCATCTTCGACAGCGTATCCTCGAAGAACGGTGCTCCCGCTTCCATCGGCGAGTCGCTGGAGCTGGCTAAGGCTGAAAGCCTGAACGAAGCCAACGTCCGTGCCGAATACGCCCGCTGGCGCAAGTTCCACGGCATCACCGGCCGTATCGAGGCTCCCAAGGCCGAAGCTCCCTCCGAAGGTGCTGGTGCGCAGGCCTAAGAAGCCTGTTACACTGTAGCGCCCTGGGCTACCGCCCAGCGGGAAACCTGCAAAGGGGCATCTCCGCCCCTTTGCCATCTACCCCGGAGGTTCTGATGAATCAACAACCAATTGAAAAGCGCGTCAGACGCGCAGACGGCCAGCTGTCCGTTCACAGCGTGTTCTATACCATCCAGGGCGAAGGCCCTTTCTGTGGCACCCCGTCGGTCTTCATTCGCTTGGCCGGCTGCAATCTTCAATGCCCAGGGTGTGACACCGACTACACCTCCAATCGCGCGGACACAGAGCCCCAGGCTCTGCTGGATAAGGTGCGCGAATACCAGCCCGGAGGACTTGTGGTCATCACTGGCGGGGAACCCTTCCGTCAGGACATCACTCGACTGCTGAATGTTCTTACCGACGCGGGCTACTATGTCCAAATCGAGACGAACGGCACGCTTGAACCTGTCGAGTACCCTTACAGCACCATGCCGGACATCCGAACCGGCGTCTATGTGGTGTGCAGCCCGAAAGCTGGTAAGGTTCATTCCCGCATCAACGACGTCGCGTGCTGCTTCAAGTACGTGATCGCGCACGACAGCATCCACGATGACGGCCTTCCGTTGCGTGCGCTGGAACACCGTGCGAGTCCGTATGTGGCCCGACCGCCCAAGAACTGGGCACGCCCGATCTACCTGCAACCGATGGACTCCAAGGATGAAGAGCTCAACCGCCTCAACCTGCAAGCGGCCATCGACTCCTGCATGAAATTCGGTTACATCCTTCAACTACAGATCCACAAGATCATCGACATGGAGTGAGCTATGTGCGCAATCATTGGCGCCTTGGTGTGGGGCTTGACCACACCAGCAGCACGGTCTCAGGCTAATAGCCTGCTGAATCATATTATCCAGCACAGTCACGAGCGAGGTCGGGACGGTCGAGGTTTCCTTACGAACTACGGTGACGACATCGTTATCGACAAAAGTACCGAGCGCAAGGAAGGCAAGGATTGGCACCCTGTTGAGTTCTTCAAAGGCGACGTCGAGTCCGCTACGTTCATCAGCAACCTTCGCGCAGAACCGACAACAGAATACGTCGCTGACAAGTCCGAGGACGATCAGCAGCCTTACAGCGCGGGGCACTGGTCTATCGTGCATAACGGCACCATCGCAAACGACAAGGCCCTTCGCACGGGTAAGGTGCCCACCCGCATCGACAGCGCGGCGATCGCGGAAGTCCTGGACGCCAACCTCTGTGACGGTTCCAATGCGTACCGCACCGCGCTCCACTTCATTGAAGGCGTGAAGAGGCTCAAGGGCAGCTATGCGATCCTCGCGACCCATAGCGAGCAGAAGAATCATCTGCTGGTGGCAGCGAACTACCGCCCGATCTGGTTCGTCGTAACGGAAGTCGGCGTCTTCTTTGCAAGCGCCCGGCACTACTTCCCGGACAACATGACCCCGCGCATGGTGGATCCGTATTCGGTAATGAGCTTCTACTTCAGCGATCACCTTGAGATCCGAGGCGAATCCATGTACGATGTGGGCGCCCGTTCCAAGGCGCTGGTCGTGTGTAGTGGTGGCCTGGACAGCGTGGTCGCTGCCACCTATGTCAAGAAGGTGATCGGGGTCGAGACCGAGCTCATTCACTTCTGCTACGGTAGCCGAGCGGAAGGCCCTGAAGTGCTCGCGGTGCAAGCTGCCGCTGACGCGCTGGACGTACCCTGCACCGTGTTCCCTCTGCCTGTGTATAAGCCAGGCGATTCCCCGCTGTTGCAGGCGGACAGCAAGATCGCTGGCGGTGAGGAAGGTGCGGAGTTCGCTCACGAATGGGTGCCTGCGCGGAACCTGCTTCTGCTCAGTGTGGCTACAGCCTACGCGGAGGCGAACGGGTTCGACACTATCGTTCTCGGAAACAACCTCGAGGAAGCTGGCGCCTACCCCGACAACGAACCTGAATTCATTGCCAAGTTCAATGACCTGCTGCCGTTCTCAGTTGGCGATGGAAAGCGCATGCGCGTCATAATGCCTGTCGGCAACATGATGAAGCATGAGATCGTGGCGCTGGGACACCGCATCGGCGCACCGCTGGACAAGACCTGGAGCTGCTATCGTGCGGGCGAGCAGCATTGCGGGACGTGCGGTCCGTGCTACATGCGTCGGACTGCTTTCGAAATTAACGGCCTCGAAGAGGTCATTTCTTACAGTAACGGGAAGGAGTAACCACATGCCTTGGCAAGCCAAACGATATCACGACATCAGCTGCGGACACCGCGTCTATCAGCATGAGTCCAAGTGCGCTCACCTGCACGGCCACAACTATCGAGTCCATTTCACCTGCGAAGCAGAATCGCTGGACAACATCGGCCGCGTGATCGACTTCAGCGACATGAAGTCGCGCCTGTGCATGTGGCTGGAAGACCAGTGGGATCACAAGACGCTCATCTGGGAAAACGACCCGTGGGCCAAGGTGCTGCCCGAAATCGACCCGACGATCGTGATCGTTCCCTTCAACCCTACTGCCGAGAACATCGCTCAACATCTCGTTGAAGTGATCGGCCCGCAGCAGCTCGCGGGCACAGGCATCAAGCTCGTACATTGTGACGTCGAAGAGACGCGCAAGTGCTCAGCATCTTTCCATTCTCACTGAGGACATACCATGCAACTGATTCTGACTCATAACGACGTGCAAGCGCTCGCACAGCGGGCGGCACAGGCCATTTTGGCCTTCGGTGCTACCATTGGCCGCACCCTGCTGGCTTACCCCGTACCGCGCGGCGGTGTGCCCGTTGCGTACCTGCTGCAAGGGCTCGCGGGGTTCAGCATTACCGACGACCCCGAGAAAGCTGATTTCTTCATCGATGACCTGATCGACAGCGGCAGCACGATGGAACACTGGTGCGACCAGTTCCCAGGCAAGCCCTTCTTCGTGCTCATCGACAAGAAGACGGACGAAGAGTTCAAAGGCCGCTGGATCGTGTTCCCTTGGGAGCAGACCGCTGAAGCAGGTATCGAAGATCATATCGTCCGCCTACTCGAGTATGTGGGGGACGACCCGCGTCGAGGAGGCCTGCTGGAAACCCCTCGTCGTGTTGCTAAGGCCTGGGGTCACTGGTGCAGCGGCTACGGTAAAGACCCGAAGGCCCTGCTCAAGGTCTTCGAGGACGGCGCGGAGAAGCATGATCAGATGGTGACCGTGAAGGATATCCCCATCTACTCCAAGTGCGAGCACCACCTCGCGGACATCTTCGGCACAGCGACGATCAGCTACATCCCGAACGGTCGCATTGTCGGGCTCAGCAAGCTGTCGCGCCTTGCGGACATGTATGCTCGCCGCTTGCAAGTGCAGGAACGACTCACCGACCAGATTGCGGACGCGCTGTTCGAGCACCTGGAAGCCAAGGGTGTCGGTGTGGTCATCAAGGCGCGCCACATGTGCATGGAGTCGCGCGGGATCTGCCAGCAGGGTCACCACACCATCACGACAGCTCTGCGCGGTGCGATGCGTGATGAGCCCGACACTCGTGCCGAGTTTCTTCGGCTTGCCCAATAACCGCTAGTTCGCTATAATGTAGGGACGTCTTCGGATGTCCCTACATTTTGGAGGTCTCATGAACGTATTCATGGCGGCCGTTTACACGAACGGCTATATGCCCGGGCAGGCTCGGCACGCGAAGCTGACAGAGCACGAGCAGAACATCTGCAAGGATCTGCCCCACATTCTCGAATCGTATCACTACGTCGGGAAGCAGCGCTATGTTGACGACATGCGTCGGGATAATGCTCAAGTCTTTCTTGACTCCGGTGCGTTCTCCGCCTACACCCTTGGCGTCGAGATTAGCGTGGCGGAGTATTGCGACTATATCAACAGGAACCGCGATATCATCCGCGTGGAAGATGGTGTCGTGATGGCGTCTGTATTGGACGGCATTGGTGACCCGCTGCAAACGTGGCGCAATCAACTGGAGATGGAGGCGCGCGGTGCGAAGCCCCTTCCCTGCTTCCACGCGGGCGAAGACGAACGATATCTCGAATGGTACGTCGCGAACTACGAATACATCACGCTGGGCGGCATGGTGGGCTCAAGCACTCAGCAGCTCTGCATCTGGTTGGATAGAATCTGGGATCGCTACCTCACCGACGGTAGTGGGAACCCGAAGATTAAGGTTCACGGGTTCGGTATTACAGCGGTTCCGATCATGGAGCGATATCCGTGGTTCTCCTGTGACTCGTCGTCCTGGATTCAGTCCGCTGCATTCGGTAGCATCATCACCCCAGGCTACAGTCAGACCACGATGGCTCTGCCCATGAGCGTGTCCGAGAAGTCTCCCAGCAGGCACGACCCAGGCCAGCACATAAGCACGCTCACACCAATCGAGCAGGACTACGTTCTGCAGATGCTCGAGAAGCACGGGTTCACCTATGAGCGCCTGTCGACTGTTTACGAATCCCGCGCGGCCTACAACCTGTGGGCCTTCGGCGTGATCAACACCATGATCAACGCGGCGCACTCTAATCAGTTTCGTTCACGTATTCAGGAGCTCTTCTAATGCTTAAACAACTCAAGTTCGTGCAGGGGGCAGTCGCCAAGAAAGACTTCCTCCCTGCCATGACGCACTTCGCCATCGAGGGCGGGCATGTGCGTTCGTATAACGGAACGCTGGCGCTGTCAAGCCCTATCCCATTCGACATTGATTGCAAGCCCAAAGCTGGCCCGCTGGTGCAGGCGATTGCGAACTGCGACGACACTGTGACGCTGAGCATGACCCCAGCGGGCAAGCTACGCATTCAGAGCGGTAAGTTCCGCGCGTTCGTGGACTGCATTGACGGAGACACACCTCACGTCGTTCCTGAGGGAGAGGAGGTCAACTTCGACGGTGAGCAGTTGTTGACAGCGTTCAAGACCTTGTCGTCGTTCGTTGGTAACGATGCGTCGAGACCTTGGACGAACGGCATCCTGCTTCGCGGTCAATCTGCGTTCGCAACAAACAACGTGACGCTCGTCGAATACTGGATCGGATCCGAGACACCTTTCACCGCCAACATCCCGATGGCTGCAATTAAGGAGATGATTCGCATTAACGAACCTCCGACGCACGCACAGGTGACAGACGGGAGCATCACTTTCCATTACACCGACGGGCGTTGGATTCGGAGTCAGTTGTATAGCACAGATTGGCCGAACTTGTCTAAAGTGCTGGACCGGCCTAGCAATCCGATAGAGCTTGACCAGCGTATCTTCGAAGGTCTGGACGTGATCAAGCCATTCGCGGACAAGCTGGGCCGAGTGTTCTTCCACGGTGAAGCCGTTAAAACACACCTCGACGAAGGTGTTGGCGCCACCTATGACCTGCCGGGATTCCTGGTAGAGGGCATCTATCAGATTGAGATGCTGAAGCTACTGAAAGACGTTGCGCAAAAGATCGATTTCACCATGTATCCTGACCCGTGCTTGTTCTTCGGAACAAGGCTCAGGGGTGCAATCGTTGGCATGCGCCTGTAAAATACACCAGCGCCACGGCCCGCTTAATGGCCTTAGATTGAGGATGTAAGATGCGAGCAGACGCTCTAGGATTGTTCTGGGAGGACAGACCTCCACCTCCCAAAGAGAAGGCCGAGAAAGTAAAGCGCACACCGCCGGACCCTGTGTGGTTAAGCCCTGACTACCTACCTGGGCTGGAAGAAGCATTGCGCTTCCCTATGCAAGTGATGACAGAGGCTGAGCTTGTTCAGGCCTCCATGGCACGTGATCGTCTGCTATTCGACATCGAGTGCTATGTCAATTATTTCATCGCATCGTTTCGTTCCCTTGCAACAGGAAAGGCGGTGTTCTTTGAGATGTATGAAGGTCACCCGCTCGACATCAACCGACTGGGCTGGGTGTTGCAGAACTTCACGACCGTTGGTTTCAACTCTCTTTCATACGACTTGCCGATCACCTACTTAGCCCTGGCCGGCAAGCCTACCGAGCTACTGAAACACGCAACGAACCAGATCATTGTGGAGAACTGGCGCGGATCGGACGTGCTGAAGCAATACAAGGTGAAGGCGCTCAAAGTTGACCACATTGATCTGATCGAGGTTGCACCGCTACGCGCCAGCCTGAAGATTTATGGCGGTCGCCTGCACGTTCCCCGCATGCAGGATCTTCCGTTCCATCCTGACACTGTACTCACTCCGGAGCAGATCGCCTGCGTGCGCTGGTACAACATCAACAGCGACTTGACTAGCACTGCATTTCTTCACGAGTGCTTGCGCGAACACTTGGATCTTCGAACTACCTTGTCGAACGAGACAGGGATTGACCTGCGAAGCAAGTCTGACGCGCAGATCGCTGAGTCCGTTATTGCGGACGAGATGACCCGGCGCATGGGGCGCAGGCCTCAAAAGCCCCTGATTGACGTGGGCACAGCGTACCGCTACAGGGTGCCTCACTTCATTCAGTATCAATCCCCTCTGATGAACTGGGCGCTCAGCGTCGTTGCGAATGCGAACTTCCTAGTGGACGAAACTGGTTCCATCGGTATGCCCGAGGAGATTAAGGCGCTTCAGCTTGATATCAACGGCAGCGTCTATCGTATGGGAATCGGTGGCCTGCATAGTAGCGAAAGCAGCGTGGCGCACCACAGTGATGAGAATTATCTGCTAGTTGACAAGGACGTGACGTCCTATTATCCGTTCATCATTATGAACCTAGGCCTCTTCCCCCATCACCTTGGGCCTACGTTTCTGCACGTCTACAAGAACATCGTCGACCGCCGTATTGCTGCAAAAGAACGCGGGGACAAGGTGACGTCCGACTCCCTGAAGATTACGATCAACGGGTCGTTCGGTAAGCTGGGCAGCAAGTATTCCATCCTCTACTCACCTGACCTGCTGATTCAGGTAACAGTGACAGGCCAGCTGAGCCTGCTGATGCTGATCGAGCGCCTGGAGATCGCTGGAATCCATGTGGTCAGCGCCAACACTGACGGCATCGTGATCAAGTGCCCGCGCAACGGGCAGGACATCATGGAAGGTATCATTGCGCAGTGGGAACGTGACACGGGGTTCCAGACAGAAGGCACGAACTACAAAGCACTCTACTCGCGGGACGTGAATAACTACATCGCAGTGAAGGAAGACGGTTCAACCAAGTGCAAGGGCGCCTATGCCAACCCGTGGGCCAGCAAGAAGAACATGGCGGAGCGGCTGCACAAGAACCCGACGACGACCATCTGTGTGGAAGCTGTGGAAGCCCTGTTGACGAAGAACGTGCCTATCATGACCACAGTGCGCGGGTGCGATGACATCACGAAGTTCGTGTCCGTGCGCAGCGTGAAAGGTGGCGCCGTTAAGGTGTGGGAGCGCATCCCACCGCCTGCCCACAGCTCGCAGGAAGAGCTTCTCAAGATGGCAGGGTTCGTCCCGTTCTCGAAAGATAGCTGGGTCAGGGCTGAGGACACCGTGGGCAGGCATGCAATGGCGACAGATCGCGCCTACAAGATAGCCTGGGACGAACTGTCCAAGCCTGGCCTGACGGAGTTTCTGGGTAAGTCTATCCGCTGGTACTATGCCGTCGGCGTGCAGGGTGAGATCGTCTATGCAACCAATGGGAACAAGGTGCCCCGCTCTGATGGTGCGAAGCCCTTGATGGACTTGCCGGACGAATTCCCCAATGACGTCGATTTCGAATGGTACGAGGCGGAGTGCGAGAAGATCCTGAAGGCCATTGGATATCAGGTTGATTAGATGGCCTTTGTCGTTTTGCCGGCAAGCCCATTTTTGTGCTTGCATCTGCTCAAGAGGTGTCCTACAGTTGCATCACGTACTAGGAAAGGAGGCGGATATGAACTTGATTACCTTCACAGCTCTATGCGTCTTCGACGCCTGGATCTGGTTGCATAACCTTCACATAATTCTTGGAGCCTGAAATGGACGAGACCCTCGTCGAAGAAATTGTTCTGCGCTACCGTACAATTCGACCCGCGACCACACTGGGCGATCACTTGCTGTTCATGAAAGTGCTTCACGCACACATGACGCACCCGCTTCAGCTGGATGCACTACTGATCGCGACCGACGAAGACCTCGTTCATGACGTCGAAGGTATTGCGCGCCACTTCGACACGAATGCAGGTGCTTATCGCGAGCTGTTTTGGCCGCGCTACGCTGCGCAGTGTGGTGGCCAATGCAACCATGCAGGCCACTAGCCGATCGCGGCCTGTACCCCCGAAAGCGCGGCCCACAGTTTAGTTCAACACGGAGAAAAACAATGCAGAAAGCCAACACCCCGTTTCGCACGCTCGCTATCCTCGTCGTGATCGTGCTTCTGGTAGGAATCGTCGGAAAAATGGATTACGAAGACGAGCTCCTCGAGCTCGACATGTACTGCCAGAACGTGCATACTGGCGTCTGGCCCGACTACGAGGGCAGCTATAAGGAGCAATGCCATGAAGGTCATCGCAAGACTGATCGTTAGCGCGACGCTCGCGCTTGCTGGTGCTGCGCACGCCTGCGACAGGCAATGCACAGCAGCCTGGTTCAACAGCGACCCGAAGACCCGTATCAGCGAGACTGGGCCAATCCTGTCCGCCTACGGCGAGGAAGGGAATGCAGGCATGGAAGCGGTGTCGCGTTGCAAGATGGACGTCGCTGTGGTCATGCAGGGCAAGCCCGCCTATCAGCAGTTCATCAAGCAATGCTATCGTCTGTATCCTGCGCGAGTACGGGATCAGATGTATCATGTCGATTATCGGTACGTTCCAACGGATCGAGTCGATGTGTATATCCATATCGACAATAAAAAGCCCCGCTGAGCGGGGCTTCGTTTAGATCGCGATTCCTACGGACCAGCCTGCCGCCTTGTAGGCGCTGAGCTTCTCCTCGTCCTCGATGTAGGCTACCCAGCCAATTCTCGGCGTGCCGAATACCCAGGCAGAGCCCGACCAGATTGCGACCTTGCCCGCTTGCCCTGCCCATGCACCAGTAGGCGAAGCTGCGACGATGTACGTGTCACCCGCTGCCGGACTGCCTGGAGGGGTCGCAAGATCGCGATCCTTGACGGACAGGTGATAAGCAAACCGACCGATGGACAGCAAGTTCGCGTCCATCCCCGTGTTCCAGTTGTTTTCTCCAAGCGACCAGCCGAAGCTCAGTCCGCTACGCGGTTCAGTTGATGCTGCCATTATGCGCCTCCGTAAGAGTAACCATATCCGGTTCCTTAACCAGAACGAGTGAATTCCCAATCGTGCATCTGAAGGCTTTGAATGCCGTCACGCACAGCCCACAGCTGAATCCTCAGCCTGCCATAGTTGGACCCCATCTCTGCAAGAGTGAAGGTGTCCGTGACCACACCAGTCAGTCCCGCATGCGTAGCGATCACCGAACCGCCTTGGGTCAGTAGGCGGCAAGTGTAAGTCGTGTTCGCTTCAGGGCCAATGCTTGCTGCTTCCGTATCCACGAGCGTCGCGGTCTGCTGTAAGCGGTCACGATGCACCCATGTCACAGTGATGTTCTGGTCACCCCGAACCGTGTCCGGATAGGCCTGTGTGTTGATACGGAGCTGCTGTGGCGGGTAGGGCTTGGACGAGCGCGCCTGGATTGTCACCGTTTGCACGGGTGCGGAGCCTTCCGCCAGCGTACCCTTGGCCGTAGTGGGCAGCAGCTTGATCCTGGCGGTTTCGCCTGTAGCATATTCGACGGTGTCTGTCTCAAAATACACATCAGGGAAGAATACCCGTGCGCCAAGCGCATGCACGACGGGGACAGTATCCAGCACCCCGCGTCCCACAGTCATTGACGAGCTACTGATCGCGGTAACGACGACAAGCTCATTGTCGATGATTGCATAGGTGTTGATCTTCACGATGTCCAGGTCAATGCCCCCACTGATCGGGATTACTGTCTGGTTCGGTGTGATAGCAGCGGTGAGCACTGCTGTCGGACAGAAATCGACCGTGCCCGCTTCCTCGTATGCTGTGTTCGTCGGGTTCGTAATGAGTTGCGCGTTACCCGCGTCACTGGTAGGCCGCACACCTGTGGCCACCACGAAACCCGCTGTCGTCGGAATGCTACGCGCGTCGGTCTCACCCATGCGCTGGCATAGTTCCCAGAACGGAGCCTCGATGACGCAATGATACGGACAAGGCGCGGGATCATTGTTCGGATCAGTCCAGCCACTAGGCGGGGGAGGCGCATAGATAGCGCTAGACAGTGCGAACACGTCCTCCACTGCACTAATCTTGACGACGTTGCTATCCAGTGCGCCCAGCTCTACGTTCGCCACTCGCATGACAAGCTGACTGATCCCGTAGCGAGGCCAGCTGAGCACAAAGACGTCACCGACGTTTAGCGACGCTGCCTTGCGGTTGGCGTAGATGGTCCCGCTGGCAAGCGGGACAGACAGCGCCTTGAGCGAGCGCGCTGCTACCTTGGTGGCGATGGTGCCATTCGTGAAGCCTGGAAACTGCTTCGTCGTGCTGACGACGGATTGCTGCTGCGCTGCGAGCGCGATGTCCTGCACCGTGACGGAGTTGTTCTTACCTGTGCTGGCGTCCCAATAGACAACAGTCACCGAGTTGATCAGCTCGCCTATGGTGTTACGCTTGAAGTCCGAAATCTTATCGACGGAGGACTCATCCAACACCAGCAACGAATTCACATCGTACCCGCCGCGCGCCAGCTTCAGAACGAACTTTCCTGAGGTGCGATCAACAAACAAGGAGCCGTCGATGTGCTTGAGCACCTCCTGAATGAATTCTTCCAACGTCACGGACTTGTCCCACAGAATGGACATGCCCATGCCCTCACTGAACATCTGATCAGCGGCGGCTTGGAATGCTGTGTCATCCACGTCTGCTTCAGGGTAGCCCATGCCCCAATCCGGGTCGGTGAGGCACTCGCGAATGATGTGTGCCGGGTTCATGTCTTGCCCGATAGCAGCTTTCGCGCTGTACCATTGAGCAATTCCGTTCTGCCTTACAAGTATCCTCTGGCCCCAGAAAGATGGGCGCTTCAGATACGGGTTCATGCCAAGATACACTTGACGGAACACAGCGCTGACCACACCTCTGAAGCCCGGCACCATCGACCCCAGCTTGCTCACGAGGTAGCTGTTCGGCGTCTGCGTGTCACCGCCCATGTCGATATCCACCGCGCCGGACACACCGCCCTCGCGCTTCTGGCCCCCGAACAGGTTCTCTGCGGAGATCGTGATTTGCCCGCCGGCCGCGTTGCCCGTCCATGCGGTCTTGTCATCGAAGTCGATGCGGATGATTTTATCAATCGGACCATGGCAGAAGACCATGTGCATCCCGAGATAATACTTGTATCCAACTGTGACTGATTTGCTACTTCCGCCCACGAGCCACCTCCACTGCTGCAAGCGCCATTCCGTCGTTGTCTGTTGCTTCCAGCAGCTTGTCGGAATCGATGCCGTTGTTCAAGAAATCGGTATAGTCCAGGCCGTACCGTGCGAACAGCTCTCGAACGCCCCGCGCGCAATAGCGCAGCTCGCGGCAGTGTTCCATGCGAACGATGACAGGGGTCGTCACTTCTTGCCTCCCTTACTCTTGATAGGCACAGTTCGAAGATCCCCGTACCAGACGACGTTCGGGCCGTCCATCTTTCTGGTGCCAAACAGCACTGGAATCTCCCGGCCTACTTCAGCGGTCGGCGCCTGAATCTCGTCCAACCCTGCAGGCGGACGGGTTTCGGGCTTGGGCATCATTGCATAGCTGACGACCAGCGCAACGATGAACACGATTGCATAGACCCATGCCATATCGGTCTCCTAAGCGATAGACGAACCGCCGTACGGATTCTTGGATGGAATCCACGGGAACCCGCCGAAGTTGTTCAGATTGTTGAATTTGTTCTTGCACGTTTCTTTCAGGTGATCGCAGCCGGGGTAGATTGCAACACTCTGACCGCCCACAAGACTCGCCATGGGGCGCGCCATTGTAACGGTGTCCCCTGTGTGGGCGGTAAGGAAGCGCGAGCTGCCGTCTGGGGCGACGATCATGCCCCCTGTGTAGTACCCGTCGGGCTGCAATGCTGCGCCGGCTACAGTAACGACCAGCCCGCCCGCAATCGACAGCACAGCGCCCTCGTGCTTGTAGAGCTCGCGATTCACATTGCAGCCCTTCAGGTACAGCGTGCGCCTGCACCCGTATTCGAAGCGAGCACGCAAGCCAGGCCTCTTGATCGAGGTGAAGACAGACTCGCACTGAACCTCGATCTGGTTTCCACTGGTCTTGGCGCCTACGACACGACCCTTCCAATAAACGATGAATTGATTGTCGGGGTCACCGTAGTGGCCGCGATAGATCGTTACTGTGGTCACGTCTTCAGGCGCGAACGCGAGGTACTGCGAAGCGAACGCATCGTCACGGGGGAATACCAGCTTGATGGAGTCTTTGAACGTGTCCGTCGTCTGTTTCACGCTATCGCGCTTCACAGGTGACGGAGTGAAGGTCTGCTCCAGTCTGATGATCTCGTTCGCGCCGCTCACATAGTTCCAGCGCTGGATGCCCTGAATGAACTCGTAGAGCTCGATCGGGGTCCCTGTTTCTAGTGAGTCTTCATAGGCGCTATAAGTCATGATTCAGGCGTCTCCGCAATGGCGATCGTGGCAGCTACTTGGCCCACGTCCTTGTGGCTGAAAACGACCTGATCGCTGTCAAATCGTGCGTGCGACATAAAGCATACGAAATCAATATCGGTCGTTGCAAATGTGGCGCCAATTTGAGCAGAAAGGGTGAGAACCTCGTTACCATCCCCGTTCGTACTTCCGGAAGTAACGCGAGCGAATATCTGTGTCCCGTTCTTCAACTGCACCATGATATCCTTGACCCCGTAATAGAGCGGATATCCGATGGGCGACACGGTGATGGCGCTTGCAGTGCTTGCCACGTTCTCAAGGATGATCAGGTCGGTGTTCCAAGACGGCAGCCAGAACGCGCGTTGCTTGCCTCGGCGCGCGTGAATCCACTTGCGGAGCGCCCAGATGCCTGCGCGTGTGTTCTTAATGAACCCGATGGCCTGCATGTGCCGAACCCAATTCTTCGAGATATCCACCTGAATGGGGCCAGAACCATTGTCGAAGATGTCTATAGTGCGTGCAATGCGTTCGCTGAGGTCAGTAACGACAGCAGAGCGATCCGTGAGGACAGGCTTGCCCCGATAAACAGGGTAGGCGCCCTCATCGCCTAGGTCCTTGTTCTGCGTGACTTCGAATACACCGCTCGCGGTGATATAGCGGTTTGAGCTGCGCTTGTAATCGATACCGCTGAAGGTGCGCGCAAAGCGCAGCGGAGCGACATAGCACTTAGGCCAGTTCGTTTCCAGCGGCAGCTTCAGATTGACACCTGTCGGCGTAACTGTGGTGATCTCGAGCGCGGTGAGCTGTGTGTCGGATACCCACAGCATGATCAAATCGTCGTCGCGGTAATCCGCGTTTGATGTATCAAACGCAATGAACGTCGCGCCCGCAGTAAGCCCGTTCAGTAGAGGTGTCACCTCTGCCCATACAGCGATGCCATAGACGCGATGCGCCCATTGTGTGCTGATTGCTTTCGCTCTGCTGAACTGCGCTTCGTCCAGAAGGAACTTGTAAGAGAACGCCTGTCGCGGAGCCTCGCGAAGCGCAAGACGTTGTTCGTTATTGAAGCTGCCTAGAATATCGGTCTTCCAAGACATGGTCTCGTCGTAGCCGGTGTCTGGTACAAAAGGCCAGAGCACCACACGGCGACCAGTCACTTCCAACGTCGGCGATTCGCCTGGGAAGTTGAATGTATAGATCGCATCAACAATGGGAGGACCATTGGTACTGACGTTCAGTGTGTAGATGCGGGATTCGAGTGCGGCGAAATATGTCGGCGGGGCAACCGGCTGAGTGAGGTTGATCCCATCCGTGCCCGACTGTCCCAGCGAAGACAGCAGCTTAGGTTCAAAGTATGCTGACCACACCTCCACCGTTCGCACTTGTGACGACAGCAGGTTGCCCAGTACGATGACCCCCGGCCTGATATGCACGCGGTAATAGAAGTCGTCGAGGAACGATGGTGCTTTCCAGGCAGTGAATGCCTCCTCGATTTCAGTGATTGGCAC
This sequence comes from Halothiobacillaceae bacterium, assembly GCA_041676845.1. Lineage (GTDB taxonomy): Bacteria > Pseudomonadota > Gammaproteobacteria > Halothiobacillales > Halothiobacillaceae > Guyparkeria. Next base: position 1,688 of record JBAYRD010000010.1, on the reverse strand, counting down.
GTCAGTGATTGTGCCGTACCCGTTGGCGGTTATATCAAACGGCGGAACCGGCGGGCTGTTATCGACGGGGGAGGCGTCCGCGACTCCGTACTCCGCCAGCGGGACTCTACGATGCTCCCCTGCGACAAGCGCGTATGTCGTGATCACTGCCATGTTACGCCACCTTCAGATATGCGATGCCTCGTTGCCCGCTGCGGCCGCCCTTAGCGTACCACGGAAACACCTTCCAGGTATCGGAGCCTAAGGTGAATTCGTCTCCAGGCAGATAGTTCGTCATGTCCATATAGCGCATACCAGGCACAGTTCCAATCGGATTCAGGTATTCCTGGTTCCGATTGACCGACACAATGTTAGGCAACAGCACGCCCACACCATTCAAGGAGTTCGGAGACAAATCTCGAATGGGCCGGTCATGCGCACCCCCTCCTTGGCAGAAGCTGCCTGTGTTGGACGTGCGGGGCTCTCTACCCGAGAACGCCCAGTTGTTGAAAGAATCATGTTGAACCCGCACATATGACCCCGTGAGACCTGAGCCAGCTTGTGATGCGCAATAGTCCGCGCACCTGAAAGGCACCTCCTCTAAGGCGTAACTCGCATTGTCGGAATCCGACCCAAGCCACGAACTCGGGGATGTCGTGTTAGTGACGTGTTGCCCTCCGGTAGCATAGAAGAATCGACCCCCACCTGGCGCAGCAGGATTGAACAAGTCAAGCGATCCGCAACCGAAACGAAGGAAGATGCCGGTGGAGATTTCCACTTCTGCATAGAGCGTCTTGGAGTCCGGCGCGAAGAAGTGATAAGCAGGGAACGGGCCCAAGTTGATCACGAGCGGGAACCATGCGTGGGCCTGATCGACCGTAGTACCAGACTGGCGCTGTGGGTATCTCGGCTGGCGGTCCCAGGCGTTCGCGCCGTTATATCCGTCCGAGCCGTTGATCGCGATGCCGGTCTTGCTCGCCTGGTTGGAACCATTGACCAAGGCGGTCTCATTGTTCCAAGCGCGGAAATTGAAATAAGCGGAACTCTTTTGAATACAGAGCTCCCGACCAGAACCCACAGTGGCCCAGCGGTTTGCCGTCCAGCCCTGTGCAATCGCAAAGAGCCTGAACTTATCCAGTAGGTCATTAACGTCGGAAGCTGTGCCTGTCTGATATGCCATATTCGTTCTCCTTAATCCAGGGACAGCGCCCAGAATTCATGGACGGTGTTGCGGTATGCGTTCTGAAAGACTACATGTGTCTTCCCGTTATAAGTCGTCGTGTTCTCAGCGCTGTTCTGGTAGCCGCTGATCGCATACACGCCCTCCAGCTCGCCATATACCATCCATGCAGGAGTCCTCTGCATGAAGACACAGGGCTGCATGATATAGCCCCCGCCCAGACATTCACGGTAGGGCCTACGACCGCCCGTCCATTTGTCGTTCTCACAGTGTGGCCAGATGGAGCGGAAACCGCCCGTCACCGCGAAGGGAAGTGAGTATTGAAAAGAGAAGCCTTGAACACCATCAACGGCCGAACCGTTGCGATTAGGGCGGTTAGCGAAGTGCCTCCAGTCTCCGTTAGTGTCACGAAGATACATCGTTGCCCACACACTCTCGGACTCACCTCCTGAATTTGCACCGGGCGCAGGAAAGACCCCATGCTCGTAAGAGGCATAAGAATAACGCCAGTTCGCCGAACGGTTACTGT
>JBAYRD010000009.1:0-68041 GCA_041676845.1 Halothiobacillaceae bacterium | reverse complement strand
GTTCCGCGTCCTTGCAATACTGTGTTTACATACAGTCTATCGCTTAGCGGAAAGTTCTTTTACCCTCAGCCGAAATGCCTGCCGTTGCTAGACATTGCCAGCCAGTGCCCGTCACTCCCACTCGATCGTGCCGGGTGGCTTGCCTGTGATGTCGTAGACCACGCGCGAGATGCCGTTTACCTCGTTGACGATACGCAGGGAGACCTTTTCCAGGAACTCCTGGGGCAGGCGGGCCCAGCGCGCGGTCATGAAGTCGATGGTCTCGACGGCACGCAGGGCGATCACGTAGTCGTAGCGCCGGCCGCCGTCCACCACGCCCACTGAGCGGATCGGCAGGAACACGGCAAAGGCCTGCGAAACCTTGTCGTACAGGCCTGCCTCACGCAGTTCGTCGATGAAGATGGCATCAGCACGGCGCAGCAGGTCCGCATATTGGGCCTTGACCTCACCGAGGATGCGCACCCCCAGGCCTGGACCAGGGAAGGGGTGGCGCATGATCATCTCGCTGGGCAGTCCCAGTTCCAGGCCGATCTGGCGCACTTCGTCCTTGAACAGTTGGCGCAGCGGCTCGACCAGGCCCAGCTTCATGTGCTCGGGCAGGCCGCCGACGTTGTGGTGCGACTTGATCGGCTGTGCTTTGCCGGTCTTGGAGCCGGCCGATTCGATCACGTCCGGGTAGATCGTGCCTTGGGCCAACCATTGTGCGTTCTCTCGTTGGCTTGCCTCTTCATCGAAGATGTCGATAAAGGTATTGCCGATGATCTTGCGTTTTTCTTCCGGGTCCAGCTCGCCCGCAAGCCTGTCAAGGAAGCGATTCCTGGCATCCACTCGGATCACCCGCACCCCCAGGTGCTCGGCGAAGGTGCGCATCACCTGATCGCCTTCACCCTCGCGCAGCAGGCCGGTGTCGACGAAGATGCAGGTCAGTCGGTCACCGATGGCGCGATGGAGCAGGGCGGCGACCACTGAGGAATCGACTCCGCCGGACAGGCCAAGAACGACTTCGTCGTTCCCTACCTGTTCTTGTACCTGCTCGATCATGGCCTCGATGATGGCATCCGATCGCCACAGGCCTTGCGTGCCGCAGATATCGCGGACGAAGCGCTCGATGATGCGCGCGCCCTGGCGGGTGTGTTCCACCTCGGGATGGAACTGCAGGCCGAAGAATTGACGGGATTCATCGGCCATGCCGGCGATCGGGATGGTGTCTGACGAGGCCATCAGCTTGAAGCCCTCGGGGAGCTCAACGACCTGGTCGCCGTGGTCCATCCATACGTCGAGCATGCCGAAGCCCTCTTCGGTGACCTCGTCTTCGATATTCTTCAATAGAGCGGTGTGGCCGCGGGCGCGTACTTTGGCGAAGCCGAACTCCTGCTGATCGACGCTCTCGACCTTGCCACCGAGCTGGGTGGCCATGGTCTGCATGCCGTAGCCGATACCCAGCACGGGTACGTCCAGCGCGAAGATCAGCTCGGGTGCACGGGGGGGGTGCTGCGGATCGATGGCTGCTTCGGGGCCGCCCGACAGGATGATCCCGGTGGGAGCAAAGCCCTGCACAAAGGCATCGTCGACGTCCCAGGAGTGGATCTCGCAGTAGACATGTGACTCGCGCACGCGCCTTGCAATCAGCTGGGTGTATGGTGAGCCGAAATCGAGGATCAGGATGCGCTCGGCGTGGATGCTCTGGTTCAGGATGCTCGGGGATGTAGTCATCGTCTTTTCCGTGAAGTTCAGCAGCGGGCTGGGGCCCACAACGACGCGACCCGGCAGGTGGGCCGGGTCGCTTGTGATTGCTCAGAAGATTGGCGTCCCGGTGGACGCTGGGTCGTCGGGTTCAGATCCGGTAATTGGGGCTCTCCTTGGTGATGGAAACGTCGTGGACGTGTGACTCGCGCATGCCGGCGTTCGTGATACGCACGAACTGCGGCAGCTTGCGCATGGTCTCGATGTCCTTGGCACCGACATAGCCCATCGCCGAGCGTAGCCCGCCGATCATCTGATGCACGATGGCCACCAGCGAGCCTTTGTAGGGCACGCGACCTTCGATGCCCTCCGGCACCAGCTTCTCGGCGGCTGCCTCGGCCTGGAAATAACGATCGGAGGAACCCTGCTGCATCGCCCCCAGGGAACCCATGCCACGGTAGGACTTGTAGGATCGTCCCTGATACAGCTCGACCTCGCCCGGCGCCTCTTCGGTGCCGGCCAGCATCGAACCGACCATGACGGTATGGGCACCAGCGGCCATCGCCTTGGCGAAATCACCGGAGAAGCGCACACCGCCGTCGGCGATCAGCGGCACATCGGTGCCCTTGAGGGCTTCGGCCACATTCGCAATAGCGGTAATCTGTGGCACGCCGACACCGGCGATAATGCGTGTGGTACAGATCGAGCCAGGGCCGATGCCCACTTTGACCGCATCCGCGCCCGCATCGACCAGTTCGAGTGCGGCCTGGGCGGTGGCGATATTGCCACCGACGACGTCGACCTGTGGGTAGCGACTCTTGACCCAGGCAACCCGCTCGATCACGCCCTTGCTGTGGCCATGGGCGGTATCCACCACGATCACGTCCACGCCGGCGGCAACCAGGGCCTCGATGCGTTCGTCGGTGTCGCCGGCGGTACCGACGGCCGCGCCGACACGCAGTTGTCCGGAGGCGTCTTTGCAAGCATGCGGGTAGTCGGTGGACTTCTGGATATCCTTGACGGTGATCAGGCCGCGCAACTCGAAGTCGCCATTGACCACTAGCACCTTTTCGATACGGTGCTTGTGCAGCAGTGCTTCGACCTCTTCACGACTTGCGCCCTCCCGGACGGTGACCAGATCGTCCTCGCCAGTCATGATGTTGGCGACCGGTTGATCGAGATTCTGCTCGAAGCGCAGATCGCGGGCGGTGACAATACCCACCAACCGGCCTTCACTGACCACCGGCACGCCACTGATCGAGTGATCACGCGTGATCTTGAACACGTCGCGGATACTGGTTTCCGGGCCAACGGTGATCGGATCCTTGATCACGCCCGATTCGTGTTTTTTGACCTGCCGGACGTGCTCGGCCTGTCGGGCGACCGTCATGTTCTTGTGGATGATCCCCACGCCGCCTTCCTGCGCCAGAGCGATGGCAAGCCGCGCCTCGGTGACGGTGTCCATCGCCGCAGACACCAGCGGGATGGTGATTTCGATGTTGCGGGTCAGGCGCGAGACGAGCGACACATCCCGGGGCAGGACCGAGGATCGGGCTGGGATGAGAAGCACGTCGTCGAAGGTGAGAGCTTCCTCGAGGATTCGCATGTTTGGGGACTCTTTCCGGATGGTAGATAAAAGTGTCCGCGCAATTATAGTGCTGTCCACGCCTTGGGCAAATGTCTTCACTTGCGAGGGGCAAGCAAGATCCACTCCTGAGAGTGCTTTGGAAGCGGGGACTCGAGGGGTTGGCATCACGACTTTGATTGCGCTAAAGTCGAGTGTGCTACCACAGTAGAGCAATTCACCTAGGAGGCAGACAAACAATGATTAAAGCCAAGCACCTGATTGCCATGAGCGCCGGCGCGGCGCTTTTTGCGACCGCCGGTATTGCCAGCGCCGCCAACATGGATGATTACCAGAAAGCCCGTGCCGCCGCCGTTGAAGCAGCTGAAGAAGTTGAAGCCTTGGGCTATGGCGCGTTTCCCCACAGCCCAACCGGTTCCAAGTGGAAAAAGCCGCTGATGGCCGGCGCTGACGAAATGGCGGAGAAGGGCGACATCAAGAAGGCCATTGCCGAAGCCAAGCGCATCGAAGGCCTGCAGGCACTGGCAGTTGAGCAGTACAAGAGCCAGCAGCCCCCCGGGCCGTACACAGCCGCCGACTACCAAAAGCCGGAAAAGCGCTGATTCAAGTCTGGGTTCCGCTCATGTCCGCCTTGGCAGGCTGAGCATCTGGAAACAACAGGCCCCCCCCGGCCGCGGACATCGTTCGCGGCCTTTTTCGTATCTGCTGCCGCAGCATCGGTGTTGCGGTCGGCGCTCTGAATCCATTTGAATTCAAGTTGCGGCCCAGCCGTCAAGGAAGCTGATGTCACCATCAACCGGACAGACCGCCTTATCGGTCACGCAGATCAACAAGCTGGCAGGCGACATTCTCGGCCAGGTGTTCGGGACCGTGGAGGTGATCGGTGAGATCAGCGAGCACAAGCGGGCCGCCTCCGGCCACCATTACTTCGCCCTGAAGGACGAGCAATCCCAGCTGCGCTGTGCGTTTTTCCGTGGCAATGCGATGCGTAATCCCTATCCACTGCGCGAGGGCGAGGAGGTGGTGGTTTCCGGTCGGTTGGACATCTACGCTGCCCGCGGGTCTTACCAGCTGATCGTCCAGACGGTCGCACCGGCCGGTGAGGGTAGGCTTGCTGCCGAGTTCGAGCGCCTCAAGCAGCGGCTGCTCGCCGAGGGGCTGTTCGCCAGCGAGCACAAGCGGTCCACGCCGGTCTTGCCGCGCCACATTGCGGTGATTTCTTCGGATGCTGGTGCGGCAATCCATGACGTGCGGGTCACGCTGGCAAGACGCTTCCCATTGGCTCGGGTGACCTTGTTTCCCGTCCGGGTGCAGGGGGCCGAGTCGGCTGGCGAACTGCGTCAGGCGGTCATGCAGCTGGGCGATGATGATTTCGATGTGGCACTGATCGTCCGGGGCGGCGGCTCCCTGTCGGACCTGTGGTCGTTCAATGACGAGGCCCTGGTACGTGCCCTGTATGCCTGCCCGGTACCAGTGATCAGCGGGGTCGGCCATGAGACGGACACCACTCTTTGCGATCTGGTGGCGGATCAGCGCGCCGCGACTCCGACCGGAGCGGCCGAGCTTGCGACGCCAGTGACGTTATTCGATATGCGGCGTCGACTGGCCGATCAGACGGAACGCATCCGCGAGCTCGGGCGGGCACGCCTGCAAAATGAAGCCCAGCGGGGCGACTGGCTGGCGCGCCGGTTGGAACGAGCCGGGCCGGGCGAGCGGCTGCGGATGGCGCGCTTCCGGCTCGCAGGTCTCGAGGCACCCTTGGCGCGGGCGATGGAACGACGACTTGCCGGCGGACGACAACGATTGCAGCTCCTGAAGGCTGGCCTTGAGCGCCGCCACCCGCGTCGACGGCTGCAAGAGCGACGCGCCCGGCTCGAGGCTCCACGACGAGCGCTGGACCAGACGATGCGTCAAACCCTGGCCGATGAGCAGCAACGAGTCGCCAACATATCTCGCCGGCTGCTGGTCATCCGTGAGCGCCTGGTACCTGGCTGGTCTGCCGGACTCGATCGGCTGCGGATAGACCGGGAGATAATGCTGCACCGTCTACGGGAGGAGCGTTATCGGTTGGCCGGGCTGGGGCGTCAGTTGGAGGCACTTGGCCCAGCCCAGGTACAACGTCGGGGTTATGCCCTGGTTGAGACGCGTGAGCCGCCCGGTGAGCTGATCAAGCGGGCGACCGACATCGAGACCCGCGGCCGAGTGGCCGGGCGTTTGCCATTGAGGCTACGGTTTGTCGATGGAGACGTGCCGGTGGAGTGGGTGGATGATCGACGCGGAGAGGGAGCGCCCGGGGAGTAGTTGTGAGCGGCTTTCTGCGCCTCTTGATCCCTAATTCTGGTAATGGTCCTTGGTCGCTCGACCTCAGTTTTCTTCAGATCGATTGCTGGCCAACTGCAGCTTGTTGGCCTCTGCTGTACGCCCGGCACCAGCATAACGCCGCGCCCAGTATCTGTTTTTCAGACTGGCGAACGAAACGGTCTTGCCTTTCGACGGGGCGTGAATGAAACGGTCGTCACCGGCATAGATGCCGACGTGATCGATGCGGCTGCCCTTGAGACGGAAGAACACCAGATCGCCGGGGCGGAGTTCGTCGCGCTCGATGCGATCCGTGGCTTGATATTGCTGGGAGGAACTGCGCGGCAAATGCAGATCAGCCTTTCGGTAGACGTGCTGGGTCAGGCCACTGCAATCGAAGCCCTGCTGGGCTGACTCGCCCCCCCATCGATAAGGCGTGCCCAGTTGGGCCACGGCCTGCAGCACGGCTTCGCTTGAGCGGCTGTGCATGCCTGAGTGGGTGTCGATGGTATTGAGCGGGCGTTGTGGCAGCAGTTCGGCGAGAGAGCTGGGTGCGTCGGCAGCCAGTGTCTCGTCGCCGGGGAGCGAGGCGGAAGGGCCGGACAGCTGGGTCGCACAACCGCTTGCCAAAGTCAGTGCCGCGGTGGCTATTGCAGCTCTCCCGACGGGCCACAGACGCGTTTTGATGCGGTTTGGCAGCCAGTCAGTGACGACGGATTTCGCAGACAAAACGTCGCTCCGGCGTGCGGGAAAAGTCTTTTGGTAGTGTTTTTCTTGACAGATCATCGAGTTGGAACCGGTTTTTGACGTCAGGGTGCAATGTAAACCCTTTGAGATTGTTTGAAAAGACCAGAACGCCCTTGGGGGACAGCAGGCTCATGCAGGCCTTGATCAGGCCAACGTGATCGCGCTGGATGTCGAGCGTGTCATCCATTGACTTGGAGTGCGAGAACGATGGCGGGTCGAGGAAGATCACGTCGTAGCGCTGGCTGGTGTCCGAGGCGCGCTCCAGCCAGCGCAGCACGTCCGCCCGGACCAGCTGATGGTCACCGCCGACACTGAGACTATTGAGTGCGAAGTTGCGCTCGGCCCAGTCGAGGTAGGTGTTCGACAGGTCGACCGAGGTGGTGGAGCGCGCGCCACCGACCGCCGCGCGGACCGAGGCACTGGCGGTGTAACAGAACAGGTTCAGCATGTGCTTGCCACGGGCCAGCTCGACCAAGCGGTCACGAACCAGTCGATGATCAATGAACAGGCCGACGTCGAGATAGTCGGTCAGGTTGATCAACAATCGCGTGTCGCGCTCGCGGATGACACGTTCGATACCCTCGCTGCCGAAGCGGCCATACTGTCGGCCTCCCGATTGGCGTGCACGCTGACGAACCACGACGCAATCCTCGTCGATGTCAAGTGCATCGACCGCTGCAGCGGTGGCTGCTGCCAGGCGGGCACGTGCCTTCTGCGGATCTATCTCTCGTGGGGCCTGGTATTCCTGGATGTCCAGCCAGGCCTCACCGTCTTCACTGCGGTAGTAGTCGACGGCGAGGTTGAAGTCCGGCAGGTCCGCGTCGTAGAGGCGCAGGGCGTTGTCTCCCTGTTTGATCAGGGCTTGCCGTTGCCGCCAGTTTTTCTTCAACCGGTTGGCGAAGTCCTCGGCGGTACGCTCGCCATCGCGGCCCTGGGCGATCAGTCGCTGGGCGAGGGCGTGCGGGCCGGCGGGCCGGCGCAGGCTTTTTTCGCTGAATTGACCGCGGAGAAATTCGGCCTCGACTCCGCCATGGATCACGGTCAGCTGCCGCTCGAAGCGCAGCGGCCACGTCATCTCCGACTCACCGCCGCGCAAGATGCCCCAATACCAGCCGGGCAGACAGCGTACCCAGGCAGAACACAGCTGGTTCCATGCGGCCTCGTCCCCGGCCGACTCGACCCGTTGACCGAACGGTACGTTGCTGATCAGCAGGCCAGTTTTCAGCCCGTCGAGCGCCGGCGGGCAGGGGGTGGCGAAGCTGTCGGTGTGGTGGATCTCGATCGCCTCGCCCAGCCCGGCCGCCTCGATATTGGCGTGCACAGCCGCAAGCTGCAATGGATCGCGATCCTGCCCGTAGAGCGTGATTGCACCACGTGCTGGTGGCTGGTCGAGCCAGCCGCGCGGTTCTGATTGCAGGGCGGTGGCCCGGGCCTGGACATCGTGTCCTCGCCAGGCGGGAGAGCCCAGGCGGCGCTGCCGCATGGCGGGGGTCAGCCCCCATAGGGCCAGGGCGGCCTCGATCAGGAAGGTGCCGGAACCACACATGGGATCGAATAGCCCAGCCCCCTCGGCTGCCACCTGGGGCCAGCGCGCCCGCCACAGCAGTCCCGCTGCAAGATTCTCCCGCAGCGGTGCCTCGCCGCCATCGACACGGTAGCCGCGTCGATGCAGGGAGCCGTTGGAGAGCTCGATCGCGAGGCTGGCGTCGCCCTGACGCGGCACGTGGCAATGGATGCGAAGTCCCGGATCGTCGCTGTCCACGTCGGGCCGCTGGCCGGTGGCGTCGCGGAACTGGTCCACGATCGCATCCTTGATCCGGGTGGCGATGAAGCCGGTATGCCGCAGCGCCTCGTTACCGCCGGTAGCCGTGACGGACAGGCTGTCGCCGGCGGCCAGCTGGCTGGACCAGTCGACACTGGCCGCCAGATCATAGAGCAGATCGGTATGGGTTGCCGGACCCTGGGTGAGGGGCAGATAGACGCGCCCTGCGATCAGGCTGTCGGCCAGCACCCGGTAGACGAGTTCGGGCGGCAGCTCGGCACTCGCTCCGAAGGGACGGTCGCTGATCGCAGCACCGTCAGTCAGGTGCCGCAACTCCTCGGCCAGCGCGGTTTCCAGGCCGGGTGGCGCGATCACCTCGATTGGCCAGCCTGGAATGTCGGTCTGAGCGGTGGTCTCGGATTCGGTCGAAAGAGGGGCGTCGCGCATGTGGGAGTCAGTCATGATCAAACGCGGCAGTCTACCCGATCACCTACCAGAGGGCGATTGCAGGGGACTACTACAGAGCAGACGAGATCAGTCCGGCAGAGAATCCAGTGCCGGGCCGGGCAGTAGCTGCAGCTGAGAGAACAGGCGTCCCTCGAAGTGTGCCTCCAGCAGAACACCGCTATCGCTTGCTTCGATGCGCAGGCCAGGCCGAGGTGCTGGGCGGCTGGCGGCGAATGAGAGCAATCCGGCGGGCCAGTCGACCACAAGCTTCACCTGCATCGGGTAGTAGCCGTCGAGGAAACGCCGCATGAAAGGGCCGTTTTCGACCAGGTAGCCTTCCGTATCAGGATCGGGCCGGATGGCGAGAACTCGGGCGGAGACACACAAACTGGCTCCCCGGCTGATCTCCCGCATCTGCACGCTGGCGCCGTCGACCTGGGCCAGACCGACGCCTTGTTGCTGGGTAATACGGATGTCTCGTGTGCGCTCAGCGTCGTAGACGATCTGCACGGCCGGGGCCGGATCGAGGTGGTAGTGGCATTGCGTCATCGCGGCCCAACCGTGTCCGAGGCTGTGGCGATCGAGCAGGATGTGTTTTTCCATGCGTGCCGCATCCGCTGGCATCGGTCCAGTGAGAAATTCGAGCTCGCCCTCGTTGACCTGGCGGGCTTTTTCCAGCAGCCGCTGCTCCTCCTGGGCCCGCTCCTCGGCTTCCTCCCAGGTGGCATCCCAGTCAAAACCCTCCTCCTGGTGAGTCGGTTCTGCCAAGGCCGTGGCTGGGGCCATGGCTGGCAGCAGGGAAAGAGTCGAGAGCGCCACGCAGGTGATCGTTTGGAGAAGCATTCGCTGCATGGCGTTCGGTCGCATGGGTTGGCTGGGTGCATGGTGTTGGCTCATTTTGCAGACAAAAGGCTAAGCTGCATCCTTAACAATAGTCTATCTGGGACTTTGGTAGCAGAAGGTGGGCTGTGGGGCTAGCCTCACGAGTGTGGAATGCATGCCATCAACGCTCGATTGGGGAGGAGTTCGTCATGAAAGGTTCAATCATTTCCGTGGCCGGCGCGATACTGCTTACGGTCGGTCTGGCAGTGCCGCTCTCGGCCACGGCACAACAAATGGGAGCCGACGCACCCATCTACGGCAGCGAGCTGATGACCCAACAGGAGCGGCTGGAATATCGTGATCGGCTGCGGGCGACCCAGACCCCCGAGGAGCGGGAACGTATCCGCAATGAACACCATCAGCAGATGCAGGAGCGGGCGCGTGATCAGGGTGTGAGCCTGCCCGCATCGCCCCCTCGCGACGGCACTGATATGGGGTCGCGCGGCATGACGGGCGACGGCTACGATGGCCGACAGCGCCTGGAAAGGCAGCAGATGGAAGATCGTGGACGCATGCAAGGGCAGCAGAGGGAGCATCGCGACCGGATGCCCAGTATGGACGGCAGCGACCACCATCGCGGCTCCGGTATGGGCGGTCGTGGCGGTGGGCGACAGTGAGTCGCGCGACCGGCGCACCCAGGACAGAAGCCCCGGCATGATCCGGGCCGATGATGGCTACTTCGCCAGATTGCAGTGACCCCTGAAAGTTGGACACTGGATCGGTCTATTTACCGTCGTCACCGAGCCCTCGGCTCCGCCAATGCTCTCCGGTCGCCGACTGGCTCCGGAGCTGATGAAGTCAGGCGGTTTGCCGGAGTAGTTGATCGGATGGTGCGCCCGGCGGCGTTGGTTGGGCAGTTGTACGCCAGCCGTGACGGGCGGCATTGGCGATCACGGTCAGTGAGCTGGCTGCCATGGCCGCTGCGGCGACGACCGGGGGGATGGCACCCAGGGTAGCCAGCGTCAGCCCGGCTGCGTTATAGGCCACGGCAAAGCCGATGTTCTGGCGCATAAGACGTCGCCCCCGGCGCGCGAGCTCGACCGCACGGCTGACCCCGGTGATACCTTCTTCCCCCAGGACGACACCGGCGGACATGGCGGCGGTGCTGTTGGCGTTGGCCACGGCGATCCCGGCATCCGCGGTCGCCAACGCCAGGGCATCGTTGGCACCATCACCGACGAACGCCACCCGACCGCCCCGGTCGCGGATCAGCTCGGCCTTGTCGGCCGGCAGGCAGTCGGCATGTACCCGCCCTGCATCAATGCCTACCTCGTTGGCGACCCGCAAGGCCGGCTCGCGACGGTCGCCAGTGATCAGCCCACAATCGATGCCCCTGCGGCGCAGATGTCGTATGGTGGCCGCGGCCGCGGGGCGTACCGGGTCATCAAACACGATGGAGGCGACCCAGCGACCGGCAACGGCCATCTCGACCCGCATGTGGTCGGCCGGCTCGTCGGTTACCGGAACGCCATGCTCGCGGAGAAAGCGTGGGGAGCCCACCAGCACCTCGCCGAGAGCGGGATGGTGGGCGGAGACACCAGCGTCGCCTCGGCGTGCATCGAGCGGCGGGAATGGCTGGTCACCGGCGGCGCGACGCAGTGCGTCGGCAATGACGTGTTCGACGCCGCTCTCGGCTGCGGCAGCCAGGCGGATGACGGCGATCGGGTCTGATCCCAGCGATGCGGGCGGTGGCTGATGCATGATGACCTCGGCCACCGCTGGTCGTCCCTCGGTGAGGGTGCCGGTCTTGTCCAAGTAGAGCGTGTCCACGCCGGCGAGTCGTTCGAGTACGGCGGCATCACGAAACAGCACGCCCTCGTCGGCCGCTCGCCCGGCAATGCTGACGTAGGCGATCGGGACGGCAATGCTCACTGCACAGGGGCAGGCGACCACCAGCACGGAGGTCGCGCGCAGCAGGGTGTCGTCCAGGGGCAGGCCCAGGTGCCAGCCCAAAACGATGGTAAGCGAGGCCAGCGCAATGGCTGTGGGGGCAATCCAGCGCGCGACCCGATCAGCCAGCTGCTGTGTACCGGGACGGCTGCGGACGGTCTCGAGCACCCGTTCGCCTATCCGGTCGATCTCGCGTTCACCCACTGGGCCGTCGACGCGCATGGTCACGGCCCGGTCAAGATTCACGCTGCCCGCCAGTACCCGCTCGCCAGGTCGGATCGGAATTGGTTGGGACTCGCCGGTGAGTACGGCCCGGTCAAGTGAGGTTTCTCCCGCATGGATCACCCCATCGAGTGGCACCCGTTGGCCAGCCTGAACGCGAATGAGATCGCCGTGGGCGATCATCTCGGCGGGTACGGTCTCGGTTTGGCCATCCGCATCGATCCGGTCGGCCACCTCGGGCAATCGTGCGTGCAAGGCGTCGATGGTGGCCGCAGCGCGACGCAGGGCACGTGTTTCAAGCAGCCGTCCTACGGTAAGCAACGTAATCAGCATCACGGCCGTATCGGCAAAAACCTGGTCCGATCCCTGGGCCAGCTGCCAGACCGACAGCCCTGTGGCGGCGAGCACGCCGAGACTTACCAGTGTGTCCATGCCGGGGATGCCCGTCCGCAATGTACGCCAGCCGGCGAGGAAGATCGGTCGGCCTGCCAAAATCAGGACTGGCAGCGCAAACAGCGAGCTGGCCAGGGCGAGCCACCAGGCAACGGTCTCGCCGGAGCGTTGGCCCACGTCCAGGTACAGCAGCAATGAGAGCAACATGGTCCAGGCGCCGAAGAACACGGCCAGGGTCAGGCGGATGCCCAATGCGCGGATTTCGTTGTCAAGCCGCGAGCTGCTTGTGCGCGAACTCCGGGGTGGGCCGAGGCGATAGCCGAGTCGATGCACCTTGCGGGCAAGCTGTTCCAATGAGGTCTGAGCTGGGTCCCAGTGGAGTAGGGCGGCTGAGCCGACGAAGCTCACTTGTGCCGTCTTCACCCCCCGTGTGTCTCGCAGCAGACGCTCGGTTGCCGCAGCACAGCTTGGGCACCACAGGCCCTCGATTGTGACCAGTGCTCGACCGTGACGCTCGAGTGTCCGGACGTCGTCGAATTCGGTGAGCGAGTCAGTCACGGTGATAGTCTTTTCTGGCCAGCTCGGCTGGCCGCTGAGCGAGCTTCATGGCGTTGCATTGTCGATCGTCAAGGCCTGTTCTTTCTGGAAGCGCTGCCATTGCGACTGGTCAAGCGCCTCGCCTAGCAGCTGGCCACGCAGGCTGTGGCCGTAATAGCCTTTTTTGTCATCGTGATATTTTTCCTTGGCCTCAGCGATAGAGAGGTCTTCATCCACCTGCCTCGGATCGGGTGGACGTGGGAAGCTATTGATGTAGGCGGCTACGTCCCAAGCGTCCTGATCGCTGAGGTAATCGCGTTTGCCCAGTGGCATGTTGGCCTTGATGAAGGCCGCGGCGGTGGGGACCCGATGCATGCCTGCACCCCAGTTGTATGAGCGTGGGCCCCACAGTGGCGGGAAGATTTGCCGACCGTTGAGATCCTTTTGTCCCTGACCGTCGATGCCGTGGCAGACAGCGCAGTTGTTCTTGAAGACGTCGGCCCCACGTTGATAGTCGAATCCCTTTTCGGTGCGCTCGAGTTCGGGGTAACCCTGTCCAGGCAGGGGTTCGCCGACGGGAGCGCCATCGGCGAGCCAGAAGATGTAGCTCTGCAGGTCCTTGTAGATCTGGTGGTTGGCCGGGGGTGGACCGCCGCTGGGCGACTGGGGCGCGTTCATCGAGTAGGTGAAGCAGCCGTGGATCCGATCCTCCATGGTGTTGATCATGTCGTTTTTGCCCCGATACTTGGGGTAGACACCCCAGGCCCCCCACAAAGGTGCGCTGCCTGGACGTCTGCCGGCATCGAGGTGGCAGTTTGCACAGGCCAGATCGTTGCCAGTAAACTGCGCGGCGCTGGTGCCGGTATTGACGAAGATACTGCGACCCCGCTGGATGGACTCTCCCATCTCGTCATCGGGCATCTCGTCGTCGCCCGGAGGCACGAAATGGTGGTCGGCACCCAGCGGCACCTCGGGAAAGATCGCATTCGGGTTGTCCTTGAGTGTCTTGCGCTGCTCGGCCAGTTGCAGGCGCGCCTCCCTGGCTCTCTGATCCGCGATTGACGAGGGCGCCGGCGTGCTGGCTGCGAAGATCGATAATGGCCAGATCGTATAGCGATCCACCAGGATGCCGGCTCCGAGCAGGATCGCCGCGCCGACCACTACCAGCAGCAGTCGGCTGATGGCCGAGCCTCCGTTGCGGGCCTTGCCGCGGGTGCGTGGATCCGACCGTTCATTCATGGTGTTGCCCTCTTGGCCCCATTGCCGCTGTTCGCCGGTTCATCATCAGTAGCTCCGGGACCATAGCTGGTATCTCCGCGCACCTGGCGAGGTGGGCGACTGGCGAGATAGTCGGCCAGTGCCAGCCTGTCCGCATCCGAGAGCACCCGGGCGATATCGTGCATGAAATCTTCTGGGTCGTTACGTCGCTGGCTGTTACCAAAACTGATCAGCTGCTGGTAGAGGTATACGGCAGGCTGGCCGGCGATCGGCGGGAAGGCCTGGCCCACCCCCCATCCGGCTGAGCCATGACAGCTGTAGCAGGCTGGGACATTGACGCGCCAGTCGCCTGCATGCGCCAGTTCTCGCCCCCGCTCCATGTCACCGCCGAGTGCCGCGCCGGCGGGGGTCTCCCGAGCCATGCTCGAGTAGTACTTGCCGAGTGCGGCCATCTCGTCGTCCGACAAGGTACGGGCGACGTATGCCATATCGGGATTCTCTCGCCGACCGGCAGCGTAATCATGCAGCTGCTTGGCGATGTAACCGGCCGGCAGGCCCGCTAGCGCGGGGATTGTGTCGCCACCTTCGCCTTCGGCTCCATGGCAGGAGGCGCAGGCCCAGGCTTTGCTGGTATTGCCGATCAGCCCGCCCACCAGGGCGAGCGAGCTGGCGTCACTGATGAGCTTGAGACGATCAGCGGTGAGCGGGTCGATCTGGGTCCTGGCCTGAGGTTGGCTGTCGTCGGCATACATTGAGTCGGTATCAACCGAACAGCCTGTCAGACATGCCACCCCCAAGATGCCGCTCAAGACGAGGTGCAGCGGGCGAACCGGCAAGATCGGAGCGTACAGTTTCGGATTCATGTGCTAGAGAGCCTCTGAGGGCGTGGTTACCACCGCCGACGTTGCCTGGTCGCGGAGCGGGGCGGGCCTATCCGTGGAATGCCTCGAGATAACGGTTTGTCGCAGCCCTTGCACCCCCTGATCACCGGTCAGCGGTGTCGGCTGGTCCTTGAGTTCGGCACGCAACAAACTGACCTGTTTGGTCGTGACCGGATCGGCGTCGTTTGCCCAGGCTTGGCGGATGTAGGTGACCACCGCGGCAATCTCTTGGTCGGTCAGGGTGTTGCGGAAGGTGGGCATACGACCGTTGAAGACGGTGCCATTGACCGTCAGTGGGCCCTCCACGCCCATCAGGACGATGCCAATAGGCACCCGAGGGTCGCCGGTCACAATCGACGATCCAGTCAGCGGTGGTACGGCCCCGGTCAATCCGATCCCCTCCTGTTGATGGCAGGTGGCGCAGAACTGGCCAAACAGGGTGTGTCCCACGCTGATGTCGTTACTCGAGCTATCACTTTGCTCGGCCACTACCGCGGTTGTTCTGGCGACGGTTTTGTTGACATGATCATCGAGCGGGAGCAAGACAATCAGTCCCCAGACGGTCAGCGCGATCAGTATCGAATAGACTGGCCAAGGGATGCGACAAAGGGTTTCGTAGGGAGTGAAGGTCTTGTCTCGCACCCCCGAGATGCCTTGGATTCGACGGGGTCTGGTCATTGGTCACCCCCGACAGGCGCATAGGCGTTGTCGCGCAATTCCTGATGCACTGCTGGATAACTGCGATCGAGACTGAGCAGGTAGTCAACCAGATCGAGCGCTTCCTGTCGGGCCACGACCGTCTTGCCTTCGGGGCGGAAGGTGTCGGGCACCGTGACGACCACGTCGCCCTTGGCCGGCTTGTCCTTCGCCTCAAACAGGAACGGGAAAGCCGGCATAATGCTGCCCGGTTCGATCGCCCGTGGGGCGTACAGGTGCGTCAGCTGCCAGTCACGTGAGGGCTGGCGCACACCGATATTGAGCAGATCGGGTCCGGTGCGCATGGTGCCGAGCAGATGCGGCCGGTCAAAGACATAGTCGGCCGGGGTGGAGGGGCGCCCCCAGCCACGGGCCTGGTCCGGTGCCTGTGCGGGTGCACGTGGCTGTTGGGAGTGACAGTAGACGCAGCCGAGGCTGACGTACTGATGGCGTCCACGTAGCTCAGCCTCAGAATATGGCTTGAGTTCGACTGGTGGGTCGAGCGGTGCAATCTGCAGCATCGGACCAGCCACAAAGAACAGCATGGACAGTGCCAAGGTAGCCAGGGCCACGATGATCAGAGGCAGCAGTCGGTTCATGGCTCAGTGACTCCCGGTGGGTTGTCGGGCCGCCGATTCGATTTCTTCGCGCGCCGGTCGGCCGGCCGGGTCACGTTGCAGTACGAAGGCGACCAGATTGAAGGCGAACAGCAGGTGACCCAGTGTCATCAGGCTGCCGGCGACTGAGCGACTAGTCAGGTAGGGCAGGGTCAACTGAACGCTCTCCATGAAGGGACGGGCTGGGTCGAGCATGGCCACGCCTTGCAACCAGCCACCGATGGAGAGTCCAATGAAATACAGTAGGATGCCGCTGGTGACCAGCCAGAAATGCCAGCTGATGAGTGTCGGGAAAAGCCATCTGCGTCCAGTGAGATGCGGCAGGATGTAGTAGATTGAGCCGAACATCACCAACGCCACGAAGCCGTACATGCCGAGATGTGCATGGCCGACGGTGTAATGGGTGAAATGTGTCACGGTATTGACCGCACGGATCGCCTCAAACGAACCCTGTAGCGAGACGATTGTGTAAAAAATCGCGCCCAGCGCGACGAAGCGCAGCGGGATACTCTCGCGCCAGGCCCAGCCGTTGCTCAAGCTCAAGGTGTGCTGATTGATCGCCACCGCCACGACCGGGACCACCATCATCACCGACTGGACCACCGAGAGTGTCACCGCCCAAGTGGGGATGGGGCCGCCGATCAGGTGATGCAGACCCACCTGGGCGTAGAACAGCGCCAGTGTCCAGAAGCCCAGCAGGGACAGCGGGTAGGAATAGATCGGCTTGCCGATGATCCGTGGGATGAAGTAATAGGCGGCTGCCAGCCCCAGTGGGGTCGCCCATAAGCCAAGCACGTTGTGCGCATACCACCAGTTGACCGTAGCGGCCTGTGCGCCGGAGTAGAGTGATGGCAGGTTGGCGGTAATGAACAATACCGGGAACCACAACATTGCCGCACTGATGTACCAGCCGGAGACGTAGATGTGGTTGACGCGGCGATGCTTGCCGGTCACCAGGATCGAGATGCCGATCAGGATGACCGAGACGGCCAGCAGCAGATCGATCTGCCAGGGGAACTCCAGCCACTCCATGCCGTCGCTCCAGCCCCATCCGATCGCGATCACGCCGGCGAGTACCGCAAGATTCCATAGCCAGCCACCGCCCAGGGCGAGTCGCGCATGTCGCAGGTTGGTGCGGAACAGGGTGGGGATGAGCCACAGGGCCATGCCGATTCCGGCCAATGAGGTCCAGCCATACACCACGGTATTGAGGTGCATGGTGCGCACGCGACCGAATGTCAGCGGTGCGCTGCCATCGAGCAGGCCGGGGATGTGCAGCTTGAATGAGGCGATCAGGCCGAAGATGGAGCCCAGTACGAGCCAGAAGGTTGCGCTCAAGAAGAAAAACAGCAAGGTCTGCCGTTCGATCGGGCCGAAGGCGGTTTCCGGTTTGTCGGCATCCTGTTCAGGAAGGATTGATCGGGCCTGCTGATCGGTCAGCTCGAACTGGCGGGAATAGATCGCCCAGACCAGGGCGATGACGGCAATAAGTGATATGACGAAGCTGAATGCCAGCAGTGAACCGATCGAGTAGATCATCACGTCTCCCCTGGTGCTTGCCCGCCGCTGTGTAGCGATTTCTCCACCGGGAACGAATGGCCTGCAGGCGCGCGGGCGATATGCCGACTGTTAACATGTCGACTGCTGAAAAGAAGGGTAGATCAGACTCAAGCGGATAACATGGCAATTTCTGTGGCCAGTTTCTGCGGCCATCGCTGTGCGCGTTTCGCTGGCGGAGCATCGCTCACCAATCCCTAATATCCAGTCCCTAATATCCAGAAGCCGCCTGATACCAAGCGGTAACAAGCAACGAGGAATGCTGTGGAGTCGAACGAGGCGCGCGTGCCCTTGCTGGAAATCGAGAATCTGAGCGTTGCAGTAGCTGGGACGCCACTGTTGCAGTCGGTTTCGTTGACCCTGCGAGAAGGGGAGCGTCTGGCGCTGGTGGGCGAGTCGGGCTCCGGCAAGACGGTGACCGCCTTGTCAATCCTGCGCCTGTTCGAGGCGAGTGATGCCGAGACCCATGGACAGATCCGTTTCGAGGGCGAAGACATGCTGGCGATGAGCGAATCGCGTGTGCGTGCCCTGCGCGGCCGCCGGGTGGGCATGATTTTCCAGGAGCCGATGACGGCGCTCAATCCGCTGAAGACCATCGGCGCGCAGATCGCCGAGGTGTTGGTGCGTCATCTGGGTCTTCGCGGCGAGGCGCTGCGCTCCCGGGTGCAGGACCTGCTTGAACAGGTCCACCTCCCGCAACCGAAGCGCGTGATGCGCGCGTTGCCGCATCAGCTGTCCGGCGGGCAGCGTCAGCGAGCGATGATCGCCATGGCGATTGCCTGCAATCCGCGTCTCCTGATCGCCGATGAGCCCACCACCGCACTCGATGCCGGTCTACGCAAGACCATCATGGACTTGCTGGTCGAGTTGCAACAGCAATTGGGAATGAGCCTGCTGCTGATCACCCACGACCTGCCGGTGGTCCGCCGTTACGCCGATCACGTCGTGGTAATGCGTCACGGTCAGATCGTCGAGACCGGGCGCACCGAGGCGGTCTTTACCCAGCCGAAAAACGCTTATACCCGTACCTTGCTCGAAGCCCGTCAGGTCGCCTCCATGATCGGGCCGATCGACCCAGAGGCTGGCGAGCGGCTGCGCTGTGAGGATCTGCGGGTGATGGTCGGCAAGCGTCGCTGGTTGGGGGCTGATACCCGCACCGAAATCCTGAAGGGTGTGGATCTGGCCCTGCATGCCGGCCAGACATTGGGTGTGGTGGGCGAATCGGGCTCGGGCAAGACCACGCTCGCCCTGGCACTGTTGCAACTGATGGCTGGGGCGAGTGGGGCGGTCTGGCTGAATGGTCGCCGGGTCGACGGGCTGGCGGAGAAGCGTTTCCGGCCCTTTCGACGCGACCTGCAAGTGGTGTTCCAGGATCCGTTCGGGGCGTTGTCGCCACGGATGAATGTCGCCCAGATCGTCGGTGAAGGAATGGATGTGCATGAGCCGGGGCTGACGCGCGTCGAGCGC
Source organism: Halothiobacillaceae bacterium (assembly GCA_041676845.1). Taxonomy (GTDB): domain Bacteria; phylum Pseudomonadota; class Gammaproteobacteria; order Halothiobacillales; family Halothiobacillaceae; genus Guyparkeria. The sequence goes on along the minus strand of JBAYRD010000009.1, from coordinate 49,159 downwards.
CGCAGCCGCATTGAACGCGTGCTTGACGAGGTCGGACTGGATCCGGCCGTGATGTCGCGCTATCCGCATGAGTTCTCCGGCGGTCAGCGCCAGCGGATCGCGATCGCGCGCGCCCTGATCCTGCGCCCGCAGGTATTGATCCTCGACGAGCCGACCAGCGCGCTGGATGCTGCAGTGCAGTTACAGGTCCTGCGGCTGCTGCGTGATCTGCAGGCAGATTATGGTCTGACGTATTTGCTGATCACGCATGATCTTGCGGTGGTGCGAGCGTTAGCCCACCGGATGGTAGTGATGCTTGACGGGGAGATCGTCGAGAGCGGGCTTAGCAGCGAGCTGCTTGAGTATCCCAAGCATGACTACAGCCGGCAGTTGATCGAGAGTGCCCTGATGGCTTAAAGCATGGCCTGAAGCGTGGCCCAAAGTAGGGTTCGAAGAAAAATGAGCTGCTGAAAACCCTGCCGGCATGAAAAAAGCCAGACCGCCATGGTCTGGCTTTTTGTCGTCAACGGACTGGCCAACCGATTGGGTCAACGGTTTGGCGCGTGGCCTGTCAGCCGTTGAAGCGTTGCATCACCAGCGAGGCGTTGGTACCACCGAAGCCGAAGCTGTTGGACAGGACCGTATTGATCTGCTGGTCGTCGAGCCTTTCGGTGGCGATATTGGCCTGCTTGGCTTCCGGCTCCAGGTTCTCGATGTTGGCCGAGGCGGCGATGAAGTTGTTCTGCATCATCAGCAGTGAATAGATCGCCTCGTGCACACCGGCCGCGCCCAAGGCATGGCCGGTGAGCGACTTGGTCGAGGTGACGATCGGCTGGTGCTCACCGAATACCTCGGCCATCGCCTCAAGCTCGCGCAGATCGCCCACCTTGGTGCTGGTGCCATGCGCGTTGACGTAGTCGATTGGCGCCTCGACGGTCGACAGTGCCTGCTGCATGCAGCGCACCGCGCCTTCACCCGAGGGCTGAACCATGTCATAGCCATCGGAGGTCGCGCCGTAGCCGGTGACCTCGGCGATGATGTTCGCACCACGGGCCAGGGCGTGCTCAAGCGATTCGAGCACGACCGTGCCGCCACCACCGGCGATGACAAAGCCATCGCGGTCGACGTCGTAGGGACGCGAGGCCTTGTCCGGGGTGTCGTTGAAATTGGACGACAGCGCGCCCATGGCATCGAACATGGCCGACAGCGACCAGTGCAGCTCTTCACCCCCACCAGCGAAGACCACATCCTGCTTGCCGAACTGGATCTGCTCCACGCCAGCTCCAATGCAGTGGGCAGAGGTCGAGCAGGCCGAACTGATCGAGTAGTTGATGCCCTTGATCTTGAACGGCGTGGCCAGGCAGGCCGAGGTGGTCGAGCCCATGGTGCGGGTGACCATGTACGGGCCGACCCGCCTGATGCCTCGCTCGCGGGCGATATCTGCCGTAGCGACGATATTCTCGCAGGAGGAGCCGCCAGAGCCGGTGATCAAGCCGGCGCGTGGATTGGAAATCTGCTCCTCGGTAAGCCCCGACTGCTCGATCGCTTCCCGCATGGCCAGATAGTTGTACGCTGCGGCCGATCCCATGAAGCGAAACAGCTTGCGGTCGATGTGCTCGGATGGATCGATCTTGAGCGTGCCCGCCACATGAGAACGGAAGCCGTGCTCGACCTGCTCGGGATTGCGCTCGATACCGGAGCGGCCTGCCTTCAACGAGGCGAGCACCTCTTGGCAGTTGTTACCCAGGCTGGACACGATGCCCATGCCGGTGATGACGACTCGGCGCATGGTGGATTTACTCCGAAAGTGCTTCTGTGCTGGTGAATAATCCGACGCGCAGGTCCTTGGCCTCGTAGATGACGACGCCATCGCAGAGCATCTGCGCATCCGCGATGCCCATGGTCAGTTTGCGCATGATCACGCGCTTCATGTCGACCCGGTATTCGATCTTTTTGTTACTCGGTAGAACCTGCCCCGAGAATTTTACATCACCGACGCCCAAAGCGCGCCCATGGCCCTTGCCTCCGCTCCAGCCGAGGAAGAAACCGACCAGTTGCCACATCGCGTCCAGCCCCAGGCAACCGGGCATTACCGGGTCGCCCTCGAAGTGGCAAGCGAAGAACCACAGGTCCGGATGGATGCTCATCTCCGCATGCATTTCGCCTTTGCCGAATTTGCCGCCTTCGTTGGTGATGGTTTCGATGCGATCGAACATCAGCATCGGCGGCAAGGGGAGCTGCGCATTGCCTGGGCCGAACATCTCGCCCTTGGCACAGCGGATCAGATCATCATATTCGAAGGTAGATCGAGACATGCGAATTCCTGGCGCAAAAACGCGAATGGTACCGAAAATAGGCCCGGGGCGCAGCTCGGGTCCAATCGGCATGCCCTCCGACGACGGGACCGCTTGGGTATTTGCGCACAGTCTCCCTAAACGATCAGCTGTGCAGGGCGTTGGTGGGGTAGGAATGTGTGACGGCAAGACCTACCCCGCAGATGCCGCGGATCGTGAGTGGACAAACTGGATTCGAGGCAACTTCTTTATGGTAGGGTCTGCTGGAAGCAAACTTGACAGTGAAGTCGCGATGGGTGGAGTGAAGTCGTGATGGTTGGAACGGAATCGGTTGTTTCCCGGATTGTTCCTTGGTCGGCATGTGCCGTGCTGATCATCCAAAAGGGTTGAAGATCTGTTCTTCGGAGGGCCGCTCCCCTCTCGTCTTGGCTGTCTTTCCTGCTTCAAAAATCAAGAAATCAAAACAAAAATCACCAAAGGAACAAAAGCATGAAAGACCTGAAAGAGCTTCTTTTCTTCGACAAGATGCTGACGCCAAGATTTATCACGTTTATTTACTGGCTGCTGCTGGCCGCTGTGGTGGTCAGTGGTCTCGGCATGATGTTCGTCAATTTCTCTTTCGGCAGCTTCCTGTCTGGCCTGTTCATGATGGTGATCGGGGCGGTGGCCGTACGCATCTGGTGTGAGCTCATGATCGTGTTGTTCAAGATGAACGATGCGCTTCAGGAGCTTCGCAACAAGTAAGTAGATGCTGTTTCTGCCCTGTCAACTTCTGACAGCCCTGGCATCATACGGGGCCGTCAAGTGGAAATCGCAGCGACCAAGTCGGTCTGGCTGCGATTTTTTTGGTCAAGAAATCTCTCGGTGCCGTTCGTCGTTCATGAGCGCGGGGCGACGTTTTCTGTGTTCAGCTAGCGGGGGCGGCCAAGCCCCAGCACACCGACCAGCCAGGCCAGCCAGCCGCTCATCAGGAACAGGCCACCGAGCGGAGTCAGCAGTCCGGGCCAGGCGACCGCGAACATGGTGGATGAGTAGAGGCTGCCGGCGAAGAGAACAATGCCGACGAGCCAGCTCAGGGCGACAGCGCGGCGCCACGAGACTGCCGCCGGCCAGAAGGCGAGCAGCATCAGCCCCAGGCTGTGGGTCAGATGGAACAGGCTGGCGGTGTCCAGCTGGCGCTGAGCGATGGGATCGATGGGCGCCAGCGGCCCATGCGCGCCCATCGCCGCCAGTGCGACGGCCACAAGACCACTGAACAGCCCGACGGCCAACACCAGCCGATCTGGCTGGGCAGGGGGGAAAGCTGGCTGAGCGGTCATGTGGAGTTTCGGTCGAGAAGTCCGGGAAGGATGTATCCCGGACGTCTGATCAGGATTCACGGGACTCAGAAGTCGTCGGCCATTTCTGCCCGAAGGCGGCGCTCTTCGAGCATATCGTCCAAGCGACGTCGGGCGTCCTTGTGGCTAACGCTCTTGTCGAGCGGCAGTATTTCGGACTCCAGCTCGTCGTCGTCCAGCTCCAGTTCGTCGTCTGTGTCTGGCTCGTCGATAGTGTCGTCTTCGTCGTCCCAGGTTTCTTCGAGATCTTGATATTCAGCTTCTGTGCTCATGAGGTACCTCCGAGATCAATACGTTCAAGGCGGGCCTATGGCCGGCCTGCGTTGGCATCGATCGACGGTCATGGCGAAGGCGCTTGGCGCCGGTCTCCGTACGAGCCACTGGAAACCCGGATGAGGCTTCGGGACTCCCGCCACCCGGGGCAGCACCCCGTGTCCATGGGGCTGACCAGCCGACTTGTGGCGCGTTATACCCTGTTTTCTTGCGAGAGAAAAGGGAAATTTTCACTGCGGCCGGGATGAGCGGGGATGGATACTCTTGGACGTAAAAAACAAGCCATGGCAAGCGGCATCGGGATGCTGTTTTGGAGGGGAGAGATGAAGGGGGCGGCCGCTGTCGGGATCAGATCAGGCCGTGGTCGCGCAGTTTCTTGCGCAGGGTGCTGCGATTGATGCCGAGGCAGGCGGCTGCGCGACTCTGGTTGTTGTCGCAACGTTCCAGTACGCGGGCGAGCAGGGGCCGCTCAACCTGACCCATCACCAGGTGGTACAGATTGCTTGGTTGATCTTCCTCAAAGGCATCCCAGAGGATATCGAGGGCATCGATGATCGTTTGGTGCATGTCATGATGACATTCGGCCGCTTGGCGGGCGGTTTTGTCCAGGGTGGGCTTGGCGGGTAGGGCGGCGGATGGGCGGGTGGAATAGGTCATGATTCTCGAACACAACGCGGCTTAGCTGGGACTTTCGGTCAGTGCAGCAGGTGGTGCGTGCTGCGATCCGACCGGCCTGTCGACCGATCCGGGCGTGATCGGTTACCCGGGATGCGGGGCCGGCATGTGGCGAAGGTCGGCTTCCCGCCGGTCGAGCCATCGGCGTTGAGACTCGATGGTCTCCAGCCGATTGAACTCCTTGCGCATCCCTTCCTCAATCGTGAACCGGGGAGAATACCATCCCCAGTGCTTCCTCGCGATCCGAACGCCCATCACATTTCCGTAGTGGGAATAAATCGCTTCGAACTGCTGTCGAACGAAGGCCATGATCTCGGCTTCGCTCGGTTCGGGTGGCACGGGGCGATTCTCGAGCGCCGCCCGCAACTGCGTGAACAGCCAGGGACGACCGAAGGCTGCCCGCCCAATCATCAGGCCGGCGGCGCCGGTGGCTTCGAGAGCTGCAAATGCGCTCGCTATCGAGTTGATGTCGCCGTTGGCCAGTACCGGGATCCGGCGCTCGGCGACCACCCGGGCGATGGTGTCGTATTCGGCCTCGCCGCGGTATTTCTGTTCCCGGGTTCGACCATGGATGCTGAGCATGGCGATGCCGGCATTTTCCGCAATCGCTGCAATCTCCGGGGCATTGCGGTAGGAATCATCGCTGCCGGTGCGCATCTTGAGGGTGACCGGGCAGGGCACCGCCTCGACTGTCGCCTCAAGCAGACGGGCAACGGTGTCGGGCTCGGCCATCAAGGCCGAACCGGCGGCCTTGCGACAGACCTTTTTTGCTGGGCAACCAAGGTTGATGTCAATGATTTGCGCGCCGTCGTGGTAGGCCTGCCGAGCCGCCTGGGCGAGGTCGCCAGGATCGTTGCCCAGTAGCTGGACGGCCCGTGGTTCCGGGTCGTCGGCCCGCAGGCGGCGCTGTTCGCTCTTGCGTGTGTGGCGCAGTTCCGGTTTGCTGCTGAGCATCTCGTTGACCACCAGACCTGCACCCAGATCGACGCAGAGTTGGCGGAACGGGCGGTCAGACACACCCGCCATCGGGGCGAGTGCCAGCGGGAAATCGAGCCACAACCGCTCGTCCCGGCCGACCAGCTCGATTGGCTGCAGGCGAGACTGGCCGACCTTGTCAGTGGGCCGATCAGTGGGCACGAACGTCAAGGCTTTCCGGTAACCAGGTCACGAGCTCGGGGAAGAGCACCAGCAGGGCGAGCACGACAATCTGGATCGCGATGAATGGCAGCACGCCACGATAGATCTGGCTGGTCGAGATGCTTGCCGGTGCCGCGCCACGCAGATAGAACAGGGAGAAGCCGAATGGCGGCGTGAGAAAGCTTGTCTGCAGGTTCACCGCCAGCAGCACGCCCAGCCAGATCGGGTCGATGCCCATCATCAGCAGCACCGGGGCGACGATCGGCACCACCACGAAGGTGATCTCGATGAAGTCGAGCATGAAGCCGAGCAGGAAGACCGCCGCCATCACCAGCAGCAGGGCGGTCATGGCCCCACCGGGCAGCGCCGAAAGCAGGTCGTGCACGACCTGGTCGCCACCAAAACCACGGAAGACCAGCGAGAAGATGGATGCGCCGATGAAGATCATGAACACCATGGCCGTGACCCGTAGGGTGGCGGCGAGGCTGTCGTGCAGGACGGCCCAGGGCAGACGACGTTTAGCCAGGGCGAGCAGCAGGGCGCCGACTGCGCCGACGCCGGCGGCCTCGGTGGGGGTGGCAATGCCGCCCATGATTGAGCCGAGCACCAGCACGATCAGCAATATGGGTGGGGCCAGCGCCAGCAACAGCTGGGTAATGGGAGGGCGCTGGGCCAGCTCCTCGCTGCTCAGGCCCGGTACCCGCCCAGGCTGCCGCCAGGCGACGAACAGGATGTAGGCCGCATAGGCCGTGACCAGGATCAGTCCGGGGATAAGCGCACCGCTGAACAGGTCGCCGACGGCGACGGTCTCCGGCGAGAAGATGCCTTGTTCGAGCTGCGCCTGGGCGTAGGCGTTGGAGAGCTGGTCGCCCAGCAGCACGAGGATGATTGACGGCGGGATGATCTGGCCGAGGGTACCGGCGGCGGCGACCGAACCGCTGGCCAGGCAAGGGTCGTAGCCGCGGCGCAGCATCACGGGCAGGGCGATCAGCCCCAGTGTGACCACGGTGGCCCCGACGATGCCGGTGCTGGCCGCGAGGATCGCGCCGACCAATATCATCGACAACCCGAGACCGCCGGGGCGACGGCCGAACAGGGCGCTCATATTCTCCAGCAGGTCATCGGCGACCCGCGCCTTTTCAAGCAACACGCCCATTAGCACGAACAGTGGCACGGCCACCAACGTCTGGTTGAGCATGATGCCGAACAGACGATTGGGCATCGCGCCCAGCAATCCGTGGTCAAACAAACCAAGCAATGTGCCCAGCCCGGCGAACAGCAGCGAGACACCGGCGAGGGTAAAGGCGACCGGAAATCCGCTCAGGAGGGCAGCGAATACCGTCAGGATCATCAGCAGGAGTAGCCACTCCATGCCCTACATCCCCTCTCCAAGCGGCTTGCGGGCGGGTTTTGTGGGCTGCTGCTGGCGCAGCCGAGCCACCTGCCGCAGCAGCTCGACCAACCCCTGCCAGAAGAGCAGCGCCGGCATGACCAGCAGCAGGCTCTTCAGGAGATAGAGCAGCGGAATGCCGCCGGGTTCGGGCGAGGCCTCGCGGATTGCCCAGCCGTTGAGGACATACTCGAAGCTGCTGATGCCGATGAACAGGCACACTGGCCAGAGCAGCACCACGATGCCGATGATCTCGATCCAGGCGCGCGTTTTCGCTGAGGCAGTGCGCGAAAACACATCGACTCGCACATGGCTGTTGTGGCGATAGGTGTAGCCCATGCCAAGCATGAACATCAGGGCGAACCAGTAGAGGATCGATTCCGAGAGCCATTGGTTGCTGTCGGAAAACCCGTAGCGCAGCGCCACCACGGCGAACACGGTCAGCGTCAGGAGCAGGCCGAACCAGGCACTGATCCGGCCAACCCACTCGTTGACCTGGTCAAGCCGGTCGATCAGGCGAGTCAGTCGGCAGGGCGATCGGCCCTCGCTCATGGGGCGGTCCGGGATGTCTGGATGGATGTGATCCAGTCCGCAGTCTGCGTGCCTGCGGCCCGGTGTGCCTCGAGGATGCGACGGAACGGCGTCGGATCCTTGATATAGGTCATCATCTCGGCATCCCGCGGGAAGTACTGGTCCTGCATGCGCGAAACCCAGAAACGCAGGGCTGCGGCGCGCAGCAGTCCTGGCCAGGCGATGCGTTCGGCCTCCGAGAATGGGCGTTCGGCAAGATACGCTGACAGCAGCGCATCGCGTTCGGCCGAGCGGGCCTGCCCGGTCTCATCGATGCACCAGTCGTTGAGCGTGACCGCGAGATCGTAGGCGAAGGCGTCGGTGCAGGCGTAATAGAGATCGATGATGCCTGTCAGACGGCCGTTGTCGAACAGGACGTTGTCGCGGAACAAGTCGGCGTGGATGGCACCCCGTGGCAGCTCATCGCGCGATTCGCCTCGCTGGAAGGCCAGTTCATCGTTCAGCAGCGCCATTTCCTCTTTTGTGGCGCGCTCGATCAGTTGTTCGGCAACCTTTTCGGCCCAGGCGAGATCCCGATCCGGGGCACGGTAGGCGGGGAAATCCGCGGAGACCAGATGGAAGCGAGCCAGGGTGCGGCCGATCTCGGCGCAGGCCGCTGGATCCGGATGATCGAGCGAGGCCCCGCTCAGCCGCTGGACCAGGGCGGCCGGCCGGTCATTGAGTTCGGTCAGGTACTGGCCGTCACGGGTAGCTATCGGATGAGCGGTGGGGATGTCGTGTTCGGCCAGAAAGGCCATCAGGTCGAGAAAGAACGGCAGCTCGTCCGGGCCGTGATTCTCGAACAGGGTGAGCACGAACTGGCCGCCAGTGGTGGTGACGAAGTAATTGGTGTTCTCGATGCCCGCGGCGATGCCGTGGTGCTCGACCAGCTCCCCGCAATCGAACTGTCGCAGGAATACTTCGAGCTGATCGGCATGAACTACTGTAAAAACCGACATGACGGTCTCATTAGCTTAAGGAAATTTGATCTGGGGACTCAGAGGTTGAGCAGCTTCTGCTGCTCTTCTTCGGTCGCCGTGACACCACGGTTGCGGTAGAAATCGAAAATCGCGCCCACTGCCTCATCGGCCGTGTCGCAGAGGGTGTACAGATTCATGTCGCCCTCGGAGATGGTGCCTTCGGCCACCATCTGATCGAAAAGCCAATCAATCAGTCCTTGCCAGAAACTGGAGCCGATCAGAATGATCGGGATCCGGCGCGATTTGCCGGTCTGCACCAGTGTCAGGATTTCGGCCAGCTCGTCGAGAGTCCCGAACCCGCCGGGCATGACCACGTAGGCGGAGGCGTGCTTGACGAACATCACCTTGCGGGCGAAAAAATGCTGGAAGTGCAGGGAAATATCCTGATAAGGGTTGTCGTGCTGTTCGTGGGGCAGGGCGATATTCAGCCCGACGCTGGGCGCACCGCCGGCCTGGGCGCCCCTGTTGGCTGCCTCCATGATTCCACCGCCGCCGCCGGAAATCACCGAGAAGCCGGCGATAGAGAGCTTTTCCGCCACCTCGACAGTCAGTTGGTACCAAGGATTGGTCTCGTCGTAGCGTGCCGATCCAAAGATGCTGACTGCCGGTTCAATACTCGCCAGCGTCTCGTAGCCGCGTACGAATTCGGCCATGATCTGGAAGATCTTCCAGGATTCCTGGGAAAGCCGCTGCTTCTGATCCAGGCGGGGCGGATGGTTGGGTAGTTTTCTTTTCATGATGGATCGTATTCAGGGCGTGCTTGGCAGGCCTGAGGCGGCCTGTCACCAGTCATGCGATGGTCAGGTTTGTGTGACCCAAGACCATAAGCTTGGCCATGAACTCAGGCCGTGGCCAAGTCATGATCAGGCCATGACCCGGCTGTGGCATAGTACCGGCCTGACACCCACGGTTTATTAAAGGGGCAAATCCTACCATGTCCGACCGAAACGGACCTGTGATTCTCGTTGACGGCAGTTCCTTCCTGTTCCGCGCCTTTCACGCGCTCCCGCCGCTGACTGCGCTTGACGGCAGCCCGACCGGGGCGATCCACGGCGTGATCAATATGCTCTTGAAGATGCGCCGCGAGGCTGATCCCAGCCACATGGCAGTGGTCTTTGACGCACCAGGCAAGACGTTTCGCGACGATATCTATCCTGAGTACAAGGCCAGTCGGCCGCCGATGCCGGACGATCTGCGGGCACAGATCGAGCCGGTTCATGCCTTGGTACGTGCATTGGGCTTTCCGCTGCTGTGTGTGGAGGGCGTAGAGGCTGACGACGTGATCGGCACGTTGATGCACGAGGCGCGCGAGAATGACGAAACAGTGATCGTCGCGACTGCCGACAAGGATTTTGCCCAGCTAGTCGCCCCCGGGGTGACGCTGGTCAACACCATGACCAACCAGACCACCGACGTCGCCGCCGTTGAGGAAAGGTATGGAGTCAGCCCGGCGCAGTTCATCGATTTTCTCACCCTGGTCGGCGACAAGTCGGACAATATCCCCGGGGTGCCTGGCTGTGGACCCAAGACTGCCGCCAAATGGCTTGGTCAATATGGCTCGCTCGACGGCATCATCGAACATGCTGACCAGATCAAGGGCAAGGTGGGGCAATCACTACGTGACTCGCTCGAAATCCTGCCGATCAGCCGCAAGCTGGTCACCATTCGTACCGACTGCGACCTGGCCGTCAAGCTTGACGAGCTGGTGATCGAGGCACCTGACGTGTCGACCGGGATCGAACTGGCCGAACGCTATGGCCTGAATACCTTGCGGCGCTGGTTCGACGAACAGAGGGCGACTGAGAACGACGCGACGACCGGGGCTGCCGAGCAAACAGAGGTCGATTACCACGTCATTACCGACCTGAAGACACTCGATGTCTGGATCGAACGCATCCAGGCGGCACCGCGTGTGGCGTTCGACACCGAAACCAACTCGATCGAGCCGATGCAGATGGCGGTGGTGGGGCTGTCATTCGCGGTCGCAGCACATGAAGCGGCCTATGTGCCGTTGGCGCATATCGATGAGCATGGTGAGCGGCTCGAGCCGCAGCTGGAGCGTGAGGTCGTGCTCGAACGGATGCGCTCCTGGCTGGAGGATGAGCGACCAACCAAGGTGCTGCAGAACGCCAAGTTCGACATGCATGCGCTGGCCAACCATGGGGTCACGTTGCGTGGATTGGCCGACGACAGCATGCTCGAATCCTACGTGCTCGATCCCACCGCTTCGCGCCACGACATGGATACGCTCGCCGCCCGCGAGCTTTCGCATCAGACCACGACCTTCGAGGAGCTGGCCGGCAAGGGGGCCAAGCAGCTGACTTTCGACCAGCTGCCGATCGAGGTGGCCGCCCGGTACGCGGCCGAGGATGCGGACATTACCCTGCAGCTGGCTGATCGGCTGCGGAGCAAGCTTGTTGAAATACCCCGCCTGATGACGGTCTACGAGGAGATCGAGCGGCCACTGGTGCCGGTGCTGTGCGCGATGGAGCGGGCTGGTGTGGCCATTGACAGCGATCAGCTGGGCCGGCAGGGCGAGGCGATTGGCGAGCGCATCAAGGCGATCGAGATCGAGGCCCATGAGGTAGCGGGCGAGGCCTTCAATCTGGGCTCGACCAAGCAGCTCAGGGCCATCCTGTTCGAACGCATGGGTCTGCCGGTGAAGGTCAAGACGCCGAAGGGTGAGCCCTCCACCAACGAGGAGGCGCTTTCGGCCCTGGTTGATGAGCACCCGCTCGCTCAGCTGATCCTCGACTATCGTGGCTTGACCAAGCTCAAGAGTACCTATATTGATCGGCTGCCCGAGCGGATCGACCCGACGACCGGCCGCATTCACAGCATGTTCCACCAGGCGGTGACCGCCACCGGCCGCTTGTCGTCTTCGAATCCTAATCTGCAGAATATCCCGGTGCGCACCGAGGAGGGGCGACGGATCCGCAAGGCGTTTGTCGCCGCACCGGGGCACAAGCTGATCTCGGCGGACTATTCCCAGATCGAGCTGCGCATCATGGCGCATCTGTCGGGCGACGAGGGGCTGCTGGCGGCCTTCGCTCGCGGCGAGGACATCCACCGGGCGACCGCTCGTGAGGTGTTTGCCGATGGTGGTGAGGTCACAGACGAGCAGCGTCAGGATGCCAAGGCGATCAATTTCGGCCTGATCTATGGCATGTCGGCCTTCGGCCTGGCGCGTCAGATCGGAGTGGGGCGGGGCGAAGCGCAGGACTACATCGACCGCTACTTCGCCCGCTACCCCGGCGTGGCACGCTATATGGATGAGACACGGGCACGCGCGCACGAACGCGGCTTTGTCGAGACGGTCTTTGGCCGACGGCTGTACCTGCCGGAACTCAAGAGTCGCAATGGCCAGCGGCGTCAGTATGCCGAGCGCACGGCAATCAACGCACCAATGCAGGGCACGGCGGCGGACATCATCAAACGTGCCATGCTCGCGCTGCACGAAAGCGTGGTCGTCTCCGGCCGCGCCAGGATGGTGATTCAGGTGCACGATGAGCTGATCTTCGAGGCACCGGCCGAGCAGATCGAGGCCCTGGCCAGCGAGATCGAGCACACCATGGCGGCGGCCGCCGAGCTGCGGGTTGCACTCGAGGTGGGTATTGGTATTGGTGCGAGCTGGGACGAGGCCCACTGAACAGACTGGTCTTGGGAGATTCCCCGGAGTCACTCGAGGATCGCTTGAGAGATGCTTGGGGCGGATAATCTGGAGATCGCGGCAACAAGATGAAAAGCCGGCCCTGGCGTCAAGCGGAGACCGGCTTTATTGCGCTGGGATGGGCTGGCGCAAGCGCTAATCGACCTGACGTACGGGCTGGATATCCGGCACTGAGTAGTTGGGCGGCTTGCCGTGCATGAACTCGCCGTCCCAGTAATCCTCGTCGAAGGGCCGAGAGAACACGAAACCCTGGATCTGCAGTCGGCTGCCGAACTTGCGCAGCTCGATCAGCTGCTGCGGGGTTTCGACCCCTTCGATGATTATCTCGAACTCGAGCTTCTCGGCCATCGCCAGGATTGAGCCCAGCAGCTTGCGGGCGTCCTCACTGTGCTCGATCTCGTCGACGAACTGCTTGTCGATCTTGAGTTTGGAGATCGGCAGCTTATTGAGATAGGCGAGCGAGGAATGGCCGGTGCCGAAGTCGTCAATGGCGATCGTGAAGCCCTGCATGGCCAGCTGATGCAGGTGCCCGGACAAAATTGTCGGGTCCGAGCCGAAATCGCTTTCGGTGATTTCGAGCACAATCGATGAAATCGGCAGACCGGCGGTACGGGCCAGCTCCACCAGTCGTTCATCGATCCGGTCGCGCAGCAGTAGCTGCGGCGGCACGTTGATCGAGACGCTGAACTCCTGACCGGCTTGGCGCTGCCAGTCGGCAACCCGGCGACAGGCGTTGCTCAGCGCCCATTCCGTGAATTCGTCGATCAGGTTGTGCTCCTCGGCCAGCGGGATGAATTCGTCCGGCGAGACCCAATCGCCACGGTAACGCCAGCGCAACAGGGCCTCGAAACCCAGCAGGGCCCCGCTGGTCAACGAGACCTGCGGCTGATAGTGCACGCGCAGCTCACGGTTGCCGAGTGCCTTGCCCAGCGCCTGGGTGAGCTCGAAACGTCGCTGAGCGGCCTGGGTGAGTTCCTCAGCCTGGCCGACAATGCGGTTGCCGCCCTCGGCCTTGGCTTGCGAGAGGCCGTTGTCGGTAATCCGCAGCAGCTCCTCGGCGGTCTGTCCTTCGGTCGGGAACTGGGCTGAAGCCATGCTGGCGCGGATATCGAGGCGGTAACCAGCGAGCTCGAGAAGTTGCGTGACATGAGCGTGGGCATCCTGCATGACCACCTCGATTCGTTGTTCCAGTACCGCTGGGCTATCGGCGAACACCAGATAGGCGAACTCGTCGCCGTCGATCCGGGCCAGCTGCGAGTGTGGCTCGGTGATCTCGGTTAGCCGATCACCAATGGCTCGCAGGATGCGGTCACCGAAGCGTCGACCGAGCGCTTCGTTGAAGGCGGTGAAGCCGTCCAGGCCGATGGCGACCATGGCGAAAGGCTGATCGGGATTCTCCTGGATTTGTCGGTCGACCTGCTGGACGAAGTAACCTCGGTTGAGGCGGCCGGTAACGCGGTCAAGTTGGGCGAGGGCAAGCATCTCGCGCTCGCGAGCATGGATCTCGGTGTGGTCGTTGATCACCACGATCACGTGGCCGCGCCCCTCACGTGGTTCGCCCACCAGGCGGATCGACACCAGGGCGGTCAGCGTCTTGTCGTCCTCGGCGCGGGTGAATTCGATCTGGCTGCGCCATTCGCCCGTCTCCAGTACATGCTTCCAGATAGGGGCGGTCACGCTCGGCGACTTGTCGAGCAGCATCTCCAGCAGTGGTCGTTCGGCCAGCTGGGTGCTCGACAGACCGAGCAACTTTCCTGCAGCGATGTTGGCACGAATGACGTGGCCCTGGATGTCGGTGACCAACACGGCCTCCTGGACCTGGTCAAACACTGAAGCGGTCAGCCGTAGCGACTCTTCTGCGCGACGGCGGCTGAGAGATTCCTGTTCATGCTTCTTGAGCATTGCCTGGAGTTGTTCACGCGAGTTCGACAGGCTGACCAGTGAGCTGCGGAACTGCTGGACGGCCCGAGCGATTCGTCCCAGCTGGTCGCGACGCTTTTGCTGTGCGCCGGCGCTGGCCTGTTCACCGGCAACGATACGCTCGGTGATGTTGGCGAGTTGGCGAATTTGCCGGTTGGTCAGCCAGAGCACGGCCATGAGCAGAAACGCCTGCAGGATGACGAACAAAAGCAGGATCAGCTGGTAGTTTTCGGTCACCGCTGCATTGGCGCTGCGTACCGCACGCATGGTCGCATCGAGGTCGTCGTTGGTTGCAGCGATCAGCTCGCCGAAGCCCTCGGACATGATGGTGGCGCGCTGTCTGGCCAGTTGCGATTGGATACGGGCGACCTCGTGGGCATCGGCCGAAGCGACATTCTGGCTGGCCTGAACCAATGCCTCGGCTTGGGAGTCGAGGGCAGTGGCCAGGCGATTGACCACCCCGGGATGCTGCTCGCGCAAGGGGGCGAGGGCCACGCTGCCACGGACGGTCGAGGCTAGCTGCTTGAGCTCGAGGCGCAGCTCGGAGACATCGCGACGGATGCCTGGTGCGAAGCCGGCCGTAATCTGTTCGGCCCGGGTGGCGGTTTGGACATAGTCGTTGCGGATCTGCTCGATTGAACGATGGGTATCGACGAACCCGCGACTTGCCGTGGCGAAGGTCTCGACATTCGACTGGGCCAGATTACCGAGGTAGAACACCAGCCCGGCACTGAGCGCCAGCTGGATGAAGATGAAGAACAGGAACTGAAGCGGTAAGGGGAGTCGTAGCATTCGGGTCGTCCTGATTCCGTTTTTGGTCGCAATCCGTTGGACCGGTTACCTGGCTGGGCCGGCCGAACACCGACGAGATGGAACTAAGCGGTGCGTCCCGAGTGTCGCGCAAGCTGCTGGGCGAGTCCAGCGGCGATCGGCTGGATGTGTTGCAGCAATTGGTACGGTCCGGCCGGTTGACGCTCTCCGGCACCCCAGACCACGCCAGGCCAGGCCGGGTCATCCACGAACCGGGCGATGCAATGGAGGTGCAGTTGGGGAACAAGATTGCCGATGGCACCGATGTTGATGCGTTTGGGTTGATAGATTGACTCGAGTGTCCGGCTGGCGGCATCCAGCGCGGCGAGTGTCTCCTCGCGCCAGTCGGTGGGCAGGAGGTGCAGCTGCTCCGCGCCATGACACATCGGTACGATAAGCAGCCAGACGAAGCGCCGGTCGTTGATCAGGCGAAACTGGAGACGGCCGTGATTGATTATCGGCAGGCTGTCGCGCAGCAGACGCGGGTGCAAGACCCAGTCCGGATCAGGGCTGCTGTACCTATTCATCTTCACGCAGAAATACCCGGCGACCGTTGACCCAGGTCGCCTCGACCTGATGGGCGAAATCCCAGCCGATGAACGGGGTGTTCCCCCCGGCGCTGACCAGGCCGACCGAGTCGAGGCTCCACATCGTGTCTGGATCGATTAATGTGAGATCGGCTCGCTTGCCGACGGCGATTGAGCCGGCATCGTGGAGCCCATACAGGGTGGCCGGGCGGCTGGTCAGCGCCTCGATGGCCCGCTCGAAGCCGAGCATGTTTTCCGCCACCAGCTTGAGTACCAGTGGCAACAAGGTTTCCAGTCCCGAGATGCCCGGTTCGGTTGCCGGGAAAGGGGCGAGCTTGGCATCCGGTTCATGCGGCTGGTGGTCGGAGACTACTGTGTCGATCAGTCCCGCAGCCAGACCGCGGCGCAGGGCGTCGCGATCACGGATACTCCGTAGCGGCGGCATGACATGACTGTTGGGATCGAGCGCATCGGTGTCCATCTCGGTCAGCCACAGATGATGGGCCGAGACGCCCGCCGTAATCGGCAGGCCGTCGGCCTTGGCGCGCTCGATCAGCTTCAGCGCCGCGGCCGAGGAGAGCATGGGCACATGCACCCGCGCACCCGTCTCGCTGATTATCGCGATCAGCTGAGCCAGGGGCGCGGTCTCGACGGAGACCGGCAGCCCCGGGAGACCCAGCCGGGTGGCCACCGCGCCGTCATGGGCGCAGCCGCGGGCGGCCAGTGACGGATCCGATGGTTGCAAGACCACCTGCAGGTCGAAGGTGGCCGCGTATTCCAGCGCTCGGCGCATCAGTCGCAGGTCGCGAAAGGGGTAATGTGCGTTCGAGATCGCGACACAACCACCTTCATCGAGCGCGGCCATCTCGGCCAGCAACTCGCCTTCCAATTGCTGAGTCATCGCGCCGATCGCCATCACGCGTGCGCGTCCGGCCAGTTGGGCGCGGCGTTTGATGTAGCGTGCGACCGCGACCGTGTCGAGCACCGGGGCCGTATCCGGCGGCATGATCAGGGTGGTAATTCCGCCGGACACGGCCGCGGCACTTTCGGTGGCGATAGTGGCCTTGTGCTCGAGACCCGGCTCCCGCAGCCGGGCCCAGCCGTCGATCACCCCGGGGATCAGCCACTGTCCCTCGGCGCAGAGATGTTCGGCGGCCTCCGCCGGCCAGTCGTCCGGGGCGTCGCCGATGCCAACGATGCGCCCATCACCGAGGTACAGGTCCGCGATGGTGTCAAGCCCATTGGATGGATCACGCAGGCGCGCGCCACGGATCACCCAATGGTCGCAGTCGATACCCGGCCGGCAGCCTTCCGGGTGGCGGACCGGGTCGTAATCGATACCCAGATTCTCTGGTGCGTCCTTCATGCGTCCCCCGTGCGGCTGGCGCTCATGCACAAGCTCATTACCGCCATGCGCACCCCGATGCCGTTGGATACCTGTTCGAGAATCACCGACTGTGGTCCGTCGGCCACCGACGATTCGATCTCCACGCCACGGTTGGCCGGACCCGGATGCATGACGATGGCATCGGGCTTGGCCCAGGCGAGTTTTTTTTCGGTCAGGCCATAGAGGCGGTAGAACTCCTCTTCGCTCGGCAGCAGGCCGGACTCCATCCGCTCGCGCTGCAGACGCAGCATGATGATCACGTCGACGTCACGCAGCCCTTCACGCATATCGTGGAAGACACGCACGCCAAGTTTCTCCACCTCGGTGGGGAGCAGGGTGCGCGGGGCGATCACGCGCAATTCGCCGACATTCAATGAATTGAGCACGTGCATTTGTGACCGGGCGACCCGCGAATGGCGGACGTCACCGACGATCGCCACTCGCAATGGCGTGAAATCACCCTTGTGGCGACGGATGGTAAAGGCGTCGAGCAGTGCTTGGGTGGGGTGTGAATGCCAACCGTCGCCGGCATTGAGCACCGAGACATGAGGGGCGACGTGGCGGGCGATGAAGTGCGCCGCGCCGGACTGCTGGTGGCGTATCACGAACATGTCCGCCTGCATCGCCTGGATATTGTTCAGGGTGTCGAGCAGGCTTTCACCCTTGTTGGTGGCCGAGGTGGTGAGGTTGAGATTGAGTACGTCGGCAGACAGCCGCTTGGCGGCCAGTTCGAAGGTGGTGCGAGTGCGGGTCGAGGCCTCGAAAAAAAGATTGACCACGGTGCGGCCACGCAGCAGCGGCACCTTCTTGATCTCGCGGTCGGTGACCGAGGCGAAGCCCTCGGCGGTATCGAGAATCCGTGTGATCCACTCCGGTCCGAGCCCCTCGATCGTCAGCAGGTGGCGTAACCGACCTTGTTCATCGAACTGAATCGCCCAGGGGTCCGGAGCAAATTTCGGGATCTTGGGTCGGACGAAATTCACGGCCATGGCGCTCAGTTCTCCTCAGCTCGCTTTTTCGAGACCAGGCGGGCGGTGATCGGATCTGGGCCGCCGACGTGGATCTGTTCATCGGGGCCGAGTTTGATCTCCTGGCCTGTCCAGTCGGCGCAGATCGGCAGCTCACGACCATCGCGCTGATAGAGCACTGCCAACGCGATGCGTCGTGGACGACCATAGTCGAATAGTTCGTTCATGGCCGCACGAATGGTCCGACCGGTGAACAGCACGTCGTCGACGAGGATGATATCGCGTCCGTCAACGTCGACCGAGAGATCCGAGGGGCTCACCTGTGGGTGCAGGCCAAGGGTATGGAAGTCATCACGATAGAAGGTGATGTTCAGGCGACCGAGTGGATCGCGGCAGTCCAGCGCCCGGTGCAGGGTATCGGCCACCCACACCCCGCCGGTGTGGATACCGATGATCAGCGGATCGACGAGTTCACCACGTTGCAGCGCGGTGCGGATCTGCGTTTCGAGTCGGTCGATGGCCTCATTTGCCGGCAGCAGGCGATCGGTTTGTGTCATCGGAGCGGGATCTCGGTCGGGTGAGTGGTGGCGGATTGTATCAATCCCGCGTTGTGGCGGGAGAGCCGACAAGGTTTTGAGTCACCTCGGCCTTGCTGACGTCCTCGATCGGGCGCAGCGCCTCCTGGGTGAAGAAGCTGTCGAGGATCACCGCGGCGGCCATGGCATCGATGCGACCCTGATCGCGTTCGATTGCCCGTCGGCCTAGCCGCTGGGCGGCCTGTTCCGAGCTCAGGCGCTCGTCGACGACATAGACGGGCAGGCCGCTGCGCACCCGCAGGCGGTTGCCGAAGCGGCGTATCGAGGCCGCTACCGGGTAGCAGCGACCGGCATCGTCGATCGGCCAGCCCAGCACCAGGGCGTCGGGGTGCCAATCGGCGATCAGGGTTTCGATCGCATTCCAGTCGATCTGGTCGGCATTGCGATTGTGCAGGGTGGTCAGGGGGCGACCATTGCCGATGCGCCGGTCGCCGATAGCCACACCAATGCGCCATTCACCGTAGTCGAAGCCCAGGACCTGCATGTACGGCGGCTGGTTGTCCACCCGGCCGTCCGTCTGACCACCCCGCTGGCCGTCCATCAGGCGTGTCCGGCCTCGCCGGAGAGGAGGTTGATGTCGATGCCGAGCTGATTGGCCGCCGAGGTCCAGCGATCGTCAATCGGCTGCTCGAACAGGATTTCTTCGGTGGCCTCGACATGGAGCCAGCTGTTCTCGGCCATCTCGCGGTCCATCTGTTCGCGGCTCCAGCCGGAATAGCCTAGCGCGACGATCACGTTGCGTGGACCGGCCCCGTCGGCGATTGCCGTCAGAATATCTTTCGAGGTCGTCAGGCCGATGCGGTCGGTGATCTCAAGCGTGGACTCCCAGCCGCCATGTGGAGCATGCAGAACAAAGCCGCGCTCCAGTTCAACCGGCCCGCCCATGAAGACCGGTCGCTCACGAATCTCGTCGTCAGTGCAGGTGACCTGGATGTGATCGAAGATGTCGCCCAGATCGAGTCCGAGTGGGCGGTTGATGGTAATGCCCATTACGCCGTCTTCGTTGTCCTCGCAGATGTAGGTCACGCTCCGGCTGAAAGTTGGGTCCTCCAGGTTGGGCATGGCGATGAGGAGCTGGTTGGTCAGCGAGCTGCGTTCTTGCATGGTCTTCCCAGTATTGGTGGCGCGTATTCCGGCTTCAAGCCGTGTTCTATTGTGGCGGGATGGTATGGATCAGCCACGCGATCCGCGTCCTCGATTGGTGGACGAGCCAGCCTTGCGACGGGACCTGGCCGGCTTGATGGTGGTCTCGCGCTTGAGCGAATGGCCCTCGGGCGCATCGTCTCCACTGCGGCGTCGTGAGGGGCGCCTGGACTCGCGCACCGACTTGCCGGCCTTGAAGGGCTTGTGGGCGCGGCGTGTCTCGTGACGCCCAAGCGTCTTGTGCCGTGTCTCCGGCTTGAGACCGACCAGTTCAGCCAGTGCTGCCTCGATGGCCGGCTCTAGCTCCTGGATCTTGCCGGGGCGCAGACGTGGTGGCAGCGGTATGCCGGCATAGCTGATGCGAATCAGTCGAGCGACCTGGCCGCCGACGGCTTCGATCATGCGACGCACCTCGCGATTGCGACCTTCATGCAGGCTGACGTGATACCAGCGGTTGATTCCCTCGCCACCGGCGTCGACCAGACGGGCGAATTGCGCCATGCCGTCGTCGAGCTCCACGCCTTCGAGCAGTCGCTTCTGTTGCTCATCGTCCAGACCACCGCGTACACGGACGGCGTAGGTTCGCTCGATGCCGTAGCTTGGATGCATCAGCCGATTGGCCAGTTCGCCATCGTTGGTGACCAGCAGCAGGCCACTGGTGTTGAAATCAAGTCGTCCGACCGTGATCCAGCGTCCTTCGCGGATGGAGGGCAGGTGCTCGGCCACCGTGGGGCGTCCCTCCGGGTCGTGATTGGCCGTAATCTGGCCTTCGGGCTTGTGGTAGATCAGTACGCGACGAACCGGGCGCTCACCGGGGACCTGTACGCGTCGGTCGCCCACCTCGATGATGTCTCCTGGTCCGGCATGATCCCCCAGGGACGCGATACGGCCGTTGACACGGACCTGGCCCTCGGCGATCCAGTTCTCGATCTTGCGACGCGAGCCCAGCCCCATGGCGGCCAGAACCTTCTGCAAGCGCTGTCTTTCCATGGGGGTCTCCTCACGATGGCACCGGGCATCGAACGGCCGACGGTGCGTTTGAAAATGACCATCCATTCTAACAGGCCTGAGCTGGGGTGGTTGGGCATCACTGCTTGAATCGCCCCGCTATGGACACGGTCGCCCCTTGAACCTAGGCTTGAGGTTGACCGCCCGGCCCGCCATGAGGCGCGGGTGGCGCTACATATTCTCGGAATCCGAAACACATGCCGGTGAGTCCAGCCAAGCCGAATATGAACGATGAGCCAGGCGAAGGATCGTCTGCACCGAGCCTGCGGCTGGAGGTCACGGGCGACAGCAGGGCCACGCTGACGCTGGCCGGGGACTGGACGCTGGCCCGTTTGTCTGCGCCCGCGCCACCTGCCCCTGAGGCTGGCCGGGGACCGGGGACTCTGCGGCTTGCCGGTGCTGCCAACGCACTGGATAGCGCCGGGGCCCTGGCCTTGGCGCGTCAAGTCGACCGGCTGGAGCAGGCTGGATGGGACGTGGGCCTGACGGCGTTGCCCGAGGCGCAACGCAAGCTGATCACTCTACTCAAATCTCGACTGCCGGATCTTTCCGAGGCGGCTCCGACGCGCGAGAGCGCACTCGCCCGGTTGGGGCGCCGCACGGTGGGCAAGTTGATCGAGGCGAATGCGTTCCTCGCCTTCATCGGCGAGCTGGTGAGCCGGGGCGGGCGGCTGGCACTATCCCCCTGGCGCATCCGTTGGCGTGAGGTGGTCGCCGAGATCGAGGCGGCCGGTCTGCGTGCCGTAGGCATCATTGGCTTGCTGTCCTTCCTGGTCGGCATGGTGACGGCCTATCAGGCCGGAGCAGTCTTGCAGAGTTATGGCGCGAATGTGCTGATCGTGGATCTGGTCGGGATTATCACGCTGCGTGAGATGGGGCCGCTGCTGACGGCGATCATCGTTGCCGGGCGAACCGGTTCGTCCTATACCGCCCAGCTGGGCACGATGCGGATCACCGAGGAGATCGATGCCCTGCGTGCGATCGGTGTTCCTCCTTTCGATATGCTCATCCTGCCCAAGGTGATTGCCCTGATGGTGATCATGCCGTTGCTGACGGTGTTTGCGAACCTGATGGGTATTGTGGGCGGTTCGGTGATCGCCGCCTCCCGTTTCGATGTCAGCTATGCCATGTACTTCGATCGTCTGCCCGAGGTGGTCGGTCTGACCCCCTTGATACTGGGGCTGGTGAAAACCCCTATCTTTGCCATCGTCATCGCCCTGATCGGTTGCATGCAGGGCATGCGAGTATCAGGAAGCGCGCTGGCAGTGGGGCGTGCCACCACGGTTGCTGTCGTTCAAGCAATCTTCTTGGTCATCGTGCTTGATGCTCTGTTCTCCGTGCTGTTCAACCTGTTGGGATACTGATCGTGACTGACGCGCACACTGACGCCCCTGCCCGCCTGCACGATATTCGCAACTGCTTTGGCAAGGAATGCGTGCACGAGGGGCTGGATCTGGTGTTGCCCGCGAGGAAAATTACCGCCTTGGTAGGCGGATCGGGCAGTGGAAAGACCGTCCTGTTGCGCACGCTGGCCATGCTCCGCGAGCCCAACGCCGGGTCGGTGGAATTGTTCGGGGTCGATGTCGGTCGGGCCAGCGCGACGCGGCGTTTGGAGCTGCGCGCACGTCTCGGGGTGTTGTTTCAGGGCGGGGCATTGTTCACGGCATTGACCGTGCTGGAAAACGTGATGCTGCCGCTGCGGGAGCATACCCGTGTGCGGGGTGAGTGGCTCAAGGAGCTGGCAATGAGCAAGGTGCTATTGGCAGGCCTGCCGGCCGACAGTGCTGGCAAGTACCCGGTGGCGCTTTCCGGGGGCATGGTCAAGCGGGCGGCGCTGGCTCGCGCACTGGCACTCGATCCGGCATTACTGATTCTGGACGAACCTACCTCCGGGCTCGACCCGATCGCGGCGGCCAACTTTGATGCGCTGGTTCGTGAGCTGACTGATTCCCTTGGTCTGACGGTAATCCAGGCAACCCATGATCTCCATTCAATCTGGCGTGGTTCTGACCAGGTCGCCTTCCTGGGACGCAAGCGCGTGCTGGCTTTGGGGACGGCCGCCGAACTCGCCCGGCGAGATGAGCCCGAGCTGGTCGCCTACTTTCAGGGGGCACGCTCGGCCGAGTATGCGAAACTCAACGCGAGTCCGGCCCCGGCAGACTAAGGTATTGGCATGGAATCAAAGGTCAACTACAGCATTATCGGGTTGTTCGTGCTCCTGCTGCTGGCCGCAGCCATGGCCACCGCCTGGTGGTTGTACACGGGGGGCAGCAGCCGCCAGTACAACAGCTATCTCGTGTTTGCCACGGACAGTGTCACGGGCCTGACGACAGACAGCCGAGTCTATTATCAGGGAGTCGACGTAGGCTATGTGGAAAGCATTCGTATAGATCGTGACAATCCCGAGAACATCCGCATCCAGCTGCAAATCGATCAAACCGTACCCATCCAAACCGATATTCGAGCTCGATTGCAGCTCCAGGGCGTGACCGGATTGAGTGTGCTCAATCTCAGGGGCGGGGCATCCGGAGAGCCGTTGACGGCGACAGAGGGTCAGTGTTGTCCCGTGATTCCTTACGAGCCCTCGCTGCTTTCCCAGCTGGAAGGCGGAGTGAGCGATACCATGGTGCGGTTTCTGGAGGTCAGCGAGCGACTTGATCGCCTACTGCTGCACGACGACAATCTCGATGCGATCGTGCGGACTATCCGGCAGCTCGACGAAGTCACTGCCACGCTCGCCGCCGAACGTAACCAGATGAGTGCGTTGCTGCGTAACGCAGCTCGAACGGCCGAAAACACCGCATCGCTGACCGAGAAGGGCGATCGCTTGATGGCACAGGCCGAATCGACCATCACTTCGCTCAATCAGGCGATCGGGAAGGTCTCTGGCGCGATGGATACCTTCGAGGCCACTGCCAATCGTATTGGCGTGGCGACCGATGCCACGGTGGGATTCAGCCAGGCTGGCGAGCAGGCGGCACGCGAGATCTCACGACAGACGATCCCGGATATCAGCGTCTTCATACGGGATTTACGCGAACTCACCCGCCGATTATCGGACTTCACCTCGAATCTGGACCAAAGCCCGACGCGTGCCTTTTTCGGCGGCACCGAACGACCACCTGGCCCAGGAGAAGGGACGCCTTGATCGGTATCTTCAGTTAATGGATAAAACGACGTGATTATCAAGCAGCGACGCACCGTCAAAAAAAGATCCTTGTTCATGCTGTTGTCCCGGCCTGCTTGGGCAGGGCTGGGGCTGATTGCGGTGAGTGGCTGCGCGGTTATCGCACAGACAGGTAGTGAGCCCGCACAATGGCGGCTGGTTGCTGCGACCCTGGTCGATGAGCCGGATGGGTCGGGTGGCTTTTCGGGGACGCCGGTGATCGTGCGTCTGGTCGATACACGCGCGGCAAGCGCGATCGATCGCCGCGACATGGCCTACAGCCGTGCTCCGCAGTCGATTGGCTACTATCGCGACAATCGCTGGGCGAGTTCTCCGGCCGTGATGCTCAACGAGGTGATCGATGAGACGCTATCCGCCCAGCCTTGGGTGAGGGGTATCGTGCGAGGCGGTGCGCGAATAACGACCGACTTGGCGCTCTACTGCGAGATCGAGCGCCTTGAGCATCAGGTTGACGGTGCGAGCGGCTACGCACAGCTCAAGGTGGGCTGCAGCTGGTATCGGGGGGATGGGCAGGCCTTGCTCGACACGTTGCGATTTGACCAGTCAGTGGCGCTCAAGCGCAACGATGCCCGGTACTATGCTGCCGCCATCCAGGAGCTGGTCGATGATCTCCTCAAGGCATTGAACCGCCAGGGCCGGGCGCTGGCAACCGGAAAATCCGGGCCACAGGAGTCGCGACTGACTGCACCGGC
Source organism: Halothiobacillaceae bacterium (assembly GCA_041676845.1). GTDB lineage: Bacteria > Pseudomonadota > Gammaproteobacteria > Halothiobacillales > Halothiobacillaceae > Guyparkeria. The sequence goes on along the minus strand of JBAYRD010000009.1, from coordinate 24,616 downwards.
GGCCCGGACAGCTGCGCTAAGTGCGTATAGTCTCGGACGATGACCTTGATGCTCACCTTGGTTGGCTGATGGAATCCCGGGTCTTGCTGTAGCAACTGATCACCACGCTGTCTCCAAGGTGTCGGCATGCCGGTGGTGTCGGCATGCCGGTTCGTTGCTTATGGTTGTCATGGCAAGCAAGTGCGATGAACCAAAAAAAACCGCGGCACGCCCCCAAGGGGCGGTCGCGGTCGGTTGGCTCATCACGGACAACCCTGGCCGTCGAGCCCAGATGTCGTGTCAGGGCGTCAGGCGAGGATGTCAGGCAGTCTCTGCCTTGCGTGCTCGCTTCTCGGCCTTGATCTTCTGATCGAGCTGCCAGAAGTAGTACATGATCGGGATCACCAGCAGCGTCAGCATGGTCGAGGCGAAGGTGCCGAAGATCAGCGATACCGCCAAGCCGCCGAAGACCGGGTCGGTGATCATGATCGCCGAACCGAACATGATCGCCAACGCGGTAAGCAGGATCGGCCGGAAGCGCACGGCACCGGCCTCGAGTACCGACTCCTTCAATGCGTAACCCTGCTGGCGGTATTCGAGGATGAAATCGATCAGCAGCAGTGAGTTGCGCACCACGATGCCTGCCAGCGCGATGAAACCGATCATCGAGGTGGCATTGAACGGCATGTTGAACAGCCAGTGACCCGGGAAAATTCCCACCAGCGTCAGCGGAATCGCCCCCATCACGATCACCGGCAGCATGAACGACTGATAGTAGGCGACCAGCAGCAGGTAGATGAACACCAGGGCGACGATGAAGGCCGCACCCAGGTCACGGAACACGTCCAGCGTCAGGCGCATGTCACCGCCCCAGAGCAGCTGGTAGCCCTCCAGATCGTCCGGCTGGGCGTCGACGAAGCCGAGGTTGCCGGTCGTGATGGTGACGTTGTCGGCCAGCTGCATCTGGTTGAGCCACTTGTTCAACGTCAATGTGGCATAGACCGGGCTGGAGCCGAGCAGGTCGCCCTGGACCGTCACCATCGGGTGCTGGTCGCGATCCATGATCGGCTTGGTTGCGATGCCCTCTCGAATGTCGACCAGGTCACCGATCTTGATGGCCATACCTTGCTGGTTGGTCACGGTGAGATCGCGGATCTGACGGATCCAGGCACGGTGGGCTTGGTCGAGCTTGAGGACGATGTTCACCGGCTCGGAGGTGTTGGTGCCGTGTACCGTGCCTAGTGTCTGACCATTGACGTACTCGTATACCACCTTGGCGATCTGCGCCGGGGCGACCCCGGACTGCAGCGCCTTGGCCTGGTTGACCTTGATGCGGTATTCCGGCGCATCCGCGGTGATCGAGTCGTCAACGTTGATCATGCCGTAGACGTCTTCGAAGTGGTCGCGCACTTCCGCGGCAATCTGGCGCAGTGTCTCGTAATCCGGGCCATGGATACGGGCGAGCACCTGGGCCTGGACCGGTGGGCCAGGCGGGGTGAGGAACAGCTTGATACGCGCATCATGATACTGCTCGCGCAGTGGCTCGAGCTGCTCCCACAGCCCGGTGGCGACATCACTGGTCATGGGGCGTTGGTGACGATCGACCAGATTGACACGGATCTGCGCCATATCGGGTGACTGGCGCATCATGTCGCCGCGCACCATCCCGGCGAAGGTCAGTGGGCCGGTACGACCGACATAGGTCTGATAATCAGTCACGTACTGGTTCTGAGCCACGACGCGACCGACGGCATCGGCGACCAGCGCAGTGCGTTCGGCGGCGGTGCCCGCCGGGGTATTTACCTCAAGCAGGAAGGTATTGACGTTGCCTTCCGGCAGCATTTTCAGGCTGACACCAGCTGGCGAGAGAGGCCCGTTCATTCCGGAGGCCCGAATGAACTGCCAGGCGGGCATCAGCATCGACGCGATCATCAGCCCGAGGACAAACAGCAGGAATATTAGGGAGAGCGGCCTTGAGCCGAGCAGGGGACGCGCCACGCGCTTGTAATTGCGCATCAGCCAGTCTTCTTGCTGTGGATCTCCCTCGAGGGTGGCGCGCCTGGCGAGTGCCTTGCGTGCCTTGGAGCCGAGCCAGCGATAGGCTGTCCACGGCACGACGATGTAGGCCAGGATCAGCGAGGCGATCATGGCCACCGACACGTTGATCGGGATCGGCAGCATGAACGGTCCCATCATCCCCGAGACGAATGCCATCGGTATAAACGCGAGAATGACCGCCAGCGTGGCAATGTTGGTCGGATTGCCGATCTCGTTGGTCGCCCGTACCAGCAGGTCAGCGAAGGATGGCTCCTTGCCTTCGTGCAAATGACGGTGAATGTTCTCGATCACGACGATCGCAGCGTCCACCAGCAGACCCAGCGACAGGATCAGGCCGAACAGCGAGATGCGGTTGATGGTCTGCCCAAAGATCCAGCCCACGCCAAGGACGACGAACAGGGTCAGCGGCACGGTGAGCGTGACGATCAGCGCCTCGCGCCAGCCCAGGAAGAAAAACAGGATGATCAGCACCACCAGCACAGCCACGCCGAGGTGCTCGATCAAGGTGTTGACCGCGTCATCCGCCCGCTCGCCATAATCGCGGCTGATGGTCAGGTCGACCTGTTCGGGCAGCAGTTCGCGTTTGATCACCTCAAGCTTGTCCTTGACCGCGGCGGCGACGGTCACCGCGTTGGCCCCCGCCCGCTTGCCGATGGCGACCGTCACCGAGGAGACCGGGTCGCCGGCCGGTTTGCCCAGCGTATTTGCCGGGCCGAAGGCGTGGGTGGTGAACTGATGGTTTTCCTCGGGCGCGTAGCCGATTTCCGCGACCTGATCGAGGTAGATCGGTCGCTGATCGTGCTGGCCGATCACCAGCTTCTTCAGATCGGTCGGGCCATCGAAGGCCGCGTCAGTACGCAGTCGGAACTGGCGGTTGTCGTGCGTGATGGTGCCGCCGGGCAGCACGACGTTCGCGCCCTGGAGCATCTCGCTTAGCTGTGTCATCGACACACCGGTTGCAGCCAGTCGCTGCGGATCGACATTCACGGAAAGTTCGTGGCGATGGCCGCCGATGACCTCGCTCGCACCGACGTTGGGTATGTTCTGCAGCTGCTCGAGCAGCCGTTGGCCGACCTCGCGCAGCTGGGTGCTGTCGAGGCTGTCCGAACTCAGGGTAATTCCCATGATCGGTACATCGGTGATGCCGATACTCTTTACTAGCGGCATGCTTGTGTTCGGCGGCAACCGGTCGATATTGCGCGAGAGTTCGTTATATAGCAGCAGCAGACTGGCTTCCTCGTCGCTGCCGACCTCGAACTGGACGGTGACCACGCCCATGTCGTCCATTGCCACACCAAAGGTGTGATCAACACCCTTGAGACTCGCCATCAGAGCTTCAAGCGGTTTTACTACCTGATCTTGTATCTGCTGGGCGGAATTGCCTGCACGCTGGACGAAGATCTGCGCCCCCGGCACGACGATTTCCGGGTTGTACAGCCGCGGGGTGATCAGCACTGCCATCACCCCAAACAGGGTGATCGCGATCATGATCAGGGTCGTGATCTTGGAGTAGAGAAACCCACTGGCGAGCCTCCCGGCCAGGTTCAATTTTGGCTGCTCGGGGTTGATCTCGGGGTTGGTTTTAGGACTCGGGATCTGACTCATGATGTAGCGCCACCCTTGTCACCGGTGCGAATCACTTTCACACCGTTGGCCAGTTGGCCCTGCACTCGGATCACCACGCGATCACCGTCTTTCAGACCAGCAAGCACGGCCACGTCGTCACCGAGCCGTTGGCCGCTGCGGATTAGTCGGAAGCGGGCGCGGTCGTCGGCATCGAGCACGAACACGCCTTGCATGCCGGCCCGATTGTGGAGGGCCGTCACGGGCACGGTGAGTGCCGGCTTCTGGTCAATCACGATATTGACAGTCACGTAGCTGCCCGGTGAGAGCGGCACGTCAGTCGGCACGGCGATCCTCACCGAGTGGGTGCGGGTGATCGGGTCAGCCGCGTCCACCAGGCGCAGTACCTGGCCCGTGAAGCTGGTGGCCGAGCCGTCGATGCGACGGTAGCCGACCTCAATGGCATCACCTTCGGCGAGTGCGGCGAAGGCCTGGTCGTCAACCTCGACCTGGATCTCGCGATCACCACTGCCCATCAACATCAACAGCGGCTGTCCGGGCGTGGCGAGCTGCCCGGGATCGGCCATGCGCTGGATGATTGTGCCGGCGAATGGGGCGCGGATCTGAGCGTAGCCTACCTGCGAGCGGGCCTGCTCGAGGCCAGCTTGGGCGGCGTTATAATCACCACGGGCGACTTCATAAGCTGTCTTCATCTGTTCGAATTGCTGCTTGGGAACGGCGTTGTCTTCGTAGAGCCGCTTGAAACGTTCGTAGTTGCTGCGGGCGTTGGTCAGTCCCGAGCGGGCCTTGGCCAAGGCGGCCTCGGCCTGCTGGATCTGGCTGGTGACATCGCTCTGGTCGATGGTCAGCAGCACTTGATCCTTCTCGACCGTTTCCCCTTCGCGGACGTTGATTTCGCGCACATACCCCATCATGCGCGAGGCGATCGGAGAGCGGTCACTGGCGATCACCGTGCCCGGGTACAGGGCGGTATCGTCGACCTTGTCTGCACTGACAGTGATCCAGTCGCCTTCAACCGTGATGCCGGCTCCTGCCTCAGGTTGCGGCTCGGCCCGGTCCCCGCCGCAACCGGTGAGACTCAAGGTGAGCCCCAGGGAGAGCAGGGCCGCGATGAGGGGGGCGGCCAGCCGCCGAGCGGCGGCAGGTTTGCGGAAGGATTCGATCGCAGGTTTCATCATCGATGACTCTCGCTCGGTACGGGGCGCGAAAACAAGTGGTTCATTGGAAATCAGGTCAGGACTCACGAATTGCTATTGGTTCAGTAGGGCAAGCAGGTTGTTGCCGCGTTCGGCACCGACAAGTTCGGGCGTCAATTCTCCCAGCGCCAGCCACAGTGCGGCTCGTTGCATGGTGCGCTGGAAATACGCGCGGATCAGCTCGGCACGGGCGTTGTCGAGTTCAGTCTGTGCGGCCAGCAGTTCAGTCATGGTCGCCAGTCCCTGCTGATAGCGCAGGGTCTCCAGGCGAGCAGCCTCCGCGCTTTGTTCGATGGCCAGCCGACGCACCTCGACACGCTTTTCTGCCATGTTGGCTTCACGCCACACCTTGCCGACCTGGCCGACCAGCTGATCGAGTGCCTGCTGGCGTTCGGCCAGACTGGCGTTGACCCGGGCCTGGGCGCGATCGACTTTGCCGGAGCGCGCGCCGAAATCGAAGATGCGCCAGGTCAGCTGTCCGCCGACTGTGTAACTGTCGTTTTTCAGGCTGACCGACTCGTCGTTGAAGTCCTGCTGGGCCATCAGATTGATGTGCGGTTTATAGTCGGCACGAGCCACATCGACCTCGGCGCGAGCGGCATCAATCTGACCGCGCAGGGCGCGGATGCGCGGATTGTTCGCCAAGGCCTGTTGACGCGCACCAGTCAGATCGGTTTCCGGCAGGGAGACGTCGATGGTGTGGGAGAGGCCAATCGGGCGGTCCGTGTCGATACCCGTCAATACCTTGAGACCGTCGGCGGCATTTTCCGCCTGGTGACGGGCATTCTCCCGATCGAGCTCCCGCTCGCCCAGGTTGACCCTCGCTTTCAACAGGTCGGACTTGGTCACCACCCCTTCGTCATAGAGCTTCTGCGACAGGTCGCGGTAGGATTCGGCCGCCTGGTACGCCTGTTCGGCCACCTCGACGAAGGCCTCGGCGGTGTTGATGCCGGCATAGGCCTCGATCGTGTGCAGCACCAGCTGCTGTCGGGCCGCGTCGTCTCCAGCCTGGGCCGCCTGCAGCAAAGCCTGGGCCTGGGTGCGCATCTGGCGGATCTTGCCGCCGTTGTAGACGGGGATAGAGAGTTTGAGCGAGGTTTGAACATTATGGTGCCAGCCGGGATTGTTGAGCGCGTCCGGGGCGAGATTATTGGCGCGATCGACGGACTCCGGTGTCGGATTGGTCAGGAAATTAGAAGTCTCAAAGTACTGAGACACACCGAAATCGTTGAAGGTGGCCTGCTCCTGCTGAAGCTTCATGCCGAAGACGTTGAGTGGATTGTCGGTGCCCATGACGCCGAACGAAAGATCCAGCGTCGGCAGCAGGTTGCCGCTGGCCTGCTCAATGGCGGCACGTGCCTCGGCGATGTGCGCCTGGGACAGGTCCATGGCCGCGTTCTGATTGAGGGTGCGCTCAACCGCATCGTCAAACGACAGGAATAACGTCTGTTCGGGAGCACGGATGCCGCCGGCGGTCGCCGTATCAGTCGCTGCGCCCCCGAAGGCGGGGCTGGTCGATGCCGAGTTGTCGATCGCCCAGGCGGCGGGTACCGACAGCAAGGTGGCGAGGGTCATGGCAAGAACAGAGGGGGTGACCGGCATGTTCCGGGTCGCTGCCGACGGCTTGTGGCTCGGAAGAAGAGTTGCCTTGCGTCCGCGATTCAGCTGGTAGCGCGCCATGCTGCTTGTCCTTTCTATTCGGGTATCTGAACCTATTCGGGTATCTGAACTGGAGTGCCCCAGCGGAGCAGAAGCCATGCCGAGGAAGCTCGGAGAATAGACCGAAGCCATAGTGGAGGCGAACCATATCAGAATCGGCTAATATATGGAACTCGTTCCTGCTCGGCATGCCCCACTTCTTGGCTTCGCCCCCGGCGTCCTCTATCCCTACTGCGGATGAGGCTAGCATGCGTGCGCAGGCGTCGCTGGCCTATCAGTTCATGTTGAAAAGCTGATGCTGGGTGGGGGTGTGCCTGAGGTTGTGTTTGGTGGGCGCGAATTTCAAGTCGGATGGCACAGGGCTGCAAGACGGCAGCTCATGGGGGTGAGTCGACGGGGTATCATCGCGCCTCGTCATTATTGTTGGAGGGAAATGGCATGCGGCTGGCCATGGGCATCGAATACGACGGCGGGCGCTATCATGGTTGGCAGCGCCAATCGCACTGTGACTCCGTCCAGGCACGCCTGGAAAAAGCGATCAGCCGGGTGGCCGACGCGCCGGTCGATGTCGTCTGTGCCGGCAGGACGGACCGAGGTGTACATGCGACCAATCAGGTGGTGCATTTCGACGTGGAGGTCGAGCGGCCGCTCTATGGCTGGCAGATGGGCACGATGCAGGCGCTGCCGAAAGACATCACGGTGCTCTGGGTGCGTGCGGTCGACGAGACTTTTCATGCCCGATTTTCGGCCACGGCGCGGGAATACCGCTATTGTCTGCTCAACCGTTCGACTCGGCCGGCAATCGCGGCCGGGCGCCTGAGCTGGTGGTATCGGCCGCTGGATGAGGGGCGCATGCAGGCGGCTGCCGATCAGCTTCTCGGTGAGCACGATTTCTCCAGCTTTCGGGGCAAGGACTGTCAGGCACATTCGCCAATCCGGACGGTCGAGATGATCCGCATCACCCGCCAGGGCGATTATCTGTTCTTCGATGTGCGCGCCAATGCCTTTCTGCATCACATGGTGCGCAATATCGTCGGCAGCCTGTTCGCGGTCGGCACCGGCGAGCGCCCGGTCGAGTGGCTGGCCGAAGCGCTGCGCGCCCGCGAGCGTGAGGTGGCGGGGATCACCGCGCCAGCCGATGGGCTCTACCTTGTCAGCGTGACCTATCCGTCCGAGTTCGAATTGCCGATCGAGCCCCGTCGACCCTTGTTTGAGCAGGTTTTGAGCAGGTTTTGAGCGGGTAATGAACAATCGCTCATTCGAGCTGGCAGGAGAATCCTGTTAGTATTCCCGCCCCTATTTCCAGTTTCATGAGGACCGCCACGCAGGTGAACAGCAGCCGTACTCGGGTCAAGATCTGCGGCATCACTCGACAGACCGACATCGAGAGCGCCGTGGCCGCGGGGGCCGATGCCCTGGGCTTCGTCTTCGTGCCCGCCAGCCGGCGCTCCATCCGGGTGGAGACGGCCCGTGAACTGGTTGCGCGTGTTCCGGCGTTCGTCCAGGCGGTGGCGCTGTTCGTGGACCCGACGGTCGATTGGGTCGAGACCGTGATCGACCAGGTCGAGCCCGATCTGCTGCAGTTCCACGGCGGCGAAAGCGGTCGGTTCTGTCGGCAGTTTGGCCGACCATACATCAAGGCGGTCAGTGCCGAGATCGACGAGGACGAGCGTCGTCGCGTGACACAGGACCATTACACTGCCCGCGGCTTTTTGCTCGACAGCCATGCGGTCGACGGTTTGGGTGGTACCGGGCGTGCCTTTGACTGGGATCGCTGGCCACACCACCCGGTACGCAAGGGCCAGCCGTGGATCCTTGCCGGGGGGCTGTCACCGGACAATGTGGCCGCCGCTATCAACAGCTTGGCACCCTATGCCGTGGACGTCTCCAGCGGTGTCGAGGAGTCGCCCGGCATCAAGTCGGCAGAAAAAATTCATGCATTCATGCGAGGGATAGGGCATGCCCGAGACCAACGACAAGGTGACTGACAAGCCGGTCGATTACGCAAGCTTCCCGGATGTACGCGGGCGCTTCGGTGACTATGGCGGCCGTTATATCGCCGAGACCCTGATGGGACCGATCGAGGAGCTGGCGGCTGCCTATGAAAAGTATCGCGACGATCAAGGTTTCCTTGAGGAGTTTGAGTCCGATCTGCGCGATTATGTCGGCCGTCCGACCGCGCTCTATCACGCCAAGCGGTTGTCGGAAGCCTATGGTGCGGAAATCTGGCTCAAGCGCGAGGATCTCAACCACACCGGTGCACACAAGATCAATAACGCCCTGGGGCAGGCCTTGTTGGCCAAACGCATGGGCAAGACCCGCATCATCGCCGAGACCGGTGCCGGCCAGCATGGCGTAGCCACGGCGACGGTCGCCGCACGCCTGGGGATCGACTGCGTGGTCTACATGGGCGCTGACGACATCCAGCGCCAGGCGCCGAACGTCTTTCGCATGCGGTTGCTGGGAGCGAAGGTGGTGCCGGTCGACGCCGGCACCCGCACCCTCAAGGACGCGCTCAACGAGGCGATGCGCGACTGGGTGACCAATATCGACGACACCTTCTACATCATCGGCACGGTCGCCGGTCCACATCCGTACCCGGAGATGGTGCGGGGCTTCCAGTCGGTGATTGGTCGCGAGGCGCGCGCACAGATCCTGGAGAAAACCGGTGAATTACCTGATCAGATCGTCGCCTGCGTCGGCGGGGGCTCAAATGCCATCGGCATCTTCCATGAGTTCCTCGCCGACGAGTCGGTCGAACTGCATGGCTCGGAGGCCGGTGGTGAGGGCATCAGCACCGGCCGGCATGCCGCACCACTGACTGCCGGTCGCCCGGGTGTGTTGCATGGTAATCGGACTTATCTGATGGAGGACGAAGACGGCCAGATCATCGGGACTCATTCGATCTCCGCCGGTCTCGACTATCCTGGCGTCGGCCCCGAGCACGCCTGGCTCAAGGATATTGGCCGAGTGCAATACGCGCCGATCACCGACGAGCAGGCGATGGCCGCTTTCCACGACGTCATGCGCTGCGAGGGAATCATCCCGGCATTGGAGTCGTCCCATGCGGTCGCACACGCCCGGCTGCTGGCCGAGGCGCGGGGCGGCCAGCGCATTCTGGTCAACCTGTCTGGCCGGGGTGACAAGGACATCAATACCGTGGCACGACTTGAGGGTATCGAACTGTGAGTGAGTCGACTGTTCAATCGTCCAGCCGTTTGGCGGCATTGTTCGAACGCCTCAAAGGGGAGAATCGCGCTGCATTGATGCCCTACATTACCGGAGGCGATCCCGACCCGAAGGGCAGCCTGGCAGTGATGCATGCGCTGGTCGAAGGCGGGGTGGATGCGATTGAGGTCGGTGTGCCGTTCTCCGATCCGATGGCCGATGGCGCGGTGATCCAGGGGGCTCACGAGCGTGCGCTCAAGACCGGTGGCGGACTGCGAGGCGCACTTGAACTGGTCAGCGAGTTCCGCCGGACAAACACGGAAACGCCCGTGGTCCTGATGGGTTATCAGAATCCGATCGAGGCGATGGGCGTGACGAACTTCGTTCAACGAGCGGCCGACGCCGGTGTGGATGGCGTCCTGACCGTCGACTTGCCACCGGAAGAGGCCGACGAGCTGGTCAGTGCGCTGCGCCAGCATGCGCTGGATCCCATTTTTCTGTTGGCCCCCACCACGAGCGCTGAGCGCATTCGTGCGATCGCCTCGCGGGGGTCAGGTTTCGTCTATTACGTTTCGTTAAAGGGCGTGACTGGCGCGGCCACTCTCGATGTCGATGCCCTGGGGGACCAGATCGCGCGCATCCGCGAGTGCTGTGATCTGCCCGTAGGCGTCGGTTTTGGCATCAGTGATGCCGAAGCGGCCGGCCGGGTGGCGGCCGTGGCAGATGGAGTGATCGTTGGCAGCGCGATCGTCAAGCGGATCCGTGAACACGCCGAGGCCGAGGGCGGGATGACGCCGGCCGTGCTCGATGCGGTGCGGGACTTTGTCGCCGGCCTGCGCAAGGCGGTCGAGACGGCACGTCATTGACGGCCACACGGTTGGGCGAGTGACCGTACAACCTCTGGAGATTGCAGCATGAGCTGGCTCGATAAGCTGATTCCCTTACGCATTCGAACTGAAACCACCGGCAAGCGGGGTGTACCCGAAGGTCTCTGGGTCAAATGCGCCAGCTGTGACACGGTGCTCTATCGTGAAGAATTGCAGCGCAATCTCGAGGTTTGCCCCAGATGCGGCCATCACATGCGGATTGGTGTGCGTGATCGGTTGGACGCATTTCTCGATGCGAACGGGCGCGAGGAGCTGTTTGCCGAGCTTGCTCCGGTGGACATGCTCAAGTTTCGTGACCAGAAGCGATATCGCGATCGCATCAGTGCCAGCCAGAAAAACACCGGCGAGAAGGACGCACTGGTGGTCATGCGCGGCCAGGTCGAGGGTGTGCCGGTAATCACGGCCGCTTTCAATTTCGCCTTCATGGGTGGCTCGATGGGCTCGGTGGTCGGCGAGAAATTCGTCCGGGCAGTCGAGGCAGCGATCCAGAACCGCTGTGCGCTGGTCTGTTTTACCGCATCCGGCGGTGCGCGCATGCAGGAAGCCCTGTTCTCGCTGATGCAGATGGCCAAGACCTCGGCGGCCTTGACTCGCCTGTCCAAGAAGAAACTGCCGTTTATCGTGGTGCTCACCGATCCGACCATGGGTGGCGTGTCGGCGTCCCTGGCCATGCTGGGCGATGTGCAGATTGCCGAGCCCAATGCCTTGATCGGTTTTGCCGGCCCGCGCGTGATCGAACAGACCGTCCGGGAAACGTTGCCGGAAGGCTTCCAGCGCAGTGAATTTCTGCTTGAGCACGGCGCGATTGACATGATCGTGCCGCGTAGCGAGTTGCGACAGACTATTGCCTTGCTGGTGTCCAATCTGCTGAAAAAGGAATTGCCGCAGAAACCACCAAAACAGTCACCGAAGGAAGACGCACCAGCTGCGCCGTGATGCAGACCGACCGCCCAGCCCGCCCGCTCCAAGAACCACGATGAGAAAGTCCGTCAAGCAGTGGCTCGCGGAGCTGCTCGAGCGCAACCCCAACCGGATCGAGCCAGGGGTCGAGCGGACGCGTCGCTTGGTTCAGGCACTGCTTGACGGCCCGCCGTCAGCTTGCGTGATCAGCGTGGCCGGCACCAATGGCAAAGGGTCGAGCGTGGCGATGGTAAGCGCCATTTGCCGGGCGGCAGGCTATCGGGTCGGCACGTATACCTCCCCACATTTCATTGACGTCCGTGAGCGATTCCTGATTGATGGAAAGCAGGTCGACGAGCAGGCCTTGGTGCAGGCCTTTGAGCATATCGACGCTCATCCGGACAGCGGTGCACTGACATATTTCGAATGGCTGACCCTGACGGCTTTTCTGTTGTTCGAGGCGGCAGGTGCTGATGTCTGGGTACTGGAAATCGGGCTGGGCGGTCGATTGGACGCGGTAAATGCTCTGGATGCAGACCTTGCTCTGATTACCTCGATCGGTCTGGATCATCAGGACTGGCTTGGTGACGGTCGCGAACTGATCGGGCGGGAAAAGGCCGGCATACTTCGTGAAGGGCAGGCGGCAGTCTATGCCGATCTCGATCCGGTCGCCTCGGTAGGCGAGGTTGCCCGCGCAGTGGGGGCCGAGTTATGGCAGCTCGGTCAAGAGTTCGATCTTCGCGATCGTGGAGCAGGGGCGCCGGCTGATCGCTGTGTCCTGCTGCGGGGGGATATTGCCCGGTCGCTGCGGATCCCAGCGCTGGTCGGACAGCACCAGTGTCGGAATGCCGCCGGGGTGGTTGCATTGTTGCAGCATCCACACAGTCCGCTTCGCGTGCCGGATGCCGCCGTGGATGAAGGGCTTGAACAGGTACAACTGGCCGGACGCTTGGAGCGCCGGATCGATCGCGGCACCATCGTCTGGTTCGATGTGGCGCATAATGCTGAGGCGGCCGCTGTGCTTGCCGAGGTGTTGGCGGCGACACCGGCACCAGGACGACGCCTGGCGGTGTTTTCCGCCTTGGCAGACAAGCCGATCGAAACGATGGTTCGGCCGCTGGTATCGTCAATTGATGCGTGGTGGATTGCGCCGCTGCAGGAACCTCGAGCGGCCGGGATGGATCGAATCGAGTCGGCCTTGGTCGAATCGGGCGCCTGTTCGGTCACGCGTGAAGCCGATCTGTTCGCCGCGTATAATGCGGCCAAGGCAGAGGCCAAGGAGGGAGATGAGCTGATTGTGTTTGGCTCGTTTCACCTGGTCGGCCCATTGCGGGCACGGCTGAGCGAGGAAGGATATCCGGCGACTCGATCCGAGTCCCGGGCCTAATCGATCACTAGTCGATCAAAAGGGGACGCCGTGTCAGAGCAAACCGAATCCAACTGGACCCAATCGCGCTTCCGCCAGCGGCTGGTTGGTGCTTCGGTCGTGGTCGCCCTGGCCGTGTTGCTGCTGCCATTGTGGCTGGACGGCAGCGGTATCGATAGTCTGCGGGTTCAGTCCGTTCCCGAAAAACCCGAGGTGAAAGGCGTGGAGCGCATCGAGATTCCACAGCCACCCGGTGACAGCGGAGAGCCGCTGGACAATCCGCCGCAATCGCTGTTTCCCGATCAAACACCCATTGAAGCGCGATCCGATGAGAGTGGCGAGGCGATGCGGCAGGCGGTCGAGGAGCGCGCCAGCCCTCCGCCGGCGGAGGAGACCGCCACTGTGGTGGGGACCGGCGAATCATCGGGCGCCACCGAACGAGTGCCGTCAGCGGAAGAAGACGAGGCGGCCGGGGCGAAGAAAGGGGCCGCTGAGCTTCAAGGTGATAGGCCTGAGGGGAAGAGCAGCGATCCGGTGGGGGAGTCTTCCTTGCCCAAAAGTTCGGCCAATGGCGAATTCATCGTGCAGTTGGGCAGCTTTTCGGACGAGCGCAATGCCAAGGCACTGGCCGAGTCGGTGGAATCCTCGGGATTTGACGTATTCGTAACGCCGCTCTTCTCTGAACAGGGCACCGTGTGGCGTGTGCGCGTTGGTCCGTATGCCAACCGTGAGCAGGCGAACGAGGCCACCGAACGGTTGCGGCAGCGGATCAACCGAGATGGACTGGTGATGACAAAATGAAGCACGCCTGTGGTCTTGCGCGGGTGTTCATGCCTCAGACAGGCGGCTGCCCATGACGGTAGTGGACTGGATATTGCTGGCAATCGTTCTGGTGTCCACCGCGATCGCGTTGGTGCGGGGATTCATCAGGGAGGTGATTTCTCTGATCACCTGGATCGCCGCCTTCGGCATTGCGCTGGGTTTCTCTCAGGCTGCCGCCGTTTTGGTGCCCGAAGTGATCGACATCCCGTCAGCCCGCGTGGCGATTGCGTTTGTCGCCTTGTTTGTGATCGTCCTGATCCTTGGAGGCATCATCAACTGGGCGATCTCAAGGATGGTGGAAACTACCGGGCTATCCGGCACCGACCGATCGGTCGGCATGGTGTTCGGCCTGCTGCGTGGCGTGTTGATCGTGGCTGGTCTTCTTCTCCTGGCGGGTTTTACAGCCTTGCCTGGCGAAAGCCTGTGGCAGGACTCACTGCTGATCCCGCATTTTCAGGTAGTCGCCCAGTGGCTGCTCGCCATTCTTCCTGCAGATGTGGCGAGCAATGTGCAGTGGTGAGTTTGTGCAGGCGGCGGGATCGGCCGTTCAGTCGGTGCGGTGGATGGGGCGTTGCTTGTAGAAATATCCTGGCATGTGCCGGGCTGGTCCGTTCGACCAGCCCGGCGCAGTCGTTTTGGCAATCGGTAAGGCCCGCTTGGGCACTCTCTTGATTGCTGTTTTTTCACGGTTGAATACCGAGGTGGTTTGACGCATGTGCGGCATTATTGGGATGGTGGCGAAGTCGCCAGTCAATCAGGCGTTGTATGACGGGCTGACCGTCCTTCAGCACCGCGGTCAGGATGCAGCGGGCATCCTGACCAGTGACGGGGAGCGGCTTTTTCTCCGCAAGGAAAACGGTCTGGTCAAGGACGTCTTCCACACCCGGCATATGCGCCAGCTGATGGGCAACATGGGGATCGGTCATGTCCGCTACCCGACGGCCGGTTGCGACTCCTCGGCCGAGGCGCAGCCATTCTACGTCAACGCGCCCTTTGGCATCGCGATGGGCCACAACGGCAATCTCACCAATGTCGATGAGCTGCATGCGGCCGTGGTGGCGCAGGATCGACGGCATCTGAATACCAACTCGGACTCCGAGGTGTTGCTCAATGTCTTTGCCCACGAGCTTGGGGCGGTTGCCGGGGCCAGCCCGACTGCCGATGATGTGTTTGCCGCGATCAGCAATGTCCATCGCCGGGCGCGGGGTGCTTACGCGGTGGTCGGCTTGATTGCAGGCGTGGGCGTGTTCGCCTTCCGTGATCCGCGTGGCATTCGTCCGGTCTGTTATGGGAAACGTGAGACGGAACAGGGCACCGAGTACATGGTGGCCTCGGAGTCGGTTGCCATCGAGGCCGGCGAATTCGAGCTGGTGCGCGATCTGATCCCGGGCGAGGCAATCTTCATTTCCCGTGAAGGTGAGGTCACGCTGCGCCAGTGTGCGGAGGACCACGAATACGCCAGTTGCATCTTCGAGTACGTCTACCTTGCCCGCCCGGATTCGAGCATCGACGACGTATCAGTGTATCGGGCGCGCATGCGCATGGGCGAGAGACTTGCTGAGAAGATACGGCGCGACTGGGCCCATCATGATATCGACGTGATTATCCCGATTCCCGATACCAGTCGAACGTCGGCACTGGAGATGGCAGTAAATCTGAATCTCAAGTATCGTGAGGGTTTCGTCAAGAACCGCTATATCGCACGCACTTTCATCATGCCCGGGCAGGCCATGCGCAAGCGCTCGGTGCGTCAGAAACTCAATGCCATCGAGCTGGAGTTTCGCGGCAAGAATGTGCTGCTGGTCGACGACTCCATTATTCGAGGCACCACCTCGCGCGAGATCATTCGCATGGCGCGCGAGGCGGGGGCAAAGAAGGTTTTCATGGCCTCGGCCGCGCCACCAGTGCGGTTCCCTAATGTCTATGGCATTGATATGCCGTCAACGACCGAATTTGTGGCGCACAATCGAAGCGTAGATGAGATCTGCGAGTTGATCGGGGCCGACGACCTGATCTACCAGGATCTGGAGGACCTCAAGGATGCGGTGCGGGCCGGTAATCCGGCCTTGTCGGAGTTCGATTGCTCCTGTTTCACTGGTGAGTATGTCACCAAGGACATCGATACGGCCTACTTGGAACATCTCGCCAGCAGTCGGGCAGACAGCGAGCGTGACCAGCTCAGTGGGGCGGCAGGGGCATCGCGTCGCTCGCGGGATATCGTGTCGGTCGGTCTTTACAATGACCAGTAAGTCACTGGTGGTTATCCGGTCGCTGCTGGTCTGGCTGGGTTTGGCCGGATTGACCAGCACCGCGATCGCGGCCGGTGCCCCGAGCGACAGTAATGTCATGCCCAAATCTAGCCAGCCATTGCCGGCCCCGGTGCAACATTCGGCAAGCGCCATGTTTGAGCGTCTGGCGAAGATGGGCACGGTCCCCGCCCAGGCGCTGGTGGTGGCGGTTTCCAGCCAGCGGCTCTATCTGTTCGAGGATGGCCAACTGGTTGGGGATTATCCGGTGTCGACTGCCGAGCGAGGCACCGGTAACCAGGAAGGCAGCCTGCAGACCCCCCTCGGATTGCACCGAGTGGCCGAGAAGATTGGCGCCGAGGCGCCAAGCGGCATGATCTTCCGCGGCCGCCGTCCCACCGGCCAGCGCGCCGAGATTCTCGCCCTGCCGGACGCACGTGCCGAGCGTGATGATGTCACCAGCCGGATCCTGTGGCTCGATGGACTCGAACCAGGCGTCAACCGGGGCGGTAATGTCGATTCCAAGCGCCGTTATATCTATATCCACGGCACCCCGGAAGAGGGGCGTATTGGCAGTCCCGCCTCGCATGGTTGCGTGCGCATGAGCAATGCGGACGTGATCGAACTGTTCGACCGCGTCGAGGTTGATGCCCTGGTCGACATCATCGAGTAACAGCATCAAGTTAATGGCCTTGCGGCCGACACCCACCCAAACCAGCCCGCTCAGATTGTTTGCAGAGAGCCATCCATGCCTGATTATCGCTCCAAGACCACTACCCACGGCCGTAACATGGCTGGTGCCCGCGCGCTGTGGCGTGCCACGGGCGTCAAGGACGAGGATTTCGGCAAACCGATCATCGCGATCGCGAACTCTTTTACCCAGTTCGTGCCGGGTCATGTCCACTTAAAGGACATGGGCCAACTGGTTGCCCGCGAAATAGAAAAAGCCGGTGGTATCGCCAAGGAATTCAACACCATCGCCGTGGACGACGGTATCGCGATGGGCCACGGCGGCATGCTGTACTCGCTGCCGAGCCGTGACCTCATTGCCGATTCGGTCGAGTACATGGCCAATGCCCACTGTGCCGATGCGCTGGTGTGCATCTCCAACTGCGACAAGATCACCCCCGGAATGCTCAATGCCGCGATGCGCCTGAACATTCCGGTGGTCTTCGTTTCCGGTGGCCCGATGGAGGCCGGCAAGACCCGACTGGCAGGTAATCCGGACGAGGTGATCAAGCTCGATCTGGTCGATGCCATGGTGCAGGCGGCAGACGATTCCGTCTCGGACGAGATGCTTGCCCAGATCGAGCAATCGGCCTGTCCGACCTGTGGTTCCTGCTCGGGCATGTTCACCGCCAACTCGATGAACTGTCTCACCGAGGCGTTGGGGCTGTCGCTGCCGGGTAATGGCTCGTTGTTGGCCACGCACGCCGACCGTCGCGAGCTGTTTCTGGAGGCCGGCCGTCAGATCGTGCGCCTGGCCAGGGCGTACTACGAACAGGATGACGCCTCCGTCCTGCCACGCTCGATCGCCACGCGTGAGGCCTTCGAGAACGCCATGGCGCTGGATATAGCCATGGGCGGGTCGACCAATACCGTATTGCACTTGCTGGCGGCAGCGCGTGAAGGCGAGGTCGAGTTCGACATGACCGACATCGACCGGATGAGCCGCAAGATTCCACATTTGTGTCAGGTGGCCCCGAGCACGCCGCAATACCACATGGAGGATGTCCATCGGGCCGGCGGCGTATTTGCGATCCTGGGCGAACTGGATCGGGCGGGGCTGTTGCATACCGAGGTGCACAGCATTCATAGCAGCACCCTCAAGGAAGGGCTCGATCACTGGGATATTGCCCGTGACACCGCCTGCGATGAGGCGAAGACGCGCTTCCTGGCCGGCCCTGCCGGCATCCCGACCCAGACGGCCTTTTCGCAGGACACCCGCTGGCCGAGTCTGGATACCGATCGCGCCAAGGGCTGTATCCGCGACTACGAACATGCCTACTCGAAAGATGGTGGACTGGCCGTCTTGTTCGGCAACATTGCCCGCGATGGTTGCATCGTCAAGACGGCGGGCGTGGACGAATCCATTCTAAAATTCACCGGTCGCGCCCGTATCTTCGAGTCGCAGGACACGGCCGTCGAAGCGATCCTCGGCGACCAGATCGTGCCGGGTGACGTGGTCGTGATTCAGTACGAGGGCCCCAAGGGCGGCCCGGGCATGCAGGAAATGCTCTACCCGACCAGCTACCTGAAATCGAAGGGGCTGGGCAAGGACTGTGCGCTGCTTACCGACGGGCGCTTCTCCGGCGGTACTTCGGGGCTTTCCATCGGCCATGCCTCACCGGAGGCGGCCGCTGGTGGCGAGATCGCGCTGGTCGAAGAGGGTGATACGATTGTCATCGATATCCCGGAGCGCACTATTCACCTTGATATCAGCGACGCGAACCTCGCCCATCGGCGCGAGAAAATGGCCGAGCGCGGTGATGCGGCCTACAAGCCGGTCAACCGTCAGCGGCATGTCAGCCAGGCGCTCAAGGCCTATGCCGCCCTGACCACCTCGGCGTCGCTGGGTGCTGTGCGTGACTTGTCGCAAATCGGCGTCAAGTAACTCCGATCTCCGCGCTGTCTGTGTGACGGGAATGACGTGATTGGGACGACCTACATTCCGCCTGCCTTCCGGGTGGAGGATCCCGAGCGGCTGGCCGAGCTGGTTGCCACCCATCCATTGGCCGCACTCGTGCTTGGCGGCGATGAGGTCGTCAACGCCGTACATCTGCCATTCCTGCGCTTCGGGCCGCCCCGAGAACCCGACCAGTGGCGTTTCGAGTCGCATCTCGCCAGGGCCAACCCGGTCGCTGAGGTGCTGGCGATGGATCAGGAGCGGCCCGCGATCCTCATCTTCACCGGGCCGGATGCCTATCTGACGCCGCGCTGGTATGCCGATGGACAGTCGACCAGCATGCCGACCTGGAATTATCAGGCGGTTCACGTGCGAGGCCGAGTTCGACGGGTCGGTGAGGATGACCCGGCATGGCTCGATCGCCATCTCCATGACCTGATTGCCACCCATCAAGCGCGTATCGGCGCAGCCCCCTTCGATTTCACCGCCACCGATTTACCAGCTCGACAGCTGGCCGCCATGAAGGCGGCTATCGTCGGCATCGAACTGCAGGTGGCGCGGATCGAAGGCATCGAAAAGCTCAGTCAAAACAAGTCACAAGCCGACCGCATGGGCGTAATCAAGGGCTTGCATGGACGAGGTGATGCTGAATGCAGTGAACTGGCCGATCTGATGGCCGATCTGGAGGCGGGCCGCAAGGATTGAGCCGTGCTCATGGTCCATGGCGTTGCTAACTGCTTTTGCGCGGTATGGATCAACGCTTCTGGAGGGCAGTGTGGTCGAATCCGGAGAGTGGATTACAGGTCCATTGCCCGACCGCTTGGCTTGGTGGGTTTTGTGGTGCTCTTGGTGCCGCGTTTGGCAAGTGGAGTGAAGAGGGAACGGGTTGTAATGACTGCCCGCATCAGGGCTGATGCCAGCATGAAAAAAAGCACCCGAAGGTGCTTTTTCATGACTTCTGGCGGAGGGTCAGGCCTAGCAACCCAGTAAAATGGGGGTCTATGAAGACAATAAAAACAACCTCTTAGCATTAATCTCCTTGCCTTAACCTCATATAACCGTAACATCTAAGGTATGTAATTGATATGTAGGGAAATCGGCATGGCAAAGACACTTCACCGGCTCACCGTCCGACAGGTGAGAGCCAAAAGCCTACCGTTCGGCCTTCATCATGATGGCGGCGGGCTCTATCTTCAAAACCGGGAGCATGGCCACCGCTCGTGGCTATTTCGCTTTACCCATGACGGCAAGCGCCATTGGATGGGCCTTGGGTCTGTCGAGGAAACTAGCTTGGCTGAAGGGCGAGAGCTGGCTGCTCAATACCGCGCCGAAGTGAAGCGCGGCATCAACCCGATGACCAAGCGGCGTGAGCGCATCGCGGCTGCCGTCTCGCGCACTAGCCGGATCATGACCTTTGAAAACGCCATGGATCGGTTCCTGGCCGCCAAGGCACCGCAATGGTCAAACGAAAAACACGCCAAGCAATGGCGCTCAACGCTGACCCGGTACGCCTTGCCAAAGCTGGGGGGCATGCCGGTCGCCGAGATAACCACCGATGACGTGCTGCGAGTGCTTGAGGGCGAATGGCTCAACAAAACTGAGACCATGAACCGCGTCCGTGGCCGTATCGAGAAGATCCTCGATTGGTCGACTGCGGCCAAGCACCGGGAAGGCGACAACCCAGCCCGATGGCGCGGTAATCTGAAAGAGCTCCTGGCCGACCCAACCACGGCCAAGAACGAGCAACACTTCGCGGCCTTGCCTTACGACGAGATTGCAGAGTTTGTGTCCGGTCTACGCAAACGATCAGGCATGTCAGCCAGAGCCGCCGAGTTCACCATCCTGACCGCCGCCAGGACGGCCATGACTCGAGGCGCGGCTTGGGACGAGATCGACCTTGAGGCTCGGGTTTGGACTACCCGCCGAGCGCATGAAGGGCCGCAAGAACCAGCGGCGAGAGCATAAGGTCCCGTTGTCTGATCGCGCTGTGGCGATTCTGGAAAGCGTACAGGGGAGCCATGACGAGATCGTGTTCCCTTCGACGACCGGGCGTGAACTCAGCTCTAACGGAATGCTGGCATTGCTCAAGCGCATGGAGCGCCAAGACATAACAATCCACGGCTTCCGCTCAACCTTCCGTGACTGGGCCGCTGAAACAACCAGCTATCCACATGAGGTGGTCGAGATGGCGCTCGCCCACACGATCAAGAATAAAGCCGAAGCAGCGTATCGACGCGGTGATCTGCTGGAAAAGCGCCGGGCACTGATGCAGGACTGGGCCGAGCACTGCGAGCCGATGAATGGAGGCGATGAATGAACGACCGAGAGCTAAGCCGAGAAATCAAAAAATGCGCTGAGTACTTAATTGAGAAGCAGTCTCGTGATGAGTGGTTAACCGGGCGCGACCTAGAGCCTGGCGAAGCGATAACGCTTCGCGACGATCTAAAGATGCGATTGGAAAAAGCGGAACGCTTAGCCGACGAACTTCTCAAAATCACAGAGCCGCTATGCGTGATGACGGAGCTTGGCCGTGCTGGGATCGTGTTTGGCAGCATCCAGCAACGTGCTAGGCAAGCGCAAGATCACGCCGTAATGGCGAAAGTCGAGATCAGTCGAGCCATACGGGAGTGCATTCCCGCACCGCGCACCCGAGCGATGGAGCTACAGCGATCCGCGGCCAGATTAGCCTATGGGTTAGCCGGAGAAGCGCAGCCGCGCAAAGTTCGAGAAGTCGCCATGAAGATCATCACCGAGGCAAAACTCGATCAGCCAAGCGACCGGGCGCTGACAAACTGGATCAGCGAAGAAAAAGAGAAAGACCGCTTATCGGTACATTGCCCGGATGCAGCTACTCGACAGCGGGAATAAGCAGCCAACCGATGAGGATATAAACCAGTGGCTAGAAGCCATCACGCCTGAACGAAACAGCAATGGAAAATAGCTACCCGCCGCCGCGTTAGCTATATGCCACATGCACCCGCTTGCAAGTCCAACAATGCCTCCGTACTCGATGCATATAGAGCAAACGGAGGTCAAACATGGCAAAGAAAAAAACAGAGGTGGCCCGCTTGGGCTACCGGCAGAGCACCCTCGCTGCTGCCCTTGATACCACCCGCCAGACGATTCGCACTCTGGAGTTGCGCGGTGACCTTCCTCCACGGATCGAGATTAGCCCCGGGCTGAAAATCTGGCCGGCCAGCGTGATCGACCAGTGGCTCGCCGAACGTGCCGCCCACACCTCGAAAGAGGAGGGCAAGGCATGAACAAGCAAACCGTCCAACACTACGACCGCTCAAAGATGCGCCTGTCCGAGGCCCGCGCCTTGCTCACATCCCTTATTTCGGAGGAGCAGGTCGAGACACTCAGCCCATGCGTATTGCTCAGGGCTCTGAGTGGAATCGAACACCTGGTGGAGTCTGGCGAGCGCGAGCTCGACCGTATGCTCGATGCTTTGCGTGTCGGGGAGGTCTCGAGCGTATGAACGAAAAAACCCGCACCAAAAAACGGCACGGGCAGCGCCGGCAAGCGCCCCGCCATTATAGCACCGCTGCCACTTGGTTGGCTCTGATCGCAATGCTGACCACGCTCGCCACAGTAGCCCTCGCCACGGGGGTGCTGCTATGCCCATGAACTCTTTTCCCTTCGACGAGATTGCGGCCCGTGTGGATGCGGCCAAAGAGGCCAAACCAGCGCCGGGACTTAACCGGGCCATGGAGTGCCTATGCCCCGCCCATCAGGACAAGCGCCCCAGCCTGCTAGTCAGTGAAACTGAAGATGGTCGCGTGCTGATGCACTGCCGCGCCGGTTGCTCGTTCGACGACATCCGCCAGGGCCTTGGCCTTGAGCCGATCGACTTAATCCCCGAGCACCTGCGCTACAACCGCCAAGACAGCCACAGAGCACCGCACAGAGGCCCACGGTTCAGCGCATGGCAAGCGCTGAAAACACTCGCATTCCAAGCGACTGTTGTTGCAATTGCCGCCGGTCAAATGAGCCGGGGCGAACCGCTGAACGAGGATGACCACGAAGCCGTACTGAAGGCCAAAGAGGAGATTGATGATCTGCTACGCGCCGGAGGGTTCCGGCCATGAGCAAGATTCTTAAATTAGCCGAACACCGGCTGGACGGGATAGAAGTTGAGCCCGGGCGCTATGCGGAAGCAGTCGATGCCACACTTGATGCGCTGGCCTCATCTGATGAGTCGGAGTTGTTCAACCGCGGCGGCGTGCTGATCGCAGTTTATGACGGCAAAGATGGTAGCCCAGTCGTCGTGCAGCAAAGCGCATCGGCGCTGCGTGAGCACATGGCCCGCGCCACAACGTTTAAAAAATGGGACGGTCGAGCTAAAGCCGAAAAACCAACCGACCCGCCTCTTGCCTTGGCTCAGACGATTGTTGACCGCGGCGCATGGCTACAGCTGCCGGACCTGATCGGATTTGCCGAATCGCCGCTGCTAGACCCCGCCGATGGCCGGCTGATTCGTCACCCAGGCATTGACCCGAAAACTGGTATTTATTTAACAAGCGGCGCGGGCAGGTTAGCAGACGCACTGCCTCAAGATCCTCCCTCGCCAGCCGAAGCGACGGATGCAGCTAATCGACTGTGGGACGATTTGTCATCGTTCCCGTTCGATGATGAGGCTGACCAGGTTGCTGCCATGGCGGCGATCATGGGCGTGCTGGTTGCACCCGTGCTGTCTGCTGTGCCTTTGGCAGCGATCACCGCGACGGCTGCCGGTACTGGGAAAACCAAGCTCGCCGAATGTATCGCCATTGCAGCGATGGGACGCCCGGCACCCGTAATGAGCCTGGGCAGGGACCCCAACGAGATTGAAAAACGTCTTGGGGGGTTGTTGCTCGACGGGCCTCACGTGGCCTGTCTGGATAATCTTGAGCGCCCGCTTGAAGGTGAGCTATTGAACCAAGTCATCAGTCAGGCCGTGGTGTCGATTCGCGCCTTAGGTGCATCAAAACAATACCACCTTCATGCCCGGACCGCGCTACTCGCCACCGGTAACAATCTTGTGGTACGGGGGGATGCTGTCCGCCGCGTGATGCTGGTACGGCTCGATGCCGGAATGGAAAACCCTGAACAGCGCCGGTTCGAGCGCGACGTGGTCGCCGACTTCCACCACGACCGCACCCGGATCATCAGTGACGCTTTAAGCATCACCCGCGCATATCTCGCCGCCGGATCACCGGAGCCCGAGGGCCACAGGCCGCTCGGGGGCTTTGAGGCATGGGACCGCATGGTTCGCCGCCCGTTGATCTGGCTGGGCTTCCCCGATCCCCTCGCCCCCTCAGTATCGCTGCGCGCGGATGATCCCGAGCGCCAGAATATGACAGCGCTGTTTTATGCTCTGCAAGCGACCTATCAAGATCGGATCGTCACATCGGCAGAGATCGTTACCGATGCCAATGCACTCGCCCACCGCTTTGATCAGGTGCGAGAGCGTGAGTACCCGAACCTTCACGCGGCTGTCGAAACCGTGGCCGGAAACCCTTTCAACGCGAGGCAGCTAGGCCACATCCTGCGCCGCTTCCGCGGTAGGCGAGCAGATGGCCTACGCCTTGTATCGCATGAAAGGCACGGTCCAACCAAGGTCGCTGGCTGGCAGGTCGTCGAGTGCTGACCAGGGGGGTTAAGGGGGATTTGGGGGGACTCCTTCTACTGACGCGTGAGACTTGCAGGCTGCAAGTTTCATTGGGCAGTAGGAAGCAAACCCCCAACTCCCCCAACTCCCCCCTACCGTAACCGCCGCGGGTCCTTCTGGCACCCAACAACGTACGGGTGCGCAGAGTCGCGGAATATCGCTAGGCTTCCCACCCCAAACATAGGCAACACCTTGATTTACAAGGAGACTTTGTGAAAAAATCCACCGAAAAACAACCGGAAAAAACCAGCCGTCACCTTCAGAGCCTGCGCAGCCGGTGCAACAAAACCTTATCCCAGCGCCGGAGATGGGGCTTCGCGTCACCCAGGCAGAGTTCGCCAGGATCATGTGTAGTGGTCAAGCGATCTTGGACAGTTGGTTGAGTGATTTCTCGGTTGCCGCCGGCGTTTTGCCGTCCAGGTACTGGTGCGGGCGGATCGAGTCGTAATAGCCCATCAGGTACGAGCCAGCG
>JBAYRD010000008.1:0-79950 GCA_041676845.1 Halothiobacillaceae bacterium | reverse complement strand
GGGCCCATCTGCGGTGTTGCAGTCCTTGTAAAGGACCACCGCCCTTCACGGCGGACTGCGCCTGGCATCTGGACCCTTGGCGGTCCCGCAGAGACACTATCGATTCGTGTAGAGCTTCCCTAGCATAGCCGAGAGCTCGCGTGTCTCTCTTGTCCATGCTTGCCCAGTCGATCTTTCTATGTAGCCGATTTCCATGCCAATCAAGATCTGGGTGTGGAGCTCAGCGCAGGAGCCCTTGGCGATGTAGAGGAACTTGATCCGATCTTTCGATGTGGGCCGCGACATACCCTCGGCAATGTTGCTCGGTACTGACAGCCCGGAACGGGTGATCTGGTCCCGAAACCCAAAGTCACGCAAGTCCTTCAACGCCAAGTACAGCTCGGACGATAACCGCGCCGACCGCCTCCACACAGCAAGCCTCTCGAAATCCATTTCAGACTCTCTCCGTAAACTTCCCTTTGCACTCCTGAGTTTTTCTTTCTGACTTCTGTTCTCTATTTTCTGATTCTCTGGGGTTATTTCTGATCCGCGAACGCGGGTCAGAAATAACCCTCCTGCTTTTTCTTCTCCATTGAGGCGGCCGAGTCGTGATCGATCATGCGGCCCTGACGTTCGGAGGTCGTGGCCAGCAGCATTTCCTGGATGATGTCGGCGAGCGTGTCGGCCTCGGACTCGATCGCGCCAGTCAGCGGATAGCAGCCGAGCGTGCGAAAGCGGACCTTCTTCATCATCGGCACTTCGCCTTCATTGAGCGGCATGCGTTCGTCGTCGACCATGATCAGCGTGCCCCCGCGCTCGACCACCGGGCGCTCGGCCGAGTAGTACAGCGGCACGATGGGAATGTTCTCGAGGTAGATGTACTGCCAGATATCCAGCTCGGTCCAGTTGGAGAGTGGGAACACCCGGATCGACTCGCCCTTGTGCTTGCGGGCGTTGTACAGCTTCCAGAGCTCGGGGCGCTGGTTCTTGGGATCCCAGCGGTGCTGGGCGCTACGGAACGAGAATACCCGCTCCTTGGCACGCGATTTCTCCTCGTCACGGCGCGCCCCACCAAAAGCGGCATCAAAACCATATTTGTCGAGGGCCTGCTTGAGGCCGTCGGTCTTCATGATATCGGTATGGATCGCCGATCCGTGCACGAACGGGTCGATGTCCTTCTCGATACCTTCCGGGTTGATATGAACCAGCAGGTCCATGCCGATCTGCTCGACCATCCAGTCCCGAAACTCGTACATCGCCCGGAACTTCCAGCGCGTGTCGACATGCAGCAAAGGGAACGGAGGCGGACCCGGCGCGAAGGCCTTGCGCGCCAGGTGCAGCATGACCGCCGAATCCTTGCCGATCGAATACAGCATCACGGGATTCTCGGTCTCGGCCACCACCTCGCGCATGATGTGGATGCTTTCGGCCTCGAGCCGTTGCAGATGAGTCAGCGTGGCCATGTCTTTCCCCAACGGTTTTCCCCCAACAATTTGCTTTGCTTGTGCGGGCCGGCCCCAGCTTGCCACGCGCAGTCATTGATCTTTCGCTCTGTCGCCCATCTAATCGTCTGGACTGCCTCCTGGGCTGCACCAGATCGACCGTATCGTGATTGGCTTCGCGCCAGTCGGTGACGGCCTTCGATTTGGTCAATGCCAGCCCTTCGACTCAGATGCCCAGCGGTGCCGGGAACTGGCGTTTCAACCAGTCGAAGATCTCGATCAGGCGCTGGGCAGCGTGTCGGTAGCGTTGAGCAAGTCCCGAGCGGAGGCGCCGGTAGCGCCGAGCTTGCCCTCGCCGCTGAGGCACCAATTTAGTGTCCGAAAGAGACAAGTATATCGCAGTGCATCACCGTCGCGGGCCCAATATCGCGTCTTGGGTAGCGGATAGGGGCTGTTGTCCGCGTGCGGGATGCGGACGCCCTCGGCCTGAATGCCGTCGATCCGGTGACCGAGGATCCAGCCGCCGCGGCAGTGCGCGTAGCCGCCTCGCCAGGGAAGCCCTGTAGAAAGTAATGCAAGAGATCAACACCTCGCCGCCGGCCCGGATGTTGCTCACGGTGTCAACTTGTCTGCCTCAAGGTCATCATCCGGGACTGCACAGTTAGAGAAACTGTATCTCGATGCCGAGATGCGTGCGAGTTGCCGACACCTCGGCTTTCAGCTTGGTTTTCGGCTTTCAGCTTGGTTTCAGGTGCGCATGTATCAATACGGGAGCAAACAATCCATCGCATGGACAAAGGAGATCATCATGCGAAAACGTAATCTGGTACTGATGATGGCTGGCATGGCAATGGCAGGAACGGCCATGGCCGCTGACGACGAGCTGATGGGGCGTGCTCAGGCGATGTTCAAGCCGATTCCCGATAGCCCGCCGGAGTTGGAGGGCAATCCGAGCACACCAGCCAAGGTGGAGCTCGGCAAGATGCTCTACTTCGAACCTCGGCTGTCCGAAAGCCATACCATCAGCTGCAACACCTGCCATCTGGTCGGGCTCGGCGGGGTCGACATGCTGGAAACCTCGATTGGTCACCGCTGGCAGTTGGGTGGTCGTAATTCACCCACGGTGCTCAATGCGGTATTCAACACCGCCCAGTTCTGGGACGGCCGGGCCGCGGATCTCGCCGAACAGGCGGGCGGCCCCTTGGTCAATCCGGTCGAAATGGCCACCACCCACGAACATGCGGTGGAGATGCTTGAAGCCATCCCCGGCTATCTGGCCTTTTTCGAGGAGGCTTTCCCCGACGCGGAGGACCCCATCAATATCGATAATGTGCAGGATACGATCGCGCTGTTCGAGGCCACACTGATTACCCCGAATGCGCCCTTCGATCAATACCTGAAGGGTGATGCCGATGCCCTGGACGAGCAACAAAAGGCCGGGCTGGCACTATTCATGGACAAGGGCTGTGCTGCCTGCCACAGCGGTGTCAATATCGGTGGAGACCAGTACCAGCCGTTCGGCGTGGTGGAAAAGCCCGGCGCTGACTTCCTGCCGCCGGAGGACAAGGGACGTTTCGAGGTGACCCAGTCCGCCTCGGATGAATACGTCTACAAGGTACCAAGCCTGCGCAATATCGAATTGACGCCGCCATATTTCCACAGCGGCAAGGCCTGGGATCTGAAACAGGCGGTGGCGGTAATGGGATCGGCGCAGCTCGGTATCCAGCTGAGCGACGAGGAGGCGACGACGATCACCGCCTTCCTGCATACCCTGACCGGCGAACAGCCTAGCGTGACATATCCCATCCTGCCTCCCAGCACGGTGGATACACCGCGACCGCAGCTGGGTATTGCGGATTAGGCCGAGAAATACATCAGGAGGAGGTGTGACTGTGCCATCCAAGCCGCACGTCAAGGCCTCCTCGGGCTCGCGATTTCGTGGTTTCGCGCTAGCAACGCTGGCATGCTGCCGCTTAGAGAAGCTCTGCACGAATAGCCAACCCCAAGTCGCGGCGCATCAGAAATTCTCGGTCACTTTTCCAAGCAAGGCCTCGGGTATCCCGGGGCCGGTATCGCGCCTGATCAGCTGCAAACTCGGTAGCCTTTTTCAAGGATACCGTGGCGCGGCTGTCATCCGGCGTTTAGTGCACTGCATCGGATCCGGTCATCAGTCATTCCGACATCCACTGGCCGACATCCGCCGATATCGACCGCCCGTCGACGCCCGCCCAGCCTCCTTTCCGGAAGGTCCTGAACACCACGCTGACGGCAGGGGCACCCCGCAGCGGCGCACCGTTTCTTCGACCGTATGTGACCATCGAATCGAAGGCAACCCGCCTGACGACGGTGTCGACCGAGCTCGTCTAGAATTATAATATCCAGCTTTAAAACTGCCATACAGGTTATTGATCCTGCTCGACTTTATGACATCAGGAAAAATGTGTTCACGGCATGAGCGTTGGACAGTCCAATCGAGCCGCGATTACCATGCCACTCGGATTTACCTATGCCTTCAGCGTCGTCGGTTTTGGTGGACGATGATCAGAGCCGGGAAACATCACCCGAAAAACACCACCAGGAAAACATCAGATGCAGGCCTGGATCGTTCTTCTCAGCTTGATCGTGCTGCTTGCCGTACTCGCGCATGGGCGGGTGAAGCCAGCGGTGGCCTTTACGACACTGGCCGCCGCCTTCGTGCTGACCGGTGTGGTCGAGAGCGAGGTGATGCTGGCCAACTACGCCAACCCGACACTGATCACCCTAGTGCTGCTCCTGCTGGTCTCGCTCGCCCTGGAGCGTTCGCATTTCCTCGATCTTGTTTCCGAGCGCCTGCTCAATGGCTCCGAGCGTTTCGCGGTACTGAAACTGATGGCGGCATCCGCCATCACCTCGGCATTTCTGAACAACACCGCGGTAGTCGCATCCTTTCTCGGGGCGATCACCAAACAGCGTCGCTTCGCCCCTTCACGACTGCTGATCCCGCTGTCGTACGCCTCCATCCTGGGTGGCGTCACCACGCTGGTTGGCACCTCGACCAACCTCGTGGTCAGCTCGTTTGCCGTCAACGCCGGCCTGCCCGCCCTGACCATGTTCCAGTTCGTCTGGGTCGGCATCCCGGCCGCGCTGGTCTCGCTGCTCGTTCTCTGGTGGACTTCGCGGTGGCTGCCGCACAATAAGGCGGAAGACCAAGAGGCCCGCCTGTCCTATTTTCTCGCCGCCGAGGTTGACTCGACCTCAGCGATGATCGGCCGGACCATCGAGGACAACGGGCTGCGAAACCTGGAAGGGCTGTACCTGCTGGGCATTGAACGTGGCACCCGGATGATCACGCCGGTCGCTCCCGACGAGGTCATCGAACCCTGCGACGTGCTCATCTTTACCGGCGAGATCGAGAAGGTTCAGGCCTTGCAGCGCTTCCCCGGCCTGACCCTGTTCGGCAACCGGGTAGATGACCTGCTCACGACCAACCTGGTCGAGGTGGTCATCGCCAACGAATCGGAGCTGGCCAACAAGACGCTGCAGGAAGTCGATTTCCGCGCGATGTTCAATGCCGGCGTGGTCGGCATCCGCCGCGGTGAGAAGCGGTTGACCGGCCAGCTGGGCCGTATTCCCCTGCGGGTCGGCGACTGCCTGCTGCTGGCCACGGGGTCGGACTTCGCCCAGCACCGAAACATCGACCGCAACTTCCATCTGCTCAGCGGCGGCTTCCAGCAGCCCAGGCTGACTCCACGCGCCAGCACGTTGACCTTGACGGGGTTTCTTGGCGTGATCGCTCTGGCTGCAACCGGCATTTTGCCACTGTTCCACGGGCTACTCGGCCTGCTGGGCGCCCTGCTGACCTTCCGCGTCCTGCGTGCTGCCGAACTGCGCCGACGATTCCCGTTCGAACTGTTCCTGATCATCGGTTCGGCGCTGACGCTGGCCGAAGCGATGGGGACATCGGGAGGCGCTCAGCTGGTGGCCACGTTCATGCAGTGGGCCTTCCACGAGCATGGGGTCTATGCCGCCTTCATCGGCAGCTACCTGCTCACCGTAATGCTGACCGAGACCGTCACCAACAATGCGGCCGCCGCACTGGCCTTCCCGCTGGCCTGGTCAACCGCGCTGGCGTTCGGGGTGGACCCGATGCCCTTCATCATGGCGGTCGCGTTTGGAGCCAGCGCCTGCTTCCTGGTGCCTTACGGTTATCAGACTCATCTGATGGTGTACTCACCGGGGCGATACCGGATGAACGATTACGTCCGGGCCGGCGTTCCCGTCACCATCATCTACTCGCTGGTGGTGATCGTGCTTACGCCGTTGGTGTTCCCATTCTGATCAGGCCTGTTCCAGCGAGTTGAGCTCGCTGTGCGTGGAGTGCAACTCCACGATCCAATGGCTTCTGTGGGTCGGGCTTTTAGCCCGACAATCCGCCCGACAGGGTGGATGGAAATTGGCGGAACCGGCTGTAGAGGAAGTCGGCCTGCCGGCCGACCGTTGGGCTGACAGCCCAACCCACAGGCCGCTTCGGTACAAACCTGGCACCAACCCCTGTGGGTCGGGCTTTAGCCCGACAATCCGCCCGACAGGGTGGATGGATGACAGGCCAGAGCAGGCACCGCGTCTTTGGGGAGCAGCGAGTTGCACTCGCCGGGTGTGGAGTGCAACTCCACAATCCAGGCTGGGGTGCCTTACCATTATCTATTCACTGGTGGTGATCGCGCTCACGCTGTTGGTGTTCCCGTTCTGATCAGAAGTCAGGTTTGCCACCACCTGGAACAGGCAGGGCCGTCTCGACGAACAGTTTGAGACGCCGCTGGCCACGGAAGGTATCGATGACGGGTCGATAGGCGATCTGCCAGAGCCGGCCCGGCGGCAGCGGATCGGGGGTATTGAACCAGATAGCCTCCAGCGGCCGGGCATCGGCGGCCCCCTCAGGACGCACATTCAGGCGCCAGTGCTTGCCGTCCTTGAGCGCGGTCTTGTCGATCACCTCGAACAGATTGTCGAACAACGGTTCGGGAAAGCCGGTTCCCCAGGGCCCGTGCTGATCGAGCGCCTCGACGAAGTCGAGCTGAAAGTCCTCCGGGGCAAGCGGGCCGTCGGTCAGCACTTCACGGCCATCGGGCAGGCGCTCTGCGAACCGAGCAATCACCTCGGCAAAGGCTTGGCGAAACGCCTCAAGACGATCGGCGCCAAGCGACAATCCCGCGGCCATGGCATGGCCGCCGAAGCCGGTAATCAGATCGGGATGTCGGGCGTCGATCTCGGCCAGCAGGTCACGCAGGTGGATGCCGGGAATCGAGCGACCGGAGCCCTTGAGCAATTGCCCGTCACTATCGACTTCGGCCGGGGCAAAGACGAACACCGGGCGCACCCAGCGTGTTTTCAGCCGTCCGGCGACGATGCCGATCACGCCCGGGTGGAAACCGGGGTCAAAGCGCACCCAGTCATTCGCCTGCATTGGTGGCACATCGCCCTGCCCGCCCAGCGCCCGCTCAAGGTCGGTCGCCACGATATCGAGCATGTCGCGCTCCACCGAACGGCGCTCGCGGTTGATGCGATCGAGCTCGCTGGCCAGCCGGCGTGCATCGGCCGGGTCGTCAGCGAGCAGGCACTCGACCCCAAGGCGCATGTTCTCCAGCCGCCCGGCGGCATTCAGCCGCGGGCCGATGGCAAACCCCAAATCCCGCGATTGGGCCTCGCGCGGGTCTCGGCCAGCGGCGGCAAACAGCGCCAGGATGCCCGGTGCGCATTGGTGGGCACGGATGCGAGCCAGCCCCTGAGCAACCAGGCGGCGGTTGTTGTCATCCAGATCAACCACATCGGCGACCGTTCCTAGCGCTACCAGGTCCAGCCAGTTGGCAAGATTGGGCCGTTCTCGACGAGCAAACCAGCCACGGCGGTCCAGCTCGGCACGCACGGCCGCCAGCAGGTAGAAGGCCACGCCCACGCCGGCGAGTGCCGGCGAGCCGAAGGTGGCCCCGGGACAGTTGGGGTTGACGATGGCATCGGCTGGCGGGAGCGTCTCGCCGGGCAGGTGATGGTCCGTCACCACCACCACGCTGCCCAGTGCCTTGGCCGCAGCCACACCCGCGTGGGCCGAGACGCCATTGTCGACCGTCAGGATCAGGCTCGGTACCTTGCCATGCCCCTGGCCATACTCCTGAAGCAGTGCCGGACTGAGACCGTAGCCGTGGCGCTGACGATCCGGAATCAGGAAATTCACCGTCGAAGCACCCATCGCCGTCAAGGCGCGCAGGCACAGTGCGGTGGCAGTGGCCCCGTCCGCGTCGAAATCGCCGACCACCAAGATGGCCTGCCCGCGCTGCACCGCGTCGGCGACCAGGGCGGCGCCCTGCTCAAGGTCCGGCAAGCCAGCCGGTGGCAAGATGGCCGCGAGGCCATGATCGAGTTGTGAGGCATCGCGGATCCCACGGCTTGCCAGCACGCGGGCGAGACGCCGGTTCAACTGCCCGAGCGCCGGGACTGCCCCCGGCTCCGGGCGACGGCGGATCGCCGCCAACCCCAACCGACTGGCCGTCTTGTGCGTCTTGACGGTCGTCATCGCCGCCACCGGGCGACGAGCCCCCGCCAGACCCCCGCCAGGCGCGACTCGGCCCGCCAGACACCGCCCAGCCCGTCAGTCAGCGTGACGGACAGGTGTGGCTTCCGCGCCAGCAGACCGGCCAACCAGGCATCGACACGCTCCAGCTCCTGATGGAATCCCCCCAGATCGCCTTCCAGTCGGCACCAGGCAAGTTCGGTCAGCAGCAGCCGTAACGGTCGGCCCGCTTCGATCGCCGCCTCAATCGTCGCGTCCCTTGCCTCGATCAAATCCGAATGCCAGGCGACCGCGGCGTGATGGGCCAACACGGCGGGTGAATCGCTGATGATCAAGGCCTCGGACGATGCGGCAACCGGCAGATCGGCTGTCAGCTCGGTCATGCCATGTGGCCAGAAACTGTTCAGGATCGGCCGACCGCCGGCCGCCCGTACATCGTTAAACGGCTGCGGATAGAGCCACATCTGCACTTCGGTAAGCCACTGGCGCAGGATCGGTTCGCTGTGGCGCTCGTCGAGAAACACGCCGGCATTACGATTCAGCAGACAGGCCAGCGGGGCGCCGGCGCGTTGCAGGGAGCTTGCGGCCGGCCCCAGGCCATCGTCACTCACCCTTGCCAGCAGATAGCTTTGCCGGCCAATACGTTCGATCCGCATGCCATCGGTCGCCAGCCAGACATTCATCTCACCCAGCAATCGGTCGAATTCCTCGTCGCTCAGCCCCAAAAAACGCGGGCCCAGGGTAATGGCGTGGTCGGTCTCGGCCTTCAGGTGCACGGGGTCAAAGCAGAGCAGCCGGCTGAAACCCTCCTCACGCCAGCTCGATACCTGTTTGCAGAAATTGTCCCGGCTGCCACCAGCCAATAGCCAGTCACCCAGGGCGCGGCTGAGCGCGTCGATTTCCGAAAACGAGTTGTCATCCAGTGCAGCCAGTGCCTGCCGGTCAGGATCATCGTGCCGGCAATCAGCCTCTGCAGCATCTACTGGAGCGGCTTTGGCCGGAGCGACGAAGCGGCCGGATAGGAGCCGCGGCAGCGGTCGATCCGTGTTGTCCTCTTTCTGGTCCACCCCCTGGCCTATCTCTTGGCCCATCTCCTCGGGCCAGGTCCAGGTCGGCGCGGAGAAGCCGCTGTCTGACTCTGGCGGGGCATCACGCGGTTGCAGACCGAGCAGATCGACTTCAAGTGAAGGACGGGCCGTTACCGGCATCAGCTGTCCTCACCGAGCCGGCTGTTATCCAGCGCCAGCAGGCGGCGGCCCCGCTCGCTGTTCTGAATCGATAGCCACGAGGCGTATTCCGTTTCCATCCGCCCGACGACCGCCATGGGCGCACCCAGCACCCAGCCACAGGCCGCGCGCATGACGACCGCATGCGAGAGAAGCAGAATGGACTGCCCGGCATGATTGGCCTCCAGCCGCTCAAGCCCACGAAAAACGCGCTCGAAGAAGTCGGGCATGGCTTCGCTGTCCGGCGGCCGGCCACTGACCGGGTCGTCGAGAAAGGCGGCGTGCAACTCGGGGTAGCGTTCGGCGACCTCGGCCATGCGCAGGCCTTCCCAAGGACCGAAACCGATCTCGCGCAGGTCCGGTTCGACCACCAGTTCCAGTCCACGCCGCATGGCAAGGCCGGCGGCAAAACCATGGCAGCGAGCCATCGGCGAGGTGGCGATCACGTCCCAATCCGCCATGCCCTGTTCCTCGAGCGCCTGGATGCGACGCTCGAGTTGCTGCCAACCGGTCGGGCTCAGTGGGTCATCCACCGCATCGCCGCGAAAACGACGCCCGCCAACGGGCTCACCGTGACGTATCAGGTCCAGTCGGGTGCTCTTGATCATGAATCTCGTCTATTGATTTGTGCTGCAGCCCCCTGGTGGGGCTGTTTGGATAACGAAACGGATACTACCGCCGTGGATCATCGCGGTCGAATACGTCGGGATCGACAACATGCGCGCAAGACGACAATCTGGCGCGCCTGAAAATGCTTTTTATCGGCAGACGGCCGGATGTGTCGAGCCGCGGACCTGTGCCAGCGCTCAAGCAGCAAACGGTTCGGCCCGGGCACAGCACTGTTTTCATACCAGACTGAGCGGCCCCGAAAAACCGCAGCATGGGTAGCCACGCTGTGCCGGGCCGCTCAGACGTCCGGCAATTCAGATGTCCGGTAATTAGCCGGCCGATTATTTCCGGCCGATGGCCAGCATCACCACACCGACCACGGCACTTACCGCACCAGCAATCCAGTAAAACATGGTGCTGTCGGTATATTCGCCGGTAAGCGCTTCGGTGACCTGATCATCCAGCCCTTGGGAGGACTGATAACCGAAAAAGAGCAGAATGAGCCCCAGTACCAGCAGGCCGAGCCCTATCAATTGTTGAGGTTTCATCGCAGCGCACACTCCTTGGTGGTGACAGCCCGAGCATGGCAGCTGTAGAGGCCATTGTCTGCACATCGCGCCAGAAGGCGCACCTACTGGTACGAATGGCCGGTGAGCAGGGCCACTGGTCACGGTTGTATCCGTCCTGCCGGATGCTTGGCCCCACCCTCAAGCCACCCAGCCGATCAGCATGAGCACGGCAACCAGCGCCAGGCTGAACAACAGGACCCGCAGGACGATGGCATGGGCCGCCTGGTACCAGATCCGCTGATCGGCGAGACAGGCGGCTTCATCGAGGCATTCGTCGGCCCGCTCGATATCGATGGCCGCATGGCCGACCCGGGCGATCAGACCAATCGAGCCGGCTTCCCAGACATCCAGCGCGCCCTGCTCATGCCCCAGGGCCTCGTCACGCCACCAGGCATTCAGTCCACGCTGGAATGAGCCAGCCAGCAGCATCAGTACGGTAAATACGGGCGCGGCCGGCAGTACCAACAAGGCATGGACTTTGCTCTGCCAGCCGCGCAATGCGGACGGCTCACCCTGTTCGCCCGGATCCGGCGTCTGAGCCAACCACTCGGTCAGTCGATACAACAAGGCTCCAGCCGGGCCGGCGAGCACGAACCAGAACAGCACCAGGAACCATTCACTGAAGGCGAGCACAATGATGCGCTCGCCGGTCTGGCGCGTGGTCGCGCTAGCCGGATCGACTGGTGTGCCCTCAAACAGCACCCGCCGTGCCGACTGCACAACCTCAAGATCATCGCGGGCCGCGGCATCCAACAACTGCCGGCTGATCTCGGCGGTGTTGCGTGGGGTGATCACCAGCAGGAGCACCACGACGGCAACCAGCCAGCCAATGACCCCGTCGTTGCCCAGCCCCAGCCAGGCGAACAGCAAAACCGGCAGCAGCAGCCAGACGAGTAACCGAGCCGCGGTTGCGCCAATCATTCCGGCCAATGTCTCGAACACCTCCACGGTGCCGCGTTGCGGCCAACGCTCGGCACGCCAGCGCTGGAAGAACTCCAGGAAACGATCGACGGTAAGTGCCAGGATCAGGGCCAGTAGTTTCATCGCGCGAATGTCCCTTCGTTTGAGTCGGATGGATCAGTCATCATGCCAGCGACAGCCCCTCAGGCAGCCGGGAGACCAGATGCCCCCAGTCGAAGGCCGGGCCAGGATCCGTCTTTCGTCCCGGGGCAATGTCGCTGTGTCCCCGCACGGCATGGATCGACGGATAGCATTTCTTGATCGCCGCCAACACC
Source organism: Halothiobacillaceae bacterium (assembly GCA_041676845.1). Lineage (GTDB taxonomy): Bacteria > Pseudomonadota > Gammaproteobacteria > Halothiobacillales > Halothiobacillaceae > Guyparkeria. The sequence continues at coordinate 68,346 of JBAYRD010000008.1, read as the reverse complement.
TGGCCCAGCCGCTCGTACTGCACGGCGGTGTACCGCTCAGTGTCCGTGCCCTCGAGTTCGATGCCGATGGAGAAGTCATTGCAGCGGCTTCGCTCACCAAAACGCGAGTTGCCCGCGTGCCAGGCGCGGCGATCGAAGGGCACGAACTGCTGTATGGAACCATCACGATAGATCACCAGATGGGCGGAGACCCGCAAGTCGTGAATCGTCTCGAAATACGGATGTTCCGTCGGGTCGAGCCGATTGGTGAAAAACCGCTCGATAGCATCACCGCCGAATTCGCCCGGCGGCAACGATATGCCGTGCACCACTACCAGCTCGATTCGCTCATCACGCGGGCGGGCATCGCAGTTGGGCGAGGCTATGTAGGGGACGGAGTCCAGCCGGTTGGTCGCGGGGTCGATATTCACGGCTTGTGGCGTTCCTCGTGTTTCTCGTCGGCCTGCGGTTCGCTCCGGGCAGTGCAGAGCTTCCTTAAAGCTTGAGGCCGGCCTCCGGCCAGAAGGACTCGGACCAATTGGCGGCCGAGGCCTCGTCCCATGTCTCACCGGCCAAGTGAGCGCACAACCCGCGCAGGGCCACGTCGACAGCCGCCTCACGCACCGCCAGCCGGTCGCCGGGAAAACGGAAGCGGGCGACAAAGGTTTCCAACTGCCCCGGGCGGCTGCCATCAGGCGTTTCCCCCGACTGGTGGCTCCAACCGATAAAGACGGTGCCGACCGGCTTGGCCTCACTGCCGCCGCCTGGACCCGCCACGCCACTGATCGCGATGGCGTATTCCACCTCGGCGCGTGTGAGCGCCCCTTCGGCCATGGCGGTGACCACTTCCTCCGAGACCGCGCCGACTTCGGTGAATAACGTCGCGGGCACGCCAAGATCGCGTTGTTTGGCCCGATTGCTGTAGGTAATCCAGCCACCCTCGAACCAGGCAGAAATACCGGGCTGGTCGGTGAGTGTCGCAGCCAGCAGTCCACCAGTGCAGGACTCGGCTACCGCAAGCCGAAACCCGTGCACCTTGAGCGCCTTGCCAAGAGATTCGACACAGACGGCACGCCCCGTGCCGTTGGTGGTCAGCTGCTCATCAGCCGACCAGCTTGGCGGTACCTGCTCGTGATCACCTTCTTGTTCACTCATCGCTTAGCACCCATCTCTCGGCGCTCATCGCCTGATCCCATTACCTGGCCTCATTGCGTGGCCCTACCCTGCTGGCTGCCCCGGAGCGCCTGCCCTTGGTTACAATACGCCGCATGACGACACAGCCCCAGATAAGCTCAGATCAGAGCGGAGAGACCGATCGCCTCGCTGCGCATACGCCCATGATGCAGCAGTTTCTCCGTATCAAACAAGACTATCCGGATGTACTGCTGTTCTATCGGATGGGCGACTTCTACGAACTGTTCTTCGAGGATGCGCGCCACGCTGCCCGCCTGCTCGACCTGACACTGACCCAACGTGGCAACTCGGCCGGCGAACCGATCCCGATGGCCGGCGTGCCGGCCCATGCCTACGAATCATACCTCGCCCGCCTGCTCAAGGCAGGCGAGTCGGTGGCGATCTGCGAACAGGTCGGCGAGGTGCAAGCCAAGGGACCGATGAAGCGCGAGGTGGTCAAGGTCGTCACGCCGGGCACGGTCACCGACGAGGCGCTACTCGAGCAACGTCAGGCGCACCGTCTGGTAGCAGTCAACTGGCAGCGCCACCGCGGCCGGGAGCATTTCGGCCTGGCGCATCTTGACCTGTCGAGCGGGCGCTTCGCCATCATGGCCCCCGCAGGCGCCGACGAGCTGGCCACGGAACTGGCGCGTATCGACCCACGCGAGCTGCTGCTGCCCGAAGGCGTTACTCTCGAGACCCTGACCGACGGACAGTTCGGCGACGATGGGCTGGCCCGCGAACGGCCGATCTGGCATTTCGCCGCAGACACGGCCGTCGAACAGCTTTGCACGCAATTTGGCACCCACGATCTGGCCGGTTTCGGTGTACATGCGGACAAGCGCGAGGCGTTGGATGCCGCCCTAGGGGCCGCCGGCGCCTTGTGGCAGTACGTCCAGGACACACAAAAGACCCACATCGGCCACATCGACGGGCTGGCCGTCGAGCAGAGCAGCGATGCCCTGCTCCTCGACGTGCATACCCGCCGCCATCTGGAACTGTTCGAGGACAGCCAAGGTCGTGCGGATGGGGCGCTGATCGGCCTGCTCGATCGTACCGCTACCGGCATGGGCGCTCGGCGGCTGCGCGAATGGCTGGCTCGGCCACTACGTGATCATGACCGGTTGGCCGCCCGTCACCAGGCGATCAGCGAGCTGCGCGAGCGCGACCTGCCCACTACACTGTTCGAGGCCCTGCGTCAGGTCAATGACATCGAGCGAATCACCACCCGCATCGTGCTGGCCACCGCCCGGCCGCGGGATCTGGCCGCCCTGCGCGATTCGTTGCATCAGCTCCCGACCCTGACCGATACGCTGGCCGCCTGCCAACAGCCGCTGCTGCTCGACCTGGTCGAGAATCTTGCCGATCTGCCCGAGGTGCGCGAATTGCTCGAGGCGGCCATCGCCGATAAGCCCTCGGTCTGGCTGCGTGACGGTGGGGTGATCGCAAATGGCTTCGATGAGGAGCTCGACCGCCTGCGCGGGCTGTCCGAACGGGCCGATGTGACCCTGACTGCCATGGAGGAGGATGCCCGCCGGCAGTCAGGCATCGAGAATCTGAAGCTCGCCTACAACCGCGTCCACGGCTACTACTTCGAGGTGCCCCGCAGCCAGGCGGCCCGCATGCCCGAGTCCTTCACCCGCCGCCAGACCTTGAAGTCGGTCGAACGCTACAGCAACGATACCCTCAAGAACTTCGAACAGGAGGTGCTGACTGCCCGTGACAAGGCCTTGGGACGCGAGCGCGAGTGCTTCAACGAGCTGCTGCGGCAGTTGACGAGCAGCCAGGCCGAACTGCGCCGACGTGCCGATGCCCTCGCCGATCTCGACACCCTCGCCGCCTTGGCCGATGTGGCCGAGCGCCAGCAGTGGGTCGCACCCCGTTTCTGGAACGAGGTCGGCGTCGAGATCGAGCAAGGCCGCCACCCGGTGGTCGAGGCCAACAGCAAGACGGTATTCGTCCCCAATGACACCGCCCTGGGCCCGGACCGACGCCTGCTCTTGATCACTGGGCCGAACATGGGTGGCAAGTCGACCTACATGCGCCAGACCGCCCTGATCGTGCTGCTGGCGCACACCGGTGCCCATGTGCCGGCGAGCGCCGCCACTATCGGCCCGATCGACCGGATCTTCACCCGCATCGGCGCCTCCGACGATCTGGCCTCGGGCCGCTCGACCTTCATGGTTGAAATGACCGAGACCGCCGAGATCCTGCATCACGCCACCGACCGTTCGCTGGTGCTGATCGACGAGATCGGTCGTGGCACCTCGACCTTTGACGGATTGGCACTGGCCTGGGCAGTGGCCGAGCATCTTTTAAGCAAAAACTGCTCGATGACGCTATTTGCCACCCACTACTTCGAGCTCACCCAGCTCGCCGAGCAGTTCGAGGCGCTGATGAACGTCCACCTCGACGCGATTACCCACCAGGGCGAGCTCGTCTTCCTTCATGGCGTGAAGGACGGCCCGGCCAACCAGAGTTACGGTATCGACGTCGCCAAACTGGCCGGGCTGCCCCGCCCCACCATCCGGCGGGCGCGCCAACTGCTTGAAAATCTCGAGCGACAGTCCCATGTCGGGACTGCGACACCGCAGCTCAATCTGTTTGCGACCGAGCCGGCCCCGATGCCCGCTGAACCCGAGCCTGACCCGCTGCTCGAAGCCCTCGACGATCTGAACCCGGACGAGCTCACCGCCAAGGCAGCATTGGACCTGCTCTACGAATGGAAGGCCCGCCGCCAATTGGACAGTTGAGCCAACTTGGCCACGCCATCCGACCATGGACGATATACTGAGCCTTATGCCTACATTGATCGACCGACCACTCGTCGCGCTGACCGTCGCCGGCATTATCCGCCGAGGCGACCAGTATCTGATCATCGAGGAGCGCGTCGACGGCCAGCGCTACCTCAACCAGCCGGCCGGCCATGTCGAGCCCGGCGAGACCTTGATCGAGGCGGTGATCCGCGAGGTGCGTGAGGAGACCCGCTTCCGCTTCGAGCCCACCGAACTGCTCGGCCTGTACCATGACAACCCCGGCCGCGGCCCACGCGTGCTGCGGGTGGCCATCATCGGCGAGATCGGGGCGGCACCCGATGACAAACCACTGGACGAGGGTATCCTCGCCACGCACTTCATGAGCCGCCAGGCCATCGAACGCTCGGCCATCCCGCCGCGCTCACCGTTCGTCCATGCTGCACTCCGAGATTTTGAACGGGGGCAGCGCTACCCCCTCGACCTGCTGCGCTCGATCCAACAACCGACTTGATATGACCGACTCGACACTCGACCAACTCATTCCCGCCGCTCCGATAGACGCTTTGGGCGAGGCGCCGCGCATCATGGTGGGCATGTCCGGCGGCGTCGACTCGTCGGTCGCCGCCCTGCTTCTGAAAGAGGCCGGCTATCAGGTCGAAGGCCTGTTCATGAAGAACTGGGAAGGCGATGACGACGAGGAGTATTGTGCCGCCAAGGAGGACATGCTCGACGCGATGGCCGTGGCCGACAAGCTCGGCATCGAGCTCCACTACGTCAACTTCGCCGCCGAATACTGGGATCGCGTGTTCGAGCACTTTCTGCAGGAATACCAGGCCGGGCGCACCCCCAATCCGGACATTCTCTGCAATCGTGAGATCAAGTTCCGCGCCTTTCTCGATCATGCCCGCTCGCTCGGGGCGGAGGCGATCGCGACCGGTCATTACGCCCGTCGGCTCGAAGGACCTGACGGCCCACGTCTGGGGCGCGGGCTTGACCCGAACAAGGACCAGAGTTACTTCCTGCACGCCCTGACCCGCGAACAGATCGGCTCGGCCTACTTTCCGATCGGCGAGCTGGAAAAAACGCAGGTGCGCGAGATTGCGGCCGCGCATGATCTGATCACGGCGGACAAGAAGGACTCGACCGGGATCTGCTTTATCGGCGAGCGACGTTTCGCCGACTTCCTCAAGACCTATCTGCCAGCCCAGCCGGGGCCGATCAAGACGCTTGGCGGCGAACAGATCGGTAACCACCAGGGCTTGATGTATCACACCATCGGCCAACGCCAGGGGCTCGGGATTGGCGGCTTGAAGTCGCATGGCGAGGCGCCCTGGTATGTGGTGGGCAAAGATCTCGAGCGCAACACGCTGCTGGTCGCGCAAGGAAAGAACCACCCGGCCCTGTTCGCCCGGCGGCTGGAGGCTGAACAGATCCACTGGATCGAGCCGCCACCGAGCGACCGGCCGCTGACCGCCAAGATCCGCTACCGTCAGCCTGACCAGGCAGTGAGTATCGAGCAACACAGCGACCGCCTGGTCGCCACCTTCGAGGTGCCGCAACGGGCCATCACCCCCGGTCAGTCGATCGTGTTCTATGATGGCCCGGTGTGCCTGGGCGGCGCGGTAATCACCCGCGCCTTGCCCGACCACTGACCCCCAACCGTTAAGGACTCCACTGTTCGATGGCTCGAGATATCGACGATCAACTCATCGCCATGGCGGCAATGACCCAGGCCCTCCAGCTGATCCAGACGCTCGCCTACGAGGGGCGCGTGGCCGACCAGGATGCATTCGAGGCCAGCATCGGCTCGCTGTTCGCCTTTGACGCACCCGACACAGCGAGCGTCTTCGCTGGGTTGTCCGGAGTCCGCTTCGGCCTGCGGCGGCTGGACGAACTGCTCACCGGCAACTCGCGCGCACCACGTGACCTCGAGCTCACCCGTTACGCAGTGACCCTGTTCGCCCTTACCAAGGCATTTCGCGCCGACGCGGACATGGGCGAGACCCTCTCCCGCCGCCTACAGGAGCTGAAGGCCAGCCATCAGCAGCACGGCGCGGATCCGGGCCTGATGTCGGATCTCAACAATCTCTATCGCAGCACGCTCAGCCAGCTACCGCAGAAGTTCGTCATCAATGGTGAGAAGCATCACCTTGAGGACCTGTCGATCTCCGCCACCATCCGCGCCCTGTTGTTGGCTGCTGTGCGGGCGGCCATCCTGTTCGATCAAGTGGGTGGTCGCCGCTGGCGACTGCTGTTCCAGCGCCGCCGCTATGTCGATGCCACCCGGCGTCTTCTCGGGCAGATGTAAACCAGCAATCCTGCACAATAAAAAAGGCGGCCCACGTGATCCATGCGGGCCGCCTTTTTTGTACCAGCCAGATCGATCCCTGGCTGGACCGCTCTACGAGTCGATCAGATTTGCAGATACTTACGCAATTGGTACTGCCAGATAAAGCCCACCACCGAAAACACGGCAAAGACGCAGGCGGTGATCGCCCAGAACTGCCAGCCTTTCGATTCGACTCCACCGATGGCGTACTCGAGGTAGATGCCGCCCCCGATGCCGATCACGTAGTAGGCCAGCCATTCGACAATGCGCCACCAGAACGATTTCTGTCGCCCCGGTGCCGCCACTGGAATCAGAAGGAACAGTCGCTGATTGACGAACGGCAGGTTCGCCAGGACGAACAGCCCAATCAAATAGCTAATAACGATCCAGTCGGCAATCATGAAAACCTCGTGCGCTAAGCGCGGGTTACAGGCCGAACGCGCCAGCCGTCAGCACGGTCAACCCGGTCGGATACAGGCCGAAGATCAGCATCGCCGCACCACTTAGTGCGATTACGCCGCGTACATTGATATCGGCCTCGATGGGCGAGCTGTCCTCGGGCTGGTCGAAATAGACCATTTTCACGGCCCGCAGGTAGTAGAACGCCCCGATCACCGCAGTGATCACCGCGAAGATCGCCAGCCACCACAAGCCGACCCCTACGATCGCCTGCAGCACCGCCAGCTTGGCCCAGAAGCCGAAGGTGAAGGGAATACCCGCCATCGAGAACATCAACAGCAGGAAGGCGAAGGCCATCACCGGGCTGCGGTCATTTAGGCCCTTGAGATCGGCAAGATCCTCGGCCTCAAAGCCCTGGCGAGCCAGCAGCAGGATAATGCCGAAGCCGCCAACAGTCATGACGGCATAGGCGATGGTGTAGAACAGTGCTGCGGCATAGCCTTCGCTGGTGCCAGCCAGCAGACCCAGCAGGATGAAGCCGACGTGACTGATGGTCGAGTAGGTCAACATCCGCTTGAAGCTGGTCTGGGCGATCGCAATCACGTTACCGATCGCCATCGACAGCATCGCCACCACGATCAGGACCGGCTGCCAGTCGGAGAACAGCGGCCCCATGCCGTCGACCAGCAGACGCATCAGCAACGCCAGCGTTGCAATCTTCGGCGCTGCGGCGAGATAGAGCGTCACCGCCGTCGGCGCGCCATCATAGACGTCCGGCAGCCACATGTGGAACGGCGCCACACCCATCTTGAACACCGCGCCGGCCACGATCATCACCACGGCCGCCTTGAGTGCCAGAGAGCCCTCGCCGGCCGCCACGCTGTGTGCAATCGACGTCAGTGTCAGCTCACCGGTCACCCCATAGAGCAGCGACATGCCATAGAGCATGATGCCCGAGGCCAGTGCACCGAGAATGAAGTACTTGATCGCCGCCTCCGAGGCCCGGCCGTCATCACGCTTGAATGCGGTCATCGCATACATCGCCAGCGAAAGCAGCTCAAGACCCAGGAAGAGCAGCAGCAAGTGGTTCGAGGAGATGGTGATCATCATCCCGAGCACACCGAACAGGGCCAGCATGTAGTACTCGCCCTTGTCGATCCCCCGCTGGCGCAGATAGGTCCGTGACATCATCAGCACGGCAGCCACCAACACGTACACGGTCAGCTTCATGAGATCGGCCATCGGGTCGTTGACCACCATGCCGTCGAAGCTCATCCGCACCGTACCGTCCATCTGCACCAAGGTGATGACGAATAGTGCGGCCAGTGTCAGCAGAGTGAGTGCGTAGCTGACCGTCGGCCCGCGCCGGGGCAGGAACGGGTCAATAAGCAAGATCACGCAGGCCATCGCCGCCAGGACGATTTCGGGCAGGACCGGTTGCAGATTCAGTGAGGCGAGTGTCATAGGGAACGTCTTACAACTTGGTGGTCAGCGCCTGTTGCGCCAGGTTCTCGATCGAGGCGTGCATCACCTCGACCAGCGGATTCGGCCAAACGCCGATCAACACAATCAGGAACGCGAGTGTGCCCAGCACCCAAGCCTCGCGGAAATTGAGATCGCTGAGTTTCTTCACGCCCTCGTTCTGCACTGCGCCGAAAATCACACGCTTGATCATCCACAAGGTGTAGGCAGCGCCGATGATCACGGACAGTGCGGCGACCAGCGCGATCCAGAAGCTGGCCTTGAAGGCGGCCAGGACAATCATGAACTCACCGATGAAACCGGCGGTGCCTGGCAGCGCCACGTTCGCCATGGCAAACAGCACCACCAGCCCGCCGAACCACGGCATGGTGTTGATCACCCCACCGTAGACCGAGATTTCGCGACTGTGCAGCCGGTCATAAAGCACGCCAATGGCGAAAAACAGACCGGCAGAGATCAAGCCGTGCGAGATCATCTGCACCATCGCGCCTTCAAGCGCCAGTGTCGCGCCGCTGGCCGAGGTGTTGGCTGGATTGGCGACAATCATGAAGATCACGAACATCCCCAGGGTGACGAAACCCATGTGGGAAATCGACGAGTAGGCGACCAGTTTCTTCATGTCCGACTGCATCATCGCCACGAAGCCGATATAGACGATCGCCACCAGTGAGAGCAGAATCATCAGCCAGTCGAGTTCGGCCGCTGCATCCGGGGTCATCGGCAACGAGAAGCGCAAGAAACCGTAGCCACCGATCTTGAGCATGATCGCCGCCAGGATCACCGAGCCGCCAGTGGGCGCCTCGACGTGGGCGTCCGGCAGCCAGGTATGGACCGGCCACATCGGCACCTTGACCGCGAAGGCGATCAGGAAAGCCAGGAAGATCAGGATCTGCTCGGTCAGCGTCAACGGCAGCAAATGCAAGGCGGGAATCGCGAAGCTGCCGGACTGGAAGTACATGTAGATCAGCGCGACCAACATAAACACCGAGCCGAGGAAGGTGTACAGGAAGAACTTGATGGTCGCGTAGACTCGGCGCGGCCCACCCCAGATCCCGATGATGATGAACATCGGGATGAGCATGCCTTCGAAGAAGAAGTAGAAGACGATGGCATCCATCGCGGCAAAGGTGCCGTTCATCATCCCTTCCATGATCAGGAAGGCCGCCAGATACTGGTGCGCCTTGTCCTTGATCACCTCCCAGGCCGACACGATCACCAGGACCGTGGTGAAGGTGGTCAGTACCAGCAGCGGCATCGAGATGCCATCGACGCCCAGGGCGTAATTGATGCCAAAGGCCGGGATCCACGCCAGATGCTCAGTGAACTGCATCGCCGCGGTCTGCGTGTTGAAGCCGACGATCAGCCCCAGACTGATCACGAAGACCACCATGGACACGACCAGGGCGAACCAGCGGGCAGCGCGTGCCCGTTGGTTGCCAAACAGCATCACGGCAAGACCCGCCACGATCGGCAACCAGACGAGCAGGCTCAGTATTGGCCAGGAATCGAGCCAAGAGGTGGACATAGGACCGTTATCCTTCGCTTGTTATCTAGAGGGTGTCAATCAGGTACCGACGAACACGATCCAGGTCATCAGCCCAATCAGGCCGAGGATCATGACGAAAGCGTAGTGGTAGAGGTAGCCGGTCTGGACCAGCCGCCAGGTACGGGCCATATAACCCACCACCGCGGCTGAGCCGTTGACCAGGAAGCCATCAATGGCGCGCACATCACCGATCTGCCACAAACCGCGGCCCAGTAGACGCGAGCCACGAGCGATGACCGCGTCGTTGAAGGCATCAAAACCATAGCCCTCTTCGAGGACCCGCTTGGGCCAGGCGAACACACGAGCGAACAGCGGCGGCAGGGCTTTCGGCAGGCCGAGGTACATCACCGCCGCCAGGGCCACACCACCGAACGCCATCCAGACCACCGGTGTGACCCAGCTGTGGACAAACATCGCCCAGGCACCATTGAACTGGCTCTCGATCGCCGCCATCGCGCCGTGTGTCGCCAGCACCCGCAGTGAATCGTCGAAGTAGCTGCCAAAGAGCAGCGGCTCGATCACGAGGAAGCCCACGATCAGCGACGGGATCGCCAGCAGCATCAACGGCACGGTGACCACCTTCGGCGTCTCCTTGACCTGGCCGTACTCCTCGCGGCTCATGCGCGGCTCGCCGAAGAACACTAGGAAGAACATGCGGAAGGTGTAGAACGCGGTCACGAACACCCCAGCAAACACTGCCCAGTAGGCAAAGGTCGCGCCCGGCAAGGTCGAGGCCTGTACCGCCTCGATGATCGACTCCTTCGAATAGAAGCCCGAGGTGCCCGGAAATCCGATCAAGGCCAACGCACCGATCAGGAAGGTAACGAAGGTGATCGGCATCTTCTTCGCCAACCCACCCATTCGACGGATGTCCTGCTCATCATGCAGCGCGATGATCACCGAGCCGGCCGCCAGGAACAGCAGTGCCTTGAAGAAGGCGTGTGTCATCAGGTGGAACAGCGCCGGGCTGTATGCCGACACACCCAGGGCCACGGTCATGTAACCGAGCTGTGAGAGGGTCGAGTACGCCACCACGCGCTTGATGTCATTCTGCACGATGCCGACCAGGCCCATCGACAGGGCGGTGATCGCCCCGATGACCAGAATGAAGGACAAGGCGACATCCGAGAGCTCGAACAACGGCGAGAAGCGAGCGACCATGAAGATCCCCGCCGTCACCATGGTGGCGGCATGGATCAGTGCCGAGATCGGGGTCGGACCTTCCATCGAGTCGGGCAGCCACACATGCAGCGGCACCTGCGAGGATTTGCTCATCGCACCGATGAACAGCAGGATCGCCATCATGGTCACCAGCGACCACTCCACACCAGGCCAGTACTCGACCGTGACGCTGGCCAATTCCGGCAGACGCTCAAAGAAGGTGGCGTAATGCAGGGTATCGGCGTACATCAGGATCGCCGCGATACCCAGCAGGAAGCCGAAGTCACCTACCCGGTTGACCAGAAAGGCCTTGAGATTGGCGGCAATTGCCGACTCGCGCTGATACCAGAAACCGATCAGCAGATAGGACACCAGCCCCACCGCCTCGAAGCCGAAGAACAGCTGCAGCAAGTTGTTCGACATCACCAGCATCAGCATGGAGAAGGTGAACAGCGAGATGTAGCTGAAGAAACGCTGGTAACCAGGGTCGTCACGCATATAGCCGATGGTGTAGATGTGCACCATCAGCGAGACGGCCGTGACCACCACCATCATCATCACCGAGAGTCGGTCGATCAGAAAACCGATCTCGAAGGTGAACATATCCGAGGCCATCCAGGTGTAGATCGCCCCGTCGAATGCCGGTAGACCAGCAAAGACATGCAGGTAGAACGCGTACAGGGATGCCAGCAGCGAGATCGCCACCCCGACAATCGTCACCCAGTGGGCGCCAGAGCGACCAACCTGTCGTCCGAACAACCCCGCAATGATCGAGGCGATCAGTGGAGCGAGCACGACCACAAGATAAATCTTTTCCATGGATTCAGCCCTTCATCTCGGTCAGGTCGCCGACGTTGATCGTGCGCCGGTTGCGGAACAGTGTTACCAGGATCGCCAGTCCGATGGCCGCCTCTGCCGCAGCAACGGTCAGGACAAAGAACACGAACACTTGGCCATCGACGTCGCCCCAGAAACGCGCGAACGCCAGGAAGTTCACGTTGACCGCGAGCAGCATCAGCTCCACCGCCATCAGCAGCACAAGCGCATTCTTGCGGTTGAGGAAAATACCGGCAACGCTGATCGAAAACAGCAGGCTGCCGAAGAGCAGGAACTCGGACAGGCTGATCATGAGGTTTCCTTATCCTGTTTGGCTGACGAGTCACCCGATAGCTCGCCGCGACGAGTGTTATCGGCATCAAGATCGGCGATGCGCATCCGATCGGCCGCCCGCACCTGTACCTGGGCCGCAACGTCCTGACGGAGGGTGCCCGGACGACGACGGTGGGCCAGCGCAATCGCCGCGACGATTGCGAGCAAAAGAATGAACGCGGCAATCTCGAACGGGTAGACGAACTTGGTGTACAGCACCGACCCGATCGCCAAGGTGTTGTTGGTCCCGTCTGGAGCTAATTCCGGCGCCGGATAGATGTCTAGTCCGAAGCTAGCCGGTCCGACGATCAGCGCGAGCTCTATGACCATCACCAGGGCGACAAACACGCCCACCGGCAGGTTCTTGACGAACCCCTCACGCATGGCGGCGATGTTGACGTCAAGCATCATCACCACGAACAGGAACAACACCATCACTGCGCCGACATACACCAGCAGCAGCACGATGCCGAGAAATTCCGCCTCCATCAGCACCCAGACCAACGCTGTAGAAAAGAAGGTCAGCACCAGGAACAACGCGGCGTGCACCGGGTTCTTCACCGTCACCACCCGCAGGGCGGCAATCACCGCCACCGAGGCGAACACGTAGAAAAGGATCTGATATAGCGACATGACTATCCTTCTGCTGGGAGCGGGCTGCCCGCCCCTGAGCCGGTTGAGCGATGTTTCGTTCGTTTGCGGTCTTCCGCGCGGGACGAGACGTTACCACGCCGAACCGATTAACGCTTAGCGATACGCGGCATCTGCCAGGCGATCCGCGGCAATTTCTGATTCCAGACGATCACCAATCTCCAGGAGCTTGTCCTTGGTCATGATGTTCTCGCCACGATTCTCGAAGTGATACTCGTAAACCCTGGTTTCTACGATGGAATCCACCGGGCAGGACTCTTCGCAGAAACCACAGTAAATACACTTGAACAGGTCGATGTCGTAACGAGTGGTGCGACGGGTGCCGTCTTCACGCTCCTCCGAATCGATCGTAATTGCCAACGCCGGGCAGACCGCCTCGCACAACTTGCAGGCGATGCAGCGCTCCTCGCCGTTGGCGTACCGGCGTAGTGCATGCAGACCGCGAAACCGCGGCGACTGTGGGGTTTTCTCTTCCGGATATTGCACCGTGTACTTGTGACCAAAGAAGTACCTGCCGGTCACAGACATGCCGAGGAACAGCTCCCAGAGGAACCAGGTTTTGAAGAAGTGCTTGATCCTGTTCATGGCATCGCCTCTTAGAACCACGGTCCGAGTTCGTAATAATGGAATACGCCTTCCACCAAGATCCAGAGGATCGTTACCGGGATGAAGACCTTCCAGCCGAGCCGCATGATCTGATCGTATCGAAAGCGCGGGAACGTCGCTCGGAACCAGATGAAGACAAACAACAGTGCCGATATCTTGAGCAGAAACCAGACGATGCCCGGCACAAAAGCGAACACCGACTCGAGGAACGTCCCCTGGAACGGCGACAGCCAGCCACCAAGGAACAGCACCGCGGTTAGCGCCGAGATCAAAATCATGCTCGCGTACTCGGCCAGCATGAACAGGGCGAAACCCATGCCCGAGTATTCGACGTGGAAGCCGGCGACAATTTCCGACTCACCTTCACTGATATCGAATGGCGCCCGGTTCGTCTCGGCAACGCCGGAGATGAAGTAAATGGCGAACAAGGGCAGCAACGGCAACCAGTACCAATGCAGAATGCTGCCTTCCTGGCCGCGCACGATCTCCGACAGGTTGAGGCTGCCCGCGACCATCACCACGCCGACCAGCGCAAAACCCATGGGCAGCTCGTAGGAGACCTTGAGTGCCGCCGAACGCATGCCGCCGAGCAAGGCATACTTGGAGTTCGAAGCCCATCCGCCGAGGATGACGCCATAAACGCCAGCCGCTCCGATTGCCAGTGCATACAACAGACCCGCGTTGATATCGGCGAGCACCCAGCCGTCGTCGAACGGGATCACCGCCCAGGCGACCAGCGCGGCTACCAGCATCAGGATCGGGGCCAGATAGAACACGATCTTGTTGGCGACCGTCGGCGTGATGACTTCCTTGAACATCGACTTGAAGACGTCCGCGAACGGCTGGAACATGCCGCGCGGACCAACCCGGTTCGGGCCGATGCGTACGTGCATGTATCCAATCACCTTGCGTTCGGCAAGCGTCAGATAGGCGACCGCGATCACGATCGGCATGATGATCACGAACGTCAACAGGACGTGAACGACGAGATATTGCCAGTTAGGCGACATCCAGCCGATGACCGGAGCAAGCCATTCGGTGATCATGCGACAACCTCTACCTTGATGACGACGTGTCCGGCGCGGGATGGCAACTCACTCGCATGCGCTCCGCTGAAGACCACCACGCTACCCGGCGTGACTCCATTGTCGATGTGTAGCGGCAGCTGGACACGCGCACCTTCCTGCTCAACCACCACCATCATGTCATCGACCCAGCCTTCGCGCTCGGCATCAGCCGGATTGACCAGCAGATGTCGCTGCAACATCGCCTTTTCGGTCGCCTGCAGTGGTGCGGAGCGGCGGATGACCGGATCAATATCGTACATGGCTACCGGTGCGATCCGCTGATAACCACCCTGCTCGTTTGCCGCCACCGGCAGCTCATAGCGGGCCTGGGCGAATGGCGCGGTCTTGTTTTCCAGCGCGACATCCTGGCAGTGCGACTGGATCTCGCGACGCACCTCGGTGACGGCCATGTAGTCGAACCCATTGAGGTCGAGCAGATTGCCGAGCACCCGTAGTATTTTCCAAGCAGGCCGCGATTCGCCCAGCGCCCGTACAGCACCATTGACTGACTGCCAGCGACCCTCGCCATTGACCCAGGTGCCGGCCGTCTCGACCGCCGTGCCCATCGGCAGCAGCACATCAGCATAACGCTTCATCGCCGGGGTAACGTAACTGGTGAGCGCAACGACACAGGTCGCTTGTTCCAGCCGATCCAGTGCAGCCAATCCAGCAGCGGAGTCGTGCTCGGGCTCCACCCCTTGCAAGATCATCGCATCGCAGGGCTCGGCCAGCAGATCGGCAGCATGCCGCCCGTGGCCAACGGCCTCCGCTCCGCCAGCGGCGCGATGTGGCACGGCACCGGCGAGCCAGGCACCGGCGGCATTCCCCCCCTGTGACACGATACCCAGCTGCGCACCGGTCAGGCGAGCCAGCTCGGCGGCTGTGGCGCGCAGGGCAGCATAGTCAGCTGCATTCTGCGCCACCGCACCCAGGAAGATTGCTGTCGACTTGCCCTGCTTGAGCTCTGCAATGATGGCATCGGCATCTTCCACCGTTGCCTGCGGATGATCCGCAAGGCCAGCCGGGATTGTGCCGCCGGCCGCCTTGACCAGCGTCAACAACACACCCAGCTCGCCGCCTTCATCAACGCGGCTGCTGATCTGTCGGGCCGGGAAGATCAACTCCTGCTTGAATGGATGCACCAGCGTCAGCTGTGCCTCGTTGCCCAGTGCCGCCTGGCGGAGTCGATGAGCGAACAGCGGCACTTCCTCGCGCACGGTCATGCCCATGACCAGGCCGGCATCGAGCTCGGCAATTGCCGGGATATCCATGCCCAGCCACGGCATGACCGGATCATCTGCCTCACCCGAGAAGTCCGTCTGGCGCAAGCGGTGATCGATGTTGTTGGAGCCCATGCCGCGAACGATGCGTGCCGTCAGGTACTGCTCCTCAATGCTCGCATTCGGCGAGACCAGGGCACCTAGCGCCGCCGGCCCCTGCTGATTGACGATCGCCTGAATACCCTGGGCAGCCGCCTCAAGGGCCTCTTCCCAGTTGGCCGTGACCCACTCGCCGTCACGTTTGATCATTGGGCGAGTCAGCCGATCCTCACTGAACAGGCCTGCATAGGCGTACCGATCGCGGTCGGCAATCCAGGTCTCATTGACCGCATCGTTGTCGCGCGGCACGGTGCGTATGACTCGTGCCTTGCGTGTATGTAAGTAAACATTCGAGCCGAACGCATCGTGCGTGGACAGGTGCTTGTGTTGCACCAGATCCCAGGCACGGAAGGTGTAGCGCGACGGCTTGGCGGTCAGCGCACCGACCGGACACAGGTCGATAACGTTGCCCGAGAGTTCTGAGACGACGCTCTTGGCGATATAGGTGCCGATTTCCATCCGATCGCCGCGGTCGGTGGCGCCGAGTTCCTTGAGCCCCGCAATCTCCTCGCCAAAACGCACACAACGCGTGCAATGGATGCAACGGGTCATGTCTGTAGCAATCAATGGCCCGATGCTCTTGTCCTTCACCACCCGTTTGGCTTCGGAATACTGGCCGACCCCTTCACCGTAGCCCATGGCCACGTCCTGCAACTCACATTCACCGCCCTGGTCACAGATCGGGCAGTCAAGTGGATGGTTGATCAGCAGAAATTCCATGGTCGAGCGCTGGGCCTTGATGGCCTTGGGGCTGTGCGTAGAGACCTGCATGCCCTCGGAAATCGGGGTCGAACAAGCCGGCAAGGGCTTGGGCGCGCGCTCCACCTCCACCAGACACATGCGGCAGTTGGCTGCGATCGACAGTTTGCGGTGATAGCAAAAGCGCGGGATGTTGATCCCCGCTTTGTCGGTCACCTCGATCAGCATGTCTCCAGGATTACCCTGGAGGGTCACACCGTCGACTTCAAAGGTAATCTTCTCGTTACTCATACCGGAAAACCTGCTCGCACGGTCGACCTCATGCCACCTGGGAGGCACGGTCCACGATGCTGTGGCCATGCGTGATGTAGTACTCGAACTCCGGGCGGAAATGCTTGATGAAGCTCCGTACCGGGGTCGCCGCCGCGTCGCCGAAGGCGCAGATAGTGCGACCTTCGATCTTGCTCGCGACGTCATCGAGGCGATCGAGATCCTCAAATCTGCCCTTGCCATCCACGATGCGATCGAGCATGCGAGACAGCCAGCCGGTGCCTTCTCGGCATGGCGTGCACTGGCCGCAGGACTCCATGTAGTAGAACCGCGCCACCCGACGCAGGGTCTTGACCATACAGGTGTCCTCGTCCATCACGATCAGCCCACCCGATCCGAGGAAGGTGCCTGCCTTGGCGATCGAGTCATAGTCCATGTTGGCCTCAAGCATGATCTCGCCCGGGATGACCGGCGAGGATGTACCACCCGGGATCACTGCCTTGCACTTCTTGCCGCCAACCATGCCGCCGGCCATCTCCAGCAGATCGGCAAACGGAGTCCCCATCGGGATCTCGAACACACCTGGCTTGTTGACATGCCCGGAGACGGACCAGACCTTGACCCCACCACTGTTGGGCACGCCGAGATCGGCGAACCACTGGCCGCCTTCCCGCATGATCGCCGGCACTGACGCAAGCGTCTCCGCATTGTTGACCGTGGTCGGCCGTCCATACAGCCCGAAGTTTGCCGGGAACGGTGGCTTGAATCGTGGCAGGCCCTTCTTGCCTTCCAGCGACTCGAGCAGCGCGGTTTCCTCGCCGCAGATGTAGGCGCTGGCACCCAGTGAGCTGTAGAGGTCGAGATCGAACCCCGATCCCTGGAGATTTTCGCCCAGCATGCCCTGCTCATAGGCTTCGCGGAGCGCCTGCTCGAACCGCTGGTACACCACGCCGCCAAACTCACCACGCATGTAGTTGTAGCCCTTGGTCGCACCAATGGCGTAGGCGGCAATCGCCATGCCTTCGACTACCGCATGCGGGTTGTTCATCAGAATCTGCCGATCCTTGAACGTGCCCGGCTCGGATTCATCCGAATTGCAGACGATGTACTTTTGCCCTGGGGCCTCACGGGGCATGAACGACCATTTGAGGCCGGTCGGAAAGCCGGCACCACCGCGACCTCTCAGGTTCGAGGTCTTGAGTTCCTCGATGATCACTGCCGGATCCGTCTTTTCCTGGAGAATCTTTCTCCAGGCCTGATAACCCCCGGACTCCAGATAGGCCTCCAGGGACCAAGGTGTCTCGTGCTTGAGCGTCGCAAAACAGACCGCAGTGGAACTGACGTAATTGAAACTCATGGCGTCACTCCAGCTTGTCGAGAATCTCGTCGACCCGTTCCGGGGTCAGGTATTCATAGTAGTCGTCATTGACCTGCATCATCGGCCCACCACCACAGGCAGCCAGACACTCCTCTTCCTGCTTCAGGAAGATCCGACCATCCGGTGTCGATTCCCCGGTCTTGATACCCAGCTTCTTCTCGCAGTGCGCGACGATCTCGTCTGATCCCATCAGGGCACAGGCGATATTGGTACAGACCGCAACATGGTGCCGACCACAGGGCTCGGTCACGAAGCGGGCATAGAAAGACGCCACCTCGTAGACCGAGATCGGCTCCATCTCCAGATACTCGGCGATCGCATCCATCAGGTCGACGGTGACATAGCCCTCGTTCTGAACCTGGACGATGCTCAGTGCGGCGATCACCGCCGACTGCTTGCGATCCTCCGGATAGCGCGCGATCCAGGTGTCGATCTCCTCGAGGGATTCTTTGGTCAGCAGGTGGAGTTTGCTCTCGGTCATCAGCGATCGATCTCCCCGAATACAATATCTTGGCTGCCGAGGATCGCCACGACGTCAGCCAGCATGTGGCCACGTGACATCTCGTCGAGACTCGACAGGTGTGCAAAACCCGGCGCGCGGATCTTGAGGCGGTACGGCTTGTTGGCCCCATCTGAGACCAGATAGATACCGAACTCCCCCTTCGGGTGTTCGACTGCCGCATAGGCCTCCCCGGGCGGCAGCGTGTACCCCTCGGTAAACAGCTTGAAATGGTGGATCAGTGCTTCCATGTCCGCCTTGAGCTCTTCGCGCCGCGGCGGGACCACCTTGCGATTCTCGGCCATTACCGGCCCCGGATTGCTGCGCAGCCAGTCGATGCACTGGCGGATGATGCGGTTCGACTGCCGCATTTCCTCGATACGCACCAGATAGCGGTCATAGCAATCACCATTGACCCCTACGGGAATGTCGAAATCCAGTTGGTCATAGACGGCGTACGGCTGGTGCTTGCGCAGATCCCACTCCACGCCCGAACCACGCAGCATCGGGCCGGTAAAGCCCATTTGCAACGCCCGCTCCTTGGTGACGATACCGATATCGACGGTCCGTTGTTTCCAGATACGGTTGTCGGTCAGCAAGGCCTCATATTCGTCGACGTATTTCGGGAACCGCTCGGTGAAATCCGCGAGGAAATCAAGCAGCGAGCCTTGGCGCGCCTCGTTCATGCGCCTGACTTCACGCTCGCTATGCCATTTCGAGGCCTGGTACTTCGGCATCGTGTTCGGCAGATCGCGGTAGACGCCACCCGGGCGATAATAGGTCGCGTGCATGCGCGTCCCGGAGACCGCCTCGTAGCAATCCATCAGGTCCTCACGCTCGCGGAAGGCGTACAGGAATACCGCCATCGCACCGATATCAAGCGCATGCGCGCCGAGCCACAACAGGTGGTTCAGGATGCGAGTGATCTCGTCGAACATCACCCGGATGTACTGGGCACGTTCGGGAATCTCGAGCTCAAGCAGTTTCTCGATGGCGAGCACATACGCATGCTCGTTACTCATCATCGAGACATAGTCGAGGCGATCCATGTAACCAATCGACTGGTTATAAGGCTTGCTCTCGGCGAGCTTTTCGGTGGCTCGGTGCAGCAGACCGATATGGGGATCGGCACGCACGACGGTCTCACCGTCCATTTCCAGCACCAGGCGCAGCACGCCGTGGGCCGACGGGTGCTGCGGACCGAAATTCAATGTGTAATTGGCGATTTCCGGCATCTATCAGCCCTCGTCGAGGTCAATGTAGCGGCTGTCGTCACGATGCACCTTCGGCACCAACACTCGGGGTTCAATCGACACCGGCTCGTAGACCACACGCTTTTTCTCGGCGTCGTAGCGCACCTCGACATGACCGATCAGCGGGAAGTCCTTGCGGAACGGGTAGCCGACGAAGCCGTAGTCGGTCAGGATGCGCCGCAGGTCCGGATGGTCGTCGAACAGGATCCCGAACAGATCGAACGCCTCACGCTCGAACCAGTTCACACCGGACCAGACCGATACGACCGACGGCACCTTTGGTGCCTCATCATCGGGACAGTAAATGCGTACGCGCAGCCGCCAGTTATGGGTGTAAGAAAGCAGATGCGCGACCACGGCAAAGCGCGGACGACCCAAGTCGCCCGGGCCTGGCTCATCACCGAACTTCAACCAACCGCTGGTATTCGGCTCCACGCCTCGACTATAACCGGTGTAGGACACCGTCTCCTCACCGGCCCACTCGGTGCGACCGTACTCGAGATAGTCCACGCCACAGATATCGACACACTGCTCGAAACGGGTCGTCTCACTCTTCTCAAGCCGAGTGGCCACCTCACGCCAATGCCGGGCCTCGACCTCAATGGTCAACTCGCCATAGTCGATGCTCTGCTCGACGATGTACTCGCCGATTGTTTCCTTAAGTGCCGCTTGCAGGTTCATGGATCTGACTACCCCTATGCTCACCGGTATCCGTCAGGCGCGTGCGATGGTGTTGGTGCGACGGATCTTGTTCTGCAACTGGATGATCCCGTAAAGCAACGCCTCGGCCGTCGGCGGACAGCCGGGCACGTAGATATCCACCGGAACAATCCGGTCACAGCCGCGCACTACCGAATAGGAGTAGTGATAATAGCCGCCGCCGTTGGCGCAGGAGCCCATGGAGATGACCCAGCGCGGCTCAGGCATCTGGTCGTAGACCTTGCGCAGCGCCGGCGCCATCTTGTTGACCAAGGTGCCGGCCACGATCATCACGTCGGACTGACGCGGGCTGGGACGAAATATGACGCCGAAGCGGTCGAGGTCGTAACGTGCCGCACCCGCATGCATCATTTCTACCGCACAGCACGCCAGACCGAAGGTCATCGGCCACAGCGAGCCGGTGCGTGCCCAATTGATCAGCTTGTCAGCCGAGGTGGTGACAAAGCCCTTGTCCAGAACGCCCTCTATTCCCATTCCAGCGCCCCCTTTTTCCACTCATAAATGAAGCCGACCACCAGTACACCCAGGAAGATGGCCATCGCCGCCAGGCCGAACCCACCGATGTGATCCAGCGCCACGGCCCAAGGGAACAGGAAGGCGATCTCAAGGTCAAAGACGATGAACAGGATCGCCACCAGGTAAAAGCGGATGTCGAACTTCATCCGGGCGTCCTCGAACGGCGGGAAGCCGGACTCGTAGGCGCCCAACTTGGCAGCATCCGGGCGATTGGGTGCCAGGACACGCCCGATGACCAACAGCCCCACGGAGAACAAGGCGGCCACAGAGAAGAAGATCAGGACAGGAATATAGCCTTCAAGCATCTGAACACCCTCTTGCTCGAAATTTGGCCGGCTTGGATCCGGCCGTTTTTCTGCGCGTTCGACTAACCTGCACGCCGCGCGGACATCACCACGACAGCGTACAAGAATAATGAGTCGAACCAGAAAATTTTGTTTGGTGCGGACGGTGGGACTCGAACCCACATGGCTTGCGCCACTACCCCCTCAAGATAGCGTGTCTACCAGTTCCACCACGTCCGCAGTGACTATCAACCGGATCATCGCTTGATCCGGCCGCAACGGTGACTGTTCACCGCTACTGTCCGGGCACATCCGACGGCGATGGGGTGCTGCCGTCCTCGCTCTGCCCAGAAGGTTCCACCGAGCTTGGGGATGGGATATCGCTCGGCTTGCCTGCCGGCTTGTCGGACGGGGTGTGTCCGTCTTGCTCGGCAAGGTTCCCGCTCTCGGAAACGGGGGCAAAATCTACCACGCTTGAAGGCTCTTGGGAAGTGTTAATCACATAGGCAAGCAACAAGCTGGTGCCGAAAAAGGCGACTACCAGCCAACCTGTCAGCTTTTGCAGGGTGTTCGCCGGCCCGCGCGCGCCATGAACGGTGCCGGAGGCACCCGAACCGAAGGCCGCGCCAGCATCCGCACCCTTGCCGTGCTGGATGAGCACCAGCCCGATCAGGACCAGCCCCAGCAGCACGTGGATAATGATTACGAATGTGGTCATTTATGAACCTGCCGTACCGGCCGCTGCGTGACAAACACCCAAGAAGTCCTCGGCCCTGAGCGACGCGCCGCCGATCAGGCCACCATCGATATCTGGCTGAGCGAGCAGAGCCGCCGCATTGTCGGGATTCATGGAGCCACCATACTGGATGCGAGTCGATTGAGCGATGCCCGCGTCATGCTCGGCGAGTTGGCCGCGAATGAAGGCGTGCACTTCCTGTGCCTGCTCGGGCGATGCCGTGCGCCCGGTCCCGATGGCCCAGACCGGCTCATATGCGATCACGATACGCTTGATAGCCTCAATGCCGTTGCCGCTGATAACCGCGGCCAGCTGTTGCTGGACAACCGCCTCGGTCTTGTCAGCTTCGCGATCATCAAGTGTCTCGCCAACACAGAGAATCGGCGTAAGTCCGGCGGCCAGGGCAGCCTTGACCTTGTTGCTGACGACCTCGTCTGTCTCACCGTACAGCGCACGTCGCTCGGAGTGCCCAAGAATCACATAACGGGCACCAATGTCGCGCAACATGCCAGGAGCAACTTCACCAGTAAACGCCCCACCATCGTGCTCGGAGGCGCTCTGCGCCCCGAAACGAAGGTTGGTCGCCGCGGTGAGCTTGGCGATCTGCGGCAGATAGACAAACGGTGGGCAGACAACCACGTCAACACCGTCGAGCTCCCGCATGCCGTCAAGAATGCCGAGGACGAGCGACTCGTTGCTTGCCAACGTGCCGTTGAGTTTCCAGTTTCCAACAACAATCGGTTTACGCATCCGATGGTTCCATTTAGATGTTCAAGAGCGTTGCGACCCCGAGGCGCGGCTGACCGCTTCGGTCAGATCACCCCAGGAAACGGGCGACAAGCCTACTCGGCCACCCCCCATAAATCAATCCACCACCGGTTTGCGGCACAGCAAGGCTACCGCCTCAGCAGCGATACCCTCCCCTCGCCCCGTAAACCCGAGCCGTTCTGAAGTGGTGGCCTTGACGTGGACCCGCTCAATCGGCAAATCACAGGCCGCCGCGATCGCCGTACGCATCGGCGCGATCCAGGGGGCAAGCTTTGGTGCCTGCGCGATCACGGTCGCATCCACGTTCACTACCGCCCAGTCATCGGCATCCAGCAACTCGAGCACGCGCCGCAACAGCTGGCGGCTGTCCGCGCCGGCGAAGGCGGGATCCGTGTCCGGAAAATGCCGGCCGATGTCGCCCAGAGCCGCTGCCCCGAGCAAGGCATCACTGATGGCGTGCAGCAGCACATCACCATCCGAGTGGGCCCGAAACCCCTGATCAAAGGGAATCCGGCAACCACCCAGGCAAAGATGGTCACCCGGCTCGAAGGCATGCACATCGAACCCGTGACCGACACGCAGGGAAAACGGATCAATCATCGAGGACCCCTTGTTGCACGAGGATGGCACGGGCAATGACCAGGTCCTCCGGGTGGGTGATCTTGAGGTTGTCGGCCGCCCCGATCACCGTCCGCGGCGACAACCCTGCCTGCTCGATCGCCGACGACTCGTCGGTGATCTCGCGCCCGGCCACCAGCGACGACTCGAGCGCATCCAGCAGCACGTCGACTGGAAACAGTTGTGGGGTCAGTGCATGCATCAATGGGCTGCGATCAACCGTTGCGGCTACCCGTCCCTCGGCATCGACACGCTTGATGGTGTCACGCACTGGTGCGGCCAGCAGTCCACCATCCGGCGCATCCACGCTTTCAAGCAGACGCCGAATATCCTCGGGTCGGACACAGGGGCGGGCAGCGTCGTGGACCATTACCCACTCGCCCTTGCCATTGCGCCCACCACCGAGGCCGCGCCCCCGGAACAGCGCCAGGCCGTTGCGTACGCTCTGGCCGCGAGTGGCGCCGCCAACAGCATAATGGATCGGAAGACCAGCGGCTTCGAGCGCCCGCACTCCCCCCTCGGGCGGGTCTGCGGCGGTGACCAGGATCACACCGGCAAGGCCCGGCAGTCCGGTAAAGCGCGACAGCGTGATCTCCAACACACTGCGATCGCCCAGCGGCAGGTATTGCTTCGGCTGCTCACTGCGCATGCGCTGGCCGGAACCGGCAGCCGCCAGCAGCAGCCACCAGCGGCGCCCGGGACGACTTGAGGCTGCCCCATCGTTCAGTAGCGGGGACTCAATCATCGCTCAACGCCGATGGTGACCATGACGGATCAACGGTTGGCGGCATGAGGGTGTCCGGGCGCACGGCCTCGATGACCTGATAGAAGTGCTCGCCAGGATACAGCAGCCCGAGGCTCAGCCGTGCCTGCGCCTCGACCGCATCCATGCCACGGCGAAGACTCTCCACCTCGGCGACCAGGGTCTCATTGCGCCGTTCCAGGCGAGATTGCTCTAGCTGGAGCTGCGCCACCCGAGCTTGCTTGGCCTCGACCTTGCCGACGGAGGCACCACCAAACCAGACCCGCCACTGCAGGGCAGCGAGCATCAGCACCAGCACCGTGGTCAGCCCGCGCATGCCGTTCGTACCGTGGGCCGATTCCGTGCCAGCGGCATCATTGGGGCTGCCTCTATGCTTGCTGGCCGAAGACCGAGCGACCCGGGAAACGGGCCCGATCACCCAGATGCTCCTCGATGCGCAGCAACTGGTTGTACTTGGCGACTCGGTCGGAACGGGACAGGGACCCGGTCTTGATCTGGCCGGCATTGGTCGCGACGGCCAGATCGGCGATGGTGGTGTCTTCGGTCTCGCCCGAACGATGGGAGATGACGTTGGTGTAGCCGTTTTCCTGCGCCAGACGCATCGCCGCGAGGGTCTCGGTCAAGGTGCCGATCTGGTTGACCTTGACCAGCATGGAGTTGGCAATCTTGCGCTCGATCCCCTCACGCAGAATCTTCTCGTTGGTGACGAACAGGTCGTCACCGACCAGCTGGCACTTGTCACCCAGACGTTCGGTCAGCAGCGCCCAGCCGTCCCAGTCATCCTCGGCCATGCCGTCCTCGATCGAGAGGATCGGGTACTTGTCCACCCACTCGGCCAGCAGATCGACCATGCCGGCTGCATCCAGGGTCCGGCCTTCGCCAGCCAGGATATACTGGCCGCCCTTGAAGTATTCGGAGCTCGCCGCATCCAGGCCCAGGAATATGTCCTTGCCCGCGACGTAGCCGGCCTTTTCGATCGCCTCCATGATGGCCTCGATCGCCGCCTCGTTGGACGGCAGGTCCGGAGCGAACCCGCCTTCGTCGCCGACGGCAGTCGACAGGCCGCGCGCAGAAAGCACCTGCTCGAGAGCATGGAACACCTCAACGCCGTAACGCAGCGACTCGGAGAAGCTCGGCGCACCGGCCGGGATGATCATGAACTCCTGCATGTCGATGGAGTTGTCGGCATGCTCACCACCATTGATGATGTTCATCATCGGCACCGGCAAGGTCACCGCCGCCTCACCACCGAGGTAGGAGAACAGCGGCTCGCCACACTGGGCCGCCCCGGCCCGGGCGGCGGCCAGCGAGACCGCCAGGATGGCATTGGCGCCCAGCCGTGACTTGTTCTCGGTGCCATCCAGCTCGCGCATCCGGTTGTCGATCTCGGACAGCGCATGCACGTTCATGCCCTTGATGGCCTCAAAGATCTCGCCATTGACGTTGGCAACCGCACGAGTCACGCCTTTACCGAGGTAACGATCAGGGTCGCCGTCACGCAGCTCAATCGCCTCAAGCGCACCAGTAGAAGCACCTGAGGGCACGATCGCCCGTCCCATTGCGCCACCGACCAGATGGACCTCGGCCTCGACGGTCGGATTACCACGTGAATCAATGACTTCGCGTGCGTGCACTCGCTCAATGGCTGCCATGCAGTAGTTCTCCCAATTATTTTAGTATTCAGTTCAGTTTCGATGCGGTTTCGGCTCGACCTGCCAAGGCATGCCAGCCCTAAAACTTGTTTATCCCGGTCGGCCATCCGGGCCGGTTATTATGCCAGGCCGACTGCCCAGGCCGACCGATTCAGCGCCCAAGGCCCAAGCGATCGAGCCCCAGGTACGGGTTTTCCGCAAACCCCGCCGCCTTGACCGCGCGATCCAGCGTGACCAGCGTCTGCAACAGGTCCTCCATCGCGTCGAGCGGCCAGGCATTCGGCCCATCGGACAGCGCCTTGTCCGGCTCCGGGTGGGTCTCCATGAACAGCCCGGAGATGCCCGCAGCCACCGCCGCCCGCGCCAGTACCGGCACGAACTCGCGCTGGCCGCCGGAGGCCTTGCCCTGCCCACCCGGCTGCTGCACCGAATGGGTGGCATCAAAGACCACCGGCGCGCCGGTCTGACGCATGATCGCCAGCCCACGCATGTCGGAAATCAGGGTGTTGTAGCCAAATGAGACACCACGCTCACAGGCCATCACTTGATCATTGCCCACGGCGCGGGCCTTCTCAACCACGTTGGCCATGTCCCAGGGGGCGAGGAACTGGCCCTTCTTGATGTTCACCGGCTTGCCCAGTCGGGCGACGTTCTGGATGAAGTTCGTCTGCCGGCAGAGGAAGGCCGGGGTCTGCAGCACGTCCACCACCGAGGCGACCTCCTCAAGCGGCGTATCCTCGTGCACGTCGGTGAGTACCGGCAGGCCGAACTCACGCTTGATATCCTCGAGGATCGCCAATCCCTTCTCCAGTCCCGGGCCACGGTAGCTGTCGGTCGAGGATCGGTTCGCCTTGTCGAAGGAGCTCTTGTAGATCAGGCGGATGCCAACGGCTTCAGCCATCTCCTGGAGTCGCCCAGCGGTTTCCTGCGCCAGACCGACAGATTCAATCACGCAGGGGCCAGCAATCAGAAACAGCGGCTGATCCAGCCCGACCTCGAAATCCAGCAGTTTCATCGTCATTCCTCCTCCATGGTCTTGGTCTTGCCTACCCGCTGGGCGTGAGCCGCGTTGACAAAAGCGGTGAACAGCGGGTGGCCATCGCGTGGGGTGGAACGAAACTCGGGGTGGAATTGGCAGGCGAAAAAGAACGGATGATCAACCAGCTCGATCGTCTCCGCCAGCTCGTTCTCGACCGACCAGCCGGCGAAGACCAGGCCGGCCTCGCTCAGCTGCTTGCGGTACTCGTTGTTGAACTCGTAGCGATGGCGGTGTCGCTCGCTGATCTCATCACTGCCATAGATGCGATGTGCAAGCGTGCCCGGCTCAATGCGGCAGCGCTGCGCGCCCAGGCGCATGCTCCCGCCGAGGTCGGCCTCCTCGTCACGTTTGTTATCTTTGCCCTGCTCGTCACACCATTCGGTGATCAGACCGATGACCGGGTGCGCGGGCTGGCGATCAAATTCGGTCGAATGCGCCCCCTCCAGGCCAGCGACATTGCGGGCATACTCGATCACCGCCACCTGCATGCCCAGACAGATACCCAGATACGGCAGGCCGGATTCACGGGCGTAGCGGACCGCGGCGATCTTGCCCTCAATCCCGCGCGAACCGAAGCCGCCGGGGACCAGAACCGCGTCCATGCCCTCGAGTCGACCAACGCCGTCGTGCTCGAAGGATTCGGAATCAAAGTAGTGGATATTCACCCGCGTGCGGGTCTGGATGCCGGCGTGCAGCAGCGCCTCATTGACGCTCTTGTAAGCATCCGCCAGGTCGACATATTTGCCGACCATCGCGATATCGACAATCCGGTCGGGCTTGGTCTGCGCCTCGACGACCCGGTCCCACTCGCTCAGATCCGCAGGCCCGGCGCTGATGTGCAGCTTGCGCAGCACTGTTTCGTCGAGTGTTTGCGCATGCAACAGGCGTGGAATGCGGTATATGGTGTCCGCATCAATGGCGGAGATGACCGCGTCATGCTCGACGTTGGTAAACAAGGCGATCTTGTTCCGCTCATCCTCCGGCAGCGGCACCTCCGAGCGGCACACCAGCACGTCCGGCTGGATGCCGATCGAACGCAGTTCCTTGACCGAATGCTGGGTCGGCTTGGTCTTCAGCTCGCCGGCCGCCTTGATGAACGGCACCAGGGTCAGGTGCATGTAGATGGCGCGATCGCGCCCCACCTCGACACCCAGCTGACGAATCGCCTCGAGAAACGGCAGCGACTCAATATCACCGACGGTACCGCCGATCTCGATCAGGGCCACGTCGTAGCCCTTCGAGCCTTCGACCACACGGCGCTTGATCTCGTTGGTGATATGCGGGATCACCTGAACGGTGCCGCCCAGATAGTCACCCCGGCGCTCGCGACGGATGACGGTTTCGTAGACCCGGCCAGTGGTGAAGTTGTTGCGGCGACTGACCGGCGACCGCACGAAACGTTCGTAATGCCCCAGGTCAAGGTCCGTCTCCGCGCCATCATCGGTGACGAATACCTCGCCGTGCTGAAAGGGGCTCATCGTGCCGGGATCGACGTTGATGTAGGGGTCGAGCTTCATCAGCGTCACGCGCAGACCGCGAGATTCGAGCAGTGCGCCCAGAGAGGCGGCGGTGATTCCCTTGCCCAGTGACGAGACGACCCCACCGGTAACGAAGACGAACTTGGTCATTGACGATTCATATCGAGAGGAGGTGGATGTCGGCCCGAATGGGCACCCGTTTCAGCCGCTGGATGGTATCGTAAATGCCTTATGGCGGCAATCCGAACGCCCGCACAGGCACAGGTCCCGGAGGGCAGCAGAATCGGCCGGAGTCGACATCCAATCATTGGAAAAACAACAAGATCCATCCCATATCCGCTCCCGGATCTCAGTCAACAGAATGGCGAAAACTCACGGGTAGTGAGACCATATGACTATCCGAACAACCCATGACAGTCGGTCCGATCCCATGACCCAAGCCAACGACTCCGTGCAGCAATATGAAGGCGAGTTCACCCGCCTGGTGTTCGATGTATCCCGGCTGTGGCGTAGTCAGGTGAACGAGATCCTGAGTACATACGGCCTGACCGCCTCGGCCTGGGCCGTGTTGCGGATCCTGCGCGACGAGGGCGAGGGGCGAACGCAGAAGGAACTGGCCGGCGAGTTGGGCATCGAAGGACCGACGCTGGTCAAGTTGCTTGACGGACTGGAGCGAGGGGACTGGATTGAACGGCGCGTCTCGGAGGCCGATCGCCGCGCCAAGACCATCTGGCTCAAACCGGGCACCCAGTCACGGATCGAGGCCGCCGACCACGATCTGGCGCGCTTTCGTCATCAGGTAATCGGCGAACTGACCGATGAAGAAAAGCAGAGTTACATGGCCGTGTCTCGCCAGCTGCGCGACCTACTCAGGAGCCAATAGCCGGCCTGACGAATGGCCACAGGCTCGCGAGATAAATAGACCACCACAAAACTAAAACCACCACGTGGACGACCTCTTACTCCGCCCTTACCGATGTTGACGTTCGACGAGGCCCATATGCCACGCAAATTCTTTCGTCGTCTGACCCCCAATCGTCATCGGATCGTCAACCAGCCATTCCTGCGGCCCGTCGCCCAGTTCCTCGGTGATCCGAATCTTTGGCACCTCAACCGCCGCTCGGTTTCGGGTGGTGTCGCCCTCGGCCTGTTCGTCGCCTTCATCCCCCTGCCCGGCCAGATGCTGATCGCCGCTACTGGTGCGATCTTCATGCGGGTCAATATTGCCCTGGCCATCGCCATGGTCTGGGCAACCAACCCTGTCACCATTCCGCCACTGCTCTGGATCGCTTATCAGATCGGCACGGCTCTTACCGGCTGGAGTCTGCCTCCACCGCCTGCGGGTGGAGAGATGAGCATCCGCTACGCCATGAGCCAGCTGCCACATATCTGGCTGCCTTTAGGGGTGGGCCTGCTTACACTGGCATTCATCAGTTCAATCGCTGGATTCACCATTATCCGGCTGCTGTGGCGACTGAAGATCAGCATCCACAAGCGGCGTCGCCGGGCGCAACGACGACGGCGCCAGAACTCTTAGCAGTTCCACAGGGAAACTCCACAGGCGGCGCTGCTGCAGGCACTCCAGACTGGACTGGCCCGACGCCAGGCCGCCTGCGTTATACTGCCGGACTTCAAGTTCAACTCACCCACTCGGCCAGCGCGGATCTGCGCAGCAGCCGATTCAGGACGCCATGTCGCCCATGACTTCGATTGACCGAGACCATCCCGTTTTCGACCAACTTCGCAACCTGATGCGCGAACGCATCCTGGTACTCGACGGCGCCATGGGCACCATGATCCAGAATGCGAAGCTCGGCGAGGTCGATTTTCGTGGCGAACGATTCGCCGACTGGCCGATCGACCCCACGGGCAACAACGATCTGCTGGTGCTGACCCGCCCGGACGTGATCGCAGATATCCACCGCCAGTACCTCGATGCCGGTGCGGATATCATCGAGACCAATACCTTCTCGGCCACCCGCATCGCCATGGCCGACTACCAGATGGAAGAGATCTCGCGAGAGATCAATGTGGTCGCCGCCCAGATTGCCCGCCAGGCGGCCGACGCCAAGACTGCCGAGACGCCCGACCAACCACGCTTCGTCGCCGGCGTTCTTGGTCCGACCAACCGCACCGCCTCGATCTCCCCCGACGTCAACGACCCTGGCTATCGCAACACCAGCTTCGACGAACTGGTCGCGGCCTATCGCGAGTCTGCCGATGGGTTGCTAGAAGGCGGTGTCGACATCTTCATGATCGAGACCATCTTCGACACGCTCAACGCCAAGGCGGCCATATTCGCGCTTGAGGAACTGTTTGCCGACCACGGTCAGCGCTGGCCGGTGATGGTCTCCGGCACCATCACCGATGCCTCGGGCCGCACACTGTCAGGGCAGACCACCGAGGCCTTCTATAACAGCGTGCGCCACGCGCGACCACTGTCGATCGGGCTGAACTGTGCCCTGGGCCCTGACCTGTTGCGCCAGTACGTCGCCGAGCTCTCACGGGTGAACGAATACGCCAACTCCGCCCACCCCAACGCCGGCCTGCCCAATGAGCTGGGGGAGTACGAACTCGAAGCCGATCCGATGGCCGATGCGATCGGCGAGTGGGCCGAAGCGGGCCTGTTGAATATCGTCGGTGGCTGCTGCGGCAGCACCCCTGAGCACACCGCCGAGATGGTGCGTCGAGTTGCAGGTGTCGCACCACGCCAGCCGGCCACGCCGGAAGTCGCCTGCCGTCTTTCCGGACTTGAACCGTTCAATATCACGGCCGATTCGCTGTTCGTGAACATCGGTGAACGTACCAACGTCACCGGCTCGGCCCGCTTTCGTCGGCTGATCAGGGAGGACGACTACGACACGGCGCTGGACGTCGCCCGTCAGCAGGTCGAGAACGGCGCCCAGATGATCGACGTCAACATGGACGAGGGCCTGATCGACGGCGTGGCCGCGATGCAGCGATTCCTCAACCTGGTGGCCGGCGAGCCGGATATCTCACGGGTGCCGATCATGATCGACTCCTCGAAATTCGAGGTGATCGAGGCGGGCCTCAAGTGCGTACAGGGCAAGGCGGTGGTCAACTCGATCTCGCTCAAGGAGGGGGAGGAAGAGTTCCTCGAACAGGCACGCATCGTACAGCGCTATGGTGCGGCAGCCGTGGTGATGGGTTTCGATGAGCAAGGCCAGGCCGACAGTCTCGAGCGCCGCATTGAAATCGCCCAGCGGGCCTATGACTTGTTGACCGGTATCGGCTTTCCGGCCGAGGACATCATCTTCGATCCAAACATCTTCGCCATCGCCACCGGTATCGAGGAGCACAACAATTACGCCGTCGATTTCATCGAGGGCACCCGCTGGATCAAGCAAAACCTACCGCATGCGCTGGTTTCCGGCGGGGTCTCGAACGTCTCGTTCTCCTTCCGTGGCAACGAGCCGGTACGCGAGGCCATTCATAGCGTCTTTCTCTACCACGCCACGCGGGCAGGCCTGGACATGGGTATCGTCAACGCCGGTCAGCTGACCGTAGTCGACGAAATCCCCTCCGAACTGCGTGAAGCGGTCGAGGACATCGTGCTCAACCGCCGCGACGATGCCACCGACCGGATGCTGGAGCTCGCCGAGAGCTACCGCGACTCCGGTGGCGAGAGGGCCAGTGGCCCGGATCTGGCCTGGCGCGAATGGCCGGTGGAAAAACGTCTCGAGCATTCGCTGGTCAAAGGCCTTGACGAATACGTCATCGAGGACACCGAGGAAGCCCGCCAGAACGCCGAACTGCCGCTGCACGTGATCGAAGGGCCACTGATGGACGGCATGAACGTCGTCGGTGACCTGTTCGGTGCCGGCAAGATGTTTCTGCCGCAAGTGGTCAAGTCCGCGCGCGTGATGAAAAAGGCCGTCGCGCACCTGCTGCCGTTCATGGAAACCGATAGCTGCGGCGTGCAGTCGGCCGGCAAGATCGTCATGGCAACGGTCAAGGGCGACGTCCACGATATCGGCAAGAATATCGTCGGCGTAGTACTGCAGTGCAATGGCTTCGAGATCGTGGATCTCGGCGTCATGGTGTCGGCCCAGAAAATCCTCGATACCGCACGTGAAGTAGACGCGGACATCATCGGCCTGTCAGGTCTGATCACCCCATCACTCGACGAGATGGCCAACGTGGCAAGCGAAATGCAGCGCCAGGGCTTCGACATCCCGCTACTGATCGGTGGGGCAACCACCTCCAAGCTGCATACCGCGCTCAGGATCAACCCGAAATACGACCAGCCGGTGATCCATGTACTCGATGCGTCACGCGCCGTCGGCGTGGCATCAAGACTTCTTGGTCGCGACAAGCAGGCCTTCGTCGACGAGGTCGAAGGTGAGTACGCCAAGGTTGTGGAACGTCGCCAGGCCAACCAGAAGGAGGCCAGGCGTGTGCCCATCCAGCAGGCACGCGACAACCGCCAGCGAGTCGATTTCGACAACTACACCCCGGTCGCACCAGCGCAGCCCGGCGTCCACCTGTTGGAGGACTATCCGCTCGAAGAGATCATCAAGTGCATCGACTGGGGTCCGTTTTTCCTGAGCTGGCAACTGTTCGGCAAGTTCCCGGCGATCCTCGATGACGAGAAAGTCGGCGCCGAAGCGAGGAAACTCCTCGCTGATGGGCAGGCCATGCTGCGGCAGATCGTCGAGGAGAAATGGCTCACGGCCAATGCCGTCTATGGGTTCTGGCCGGCCGCTTCACTGGATGATGACATCCGGGTGTTCACCGACGAGTCGCGCCAGCATGTGCTCACCACCTTGCACCACATTCGCCAGCAGATGCCACGCTCGGGCGGCAAGCCGAACCAGTGCCTGGCCGACTTTGTCGCCCCCACCGGCAGCAAGGTCAAGGACTGGATCGGCGGGTTCGCTGTTACCACCGGGCTGGGCATCGAACCGCATATCGCGCGCTTCGAGGCGGCCAACGACGACTACAGCGCCATCCTGCTGCAGTCGCTGGCCGACCGTCTCGCCGAGGCATTCGCCGAGCACCTGCACAAGCGGGTGCGCAAGGAGTTCTGGGGCTACGCCCCCGATGAGGCCCTGTCCAACGACGAGCTGATCGCCGAGAAATATCAGGGCATCCGTCCCGCTCCGGGGTACCCCGCCTGTCCCGATCACACCGAAAAAGGTCTGCTGTGGGAACTATTGGACCCCGAGCGCGTCGGACTTGAATTGACCGACTCGTATGCCATGCACCCGGGCGCGGCCGTCTCGGGCTGGTATCTCGCCCATCCGGAGGCACGCTACTTCGGCGTCGGCCGGATCGGGCCGGACCAGGTCGACGATTACGCCCGCCGCAAGGGCTGGAGCCGCAAAGAGGCCGAAAAATGGCTGGCGCCGATTCTGGGATACGAGCCGGACTGACCGTCCATCCATCGCCCATCGCCTGCCTGCGTCTGATAAAAGAGCTTGGTAAACGTTGTGTTATCTAGCAGGCAAGTCGAGAATGACTGACGCGAGATGGCCGACCCACCCTCGACCCCCATCGGCACCCCAATGGATCGGAACGCACCCCTGAAAATCTTCGAGCAACCGCTGAATGAACGGATCCGGGCCTGCCTCAGGCTTGATAACCTATTCTCGCGTATCGACCATCATCTGCACAGCAGCTCGCAGAACGACACCCTCTGCACCATGCTCCTGCTGCTTGAGGCCGCCGACGTGCTCTCGCGGATCGACATCAAGCGCGAGCTGATCAAGGAACTTGAGCGCCAGCAGGCCCGCTTGATGAGCGTGCCCGACTCACCCAGCGTCGACCGCGAGAAGCTCAACGCCCTGCTCGACCAACAAACCGGCCTGATCAAGTCCCTGCACGCCTATCACGCCCAGCCAGGTGTCCACCTCAAGAATCACGAGCTGTTGAATGCAGTCCGCCAGCGTGCCTCCATTCCCGGCGCCTTATGCGAGTTCGACATCCCCGGCCTGCATTACTGGCTCGGCCGGCCGGCAGACGAGCGACGCGAAGATGTTGATGCCTGGCTGGCGCCGTTTGCGGATATTCGCCAAGCCAACGAACTGGTGATTGATCTGATCCGCAACAGTGTGGGTACCATGTCGGTAATTGCGGAGGCGGGCTTCCTGCAACAAAGCATCGAAAGTGCTTCGCCCTATCAGCTGCTGCGGGTGATGATCGACGACAACACCGTCGCCTATCCGGAAATCAGCGCCGGCAAGCACCGCTTCACCGTGCGTTTCATGACGCTGGATCGCGATAATGGCCGCCCTCGACAGGTCCATGAGGATATCCAATTCCGTCTGGCACTCTGCCGTCTGTAACGGTACGAGAATCACCCTGTTCAACCCGTTTTAAGGATAAAACTCGAGCCCCACATGACTGCCACCTCACGCAAGGCCGCCCGGACCGGCACAGCAGCCCTTGATATCGACCAGCGCCCGCTTGCACTCACCCACGTCCACCTGTTCGAAACGCATTTGCTCAAACTCACCCGCAGTCTGAGCGAACGCTTCGGCAACCCCGGCGTGGGCAACGAGCGTCAGCCCTGTGTGATTGATCTGGCGGCCATCACGGACAGCGGCAAATGGATCGACTTTCCAGCCCTGGTCAGCCTGCTGCGCAACTATCGCCTCGAGCCTGTCGGCGTGGTGCACGGCAACGAGCAGCAGCAAGCCCAGGCGCGTAGCGCCGACCTGCCGGTGTTCGACGACCGAGCCGGCCTCGACACTGCTCGCCCGATCACCCCGCCACCTGCTGCA
Source organism: Halothiobacillaceae bacterium (assembly GCA_041676845.1). Taxonomy (GTDB): domain Bacteria; phylum Pseudomonadota; class Gammaproteobacteria; order Halothiobacillales; family Halothiobacillaceae; genus Guyparkeria. The sequence goes on along the minus strand of JBAYRD010000008.1, from coordinate 33,250 downwards.
GCCGAGCCGAAAGCGGTACAGGCGCCTGAGACGAGGCCCGAATCGGTAGCTGAACCCGCTGCCCCCGCCCGAGCGGCCAGGCCAGTCGGACCCATCGCACCCATGATTCTGCGTCATCCTGTGCGCTCGGGCACTGAGCTGTACGCCCAGGGGCAGGACATGGTGGTCATGAACACCGTCGGCGCCGGTGCCCGCGTGGTGGCCGACGGCTCCATCTACATCCATGGTGCACTCAAGGGCACGGCTGCGGCCGGCGCTGGCAACCAGGGTGAGGCGCGCATCTTCTGCGAGTCATTCGAGCCCGAGATCATCGCCATTTGCGGCACGTTCCTCGATGGCGAACAGCTCGCCCAGCACTCGGCCTGGGGAAAACGCGTCGTGGTCGAACTGATCGACGGCCAACTGGTCGTCCAGCCATTTGACTAGGGAAGTTCTGCACGAACCGACGACGGCAGCATTCAGCAGGGTGGAATCGTTGGGAATAACACGTCTTTGTGGCACAGTCCGACCACCTGACAGCGCCGAGCAGGCGGACAGATGCCCCGCAAGGCCGCAACAAATCACAACACTTTTTCGCGAACAGGGAGACAACCCGTGTCCAAAGTCCTGGTGGTAACCTCCGGCAAGGGCGGCGTTGGCAAGACAACGACCAGCGCGGCCATTTCGAGTGGGCTGGCCATGGCCGGCAAGAAAACAGCGGTGATCGACTTCGACGTCGGCCTGCGCAATCTCGATCTCATCATGGGGGTCGAGCGCCGCGTCGTCTACGACATCGTCAACGTGATCCAGGGCGAAGCGGGGCTCAACCAGGCATTGATTCGTCACAAGGAAGTCGACAACCTCTACGTGCTGCCCGCCTCCCAGACAAAAGACAAGGACGCCCTCACCGAGGAAGGCGTCGGCAGGGTATTCGACGAACTTCGAGCAGAAGGATTCGAATACATCATCTGTGATTCACCCGCCGGCATCGAGCGTGGTGCGCAGTTGGCGATGTACTACGCCGACGAAGCCATCGTCGTCTCCAACCCGGAAATTTCCTCGGTGCGAGACTCCGACCGCATGCTCGGCATCCTCGCCAGCAAGTCCCGCCGAGCGAAGGAGGGCAAGACTGCCATCAAGGAATACCTGCTGGTCACCCGCTACTCCCCGTCACGCGCAGGCACAGGCGAGATGCTCTCCGTCGAAGACATGCTCGAGATCCTGGCGATACCCCTGCTGGGCGTCATCCCCGAATCCAACGCCGTGCTGCAGGCCTCCAACGCGGGCCGACCGGTGATCCTCGACAGCGACACCGACGCCGGTCAGGCCTACGAAGATGCGGTCGCCCGACTGCTTGGCGAAGATCGGCCCATGCGTTTCATCGAGTCCGAGAAGAAGTCGCTCCTCGGTCGCCTGTTCGGTCGGAGTTAAGTCATGGCACTGCTGGATATCTTTCGCAAACGTTCACAGGAACCCTCGGCCAAGAAGGCCAAGGAACGCCTGCAGATCCTGATCGCTCACGAGCGGGCCCAAGGGCAGCACCGTGCCCCCGAATACCTGCCCGCGATGCAACAGGAGATCCTCGAGGTGATTCGCAAGTACGTCCATGTTGAGGACGACGCGGTCAAGTTCGAGGTGGAACACAACGAGCAGTTCGAACTGTTCGAACTCAATATCACCCTGCCCGAAAAGGGAGATTTCGGGGAACGCCAGACCGACTGATCTGGCCGATTGACCATATCGATCGACCAGATTGACCAACTTGGGCCGACTGACCGGCCGCAGTCCCCGCCTGCCCTGATCACCCCCGCCTCGACGGGGGTGATTCTGTTTATAGGCACAGAAAAAATATCTGCTGGCGCGGATGCGAGCCCCCGGCTAAGGTGCCGGGCTGCATCGAAACACGAAGCCTGCGGAGATACTGGTTCTTGCCCTACCTCGACACACTGATAGATGCCTTCACTGGCCCGCTCTGGCCCCCGGTGCTGGTAGGCGTGCTGATCGCCGGGCTCGCCTTCACGCAACGCTGGCTCGCCGACCAGCCATTGTCCTGCTCGACCGGGTTCGCCAATCTCGCCACCTGCCTGAAGCCCGGTGCCGCGCGCGATACCGATGGTGGTTGGCGGATCGTGTTCCTGTTCGGCGTTATTCTTGGCGGCCTGCTCGCCGCGCTCACCGATGGCGAGCCTGGCTGGCAGGGCAGCGCTGCTGAATTCGGCCAGTTCTACACCGCGCTGATACCCGACTCGACTGTCGGTGCCGCGCTCTGGTGGCTTTTCGGCGGCCTGTTGATCGGCTTGGGTTCTCGGCTGGCCGGCGGCTGCACCTCCGGCCACACCATCGCCGGCGTGGCTATGGGGGCGCCAGCCAGCGTGGTGGCCTCAGCGATCTTTTTTGCCGTCGCCGTGGGCTCAGCCCAGCTGGCCGCCTGGCTGCTGGGAGTCTGACCGATGCTCAACCACCGCAATGCCCTGTTCCTCGTCTTCGGCATCAGCTTCGGCTTTCTCCTCAGCCGCGCCGGCGCGACCAGTCCCGCGATCATCAGCGACCTATTGCTGTTCAATGACCTCCGGCTGCTGTGGGTGATCGCCACCGCCGTCGTCGTAGGCGGCATGCTCAGCTGGCTGGCCTGGCGCGGCCGCTGGCGCGCACGTAATACCGGTGAGCCGATTTCCATCGAGCACAAGCCCTTCAAGCGTGGCCTGATCGTCGGCGCAGTGCTATTCGGCCTGGGCTGGGCGGGCACCGGCGTTTGCCCAGGCACGGCACTGGCCATGCTCGGCGAGGGCAAGTGGTTCGCTGCCTGGGTGACTGCCGGCATCCTCCTCGGCGCCGGTATCGGCAGCTGGGTCAACCAGCGACTTGAGCGGAACTGGAACTGAGCAAAGGGCCGAGGCAGCCGAACGCGAGGTCCGCCGGCACCAGGTATCAGTCAGCCAGATACTCGCGGGCGTACCAGCCATTCTGCTTTTTCAGCATCATCGGGAACAGCTGCTCGAAGCCTTCGGGCAACGATTCCTTGACGATCGCCTCATCGACGAGACGCTCGCCCCACTGCTTGACTGTCGGCACCAGGCTCCAGTCAAGCAGTGGCTCGGGCAGCAAGAACAGCCGCTGGAACAGTGGCGCGAACGACGTATCTACCAATGAGAACGCCTCACCGGAGAAGTACGGCGCCGGCGGGGTCTTGGCGAACTGACGCTCAAGGTGACCGAACAGTTTCGCCAGCTCCTCGCGCTTGGCCGTGCTCTCGGACTGCTCACCAGCAGTGGTGGCACCAAACATCGCGAACAGAGCGCTCGATCCCAGCTCGATCCAGGCCCGTTGCTGGGCACGCTTGAGGGCATTGTCCGACAGCATGCGCTCGCCGAAGGACTCGTCGAGGAACTCATTGATCACCGCCGACTCGAACAGCACCGTGTCGTCGACCTTCAACAAGGGCACCTTGCCCAGCGGCGAAAGCTCGGCAAACCAGGCCGGCGGCTCGTCGAGCTGGATAAAGGTGGTGTCAAACGGCACCCCCTTGTGCTTGAGGGTGATCACGGAGCGCTGGACGAAAGGGCAGAGCTTGAAGCTGATCAATTCGAGTTGCATGATGCCTCCACATCAGAATAAATCCACGGGCGGGTGCCCGGCATACCGTCAAGCGTATCCCAATGCCCACCCCCATTGTCACCATTGATGAAAAAACGTCGCACCAAAAGCCAACCGAACCTGCCGACCAACGCCGCGATCGACAGCCAGCGTCTCGACACTTGGCTGTGGGCGGCCCGTTTCTTCAAGACCCGCCAGCTGTCCGCGGCCGCAATCGATGGCGGCAAGATCAAACTCAATGACCAGACGGTCGGCAAACGTGGCAGGGCCGTCCGACCAGGCGATCAACTGACCATCAGCAAGGCGGGCATGCACTTTGTCGTCGAGGTCGAGGGCCTCAACCCCAAGCGAGGCCCGGCCAGCGAAGCCCAGGCCATGTATCGCGAGACGCCCGACAGCATCGAAAAGCGCCGTCTGGTGGCCGAGCAACGGCGCAGCGAACGGGAGCTCAACCCCCACCACAAACCCGCCAAAAAAGCCCGAGCCTTGCTGCGCGCCCTGCGTGGCAAGTCATTCTGATCACGACGGCATCTCCCGCTTGCCATCGTTCAAGGAAACCTGCTCGAATCGATGGATTTTGAAACTTGTGAAGCCTCCGGCCCTCGAAGGACTATGCTCGCGATGGAGACCGGTCGAGCAGCGCTCGGCCTTACTGCGTGAGTATCACTTGCCCCACAGCCTGACAACCAATAGGAGAGCAATCAATGACTACCAGAAATGCACTGATCGCACTGATGCTGGCCCTGGGTCTGACCGTAGTGGGCTGTTCAGACAATGAAGGGCCTGCGGAACGGGCCGGCAAGCAAATTGACGAGGCCGTGGAAAAGACCGGCGACAAGATTGAAGACGCCACGGACAAGGCAGGTGATGAAATCGAGGAACTGGGCGACAAGGTCAAGGAGTCGACGGAACGCTGATCGTCCGGCATCCCAGACCGCGACCATGAAGAACAAGGCCCCGAGAGTTCGGGGCCTTCGCATTGAACTGCTGTACGAGCGACCCCTGGCGGGGTCTAGATCAAGAGAAACAAGTCATCTCATGCGAGTTGCCGAGCGGCTGGAGATACGGGAAACGAACGAATCTCACGCAGATCGAGACCATGCTCGACGCGCGATTCGTGCAGGGCTTCCCTAAATCAGTCCGAATTGCCTGTCTTGTCCGAGTAGCACCTCGCCTGGCACCGACCCTGGGGCTGCGGGGGGCTACAATAGCGGCCATGAACCGACCGCCCCATCACCACACCTCCACCCCTCCGACCATCCTGCCTGTGCCCGGACAACCCACGCTCAAACGGGAATTGGGGCCCGTGTTGCTGACGCTTTATGGTCTTGGCACCATTCTCGGCGCGGGCATCTACGTGGTGATCGGCGAGGTCGCAGGCACCGCCGGTCTGCTCACACCATTCGCCTTCGTGCTCGCCGCCCTGGTGGCCTCGCTCACCGCCCTGTCCTTCAGTGAGCTGACCGCGCGCATTCCAGCCGCCGGCGGTCCGATCGATTACGCCCGGGAGGCCTTCGGACGACGCGGTTTGAACATCGCCATCGGCTGGGGACTGGCTATCACCGGAATGGTGTCGGCGGCGACCGTCCTCACCGGCTTCGAGCGTTACGCTTCGCTGTTCCTTGACCTGCCCGCGTTACTGACCATCGCCATAACCACGCTCATTCTCGGCGGCATCGCCATGGCGGGTATACGTGAGAGCGCCTGGTTCATGGCCGTGACCACCCTGCTCGGCCTAGGCGGGCTCGGCTATGTGGTATGGGTGGCTGCCCCGGATATGGCCAGCGCTCCGGTGGCGCTGGCAGACGCCCTGGACAACATCGAGGCACAGATGCTGCTGGGCATGTTTCTCGGCGCCTTTCTCGCCTTCTTCGCGTTCATCGGTTTTGAGGACATGACGACCCTTGCCGAGGAAGTGAGAGACGTCAAGCGCAACCTGCCCCGCGCAATCGTGGCTACGGTGCTGATCTCGCTGGCAATCTACGCGCTGGTGACGGTTGCGGCCACCAGTGTTCTGTCACCCGACCTGCTGGCAGAGGCGCAGGCCCCACTGGTGGCCGTGGTCGAAGCAAAGGGGCATCCTGGCGTGCCGCTGGGCCTGATCAGCCTGCTCATTATCGTCAATGGGGCCCTCGCCCAGATCATCATGGCCGCGCGCCTGATCATGGACATGGGACGTAATCGCCAGGGAGCGCCGGCATTTCTCGGCCAGATCCACCCCCGCACCCACACTCCGTTGATCGCCACGGTCCTGGCCACTACCGTCACGTTGCTGCTTGCCCTGTTCCTGCCATTGAAGACGCTGGCGAACCTCACCAGCGGCATCGTGTTGGCAGTGTTCGTCACGGTGAACGCCTCGCTGATCGTGCTCAAGCGTCGTGGTCAGCCGGGAGACGTACCAAACCTGCCGCGCTGGATCCCCTGGTCCGGAATGATCCTTTCCGCTGCGGCGCTGGTCGCCCAGGGGCTGATAATGATGCTGGACGAATAGCCGGGGCTCGTCACACCCCCACCACTCGCTCATCGAAGATACCGGGACTTTCGGTCGAGTTGCCGAGTCATTCGATTGCCTCGGCACATCTTTATCCCCAGAGTCCTCGTCCTCAAACCCTCATCCCTATGCCTTTTTGACGAACTCGGACTTGAGCTTCATCGGGCCGATGCCATCGACCTTGCAGTCGATGTCGTGATCCCCGTCGACCAAGCGGATGTTCTTCACCTTGGTGCCCACCTTGACCACGGCCGAGCTGCCCTTGACCTTGAGGTCTTTGATCACGGTCACGCTGTCACCATCCGCCAGCGGATTACCGCGGGCATCCCGCACGACGGCGTCGCTCGGCTGGGTTTCCGCCTCGGCCTCTGCCAACCATTCATGCCCGCACTCCGGGCAGACGAACAGCGTGCCGTCATGATAGGTCAGGGTCGAACTACACTCGGGGCAATGGGGAAGATCGCTCATCGAATAATGTCTCTCAAGATAGGCCGAAGGCGCCGTGCGTAACGCGCTGATAGTCTCGAGCTGGATCTGCCTGTTGCAGCACGGTTCAGTGTGGCCGTGGGCCTTCCTGGAACGACAGGCGACGTGAAGGCGTCTGCGGCATTTTTTATCTGGACACTTCCTGCTCAGCCACGCTGCCACGCACCGGCGCCGAGATAAATCGCCGCCAGACCAACCGCCAGCTCAACGGCTCGTGGCGGTTCCAGGGAAACAACGAGACCAGGCGCGCCATGGTGCAATAACCCACCAACACCTGTGCCCAGGTGCCTATTGTCGGGATCCAGAACAGCCAGCGCAGTGGCTCGGGCAACGCGATCAGCAGCAGGAGCAGATAGAAGAATCGCACCTGCACCGGGAAGGCTGTCAGGCGATCTGCACGCACGGCGAAGTGCAGCAAGTTGATCACCGTCAGCCCCACAGCGAGGAACAGCCCCAGCGGGTTGACCAGCACGCCGAATGTCAGCAGCCCGGCCGTCACCAGCCAGTACCACCACCCCAGATCCTTCACGTCCAGCATCAGCATGCTGCATTCCCCTCTGTCTGTTACCGGCCGGAACGGCCTGAATTACTACTATCTAATAAGCTTATCATTCGCGGCCTACCGTTTTCCGATGATCCCGCTTCGCCGGGATCACGATACGACCCGCCCGCATCCTCAAACCGGCTTGCCTACTCCGACTCCAAGAGCACCACAACTCGAGGCGAGCGGGCCGCAATGACTGGCAATCATTCAGCAGAGGCCACAACCAAGGGGTTGGTTGGAATATTCAGCGTTAAGCCAGAGGCACCATCGATTCATTCGTGCAGAGCTTCCCTAGGGAATCGTCTCGAGCAGCTCTTGCGCCCGCTCCTTGAGTGGGCCGGGGAGCAAGGCCGCCTGCTCCAGCGCCTTGCGGGCAGCAGCACTATCACCCAGCGACCGCAACACGAGTCCTAAGTTGAGCCAGGCGGCTGCAAAATCCGGGGCTGCACTGGCCGCACGCTGAAAGGCGGCTGCAGCCTCTCTGCGATCACCGACCGCAGCCAGTGCATTGCCCAGACCAAACTGGGCCAGGCTGAGCTCCGGCCGCCGCTCGGCAAGCGCGCGCCATGTCGGCAAAGCGGCCTCGGCGCCCTGCACCGACTCGAAGGCAACCACCGCCTCCACAGCCGGTCGGCCGAGCGGCGAAGCTGGCAACTCCCCGGGCGGCAGCGCAATAAAGGCCCAGCGATCGGAACGCGCCCAGGTAGCGTCGAAGCGCCCCATCCCGATTTCCATCCATGGCTTTTCACCACTGTGCAGGGTCAGCGTCTCTTCGCCCAGGTCGTAACCGATCACCACCGCGTAGTGCCATGACGGCCACCAGGGCAGCGACAGATTCTGCAGCACGGCAACCGAATGGCCCGCCGCGACCTCGGTGAGCAAGGCATCCATCGTGCCCGGGATGACGAATGGCACCCGTCCGTGGCGACGTACCGTGGCCAGCATCTCGGGTTGAACGCTGCCTGCACGCCCAGGCAGGAAAACCTGCGGGATCAACTCGTCGACGCTGGCCGGCTGCCCGGCATGCGCCAGCATCATCGCGAGTGTCGCCGGCCCGCACTGGTACTGGCGCTGCCCATGGAACGGCACCTCTTCGATCAGCTGTCGATCCGGCAGGGATGAGCGCGCTGCTTCAGACAACGGCGGGGTAGTTGCGCAGCCGCCGAGCAGAGCGACCAGCGTCAGAAACAACAAAGCACCCGACCAGCGGGTGCTTTCCATATGCCTCATCAAGACATCCCGTTATCAGCGAGTGAACGGGAAGACCTTGGTCAGACCGAGCAGGTCGGTGATCAGCAGAATGACGAAGACAGCAAACAGCACACCGACCACACTGCTTGTACCAGCAGGCATCTGGTCGAGTTTCTCGTTCATCTGACGCACCTCCTGGTCAGACAGGGCCGCCACACGCTGCTCGACTTCGGCCGGGTCAACGCCTTGGGCGGCCAGTTGCTCGCGAACATCTGCGCGGGCCAGCAACTCGGCGATCTGCTGACGATCGGCGCGCACCTGATCGGCGTTGATCACCTCCTGAGTGGACACCAGTCCATCGACAATGGCGGACGGAGCAGCCATGGCCGTCGTGCTGCCAAATACCAACGAGGCAATCACGATCGGACTGACGACTCGAGCAACTCGTTTCATCTCATACTCCCTCTGGTTGAAACTACACCTCACCCGCCACAGCGAGCTTCCCCTTAGTGTAAACAAATTCCCAAGGGTTCCATCGATTCGTGCAAAGCTTCCTTAGCGTGTCATACGCAAAGGCCGGCTAACAGACAACCGGCCAGTGATCTGCCAACGGCCATGACCTGGTGTCAGCCTCTTGGCCAACATCTTTGGGCAAGATCTTATTGGGCAATACCATCTGGGCAATACTTTCTTCGACGACGCAGCCAGCTTGTATGATCGTGAGATCCGCGTTCTCCTTCCAGAATCAGCATCCCGACTCCCGGGTCGTCGAGCCTGCCACACTGGAAGTGAAACCAAACGCCCTGTTCCCGGTCACATCTCGCTGATCTGACCGCCTCATGAGCCACTCGTCATGAGTCAAGCGGACGCGGGCGGACGCGGATCGGAACGAGTCGTTTCCACAGGTCCCACCAACAACTATCGGTAACTGATACGCATGCATCCAGGACGTCTCCCGAGAGCGGCGCTCGCCGCCCTATTTTCCCTGCTGATCACGTTGGCCACGTCCACCGCCGTCACCGCCGGCAGCGCGACCAACGTGCACGAAACCACCCTCGACAACGGCCTCAAAGTGCTGGTGCTGCCCGACAAGCGCGCACCGGTAGTGACCCACCAGATCTGGTACAAGGTGGGCTCGACCGACGAGCCGGGCGGGATCACGGGGATTGCGCACATGTTCGAGCACATGATGTTCAAGGGCACCGAGAGCCTCGGCCCCGGCGAATTCTCCAAGATCATCTCGCGCCTTGGCGGCGAGGAGAACGCCTTCACCGGGCGCGATTACACCGCCTATTTCCAGACACTGGCAGCCGATGAACTCGAGACGGTCATGCGCTGGGAGGCCGATCGCATGGCCAACCTTGCCCTCGATCCGGAGGAATTCGCCCGCGAAAAGGAGGTGGTCAAGGAGGAATGGCGAATGCGCGTGCGTGACAACCCCAGCGCGCGACTCGGCCAACTGCTGTACGCCACCGCATTTACCAGCAGCGGTTATCACCACCCCATCATCGGCTGGAAGACGGATATCGACGCCTACACGATTGGGGATCTCGAACACTGGTACCGCAGCCATTACGCACCCAACAACGCCACGCTGATCATAGTCGGCGATGTTGAACAAGAACATGCGATCAAACTGGCCCGCCGTCACTACGGCAAGGTGCCTTCCCGTGATCTGCCGGCAGCCAAGCCACGCGAGGAAATGACTCAGCACGGCATCAAGCGGGCCTCGCTCGTGATTCCAGCCAAGCTGCCGCAACTGGCGATGGGCTACAAGGTGCCATCGCTGGTGACTGCCGACGACCAGAAGGTCGCCTATGCACTGGCCGTAGCCGCCGGCATCCTCTCGGGCGATTCGGGTGCCCGATTGAACAACGACCTGGTACGTGCCGGCAAGTTGTCGGCCGCTTCAGCCGGTTACAGCCTCACTGCCCGCGAGACCACCCTGTTCACCCTCAATGCCAGGCCGCGCCAGGGCCAGTCACTCACTGAAGTCGAAACATTGCTGCGTACGCAAATCGAGCGATTGAAGGCCGAACCCGTCGGCAAGGAAGAGCTCGAGCGCATCAAGGCCCAGGTGGCCGCCGCGGACGTCTACCAGCGCGACTCATTGTTCTACCAGGGCATGGCGCTCGGCGTGTATGAGACCGTGGGGTTGGACTATCGCCTCGCCGACCGGTTCGTCGAAGGTATCCGCGCGGTCACGCCCGCTGACATCCAGGCGGTCGCGCAAACCTATTTTCACGACCGGGGGCTGACCATCGCCACTCTGGAACCCGAGCCACAGGAGGATCCCCAGCCGACCGCCTCAGGCGCCGACCAGTCCATCGCAGGTGAAAACCCATGACTGAGTTTTATCGACAGCCGCTCTGGCTGATTCCGCTCGCCATCGTCGCCCTGTTCATGGGCCTGTTCACCAGCCTGGTCGCACGCGCCGACCAGCCCGTTCTGCCACTGGAAACCTGGCAGACAGACAATGGTTCACAGGTGCTCTTCTACGCCACCGACAGCCTGCCGATGGTCGATGCCCGGATGATCTTCGATGCCGGCAGTGCGCGTGACCCCGAGGGCAAGGGCGGCACGGCCAGTCTCACGGCTCGTTTGCTCGACGAGGGCAGTACCGAACGGGATGCCAAGGCGATCGCCGACGGTTTCGCCCGGGCCGGCGCCGAGTTCTCGGCCAGTGCGAGCCTCGAGACGACTGCCGTGCGCCTGCGCAGCCTGACCGAAAGCGACTGGCTCTGGCCGGCCGTGGATCTGATGGCCGAGGTGATCAGCTCGCCGGCCTTCAATCCGGATGATGTCGCCCGTGAGCGCGCGCGCCTATTGCGGGCAATCGAGGCACGCCAGCAATCGGCCTCGGCGGTGGCAAACGACGCCCTCCGTCAGGCCGCCTTTGGCGATCATCCGTACAGCCATCCCACCGATGGCAGTCGCGAGAGTGTCGAGACCATCCGGCACGAGGACGTGCGGGCCTTCCATCAACGCTATTTCGTCGCGAAAAACGCCATCGTGGTGATCGTCGGCGACCTTGACCGTGCGCAGGCCGAACGATTGGCCAACCGGCTAACGGCCGACCTGCCAGCTGGCGAGAAACCTGCCGACCTGCCGCCGATCCCACCACTGGCAGAATCGCAGACTGTCCGGGTCGACTTCCCCTCCGAGCAGTCGACCGTACTGGTGGCCTTCGACGGCATCGCCCGCAAGCACGAGGACTACCTGCCGTTGTACGTCGGCAATCACATCTTCGGTGGCAACGGCTTCGCCTCACGGTTGATGTCCGAGCTGCGCCAGAAACGCGGCCTGGCCTATGGCACCTACAGCTACCTGATGCCGTTGCGTGCTGGTGGGCGCTTCGTGATGGGCATCCAGACACGCAACAGCCAGGTCGATAACGCCCTGACGCTGATGATCGACGAGCTCGAGCGTTTCCTCGCAGACGGACCGACGGAGCAAGAGGTCGCCGACAGTGAGGCCAATCTGGTGGGTGGCTTCCCGATGCGATTGAACAGCAACAAGAAAATCACCGAACAGATTGGCGCCCTGGCCTTCCTGGAACTGCCGCTGGACTACTTCGATGACTATATCGACCGGGTGCGGGCCATTGATGCCGCCGAGATCAAGGTAGCCTTCGACCGCCATGTAGATCCGGCACGTCGGATCGTGGTGATCGTCGGTCCGGCAGCCGAAGAAACGGAGATAGACGAAGGGGCCGAATAACCCTCGGAAACTTGCGATTAAGCCTGCCTATCGAAGCGGTCATCGGCAGATTCACCTGCCAGCCCGCGACAACTCACAGGAACAGAATCATGATCAAATACAGTCCTATTTTGCTGGCTGCACTGATCCTGCCGGCCACGGCCGCGTTTGGCGGCGAGCTTCACCGCGACGCCGCCACTGGTGGGGCGATCGGAGGCGCGCTCGGCGGCATCATCGGCGCCGAAGTCGGTGGCCGCGAGGGAGCGATCGTCGGTTCAGGCATCGGCGCGGCCGTCGGTACGGGTGTCACCACGCACAACAGCCGCGATGATCGGCATTACCGCGACAACGGCCATCATGAACACCATCGCCACCGCAAGGGGCACAGTCACTCTCATGGCCACTTCTGCCCGCCGGGCCAAGCGAAAAAGGGCCGCTGCTGACCCATTGTTCAGATGGTCGCTCGGCCACAGATGATTTCGTTGCCGGGTCACTGCGTGATCAGTCGTCGGCCTTGGGCGACTTCCCCTCGTCGTCGTTCAACACAGTCTTCGCCGACGACAGCAGGCGCAGACTGGCGAAGGTGATGATTGAGAGAAGCACGGCTACCTCGAAGTGATTCCAGGCGACGGCCACGCTAATGCCACCAGTGGCCCAGAGACTCGCAGCAGTCGCCGTGCCGGAAGCGTGATTCTCGCTCTTGAGGATTGCCCCGCCGCCGATGAAGCCCATACCGGTGACGATCCCCTGGAACACCCGCGCCTCGGCATCACTGGATTCCAGCACATTAATACCCAGCAGCATGTAGGCGCAACTGGCGACGGCGACCAGCGGGAAGGTCCGCAAGCCGGCCGAGCGGGAGTGCCGCTCGCGCTCTAAGCCCACAGGGAGCGCGAGCATGTATGCCGCCGCCAGGAAGGTCAGATTCCAGTAGATCGACGCCCAATCGATGTCGAATGTCATTCACCATCGCTCCTGCCGACTGACGGCCCCGGAAGGCTGTTCCGGGCCATCACAATGACTCGGTCACCTCCTCCGAGTATTGTTTCAGTAGCTCATCGGCCCTGTTCTTCTCCTCCATGTCCCGGGCATGCACCACCACCGTCCATTTGCCATGCTCGGCGGCATCCCGGGTTTCGGTGACCACGTACTGATGGTCGGGGCGGCTGGAAACCAGTCCGGCAACAAGCATGCCTATCGCCCCGCCGATCACCGCGAAAATGCCGAGCAACCAGCCGGGAAAGGAAGTGGCAAACGCAAAGCCCGCACCGATCAGGATTCCGGCCAGGATCAGGCCTGCAACGACACCAACTACCCCTAGAATGGCGTGTGAGTGCAGGATGGTCTGGAAGATGGCCTCCGACTCCGGCTCGACCTTGTGCGACAAACCCGGATCGTTCGGCTCGACCACGTCGATCTGCTCACTGGGCAGACCACCCTTGGCCACCAGTGCGGCCGCAGCATCACGCGCACGCTGTTCGTCGTCGAACACGGCACTGACCACATGCGGGAAACGCTCACTGATGATTTCAGGACCCATGACAAATCTCCTCTGTTGCGAGCCAGACGTTGTCGAAGTGGGAAATCCGCTCCTGGATGTTTAGAAATGGCCCAACAGGAACATAGTTCAAACGAAAGATCCTGCAGGAATAGGTGCACCCATCATCAACCAAGCGACGAACAGTGAACGTATCAACCAGCCAGGCAATTCGAGGGGTGAGACGACGATTCGCCCAGTGTCATGGCGCGTTTTTCCAAGCAACCGCTACCCGATCCGGGAGCAAATCAGCTCGCCGGAAAATATCCAGGGGAACTCGCCGCGAATCAATCATAGGATCGCTCCCTTGACAAAGACATTTCATGCTCCTAGCTTCCTTAAGCGTCTCGCCTCGCGGGTTCGCTTTTCGACTCTGTCACGTCATTTGGGAGACATCCTCATGGATTCAGATCGAATCAAAGGCAACTGGAAACAGATCAAGGGCCGGATCAAGCAGGAGTGGGGGCAACTGACCGATGACGACCTCACCGAGGCCGAGGGTCATCGTGATTACCTGATCGGAAAAGTGCAGGAGAAATACGGCATCGCCAAGGACGAGGCGCGTGAGCAGGTCGAGGCCTTCGAACGTAAACTCTGACCCATTCTTTTTGACACCCGGCCTCCGACTCAGGAGGCCAAGTTTCGTCAGTCTCAGCGTGCCTGTCCGCTCTGCTCTATGTCCCGACCATGCTGCGGGGAACAACTCGCCACCGATGAGCACGCCACCCGGTCCGCTTGCCTCCCGCCCAAGCTCAGTGAACCCTTTCATGTGCCCTGTTTCGTCGTGGCGGTGGAGGTAATGAACACGGTGCTGGCCAAACAAGACACAGCGCGAATCCTTGAACGGCTGGCCGCGGAACCTGATTAGATCTGATGATTTCCTTCTGACAGCTGCCTTCTTATAGCTTCCTTCTGATAACTTCTTGAGGAGGCTTGCCTCATTACCTACTCGGACATATTTCAGCATGGCCAAGGCGAATGGCCAAGAGTGGATGACCAGGACGATCCAAATTCCACGCCCATCATCTTATATTGGTACAGGTAGCCGAGGGACAGGGCTTTGGTTCGAAAAACACCAAAATCAATAACAGGGATCGGCATGGTGCTGGCCGCATTGCTGGCCGGCTGCTCGCTGCCACCACTGGAAGGGCGACACTCCTCGACAGCCATTCCGGCCTCCCAGACGCGTGACACGCCCCTTGGCAACATCCTGGCCCCGCAACTGAGCACTCATCCTGGTGACACCGGCATCCATCTGCTGTTTGAACCGGCCGAAACCTTCGCCGCTCTGACTCACCTGGCACGCGCCGCCCAGCAGAGCCTCGATCTGCAGTACTACATCTGGTTCAGCGATCACTCCGGCACCCTGCTGCTGCGCGAGCTGCTGCACGCCGCCGATCGCGGCGTGCGCGTGCGCCTACTGCTGGACGATCTGGGCACTCGGCAGCTCGACACCCAGCTGGCGGCATTGCATGCCCATCCCAATATCGAGGTGCGGCTGTTCAATCCGTTTACAATGCGTGATGTGCGCTGGCTGAGCTTCCTGACCGACTTCAACCGTGCCAACCGGCGCCTGCACAACAAGGTGTTTATTGCTGACAATCAGGCACTGATCAGTGGCGGCCGCAATATCGGCGACAGCTACTTCGGGGCGACCGACGGGTTCGTGTTTTCCGATCTCGACATCCTCGCTGTGGGCCCGGTGGTCGACGACGCCTCGCAGGGTTTCGATGCCTACTGGCAGAGCGGCTCGGCCTATCCGGCCGACCGCATCCTGCCACCAGCGGGAAAAGACACGCTCAAACACCTCGGCGAGAAGGCCGATGCCCTGCTGTCATCCCAGGAGGCACGGAAACTGCTGGCTGCCGTACACGACAATCATGTCGTAGGCGGCTTGCTGACCGGCGACCTGGATCTGGTCTGGGCGCCGACAACACTGGTGCTCGATGACCCGGCCAAGGGGCTTGATCCGATTGCCCACGAGGATCTGCTGACGCTAGCCCTGCGTGAAGAGTTTGCTGTCCCTCAAGAGTCGCTGGACATCATTTCCTCGTTCTTCGTGCCCGGCCCGACCCTGACCGACGCGCTAGGCATCCTGGCCAGACGGGGGGTGCGGGTTCGGGTACTGACCAACTCCCTGGATGCCATCGACATGCCGCCCGTCCATGCCGGCTATGCCCGCTACCGAAAGCCCTTGCTCAAGTCCGGCGTGGAGCTCTACGAGATGCGCCGGCTCGTCGACAAAGGGCTGCGGCCCGAAGGAATCGGTTTTTTCGGCAGCCCGGCCACCACCCTGCACGCCAAGGCAATCGTGGTCGATGGTAAACAGCTGTTCATCGGCTCCTACAACGTCGACCCACGCTCGATCCTGTTCAACACCGAAATGGGATTCGTGATCGACAGCCCCGAGCTTGCCGGAAAAATCAGCCATATCTTCGACCTGCACGCGCCGCAAATTGCCTACCGGGTAGAACTTGATGGAGGCCAGTTGCGCTGGATGGAACAGCGCGACGATGAGGTCATCCTTCATGAACAGGAACCCGGCATTAACGTTTTCAAGAGTATCGCGGCCTGGCTGTCCTCGCTGCTGCCGATCGAGTGGCTGCTATGACCGCGACGCGGGCACGCTGTCTCACGCCATTCCCCGGCATTCCGCCCGGTTGCAGGCAACTATCGTCAAAATGAGGTCTCACACTCGCCCGCTTGGCGTCAGCATCGGCTGCCTAAGTGGCCCGGCGGCCGCGGCAGTGCCGCACGAACACCCGGTCGGCCGAGCAGACCACTCAGTCTGACGGCCAGCGTGCCAGCAGACGGTAGGGCCCCGGATGGCCATCACGGCCCGACTCGACCAGCACCAGCGTATCGGCGAACCAGTGCAGCGGCTCATCCAGGACAACCTGCGACGGCGGTCGCGCAAAACGGCGCAGCGTGACATGCGGTTGAAATGGCCGATCGGCTATCTCGATCCCGCAGGCCAGACACAGCCCCCGCGCCCGTTCGGCCAGTTGACCAAGGGCCTCCGGCGGCTGGCTCGGCCCCGCCCAGGCCACTTTGGCTCTAGGGAAATACCCCAGCCGATCGAGCAGGATCGGGATCGGATCGAACCGCAGGCTGGAAAGTCGCTCGGCAAGGCAGGCCGCCTGCGCGGCCTTGATCGTGCCGGGGAAGGCCAGTGTCAGGTGCAAATGGTCGCGCGGAACACAGCGGCCGCCGACGTCCATCATACCTGCCAGATGGTGCAGCGCACCACGCATGCCCTCGTCCGGCCAGAGCGCCAGGAACACCCGGCGGACATCGTTGTCATCGCGCGGGTCTGCCGCCGTCGCATCAGGCATTCTAGTCAAACGCCTCGTTCAGCACGCTGGGCGACGAGGCGCTCGTGTATCTCGGCCAGCAACTGGTAGGAACGGCAGCGTGCTGCGTGATCGAAACTCGAGTTGGTGATGATCAACTCATCGGCGCCGGTCGTCTCCAGGAATCGGGCAATCTCGCGCTCGACCGTCTCGGGCGAGCCGATCGCCGAACAAGCCATGGTCTGCTCGATCACCGCCTGCTCGAAACGCCCTGCCCGCTGATGATAGTCCGCCACCGGCGGCGGGATCGGACCAGGCCGCCCCTGCCGTAGGGCAACAAAGGCCTGCTCCATCGAACTGGCATGAAAGCGGGCCTCGGCGTCGCTGTCCGCCACATAGGCATTCAAGCCGACCATCGCGTAGGGCCGATCGAGAAAGCGCGACGGTTGGAAGTGCTCGCGGTAGTGCGCCAATGCCGCCATCAACGCAGCCGGGGCAAAGTGCGAGGCAAAGGCATAAGGCAACCCCAGAGCGGCGGCCAGCTGGGCGCCGAACAGGCTCGAACCCAGAATCCAGACCGGTATGCGGCTCCCAACACCGGGGATCGCCCGCACGGCCTGACCGGACTCCGGCTCCTCAAACAGGGCAAGGATCTCGCCGACATCCTCGGGAAAGCGCCGCGGATCGCCACTCGAGTCCCGCCGCAGGGCCCGCGCGGTGGTCTGGTCGGTGCCCGGCGCACGCCCCAGTCCCAGATCGATCCGACCGGGGAAGAAGGCGTCCAACGTACCGAACTGCTCGGCCACCACCAGTGGTGCGTGGTTGGGCAACATGATCCCGCCGGCACCGACACGAATCCGCCGGGTCGCTGCCGCCACCTGCCCGATGACCACCGCCGTTGCAGCGCTGGCGATACTGGGCATGTTGTGGTGTTCGGCCAGCCAATAGCGCCGGTAGCCGAGCGCATCAGCTTGGCGGGCCAGATCGACGCTGTTGGCCAGCGCCGTGGCGGCATCCGAACCCTCGGTAATCGGGGCCAGATCGAGTATCGAGAATGGAATCATGCCGACGAGTGTAGCGAATCGCAGGCGACACGGCCCATCTGTGACCTGCCACTCCATCTGTCTACCGAGGCAGAACAGACGCTTGTAAAGCCATTCGGCCCGGCATTGCCGGCTAGGGTCACACGGCTCCCTGTAACGCGGCACTCATCCGCTCTGCCGACACACTGGACTCACCGGTGCAGATCATCGTCGTGGGAAAACCTTGCGGAAGCTGCTGCCTTCGTCCCGCCCGATCCCAACTGAATCATTGCGCCGTCACCTGACCGACCCAGCAGGCGACGCGCCGCCTCATGTCCTCAGGCTGTTGTCTGCCGGCGCCACAGGCCCAGGCCCGCAAGCAGCGCGGCCAGCAGGAGCATGGCCCAGGCAGAGAGGGTGGGAATGGTTACCGGTGCCGATGGTGCCGGTGGTGCCGAAGCCGCCGGGCCGATAAAGGCACCGAAGGCTATGGGGCCGTTCCCGACGGTCACCGTGTCCACCACGGCATTCGTCGCCGTATCGATTACCGAGACGGTGCCGTCAATGTAATTCGCGACATAGACCCGCGTCCCGTCCGGGCTGACCGCAACACCGTCAGGCTGGCTCCCGACAGCCACGGTGGCGGTGACCGCGTTGGTCGCCGTGTCGATCACCGAGACGGTGTTGTCACCGCCGTTCGTGATGTAGGCGAAGGGGGCGGCCGAGGCGAGGCCAGGATGGGCAGGATGACTGCCAGGACATGTCGGCGCATGCTCATGCTCCTTGATAGCGACGATGGGAAAAAGGGAATGCTGGCGCTGCGGCCAGCGGCCGGCGCCGTTCTGGGGCGGCGGGCTGCCTGGGTTCGGGACACGACGTGCGGGCCACCCGCAGGACGGGGATGCCGTCAGGCAGCCAGGTGGAAGGCCAAGTTGGCGTGATGCGTGATTTACGACCTGGCGCGGCTGCTCCGCCGACGGGCTGGCTGGAGGGTACTGGCTGGCTGCTTTCGACTTCCATGGCGACGTTCCGTTCATGTCGAGTCCGTGGGGCGATTGCGTCTCGCCCTGCTCCAATTCGATGGAGCATATATCGAATGCCGTCGTATTGGAAAGTACATGCAGCCCGGTCCAGGGCGTTTCCTGCCCTGGCGTGTCGTTTTCGGCGGCCACGGACGGGGCTTGCAAGTGGCGGGCGATTCGCTCCATCGTGAAGGGTGGTGGATCGGTTTCACGCGCCGTTCGAGCGAGTGGGCCATGGATTGTCACTGTGCCATGCGCGCGAGTCGGTCTTCTTGCTTGTCCAGGAAAATCGACGAAAAGAAGGACAGCCGACGCCTTGGCCCTGCGGGCCTGATCGCTGCCGCGATCAGCCTCGCGAACGGGGCCTCGCGGACGGGTCGGTTCGACGTGACATCCTGTCGCAGTGAACCTCGGGCCGGCATCCCTGCCGGCCCGCCCCTGCAACGCCCCGCCCGCGAGGCAAGGCCTAAGGGGAAACCGCCCTCCAATCGTAATTGTTGCGATCGTTCAAGTGATGCACTTGCCTTGGGGCTCTAATAGAACCGTTGGCAGATGAACCTGAAGGGGCAATGTCAGTAGCCGGGCCGCCCGCAAGACGGGGATGCCATCGAATCGTACAGAGATTCCCTAACGTAGCTGGCTGTCCTTCGAGCCGCGGCGGTTATACGGTGAGGCAACCGCTGAATGCTCGTCCTGTTCCGCCTGGCAGGTCACGCACAGCCGCACACCGGGCAGCGCCTGCCGCCTGCCCTCCGGAATCCGCTGGTCACATTCCTCACAGCGCTCAAGGCTCTCGCCCACCGGGATTTCGGCACGCACCCGCGCGATTGCGTCATTGATCGTGTCGTCAATCTGCTCCTGCTCGGCACCGTCTTTCGCCCAACCCACAGCCATGGCCACCTCCAATTCGTTCTACTTGCCAATAAGATCAATATGCTACTGTTCCGAAAAATATCAACTGGATCACCGAATCGGTCTCTTGGCAGGCCTCCAAGCCGATCCCGTGCTCCATGACAATCAACAACGCGGCCAGACATCTGACTCAGCGGCCTGCTATGTTCGTGCGTGTTCCACCATTTGCCCCTGAGGACACATCATGAAGGATGCCCGGCGCTGGCTGTTGTTGGCCCTGTTCGCTCCGCTGCTACTCTTTGTCCTGCCCATACAGGCCAGTGGTCTGCTGTCGATCCAGTCAGAAAACAATTCCTGGGCCGGGGCAGAGGACGGGCATTTCACCAATGGTGCCGAAATCAGGTGGATCTTCCCTCCAAAAGAAGGTCACTGGATCAATGAACTGGCCGCATTTCTTCCTGGCTGGACGGCCAATGACGTCGACCAGGCGGCCTATCGCTTCGGTCATCAGATGTACACTCCCATCGATATCTCGGCCACCACCCTGGTCGAGGACGACCGACCCTATGCCGGCCTGCTTTATGCCGGGCTTTCGTTGGCAAATAACCGGGCGTACAAGGGGTGGCGCGAAACCAGGAGCCTGCATCTCGATCTCGGCCTGGTGGGACCAGCCGCCGGAGCGGCCAAGACACAACGATATTTTCATCACGTCATCGCCGGGGACGAGCCACGGGGCTGGAGCCACCAGCTCAATAATGAGCCGATCGTCGCAATCGGCTACGAGCACGCCTGGCTGAAACAGGCCCGCTGGGGCGGGATGGATCTGGAATACGGCCCTACCGCCGGATTTTCGCTTGGCAATCTGTTCACCTATGCCACGAGCGGAATGACAGTGCGCTATGGCAAGGGGCTGGATAACACTTACAACATTACCTCGATTGATCCCGCGCAAGACGTACAAATCTTCGGTCAACCTGGGGCCGGGTTACGCTGGTATGTCTTTGCCGGGCTCGAGGGCCGTTACATGGCCCACAACCTGCTTCTGGACGGCAACAGCTACACCGACAGCCACTCGGTCGAACGTGAACCTTGGGTCGGCGACGCCCAGGCCGGTTTCGCGCTTGAGTGGGATCGCTGGCAGATGACCTACACCATGATCTGGCGCAGCAAGGAATTCAGTCAGCAGGAACATGCCGACCGCTTCGGTTCGTTGAGCCTGTCCCTGCGGCTCTAAGGATGGTCTGCACGAATCCGAGACCCGCCCAGCATTCCTTAGAGCCGGGCATCGGCGGCGCTGCCTTCCTTGGAAAATAAATCACCTCCTTCTTCAACGGACAGTCGCCTTGTATCCACCCGACTCAAGGTGTGCCCTGTGGGGCTTGGCGGGTCGTCCAGGCTCGGCTGACTCGATCTTTCGCAGGCTCACCGACGACCTGCGATCACTCCGCTCGCGCACAAATGAAATGCCACTTCTCACGGCCTACACTCTTCGGCATGACGCACACCAACGGGCCGTTCCATGAAATCGAGCACTCGCCGCCCACTACGTACCTGGTCGATTCTGTTAGCAGCGCTGATCACCCTCCTGACCCTGTCCGCCATTGCCCTAAAGTGGTTCTGGCCCGAAGACGAACTGCAGCAGCAGCTCACCCAGCACACCAGCGAGTGGTTGGGGGTGCCAATCAACATTCGTGGCGATATCGCCCTGACATTCTGGCCCCGCCCCGGAATACAGGCCGAAGCGGTCACACTCGGCCCCGAGTCACCGCCCGACTCGGACACACCCGCCCTCGCCGAGCTGTCCAGCCTCACTCTCGCTGTACGCTGGCTTCCGCTGCTGCGTGGCCGTCTGGTGCCGGATGCATTGCTGCTGAACGCCCCGATACTGCACCTTGAGGACGGTGCTTCCACACTACTGAGTCTCGGCCCCGAGCCCGATGACAATGGACCGCGCCGGGAATCTGCACCCTTCGATCTGCGTGTCCACGACGGGGAAATCCACTGGCACGACAAGGCACGGGAGCTGCAGCTGTCGATCACCGGGCTCGATCTGACCTCGACCGGATGGCGCTGGTCGTCACCCGCGGATGACCAGCACCCGCTGGCAGGCACCTCGATGGATCTGAGCGCCAGTATCGACTCGCTTCGCCTGAATGCACTGACCCTCAGCGATCTGACCTTCGATCTCAATGGCGAAAACGGGGTGTTCCACATCGATAATGGCAAGATGAATCTCCTCCAGAGCCACGGGACGGGAGAGGCCACGCTGGACTTCAGCAGCTCGCCGCCAACCGGGACGCTGAACCTCGATTTTGATGCCGTGAATCTGGCCCATCTCCCGGACGCCTGGCTGCCCGGCGGCAGCACGTCGGGCACAGTCGTGCTGCGCGCCTCACTCGAGAGCCAAGGCAGGCAGACCGACGAGCTGTGGCGGCACCTGAATGGTCACGTCCAGCTGAGTGGCCAGAACCTGGTGCTGCGCGGCGTAGACCTGGACGCAGAGCTCGCTCAGTATCACCGCACCCAACGTTTCAGCCTGGTGGATGCGGCGGCCGTCGCCTTCGTCGGACCGGCCTGGCTGCTTGCCACCAAGGGATCCGATTTCGCCCGCCTGCTGGGTACCGCCGACGGTGGCGAGACCCATATCACACAACTGGTTTCCGACTGGGAGATCAAGAATGGCACCGCCCTCACGCGAGACGTGGCCTTGGCAACAGCGAAAAACCGACTGGCCGCCCAAGCCTCGCTGGACCTGGCCAACCAGAGGATCAACCACGCCACCGTGGCAGCTATTGATCAACGAGGTTGCGCCGTGCTGGAACAGACCATGCACGGTCCCTTCTCGGCTCCGCAGACCGAGCCGCCCAACGCCGTCGAAGAGTTACTTGGTGCACCCATCGACCTCCTTCGGCGTGGCTTGAACGCGATCACGGGAGGCAAGACCGATTGCGAGGTCTTCTACCAAGGGACGGTGGCGGCTCCTGCAACCTGAACAGGGCCGTGGCGCGGTCGAACGGAAAACCCTGATGCCGTTGTGGCCTTGGCAACTCTTGCGACCGACGGGATGGTAAAGACCGCGTCGTTGACAGGTCGCATCGGGACACGCGCCTGACGACTTCACCCAGCCCACCGACAGGGAACCTGCATCGATGAGCGCATGCCGATGGTAGCGGCCCTCAAGAGAAGCCATCCATGTCATCGAGCAGATGGTCATCGAACCCGGCCGATATCCGGATCAATTCGGGGTGATGTGCGGCGATCCGATCGAGCCAACCCTCAGCCGCCGCCTCCCGCCAGCGATTACCGTCCGTAGCCGCCGAGCCGGGATGAATTCTCCGGGTACCGGATTCCGGCTACACTGGCTTTTTCATGTAATTCACAGCCCGGATGCGTGATCACAGCGACATGACAGGCGGGCCACATCTCAATACTCATGGCTCAGGAACGGCCATGAACCGATCATACCGGGAGACCAGCATGAGCACCCACGCTCTCGAAGCATTGTTCAATCCACGCGGTGTGGCCGTGTTCGGTGCCAGCGAGCGCCCTGGTGCACTTGGCACTACCGTGCTGGCCAACCTAATCGAAGCCGGTTTCGAGGGGGAGATCATCCCGGTAAACCCTCGTCACGACAGCGTACAAGGACTGCCCTGTCGATCGGACCTCAGCGGGCTGGATCAGCCCGTCGATCTGGCGGTCATTGCCACGCCAGCCGCCACGGTCCCCGACATATTGCGGCAATGCGGTGACGCCGGGGTGCGCGGCGCAGTGATCCTTTCAGCCGGCTTCGGTGAGAAGGACGTGGACGGCCCGCGGCTTCGGCAGGAAATCATTGAAATCGCCAAGGACGAGCGCATGCGGCTGATGGGGCCGAACTGCCTTGGACTCATGCGACCGTCGATCGGGCTGAACGCAACCTTCAGCCTCAATCAGGCCCTGCCAGGCAACCTCGCCCTGGTCTCGCAATCCGGTGCCATGATCACGGCGGTCCTCGACTGGGCCAGCAACCGTGAAATCGGCTTTTCGGCCGTTGCCTCCACCGGCGATGCCGCCGATCTGGATTTTGGCGACGTGCTTGACTACCTCGCCTCCGATCCGAAGACCGATGGCATCCTACTGTACATCGAGGGCATCCGTGACGCCCGCCGCTTTCTCACCGGTCTGCGGGCCGCTGCCCGCATGAAACCCGTCATCGTGCTCAAGTCCGCCCGTCACAGCAGCGGGGCTCGCGCAGCAGCTACCCACACAGGGGCGCTGATTGGTGCCGACGATGTCTTCGATGCGGCCCTGGCCCGTGCCGGGGTGGTACGGGTCGAACGGATCAGCCAATGGTTCGCTGCCGCCCGGACGCTCTCCAGTCGCCTTGAACTGCGGGGCGATCACCTGCTCTTGCTGACCAACGGTGGCGGCCCCGGCGTGATGGCGGCCGACCGGGCGACCGATCTCGGATTGCCGCTGGCCGAACTCGACAGCAAAACAGTCGCCGCACTCGACCAGGTGCTGCCCGCCCAGTGGTCGAAGGAAAACCCTGTCGACATTATTGGTGACGCCACTCCGGCTCGCTACGGCGATGCCATCGACCTTTGCCTGGCTGATCCCGGCGTCCACATGCTGATCGTGATGCTCACGCCCCAAGCCATGACCGATCCGACCGGTTGCGCCCGCGAGATTATCCGTCGTGTGCAAGACCAGCGCCGCGAGCAAGGCCAGGAAAACAGCGTCAAGCCGGTGGTGGCCTGTTGGCTGGGCGAGGCGATGGTGGCCGAAGCCCGGGCACTGTTCGATGAAGCCGGCATTCCCAACTTCACCTCCCCGGAGGCCGCGGTCGAAGCCCTGTCTTACCTGGTTTCCCATCATCGCAACCAGCAACTGCTCCTGCAGGTACCCCCGGCGATGCAGGAGCTTTCACCACCAGACATCGAGGGCGCCCGCCTGATCCTCGATACCGTCCGCCAGACCGGGCGCAGCATCCTCACCGCTCGCGAGGCCAAGGCGGTTCTGCACGCCTTCCACATCCCGACCACCCAGGCCATTCTGGCGCGCGATGCCGACGAGGCCATGATCGCAGCCCAGGGCCTGGGCTTCCCGGTGGCCATCAAGGTCAGCGCTGCCGAGCTGAGCCACAAAACCGATGTCGGTGGGGTAAAGCTCAATGTGCGTAGCGCCCAGGCGGTGCGTGAGCAGGCTCGGGCAATGCTCGAACGCCTCCGCCAACAACACCCGGAGGTCGAGATTGAAGGGATCACGGTCGAACGCATGGCCGACGTCGGCCAGGCCCGCGAGCTACTGGTTGGCGTCGACCGGGATCCGATATTCGGTCCCGTGATCGCCTTCGGCATGGGCGGGACGACCGTCGAGGTCATCCGCGACCGGGCACTCGCCCTGCCCCCGCTCAACGCCATGCTGACGGGCCGCCTGATCGACCAGACCCGTGCCGCGCGCCTGCTCGGACCGTTCCGTAGCGCCCCTCCGGCACAACGGGAAGCGATCGAGCAAGTACTCATGCGCATCTCGGAAATGGTCTGCGAGCTACCCGCCATCGGCTCGCTCGACATCAACCCCCTGCTCGCCGGCGAACGGGGCGTGTCCGCCGTCGACGCGAGAATCGAATTGGCCGAGCATTCATCTCCACTCGAGCCCTACGCCCACATGGCGATCCACCCCTACCCCATGCACTTTGGCCAGCAAGTGACACTTCGGGACGGCACCACCGTCACCCTGCGGCCCATCCGGCCCGAAGACACGGAAATGGCGCAAACCTTCGTGCGTGGGCTGTCCGAGGAAAGTCGCCACCTGCGCTTCAAGCAGGGACTCGACGAACTCACCCCGGAGGCACTGATCCGCTTCACGCAAGTGGACTACGACCGGGAAATGGCCTTCATCGCCCTGCATCGACAAGACGACGGCAGCGATATACAGATCGGGGTGGCGCGCTATCACACCCAGTCCGACGGCGGGACGGCAGAATTCGCGCTGGTCGTCGGCGACCGCTGGCAAGCTCGAGGCCTGGGTACCGCCCTGCTCAAGATCCTGATCGACTACGCCCGTCAGCACGGCGTCCGCGAACTTTTCGGCGACGTGCTGCTGCGCAATACCGGCATGCGAGAACTGGTCACCCATCTGGGCTTCGACGAGCAGGCGCTCGACTCGGAAGATGAAGTGGTGCGGGTCAATCTCCGTCTGTGAGCCCCGCTTGTCGAAGCGGATGTGAGGCTCTGGAACTGAATCCGGCTAGCAACCCGGTGTTTTCAGCCCGCTGTCGAAGGCATCGTTCTTCCGACCATTCGTGAATTGGCTTGATCCAAAGTGCTCTGAAGCGAACAAGATGATACGGCTCGCGCAAGGGAGACCAAGCAGGTTTTCCTGTCTGTCGAAACCCCCATCCACGGGTTTTAACAGTTATTTTTGGGGAAATTTGTGAGAAATGGGCTCGGGTAGAATGGTGCCCGCCAAACTCAATCTCGCCTGACGCCCCATGACCAAATCCCCTACCCTTGTGATGTATTCGGCGCTCCAACGCGCCTTCGATCATTTCAACGAACGCCTGTTCAACGGGGAGCTGCCGCCCTGCCTGATCACGCTGCGAAGCTCTCGACGCCAACGCGGATATCACCACGCTGAGCGATTCATTTCGGCAGACGGGACCATCATTCACGAGCTCGGCCTGCATCCGGGCTACTTCACATTGCACCCGCTCGAGGTTTCCCTGTCCACTCTGGTGCACGAGATGGTGCATCACTGGCAGGAATGCTTCGGCAAGCCCAGCCGCTCGAACCATCACAACCGGGAATGGGTGGCCAAGATGGAGGCAATCGGACTGGTACCCAGCGACAGCGGCCTGCCGGAAGGAAAGCAAACTGGCAGGAAGGTCAGCCACTACATCAAGCCAAACGGTGCCTATGCGAAAGCTTGCGCAGAGCTACTGGGTGAAGGGTTCGCCCTTCCATGGTTCGACCGCCATGCACCAGTCGAACCAGAGCAGGTCAAGCAGGTGCAGGAGCAACTGGCCGAACAAGGGCTTCAGGTGGCAACCAGCGAGGCACCGGTCGAAAGTATCGCCCCCCTGGTGAATGCGGATACGGACACAGATACGAGAATTCCAACCGTGTTCTCGCCGCCAGAGCCGCGCCGTGACCCCAGGGTTCGTCTGGTCTGTCCACAGTGCGAAGTGCCAGCCTGGACAAGACCGGAAACCCCGCTGGTGTGCGGGAGTTGTTTGGAGCCCATGCAAACCCCCACCTAGGGAAGGTCAATACGCATCCGTTAGGCTGACGACAACGCCACCCTCATAAGCAACAGGAATCCAAGGACAAGGGAGTTAACACGGTGACGGAACACGACTACCGTTTTCATGAACTCAAACAGCGCCAGCGGGCCGAGCGGGACAACTATCCCGAAAACCTCGGTCTACGGATCCACCGGGCCCTCAGCTGGCTGCGGCGCGCCGAGCTGGCTGATGACCTCGATGGGCAATTCATCTTTCTGTGGGTAGCGTTCAATGCGGCATACGCGAACGAGATCGATGGGGAGCGAGGTCGCCCCGAACGACAGGCATTCGCGGACTTCCTGCAAAAACTTCAGGAGCTAGATAGCGATGGCCTGCTCGACCAACTGGTCTGGCAGGAGTTTCCGAAAAGCATCCGCCTGCTGCTCGACAATCGCTACGTGTTCGGCAGCTTCTGGGAGTGGCAGAAAGGAAATATCGACGCAGCAACCTGGGAGGAACGCCTCAAGAATGGCAAGGCCGCCGCCAACCTCGCCCTGGCCGAGCAGAACACTGCGACGCTGCTCGCCATCGTGCTGCGTCGAACCTATGTGCTGCGCAACCAGATCATCCATGGCGGGGCGACCTGGAACAGCCGCGTGAATCGCGACCAGGTGCGAGACTGCGTCCGCCTGCTCGGCCAGCTTGTGCCCGCCATGATCGAGATCATGATGAACAGTCCGGACACCCTCTGGGGTGATGCGAGCTATCCGGTGGTGACCAATGCCTGACGCTCTCGGACCATCAGTCGGTTCAGTCGGTGTATTGATGCCAACAACCTGACCATGAAACAGGCCATGGTCAGAGCCATCGTTCAACATCAAACCGGCTCAACAAGACACGATGTGAACCATGAGCGAGGTGGTTCATGAGCTTTTTCAATATCGGCAAAAAGGACGAACACGGGCGACAAACCCGAGTCGAGCACCGGGGCCGCTACCTGCGAGCCAGTCGAACCGGCGGAGTCGCCCTGCGTACTCAGGCCAAGGCCGCCGGGGCCAATTTCACCGCCAATACCCGCCGCGGGCTTCGCGTATCCGCAACACCCGTCAAGAGCACGCAGCTGGCCTTCCAGAACGGCCGCTTCATCCTCCGCGGCCGCTACGGTCGCGGGCCGACGAGACTGAACCTGTCGAAGACCGGCGTCACGGTCTCCACCCGCAACCGGTTGGGCACCGTCAACTGGATCAGGCCCAGGCGCTCCTCGGCCAAGATCGCCGGCGTTCAGTTTCGCGGGCGCAAGGCGCTGATCCTGCAGTTGTTCTACCTGGTGTTGTCCATGCTCGGTTTTCTGGCCCAGCTGCTGATCACAGGCTTGCAGACAACAGCCCAGATCATCGCCGGCCTCGCCCAGGGCGCCCTGCAAGTACTCCAGGCCATACCACCTGCCCTGAAAAACCTGCGGAGGGCCTTCCGCAATATGCGATTACGATGGGCACAACCTCGGTTCGACGAGGGGCTCTTGACGGCACTCGATACGGCTAGCGACACCGAACTTCAAGCCATGGCCTGGCTGATCTTTACCCACTGGGGTCAAGGCGAGCCGGTTCGACCAGCTCATGAATCCGTCGAACTGGCACCCCCCAACCGATCGCCCGATAACCCCACCACGGACTTGAGCGATGGACTGGAGCGCGCCCGGCCACTGCTGCGAGCTGTGGAGCGCAAGCCGCCCGGCGGCGACTGGCACCTTGCCTATCTGGCCGCCGTGACCAACACCCTGGCGGAACGCTTGGCAGGCCATGAACGGGCCGAGTTGCTGCTGGATATCGACGAAAAACTGCTGGCCTCTGGCCCAAGGACCGTACTTCAAGCACGGATGATTGAAGTCTTCGCGGACTTTGCCGAACTGAGACTCGAACCAGAGGCCCGCCAGTCCGAAGTGCCAGCCCCCGTCGGCCTCTCTTCCACGTCAAACTTTCATTCCGTTCAACGAGACGCAAAGGCTGCAAACACCCGGACCATCGACCTCAATACCGCTTCAGTGGAGGAGCTGTTGACCTTGCCGCACATCGGCCCGGAGCGCGCCCAGGCACTGATCGACATGCGCCCCATCAAAGATCTGGACGAGCTACGCCAGATCGACGGCATCGGCCCGGCCCGCCTCCAGGCGATACGAGAGCACGGCATGCATGTCTGAGCGCCTATTTCCATCCGAAGGACAGTCCCGAGCTCAAATCTCGCGGCTCAACGCTGAAGCCCCTCGCTGTCGCTCCCGTCGGCGGAACAAGCTCGTCGCCGGCTCAGCCTTGTATGAGACTGTGCGGCGTCATCTGCTCTATCCCCCCTGGTCTCCGGAGCAGATTGCCAGCAGCATCACGGTGCCCGATCACCTGCGTATCCTGCACCGGCCCGAAGACATTCCCGAAGACATTTGAGGAGCGACTGCCGCCCGGTCACTGGGAGGGCGACTTCATCAAGAGGCCTTCAATCGCTCGAGGTTTCTCTGTGCACCTTGGTGCACGAGATGGTGCATCACTGGCAGTGAAGGTTTAGCCATTACATCAAACCAAGCGGTGTCTATGCGGAAGCTTATGCAGAGCTGCTGGGCGAAGGGTTCACCCTTCCATAGTTCAATCGCCATGCACCAGTCTAACCAGAGCAGGCAGCGCCCCCGTGCTCAAAAGCGCACTCTTTGACGGAGTTCTCACGGCCATCGACCAAATGAGTTAAAAACATAAGACAAGGAGATTGTTACTATGACCGCCCAAATCAGCGACACAGTTGTATTCAAGGAAGAGAACTACTCATTGATCGGCCAACAAACCGATCCAGAGGGCTGACCACGCAATAAAGACAACCAACTAGCAAGTCCGCAACAATTTGGCATGGATCCAGAAATGCTCCACACAGCATGCTACAGGGACTACATTGCACATTACCGACTTATTGACGACAGGCTATATTTGGAAAACCTCACAGTTCGAGACAAAAACGGAAAATACCCCTCTATTGGTGGTGTTTCCCCTAGAAATAAATGATCTATCGGTAACCTACAAGGACATGAGTTTTTTCGTGCCATTCTCTGGAACCATTAGATTGGCTAAAGATCTTACAGCCGAACTGTACATCCACATGGGATTACAAAAGGAATTAAGCTTTAATACAGTCCTAGACGTAACATTAAAAAATGGAGAGGTAGTGAAGATCCTAGACCAATCCGAAGAAGCAAGACAAAGGCGTGGCGAATCAAAAAGGAAACACGAAACCGGAAACAATCTTACAGAAGAAAAAATAAGAGCGTTCAGCGACGACCTTGACGTCATGTAGACACACCAAGTGAGGAACAATCACAGCTAGTAAATAATCCACCAGCTAAAAACCCAGCCGATGCATACCAAAATCAAACAAAACTTTTAGGGGGGGTTCACTCCTTTGTGGATGACGCAGTTTTATAAACACCCTATCGACAGCTCCGGACTCCCTCAGACCACGGGCACGATTCAATATTATGGATATGTTTGACCACTTCTTAGGCAGCCCAACCAATTATCAACTAGTTTTTCACCTTCATTCCCTAATTTGGATGCAGCGACTTCAACTTCATCAGCATCCACTCTTATAGAATGCACCGAAACAGCTTGGAGAACATTTCTCAAATCTTCTGCTGCCTCTCCTTTTTTCAAGAAAAAATGGCGCAGCACCAAAATCGACCCAACACACCTATCTGGGTCTAAAAGGCCACACCGCTCAACACCCGGCTGGCCAAAAACACATTGAAAGACATATTTGGGGTCGAAGGGCAGGCTGACCCGACTCGGGTGCTCAGGATTGATGATGAGTCGGTCTGGTCGACCCTGCGGATGCACCAGGGCGAGCTGCCGGACATGACGCCGGACGATGAACGCCCCGAAATCGGGTTGGCACCAGGCCGCTGAGAAACGGCTGGACGCCCGACCCGAATGCACGGCAACCGCCAGATCGGCCACCTCGCCCCCTCGACCGCTTTCTAACCCGATGACGGCCTGGCTAATGGTTGTTTTGCAGCGAATGGCGCACTATCATTTTTGTTGTCTGCTGGCGAATTTCAGTACCGTCGCCCATCCGAAACGAGAGCACTGGTCATGGCCTCCACGAACGCCGCCAATCCCTTGCCACAGGCTCCGACTCGGGGCGATGACGACAGGGCCATCAAGGCGTTTGCTGAAAAGTATATCTGGTGGATATCCCCGGAGCAGGCCGCCAAACGCCCCCTTCGTGTTATCGCGCAGGTAATGACCCTCGGCACCTTCGAGGACATGCAGCACCTCGTTTCCTCGTTCGGGGAGGACACGCTGCGGCGTGTTATCGAACACGCGGAAGCAGGGTGGTTCAATGGACGATCCTGGGCTTATTGGCATTATCGCCTGGGGCTGGCCGAAGTCGATGCCGTGCCACCGTTGCCGACTCGGCGTTTCGCATGAGCGCCGGTTTCAAACCCGTGATGAGTGTCCTGCCCGAAAAGCAGAAAGACCTTTGGCCGGACCTCCGGGGCGTCTCGGCTGAACCTGGATTCACTCTTTATGGCGGGACCGCCCTCGCCCTGCGGCATGGGCATCGTGAATCGGTCGACTTCGATTTCTTCTCGGATCACCCTCTCGATCAACAGGCAATCCGGCGCACACTCCCGTTTATGGATGAGGCGACCACGCTTCAAGAATCGCCCGACACCTGGGTCGTGATGACCATTTGCCATAGTCATCAGCTTATCCTATCTTGATGACCAGCCATCATGACTAGGGGCAACATTAGGGGCAACCATGCACTCCGAAGAAGTATCAAAATCACAGTTCAAGGCACAGGCACTGAAGTTCTTTCGTCAGATCGAGGCTTCCGGCAAGGCCATCGTTGTAACTGACAAAGGCCGTCCAACCATTGAGGTGCGTCGATATAGAGCGGACCAACGGACCCCGCTTGAGCGCCTGCGCGGTAGCGTCATCGAGCTGACTGATCCGTTCGATCCGGTGGGCGAAGACGACTGGGAAGCATTGAGTTGATTGTCCTGGACACACATACCCTGCTTTGGTGGGTCAATGGAGGCTCCCGGCTATCAAGACACGCCCTGGAAGCCATTGAACATGAGTTGCACTCAGACGATGGCGAAATTCTTGTTTCGGCCATTTCGGCCTGGGAGATTGCTCTTTTGGTCGAAAAGGGACGCCTCACTCTGACCATGGCCACTGACGACTGGCTGGAGGCTGTCGAGGAGATCGAGGGGGTCCGCTTTGTGGCCGTCGATGCGGCCACGGCAGTCGAATCGACCCGACTTCCTGGAGGGTTCCATCAGGATCCTGCGGATAGAATGATCGTCGCTCTGGCTCGACAGTTTAATGCCGAGCTGATCACCGCAGATGAGAAAATTATCAGGTACCGGCACGTCAGGACTGTTTGGTAGATCACCATGCCCTGACTCGCCGGGCAGCGCCTGAAAGAATGACCGGCCGAAGAACACCCTTGACCAACCCACAAAAACGCGTCTATCATAAATGCACACCACTTGTCCAGACCCCCACATGGGTCAATAATGATCCAGGACAGACAGACAAGCACAGACAGGAACACGAGACAGAAGGAGATAGCCATGAGCGGAATGTTTTGGGCCTCTGTGGCCGGAGCCAGGGCCAACAACCTGCAAGCGTGGATGGACTACGCGGGCGAACTGGAAGGCCGTGTGAACTCGCTGGAGCGGGACTTGGGTCAGCTTCAGGATGTGCTGAAGGAGTGGCAGGAGGAGGCGGTTGAGGCGAATGCCCGGTTCAGCGTATCCGCTTCTGCCTTCCAAGAAGCCACGGGGAAGCGAGTTCGTGAATACCTCGGAGAAGAGGAGGCCGAAAGACGGCTAACGGTTGCTCGGGAGGAAGAGAAGAAGGCTTACAACCTGAAGTAGACTTTAGCTTCCCATTCCCCGATTCAATAAAAGGCACGTCGTTCGACGTGCCTTTTTCTATGGTCTTATCCGGTCCGCATCACCATCCTGGCTTTTGAGCGCCACTCCGCTCCGGCGCAGGATTCCCCCCAGCCGGATTGGCATCCCTGCTCGTATTGGTATTGTCACCGCCACCGCCGCCACCGGTGCCGCCCCCACGCGGCCTGGCACCACCACCACCCTGCCCCGCAGCCGCCTGGGCCAACTGGCCGGTGGCTCGGGTGCCGGTCTGGGACATGTGCCTGACGTCGCCCTCGGCCTTCACCGAGCCCAGCGGGCTGGTGCCAAAGCCGATCCACTTCATGATGTCGTCGGCCAGGTCGTAGATCAGCTCGTGCGCCTTGTGGGCCAGCACGATCACGATGGAGGCC
>JBAYRD010000007.1:0-81998 GCA_041676845.1 Halothiobacillaceae bacterium | reverse complement strand
GCCGGTGCACAGGGGTTGCCCCCGCGGGCTGCCGGGGCGCAAGGATTGCCGCCGCGACTGGCCGGTGCACAGGGGTTGCCCCCGCGGGCTGCCGGGGCGCAAGGATTGCCGCCGCGACTGGCCGGTGCACAGGGGTTGCCCCCGCGGGCTGCCGGGGCGCAAGGATTGCCGCCACGAGTCTGAGCCGCGGCATTCGATGGCACCATGGTGGTAGCCGCAAATGAAGCTCCAACGGTCAGGGCCATGGCAGGCAGTGAAGCTTTCAAGGCACGACGGGCGCGTGCCTGACGGGTTGTCTTTTTCAGTTCCACGGAATCAATGCTCCTCTTCTATGACCGCGGGCGGGATCTGCCCGCCAACGGCTTCTTCGGAAATCACTATCAACGATGATCAACGGCGATCGTTCAGGTCGCCTCACTCTGTCGCGAGGCACTGGTTGCCTCCCGGCCGAGATCACGACCCAGTTCGTCCGACTCGCCGGGGGCACGCCCCTCGGTAATGTCCTCGGCTGAGTAGACACCGTTGCTGCGACGCTCAAGCGCTCGCCCTACGGCAAAGCCGCCGATCAGCATCAGTACCATCGCTGCCACAACCAACCAGGGAGAAACACCGAAAAACTCGGGCACGGTTCGAGCCGAGGCCTGGGCCGTGGTCATCACGGTTTGAATCAGGCTCGTGTCATAGACGGCAGCAAATCCCCAGACACCTAGGACCATACCCAGCATGAATACAAAACCATCAATCCGGCCGCTACCGAGACCTACCAATGAGGTGCCCGGGCAGTAGCCACCGATGGCAAAACCGACACCGATCAGTAGCCCGCCAAGAATGGTGCCCCAGAGGTACATCTCGGCCACATAGAAACCCTGTGAGCCGAAGGTGTTGTTGATCTGCAGCAGAAGAATGCCTACCGCAGCAACGACGATGGCCGTGAACATCACCTTGAATACCGACCAGTCCGTAAGACGAAACTGAGCGGTGAGTTTGCAAGGAGAGCCGAAGCCGGCCTGCTCGAGGACAAAGCCAAACAGCAGCCCGGTGGCCAGTGCGGTACCCGCCATGCCGTAATCCATTACCAGACCCTCCGCATGAACAGACTGATCAGCAGGCCGGCCACGAAAAAGGCAATCAGGAATACGAAGCCAGCCACACCAAGCATGGCGGTGTTGGACAGGCCCACTCCACTGGTGCAGCCTGCTGCCAGACGCGAGCCGAATCCGGAAAGTACCCCGCCGGCCAAGGCCAGTGCCAAACGCGTCCCAACACCGATACGCCCTGAGCCCCGGTCCACCTTGACGCGGAAACGCCCAGAGGAAATCGAAGCCAGGATGCCGCCGATCAGGATGCCGACCGCTGCCAGCACGATCCAGGCCGCGAGCGGATTGCCCTGTGCCATGCTGCCGAGATAGCCGTTTTCACGAGTCGCTTCGGGAGCAATCTGCAGACCGATCTCGGTTGCGACGCGGGCGAAGGCCCCGGAAGACCCCATCCCGTTACCCACCAGGACAAAGGTGAGCAACACCACCAGGCCGAGCACGATGCCGGCAACGAAGGGAGGCCACAATGGCCGGATTTGACAAGACATTCCCTGATGATCCTCCTGGATTCAAGCGATCGAAAATTCCTTAATTCTGCCCGCAGGATGCGAGCCAGATTCAACTTGCCTGAATCAGGCAAGAGGCACGCCGTGCCTCACCAGACCTCTGGCTAGAACGCAGCCGCTTCAGCCTCAAGATAGGCCAGCGAAGCATATTTGCCGATGTTTTCCTCGAAGCCGTTGACATACGGCGCATAGCGCTGAACCCGCTCATCGGCCAGTACGTAATCTCGTACTTCCCCGGGCCCCACCATCTCGTCGACAGCTCGCTCGGCAGCTCCGTAGATACCTTCAAAAAGGATACGGTTGTCACTGAGCACCTCGTAGCCCGGAAACCCATGGGCCGGCAACCAGAGCGCCTCGGGCACGGCCGCCTCCAGGGCATTGAAGCTCTTGAATGTGCCGAGAAAACTGCCGTCATCCATGAACGCGATGCGATTGTTCATCGCGATGTCACCGACATGGACGATGCCCTTCTCGACCAGTTCAATGCTGATGTCCGATGGCGTGTGAGCCGTACCGTAGGAATGGACCCGCATGGTGACATCGCCGAAATCGAACTCGTCACCGTGTTTGACGACCTTGTTCGGCGGCGTGACCACCGTTCCGGCGATGGCGTTGCCGGTAGAACGCTCCATCAGGCTTTTCCAGAAGTCGCCCTGATTGGTACGGATTGCCGAGGCGGTCTTCTCGTGCGCATAGATCAATACATCGGGGTTATCCCGCACGAAGGCGTGATTGCCCAGCCAGTGATCGCCGTGGTAGTGCGAGTTGAAGATCGCCACCACCGGCTTGTCGGTAAACTTGCGGATCTGGCGCAGGGCCATTTCACCGATCTGCAGCGAAGCACCACTGTCGATGACCACCACACCTTGCTCGGTAATCACGAAGGTAACGTTGCTCATCATTCCCTGGTTCGCTTCGGTCGGAAAACCCCAGGGTGAGATGATCACGTAGACGTTATCGGTCAGCTCGGTGGCCGGGATATCGGGCATCGGCGGACCCTCGATTACCAGCACCTCCTCGGCGAAGACCCGGGAGGACCAGGACAATGGCACGGCAGCCAATCCAGCCGTCGCCCCCAGATTGCGCAGGAACCGGCGACGGGTTGCCAAAAACTGCTTCTCGAATTCCATCCTCTCTCCCCCGAGACGCCTGCTTCCCCGTTGGGGGAAACCCGCTCACCCATACTAGTGGGCGGACGGGATGACAGGGCATGTATATTAGACGTTACTTAAATAATGCCCCCCGTGCCACAAAATTTCAATGACCCAGCAATCAACTCAAGTCCGCTTCTACCCGTGACACGGGTCGACTACGCTATGATGGCCCACTCCGGCCCGATTGCAATCCAGCCATATGCCCTGTATCAACCATCGCCAGTGCATCAATGACGCCCTCACTCGCGCCGAGGCGATCTGCGCACGTTCGGGCGCTCGCTTCACGCAGATCCGACGCGACGTGCTGCGCGAGATATGGTCCAGTCACGAGGCCGTCAAGGCCTATGACCTGATCGAGCGACTCTCCCGGGACGGCGAGCAGCTCAAGCCACCTACGGTCTACCGCGCCCTGGATTTCCTGCTTGAGCAAGGCCTGATCCATCGCATCGAAAGTCTCAACGCCTTCGTCGGCTGCGAGCGCCCGCAGGAGCCGCACCAGGCGATTCTGATGATCTGCGAACACTGCAGTGACATCGAAGAAAGCGACGGCTCCGAGGTACAGACCGTGCTCACTGGCGTGACGGGTCACACCGGCTTTATCGCCCGATCAGCCGTGATCGAGCTGCGCGGCCTGTGCCGTCGCTGCCGCTAGGAACGTTCTGCCCCTGCCCACGTCAACCGCCCCACTCCTTTCGACCACATACCCAGACAACCATGAAACATCCCCACGATGCGCAGACCATTGCGGCATTGCGCCGCGATCAAGTCATCCAGTGCCAACTGCTCGGCCAGCCCCTGACCTTGCACTCGACCTGGGGGCTTTTTTCGCCGCGCGAGATCGACGCTGGAACAAAGTTGCTGCTGGAACACACCCCCATCCCACCGGCCGGCAGCACGATCGTTGATCTGGGATGCGGCTATGGGCCGATCGGCGCGGCCATGGCCAAGGCCTGCCCCAACAGTCAAGTGATACTGCTGGACAAGGATTTCGTCGCGATCGAGTATGCACAGGGCAATCTGAAGCGCAACCGGCTGGAAAACGCGGAGGCCCGGCTGTCCAACGGGCTGTCAGCCATTCACGGGATGCGATTCGACCGGCTCTATTCGAACGTGCCGGCCAAGGTGGGTAAAGAGATGTGGCAGATCATGCTGTTTGATACCTGGCAAGGCCTGCACCGTGGCGGGGAGGTCTGGTTCGTATCCATCAATGGCCTGCGTGAATACTTCAAGCGAACCATGAAGGAACGTTTCGGCAACTACGAAAAGGTCAAGCAGGGCAAGAGCTATACCGTCCATCGGGCGGTCAAGGAAAGGGCCTAAAGGCTCGAGCGCCGCTCGAAAAACCGACATGGGCCACCCGGGCGTTCAAGAAATCGTATAGCGAGCGTGCACGCGACGCCGCCATAAGGTGGCGCGATGGACTTTCGAGGCGCTCTCAGACAGCCCGCTTGCGGATCCGGTAGATGGCGTGCTCACCGAACCAGTGGGGCAGTGCACGCAGCAGGGCCGAGCTGCGGCGCTCCTGGTCGACCACCGCGCGATCGAGGATCTCGACCCCCAGTTCCTCGCACAGCGACTCGAAATCCCGCAGGGTGCACAGATGGATGTTGGGCGTGTTGTACCAGGGGTTCGGTAACGCCGCAGTGGTCGGCATCATGCCTTGCACACCCAGCTGCCAGCGGTTCTGCCAGTATCCCATGTTGGGGAAGGTGACGATGCCTTCCGAGGCGATCTCGAGCATCTCGGCAATCAAGCGCTCGGGGTGCCGGATCGCCTGGATGGTCTGACTGACCACCACATAATCAAACGACTGGGGGCAGAACCAGTCTCGGACGCCGTCGTCGAGATCCGCCTGCACGATATTCAGATCAGCGGCCACAGCGCGTGCGACCTGGTCATCGTCCACCTCCATGCCCACGCCGTACACATCGCGCTCGGCAATCAGATGACGCAGCAACGCCCCGTCCCCGCAGCCCAAGTCCAATACGCGCGCGCCCTTGCGGATCCAACCAGTGACGATATCCCAATCCGGGCGATTCATACACCAGCCTCCTCGGTCAGGCGGCGGGCGATATTGTCGAAATAGCCACGCAGCACCTGGTGGTAGTAGGGAATCGGCATCAGGAAAGCATCATGCCCCTGATGCGCCTTGACCTCGGCGTACGAAACCGACTTGCCACCAGCCAGCAACGCCCGAACGATCTCGCGTGAACGGGCCGGTGGGAAACGCCAGTCCGAGGTGAACGAGATCACCAGAAAGCGGGCCGTGGCGGGGGCGAGTGCGGCCGCCAGGTCGTCGTTGGCTTCGGCGGCCGGATCGAAGTAGTCGAGCGCCTTGGTCATCAGCAGATAGGTATTGGCATCAAAGCGGTCGACGAAGCTCCTGCCCTGATAGCGCAAGTAGGACTCCACCTGGAATTCCACGTCGAAGCCGTATTGCAGCTTGCCCGAGCGCAACTCACGGTCGAATTTCGCCCGCATGGCGTCATCCGACAGATAGGTGATGTGCCCCAACATGCGCGCGAGCATCAGCCCGCGCCGCGGGATGACCCCGTGTTCCGCATAGCGCCCGTCGTGGAAGTCCGGATCAGTGATGATCGCCTGGCGCGCCACCTCGTTGAAGGCAATGTTTTGCGCCGAAAGCTTCGGTGCCGCGGCGATGACCACCGCATGGGCAATCGCCTCCGGGTAGCTGATCGCCCACTGCATCACCTGCATGCCCCCCAGGCTGCCACCGGTGACCGCGGCCCAGCGAGAAATACCGAGCTGCAGCATCAGCTCATGTTGGCTATCGACCCAGTCGTGCACCGTCAGGATGGGAAAGTCCGGACCATAGGGTCGACCCGTTTCAGGGTTTTCTGATAGCGGCCCAGTCGAACCCTTGCAGCCACCAAGATTGTTGACGCTGACGACGAAGAAACGATCGGTGTCGATCGGCTTGCCCGGCCCGATGGCATTGTCCCACCAGCCTGGTTTGCGATCTTCGGGGTGGTGTCGGCCGGCGGCATGGTGGTCGCCAGATAGTGCGTGGCAAATCAGCACGGCATTGTCGGCCCGCTCGTTGAGCTCACCGTAGGTCTCATAGACCAGTTCATAGCGCTCAAGACGTCGGCCGCAGTCGAGCAGCAATGGCTTGTCGATCTGCGCGATCTGCGGCTTGACCAGACCCACCGAGCCGGGCGACGTGCCAGGCGACGCACTTGACGACGCGCCCAGTGATGACGCTGGCGACGAGGTGGGATTATTCATTTGCTGGGACTCGCTCATCGGACTCCTCTTTCCTCAACCCATCAACAGGTTGCCGACCACCATCTGGACGACCTGGATGATCAGTAGCACCGCCAACGGCGAGAGGTCGATCCCGCCGATCGGCGGCAGCACACGGCGAACAGGGGCGACGACCGGCTCGGTCAGATCATCCAGGAATGCCACGCCGGGGGAACGATCGTTGCCGACCCAGGAGGCTACAGCGCGCAGCAATACCGTCCAGAAAAACAGATTGGTGACCGTCAGGAAGGCGAAATAAAGCGTGCCGAGGAAAAGCCCCGTCGCACTCAGACCGACTCCCTGCAGGGCAGTGATCGCCCAGACCATCACCCCGACCATCACCAGGGCAAAGACCAGCGCGGCCAGATCGTGCCGGCCGGCCGGCTTAATCACGGTGCGGATCGGATCAAGTACCGGATCGGTGATTTTCACCACCGCCTGGGTGACCGGGTTGTAAAAATTTGCTCCAAACAATTGCAGGAAATAGCGAGCGAAGGCGACAAAAGCCACCAACTCGAACAACATCCGAACCAGAAAAATGCTCGGGTCCCCGAAGCTACCGCTCATCTGCACTTACTCGACATTGTTGTTGTAAAAGGCCAGAGAACTCACTCAGA
This sequence comes from Halothiobacillaceae bacterium, assembly GCA_041676845.1. Lineage (GTDB taxonomy): Bacteria > Pseudomonadota > Gammaproteobacteria > Halothiobacillales > Halothiobacillaceae > Guyparkeria. Next base: position 75,357 of record JBAYRD010000007.1, on the reverse strand, counting down.
CGAGTTCTCACCGACTGCAGCCGCCAGTTCGCGGCTGCGATCCCGGGATGCTCGGACGGCCCTGACCAAGGCCTCGCGCACGCCGGACGCATCCAGCTCAGCGATCGCCCGCTCGGTGGTGCCTCCCGGCGAACTGACTCGCCGGCGCAACTCGGCCGGCGGCTCCGAGGCCGTCAGCGCCAATTTCGCAGCGCCGTAGACCGTCTCGAGCGTCAGCAACCGGGCCACCTCAGGCGCCATGCCAAGCTCCTCGGCGGCCGCCTGCATCGACTCCATCAGATAAAACACATAGGCCGGCCCACTGCCGGACAAGGCAGTGATCTCATCAATCTGCGATTCAGTATCTACCCACTGGACCACGCCCACGGCACGCATCAATGATTCGGCATCGCTACGCTGCTCGCGGCTGACGGCCTTGGCGGCAAACAGGCCGGTCGCCCCGCAGCCAACCATCGATGGCGTATTCGGCATGGCGCGCACAATCGCGGCATGACCACCCAGCCACCGCTGCAACGCGGTCACCGGAATACCGGCGGCGATGGACACCACCAGCTGACCGGCCACGAGCTGCGGGGCGAGGTCCGCCGCCACCGACTGCATGACCTGCGGCTTGACCGCCAGCACCACCAGCTGGGCATCACTGATCGCGACGTGATTGTCGTCCGTCGCTTCGACCGCCAGCTGATCGACCAGCGCCTGGCGCCGATCCAGATCAGGGTCGGCGACCACGATCGACGGGCGAGCGCCCTCGCGGGCGTCCTTGAGCATGCCGCCGATCAAAGCGGCGGCCATGTTGCCGCCACCGATGAAGGCTATCCGCGAGGCGTTCATTGTCTCACCTGCCAGCTGTGCATTTGACCAAAGCCTACAAAAATAACATGAATGACCACTGAACGCGGCCCGATACCACGAGCTTCACTCGCGTGAGCCGAACAGGGCCGTGCCCACGCGCACCATGGTAGCCCCTGCGGCGATCGCTGCCTCAAAGTCGCCACTCATGCCCATCGACAGCTCGGGCAGCGGCTCGGCCAACAGCTCAGGCAACTGCTCGGAAAGGCTTGCATTGAGCTCGGCGAGCTGCCGGAAGGCGGCAATGTTGCCGGGTCGCGGTATGCACATGAGCCCCTGCAGCCGCAATGTCGGCTGCTCGGCACAAGCCGCGGCGATCGCCGGCAGATCGACAGGCGCAACCCCGGACTTGCCCGCTTCATCATCGACATTGACCTGGATCAGCACGTTGAGCGGCCCAAGTGCGGGGTCACGCTGCTCACCCAGGCGCTGCACGAGCTTGAGCCGATCAACACTGTGCACCCAGTCGAAGTGGGCCGCGATCGCCCGGGTCTTGTTCGACTGGATCGGTCCGATGAAATGCCAGCTGAGCGCCAGATCAGCGAGTGCGGCCTGCTTTTCCTGAGCCTCCTGCAGGTAACTCTCACCAAAATCCTGTTGCCCGAGATCGGCCAGGGCCCGGATCGCGTCGACCGACTGCCGCTTGCTGACGGCCACCAAACGTACACGATGATCTGTCCCGGTGCGCGCAGCCCGCTGGGCCGCCGCCGCGTCGATCCGCTTGCGGATTGCGAAGTATGCGTCTTCTCGATTTCTCATCTTGCACCTTGTGCCTGTTCGTTTTACCTTGAGTCCTCCGCCGGAGGCCATGCCGCAGCCATTGCGACTAGCCGGGCCTTCGGCAGGCACCACTAAATGGACTTGAAGACGGGGCCCTCGCCCCAAAGGACGATCGCATGGCCGAAACCCGAGATATCGATTCCCTGCTGATGTTTTCCGTCAAGAACGGGGCATCGGACCTGCACCTGTCGGCCGGCGAACAGCCTCGCGTGCGTATCGATGGCGACATGCGCAAGGTGAACGTACCGGCCATGGAACACAAGCAGGTCCATGCCATGGTGTACGACATCATGAATGACCGGCAACGCAAGGAGTACGAAGACAACCTTGAGGTCGACTTCTCCTTCGAATTGCGCGGCCATGCCCGCTTCCGGGTCAACGCCTTCAATCAGAACCGGGGCGCAAGTGCAGTCTTCCGTACCATTCCGAGCAACGTGCTCACTCTCGAGCAACTTGATGCGCCGAAAATATTCCAGGAGCTGTGCGACTATCCCAACGGCATCGTGCTGGTCACCGGCCCCACCGGCTCGGGCAAGTCAACCACGCTCGCGGCGATGGTCGACCACATCAACAACAACCACAACCATCACATCCTCACGGTTGAGGACCCGATCGAATTCGTCCACGACTCCAAGAAATGCCTGGTCAACCAGCGCGAGGTGCATCGCGACACCCACAGCTTCAATGCCGCGCTGCGCTCGGCTCTGCGTGAAGACCCGGATGTAATCCTGGTCGGTGAGCTGCGCGACCTGGAAACCATCCGGCTGGCACTGACCGCCGCCGAGACCGGCCACCTGGTGTTCGGCACGCTGCATACCAGCTCCGCTGCCAAGACCATCGACCGCATCATCGACGTCTTCCCCGCGGCCGAGAAGGACATGGTGCGCGCCATGCTGTCAGAGTCCCTGCGCGCAGTAATCTCGCAGACCCTGCTGAAGAAAATCAGCGGCGGCCGGGTTGCGGCGCACGAGATCATGCTGGGCACCCCGGCGATCCGCAACCTGATCCGCGAAGGCAAGGTGGCGCAGATGTACTCCTCCATCCAGACCGGCCAGGGCCAGGGCATGCAGACCCTCGACCAGAACCTCAAGCAGCTGGTCTCCCGTGGCGTGATCGCCAAGGATCTCGCCCGTGGCCGCGCCGCCAATAAAAACGACTTTCTCTAACCCACGGCAGCCAGCCCGGATAGCTGGCTGGACGGATACAACCGGAACCCCCCGATGGACCGCCAACAAGCAGCCAACTATGTACAAGCCCTTCTCAAGCGGGCGGTGGATCGCAACGCCTCCGACCTGTTCGTCACGGTCGGGGCCCCCCCCTCAGCCAAGATCGACGGCAAGATCGTCCATCTGACTGATCAGAAACTGTCGGTCAACAACACCCAGATGCTGGTGCGGTCGATCATGACCGACAAGCAGGTGGCTCAGTTCGAGGAGTCCAACGAGGCCAACTTCGCCATCTCCCTGCCGGGCGTGGCTCGCTTCCGTGTCAACGCCTTCATGCAACGTGGCAGCGAGGGCATGGTCCTGCGGATGATCCGTTCGGACATTCCGAGTTTCGAGGAGCTCAAACTGCCCGCCGTGCTGAGTGACATCGCCATGACCGCCCGGGGGTTGGTGCTCTTTGTCGGCGCGACCAGTTCGGGCAAGTCGACCTCGCTCGCCGCGATGCTCGATTACCGCAATGAGCACTCCCGTGGCCACATCGTCACCATCGAGGACCCGATCGAGTTCGTCCATCGGCACAAAGGCTGTCTGGTGACCCAGCGTGAGGTCGGCATGGATACCGACACCTTCGGCACTGCGTTGAAAAACACCCTGCGCCAAGCGCCCGACGTGATCCTGATCGGCGAGATCCGCGATCGGGAAACCATGGATCACGCCATCGCCTTTGCCGAGACCGGTCATCTCTGCCTGTCGACGCTACACGCCAACAACACCAACCAGGCACTCGACCGCATCATCAACTTCTTCCCCGAAGACCGGCGCCAGCAACTGCTGATGGACCTGTCGCTCAACCTCAAGGCGGTGGTCTCACAGCGGTTGCTGCGCAAGGCCGACGGTGACGGCCGCGTTCCGGCGGTAGAGGTGCTGATCAACACTCCCCTGATCGGTGACCTGATCTTCAAGGGCGAAGTCTCGGAGATCAAGGAGGTCATGAGTCGCTCTCGGGAAATGGGCATGCAGACCTTCGACCAGGCCTTGTTCGATCTCTACGATTCACACCAGGTCGATTATGACGAGGCCATCAGCAAGGCCGATTCGGTCAACGACCTGCGTTTGCGCATCAAGCTCGAGAGCCAGCGCGGCCTGCCCAAGGGACGCGACGACTCGGGTGTCGGACTAAAGATCGAAGCCGACTGACCCGACCACCGCCTTACAAATGGACACCCTCAAATGAGTCAACCGAGCCTCGAACCCTATCTGAAACTGCTCGCGGAAAAAGAAGGTTCCGACCTGTACTTCTCCACCGGCACCACCCCGGCGATCAAGATCCAGGGGGAGCTGCGCTTCATCGGCAAGGATCGGCTGCGCGCCGGTCAGGTCGAGGAACTGGCGCAGTCGGTACTCAGCCAGCAGCAGATAGACGAGTTCCTCGACAACCTGGAGCTCAATGCCGCCCTGTCGCGACCAGGCATTGGCCGGTTCCGCATGAACGTCTTCATGCAGCGAGGCGAGTGGTCGCTGGTCATTCGTTACATCCGGTCGGAAATCCCCCGGGTGGGCGACCTCAATCTGCCGATGGTGATCGAGAACCTGGTCACCGAGCCTCGGGGCTTGATCCTGGTCGTCGGGGCCACCGGCTCGGGTAAATCGACCACACTCGCGGCCATGATCGACCACCGCGCCGAGGCATGCCCGGGGCATATTCTCACGGTGGAGGACCCGATGGAGTTTGCCTTCCGGCACCGCAACTCTGTGGTCAACCAGCGCGAGGTGGGAGTCGACACCCACTCCTACGCCGCCGCCCTCAAGGAGGCGCTGCGCGAGGCGCCCGACGTGATCATGATCGGCGAGATCCGTGACCGGGACACCATGGAGCATGCGCTCACCTACGCCGACACGGGTCATCTCTGCCTGAGCACCCTGCATGCCACCAACGCCAACCAGGCGCTCGACCGCATCATCCGCTTTTTCCCGGCCGAGTCCCGAGATCAACTGCTGATGGACTTGTCGCTCAACCTCAAGGCGATCATCTCCCAGCGACTGATCCTCGGCAGCGGCGGCAAACGTCTGCCGGCAGTCGAAATCCTGGTCAATACGCCGCTCATCTCCGATCTGATCAAGCGCGGCGAGATCGATGCGATCAAGGAATCGATGGAGAAGAACGCCGCCAGTGGATCAATGACCTTCGATGCGTCGATTCTGGAGCTCTACAAGCAGGGGCTGATCTCGCGAGAAGATGCCCTTACCAATGCCGACAGCCGTACCAACATGGAATGGCTGATCAACTTCGGCAGTGGCCAGGACGATCTCAAGGCCGCCGCGGCCGACTCCAGCGGCATCAAGAGCACTGTTGTCCCCAGCAGCGACGAGCTACCGCCGCTGGATTGATGCTCGTCGAACCAGCCTCCCGCTTGCGTTTGCGCCGGCCGGCCACGATAATCTTCATCTTCTGCGGGTGTAGCTCAATGGTAGAGCAGAAGCTTCCCAAGCTTAAGACGAGGGTTCGATTCCCTTCACCCGCTCCAGTTTTCCCGGACACCATCCGAGGGCGTATGCCTCCCGACCGCGGTGGCAACTCGTCGCCCGCCTCTGACTCACCGTCGACCACAAGATGGTCGGCGGACTTCCGTGGACCAGCCGCCTGTTGGCTTGACCCTCCGTGACCTCGACCCGCTTCAACATCATCATCATCGGCGCCGGCATCGCTGGCCTGACCAGCGCCCTGGCCCTGCAAGACAGTGGTGCGTCGGTGGCCGTGCTCGACCGTGGTCGCCCGGGCGGGGAGGCCTCTTGGGCCGGTGGCGGCATTCTCTGCCCTCTGTACGCCTGGCGCTATCCCGACCCCGTGCTCACCATCGCAGCCGAGGGCATGCGTCGATACCCCGATCTGATCGCCGCACTCGATTCGCCCATCGACCCACAGCGCCAGGTCACCGGCATGCGCATTCTCGACCCGCTCGCTGCCGACGAGACGACCGAATCCATCACGGCCACCTTGTCGAGCGTGGGCATTCGGCACCAGTGGGAATCACGTGACGACAAACCAACGCTCTGGCTGCCCGAGGTGGCCAACGTGCGCAACCCGTATCTGCTGGACGCCCTGGTCGACACCGTACAGGCACGCGGTATTCGATTGCTGAATCGACAGGCCGGGGAATCGTTGTTGCTCCGAGACGATCGGGTCGCCGGGGTCAGGACTGCGGCCGGGGAGTTGACAGCCGAGCGCGTGGTGGTGGCCGCCGGGGCCTGGAGCGAATCACTGATCCCGGGCCTGCGAGTCGGCAGCCTGTTCCCGGTACGCGGGCAGATGCTGCGGCTCGAGCCACGCACCGCTACCGGGCTCGAGCACATCCTGATGGAGGGCGGCGTCTACCTGATCCCACGTCGCGACAACTCGGTAGTGATCGGCTCGACCATGGAACACGCCGGTTTCGACAAGACGGTCGATACGGCAGCACAGGCGAAGCTCCATGCCACGGCATGCCGCCTGTGGCCAGCACTGGCCGGGGCGCGCGTCACGCATCGCTGGGCCGGGCTGCGGCCCGCATCGATCGACGAGCTGCCGGTGTTGGGTGAGCACCCGGACATCAATGGGCTTTGGGTCAACTCGGCCGGGTTCCGCAACGGCCTGGTCATGGCGCCGGCCACAGCCAGCCTACTGGCCGACCTGATGGCCGGCCGCCCCACGAGCCTGGACCCAGAGCCTTATCGCGTCGGGCGCCTGCTCGGCTGCTGAATCCCTTCAGAGGGCTTCCTCATTCTCCTCGCCAGTGCGGATCCGCACGGCCCGCTCGACCGGCGAGACGAAGATCTTGCCATCGCCGATCTTCCCCGAATAGGCCGCCTTGACGATGGCATCGACGACTGCATCCTCCTGATCGGCGCTGATCACCACCTCAACCTTCACCTTGGGCAGAAAGTCGACCACATACTCGGCCCCCCGATAGAGCTCCGTATGCCCCTTCTGCCGGCCGAATCCCTTGACTTCGGTGGCGGTCAGGCCCTTGATGCCGAGATCCATCAATGCGGTGCGGACATCGTCCAGCCGAAACGGCTTGATAATCGCCTCAATCTTCTTCACGTCTCTACTCTCCGAAGGGAATTTTCTGGCCTGGACAGGCTGCCCACAGTGTAATGCAGCCACGCATCGATACCGTCACGCCAGATCAACCAGGCTGGACCAATCAAGCCAGATCGATCGGGTCAACGTCGATCGACCAGCGCAGCCCCCGCCCGGGGCGACGGCTACCGACCGACTCATCTACCTGCCACAGAGCTTGATGCAATGAACTGCGCACTCGGGCAAGCAGCAACAACTGAAAACGATACCGGCCAGCGCGACGCGCCAACGGTGCCGACACTGGCCCCCAGACAGCCAACTCGTCACCCCACTGCGCGCGCAGCTCATCGGCCATCTTGGCAAGAAAGCCGCGCGCGCTGTCGGCCTCGCGGGCATCGGCCCGGACCAAGGCAGCGAAACGTGTCGGTGGCAACTCGGCCAGCTCGCGTTCGGCCAGCTCGGCGACCATCACGGCCTCGTAGTCCTCACGCAGCAACCGAGTCAAAACGGGGTGGTCCGGATCGTGGGTCTGCACCAGCACCTCGCCCGGCCGCTGCGCCCGCCCGGCGCGTCCCGCCACTTGCAAAAGCGACTGCGCAAAGCGTTCCGGGCCCCGAAAATCCGAGGCGAACAGGGCTTGGTCAGCATTGACCACCCCGACCAGGGTCACGTCGGGGAAGTCATGCCCCTTGACCAGCATCTGCGTGCCGACCACCAGACGGGCCTCGCCACGCGAGATGCGGGCAAGACTCTCGGCCATCACCCCCTTCCCGGCCGTGGCGTCGCGGTCGAGCCGCACGATCCCGAAACCGGGGAAGCGGGCAGCAAGCAAGTCCTCCAGCTGCTCGGTACCCAACCCGCGCACCGACAGCGATGCCTGACAGGATGGGCAGTCCGCCGGCACGCCCTGCTCGAAACCACAGTGATGGCAGCGCAAGCGACCGACCTGCCGGTGCCAGGTAAGAAAGGCATCGCAGTGCGGACAGCCGGCCACCCAGCCACAGGCATGGCAGAGCAAGCTCGAGGCATAGCCACGTCGATTGAGATAAAGCATCACCTGGCCGCCGTCGAGCAGGTGCCGTTCGATCGCCCGCAACAGCGGCGGGGACAACCCGGCCTCCATCGGCTGACCGCGGATGTCGAGGCAATGGATGCTCGGCATGCCTGCGCCGGTAGCGCGTTCGCTCAGCCGCAGGTGGCGGTAGCGACCATCCCAGGCATGTCGCAGGCTCTCCAGCGAGGGCGTGGCCGAGCCGAGCAGGATCGGCACATCGAGCTGACGCGCCCGCCACACCAGCACGTCGCGGGCGTGATAGAGAAAGCCCTCCTGCTGCTTGAGCGCAGCATCGTGCTCCTCGTCGACCACGATCAGTCCCGTCTCCGGCAGGGGCACGAACGCGGCCGAACGCGTACCAATCACCAATCTGGCGTTGCCGGCAGCCACCGCCCGCCAGGCAGCCAGGCGCTCACCATCAGCGAGCCCCGAGTGCAGCACCGCCGGCTTGATCGCCAGTCGCTGAGCGAAGCGATCGATCAGCTGCGGGGTGAGCGAAATCTCGGGCACCACCACCAGCACCTGCCGGCCGGCCGCGAGTGCCCATTCGATCAGGGCGAGATACACCTCGGTCTTGCCGCTGCCAGTCACCCCCTGCAGCAACCAGGCACCGAATTGCTTGCCGGCTGCATGCACGACATCTACTGCCGCCCGCTGCTCGTCATTGAGCGCCGGCGCCACCGTGGCCTCACTGCCGACCGGGACAGGCCAGTCAGCCGGGGCGATCATGCGCGTCGACTCCACCCAGCCCTGCTCGATCAGCCGCCTACGTACGGCCGCGGCGGCCAGTGCGGTGGCGGGCAAGGGCACCTCGGCCTCGGCTAGCGTGGTCAGCACATCACGCTGGCGCTGGCCACGCACGGCACCATCCGTCAGCGCCTGCCGACCCGCCACGGTCAATGTCAAAGCATCGACTCGCAGATCTCGCGCGCCACGCAGGGCCTTCGGCAACGCGGAAAAAATCACCTCACCCAGCGGATAGTGGTAATAAGCGGCGGCCCAGCGCAGACAGGCCAGCGTTTCGGCGTCCAGCAAGGGGTCGGGGTCAAGCAGCGCCGAGATCGGCCGAGTTTCCAGCCCAGCCTCCTCGGATTGTTCGATCACCACCGCCACCCGCTCGGAGCTGCCGAACGGTACGCGCACGCGTGCACCCGGCTGCGGCGGCGCTTGTCCCGGCTCAAGGTGATAGGTGAATCCGCCGAAAAAGGGGCCCGGCACAACCACCGTCCAGAGAGACGGCGGCGCGACTTGGGCAGTACGGTCGGCACAATGATCATCCATGCCCGGCAGGATACCGCAGCAGCCGGCTACACGGTGGTTACCCGGCGGCAGGACAAGGGGGTTTGCGCTTGACTCGCTCTACCGGTATGACATAATTCCGCGCCTTGAATTGATGTTTTCATCAAGTTCACCAGTCTTAAGCCGAATTCGAGGAATATATACGTGGCCAATACCGCTCAAGCTAGAAAGCGCGTTCGCCAGGCGGAGAAAGCTCGCCAGCACAACATGGCGATGCGCTCGCAGGTACGCACCAGCTACAAGGCCGTCATCAAGGCCGTCAAGGACGGTGATGCGGACAAGGCACAGCAGGCCTACCGTGCTGCCCAGCCGGTCATCGACCGGATGGTGACCAAGGGCATTCTCAAGCGCAATACCGCCGCACGTCGCAAGTCGACCCTGCTCAATCACATCAAGTCGATCTGATCGGGCGAACGCCGGATTGCCGGCGCTTGTCATCGCGATACAAGAACAAAGGCCTCGCTCCCAGCGGGGCCTTTGTCATTGGACGTGTCTTCGAAACACATCTTTAGGGAAGCCCTGCAGAAAGCAGCCAAGCCAACCTCAGTCAGCCACCCCGTACTCCTCGCGATAGGCCGCCATATGCTCGGCGGAGTCGGCCAGGCTCGCCTCATGGGCGCAGTACTCGATCAACCCGTCCAGATTGGCGATCGCCACCACGTCAAGATCATAGTCGCGTTCAAGCTCGCCAATCGCCGAGCGCCCGCCCTGTCCTCGTTCCTGACGATCCATCATCACCGCCACAGCCACCGCCGTCGCGCCGCTGGCTCGAATCAGATCCAGCGCCTCGCGAATAGCCGTGCCCGCCGTAATCACATCATCGATGATCAACACTCGGCCGGCCAATGGCGAACCAACCAGGTTGCCACCTTCGCCATGATCCTTGGCCTCCTTGCGGTTGAAACACCACGGCACCGGCTGGCCAGTCCGCTCGGCCAAGGTGATCGCCGTGGCCGCGACCAGCGGGATGCCCTTGTAGGCCGGCCCGAACAGCACATCAAACTCGATGCCTGCATCGAGGATCGCGTCAGCGTAAAACCCGCCCAATGCCGCCAGTGCGCGGCCGTCGGCGAAAGCCCCGGCGTTGAAAAAGTAGGGACTGATGCGTCCGGACTTGAGTGTGAACTCACCGAAGCGAAGCGCTTGGCGCTCCACTGCGAACTGGACGAAGGCGTGACGAAAATCCTGCACAGACGATGACTCCCGGCTCTCGAATTGGCTGTTGAGTGAATGACTGCCGAATGGCTGGGTGCTCATGCCGGACAGCCATACGCGCTCGTCGTGGACGGTCAATGCTGTGCGATCCAGATCAACACCGCCAGCACCGCCAGGGTGATTCCCCAGAAACCGAAGGACCAAGGCATCGAACGACGCGCCCGGGTCTTCTCGGGCCAGCGACGCGGTGAGATACCTTTCAGAACGAACACCATTTTCGCAGACAGGTTGATCGCCGCGATGTTGATGGCAAGCATCAGCGCCGCGCCAATAGCGTGGCTCCAATCGCCCCAGCCGAGAAAAAGGCCCAGTGCGGCAGCCGGCGGCATCAGGGCCACCGCCACCATCACGCCGACCAACCCCGCGGCGCCGCCAGACTGCAGAGAAAGGACCGCCGCCGCCCCTGATGCCAGCGCCAGGATCATCGCCGGATAGCTGACATCAGTGCGACTGAGCAGCTCATCGGTGCTCACCGGCTCCATGACAAGCCCGATCGCGATCGCCAACCCGATCGACAACCCCAGTCCGGCCAAATTGGCCCAAACGGCGTTGCGGGACAGGCCGGTATCTCCTAGCGTCGTACCCAGCGCCAACGCCAGATTGGGGCCCAGCAACGGTGCAATCACCATCGCCCCGATGACTACCGCCGGACTGTTTTCGATCATGCCCATCGCCGCGACAATGGCTGACAGACCACACAGCAGGAGATAGGTGGAGGTCAGTGCGCTACCGCCGGCCACCTCGGCATACAGTTCCTCGCGCGAGCGGCTGCCCTCCGAGGGCTGCCGGCCCTTTTTACCTTCCTCCTCCGTCGTGTCCTTGGGCAAGGTGGCCTGCACCCCGGAGATCATGATTCGGGCATTCTCGCAACGATCGAGAATTTCCTGCAGGTCGTCGAGCACTTCCTGCTGCCCCTCCGCTCGCACTACCAATTGGGTGGAAAACCGCTCGTCCTCGAACGAGGAGGTACGCCACCAGTCGACCACATCGTGCGAATCGGCGATGCGACCGATCGCGGCCTTTTCACTGGCAGGTGCCACGATTTCGATGATCTTCAGGGCCACGCCGGAATCCTTGTGTTTTGGGGGAAGAAACCGCTGCGCGGATCCACGGGCAAAACCTTAACCGAAAAAGCCACCGGCAGCGAGTCGCCACCGGTGGCCTGTCGATCAGCTATGGCTGGCAAACACCCTGAGAAAGTCAGCCTTTCCCGAGCACCAGTTCGCCATCAAGAACGTCCACTGCGACCGTCTCACCTGGCGGGTATTCCCCCCTGAGAATCGCCTGGGCCAACGGGTTCTCCAGCCGCTGCTGGATTACCCGCTTGAGCGGCCTGGCGCCGTAGACTGGATCGAAACCGGCCTCGCCGAGAGCGTCGAGTGCCGCGTCGCTGAGTGAGAGTTCGATCTCGCGCTCGGCCAGCCGTTGGCGCAGGTACTCGATCTGGATGTCGACGATCTTGCGGATTTCACTGCGGTCGAGCGGGTGAAAGACCACCACGTCGTCGATCCGGTTAATGAACTCCGGCCGGAAATGCTGGCCGACGATCTCGAGCACCTCGGCCTTCATCTGTTCGTAGTCGGCGTTCTCCCGGGCCAACTCCTGGATGCGCTGCGAGCCCAGGTTCGAGGTCATCACGACCACGGTGTTGCGGAAATCCACCGTCCGCCCCTGCCCATCGGTCAACCGGCCGTCATCAAGCACCTGCAACAGGATATTGAACACATCCGGGTGCGCCTTTTCCACCTCGTCTAGCAGGATCACCGAATAGGGCTTTCTCCGCACCGCCTCGGTGAGATAGCCGCCCTCCTCGTAACCAACATAGCCCGGGGGCGCCCCGACCAGCCGCGCGACCGAATGTTTCTCCATGAACTCGGACATGTCGATGCGCACCATCGCCTCGTCAGTATCGAACAGGAAGTTGGCCAGCGCCTTGGTCAGCTCGGTCTTGCCTACCCCGGTCGGGCCGAGGAACATGAACGAGCCGTTAGGCCGGTTGGGATCGGACAATCCGGCGCGCGAGCGGCGGATGGCGTCGGAGACCACCGAGACCGCCTCGACCTGACCAATGACCCGGCGGCCCAGCGCCTCCTCCATGCGCAATAGCTTGTCCCGCTCGCCTTCGAGCATCTTGGAGACCGGAATACCGGTCCAGCGGGAAACCACTTCGGCGATTTCTTCGGTACCGACGGTGCTGCGAAAGAGCTTGGGCTGCTCGACATCGCCCTCCTCTTCTTTCGTCTGCGCCTCGGCCAGCTCGCGCTCGAGCTCAGGGATCCGGCCGTACTGCAGCTCGGACATGCGCGTCAGGTCACCAGCCCGACGCGCCGTCTCGAGCTCAATGCGGGCACGGTCGAGCGCCTCCTTGATATGTGTCGTCCCGGCCACCGCCGCCTTCTCGGCCTTCCACACCTCTTCGAGATCCGAATATTCACGTTCCAGCTCTTCGACTTCCTCATCGAGATTGGCCAGACGCTTCTTGCTCGCCTCGTCGGATTCTTTCTTCAACGCCTCACGCTCGATCTTCAGCTGGATCAGCCGTCGCTCGAGCCGATCCAGCGGCTCGGGCTTGGAATCGATCTCCATACGAATGCGGCTGGCGGCCTCATCGATCAGGTCGATTGCCTTGTCAGGCAGCTGCCGGTCGGTGATATAGCGTTGCGAGAGCTCCGCGGCAGCAACGATGGCCGGGTCGCCAATCTCGATACCGTGATGGACCTCGTAGCGCTCCTTGAGCCCGCGCAGGATCGCAATGGTGTCTTCAATGCTAGGTTCGTCCACCTGTACCTTCTGGAAGCGGCGTTCAAGGGCAGCATCCTTCTCGATGTACTGGCGATACTCGTCGAGCGTGGTCGCACCGATGCAGTGCAGCTCACCGCGAGCCAGCGCCGGTTTGAGCATGTTGCTTGCATCCATTGCCCCATCGGCCTTGCCGGCACCGACCACGGTATGGATCTCGTCAATGAACAGGATCACCTGCCCTTCGGCCTTGGCCATGTCGTTCAGGACGCCCTTGAGGCGCTCCTCGAAATCGCCGCGGAACTTGGCCCCGGCAAGCAGCGCGCCCATGTCGAGGGCCAACACCCGCTTGCCCTTGAGCCCTTCCGGCACCTCACCGTTGACGATGCGCTGGGCCAACCCTTCAACGATGGCGGTCTTGCCCACACCGGGCGCGCCGATCAAGACCGGGTTGTTCTTGGTCCGGCGCTGCAATACCTGGATGGCACGCCGGATCTCCTCATCACGCCCGATCACTGGATCGAGCTTGCCCTGCTCGGCGCGCTCGGTGAGATCGAGGGTGTACTTCTCCAGCGCCTGACGGGCATCCTCGGCATTCGGATCGTCGACCGACTGACCGCCACGCAGTTTGTCGATCGCCTGCTCGACCAGGCCCTTCGAGACCCCGGCGCGACGCAGCATCTCACCGAGCTCGCCCTTGTCCTCGATGGCCGCCAGCACGAACAGTTCGCTGGAGATGTACTGATCGGAGCGCTGCTGGGCCAGCTTGTCGGTGACGTTGAGCAGGCGGGAGAGGTCGTTGGAAATGTGCACCTCGCCGGCCTCACCACCGGTGACCGAAGGCAGCCGATCAAGCATCTCGCCCAACTGCGAGCGCAGCATATTGACGTTGATATCAGACTGCGTCAGCAAGTGACGCACAGTGCCACCTTCCTGGTCGAGCAACGCCACCATCAGATGAATCGGCTCAATGAACTGATGGTCACGGCCCACGGCCAGCGACTGCGCATCGGCCAAAGCCATCTGGAACTTGGCGGTCAACTTATCCATCCGCATTGAATGCACCTCTTGTATGCGATCGAAATTGGGAACTGCTTGTAAATGTAGGCGCGCACCGGCAGGTTTCAAGCCTAAGGAAGCTCTGCACGAATCCGATACCGCAACGACATGATCGGACTCAAGACCACGGTGAAGCGGCCTGACGTCTGCTCCTCCGGCATACTAAAAAATGCAGAGTGGCCCGTTGTCAGGTCCGAGCGAGACCCTGCACCGGAACCAGGGAGCTTTGATTATCGGTGTGCACCATCAACAGGAAGGCCTGCAGAGAAAACAGCACGGCGGCACCGAGCAGGTGGAACGGCTGGAGAACGATGGGCAAATCGAACACAACCAGCGAGCTGCCCAACATTACCTGCACGACCAGAACAGCCACCAGTACCATGCTCACACGCCTGGCCTTTCCTCCTGCGCTGAACAGGCGAAAGGCGAGCCAGAGGTTCACCAGCACGACCAACATCGCTACCGTGATGTGCACGGAGAGAATCGCACCGATCTGGTCAATCCATCCCTCGCGTTGATGGAAATCGGCCGCGCTTGACGCCACGGCATCCACCCGCTCGCGCACTTGGGCACCCAACCCAGTCTGCAACACAGTCAACACCATCGCTACCGGCAACGCTGGGAACCACGCCTTCTTGACAAGCGGGTCCACCGTCCAAGTGGCCGACATGACCCGGGCCACCACGCCGATCAGGAGCAGAATGACGCCGAACGAAAGCATCATATGGGTGGTCACCACGGCACCGTGAAGATTGGTTTCAATGACCATCGCACCCAGCCAGCCATTGAAGCCCACCAGAACGAAGGCGCCGCCAGCCAGCACGGGCAGCCAGCGATCAGCACGCCGAGCCAGCACCGCCAGAACCAGCGTCATCAGCGACAGAAAACCGATCAAGGCACCAGTCAGGCGATTGAGATACTCGGTCCATGTCCGTACCGGGTCGAACGTCATTTCGTCGTAGCCGTAGCGCGCATATCGCTCCTGATAATCCGGCGGGAGTTCTGCCTCGCTCAGCGGCGGGATGATCTGCCCGAAGCAGGTGGGCCAGTCCGGACAACCCATGCCGGCCCCGGTGGCTCGGACCATCCCACCGACCCAGATCAGGAAGAGAACCGCGAGCAAAGTCGCAATCGCCAGAAGACGTAGTTGCCCAAACCGTCGACTCACCGTCGTACCCCCGTCACGTGATAGTTTCAGTCTCGCTCGCTGCCTGCCCGACAACTCGACGTCGCCACCACGCCACAACACCGAGGACCATCGTGGCGGGCAGCAGCAGCATGGCCCAGAACCACAGCACCCGCCCTCCGGTACCGAACAGGCTCCCGTCGTGAATGGCCGACAACCAATCCTGCATGCCGGCAGCCGTCATCTCGCCCGACGGTAGATAGTAGGCCACACCGAAGGGACCGATGCTCCCAGCCTGGTGACACCGCATGGCCAGACGCCCGTCGCCCAGCCACCAGATCGTGTCGATTTCCCGCCCGGGACAAGCATTTTCCCACCCGGCCTGCCACCCAGCCTGGGTGGCGACGACCGACTCCCCGGATGGAGGTGCCCCGGGGTCCAGCGAGGAGCCGATCAATGCCGCGAGCAGGCCGCTGGCAGCACAGATCATCCAGAACCAGCCACCGACCGACACCAACCGGCCATGCACTCGGACCATCCTGCTCTTCTTTACAGAGCCACGACCACCGCGACCGGAAAGGTAGAGCACAAACAAGCCGGCGCCCGCCAGCAGCACCAGCCAGTGCCCAGCCGAACCCAGCGTCAATGATCGATGGAAAAACCCCAACCACCCTCGAGGATCGCCGACCAGCGGCCGGTAACCCTGGGGCTTCCCCCGATAGGGATCGATGAACACCTGCCGGTGGGCACCCTCGGCATCGACCAGAATCGCGAGGGCCGTGTCCTGCGCGTTACGTGGCATCTCGAGCCGTACGATCCGTTCGGCAGGCCAATAGCGTTCGGCAGCAGCCCGAATCGCTTCCGGCGCGAAGGGGGCGACGCCGTCAGGCGGCGATACCGTCCAGAGCTCGGGTGCGAGCACACGATCGACTTCCCTGGCGAACGACAGGCCGGCGCCCGAAAGGGCCACGAGGACCAACGGGATCAGCAGCGAGATCCCCAGCCAGGCATGCACACGATATCTCCGGGCGTATCCAGACGCGCCAGCCTTGCCGCCGGAACCGGTCACAGCAGGTAGTGATCCAGGAGCAAGGCGAGAAACAGCAGGGCCAGATAGACGATCGAATAGCCGAACAACCTCATCGCCCCGGCATGTCGCGGTGAGCGATACAGCCGCCACGCCCGCCGGAGGTATTCCCCTCCGAGGGCCAGGGCGGCAAGGCCGTAGAGCCAGCCACTCATACCGATGATCCATGGAACGATGGTCACCAGCACCATAAAGACGGTATAGAGCAGGATCTGGTACTTGGTCGCCTGAATACCGTGGGTCACCGGCAACATCGGCACGCTGGCCTGTCGATACTCGTCGACCTTCGCGATCGCCAGTGGCCAGAAGTGCGGTGGCGTCCAGAGAAAGATGATCAGAAAAAGCAGCAGACCCTCGATGCCGACCTGCCCCGTAGCGGCCGCCCAACCCAATAACGGGGGCGCGGCACCGGCGGCGCCTCCCCAGACGATGTTCTGTGGGGTGCGGTGCTTGAGGTAGATGGTGTAGACCACCGCGTAGCCGAGCATCGCGATCAGGGTGAGCACCGCGGTCAGCGCATTGACCCAGGCCAGCAGGATCGCGGTACCCAAAACACCCCAGATCAGTGCCCAAGCCAAGGCGAAGCGGGCCTCCATCAGGTCGCTCGCCAGCGGCCGGCGCGAGGTCCGCGCCATGATCCGGTCGATCCGCACATCGACCACGTGGTTGACCGCCGCCCCGGACGCCGCCACCAGCCCGATACCCAAGCACGCCGCCAGCACCGTGGGCCAGTCGACGGCATCCGGGTAGGCCAGCAACATGCCGACGTAGGCCGTGAACACGATCAGCATCACCACCTTAGGCTTGCCAATCTCGACGATCGATCGAACCTGCCGTTGCAGCCCGATTGTCAGCTCTGCCATCTCCGGATCCCTCTCTCGCTCGTATCGACCGACGCGCGAACCAGCATCCCGGGACGAGGTTCCGCGGTCTTGTCACGTCGCCCAAATCACACCGACTTCGGCTCGAACCGAGCCCGAACGAAATCATCCTTGCAGCGACGAGAAAACAATCAAATCTCCAACTTGAAATCTAGTCTAGTCTCTAACTATAAGTTTATTTGACAAGCCCACCGGGCTCGAAATAACCAGGAACGGCACGGAAAGCTCAGGATGGTTCGATTTTCAGCCCCCTTCGATCAGACAGACGCTCGGGATCCCTGCCCGATCCCGGCGCATGTTCTCGTGCCGCCGCTTCGGCACTCACGCCCCACCAACTGGCCGTCCGACCTTCCCGGTCGAACGAACGACATCGTTTTCGCGGAGGATCGATCATGAGACCCCTTGCCGCCACCCTAGCCTGCGCGCTCTCGCTCGGCGCATCGACGACCTCAGTCCTGGCGAGCGACCTGTCCACGCCCAGCGGTGAAATGTTTTCCAATACCTGCGCGGCCTGCCACGGCACGTTCGGGCATTTCGAGGGCGACTATATGCCTCCGTTGGCCGGCATGGACAAGGGTCGGTTCGTCGAGTCGATGATCGCCTTCCGCAACGGCAGCCGCCCCGCCACCATCATGGACCGGGTCGCCAAGGCCTTCACCGACGAGGAAATCGAGGCCATGGCCGATTTCTTCGCCGCTCAGGACAAGGAGGAAACGCCGTGAAACGCTCCATCGACCGACGTGATTTTCTGCGCTGGACGGGCCTGGCCTCGGCGGCCGGGCTAAGTCTTTTCTCCGGGCGCACGCTGTTTGCCGCCGCCCAGCCCCATGTCGTCGTCATTGGCGGCGGCACCGGCGGGGCCACGGCAGCCAAATACCTCAAGATTGCCGATCCGGGCATTCGCGTGACCATCGTGGAACGCAACCGGACTTACCTGCGCTGCTACGGATCGAACGAGGTCCTGAACGACGACATCACCATGGCCGACCTCGAGGTCGGCTACGACATGCTCAGGAGTCGCTATGGCATCGAGTTCGTGTTCGGCGAGGTGGATAATGTTGATGTCGAGAAGCGCCGGGTGCACGTCCAGGGTGGTGAGACACTCGACTACGACCGCCTGATCGTCTCCCCGGGCATCGACTTCAAATACGGCGAGATCGAGAACTACACGGCCGAGGTGGCCGAAACCACCATGCCGCACGCCTGGAAGGCCGGCCCGCAGACCATGCTGCTGCGAAAGCAACTGCACGCCATGCCGGAAAATGGCACCTTCCTGATCGTGCCGCCGGCGAACCCGTACCGCTGTCCGCCGGCCCCCTACGAGCGGGCCTCGCTGATGGCCGAATGGTTCGAGAAACACAAGCCGAAGGCCAAGGTCCTGATCCTCGACGTGAAGGACCGATTCACCAAGGACCAGCCCTTCATGCTGGCCTGGAACCGACTCTACGGCTTCCGGATTCCGGAATCACACATGAACGGCATGCCCGAGGACATCGCCCGCCCCGAGCAGGAAGGCCGTATCGAGTGGGTCTCCGGCAGCAATGGCGGCAAGGTCGTCTCGGTCGATCCGAAGCGGGGCTCGGTGACGAACTTCTTCGGTGACGAGTTCCAGGCCGATGTCACCACCGTCATTCCCAACCAGCAAGCCGGCAAGCTCGCGTTTCGCATGGGGCTGACCAACGACGCCGGCTGGTGCGACAACGACCGCTACACCCACGAATCCACCGTGGCACCCAACGTCCATGTCATCGGAGATTCGATCGTCGCCGACGACATGCCGAAATCCGGTTTCTCCGCCAACACCCAGGCCAAGGTGGCCGCGGCACAAATCGCCCACCTGCTGCGCGGCGAGGAGCCAGAGGAACCGGGCTGGGCCAACACCTGTTTCTCGCGCGCCGGCTCGGAATACGGCGTCTCGATCGCGGACGTCTACCGCTACGACCACGACTCGGGCCGCATCCGCTCCACCCCGGGCTCCGGCGGGGTATCGCCCCTGGACGCCAAACCGATGGCCAACCGCCTCGAAGGCCTGTACCAGGAGTCCTGGATGCGCGCCTTCGTGAAAGACTGCTTTTACTGATTCATCGACGCAATGCAGGGAGGAGCGAATCATGAATGATGAATTCAACAGCCCGTTGAGCGAAGAGGAACAAAAACAGATCCTCGAGAGCCCCCCAACCGGCACCTGGGCCATCCTGGCCGTCTATATGGTGCTGTTCACGCTGGGCTGGCTCTATCTCTGGTTCGGCGTCTTCGTGCCGCGCGGACTGATCAACTAGGAGAAAGCCGCGATGAAATTCCATGTCGATCCACTCGAGAAAAAATACATCTGGGCGATTATCGCCTTCACCATGCTCGCCTACGTGGTCCAGGTCTATTACGCGACGGCGCACAACGCGCATCCGCCATCAAACGTCCAGACGGTGGACTCGGCGCGTCTGCATCTTGAAGAGGGTGCTGGCGCCGGCGAGTTCATGGAGAAGAACCTCGGACTCAAGCGCGGCGAGAACGGTGAACTCGTACTCACCATGGTGGCCGCCCGCTACGGGTTCTACCCACAGGAGGTCACGGTACCCGTCGACGAGCCGATCCGGCTCCGCATCGCCACCACTGATGTCCTGCACGGACTGCACGTGCCCTACAGCAACTTCAACGTCATGGTCGTGCCCGGGTATGTCTCCGACCTGACCTCCACCTTCAAGCGTACCGGTGAGTTTCCGCTGATCTGCAATGAGTACTGTGGTGTAGGTCACGCCTACATGTACTCGCGGTTCAACATCGTGCCGCAGGACGAATTCAAGCTTTGAGGAGTGCCTGAATCATGGCTACCACCGCAGAAGAAATCAGGGGCATGAGTGCCGAGGGCGCAGCGGACCGCGACGACGCGCGCACCAGCCACCGGCTCGCCTTGTGGAACATGTGGGTCGGCTTCGCCACCCTCGTCGCTGCCTTGCCGCTGGGGCTGTACCAGATCGCCGTGCGATCGGGGCTGTTCCCGGCGATCCAGTCGGATTCGGTCTATGCGGCGGCGCTGAGCACGCATGGGGTGCTGATGGCCTATGTCCTCAGCATATTCTTCCTCATGGGCTTCGGCTACCACACGGCCTTCCATTCGCTCAAGCAGAAGCCTTGGTCGCCGGCCTTCGCCTGGACCGGTTTCTGGGTCGCCACGATCGGCACCCTGCTAGCTGCTTCGGCACTGCTCACCAACCGTGCCTCGGTCATGTATACGTTCTACCCGCCGGAGATGGCCGACGCCAGCTTTTACATCGGGGTAGCGCTGTTCGTAATCGGCAGCTGGTTCTGGGCCGTAAACATGATCGTCGAGATGACCCGCTGGAAAAAGGCGAATCCCGGCCGGGCCGTGCCGCTGATCATGTTCGGCACCGCCATCAACGCCTTGCTGTGGCTGTGGACCTCAGTGGGCGCAGCCCTTGAGGTGCTGTTCCAGCTCATCCCGGTCTCGCTGGGCTGGATGGACACACTCGACCCCGGCATGGCTCGCACACTCTTCTCCTGGACATTGCACGGCATCGTCTACGTCTGGCTGATTCCGGCCTACCTGGTGATGTACTCCATCCTCCCGCGCGAGGCTGGCGGTCGCCTGTTTTCCGACGAACTGGGCCGCGTGGCGTTCGTCATGCTGTTTCTCTTCTCGGTGCCGATCGGTTTCCATCACCTCTACATGGATCCGCAACAGGCCGCGGGCTGGAAACTGCTGCACATGCTCGGCACCTTCATAGTGGCCGTGCCGACCTTCATCACCGGGTTCACCATCATCGCCTCGTTGGAGATCTCTGGCCGACTGCGTGGCGGCAAGGGGCTATTCGGCTGGATCGCCAAGCTCAAGTGGGACAACCCGGTGGTTCTCGCCGGCATCCTCTCGCTGCTGATGCTGACCATCGGTGGGTTCGGCGGGGTCATCAACGCCTCGTACGCCATGAACTCCACGATCCACAACACCGGCTGGGTGCCTGCCCACTTCCACCTGATCTACGGCGGCACGACAGTCATCATGTACTTTGCCGCGGCCTACTGGGCCTGGCCAAAAATCACCAGGCGCCAGCTCTGGTCGAAACCGCTGGCCAACTTGCAGCTCTGGATGTGGTTTGCCGGTATGTGGATCGTCACCGCGCCGTGGCACATCATCGGCCTGATGGGCCAGCCACGACGCACCTCCGACCAACCCTACGACAGCATGATCGCGGACAGCTGGGTACCCTACGAGATGGTGATGATCTTCGGCTCCGTCCTGCTGGTGCTCTCCGGCCTGCTGTTCATCGCCAATCTGGTGATGACGCACCGCAACCGTACGGCGGAACCCGATCCGACTCCACGCTACGCGGTCGCCGTCCATCAGCCGTTGGCCGTGCCGAAGCTACTCAACAGCCTCGGCTTCTGGAGCCTGGCCATGACGGCGTACATGCTGCTCAGCTACGGCTACCCGATCCTGCAGTTCTTCTTCCTGGGAACGCCAGGATCCATGGAATGGGGGCAATGAGAACCATGATTACCCGAACCCTGCTATTTTCGGCCACGCTCGCGCTGGCGCCCCAGGCGCTGGCCGAGCACGGCACCATCGAGAAATCGGCCGACGCGCCCTCCTCCACCGTGGCGTGGACACCGGAGGTCAAGCACGCGCTGGCAAATGCCGACGCGCAGCGCGGGGCCGATCTGAGCCAGACCATGATGTGCGCCTCTTGCCACGGCAACAATGGCGTTTCCTGGTCGGGGCAATGGCCAAGCCTCGCCGGTCAACCAGCCGAATATACCTACAAGATGCTTGTGGACTATGCCGCGGGAGATCGTGCCCAGACCAGGCGCGCCTACATGATGCACGCCATCGCCAGCGAGCTCTCGCGCGAAGACATTGAGGACCTGGCCGCCTTCTACGCCAGCTTCGAGCTTCCACCGGCGAGCGACCAGGACCTCGATTACTCGGATGCCGCGGTCGCCCTGGTCCGTAATGGCGACGGCAAACGCCTGATCGCGCCCTGCGCCTCCTGTCACGGCAACCTCGGCCAGGGTCAGAAATACGACATTTCGGCCCTGGCCGGGCAACGTGTCGATTACTTCATCCAGACAATGCGCGACTACGCCGACGGATCACGACGCAACGACGTGTACTCGCGCATGCGGGTGATCGCCGCGGCCCTCACGGATGAGGAAATCCGTGAGCTGGCCCATTATTACGCCAAGCTCGACGGCAATCGCTGAGGGAGGAAGTCAACATGTGGTGGCCTATCCTGATGTTTATCGGCTTCCTGGTGGCCATGTGGCTACTCTGGCGACATTTCCGCCAGGACATGGACCAGCTCGACGAGTGAGCACCGTGCGTCACAAGGCTGTCCGGCAGCACGGCCTGCGGCCGACCCCGTGACCGAGCGATGCTTCCACTGCGACCTGCCGGTACCCGGGGGGGAGCACCATCGCGCCACGGTCCTTGATGCCGAGCGGGCGTTCTGCTGCCCAGGTTGCAAGGCGGTCGCCTGTAGCGTGGTCGCCGCCGGATTGGAGGACTATTACGCCTACCGTGACTCACCCGCCAATCGGGCGCCGGGCGACACGGCCGAGGCCCTGATCGAACGTCTCCGCGTGTTCGACAACCAGGAGCTGCAGCGTGATTTTCTTGTCGACCGCGGCGATCTCGTCGAAGTCGCCCTGATCCTCGAGGAAATCCGCTGTGCGGCCTGCCTCTGGCTAAACGAGCAGCAGCTCCGGCGTCTCGACGGCGTCGCGGACGTCGAGATCGACTACAACAGCCAGCAGGCCCGGGTTCGCTACGATCCCGAACGGATCCAGTTGTCGGCGATACTCGCCACCATCGAGGCGATCGGCTACCACGCACACCCGTTCGATCCCTCCCGACGCAATGCCCTGCTCGCCGAGCAACGGCATCGCAACATTGAGCGCCTGCTGTTCGCACTGCTCCTTTCGATGCCGATCATGACCTTCTCCATCGCCAGCTACTGGATGGGTGGCCCCGGGGACGACGGCGAGCTACCGCTCTGGGAGGTGATCGGTCGCTTCTCAGCGCTGATCGTCACCACCATCATCCTCCTCTACTCAGGCCGGGATTTCCTTGCCGGCGCCTGGCGCGACCTGCGGAACGCCCGCCTGGGCATGGACGTCCCCATTGCGCTGGGGCTGAGTGTGGCCTGGATCGGGAGCCTGATCGCCACCCTGCAGCGATCAGGCGAAGTGTATTTCGACTCGATCGCGATGTTCGTCACCTTCGTGCTGCTCGCGCGTGTGATCGAGATCCGCGGCCGCCTGCGGGCCGCGGATGCCATGGATCGACTGCTCCGCATCATCCCTCGGCGGGCCCGCCGCTGGCAGGATGGCGTGTGGATCGAGGTGCCGGTGATCGAACTCGAGCCCGGTGACCGGCTCCAGGTACGCCCCGGCGAAGTGGTGCCGGCGGACGCGACGCTGCTGGGCGAGAAGACCATCGAATTCGACGAGTCGATCCTGACCGGCGAGAGCCGTCCGGTGCGCCGACAGCCGGGCGACCCGGTCATCGCCGGCGCGACCAACCTTGACCAGCCGGTGGAACTCGAGGTCGCGCGCTCCGAAGACCAGTCCATGATGGCCACGATCCATGGACTCATCCGCCGGGGCAGCGCGGCACGACCGAAGGTTGCCCGGCTGGCCGACCGGGTGGCCAGTCACTTCATCGCGGTCGTTCTGCTCATCGCCACTCTCACGGCCGCCTGGTGGCTGGTTCATGACCCGAGCAGCGCGCTCGCCAACACGGTATCAGTCCTGATCGTCACCTGTCCCTGTGCGCTGGCCCTCGCCGCACCGGTCACCCTGGCGCTAGCCGCAGGCGAAATGGCGAACCGCCACATCATCCCTCAGCGGATGGAATCCATCGAGGCACTGGCCACCGCCGACTACCTGGTCTTCGACAAGACCGGCACGCTCACCGAGGGCAGGCCGAATATCGTGGCTCGGGAGCATCTCGATCCGACGATAGATTCGTCAAGGGCAGATGCCATCGCCCACCTGCTGGAAACGGCTTCGGAGCACCCGCTTGCCCGGGCATTCACCCCGGTGCCGGGCCAGGACTTGTCGGAACCGACCGATATCGAGAACCATCCGGGCCTGGGCATCGAGGCACGGATCGATGGGGAACGGTGGCGGATCGGCAGTCCGCGTTTCGCCTTGCCGCACGCCGATGCCGACGCGGACGACGGGGTACGAGCGGACAACACGATCGTCATTCTCGCCCAGGGCAACCGCGCCGTCATGCGCTACCAGCTTGCTGACCAACTCCGCCCGAAGGTGGCCGAGACCCTCGCTCGTCTCCGCGAACGGACTGACATCACCTTGCATATGCTCTCCGGAGACCGGCAGGAGACGGTCTCGGCACTCGGCGATCGACTGGGGTTCAATTCGGCCGAGGGGCAACTGACCCCGACCGAGAAACTCGAGCGCGTGCAGCAGTGGCAGGCGGAAGGAAAACGCGTCCTGATGGTGGGTGATGGCATCAATGACGCGCCTACGCTCAACCAGGCCGACGTGTCCCTATCGTTCAGCGAGGCGACCGATCTGGCCCGCCAGTCGGCCGACTTAATACTCACCCGCGGCGATTTCCACGCGATTGCCGAAACGCGCCAGATTGCCTGGCGGACCCGGCGCACCATCCGACAGAACCTGGCCTGGGCCGCCGGCTACAATGCCTTGGCGGTACCGTTCGCCGCAATGGGCTTCATCCCGCCATGGCTCGCAGCGATCGGCATGTCGCTCAGCTCTATCTTGGTAGTGGGCAATGCGCTCTACCAGTTTCGTCATCGGCGAGACCGCCAGGAGCCCACCCAACGACAACTTGTCGAGGACATCGCATGACCCGAACCGTCCCGCGCTCACAGCGTCACGCAGCACACGGGGGCAGCGCCGCCCTGCTGGTCACCGTCATCGTCGCGGCGGCCGCGCTGACCATGTCGGCCTGGTGGCTCTTCGCCAGGGACGCCGTTGCCACGGTGGACACCTCAGTACTCAAGCCGATGCCCGCGCCTATTACGTTGCCCGGGGCGTCGTTGGTCACGGACGACGGGAAATCGTTTGGCCCGGAGAATTTCGAGGGCCAATGGACGCTCCTCTACTTCGGCTACACCCTGTGCCCCGACGTATGCCCGATCGAGCTCGGCGCACTGAGGCAGTTCGGCAATCTGCTCGAAGACCAGCACCCTGCCCTGGCCGCCCGTACCCAGCGGGTCTTCATCTCGGTCGACCCCGAGCGCGACACACCCCAGCGCATCCGGGATTTCACTGAGTATTTCGACTCGGCGATCGTCGGTGCGACCGGCACCCCGATCGAGCTGGAGCGATTCGCCGCGCCACTAGGCGTCGGCTGGAGCAAACGCTCAAACCATTACCGCGATCCGTCAGATCGGGAAGAGACTGGAAACGACTACCTGGTCGACCACACGACCGCAATTCTGCTGGTTGCCCCGGACGCTCGCCTGCGTGCCGTCTTTCCCACTCCGCATGGACCGCAACCCATGGTCGATGCGTTCCACCGTTACCAGAAGGAACAGGAGGGCTCCCGTTGATGATCTCGCCACGCCGTACACTCGCCGGCCTCGCGCTTGGTTTTTTCGCCACCGCGGGTCATACCGAGGTGATTGTCAAGGATCCCTGGGTGGCCGAGGCCCCGCCCACTGCAATGGTTCTGGCCGGCTTCATGACACTGGAAAACACCGACGCCACCGAGCGTCACCTGGTTCGGGCAGACGCCCCTGGTTTCGACCGGGTGGAGCTGCATCGTTCGTTCGAGGTTGACGGCGTACACCGCATGGAACGTCAGGATTCGATCAACATCCCGGCAAACGGCTCGGTGAGGCTGGCCCCGGGGGGCTACCACGTGATGCTGATCGGGGTTCAGGAACCCAAACGTGATGGCGACGTGATCCCCCTCACGCTTGTCTTCAAAAATGGTGAGGAAATGATTCTTTCCGTCCCCGTGAAGCGTCGCGAGTTCATGAAGTAGGCGCCTGTCGCGGCGGCATGGAATCGCGGTGGTAACGCCATGCTCGGGAGCACCATGCCAGGCGTGCCGCGATCCACATGGTCTTGCACACTGAACCGGTGCGGGAAGAGTTCCGGTAGAACATGGGCCAACGCGACTTGAACGCATCGGCAATACGTGGGGGAATGCGGACGCAGGCAGGCCCGAAAAGAAGAGTCCCGAGCAGTCAGCGCGAGCGGAGGTCGGTATGGCGGCTGACCAGCCGATCGAGGAACAGGATACCGTCGAGGTGATCGATTTCGTGCTGGGCGATACGTGCCTCGAAGCCCTTCATCTCGAAGGTGATTGTCTGCCCTTCGAGGTCTTGGGCCGCCAGCTCGATGGTCTCGGCGCGGATCACCTGGCCAGTGTAGTCAGGGATCGACAGACAGCCCTCACGGCCGACGGCAAACCCCTTCCAGTTGGTGATCACGGGATTGACCAGCACCAGTGGCCCATGGTTGTCCACCGGGCGACGCGCACGGGTGGCGTCGACGAGACACAGACGCTGCATCCGACCGACCTGGGGGGCGGCGATGCCGACGGCCGATGGGCCCTGCTCGGCCGTGTGCTGCAGGTGTTCGGCGAACTCGCGCAATTCCGCGTCAAACTGCTCGACCGGATCGCAGGCGGTCTTCAAGCGCTCGTCTGGATAGATGAGTATCGGCAATGGCTCCACAGTCAGCCCCGCATGGTCTCGAGCGGCGTGACCCGCACGGTCAGCCCCTGATCGGCAAGCCGGGCGACGCATTGCTCGATCCGCTCGATGCCATTGCTGGACTCCCCATCGATCTGCATGATGTAGATCGGCTTTTCCGCCGAACCGCCCACATCAGAACGCAAATCAAGGATGTTCATGCCCGCCTCGAGCAGGGCGGCGGCCACCTCACTGATGATGCCGCTGCGGTCGGCGCCGTGTACCGTCACAGAGACATCCGGCTCGCGGTGCTGGTGCAAGGCGGCATCAATCTCGTGAACGTGCAGTTTCAGGTCGAAGTCCGCACGGGCCGACTCCAGCAAGCCGGCGACCTCCTCGGGAGTGCCAGCGTTACGCACCATCATCATGATCGCAAACTGGTTTCCCAGCCGCATCATCGCCGTCTCGCCAAGCTCGGCGCCCACGCCAAAGAGCACGCGAGTCACATTGGCGACGATGCCGGGCCGATCTGCCCCGACCAGGGTCAGCAGAAGCCAGGGCTGTGTCATCTCGGATGTTCCTCTCGTCATTCTTGTTCTCGCCAGATCAGGGTGGCCATCCGACCGGTCTCGCCCTGATCACGACGATAGGAATAGAACAGGTCGGCCTGGGCGAAGGTGTCGCTTTCACCACCGTAGACTCGCGTGATGCCCAGGCGACGCAGCCGCGCCCGGGCCAGGGCGAACAGGTCAGCATGATATTTGCCGGGTTCAATCGCGGCACGAAACGCCGAGGCATCTGCCGGATGGTCGTGCATAAAGGCCTCATGCACTTTCTCGCCGACCACGTAGTGGGCCGGGCCAATCGCCGGGCCCAGCCAGGCCATCAACTCGTCACCGACTACCGAAAAGCGACCCACCGTTCGCTCGATCACGCCGTTTGCCAACCCCCTCCAGCCAGCATGGACGACGGCGATCTCGCTGCCATCGTGGCTGGCCAGCGTCACCGGGAGGCAATCGGCAGTCAGTACCGCCAGCACTTCGCCCGGGCGGTCGGTGTAGGCGGCATCGCCTTGCGGCTGGTTGGTCGGCACGTCCGGCCCGACCACCGTGGTGCCATGGGTCTGCTTGAGCCAGCGCGGCGTCTCAGGCAAGGCGAGCATCTCAACCAGCTCGCGCCGGTTAGCCGCCACGGCATCAGCATCATCGCCAACGTGCGTGGCCAAGTTGAAGCCGTCCATGGGCGGACGGCTGTGGCCACCGAGTCGGGTGGTCACTCCGGCCCGCACCCCGGTCGGTGTTGGCCAGCTGGCCTCGATGAAACGACTGCCCTCCGGCGTATCTGTCAGGGCAGCTATCGAGCCATCAGTCGGAATCGGGGACATAAATAACCTCAACCTTTCCTTCGTCTTTGCCGTCACGATGGTCACGCAACAGCTCGATCAACTCATCCATATCATCAGGCATCGGCGCCTCCAGCGAGAGCATCTCGCCACTTTCAGGATGACGTAGTGTCAGTCGGCTGGCATGCAAGGCCTGCCGACCAAAACCACGCAGTGTCTCCACCAGCGCGGCATCAGCATCGGACGGCACCCGCGGGCGACCACCGTAGAGCGGGTCACCGACAATCGGATGACGGATGTGCGCCATATGCACCCGAATCTGGTGGGTACGGCCCGTCTCCAACTGCACACGCAGCCTAGTGTACTCGCCGAACTGCTCCACTACCCGATAATGGCTCACTGCGGACCTGCCCTGCGCGACAATGGCCTGGCGCAGCCGATCGCGGGGATGCCGCCCAATGGGGGCATCGACGGTACCGCCGGCAATCACGTGACCAACCACCAGCGCGTCATACTCGCGGCCGATGCGACGTTCGGCCAGATCGTCCACCAGGCTCTGATAGGCCGCCGCTGTCTTGCCGACGATCAGCAGCCCACTGGTCTGCCTGTCCAGCCGATGCACCACCCCAGCACGAGGCAGCAGCGACAGGTCCGGATCATGATGGAGCAAGGCGTTGACCAGCGTGCCGTCCGGATTGCCGGCTCCAGGGTGGACCACCAGGTCCACCGGCTTGTTGACTACCAGCAGCTGCTCGTCCTCGTAAACGATATCCAGCGGGATATCCTGCGGACGATCCTCGCTCTGCTGGCCAAGGTCGAGTTCCAGCTCGGCCGACAACAGCAGGGCTTCACCGCCAAGCACCATTTCCCGCGGGCGCACCTTCTGTCCGTCCAGCGTCAGCTCGCCGGACCTGATCCAGGACTGCAACCGGCTGCGGGAAAACTGGGGCCATAAACGGGCGGCGGCCTGATCCAGGCGCATACCGGCGAACTCGGCGGGAATCGGCAACCTGCGCTCTACGTCCATCAATCGTCATTCAGCCATTAGAACGACGGCAGCGCCGCACTCGCATACGGCTCGCCGACACATGAAACAGAGGGGTGGCGACTCGCCTCATCACTTGGTTGGTTTTTACCACCTGATCTGCGAAGATTAGCGGTTAACGTCCGCCTCATCAACGCGCCGCGCACCACGCTTGGACTTGATGGCTGACGACAACTCACACTTGCCAGCGGTCTTTCATCCCAAATCATGATCCAGCAGCGCCGTCGTCTCCGCCAGGCAACCCATCGTTCGCTTCGCCGAAACCTTGCCCAGGCAATCCTGGTCGCAGGCATGGTCACCTTCACTGCCAGTGGCTGCTCGTGGTTCTCGAAGTCCGATGACGACCGGATCGACCTGTCCGACCCGACCGCTTCCGCGGCTCAGCTGTATCAGGAAGCCAACGATGCCATGCGTCGGGGCGATTATGAGACCGCGATCAAGAAATTCGAGACGCTGGAAGGCCGTTACCCGTTCGGCGCCTACACCGAGCAGGCCCAGCTCGAAGTCGCCTACGCATATTACAAGTACGACGAGCCGGACTCGGCCATCGCGGCGGCCGATCGCTATATCCAGCTCCACCCTCGAGGAGAGCATGTCGCCTACGCCCTGTACCTCAAAGGGCTGGCCAACATGAGTCGTGGCGACTCGCTGATCAACAAGATCGCCCCGCCGGACCTTTCCAAACGCGATCAGTCGGTGCTGAAGGAGGCCTACCGCGCCTTCGCCCGACTGATCGAGCAATATCCCGACAGCCAATATGTCGACGACGCCAGCCGCCGACTGATCGGCGTGCGCAACGCACTGGCAGAACACGAGGTCCAGGTGGCGGACTACTACATGCGCCGCGGCGCCTGGCTGGCAGCCGCCAACCGGGCCCAGTCGGCGCTGGAGCAGTACAACGGCTCGACCTCCACGATCCCAGCGCTGAAGCTGCTGATCCGCGCTTACGACAAGCTGGGCCTGGAGAAGGAAAAGAGCGACGCCGAACAGATCCTCGAGGCCACCCTGAAAGCCAGCCAGAAGAGCTCCTGAGCCGCGCTGCTACACATCGATCGCACAGAGCCTTGGGTCACCCGGCCCCAGCCTGGCCCGGCCCCGGAACGCATCATCCTGTTGCGGACACTTATGCCGGAAGTAACGTAAAACCTCGCCCAGCGTGTTGCCCGAGGTTAGCGTTGGAAAATTCACGGCACTTGATACTTCTCGCTCGATTTCCGCCGACGTTATCGGGCTGATCATGACGACATCTGGTGACATTGAAGTGGGTCGGCAGACCTGCTGCAAAGTGTTCCGGATGCTTTTGCCAAGTTTCATCCAGTACCTTCAGTGCGGTTTGCCAGCACTTCGCAAGTTCACGATAGCGCCGCCCCGTCTGGTTGAGACAGGACAAGGGTTCGCTCAAGTGCACGCGGTCGAATCGCTGGCTACAGCGACGGCCCGCAGACCCAGCAGCCCAGCCCCACTGGACTCATCCCAAGAAAACACGCCAGAAGAACATTCCAGGAAAACATCTCGACAACATATCCTGGAAAACGAAAAGCCCCGCACAAAGGCGGGGCTTCAGGGGCATTCGGCGTCCGGATCAGCGCTTGGAGAACTGAACCGCGCGACGGGCCTTGCGCAGACCAAACTTCTTACGCTCCACTTGACGGGCATCGCGCGTAACGAAGCCAGCTTCACGCAGCTGCGGGCGGTTGGACTCGTCGTAGTCCATCAGCGCGCGGGTCAGCCCGTGGCGCACCGCACCCGCCTGACCGCTCGGGCCGCCGCCAGCGACGGTAGCGACCACATCAAACCGGTCACCCACCTCAAGCAGTTCCAACGGCTGACGAACGACCATCTGAGCGGTCTCGCGACCGAAGAAGTCTTCGAGGCTCTTGCCGTTGATCGTGATCTTGCCGGTGCCCGGGCGCAGGAATACCCGCGCAGAGGATCTCTTGCGACGACCGGTCCCGTAATTTTGTGTCATTGCCATCTGTAGTCTCTCTTAGATCTCGAGCGGCTGGGGCTGTTGCGCCTGATGCTTGTGCTCGGCGTCCGCGTAGACCTTGAGCTTGGTATACATCTGACGGCCGAGAGCATTCTTCGGCAGCATACCCTTCACAGCCAGCTCGATGACGCGCTCAGGAGAGCGCTCCATCAGCTTCTCGAAGGTGAAATGTTTCATGTTGCCGACGAACCCGGTGTGGAAGTGATACATCTTGTCAGTGGCCTTCTTGCCAGTAACCTTGATGCCCTTCGCGTTGACGACAACGATGTAGTCACCGGTGTCGACGTGCGGGGTGTACTCGGCCTTGTGTTTGCCACGCAGGCGACGGGCGACCTCGGAAGCCAGACGCCCCAGCGTTTTGCCGGATGCGTCGATGACATACCAGTCGCGTTTGACCTCGGCCGGCTTGGCGGAATAGGTTTTCATGGATCGGCTGCTCCAAACCAGAAGCGATTCATTAGATTTCAAGAGGGCGCGAATTCTACCCGAAGGCAACGCGCCTCGCAAGACCGATTTCGCAACCGGCCCGCAGGTCTCGTACGTGGAGAGCGGCGGAGTATAGAACGGCTTTGCGACAAATGCGAAGCCAATTTCCATTTTCCGAGAAGCGCGGGAGGTTAGGCCGGAATCCTCCGCCCCCAAGGAAAACGCCAAAGGAAAGCTCCAGGCAAAAAAAATGCCGGCAGACCGCCGGCAAAAAAACCACCAAAGGAGGAACAAGCAATTTACAACATCAGCATATGCTAATTCTGCTGGGCGCGCAAGCCCCTTGTTGCTCGGTTTTTATGCAGCCCCGTTTCTCTGGCCACCACTCCCCTGCGGGGCTTGACCGCCCCGGCACACCACTGCAATCTGCTTGACATGACTGCCGCCCAATCACGCACCCCGCCCACCCACGAGGCGGATGCGATCCTCTCGCTCGACGAAGCCATGCGCCGCGACGCCCTCGACTGCGTGATGTGCGGCATCTGCGTCCCGCACTGCCCCACCTTCGCCTTGAGCGGCAACGAGGCCGACGGACCGCGTGGGCGGATCAGCCTGATGCTCGGGATCGCCCAGGGCGACCTCATGCCGGATGCGGCCGTGCTCCGCCACCTCGACACCTGCCTGACCTGTCGCGCCTGCGAGGTGGTCTGCCCGTCGGGCGTCCGTTACGGCCGCCTGATCGACAATGCCCGAGCCCGCTTGACCCTGGAGGCCGACCCCGCAGCCCAGCCGCGAGCTGCGGGCCGCGGCTTTCGGCTATTGCGCGACCAGCTATTGTCGCGCCGGCGCCGTCTGGGGGCCGCCTTCTCGCTCTATCGGCTGGCCGCTCGCCTCGGCCTGGGCGGACCGATCCGTCACCTGAGCGGCCGGCTCGGCCAGGCCCTGCCGCGCCGACCCATGACCCCGAAACGGCCCACAAATACGGCCCTGACGGCCAAGACCGAGACCTCGCGTGGCACGGTCGGCCTGTTCGTCGGCTGCACCGGCGCGGCGATGAACGCACCCGCCGTAACGGCGGCCCGACAGGTCATCCGCGCCATGGGTTATGTGGTGATCACTCCCTCAAGTCAGGTTTGCTGCGGGGCCATGCACGTGCACAGTGGCGAGCCGGAGACGGGCCGACGCTTGCGCGAAAGCAATGCACAGACATTTCTCGCCGCGGGCGTGGACACGATGATAGTCATCGGCACGGCCTGCCGAGCCGAGCTCGCCGTCCTTGAGGCGGGGCACGACATCAAGGTACGGGAAATTACTGAATGGCTGCTGGAACGCGATGCAGCGGAATGGCCCGAACTCGGTCGCCTCGATCTGCAGATCGCCATCCACACCCCATGCAGCCAGCGTAATCACCTGCGCGCCCCCGACGCGACCCGTCATCTGCTCAAGCGCATCCCGGGATTGGTCTTGAGCGAACTCGATGGCAACGAACGCTGCTGCGGGGCGGCCGGGCTACAGGTGCTGCTATACCCAAACGAAGCCGAACAGTTACGCCAACCCAAACTCGAAGCGATTGCCAGACAGGCGCCGGACCGGGTAGTGAGCGCCAACGTGGGCTGCGCCACCCATTTGGCTGCCGGCGCCGATCTGATAGTGGCGCAACCAGTGGAGCTGCTGGCCGAAGCGATCAGCGCGGCCCATCCCCAACCGTAGACCGCAAGACGGAATCAGGCGCTGGGAATGTCGGCGTCGCTGAGGTTCCGGCCGTAGAAGATCTCGTACATCTCCTTTCTCAGCGCCTTTTCGATGTCAACACAAGCCGCCGGGCTGTACTCGTCCCTGCCGTGCCCAAAGAGATAGTTATCCAGATCGAATTCCTTCAGAAGCATCTTGGTGTGGAAGATGTTCTCCTGATAGACGTTCACATCGATCATCTGGTAACGCTCACGGATGTCCTCGGTAAGATAGCCTTGGATCGAGTTGATCTTGTGATCGATGAAGTGCTTCTTGCCATGCACATCACGGGTGAAACCGCGCACGCGGTAATCAAGCGTGACAATGTCCGAGTCGAGGCTATGGATCAGGTAGTTGAGCGCCCGTAACGGCGAGATCCGTCCGCAGGTGGAGACATCAATGTCGGCGCGGAAGGTGGAAATGCCGCTCTCCGGATGGCTTTCCGGATAGGTGTGCACTGTGATGTGGCTCTTGTCGAGGTGTGCCACCACCGACTCGCGCACGCCCTCCACTGCCAGCTGCTCAGGCTCCTTTTGGCAGCAATCGGTGCCCTCGGTAGTCATCGGCTCTTCCGCAATCAGGATAGTGACCGATGCGCCCTGCGGCTCGTAGTCCTGGCGGGCCACATTGAGGATGTTCGCCCCGATCATCTCGGTGACCTCGGTCAGGATCCGGGTCAACCGGTCGGCATCATAGACCTCGTCGATGTAAGCAAGGTATTCGTTCACCTGCGCCGGGGTTCTGGCATAACAGATGTCGAAGATCGACATGCTCAGCGTCTTGCTCAGATTATTGAACCCGTGCAAGGTCACCGAGGGCTCAACCATGACCACCCCTGGCGCAAACAAAGCACCCGACCACGGCAGCGAACAGGCTGTCACGCTGCATGCTGATGATTGAATCGTTCGTCATCGAAAACATTCCAATATTTGGCAAATTACAATCCGTCACCGGGGCCAACGACACGCCCCGGATGGAGTCCTGTGGCAGAGATCTCACGTCGAGGAACGCACCTCAAAATCGTGGGTCAGCTCCACCGAGTCACGCAACATCGCCGACACGGAGCAGTACTTCTCAGCCGAGAGGTTTACCGCCCGCTCGACCTTTTTCGGATCCAGCCCATCACCCACCACGACATAGCGGCTGTGGATGCGGGTGAACACTTTGGGCGCCTGCACCTCGGCCCGCTCGGCCGACAGCTCGATCCAGCAATCCTCGACCGGCTGGCGCTGCTTGCCCAGGATCACCATTACGTCGATCGCCGTGCAGCCACCCAGGCCCATCAGGACCATCTCCATCGGCCGCGGGCCCAGATTGCGCCCGCCGATTTCCGGCGCGCCATCGATCACCAGACCGTGGCCGCTGTCGGCCTCGGCCACAAAGGACATGCCGTCGATCCATTTGACTCGTGCCTTCATGCCGTCTCCCCCACATCCAGCTCGAACAATTCTGCCAGCGCCTTGCCGGGATCCTCGGCGCGCATGAACGCCTCGCCGACCAGGAAGGCATGCACATCGTGGGCCCGCATGCGGCGCACGTCCTCGATGCCGAGGATGCCGCTTTCGGTCACCACCAGGCGATCGTCCGGAATGCCCTGCAACAGCTCAAGGGTCACGTCCAGGCTGACCTCGAAGCTGCGCAGATCACGGTTGTTGATACCGATCAGTCGCGTGTCGAGCTGCAGGGCTCGCCGCAGCTCGGCATGATCATGCACTTCGACCAGCACGTCCATACCCCAGTGATGCGCGCGGTCATGCAGCGCGCGCATGGTTTCGTCGTCCAGGGCAGCGGCGATCAACAGCACACAGTCAGCACCCATCGCCCGGGCCTCGTCGACCTGATAGAGATCAATCAGAAAGTCCTTGCGCAGCACCGGCAAACGACAGGCAGCACGGGCGGCCTCAAGATGCGCGATATCCCCTTGGAAGAAGTCACGATCGGTCAATACCGACAGGCAGGCCGCCCCGCCCTGCTGATAGCTCTTGGCGATCGCCACCGGGTCGAACGGGTCGCGCAACACACCACGACTGGGCGAGGCCTTCTTGATCTCGGCAATCACCGCCGGGCGCTGCTCGCTTACCCGGGACTCGATGGCCCGCTCAAAGCCACGCGGCTGATCGGCGAAGCGGGCCTTGTCTTCCATCGCAGCCGGCGAAACGACCTGCCGGGCTGCAGCAACCTCGACGCGCTTTCTGGTGATGATTCTCTTCAGGATGTCAGGGGCATCGTTCACGGGGGTATTGCTCATGGATCTCACGGGAATTGGATAGGGAAGCTCCCCGGGCCAAACCCTGTCTGGTCCGGGGAGCTGAGAATAGATTCATGGGTACAAGTTTAAAAGAAAATTGGCAAACGTCAGGCGTGACAGACCTGCGTCCTGGCAACAAGCTGCTCGAGCTTCTCAAGCCCACGCCCTTCGGCCAGCAGGCGCTGGGCCATGGCCACGCCGGCGGCCAGGTCCTCGGCCAGGTCGGCCACATAGATGGCCGCCCCGGCATTGAGCGCAATCATGTCGCTGACCGGGCCGGGCTCACCACCGAGCGCAGCTCGCACCCGCTCGACGCTCTGCTCGGGGCCATTGACGATCAGCTGGTCGAGTGACTGACGCGCGATGCCGAAATCCTCGGGCTGAATGCGGTAGCGGCGGATCGTGCCATTTTCGAGCTCGGCCACCTCGGTGGCCTCGGCCAGCGAGATCTCGTCGAGCCCGTCGTGGCCATGGACCACCAGTACGTGCCGAGCGCCGAGACGGTGCATGACTTCGGCCAGCGTCTCGAGCCACTCGACGCTATAGACCCCGAGCAGCATCGCCGGCGCGCCGGCGGGGTTGGTCAGGGGGCCAAGGACATTGAACAGGGTGCGCACACCCAATTCCCGACGCGGCACGGCGGCATACCGCATCGAGCCATGATGGTGCGGGGCGAACATGAAACCGATGCCCAGCTCGCGCACGCAACCGGCGATGCAGTCACTGTCCACATCGAGGTTCACGCCTGCGGCCTCGAGCATGTCAGCGCTGCCCGAACGACTGGTGACCGAGCGATTGCCGTGCTTGGCGACATGACCACCGGCCGCGGCAACCACGAAGCTCGCCGCCGTCGACACATTGAACAGAGCCGAACCGTCACCGCCGGTACCCACAATGTCGACCAGATGAGGCACATCCACCTGCACGCCCACGGCCAGCTCACGCATCACCTCTGCGGCCGCAGTGATCTCGTCGACCGTCTCGCCCTTCATGCGTAGCGCCACCATGAAACCAGCCACCTGCACCGCCGTGGCCTCGCCGGCCATGATCTGGTGCATGACCACATACATCTGCTCGCGCGTCAGATCATGACGATCGACGATGCGGGTAATGGCGTCACGAATGTCCATGGGGTTCGAATATCCGGAGTGAATCGGGCGGGGTAAGGTAGCACGTCACGGCGACGGTGTCGCAGCATTTTAGCCCGAAGCGACGTCGATACATCCAATGCCAACCCACCCAATGTCGGCCCATCCCCTGGGGTGGCGACGCCCGTCGATACGACGATCGCCAACTTTCCCCCAATGGCTCTTTCTCGATCTGGCCTCAACCATCAATGCCGCGATCATCAGAGCGTCAACTGCGCGGCCTGGTTGGGCGCAGCTGTAGACATGCCTTCGGTGCCTGAGTCTGCACGACCGTCACGACCAGACACTCGGCTGCCGCTCCATCTCCGCGCATCAGGTTGGAGCGCATCTTCACGTCGCGACATCAAATCGTTGGCCGCTGCCCGGCTAGCAGGGATTAGCTGCACGCTCATTTACCGAACTGGATGAGAATGCCTGCTCAGAAATGTTATCCATTATCTTTGACTCAACACCCCAGTCTGATAACGGCTCCACGCCGGCGAGGCGCGGCCATATCTGGTAGAGTTCGTCAGCCCTTCAGGAGCGGAGCGCACAATGACCTATTGGCTGGTGTCACTGGCGGCGGTCATGTTTGGCCTGTACAACGTGCTCATCAAGCTGTCGGCCGATCATATCCAGGCCGTACTGGGTGCGGTGGTCCTGCAGCTCGTGGCAGCGTTGGTCGGCCTGGGCTTGTTGGCGTATCTGCACTGGGGGACACCCACCGAGCTGACCATAAGCGGCCGCGGCCTACTGCTTTCCGCTCTGGCCGGGGTGGCCATCGGCGTGGTGGAAATCGCCAGCTTCGCGATTTACGGGCGCGGGCTTGCCGTGGCCGTAGGCAACCCGCTGATCGTCGGCGGCTCACTGGTGGTCACCACCGGGGTGGGCTATTTTCTGCTGCGCGAGCATCTGGACCCGCTACAGCTGGTGGCTGTGGCGTTGATTTTCATTGGCATCGCCCTGCTTGCCTGGGGTTCGGCGCGCTGAGTCGCCCCGGGCGCTGCTGCATGCGCCAGCCTGCTCTAGGGCGGCAACGTCCTCCGGCACCTCAATCGCCACTTCCTCAATAGTGTTCCCGCCCAGCCTGACGATCGTCATAATCGATGCCAAAATATCGCATTATTTTGGCTCCCGAATGTCATGGGATTGCCAGGCACACTTCCAGACGGTTCAGCGCCGATCCAGATGAAATACTCTTATATTTTGACAATCACCTTGCCTACGGTTCGGCCTGATTCAATCTGGACATGGGCTGCTGCCATGTCCTCAAACGCGTAAACTTTCGATACATGCGGCTTCAGCTCTCCGGCCTCAAGCATGCCTTTCAATGTGTTCATGTCCGAGCCAGACGACCGGACTATAATAAATGACACATCAATATTGTGCTCCCGAGCATAATCTGTCACTTCGTCCGGGAAATCAGGGCTGGGCAAGGAAATAATCTGTCCGCCGTCCTTGACCACCTTCAGCGAATCCTTGAGCACGTCTTCACCGACTCCATCCAAAACAAAGTCAATATCCGAGACGACCTGCTCAAACCCTTGCTGCTGATAATCAACGTGCTCGTCGGCACCCAGGCCCATTACGAACTCCCTGTTTTTCGCCGATGAGGTGGAAACGACATGGGCGCCAATATGCTTGGCGATCTGGATCGCGAAATGCCCTACCCCGCCGGAGCCTGCATGTATCAGAACTCGGTCTCCTTTTTTCACCCGAGGCTGCAAGGCCTGTAGAGCGGTCAAGGCCGACAGCGTGGTAGCCGCCGCATCTTCATACGAAATCCCAGCCGGCATTTTTGCCAGCTGGGATGCGGGGGCCGCCACATACTCTGCATAAGCCCTGCCCTCTCCCGGGAAGTTGACCATACCGAACACATCATCGCCGGGGAGAAACTGGGTCACATCGCTCCCAACCGCCGCAACTTTGCCAGCAATATCCCAGCCCAAAATGACCGGAGGCTCAACGCCCACAATCATATCCAGGACTTCTTGGGCAGCCCTGGTTTTCACATCCACCGGATTGATGCTGATTGCCTTGACCTCAACCAGCACTTCATCCGCCTTGGGATCAGGCCGCTCGATCTCACTTGGAACCAGGTTTTCGACCCCGCCGACTTCATTCAGTATGTATGCCTTCATTATTCACTCCTGTTTGGATTGCGGCCAAGACCGTTATGGCGATCTTGGCCGTAATAATTAACGACTGAATCAAGCCGTCGCCCGGCGGATCAGGCACGGGCTCGGACTGGATTACTTGTCAGATCGCTCCAAGAACCCTGTGCAACGCTCGATGATCTCGCCGGAGCTGCCATCAGCCAGGTGGCGGAAAAGCGTGCCCTCGGATCCGGGGCCGGAACCTTTTGTCCACCACTCCAACCCACCGCCAACGTAACGCGCCCCACTGGCAGAAACCGCAATTTCCATGTTGTAGCTACTACCCTGGTACCGGACCGTAGCCGAGTCGGTGGTGGGATAGGTTGCAGCAATCGTCTCGCCGCTCTCGCAACGATAATTATGCACGGCTGACGCTGCCGTCACCTGCGTTTGGGCGCCCGCCCTATCCTGCGGGGGGCTTGCACAGGCAGAAACGAGCAGGACAGAAGCAAACATCAAGGGAATGCGAATTTTCATACAATTCTCCGTTTTTTGGTATGGGCAGATTCAACCTGCAAGTGCAACACAAGCCCCATCTGAACCTGCCAGGATGAGCCCATGAGTCGACACTACCAGCATCTGAACGCGACCGAACGAGCGATGATCCGTTTGCTCGATGACAAGGGCCGGTCGGTCCGCGAGATTGCCCGCCGCATCGGCCGCAGTCCGGCGACCGTCAGTCGCGAACGACAACGAGGTCAGGACGAGGAGCAGCGTTACTGCCCAACCGTCGCGGCGCGCGTTTACCAACAACGTCGTCGCCGCTCCCGTCGGCGGAACAAGCTCGTCGCCGGTTCAGCCTTGCAACCGCTCGGCGGTCGGCACCCTGGTCGAACGAAAGACCCGCTACGTCGTCCTCTGCCGCATGAGAGGTTGTGACGCGACGGCGGCTCTGGACAGCTTCACCCGGCAGATGCGCCGCCTGCCCACCTGTGCGCGCGAGACCATGACCTATGACCGCGGCAGCGAAATGGCTCGCCACGCCGAGCTTTCCAGGCGGCTGAACATGACCATCTGGTTCGCCGACCCACACGCCCCGTGGCAACGCGGCAGCAACGAGAACACCAACGGCCTGCTGCGCCAGTTCCTGCCCAAGGGCACCGACCTGAGCCAGGTAACGCAAACCCAACTCAACGACATTGCCGAGTTGATGAACAACCGGCCACGCAAGACGCTCGACTTCAAAACGCCCAAAGAAATCATGGCTGAAGAGCTAAATCAGATCGCCGTAAGTGTTGCACTTGATTCTTGAGACCAAGCTGTCATGGGGTTTGTTAATTTGACAAAAACCATCCGAAAAAACGATCTGATAAGCAGAAAGCAGGGTACTTGCGCCGAAAAAAACAATACTCAAAAACTCGGCGTCAATCAGCAGCATTGACGCCACTTTCTACTGTTTCATGTCAACTTTCTACCCAGCCCCCTGCCTCTGGTTTATTTGCTAGCTTCGGCCACATAAGCTGCCAATGCGCGCATTTCAGCTTGGCTGAGCTGGGCCTCATAGGCAGGCATAGCGCCAACACCTTGGGATACAGCAGCGAATACCTGCTCTGCCGTCGGCTTCAATTTGTTGAGATTCGGTCCGATAGCCCCCACGCTGCCAGCATCCGCCAGTGTGTGGCATGCGCCGCAGCTAGGTTGCGCCTTGCCCATGAAGATATCCCGCCCCCGAGCCGCCAGTGGCGATAGACTGACCGCTTGCTGTGCCTCGGCGACAATCGGTGCAGCTGGCGCAGCACTGCCAAGCTTAGATGTACTGGCTTGCTTTGTGACTACCTCAATCTCCAGCGCAGGATCGCTCCAGCCATTGTGTGCATATCCCCGCTGGTTGAGTATCGCCTCCCGAGGTTGAGTGTCGCCCGCCCTGTCGGTGGCCCGTGACACAAAACGATATTTGCCCAGCTGTAAATCCACGGGCATGACAAAACTGCGCCACGCATTGGGACCAAGGTCAGGTCCTACCAACTGAGCTTCGCGCCAGCTCTGTCCGTCGTCAGCGGAAATCTCCACCTTCTCGATGCCTCGCTCTCCGGAGAATGCGACGCCATACAGGGTGTTCGGACCAGGGGGGACTGGTGACGCCCCGTCAGCACCGGG
The DNA here is from genome assembly GCA_041676845.1 of Halothiobacillaceae bacterium. GTDB lineage: Bacteria > Pseudomonadota > Gammaproteobacteria > Halothiobacillales > Halothiobacillaceae > Guyparkeria. The sequence goes on along the minus strand of JBAYRD010000007.1, from coordinate 34,230 downwards.
GCCATTAATCCAGGATTTTACAGGCATTCGATACATGGAAGGATGATTCGGGTTTCCAGGTTCACCGATGTCGCGGAAACGATAACCTGAAGCCTGAATCGCAGCCCCAGTCTCTTGCGCCGTCAAGGTGATACGTTTCACCCACTTCACGTTGTTAACCCCAAAATAGCCCGGCACAATCAGGCGCAACGGACCACCATGTATCAGCGGTAACGGAGCACCATTCATCTCCCATACCAACAAGGAGTCCTCAAGGGCTTTATCTATAGGCACCGACCTTTCGACCACCAGTTGAGCAGGATCTATTCCTTCAGGCAAGTCCTCGGCACCAGTTACTGTCAGGAACAACTTGCCTTCTGTCGCACCTCCAAAATGCTCAATCACATCACGGACCCGAACCCCTGTCCACAAGGCGCAGCCCGCCGCTCCTACACCCCACTGAGAGCCGGAGGGGTGGTGGGAAAAATAGGCTCGACCATTACCAGAGCACTGCATCACCGTCGCCTCCACCCGCACAGGCAGTGCTTTCAATTCTGCCAGTGTCATCACACCACCACGGTCGGCACCCACTACCTCAAAGCGCCAATCATCTCGATCCATAACGATCGACTCATCTGGCACTGGCAAATTGTTACGCACAAAAAAAGCCGACTGAGGCGTAATTGGCGCAATGCCAAAGGCCGACCGCCGAGTTTCCAACGCCCAAGGCAGCTCGCTATGTCTGATAAAGTTTGCCGACAACTTTCCTGTCGGCATCGGACGCTCCGCAGCCTGCTGCGCCTTGGCAAGTCTGGCCATGGGGCCGATGGCTACCGCCGCGCCTCCGAGAATAAGAGCCTTCACAAAATTTCGACGACTAGTGATCATGGGTGACCCCCTTAAAAACATTGGCTCAAACCATAGCGAAAGACCCTTCTGTCAGAATGAAAGCTCCCTCCGACAGACCACAATCTTTACTCCATCCCGGCGACCCACTCCGAGCCAGCCTGCGCAGGTATTGTTGCGCGGCGCCGAACATCTCTCCCGTCCCTTCTCGCCACAAAAACGGTTAACACCAGGATAGGTATAGACGCCCCGCCCGTGCAGAACAAGCGCTCGCCGGTATACTATGAGCGTTTTCGTTCGGCCCGGCCTTCGGGTCGCGTCCAGACACGTCCCACCCAGACACGCGCCTGCCAAGAATGCCCATGAGCCAGCCTCCGATTGAAACCCGCTTCGACCTGTCGACCTTCCAGGGCCTGATCCTGGCCTTGCAGAGCTTCTGGGCCGAGCAGGGTTGCGCACTGCTGCAGCCGCTGGACATCGAAGTGGGCGCCGGCACCTTTCACCCAGCCACCTTTCTGCGCTCAATCGGCCCCGAGCCGTGGCGCGCTGCCTACGTCCAGCCCTCGCGCCGACCGACCGATGGTCGCTACGGCGACAATCCCAATCGGCTGCAGCATTACTACCAGTTTCAGGTCCTGCTCAAGCCATCGCCGGACAATATCCAGGAGCTTTATCTTGAGTCCCTGACCCGGCTGGGCTTCGACCCGCTGACCCACGATATTCGCTTCGTCGAAGACAACTGGGAGTCGCCGACGTTGGGTGCCTGGGGACTGGGCTGGGAGGTCTGGCTCAACGGTATGGAGGTGACGCAGTTCACCTACTTCCAGCAGGTCGGCGGGCTCGACTGCCACCCGGTCTCCGGCGAGATTACCTACGGCCTTGAGCGGCTGGCGATGTACTTGCAGGGCGTCGAGAACGTCTATGACCTGGTCTGGTCGCGCTCGGATCATGGGGTGATCACCTATGGTGATGTCTACCACCAGAACGAGGTCGAGCAGTCGACCTACAACTTCGAGCAGGCCGACACCGAATTCCTGTTCCGCCACTTCGACCACGCCGAGGGCGAGTGCCATCGCCTGGTGGAGGCCGGCCTACCATTGCCAGCCTACGAGCAGGTGCTCAAGGCCTCGCATGCCTTCAACCTGCTTGATGCCCGCCGCGCGATTTCAGTGACCGAGCGCCAGCACTACATCCTGCGGGTACGCGGCATGGCCCGTGCGGTGGCCGAACAGTACTACGCCGCCCGTGAGGCGCTGGGATTCCCGATGGCGGACGGTGCCGGCAACGACTCTTGAGAACGCCGGGGCCGGAGAACAACCGGGCCGGCGGCAACCAGAACCGCGCTACAAAGACTACGCATTGCCAACAGGTACGGACTTTCATGACTGAGACGGCGGATTTTCTTTTCGAACTGGGCACCGAGGAACTCCCGCCCAAGGCCTTGACCGGCCTGCGCGATGCCCTGGCCGAGGAGCTGAGCCAGGGCCTTGACGAGGTCGGCCTGGCCCACGGCGAGCTGACGACCTACGCTGCGCCACGCCGCCTGGCCGTATTGATCGACGACCTGGCCCGGACCACCGAGCCAAAACCGGTCGAGCGCCGCGGCCCGGCGGTCAAGGCCGCCTTCGACGCCGACGGCAACCCGACCAGGGCATTGACCGGCTTTGCCGCCAGCTGCGGGGTCGAGCCGGACCAACTCGAGATCATGAAAACCGACAAGGGCGAGTGGCTGATGTACCGCTACACCGAGCCCGGCCAAGCGGCCGCCGAATTGCTGCCGGCGCTGATCGAACGGGCACTCGACCGTTTGCCCACCCCGAAACGCATGCGCTGGGGCAGCTCCCGGGCCGAGTTCATCCGCCCGGTGCACTGGCTGCTCGCTCTGCATGGCAGCGAGGTGGTCGACATGACCTTGTTCGGTCACACCGCCGGCAACCAGACCTACGGCCACCGTTTCCATCACCCGGAGGCCCTGACCGTCAAGGTGCCGGCTGATTACGCCGCCATCCTGCAAGAGCAGGGCCGCGTGCTGGCCGATTTTGCTGCACGCCGGGCCCGGATCGAGTCGCAGATCAAGGCCGTGGCCAGCAACATCGGCGGGCGCGCCCACATCGACCCGGATCTGCTCGACGAGGTCACCGCCCTGGTCGAGTGGCCGATGGCGGTTGCCGGACAATTTGAAGAGCGCTTCCTCGAGGTGCCGCACGAAGCCCTGATCTGCACCATGCAGGACGACCAGAAGTACTTCGCCGTGCTCGACGAGCATGACTCGCTGATGCCATGGTTCATCACCGTGGCCAACATCGACAGCCGCGACATCGAGGCCGTGCGCCAGGGCAACGAGCGAGTGATCCGGCCACGCTTCGCCGATGCGATGTTCTTCTGGCACGCCGACCGCCGGGTGCCGCTGGAGTCGCATCTCGACTCGCTCAAGCAGCTGGTGTTCCAGCAGCGCTTGGGCAGCGTGTTCGACAAGGTGCTGCGCATGGAACGGCTGGCCGAGCACATCGCGACGAAAATCGGTGCCGATCCACAGGCGGCCCGTCGCGCGGCACGATTGAGCAAATGCGATCTGCAAACCCTGATGGTCGGCGAGTTCGCCAGCCTGCAAGGGACTATCGGTCGGCACCTGGCCCAGTATGAAGGCATGCCCAGGGAAATTGCGATCGCGCTGGACGATCACTACCGCCCGCGACGCGCCGGTGACGATCTGCCGCGCGGCGGGGTGTCCCAGGCGGTGGCGCTCGCCGACCGACTCGACACCTTGGTGGGCATCTTCGCCATCGGTCAGGCCCCCACCGGCGCCAGGGATCCGTTCGCCCTACGCCGTGCCGCGCTGGGCGTATTGCGCATCCTGATCGAGGGGAAGCTCGACCTCGATCTGGCCGATCTGCTCAAGGCCGCCGCCGAGGAGCTTGCCGACCAGGTGCCCGAGGCACTGAACCATGTGACCGGCGTATTCGAATTCGTCACCGAGCGCCAGCATCGCTACAGCCTCGACCGCGGCATTCGCAGCGACGTCTTCCAGGCCGTGTCCATGACCGGCACCCGCCGGCCACTGGACTTCGAACACCGCATGCGGGCGGTCAATGCCTTCATCGAACTGCCCGAAACCGAGGCCCTGGCTGCGGCGAACAAACGCATCAGCAATATTCTCAGGCAGCAGAAGGGCCCGGTACCCGAAAGCGTCGACGAGGCGCGACTGGTCGAACCAGCCGAGCAGCGCCTGTGGGCGGCAGCTGAAGAAATCAGGCCACGCTTCGAAGCCCTGCTGGCCGAGGGCGACTACACCGCCGCGCTGACAACACTGGCAGCCCTGCGTGAACCGGTGGATGCATTTTTCGACTCGGTGATGGTGATGGCCGACGATACGGCCCTGCGCAACAACCGGCTCGCGCTGCTGGCCCGGATCAACGCCCTATTCCTGGCCATCGCCGATATCTCCCAGCTGCAGGTCTGAGGTCCGGGGATGTTCACCCAGGCGCTCACTTGGCTGCGGACGGCCCTGTTCGCCCTGTTGGTCACCCTCTCGCTGCTGTTGCACATACCCATCCTGCTGATCGGCTATTTCCTGCCCTTCAAGCAGCGCTACCATCTGCTGTACTCCTTCGGCCGCTCGGTCCTGTGGCTGGCCCGCGTGATCACCGGCATCCGCCACGAAGTCGAAGGCCTCGAGCATCTCGATCCGGCCGGTGGCAACCTGGTGCTGGCCAAGCACCAGTCCACCTGGGAAACCATGTTTCTGGTGAGTGTGCTGCGATTTCCCGCCTTCATCCTCAAGCGCGAGCTGCTACGCATCCCGATATTCGGCCAGGGATTGAAGGCGATTGTACCGATCGCGATCGACCGGGCCGCCGGCCGCAAGGCACTCGCCGAGATCCTGACTCAGGGCACTGCCGCGCTCGCCGCAGGCCGCGATGTGGTGATCTTCCCCGAAGGCACCCGTCGGCTGCCGGGCGCGCCTGCCAACTACCGGATCGGCGGGGCGATGCTGGCCGAACGCAGCCAGGCCCGGGTCGTGCCGATGGCGATCGACTCAGGCTGCCTGTGGCCCAAAAAGGGCTTTCGCATCCACCCCGGCACCATTCATGTGGTCTTCGGCCCACCGATCGAAACGCAAGGCCGGACGGCCACCGAGATCAACCACGCCGTCCAGGAGTGGATCGAGGCAACACAGGAGACCCTCTACACCCGTCATGGCTGCATCAATCATCTATCAAACCCTGCTGGATGACGCCCTTGAGCGTATCCGCCGCGGCGAGGCATCGCAGAACGAGCTGACCGAGCGACTGGCTGGGCGACTTGCCGGGCGCAGTTCTCTGAAAGTGACCGATCAGCGCGGCGTGGGTGGCGGCTGCATTGCCGAGGCCTCCCGGCTTGAAACCGACGCCGGCCCGTTGTTCCTCAAGACCCATCCCGACCGTAATGACGACATGTTCCCCGCCGAGGCGCGCGGACTCGAAGCGCTCGGTACACGCATCCGCACGCCACGGGTTGTCGCCGCGGGCAGTGTCAGCGGCACCGCCTATCTGCTGCTCGAATGGCTCGATCTCGGCCCAGTGGACGACGATGCTCTGGGCGAGGCAATGGTCCACCTGCATGCCGAGCCTCAAGCGGTCTTCGGCTGGCCCGAGGACAATTTCATCGGCGCGATGCCGCAACAGGGTGGCGAAGACGACGACTGGCCCCGTTTCTACGCCGAGCACCGCCTCGCCCCGCAGCTGGATTGGGCGGCTGCGCGGGGGCTGGCCTCTGCCACCATCGACGCCGGCCACGAACTGATCGAGGCGCTGCCCGCCTTCTTCAGTGACTATCAGCCGTATCCGTCACTTATTCACGGCGACATGTGGGGAGCCAATCACGGCGCACTTGCCGACGGCACGCCGGTATTGTTCGACCCGGCCACCTATCATGCCGACCGGGAGGCGGAGATCGCGATGACCGAGTTGTTCGGCGGGTTCGCGCCAGGCTTCTACCGCGCCTACCAGGCACAGCTGCCGCTCGATGCCGGCTACCCGGTCCGCAAGACGCTCTACAACCTCTACCACATCCTCAATCACTTCAATCTGTTCGGCGGCGGTTACGGCAGTCGGGCCGACGGCATGATCCGCCAGCTACTGGCCGAGCTGGGCTGAAAAGCCGTATGAACCAGCCGCATGGCCCCAAAGCACTCAAGGTGTTGGCCACCAGTGACCGCCGTCGACCATATCCTCGCGGCCCAGCCAAGAAGCCTGCACCCAGGCCTGCTGTGCCCAGGCTTGAGTAAATTCTAGAGCAGCAACTTCGTCACCCCTTGCCCCGGGAGAAACCTGTCAGCCTGATGGCAAACCCGGCACCGACCGGGAGGCGGCGCGGTCGAACAGTCGCCCAATCGCACAGCAAAAAGCCCCGCCGGCGCATGCCAACGGGGCTTTTCCAATATGGCGGAGAGAGAGGGATTCGAACCCTCGAAGGGGCTATCACCCCTTACTCCCTTAGCAGGGGAGCGCCTTCAGCCGCTCGGCCACCTCTCCAACAAGCGCCGCATGGTAACGACTTTACCGGCCAGAATCAACGATCCCGCAAACTCTGGTTCGGTCCCGAGCACCGGTAATCCGGATACATCAGGGCCGTCCGGCAAACCGTCATCACCCGACCAGTCAAATGGGCTGGGTTTGTTGAACGGCACAGCGCTCAGGCCGAGGTGTCGTCTTCGCCCTTTTCCGCCGCCTCGCTCTGGATACGTTGATAGATCTCCTCGCGATGCACGGCGATCTCCTTGGGCGCATCAATGCCAATCCGAACCTGGTTTCCCTTGATACCGAGCACCGTGATGGAGACATCGTCTCCGATGCGCAGCACCTCTCCAATACGGCGAGTCAAAATCAACATGTCTGGTCAACCTCAATGTTGGGTGGCCCGTCGGTCTTCCGTCGGGGGCCTTGCCGGGATAGTAGTCTATGAGCCGCCAATCAGCTCAGGGACACCCCCGGGGTGTCCAGCTCGAAGGCGTCGTGCAGGGCACGTACCGCCAATTCCAGATACTTTTCATCAATCACTACGGAAATCTTGATCTCGGAGGTGGCGATCATGCGAATGTTGATCTTCTCCTCGGCCAGCACCCGAAACATTTTGGAGGCGACGCCGGCGTGCGAACGCATGCCCACACCCACCAGCGAAATCTTGACGATATTGTGGGTACCGGAAACCTCACGGGCGCCAAGCTCCTCGGCGGTCTGGCGCATCAGACCCAACGCCTTGTCGAAGTCGTCCCGATGCACTGTAAAGGTCAAGTCGGTGGTCTCGTCCGCACCGATGTTTTGCAGGATCATGTCGACTTCGATATTGGCCTCGCCAATCGGGCCAAGAATCTGGTAAGCAACACCCGGGCTGTCCGGCACGCCCTTCATGGTGAGTTGGGCCTCGTCTTTATGGAACGCGATCCCAGAAATAACCGGTTCTTCCATGCCGTTTTCCTCCAGGGTAATCAGGGTGCCGGGGCCGTCTCCAAAGGAAGACATCACCCGCAGGGGCACATTGTATTTGCCGGCGAATTCTACCGACCGAATCTGCAGGATCTTCGACCCCAGGCTGGCCATTTCCAGCATCTCCTCGGAGGTGATGCGGTCCAGCCGGCGTGCCTTGGGCACCACCCGGGGATCCGTGGTATAGACGCCATCAACGTCAGTATAGATCTGGCACTCATCGGCCTTGAGCGCCGCAGCCAGGGCCACTGCCGAGGTGTCCGAGCCACCGCGGCCGAGGGTGGTGATCTGGCCATGCTCGTCCACACCCTGGAATCCGGCCACTACCACCACCCGACCGGCGTCCAGATCAGCGCGGATGATCTCGGTATCGATCGACTGGATGCGCGCCTTGGTGTGCACGCTGTCGGTCAGGATTCGTGCCTGACCGCCGGTGTATGAACGTGCTGCCAGACCACGCGCCTGCAAGGCCATGGAGAGCAGTGCCACGGTCACCTGCTCTCCAGTGGCGATCAGGGCATCGAGCTCACGCGGTGCTGGCTCGGCCTGAATTTCCTTGGCCATGCCGATCAGGCGATTGGTCTCGCCGCTCATTGCCGAGACCACCACCACGACCGAAATCCCCTGGTCGACGGTGCGATGTATGCGCTCGGCCACCGCCTTGATGCGCTCGACGCTACCTACCGAGGTGCCGCCGTATTTTTGAACTATTAACGCCATATTATTGTGGTTTCCTTGGCACCGGGTTGTGGGTGCCTCCCTATCGTTGACCTGAGTCAAGTCAAAGCAGCCGGGCCCCGAGTAATCGGGCCCCAACAATCAGGCCGGGGCACTCAGGCCCCAGCAATCAGGTCAGAACAATCAAACCGAGGCAATCGACCAGTATAAATCGCTCACGCCTCTTTTGCAGTCACCAACCAGGCTCGCCGATCCGATTGCCGGCCAGTGTGACAAGGGTGAGGCCACGAGGTTCAACCGAGCTTGTCGGCCGCCCACTGCCGTGCCGCGGCCAGGGCCTCGGCCAATCGTTCGGGCTGGCTGCCGCCGGCTTGTGCCATGTCGGGCCGGCCGCCGCCCTTGCCGCCGACCTCGGCGGCGGCCACGTTGACCCAGTCACCCGCCTTGAATGTCTTGGTCAGATCCTTGGACAGGCCGGCCACCAGACGCACCTTGCCCTCATCGACCGTGCCCAGCAGGATCGCGGCAGTGCCGAGCTTGTCGCGCAACTTGTCCATACTCTCGCGCAGACCGCCGGCATCCACGCCCGGCAACTCCGCGACCAGCAGCTTGGCCGAACCGATGGTCTCGGCGCGGTCGGCCAGCTCGTCACCGCTGGCCGAGGCCAGTTTTGCCTTGAGCTGCGCCAGCTCGCGCTCGAGCTGGCGGGAACGCTCCAGCATCTGCGCGACCCGCTCGGCCGCTTCAGTCCTGGGGCCACGCAGCAGCTCGGCGATCTCGGTCACCGTCTGGTCACTGCGCTCGGCCTCGGCCAGCGCAGTGGCGCCGGTGACTGCTTCTATACGGCGCACGCCGGAGGCCACGCCGGACTCGCTCAAGATCTTGAACAGGCCGATGTCGCCGCCGCGGCGGGCATGCGTGCCGCCGCAAAGCTCCATCGAGAACGGCCCCATGGTCACCACCCGTACCGTGTCGCCATACTTCTCGCCAAACAGCGCCATCGCGCCGGCCGCACGTGCATCATCAAGGGCCATCTCACGGGTCTCGACCGCCTGATTCTCACGAATCTGGGCGTTGACCAGCCGCTCGACCTCAAGCAGCTGTTCACGAGTCACCGGCTGATCGTGGGAGAAATCGAAACGCAGGGCCTCGGGGGCAACGCGTGAGCCTTTCTGCTGGATATGATCGCCCAGCACCTGGCGCAGAGCGGCATGCAGCAGATGGGTCGCGGAGTGGTTCAGGCGAATTGCAGCCCGACGGTCAGCATCAATGCGTGCAGTGGCCATCTCGCCTGCGGTCATATGACCATCTGTGAGTGTGCCGTGATGCAGGAATAGGCTGCCCTGCTTTTGGGTATCGTAGACGACAAAACGCCCATTGGCCGACTCGATCACACCGGTATCGCCTACCTGGCCACCGGATTCGGCGTAGAACGGGGTGCGGTCGAGCACGACCACACCATCTTGGCCGCTATCGAGCGCCTGAACCTGGCTGCCCTCTCGAGCGACCGCGAGCACCTGCGCTCCGAGCACCTCCTGTTCGTGGCCCGCAAACACGGTCGGCTCCTCGAGCTCGAACTGGATCGTCTCGGCGGTGAAGTGGCTGGCCGCCCGAGACTGGGCGCGGCGCTCTGCCATTTCCCGCTCAAAGCCCGCTTGATCCACTGCCAGCCCGCGCTCACGGGCAATATCGGCGGTCAGATCCAGCGGGAAACCATGGGTATCGTAAAGTCCGAAAGCCGTTTTGCCATCGATCGTGCCGCCCTCAGGCAGCCCGGCGACCACCTGTTCAAGCAACTGCATGCCTGAAGCCAGCGTCTCCAGAAAACGCTCTTCCTCGGCCAACAGCACCCGGCTGATCTCTTCAGAGGCCTCGGCCAGCTCCGGGTAGGCCTCCCCCATCTCCTTGACCAGCGGCTGGACCAACTTGTGGAAGAACGGTCGATGTTGGCCCAGCTTGTGCCCGTGGCGGGCTGCCCGGCGGATGATCCGGCGCAGGACGTAGTCACGCCCCTCATTGCCCGGGCGCACACCGTCGACGATCAGGAAGGCGCAGGAACGGATGTGGTCGGCAATGACCTTGAGCGAACTCGATTCACGATCGGTCGCACCAGTGACCTTGGCCGCCGCATCGATCAGATGGCGAAACAGGTCGATCTGGTAGTTGGAATGTACGCCCTGGAGCACCGCCGACAAGCGCTCGAGCCCCATGCCGGTGTCCACTGACGGCCTGGGCAGATCGGACAACGTGCCGTCGGCCGCCCGGTCGTACTGCATGAAGACGATATTCCAGATCTCGATGAAGCGATCACCATCTTCATCCGGCGAGCCTGGTGGACCACCAGGGATATGTTCGCCATGGTCATAGAAGATTTCCGAGCTGGGTCCGCAGGGGCCGGTGTCGCCCATCTGCCAGAAGTTGTCTGAGTCACCCTCCGGGCTGTCGCCGATACGCAGAATGCGGTCCTCGGACAGGCCGATATCGTCACGCCAATGGCTGTAGGCCTCGTCGTCGGTCTCGTAGACGGTCACCAACAGACGCTCGGCCGGCAAGGCGAGCGTCTCGGTCAGGAAATCCCAAGCGTAACGAATCGCCTCGCGCTTGAAATAGTCGCCGAAGCTGAAGTTGCCCAGCATCTCGAAGAAGGTGTGATGCCGTGCGGTGTAGCCGACATTTTCGAGATCATTGTGCTTGCCGCCCGCGCGCACGCAACGCTGCACCGATACCGCCCGAGGATTGGCACGCTTCTCCAGGCCGAGAAAGGCCTCTTTGAACGGCACCATGCCGGCGTTGGTAAACAAAAGCGTCGGATCATTGGTCGGGATCAACGAAGCGGAGGGCACCAGCTCGTGCCCTCGCTCGACGAAGAAATCCAGGAAAGCCTGGCGAATCTCGGCACTGGTCTTCATGCGCGAACCATCTCGGAAAACGGAAGGGAAAAGGACGGATTGTAGCGCAGTCTGGCGCCTTTTCCGATGAATGGGCGGGCTACGGGAAATCGGTCTCGATACTAGTGTCGGGCCACCAGCCGGCCAGCTCGTGGGCAAGCTCGGGCGGAAAGCCGCGGCGGACGAGGTGGCGATGCCGGCGGGCCCGCTCCGGAAAGTCTTCGGGGGCCTGCCGGTAACGGGCGACCAGTTGCTGGCGTGCCAGTGCCACCCAGTCCTGCGGCTCGGTGGCGAATGCCTCGCTCACCACGTCCTCGTCGACCTGCTGCCGAGCGAGTTCGGCGACGATCCGATCAGGACCGTAACGCCGCTGTGCCCGGGCACGGATCAGGCTCTCGGCGAAGCGGCGATCCGACTGCCAGCCCTCGACGACCAGCCGATCGAGCACTGGCTCGATCTCGTCGGCAGTAAAACCCCGATCGGTCAGCTTGCGAGCAAGCTCCCAGCGGCTGTGCTCACGGCGGGCGAGCAGGCCGACGGCACGCTTCTCGCAGTCGAGCAGGCGGCGCTTCTCCTCCTCCACGGATAGGCGATGACCTTACGAGGTCTGCTCGACCGGCATTTCATCAGCCTCGCCAACCTCGGCCACGGCCGGCTTGGGCATCATGATCTCACGCACCTGGGCCTCGATCTCCTCGGCCATCTCCGGGTTCTCGGCCAGAAACTGGCGCGCATTATCCTTGCCCTGACCGAGGCGGATGTCGCCATAGGAGTACCAGGCACCGGCCTTCTGGATGATGCCATGCTTGGCGCCCAGGTCGACCAGCTCAAGCAGATGCGAGATACCTTCACCGTAAAGGATGTCGCAGTCGACCACTTTGAACGGTGGCGCCATCTTGTTCTTGACCACCTTGATCCGGGTCTGGTTACCAATGATCTCCTCACCCTTCTTCACCGCACCGACGCGACGAATGTCGAGACGCACCGAGGAGTAGAACTTCAGCGCATTACCACCGCTGGTAGTTTCCGGGCTGCCGTAGGTGACGCCGATCTTCATCCGGATCTGGTTGATGAAAATCACCGTGCAGTTGGTGCGCTTGATGTTGCCGGTCAGCTTGCGCAGCGCCTGGCTCATCAGTCGGGCCTGCAGGCCGACGTGGCTGTCGCCCATCTCACCCTCGATCTCGGCCCTCGGTACCAGGGCGGCAACCGAGTCGATCACCACACAATCCACCGCGCCGGAGCGCACCAGCATGTCAGCGATCTCGAGCGCCTGTTCGCCCGTGTCCGGCTGGCTGACCAGCAGGTCGTCAACGTTCACGCCGAGCGCCTCGGCATAACTCGGATCAAGGGCATGTTCGGCATCAATGAAGGCACAGACACCGCCGGCCTTCTGGGCCTCCGCGATCACGTGGAGGGTGAGCGTGGTCTTGCCTGAGGACTCCGGGCCGTAGATCTCGGCCACCCGGCCGCGCGGCAGGCCTCCAATGCCGAGTGCGGCATCCAGCGAGATGGAGCCAGTGCTGATGACAGGGACATTCCGTCGCCCCTCGTCATTCATGCGCATCACCGCCCCCTTGCCGAACTGCCGTTCGATCTGGGACAGGGCGGCACTCAAAGCCTTTTTGCGGTTCTCATCCATCAATCAACTCCCAGCCCTTCGGGCTTGATATGCAAGCAACAGACATGCTCGACTTCCTGTCGGTCATGTTAAAAAATGGTTGACACTTAGACGGTCGGCAGAACTGCCTCAATCCGGCCAATGGCCTCACGCAGCTCGTCCAGGCTAGTGGCATAACTCAGGCGCACGTGCCCCGGGAGACCGAAGGCCGTACCAGGCACGACGGCCACACCGGCCTTCTCCAACAAATATTCCGCGAAGGCGATGTCGTCGTTGATGCCCAGCGCTTGCATCGCCCCCGTCACGTCCGGGAAGCTGTAGAACGCCCCCTGCGCCGACAGACAAGTGATACCTGGTAGCGCATTGAGCGCCTCGACCACGTAATCGTGCCGCTCGTGGAAAGAGGCGACCATCACGTCGATCTCCGACTGGTCGCCGGCAATCGCCACACAAGCCGCCTTTTGTGCAATCGAGCAGGGGCAGGAGGTGCTCTGCGACTGGACCACTTTCATCGCGCGGATCAACTCGGCGGGGCCAGCGGCATAACCGATGCGCCAACCGGTCATGGCATAAGCCTTACTGACGCCATTGAGTATCACGGTGCGCGGGGCGAGGTCCGGCGCCACCATGACGATATTCGAAAACGGCTCATCCGCCCACAGGATCTTCTCGTACATGTCGTCCGTGGCGATCACGACCCCGGGGTGGTCACGCAGGACCTCCGCCAACCCGGCCCAGTCCTCGCGGTTATACGCCACGCCGGTCGGGTTTGAAGGGCTGTTGAGCATCACCATGCGGGTCTTGTCGGTGATTGCCGCGGCCAGCTGGCGCGGGGTCATCTTGAACCCCTGATCCTGCCCGGCCGAGACGATCACCGGCTCGCCGCCGGCCAGACGGACCATGTCCGGATAGGACACCCAGTAAGGAGCCGGGATGATCACCTCGTCGCCCGGGTCCAGCAGCACCTGGCAGAGGTTGAAGATGCTCTGTTTGCCGCCAGTGGAGACGATGATCTGGTCCAGACCATAGTCAGTGCCCTGCTCGTTCCTGAGCTTGTCGGCAATCACCTGACGCAGCTCAACGATGCCTTCGACTGCGGTGTAACGAGTAAAACCGTCATGAATCGCCTGGATGCCCGCCTCGCCGATGTGCTTCGGAGTATCGAAGTCGGGCTCACCGACCCCGAGACTGATGATGTCGCGCCCGGCGGCACGCAGCTCGGCCGCCTTGGCGGTCACGGCAAGTGTCGGTGAAGGACGGACCCGGCGGACCCGATCGGAAAGATTCATGACGGCTGCTGACTCCCTGATAGGCGCTCGCCTGCGGGGCGAAAACGCCAAACCACTGTGAAATGACGTAGACAGCACTTTACCGGAAATGCGTGATGGTTTCGAAGGCCCCTCGAACCACGCTGGTCGGACGCTTTAGCCTTCGCCCGCGGCCAGCCGCTGTCGACGGAACTCAAACAGGCAGATAGCTGCGGCGACCGAGACGTTCAAACTCTCCACACTCGCTGCCATCGGGATGTGGATGAGCTGGTCGCAACGCTCCTGAGTCAGTCGACGCAGCCCACTGCCCTCGGCCCCCATCACCAGCGCAACCGGCTCGCGGGCGAAGTCGCTCTCGTAGAGCGAGACCGGTCCCTGGCCTGTGGCCCCGACGATCCACAGACCGCGAGTCTTGAGGTCGGCCAGCGTGCGGGCAAGGTTGGTGACCTGGATGAAGGGCAGACGCTCGGCCGAACCTGCCGAGGTTTTACGTGCTGCCGGGGTGAGCCCACAGGCGCGATCCTTGGGCACGACCACTGCCAGCGCGCCGGCAGCCTCGGCACCGCGCAGGCAGGCACCGAGATTATGCGGGTCGGTCACCCCATCGAGCACCAACAGTAGCGGTGGTTCGCCGGCCTCATCGAGTAGCGCGGCGAGATCCTGTTCGTCACCGGCTTGGCTCAAAAACATCTGCGCGGCCACGCCCTGATGACGCACGGGGCGCCCATCACTACGCAGCTGGTCAAGCCAGGCCACGTCGCGCGACTCCACCACCACGCCGGCACGCTGGGCCAATGATCGCAGACGCTGGACGCGGCGGTCATCGCGCTCGGAGACGACCACCCGTTCAACCCGCTCGGGATGATCCTGCAGAGCGGCTTCGATGGCGTGAAAGCCACCGATCCAAACCGGCTTGTTGTGGCGAGACATCGTGACCTCGATCAGTCGGCCGAATTGCCGTCGGCCGAGCCGCCATTCGCCCCGTTGCCGCTATTGGTCCGAGGCTTGCGCCGCCGACGACGTGGCCGCCGCTTTTTGCTGCCACTGTTCTCGTCTGATGAGGACTTGCCGTCTTTGCCATTAGCGTTGCCGGGCGCAACATCCTTGCCATCGGTTGATTCATCATCCTCCGGCAACATGAAGTCGATCTTGCGTTCGTCGAGGTCGACCCGGGCGACACGCACACGAATGGTGTCATTAAGCGAGTAGGTCTGACCGCTGCGCTCGCCCTTGAGCGTCAGGGTCACCGGATCGAAGTGGTAGAAATCGCGCTTGAGGGCGGTGATATGCAAGAGCCCCTCGACAAAGAAATCCTTGAGTTCGACAAACAGGCCGAAGCCCAGCACGGAGGCCACCCGCCCTTCATAGACGTTACCGACCTTGTCGAGCATGAATTCGCTCTTGAGCCAATCGGTGGCATCGCGTGTCGCTTCGTCGGCGCGCCGCTCGTTGTTCGAGCTGTGCTCGCCGACCAGGAGCATCTCCTGGTGGCTGTAGGGAAAGTTATCGACCTTACCGGTGCGCAATACATGGCGAATAGCGCGATGCACTATCAAATCCGGGTAGCGCCGGATCGGTGAGGTGAAGTGCGCATAGTGCTCGTGGGCCAGGCCGAAATGACCAAGATTGTCCGGCGTATAGACCGCCTGTTGCAGCGACCGCAGCAGCAAGGTCTGGACGGTGGCAAAATCCGGCCGCTCCTTGGCCTTGGCGAGCAAGGCATTGAAATCCGCCGGGGTCGGCTTCTCGCCACCGCCGAGCGTCAAACCCTTCTCTTTCAGGGTGGCGCGCAGATCGCTGATTTTCTCCGGCCCCGGGCGGTCGTGCACGCGATAGAGCGCGGGGATCTTGCGACGGGCAAGGAAGCGTCCAGCGGCGACATTGGCCGCGATCATGCACTCCTCGATGATCTTGTGCGCGTCGTTGCGCTCTTCGGGCACAATCGCCTCGATCTTGCGATCCTCACCGAAGATGATCTTGGTCTCGATGGTGTCGAAGTCGATTGCCCCACGCAATTCACGCTCGGCGCGCAACACTTTGTAGAGCGCATGCAGGGCCTCGAGCGGACCGAGCACATGAGCATGCTCTTCACGCTTGGCCTTGTCATTGTTCAGCAACATGGCGGCGACATCGTCATAGGTCAGCCGCGCGTGGCTGCGCATGACGCCTTCGAAGAAACGCGAACGAATGATCTGCCCCTGGCTATTGATCAGCATCTCGGCACACAGACAGAGACGATCAACGCCCGGATTCACCGAGCACAGGCCATTGGAAAGAATCTCGGGCAGCATCGGCACCACCCGCCCCGGGAAATAAACCGAGGTCGCGCGGCGGAGGCCTTCCTTGTCCAACGGCGAGCCGATGTGCACATAGTGCGAGACGTCGGCGATCGCCACCAACAGCCGGAAGCCCTTGGGTGTAGGCTCGCAGAAGACCGCGTCATCGAGATCCTTTGCATCCGCACCGTCAATGGTGAAAAGTGGCACCTCGCGCAGGTCGACCCGGCCAACCTTGTCGGCCTCGGCCGCCACATCGCTCATATTCTCGATCTGGCGCTTGACCTCCTCCGGCCACTCATGCGGGATCCCGTGAGAGCGGATGGCCACGTCGATCTCCATCCCCGGCGACATGTGGTCGCCGAGCACTGCAATCACTTTCCCGATCGGCTTGTGCCGCTGGGTGGGCTGCTCGATCAGCGCAACCTGAACGATCTGCCCATCTTTTGCCTCACCCAGGGCCTCCATCGGGATCAGGACGTCCTGGGTCATGCGGGGGTTGTCAGGGGTGACAAAGGCCACGCCCGCCTCAATCACCAGTCGACCAACAATCTCGGCGTTGGCCCGCTCGGTCACCCGGAGCAGCGCGCCCTCAGGCCGGCCACGGCGGTCCTCGCCGACCACCTGCACCACCGCACGGTCGCCATGCAGCAAGGCGCGCATGACCCGCGGCGAGAGAAAGATGTCATCACCACCCTCGTCCGGCACCAAAAAGCCGAAGCCGTCCCGATGACCGATCACCCGGCCAGCCACCAACTCCGCCTTGGTGACCGGCAGGTAACCGCCGCGGCGGTTGCGGATCGCCTGGCCGTCGCGCTCCATGGCGCGCAGACGACGTCGCAGGCCTTCAATGCGCTCCTCGTCGCCGTCATAGCCAAGCTGGCTGATCAGCCGATTGAGCGTGATCGGCCCATCCTGCTTGCCCAGCAGATCAAGCAGAAACTCGCGGCTGGCCACGGGGTTGTCGTACTTTTCGGCCTCACGCGGGGCATTCGGGTCTTCAAGGTGTGATTCGGTCATGGATACCTGAAAAATGCGTCTGGGAAGTCAGAGTTCACTCGGGAAGTACCGACCTGATTCCGGCAACCGCGAGAGTTATAGCCGGTCATCATAAAGCAAAAGACGCCGGAAAGCCGAGGCCCGAGCCTATATACTCCCGTCCCATGTCCGAACCTCGTTTTCAGATTGAAACAGACTATCAACCGGCTGGTGACCAGCCCCAAGCCATCGAGACCCTTGTCGAGGGCCTCAATGACGGGTTGATGCACCAGACTCTGCTGGGGGTGACCGGCTCGGGAAAGACGTTCACGATGGCGAACGTCATCAGCGCAGTGCAGCGCCCGGCCATGGTGCTGGCCCCCAACAAGACGCTGGCAGCCCAGCTCTATGGCGAGCTCAAGGGCTTCTTCCCGCACAATGCGGTCGAGTACTTCGTCTCCTACTACGACTATTACCAGCCCGAGGCTTACGTGCCGGCCTCGGATACCTTCATCGAGAAAGACGCCTCGGTGAACGAGCACATTGAGCAGATGCGCCTCTCGGCCACCAAGGCCTTGTTCGAGCGCCGCGATGTGATCATCGTCGCCACCGTCTCGTCAATCTACGGCCTGGGTGACCCCGAAGCCTACTTGAAGATGATCCTGCATCTGGTACGCGGTGATCAAGTCACGCAACGGCAGATCATCCAGCGACTGGCCGAAATGCAGTACACCCGTAACGACATGGAGTTCCGCCGCGGCACCTATCGCGTGCGTGGCGACGTGATCGACATTCACCCGGCCGAGGCCGACGATGAGGGGGTACGCATTGAGCTGTTCGACGACGAGATCGAGCAGATCACGTTGTTCGACCCGCTCACCGGCCAGGTGCGTCGCCGACTGCCGCGCTACACGGTCTATCCATCATCGCACTATGTGACCCCACGCGGACAACTGCTGCGAGCAGTCGAGCAGATCAAGGTCGAACTTGAGGCGCGGCTCCAGGAACTGGAGTCACAAAACAAGCTGGTCGAAGCCCAGCGGCTGGCCCAGCGCACCCGCTTCGACATCGAGATGATCCAGGAGCTCGGCTACTGCAACGGTATCGAAAACTACTCGCGCTATCTGTCGGGACGCCAGCCGGGCGAACCGCCTCCTTGTCTGTATGACTACCTGCCAGCCGATGCACTGCTGTTCATTGACGAGTCGCACGTGACCGTGCCGCAGCTCGGTGGCATGTACAAGGGTGACCGTTCGCGCAAGGAAACCCTGGTCAATTTCGGCTTTCGACTGCCCTCGGCACTGGACAACCGGCCGCTGAAATTCGAGGAATTCGAGCGCATGATGCCGCAAACGATTTACGTCTCGGCCACACCCGGCCCCTACGAAGAGACACACTCCGACCAGGTGGCTGAACAGGTAGTGCGCCCCACCGGTCTGGTGGACCCCGAGATTGAAGTACGCCCGGTGGCAAGTCAGGTCGATGACCTGCTGTCCGAGATCCGGCTACGCATGGAAAAAGACCAGCGTGTGCTGGTCACCGTGCTGACCAAGCGCATGGCCGAGGATCTCAGCGACTACCTGATGGAGCACGGCGTGCGTGCACGCTACTTGCATTCGGATATCGACACGGTCGAGCGGGTCGAGATCCTCCAGGATTTGCGTCTGGGCGAATTCGATGTGCTGGTGGGCATCAACTTGCTGCGCGAGGGACTCGACTTGCCCGAAGTGTCCCTGATCGGAATACTCGATGCGGACAAACAGGGCTTTCTGCGCTCGGAGCGCTCCCTGATCCAGACAATCGGGCGGGCGGCACGCCACCTTGAAGGCAAGGCCATCCTGTACGGCGACACCATCACAGACGCCATGCGCAAGGCGATCGACGAAACCGAGCGCCGGCGCGAGAAACAGATTGCCCACAACAAGGCCATGGGGATCACCCCGCGTGGCATCGTAAAACGCGTCGAGGATATTCTAGGGGCCAGTGACACCCGCATCCCCGGCGCTGGCCCCGGACGCAAGCGCCGCGGGGCGGAAAAGGTCGCCGAGCCGCCCGGTGGTTACGCTGCACTATCGCCCGAGCAGGCCGCCAAGCAAATGAAGACGCTCGAGGCCGAGATGCACCGACACGCCCGCGATCTTGAGTTCGAAGCCGCCGCCCAAGTCCGCGACGAACTGCAACGGCTCAAGGAGGCGTTCTTCGGCGCTAGCGAACCCGGTTACAGTGACGACTGACATCTGTCCGCACACAACCTGATCGGTTTACCCAGGGAAGCTCGGCAGGAATCGCGACAACCGAGGCGCGTGTTCATGGATCAACGTCGATGACACCAAGCGCAGCAAGCCCATCCTCGGCTGGGCGCTCAGGAATGCCGTGTCATCCATCACACAGACCAAACTGAAAAGCCCGAGTCCCGCGGGATGCAGGACTCGGGCTTTTCCGCCCTACCAAGGAAGCTCTGCCAATTGGCAAACAGACAGTTCTCAGGCTCTTAAACAGCAGTTTTCACTCGACACGTTCGAGCAGCATCAGCCGTCTTGCTGCATCTGCATTGCCTTCTGGCGCAACTGCTGCATCTCACGGGCTTTCTGCTCCAGCCTGGTAAAGAGCTCTTTGGCTTCCGGGTTGCTTTGCTCCATCTCCCGCTGAACGTCGCTACGCAGGTCTTCGGCCATGCTTTGCACTTCCTCGTCCTGGAAGGCCTGCTGCTGTCGCTGCTGGAATTCCTGCTGCTTTCTACCGAACGCTTCGATCTCCGCATCAGACGGCTGCTCTTCGGCGCCCTGGTACTTGGCCGCCATTTCCTGCATCTCGGTAAATTCCTGCTGGGCATCGTAACCGTCGCTGGACATCTTCTCTGCAATCTTCGCTTGCAGAGCCTCACGCTTCTGGCCGAGTGCGGGATTATTCTCATAGGCCCGCTCTTCCATGCGGCCCAGCTCGTTCTGGGTCTGCTGGAGATCCCGCTGGATCTCACGCATCTCCTCCACCATCTGGCGCTGCTCGTCGGTCAGTTCGGGCATATGGCCCTGAACAGGCGCACCCTCTTGGGCCACGGCCGCGCCGCTGAAGGCGAGGGCCGTGGCTACGCCGGCCGCCACCATGGTCTTGCGCAACTTCTGGTTCCAAACGGACATGCAATCACTCCTAATTTAAAATGTCTCGGCTTCGCACACGACATGCCGGGCACCGATACCCGTTGACACCCTGCGACCCGCTCCCCTGGCAGAAAGTTCCTAGCTGACTTGCCCCAACGCCAGCAGGACCCAGCATCCCAGGAGAGCCCACTCTGCAGTTCAACCACAGCTGAGCCACCGCTCACGCCTGCTGCCTTTACCCAGCACCTCTGGCTGACGCCCAAGTCAACAATGTGGACTCGCAATCAAGGACTGCCTACAGGCCGGCCCAGTCTTAATAACATCGGACCCGTCGAGGGGCGGCAGCGCCGAGTGCGGACAAACCCGTCCACCTCATCGGGCAGGCTGCCACCCGAATGAGATATGGTCATGTAAAAACAAAAGGCCTGAGCCCCATGCTACATGGGACTCAAGCCTTGGATATTTATCCACCTTCCCATCGAGGGAACGCAAATTGCCGAACTGGCCCAAGTGGTATCGGGTCCAGTTATTCGGCCGCAGCTTCCTCGACGGCCGCCGGCGCCCGCTCCACCAGCTCAATGTATGCCATCGGCGCCGCGTCACCAGCACGATAACCACACTTGAGAATACGTAGATAGCCGCCATTGCGTTCTTTGAAACGTGGGCCGACGTCATCAAACAACTTGCTGACCGTCGCCTTGTTGCCGACCTTGGCAATGGCTTGACGGCGTGCATGCAGGCTGTCTACTTTCGCCAGCGTGATCAGCGGCTCGGCGACACGCCGCAGTTCCTTGGCCTTGGGAACGGTAGTTTTGATGACTTCGTGCTCGATCAGTGCGTTCGTGAGCGAACGCATCAGCGCCTTGCGCTGAGGGGCGTTGCGGCCCAGCTGCCGACCGGAATGACGATGACGCATGTCGAATACTCCAGAATATCGTTAAGTCTTGGATTCGCTAAGATCCTGGAGCTCGGCCGGCGGCCAATTCTCCAGCTTCTGCCCCAAAGACAATCCTTGTTTGGCCAGCACGTCCTTGATCTCCGTCAAGGACTTCTTGCCAAGGTTTGGTGTCTTGAGCAGTTCCATTTCTGACCGTTGGATCAGATCACCGATGTAGTAGATGCTCTCCGCCTTGAGGCAGTTAGCCGACCGGACGGTCAGCTCCAGATCATCAACCGGGCGCAACAGCACTGGGTCGACTGCCGGGGCCTGCTCTTCGACCGGCTCGGCCTCTTCCGCCTTCAACTCCACCAGCACCGACACCTGATCAACCAGAATACCAGCGGCCTGGCGGATAACATTTTCCGCCGAGACCGAGCCATTGGTCTCGATATCCAGCACAAGGGAATCCAGGTCGGTGCGCTGCTCGACCCGTGCACGCTCTACCGAGTAGGACACACGCCGCAACGGCGAAAATGAAGCATCCACCAACAGGCGACCGACGACGCTTTCGTCATCCTCCTCACGACGAGCGCTTGCCGGCACGTAGCCCATGCCGCGCTCTACCTTGAAGCTCATGTTCAGCTCGGCGCCCTCGCGCAGTGTGGCGATGACATGATCCGGGTTCATGATCTCGACCGAATGATCCGCCTTGATGTCCGCAGCAGTCACGACAGCCGGGCCGGCCTTCTTGATGCTCAGAACGGACTCGTCACGACCATGCATAGTGATCGAGAGTCCCTTGAGATTGAGCAGGATTTCGAGCACGTCCTCCTGAACGCCTTCCAGCGTACTGTACTCGTGCAGAATCCCTTCGATCTCTGCCTCGGTTACTGCCACGCCAGGAATGGAAGAGAGCAGAATACGCCGCAGGGCATTGCCCAGCGTGTAACCAAACCCTCGCTCCAGCGGCTCCAGCACCACGCGCGCATGTGTGTCGTCGATCGTTTCCACATCGACCAAGCGCGGCTTGAGAAGCTCT
The DNA here is from genome assembly GCA_041676845.1 of Halothiobacillaceae bacterium. Taxonomy (GTDB): domain Bacteria; phylum Pseudomonadota; class Gammaproteobacteria; order Halothiobacillales; family Halothiobacillaceae; genus Guyparkeria. The sequence goes on along the minus strand of JBAYRD010000007.1, from coordinate 12,215 downwards.
GTAGAACCCAGTTGCATTTACGCACCCCCGAGAAAACCGTTTACTTCGAATACAACTCGACTACGAGCGATTCGTTAATATCCGCCGGCAGCTCATCGCGCACCGGGACGGCCTTGAAGACGCCTTCCATCTTGCTGGCGTCGACCGTGATCCACGGCACGACCTCCCGCTGAGCGGCTAGCTCGAGGGAATCTTTGACACGCTGCTGTTTTTTCGCTTTCTCGCGTACAGCGATCACGTCCTCAGCGGCAACCTGGTACGACGGGATATTGACCACCTCGCCGTTCACCGTTATGCCGCGGTGTGATACCAGCTGGCGCGCCTCAGCACGCGTGGAGCCAAACCCCATACGGTAGGCGACGTTGTCCAGACGGCACTCAAGCGCTTGCAGCAGATTTTCGCCAGTGGAGCCTTTCATCTGTGTGGCGCGCTTGTAGTAATTACGGAACTGACGCTCCAGCACACCATAGGTACGGCGCAGCTTCTGCTTTTCACGCAGCTGCAGACCATATTCCGACACTCTCTGCCGGCGACCAGTGGCACCATGTTGCCCTGGAACGCGATCATGTTTGCACTTGTCTTCCAGTGCTCGCACACCGGATTTCAGGAAAAGATCCGTGCCTTCGCGACGGGCTAGCTTACAAGTAGGACCGAGATAACGAGCCATAAGTCATATACTCCTTAAGAAACGCACCGTCAAACACGACGCTTCTTGGGCGGGCGGCAGCCATTGTGTGGGATCGGAGTCACGTCCGTGATCACGCCCACCTTGAAGCCGACAGCGTTCAACGCACGAATGCTCGACTCGCGACCTGGCCCCGGGCCTTTGACCTGCACATCAATGTTCTTGACGCCATAGGCCTTGGCCGCCTCACCTGCTCGCTCGGCCGCCACCTGGGCTGCAAACGGCGTGGACTTGCGCGAACCACGGAAACCGGAGCCTCCGGACGTCGCCCAGCTGAGGGTGTTGCCCTGACGGTCTGTGATCGTCACGATCGTGTTGTTGAAGGTCGCATTAACATGTGCGACCGCTTCCGTGACGACGCGCTTCACCCTTCTACGGGTGCCTTCTTGTCTTGCTTTTGCCATTAAGATCCTACTCTCGAGAGAATATTAAGCCTGATCAGCGCTTGACCAGGCGACGCGGACCCTTGCGAGTCCGTGCATTCGTGCGTGTACGCTGCCCACGCAAGGGCAGGCCGCGACGGTGACGTACGCCACGATAACATCCAAGATCCATCAGACGCTTGATGCTCATCGAGACGTCCCGGCGCAGATCGCCTTCAACTACATACTTGCCGACTTCCGCCCGCAGCGCCTCGACCTCCGCTTCCGACAAGTCCCTTACCTTACGATCCGGGGCGACGCCGGTGGCCTCGCAAATCAGCCGGGCGCGGGACGGCCCGATCCCATAAATGGACGTCAGGCCAATGACCACATGTTTTTGAACGGGAATGTTGATCCCAGCAATACGTGCCATCGTTATATCACCCCAAAAAAGAGCGCGAAAGTTTAACCAAACACGCCATCAATAGCAAATGGAATATAGTGGGCCTGCTCTTACAGCCCGCTCTTGAAATGAGCCTTACGAACCAGGCTGTCGTACTGGTGTGACACCAGGTGTGACTGAACTTGCGACATGAAGTCCATCAGCACAATCACGATAATCAGCAGGGACGTGCCGCCAAAGTAAAACGGAACGTTCCAGTACAGGATCAAAAACTCCGGCAACAAACAAACCGCGGTGATGTAGATAGCACCCCAGAAAGTGAGTCGAGTCAACACCTTATCCACGTAACGTGCGGTCTGCTCACCCGGGCGAATGCCCGGTACAAATGCCCCTGAGCGCTTCAGGTTGTCGGCTGTTTCGCGAGCGTTGAACACCAGCGCAGTATAGAAAAAACAGAAGAATATGATCGCGGTGGCATAGAAAAGCACGTATAACGGCTGCCCAGGTGACAGCGTATTCGACAGGCTGGCAAGCCAACTCATACCTTCTTGCTGCCCAAACCAGTTACCGACAGTCGCCGGAAACAGGATGATGCTCGAGGCAAAGATCGGCGGGATCACACCGGCCATGTTCAACTTCAGCGGCAAGTGTGACGTCTGCTGCCCGGCCATGCCACGCCCTTGCTGGCGCCGCGCGTAGTTGACCGTAATCCGACGCTGGCCGCGTTCAACAAAAACAACGAACGCGGTCACGGCAAGGATGAGGACGCCCAGGATCAGCATGGTGAACACGTGCAGCTCACCGGTACGCACCAGCTCCGCGGTACCACCGATGGCGCTCGGCAATCCCGCCACAATCCCGGCAAAAATGATCAACGAGATTCCATTACCGACCCCGCGCTCGGTGATCTGCTCACCAAGCCAGACCAGCAACATCACTCCGCTGACCAGCGTGAGGGTGGCGACAAACAGGAAGCCGATGCCAGGTGCGTACACCAACGGTGAGCCACCCATCGACTGTCCTTGCAGCGCGATCGACACCCCCAACGCCTGCACCAGGCCCAGACCAAGCGTCCCGTACCGAGTGTACTGAGTGATCTTGCGGCGGCCCGCCTCACCCTCTTTCTTCAGCTTCTCGAACATCGGCACCACGGCCGTAAGCAACTGGATGATAATCGCCGCAGAAATGTACGGCATCACCCCCAGGGCGAACAGGGACATGCGCGACAACGCCCCGCCAGAGAACATGTTGACCATGCTCAAAATGCCGCCCGAGTGCTGCTCGAACAGCGCCTTCATCACGTCGACGTCAATGCCCGGCAACGGGATGAAAGTCCCGATGCGGTACACCACTAGCACCATGATGACGAAGAAAATGCGTTGCCGGAGCTCGGTCAAACGACCGGCTCCGGCAAGCGTGCCTATCCCTGTATTAGCCTGTGCCACAACTTACTCCGCTGAACCACCGGCTGCTTCGATCGCTTGGCGCGCACCCTTGGTGACCGCCAAACCTTTCACCTGAAGCGCTTTCTCCACGTCACCCTGGAGTATGATTTTGACTGTCTTGACGTCGTGACGAACCAGGTTGGCTGCCTTGAGTGACTCCATGGTCACCTCACCGTCAAATCGGTTGAGTTCCGCAGTGCGGATCTCGGCCCGATCCAAGGCCTTGGCCGACCGGAAGCCCATCTTCGGCAAGCGGCGCTGCAACGGTGTCTGACCACCCTCAAAACCGGTCTTGTGGTAGCCACCCGATCGAGACTTCTGCCCTTTGTGGCCACGACCGCCGGTCTTGCCCAGGCCAGAGCCGATACCGCGGCCCACGCGGGTCGCTTCGGTCCGGCTGCCCTCGGCAGGAACAAGTTTATTCAAGCGCATTACTTCGGCTCCTGTACTTCGAGCATATAGTGGACGCGGTTGATCATGCCCCGGTTCTCGGGGGTATCGGCCACTTCCACCTCATGGTTCAGACGTCGAATGCCCAGCCCACGAACGCAGGCCTTGTGGGACTCGAGTCGATTATGCATCGAGCGAACCAGGCGAACCCGGATCGTGCCATTAGTCTTTTGGCTCATGCCTCGCTCCCCAGAATTTCTTCGACGCGCTTACCGCGCTTCGCAGCTACCACTTCCGGCGACTGGATCTGAGTGAGACCGTTGAGGGTCGCCCGGATCACGTTCATGTGGTTGCGAGTCCCAATGCATTTGGCCAGGACATTGCGTACACCAGCGGCCTCCAGCACAGCCCGCATCGCGCCACCAGCGATAACACCAGTACCCTCGGAGGCCGGCTTCATGAACACTCGGCCGGCACCATGAACACCTTTGGCCTCATAGTGCAGGGTGCCGTCGCGCAGCGGTATGTCGACCATGCTGTTGCGGGCTCGGTCCATTGCCTTTTGGATGGCGACAGGCACTTCTTTTGCCTTGCCATAACCAAAACCGACACGTCCGTCGCCATTGCCCACCACGGCCAGCGCGGTGAACGAAAACTGGCGACCACCCTTAACAACCTTGGACACCCGGTTGATCGTCACTAGCTTCTCGATCAGGCCATCGTTCGAGGCGTCTCTTGGATTACGGCTCATTGAATTACCTCTTTAGAACTTCAGGCCCGCTTCGCGCGCCGCATCGGCAACGGCCGCGACACGCCCGTGGTAAATATAACCGGAACGATCAAACGCTACGGTGTCGATGCCCTTTTCCAGGGCAGCCTTGGCGATCGCTTCGCCTACTTTTTTAGCAGCGGCCACATTGCCGCCATACTCACCCGCGCCCAGCACTCCCTTGCCTGCCGTGGAAGCGGCCGCCAAGACCGCACCTTCCGGCGCAAAGAGTTGTGCGTAGGTGTGGTTGTTGCTCCGGTACACGCTCAGGCGATGCACGCCGAGCGACTTGATCTTGGCCCGGGTACGCCGTGCGCGGCGGAGCCGCTGTTTTGTGCTTTCGTTCATCGCGTCACCCTCGATTATTTCTTCTTGGCTTCCTTACGCAGCACGCGCTCGTCCGCGTACTTCACACCTTTGCCCTTGTAAGGCTCAGGCGGACGCAGAGCCCGCACGTTGGCAGCCACCTGGCCTACCTTCTGCTTGTCAGCACCCTTGATAGTGATCTCGGTCGCCGATGGGGTTTCTGCCGTGATTCCTTCTGGAAGCGGAAACTCGACCGGGTGCGAGAAACCCAATTGCAGGTTCAGGATCTGGCCCTGCGCCTGAGCGCGGTAACCGACACCAACCAATTGCAACTTGATCTCAAAACCGTTGGCGACCCCATCAACTTTATTCTGCGCCAATGAACGCAGGGTCCCCGTCAGTGGAATGTCATTATCACTGTTCGGATTGAACCGGATCTCCTGGTCTTCGAAGGTCACCCCAACCGTCGGGTGGACATCCATGCTCAACTCGCCATTCTTGCCCTTGAACGACAAGATCTGGCCATCAAGCTTGACCTCGACACCCTTGGGGACCGTAACCGGCTTTCGTGCTACTCGACTCATAAATCCCCCAGACGGTTACGATACAAAGCAGACGACTTCGCCGCCGATATTGCGACGACGGGCTTCCCGATCAGGCATCACGCCCTGCGACGTGGAGACCACGGCGACACCCAACCCACCCAAGACTTCCGGCAACTCCTCGCTGCCGAAGAACTTGCGTGACCCTGGGCGAGAAACGCGACTTATCTTCTCGATAACAGGCTTGCCTTCGAAGTAGCGCAGACCAATAACCAGCGTCGGCTTGGCTGCGTCACCTTCTACACGAACATCGGCGACATAGCCTTCGTCTTGCAAGCTCTGGGCGATCGCCTTCTTGAATTTGGAGGCCGGCAACCGGACTTCGGTCTTGCGAGCCGCTTGAGCATTTCGGATACGCGTCAACATATCCGCGATCGGATCATTCATACTCATCGCGCGTTCTCCTTACCAGCTGGACTTGCGCAGACCAGGGATTTCCCCAGCCATTGCCAGCTCACGTAGCTTGTTGCGCCCCATGCCAAATTTCCGGTAGACGCCCTTGGGACGTCCGGTCAGCGCACAGCGACGCACCTGGCGGGTAACGGAGGAATCGCGCGGCAGCTTCTGCAGCTCCGCGGACGCCGCCATCTTCTCGTCGAACTCCACATCGGGATCGGCGACGATTGCGCGCAGTTTGGCGCGCTTGTCAGCGTACTGGCGGGCGAGCTTCTGGCGCTTCACCTCGCGAGCAAGCATACTTTTCTTTGCCATCTCGTAATTACTCCTTAACGACGGAAGGGGAAACCAAAGCCGCTGAGCAACGCTCGCGCCTGGTCATCATCCTTCGCATTCGTTGTGATCGTGATATCCATCCCTCGGACCTGATCGGCCTTGTCAAAGTCGATCTCCGGGAAAATGATTTGTTCGCGAACCCCGAGGCTGTAGTTGCCACGGCCATCAAACGACTTCGGGCTCAAGCCACGAAAGTCGCGGATACGGGGAGCCGCCACATGGATCAACCGATCGAGGAACTCGTACATCGTACGTCCTCTGAGGGTGACCTTGACACCCAACGGCATGCCCTCACGAAGTCTGAACCCCGCGATGGACTTGCGCGCATACGTCACTACCGGTCGCTGACCGGTAATCAGACCCATTTCTTCCACTGCGCTATCGATTACCTTCTTGTCACGAGCGGAATCACCCAGGCCCATGTTCAACGTAATCTTGGTCAGCTTCGGAACGGCCATTAAGTTGTCGAGACCCAGCTTCTCTGCGAGCTCGGCACGCAACGTGTTGGAGTAGTATTCCTGAAGTCGAGCCATTTCTCTAATTTCCTATCACGCGTCAACGACTTCGCCGTTGGATTTGAAGTAACGAACCTTCCGGCCGTCCTCAAGTGTCTTGAAACCGACCCGGTCGCCCTTTTCGGAGGCGGGATTAAACAGCATCACGTTGGAGATATCAATGGATTTCTCCATTTCGATGATGCCACCGGTCCGGCCGATCATCGGATTGGGCTTCTGGTGCTTCTTCACCATGTTCACCCCTTCCACAACGACCCGGGTGCCATTATCGACGACCCGAAGCACCGTGCTCCGACGGCCCTTGTCCTTGCCCGCTGTGACGACCACGTCGTCGCCTTGACGAATTTTTCGCATCTCGATCCCCTCTTAAATCACTTCTGGCGCAAGCGAAATGATCTTCATGAACTTTTCGCCCCGCAACTCACGGGTGACCGGGCCAAAAATACGGGTACCGATCGGCTGGAGCTGGTCGTTGAGCAGGACCGCCGCGTTGCCGTCAAAACGGATCAACGATCCGTCCGCACGACGCACTCCCTGGCGCGTGCGCACCACCACGGCATTGTAGACCTCGCCCTTTTTGACGCGACCACGCGGAATGGCGTCCTTGACGGACACCTTGATGACGTCACCAATCTCGGCATAACGGCGATGCGATCCGCCCAGCACCTTGATGCACTGAACCTTGCGCGCGCCACTGTTATCTGCCGAATTCAGCACGGTTTGCATCTGGATCATGACGAAACTCCTTACTCAGCAGAGCGCACGAGCACGCGGACCAAAGTCCAGCTCTTGGTTTTGGAGATCGGCCGCGTCTCACGAATCTCGACGCGGTCGCCCTGGCGGCAGCTGTTTTCCTCGTCATGCACACGCAGCTTGGAAGTCCTTGTCAGGTACTTGCCATAAAGCGAGTGCTGAACACGACGCTCAACCGCAACCGTGATGGACTTGTCGCCCTTATCACTGACCACAACCCCTTGACGGGTGCGTACATTATTTTCTTCGGATACCGTCGTCATCTCAGGCACGCTCCTTTTCCGCAATCACGGTCTTGATACGAGCAACGTTACGCCGCGCTTCCCGGGCCAGATGGGTCTTTACATCCTGGCCGGTAGCATGCTGCATACGCAGGTTGAACTGCTCGCGCTTGACGGCCACCAGCTCGTGGCGCAAATCCTCTACGGACTTCTCACGCAGGTCTGTCGTCTTCATTACATCACCCACCGTGTTACGAACGTGGTTTTCACGGGCAGCTTCGCACTGGCGAGTTCAAACGCCTGGCGTGCCACGTCTTCGCTGACCCCTTCGATCTCGAACAGCACCTTGCCCGGCTGCACCTTGGCAGCCCAATGCTCGACGCTACCCTTGCCCTTGCCCATACGGACTTCCAGGGGCTTGTTGGTAATCGGGGTATCCGGGAAGATCCGAATCCAGATCTTGCCGCCCCGCTTCACGTGACGAGTGATGGCACGACGTCCAGCCTCGATCTGACGGGAGGTAATATGTCCGCGCTCAAGCGTCTTGAGGCCGAACTCGCCGAAGCTCACCTTGTTGCCGTTGGTGGCCACGCCGCGGTTCTTGCCCTTGAACTGCTTGCGAAATTTTGTACGTTTTGGCAGCAGCATTCTTCAAAGCTCCACTTCAATTCGTTGATCAGGCGGCTGACTTGCCGTCGTCGCTGCCCGGCACACCGAACACTTCGCCTTTGAAAATCCAGATCTTGACACCGATGATGCCGTAGGTGGTCTGGGCCTCTGCCGCGCCGTAGTCGATATCCGCACGCAGGGTGTGCAGCGGCACACGGCCTTCGTGATACCACTCGGTGCGCGCGATCTCGGCGCCGCCCAAGCGGCCGGCGACGTTGACTTTCACACCACCAGCACCCAGGCGCATGGTCGTCTGTACCGCACGCTTCATCGCGCGGCGGAACATGACACGACGCTCAAGTTGCTGAGCGATGGACTCGGCCACCAGCTGTGCGTCCAGCTCGGGCTTGCGGATCTCTTCTACAGAGACCTTCACCGCATTGCGGTCCAGGCCGAGCATCGGTGCGATCTCGGTGCGCAGGCGCTCGATATCCTCACCCTTGCGGCCGATGACGATGCCCGGCCGCGCGGTATGAATCGTCACCGCCGCCGATCGGGCTGGACGCTCGATCTGCACGCGGGAGACGGAGGCATCCTTGAGACGCTCACGAATATACCTGCGTGTCCGAACGTCCTGCTCAAGGTGTTTAGAAAAATTCTTGCTATCGGCGTACCAGCGAGAGCTCCAGTCTGAGGAGATCCCAAGCCGGAAGCCTACCGGATGTACTTTTTGACCCATGACTGTTCCTTAGCGCTCGCTGACGACGACTTTGATGTGACTGGTCCGCTTGAGGATCCGTGCACCGCGACCTTTCGCACGCGCACGGAATCGCTTCAACGTCGGACCCTCGTCGACCATGATCTCGGAGATGCATAGACGATCGACGTCCGCACCCTCGTTATTTTCCGCGTTCGCGATCGCCGATTCGACGACCTTGCGAACGATCGCGGCACCCTTCTTGGTCGAGAACTGCAACGACTCCAGTGCCTGAGCGACATTCTCGCCACGCACCTGGTCGGCGACCAGACGCGCTTTCTGCGGAGAGATCCGGGCAAACCGGTGTAGTGCGACTGCTTGCATCACGGAACCTCCTTAGCGCGTGGCTTTCCTGTCGGCGGCATGGCCACGGTAAGTCCGCGTAGGCGCGTACTCACCGAGCTTCTGCCCAACCATGTTCTCGTTAATCAGCACTGGAATGTGCTGCCGACCGTTGTGCACCGCGATGGTCAGTCCGATCATGTCGGGCAGGATCATCGAGCGACGCGACCAGGTCTTTATGGGCCGGCGGCTGTTCGTAGCCACGGCCTCTTCCACTTTTTTCATCAAATGATGGTCCACGAAGGGACCCTTCTTGAGTGAGCGTGGCACCTTTCAACTCCTCTAATTGTGTTATTTCTTGTTACGACGGCGAACAATGTACTTGTCAGTACGCTTGTTCGTCCGCGTCTTGTAACCATTGGTCGGCACACCCCAGGGAGTGACCGGATGACGTCCAGCCGAGCTCCGACCTTCACCACCACCATGCGGGTGATCGACCGGGTTCATGACCACGCCGCGTACCGTCGGCCGAATGCCAAGCCAGCGATTGGCGCCAGCCTTGCCCCGACGGCTAAGGCTGTGTTCCTGATTGGAAACCTCACCTACCGTGGCGCGGCACTCCGCGAATATCCGGCGCGTCTCACCCGAACGCAGACGGATGGTGGCGTAGGAGCCCTCGCGTGCAACCAGCTGGGCCGAGCTGCCAGCGCTGCGGGCAATCTGTGCCCCCTTGCCCGGCTTGAGCTCAATCGCATGGATGGTTGTGCCCACTGGGATCGAGTGCAGCGGCAGGGCGTTGCCGGCCCGAATCGGCGCCTGAGTACCGGACGTGATCGCCTGACCGACCTCCACCCCGCGCGGCGCCAGGATGTAGCGGCGCTCACCGTCGGCATATTTCAGCAACGCGATGTGTGCGGTACGGTTTGGATCGTGCTCAATACGCTCCACCTGGGCGGGGACACCGTCCTTGTTGCGCTTGAAATCAATGAGCCGATAGCGCTGTTTGTGACCACCACCGATATGACGGCTGGTGATGCGCCCAGCGTTGTTGCGGCCACCTGACCCGTGCTTCTTTTCGAGCAATGGCCCGTAGCCTTTGCCCTTGTAGAGCGCGGAACGATCCGTCTCGACCGCGCTGCGGCGACCCGGCGAACTCGGTTTTACGACCTTCAAAGCCATGAGTTGAACCCCCTACTGTTTATCCGGCCGTACCGAAGTCGATGGTCTGGCCTTCGGCGAGCGTGACATACGCCTTCTTGGTGTCGGCGCGACGCCCCGGCATGTTGCGGAACCGGCGGACCTTGCCACGCTGGTTCACCACCTGAACGGCGTTGACCGTCACATCAAAGGCCTGCTCAACGGCATCCTTGATCTCCGGCTTGGAAGCCGATGTGGCCACCTTGAATACGTACTGATTGAACTCACCGGCACGCGCGGTCTTTTCGGTGACCACCGGAGCGCGCAGTACGTCGTATAGTTTTTCCGATTTCATGACAGCCACTCCTCAACCATCTTCACGGCACCCTGGGTGATGACCACATGATCCGCATTGACCAGGCTGACCGGATCAAGCGTTGCCGCCGTGCAATAGCCCAGCTCAACCACATTGCGCGAGCCCAGCAGGACGGACTCGTCCATCGCCTCGGTGACGATCAGGCGCTTGCCCTTGTCCAGTCCGAGATCAGCCAGGGCCTTGATAACCAGCTTGGTCTTCGGCGCCTCAACTGTTAGCGACTCCACCACCGTCAGGCGATCCTGGCGTAGCAGCTCGGAGAGGATCGAACGCATCGCGGCCCGGTAGGCCTTGCGGTTCATCTTCTGCGAGAAATCGCGTGGACGGGCAGCAAAAGTCACACCACCGCCCCGCCAGATCGGCGAACGGATGGAGCCGTGACGGGCGCGACCAGTACCTTTCTGGCGCCACGGCTTGGCCCCACCACCACTTACGTCGGCACGATTCAGCTGACGTTTGCTGCCGGCCCGACCACCCGCGAGATACGAGACCACGGCCTGATGAACCAGCGTCTCATTGTAATCCCGGCCGAAGACCTGTTCGGAGACAGTCAGCGCGGAACCATTCTTGACTTGGATATCCATACCTGATGACCTCACGCTTTGATCTTGACCGAGGGGCACACGAGCACGTCGCCACCAGTGGCGCCTGGCACCGCACCCTTGACGAGCAGCAAACCATTTTCAGCATCCACGCGGACCACTTTCAGGTTGGCCGTGGTCACACGCTCACTGCCCATCTGGCCGGCCATCTTCTTGCCCTTGAATACACGACCAGGACTCTGGTTCGACCCAATGGCTCCAGGCACGCGGTGTGACAGGGAGTTACCATGCGAGGCATCCTGCATCCGAAAGTTGTGCCGCTTGACTGTTCCAGCGAAGCCTTTGCCCTTGCTCACGCCGGTTACGTCGACCGAGGGAATGTCGTTGAAAATCTCGACACTGATCTCGCTGCCCGGCTCATAATCAGCCAGCACGTCCTCATCGACACGGAACTCCCGCACGACGCGACCGGCTGCAGCCTCGGCCTTGGCAAAATGCCCTGCCATCGGCTTGCTCACCCGCCCCGGCCGGCGCTCGCCAACGGTCACCTGCAATGCGGCATACCCATCGACATCCTGAACCTTCTTCTGAGTCACACGGTTCGGCTCGACCTCGATAACGGTAACCGGCGTGGAAACGCCAGCATCGTCGAATATGCGGGTCATGCCGACCTTTCGCCCGACTACACCTAAAGCCATTGTTATTTCCTCGTACTCACGACAGCGCCGATTTCGATTGACCGGATCGCCGGAAAAAGCCAGCCCGACGCGGCCTTGACACGCATCGGGCTGAACAAGAGCGCGACACTATAACAGAAAACGCGCCGTGCCAAAAGTATAATTTGGCCGGCGCGCTCTAGCGGCGCGGACAGATCAGCTCAGACGAATCTGAACATCCACCCCAGCGGCCAGGTCAAGCTGCATCAACAGATCAACCGTCTTGTCGGTCGGATCGACGATATCGAGCACCCGCTTATGGGTGCGGATCTCGTACTGGTCGCGCGCATCCTTATTAACATGCGGCGACGTCAGCACGGTGAACCGCTCCTTGCGGGTCGGTAGCGGAATCGGCCCCTTGATCCGCGCACCACTCCGGCGCGCGGTTTCGACGATCTCCGCAGTCGAACGGTCGATCAGACGGTGGTCGAAGCTTTTCAACCGGATACGAATCGTTTGTCCTGCCATGTCTATTTACTCGATAATCTTGGAGACGACGCCAGCGCCGACGGTACGACCGCCTTCGCGGACCGCAAAACGCAGACCTTCTTCCATCGCAATCGGTGCGATCAGCGTGACGGTCATCGCCACGTTGTCACCCGGCATGACCATC
>JBAYRD010000006.1:0-113733 GCA_041676845.1 Halothiobacillaceae bacterium | reverse complement strand
TGTGGAGCACCTGCTGCCGGAATGGTTCGCGGCGTTCTACGTGCGCGGCGAACCGGGCCATTGCATCCCGATTCTGGCGCTGCGCTCCGTACTCGCAGATCAACGGTTCGGTGGCGACTGGGTGGCCGTGGCACTGGAGCGGATGACCGCGTTTGCGCTGCCGCAGGAGCAGGCCGCAAGCGCAGTGCGAAACCACAATGGCACCACACTATAACCACACTGTTACCACATTCATATTGACACAATGTCGCCACAATCCTATTATTTGATCCAATGGCATATCCTGCCCGGTATGCCGTCTTTTTGGAGGGACATGCCATGCCCGGACACACTAACCACGCAGGGAGAAGCAATATGAGCTTGGACGGAGGCTACATCGGTTCCATCGACCATGCGATTGCCAACCTGCATGTTGGCCGTCACCAAGGTCGCCAGCAGGGGATCGAGGAAGGGCTGGAAGAAGGCTATCAGCAGGGCTTTGAAGAAGGCCGCGTCTCGGGGTGGAACGAAGCCACGGCGGTGGCGAACGAAAAGCTGCGAGAGCAACTTGCCTATACCCATCAGCACTTCGCCGAGAAGGAGCGCATCAAGGCCGAGCTTGTGCAACAGCGCGAACTGATCGACCGGCTCGAAGCCAAAGTGGCTGAACTTGAGCGCGAGAACGCCACACTGCGCGGGGAGAACGCCAAGCTGCGGAAGACTGACGCGAGCCTGCGGGAACTGATCGACGCATTGAAAGGGGCGAATCAGCGATTGCAAGAGCAGGTGACTGAGCTTGACGCGAAGATTCAAGAGCGGACGCGCCAGTATGCTGACCAACTGTGGCAGTACAACCGCACGCTGATCTTCATGAACTCGGTGAGGGGAGTTCTGGAAGAACTCACGAGTGACCGCTCCCCGAATGCAGATCATGTGCGGCAACTGTTTGCGGAGAAGTATGCGCATCAGGTGAGCCAAGGATTGAAAGACGGCGCAATCAAGGCGGCACCCGAGGTCGATGACGAGTTTGCGAAGGCTTTGCCGAAGACTCGCAAGTTCATTGTCGATATGCTGAGTTCTGCCGAGTCATTGAAAGAGGTGAGTCAGGAGCCGGAGGAAGACTGGGTTCCGTGATGAACTTCGAGCACACATGAAAAAGCCCGGAACGTCCGGGCTTTTTTGTTGGTGTCACTCGCTTGCTGTAGGCGGAACATCGACTGAGGCGTCACCGACAGTACCGCGATCTTGCTGCAAGATCGCGGAAGCATAGGCGTCGCCGGGGTCGGAACCAAAGCGGTCACGCGGATGGGCCATAGGGTCTTCCGATGGGCCATAGGAAGGCATGGCGGCGATGACGGAAGGCGAATCGGCGGCTCCCGCACGGGAAACCCCAGCAGCCATTGCTGCGGCGCTGGTCGCCGATTCGCCTTGCCCGTATCCATCATCACCGGCCACCTCCCCCAACGGAGCGTTCCCCCCGGTGCTGAGCGTCGCGCTTGGGCCAGCGTCAGCGCCCGCCGAGGACGAAGCAGCAGCAGTAGCCGCGCCCACGGCCCCCGCAGCAACGCCAGCGGCATTCGTATCAGACGGTGGTGGGGCATACCGAGAATCGTAGGAGCTATCCACAGCACCGCTCCCGCCCGGCGATCCCGCGCTGATCGGCGCTTCGCCACGCAACTCCGACTTGAATGCAGCGATGCGGGCGTCCGCGCCGTCCGAGTAAGCGGCCTTGCCTTCGCTGAGGGCGGTTTCCCCCGCCTTGGCAAAGTCCCTGCCGGTCATCTTCGCAGCGGCGGTGCCCGCGATGATGCCAGCGCCGGTTGCCGCCAGTCTTGCGTTACCAAGGCGCTCGCCGAATGACGCCCCGTCAGAGTCCTGATAGGCGGACACACCCGCCACGCCCGCCGACAGCGCAACGGTTCCTGCGCGGCCCACAGTGCGGACGGCGGCAGCCGTGCCGCCAGTGATTCCGCGTCCAATCGCAACGCCTGCGGCTTCGCCAACCTTGTCTCGCATACGGCGGTTATCCGCTGGCGGACTAGGCGGCGGAGCCTGCATTTCCGGCGCTTGAGGGGCAACCCCTTGCGGGTTCGTGTTGAGGGTCTGCGCCAAACGACCGCCGCCACCACTGCGACCGCCACCACCTCCGCCACCGGGAGAACCACCGCCCGGAGGCGTGTCGTCCGGCAGAAGGCCGCCACCACGGCCCAGACGCGCCTTGGGCGTGTTACCGAGGCGGCCTGCGGCAGCGCCGACGCCAGCACCGGCTGCGGCCATGCCGCCGCGCATCTGGCCGACCGCGCTCGTTTCGCCGAGGTCGCTCACGCCAGCGCCGATCCAACGCAGCACATGATCCGGCAGGATTTGCGGCAGGCCGAACGTCATGTAGAGCACGGGCAGGAGCGTCAGTCCGAACACCATGAACCACCACGCGAAGGTCAGGAACTCGGCAATTGCGCCAACCGTCCCCGTCGAGGACACAACCGCGCCTCGCATGGCGAAGAAGCCCTTGGCGATGTAGTCGATGATGGGATCGGAAACGAGGACAGCGGCGAACAGACCGACCACGGCCAGCGCCGGTCTGGCGAACAGCGACAGCAAGAGCAGGTAGCCTTGCGTCTGGCTTCCGACGAAGGTGCGGTCGGGCGTCATGTGCATGACGGCCCACAGGGGCGCGGCAATGATCGACTGGAGCACCGCCAGAATCCAGCCGACCACCACGATCATGAAAATCGTGTACGGAAGGCTGGGCAGGAAAACGCCGAAGTAGAAGGCCAGAGGCTCGATGTACGAGGCCATCATGGCAAGCTGCTTGACGGGCACCTCGATCACCCAATCCCAGATCGGCGTCACAACCTTGTCGAGATCGAGGCCGGTGCCGACGCCTTTTACGGATGAGAGCGTGCCAGCGACGACACGCAAAGCGGTAGCCGCCGTCTTGATCGCAACGTCAGCGACGGCAATGCCTGCGCGAGCAACCGCAAGATAGTCGCCGACGCACTTCATGCGATTGAGCGACCCCCCCATCTGGCCCGCAGTGCCGCACAGTGGCGTGGTGCCGGAACCGTTGGCCCCGGTCGCGATTTCAACCACGTCCTGCATAGTACGGTTGACGAAGGACGACATCTTGGCGTCCATGTTGGCCTTGATCGAACCGGGGTTGATGTCACTCTGCGCGTCCTTCGGGATCAGGCTGGCAATGTCTTCCGGCTTGGCCGTGTTCGAGCTTGCGTAGCTGGCCTTCTCTTCGGACTTCTTGTTGATCGCCTCGGTGACAGTGGTGACGCTGTTCGACAGAAGCGTCGAGCGGGCATCGGCTGGAAGAGCCGACAGGGACGGCGCAGTGACCGAGCCAACCGACTCGGACATCACGTTCGCAATCTGACCACGCACCATGCCAACGCGCTGGAACCAACCACCTGCGGCAGACCACCCGTCAGAGGTGAGCGAGTTGGCAAAGGAAGTGAGGCCCGAATCGACCCCAGCCTGATTGCCAGTGACCGAGGACGAAAGGTCGGTTGCAACCTTGTCCTCGTACTTCTTCACGATGGTGTTGAACTTGTCGGAATCGACGTTCTCCCATCCGGGCTGGTTGATGTCGCTGGGCCACGTATTCACCCATGCTTCCAGTTCCTGCATCATGTCAGCAGCAGCAGTCACCTTCTTGTCTTGCACTGCCGCTCGAAGCTGCTCCAGTGCAGCGGCGGTAGGATCGGACATCGCCTGCGCGGTGTAGCGAGCGACGTTGACCGTTCCGCAGAACGGCTCGCCACCGGCAAGGTTGGTCGTGGCGTTTCGATCCTTGATGTAGAACGTGTATTCGGTGCGCCCGTCCGTAGTCTTGATCTTGTCCTGAGTAGGATTGGCCTGCACTTGCGGCGAAACCCCGCCATCGGCATAGATGCTGTTTGCAGACCTAGCGCAATAGGATGCCGCCAAATACTGCCGCGCAAAGTCACGCATCCCATAGTAGGTGCCGGGCTGATTGACGCCCTGCACTACCCCGTCCGGCGAGAGGATACCCATCGCCATCCCGGTCTTGTAGGTGCCGTTGGCGAAGCCCACACCCCATAGCGCGAACATCATCACGACAAGCTGGATGAAGCTAAAGCCGCTTGTGGTTGGGAGCAGTACCGCGCCCCCGGCCACGATCCGCACGGGCGTCCAGAGCGACGACCAGTTGCGCCCCATTGCCTCGCCATCGTTGGCGGTATTCAGCGTCCCCATGACCGCGACGTAGCTGACGATCAGGCTGCCAATAATGAGAATCCCACTATTGAAGAAGCTGAACATGGTGGCAAGGATGTTGCTGCTGGCAGCAACGGTGTCAGGATCAGCCCCGGTTACTAACGCATCGACAACCCCGCCGAAGATGCGCCGCAACATGTCAACGGACGCATCGGTGCAGGCCGAGGCGTCGTCGCACGGGGAAAACGGCATTTGAGCCATGTGGATCACCCCTTTTCAATCAAACGGCAAGGATATAAACTTAAAGCGATTTTAACCGAGAAACTACCGGACAATCAAAAATATGTTACGCGAGAATTTTGACAAGGCCGTTAGCTGGGTGCAAGAGCGCATCCCCGCCGATCTCGCCCGCGCAGTCTCGGCGAACGACCTAACAAGTGCCTTCGATGCGCTCAGCGCCCTTCCAGCAAGGGCTTCCGCCACTTTCCTCATCCCCGATCTCTTCCCCGGCGTGTCGCTTGAGACGCTGTATGTGCATGATGTGGGCAAGCATTCTAGTGATGCCGGGGTAAGTGACACAATGACACGACCCGGCTCCGTCTCGCCGCTGGCCCTGACAGCCATCGGCACAGCCATCGCCAAAGAGCTACAGGACACGGGAACCGACATGGTTCACTACCCGCTCGACGGCGAGGCGGAAGTGATTGTCTTTATCCCCGATGTGCGATCTACGGTGCTTCACGCCACCGGGACGACGCTGCTGACAAGCTGAACGGAGGCGACGCATGGAGAGGAAGCCGTCGTTTCTGAGAGCACAGGAGTTCCTTGCCACGCGGGCAAGCCTTGGCCCCATCATGAAGCGCGTCGGCGTTGTCCTGCACGCGAACATCGACGCAGTGGCAGACGCAGGCAAGCGACTGGACGATCTCGTGCAGAGCGCCTTCGACCGCATGGAAGAGGCGCTGGAGCGCCGGTTTGCTGATTTCAGCGACGCCAACCAGCAGAGGGTCATCCAGTTCTTTTACGCCGAGAGCCGGGGCGTTCCAGCCAAAGAACAGGTGGAAATGCTGATCGCGGGAAAGGACTCTAGCGCAGTGGCGACTGCCGCTGCGCAACAGCGACACATTCCCGAGGCAGTCCAATTCGCACTGGTGGAGCATTGTTCGCAGCACGCTTACGCCATGCGTGCGCTTGCGGTGAACATGGGCACCCGCCCGGCTGTGCTTGCCCCTCTGGTCGAGCACCCGGATTCCGATGTGCGCTTGGCCGTAGCCGCACATATCGGAAATCGCATGAAGATCGAGGAAATTGCTCTAAACAGCGAGAAACAAAACGTCTTCGATGCTATAGTTGAGTGCTATGAAGGGCGTTTTGCGCCTTTTCTGGTTCCAGTCTGCCGGGATGCCGACCAAATCCAGCAGATGTTTGACCACACCACGATGACGCCGGGCAATGCCCGCCTGTTCATCGACAACCCCTACAGTCCGAATGGGGTGCTGTTGGACATAGCAAGCTCCGTCACTACCCGGCTGATGCCCGGTGGTGCCGAAGCACTGGAGGACGTGAAGACGTTGTTAGAAACCCGATTGAGTCGAGCCGAGGATAACTCGGCTCCCGAGATGTGATACTCATGCAGCTATCAATACGCGAAGCAAGCCGATTTGTGATCGGTGCCGCCATGATGCGAGCCAAGGCTATCGAAGCGTCCGGCAATGCCGGTATCACCTTCGATAACGTGGCTCTGGCCGCGCTGCGTGAAGGCGCAGACGGCGAGAAGCTGCGCTTGTCGATTGAGACGCTGGCGGATCAGGAGTCCGGCTGGATGCGCAGCACTCCGCCGCACGTCCTCAAGACCGAGCGCGTGTTGCAGAGCCGCGAGGCCGAAGTGCGCACCTTCACCGCGATCAGCGCCGCCGTGGTAGCCACGGTGGAGTTGGCTGATGACGCGAGCGCGGGCAACACGCAGGCCCATCAGACCCTGCACGGCAAGTACATGGATGCGTTCCGATCTATCGAGGAAACGCCCGGTTCTACACAGGACAGACGGCAACTCAAGTCCCTATTGCGCGATCAGGCACTTGCCATGACCACCGAGAGCGAGTTTGTCGGAACGGCACTCAAGAGCGCCGAGACGGCCTATCTGGAAGCAGATGCCGACGCAATCCTGTCGCGGTACGACACGCTCGACCGCAGCGACGACTTTGACATGTAAGGAGATACAGCATGGCATCAGCCCAACAATTCCAAAGCGTGACGGCCTCTGTGTTCCCTTCCCAGAGCGCCGAGATCGTTATCGCGAAACAGCCCGTGCTGGCCGATTACGGTCGTGAGGTGCGCTCTGCCATCAACCAGTTGCCCCCAGACGTGTCGCGCAACTTGCTTGCCGAGTACCGCGAGCCGCAGCCGCAGCTCGTTGCTCAGTTGGAAGAAGCGATCATCACCCGCGAACTGGCAATCGAGAACGCCGCACAAGAGGTCAATCTTGACCAGCAGTGGCTCCAGAGCGCCAACGCTCGCCGCATGGATGAAGTGGGCCTGAGCGCAGACGACGACTGGAACTCGCCCGCGCCCTAACAGGGCAGACTGCCAGACAGCAAAAAGCCGCCCGAGGGCGGCTTTTTTAGGGTCGTGAGCCGTACAATCAATCGAGTACGAGCGTTGCTGACTGCCATGCAACCTTGCCGGAGGCGGTTTCATGAACCGTCAGCACAAAAACTCCGCCATCAAGATTTCGCTGTGACATGTCGAAGCCGCCATCTTTCGGCGTGTAGATGTAGCGTTTCCCCTTTGGGGGAAACGCATTCAACTTGTATTTCCGGCCATCTCTCGCCGTGAAGTAGCAGCCGAGGCTAGTGGCCTTGCCCCAGATTTTGAAATCCAGCACAGCCTCCCACTCGCCCACCGGCACCCCTTCCCACGCATAGGCTTGCGGGTCTAAGCCTGCCTCTATCGCTTGGTTGTACGAGAGGGCGCGTTTAGCCCCATCCCCGCCCAGCGTTTCAGCGTCGTTGGCCCCGGATACTGTTTCAACCTCGGACGACATTTTTGATCCAGAAGCGACGAGTATCGACTGTGAAGTTCGGGTCATAACCCATCATGGTCAACATCGAGCCAACAAAGAGTTTGCCCGCTCCCAACATCCACTGGTCGGTAGCGGCATCACTTGGCAGCTTAGAGTACGGCGGCGTCGGGCCTTCGCCGCGAACCTGACCGGATGTTTTTCCGCCAATCGGGAATACCTGCCATGTAGTCACGAAATCGTTTGAGCGTTTTGGCAACTC
Source organism: Halothiobacillaceae bacterium (assembly GCA_041676845.1). Lineage (GTDB taxonomy): Bacteria > Pseudomonadota > Gammaproteobacteria > Halothiobacillales > Halothiobacillaceae > Guyparkeria. Next base: position 106,285 of record JBAYRD010000006.1, on the reverse strand, counting down.
TAGGGAGCAAAGAGTGACATCATTAAACTTCTCGTTATGCTTCTCGTCATGCCAAAGCACAGCGTCGAACTTGATGCAATCAGTGCGCTTAAGCTGGATGCGCATATTTGCGATCTGCTCCGCTGGCACGACCAAATTGGTGATTGCAATCTTCGGCCATTCTGGAGCGCGACCATCAGTAGAGGGGGAGCGACTAAGAGCACCCATGAGCTTGGTCGTTGCCAGACTGGTTCCACTTCGCCCGGCGCTACTGATGGTCGGGCCAGTACCTGCTGCTCCGGGCGTGGCAAGCGCCTTTCCAAGCTCGCTGAGCGAGCCGTTGATCTGCCCCATCGCGGCCTGCATGTCGGTTGTTGCGCAGCCCGACAACAGGATGCTGCCGCTGGCGACAACTGCGGCCAGCAAGGTGTGTTTTTTCATGTATCTCTCCTTCTGATGACGAATATCTTGCTGTTCGAGGCGGTTCGAGCGCATCAAAAGAACCTGCCCATATCCTGCTGCCGGAGCTTTTCCTTTGCTGCCACGACAAGCTGTTTGATGACATCGCCCTGCTTCACAGGGAACCCAAGGCCGAAGGCCCGGCCAACTTCCGCGATCCTGCCGTCGCGAACATGAACTCGGGTGGGCTGCACGAACCGAGCGGCGGACATGGCTGCCCGCTTAACCGGATCGTCCACAAAAATCCCCAGCGCGAGCGGCGGGAGCTTGGCGTCCATGCACGCCACGCCCTCGACTGAGAGGTACAGGCGGTCGGACACATAGGCGCAATCGAACGGCATGGCAGCCATCCAAGCAGCCTCGAAGTCCTGCACGCCGAGCAGAAGAGTGTCGCCCTCGATGGCGAAAGAGAATCTGCCACTCTGCATCGGCGACAGGAGCATCACGCGGTCATGGTTGGGGTGCTTGACCACCTCGTCGCGCCGGAAGTTGGCCGTCCAGCGCAGGAAGTTGGCATAGGCAGCAACCTGCCGCGCCGACTTCGCAATTCTGGCTCGTTCTTCCGGGCTGATTTGCGGGCCTTCATCCCCGCCATTCTGTTGCTTTCCTGCCATATCAACTCCCCACTGTGGACTTCTCACGACGCTTTTCAATCAGGTCGAAGAAGTCATCCAGAATCTTGTTGAGGGTCTTCTGCGGCGAGTGGCCGAACTTCTCGGCGTACTCGACGACACGCTGATGATTCTTTGCCCGCAGCACGTAGCTGTTGGAGGGGTCTTTCTTCCGGTTTCGGAAGGAGATCATCCCCTCGCGACGAGCCATCGACATGATCCGCTCATAGTCGGTGTGCGACAGGCCGAAGTGCTTGCGCACGTCGATCTTGCGGCGAGGGGTGTTCTTCTGATCCCCTTCCTTGATCCACCGCACCACCTCAGTCATCGTGAGATGCAGCTTGTTGAGCCTGACGAGGTGATTGAAGCCGCTGTCGATCTGCCCGCGCTCAACCGCACCACGCTCTTCGTCGGGCCGTGCAAGGCCGCTGGAGAGCGTCTTGAGCACCACTTCGTCGGAGAGGTTCAGCGGGTTCCGGTTCTTCTTCGTTTCCTTGAAGTCCGGCGACTCGCCCTTGAGGTAGTAGACCGATCCCTGCTTGGCGATCTCGACCTCAAGGAACGAGCACGCAACCATGAAGACATCCTCCGTACAGAGGCGGCGCTGCGCTTCCTGATCGAGCTTCTGGAGCAGGTCGCGCTCTACGGCGGCCCGCTGCTCAGGGGTCGCCTGCGCCGTCACGCGGGTGCTCTTCTTGGTTTCCTCGGCGAGAGTCGCCGCGAGGTACACCGCGCCCTTGGCCCGCAACTCCACCTCAAGCGCAGCGGCACGCTCGGCCTTGGCCTTGGCCTCTGCCGGAGTGCCAGCGGGAAGGTCTTTGGTCAGCGCCTGAGCGAGCGCCCACGCAAGATGCGTCGTGCGCTGCACCTGCTGCACCATGTTGAAGTAGGACTTCAACGGCAGCACCTTGTCCGACAAAGCGACCAGAGGGTGCAGTATCACAACCGTCTCCGCCAGCACCTCGGGGGACGGCACAAGCAGGGAACGAAACCCCTGCGCAAAAACCAGAATCTGCTTGCCGAGGGTGCCTTTTGCTTTGCTTTCTCTTAATTCACTTGCCGCTCGCATAATCGCTCCTGATGGTTCCTTCTGAGCCAAACCGTTCTTCAATTGCTTGCGGCTCGGTCACACCCTGTTCCAGCAGCCCAGCTACCGCCAAATTCATCGGCACCACCTGTTCCTCAATCTTCCATCCCGGCAAAGGGAACCCGCTCGGTGAGCGCATTTGGTTAAGCAGGTGGCGAGACAGCGCGTCTCGCCACTGCAAGCGTTCTTCCACAGGAATAAGCGAGAAATCCCCGGTCAAGGCCGGGGCTTCTCTCTTCACTGCGGAGCCAAACATCCGATGTCACCGCTCTGACCGGGGTCAAGCCCCATCTGCTGTAGGGTCTGCTTGGTCAGTTCGACCTGCGAGGCCACCGAGGCAGGGTCTTGCGCCATCGCTCGTGCCACCGCGTCCTCAATCGGTGAGGACGGGGTGAGCACCTTGGAGCCACCCCACGCCAAGAACCAGATCAGCAGCGGTGCGCCGACGATGGCGAGGGCCATCTTGCGGCGGAACGCCTTGGGTTCATCGTTGGCCGCTGCGCGGCGTCGGGACGCCTCGGCCACAGCCGGAGTAGCGCCCATGCCGCTGCGCGTTGGGGCCATGATGACTTGATGCCCAGCAACAGCATCGCCGCTTGCTGGACGCACGGCATAGAAGTCCGTGAGAGCGACGACGAGGGCGTCCGAGACGCCCTGACGCACGGCATATTCCACCTGCTCCACCGGAGCGAACTGAAACACGCCATTCTTCGGCTTCCCGATGGCGGGCAGCACGAACTGGCAGTCCGCGAGTTCGTGCGACGCTGTTTCCCCGCCTGCGTCGGTGGTGACAAGATTGATTTTGCCCACGACCGTGCGGCGGTCGCCGACATCGGTGGCGGAATCCTTGTCGAAGCCTTCAAGCGCGAACGAAAGCTGCTTGAAAGCGGCGGGAATCTGGATGCTGCGGGCAGCCCGCTTCACATCCATCCCGGACAGCGAATCGAAAGCGACCACAAGCTGATCGCCATTCCCGAAGATACGAAGCTCGGGAGCGAAGTTATCCATTGCATCACCTTTCATGTTGTTCCCCTCAGAGTTTCCCGAAGATGTCTTCCAGCACGACCATCTCGGAGACTCCGGTCATCATGCGGGGCTTGCCTGTGCGACGGTCGATGAAGAACGCGACCGGGACACCGGCCTGCTGTCCGCCGTTCTGCTCGAATGCGGCGAACATGAAGGCAAGGCTGGTACGCAGCGCCTCTTCGGTTTCCTTGGTGGGCTGAGTTCTGATCTGCTCGTGCTTGCCCAGCACACGTTCAACCACATCCTTGTCCTTGGACTGGAGGATCGTGGCAGCCAGCGGCAGACCATTGGCGGGATCGCCGAGCGCCACGGTTGGAATCCACTTGATCGTGTATCCCTTCTTCACGTACTCGCGGGTGATGTTGTACGCCTTGCGGCAGTACGGGCAGCGCGGATCGACGATGATGTACAGCGTATCGGCGATCCCGCCCTTCCCTTCTTTGACCCCGGCAAGCGAATCCACGGTCTTCATGGACTCAGGGATGGTGCCGGTGAACTTGCCGTCAAAAGCGGCGGCGGCACGCACGCCCGGCTGCTCAGCAGCTACGGGCGGGACGGCCATCGGCTGCGCCGCGACCGTGGCATTCCCCGGAATAAACTGATCGGACAAGTTGCGGCCCGTCGCCGCATCCCAGACCACGCCCGTGAAGAGGGCTTGGGTATCTGCCGTGGTATAGAGCACGACCTTCCTGCCCCCCTTCTCAACCGTCCACGCCGTCAGGCCGCCGACGCCAACCGGACGGCGATCCGTTATCTTGCCGTACCGGGAAACAACCGCAGCAGGATCAAGACCCTGCGCTGCGGCTGGCATCTGCTGCCCTGCCTCGACGGCTTTTTGTGTGGTGCTCTGACTGGCCTGAACGGCGAACACTCCGCCGATCAAAGCCAGCAAAGCAGCCACCGAAGCTGCTATAAGTTTACCTTTCGTCATCGTTTTTTCTTTCCTAGTTAGGAATCTGTTACGACCATATTCTAACAAATGGCGGCATTCCTGCATCAAAAACTTGTGATGATTGCATCTGTCATGAGGGTAATTTGGCGACCGCACCCTCCTTTTCGTACCGCTCTTTGTCGGCACTGGTGAATTTGAAGGTGGTCATGGCAAGTTCGAGTCCGTTGATGGCCTTGTCCAGTTGAGGCTCAGCGAGCGCCGCGCCCGACTTGGACTCATACAGGTAGTGTGAAAGCACGGCGGCGGCTTCGGCGAAGCCAGCCTGACGGCCAATCGTCTCCAGCACGTACCACAGTTCGCGGTCAAAGAAGCGCATCCAACGCATCTCGGCAGGCTGGAGCACGCCCAGTCGCCGCGCCTGCATGAAGAGCGCGAAGATGATGGTTCGGTTGTAGGCGTGCTGCTCGATCAGCACCTGCACGGCGGGATGCCCGATGTGCTTGAGGATGATCGAACGCGGATACTCAAGGTCGATTTCCGGCTGCAACCAAGCCAGCGGGCTGGCCTCGGCCTCGCCTTTCTTCTTCTTCGCAGGGGCCGGGGGTTTGAACTGATCCCAGCACCACTTCAAGAGGTCTTCGCTGTCCTTCATCGCATCCTTGAACTTGGCCTCATCCAAGGACGGATCGGTTGCAGCGACACGCGGCATCGCTATTGCCACCAATAGCGTCTCACTCGTGGACAACTCGGTCGATTTCGTCCAGTGCCTGCCGAGTTGCACCCGGAAAACCTGCAACGCCTTCTCCCGGTCAAGGGTGGGCGTCCAGCTTCCATCCGTTTCTTCCTTCCAGCCACTGATGAGGCGGTGGCGGTAGGCGAACTGGCGGGAAGTAAGCGACATCCCGAATACCGGGTGATCGAGCGGCTGAGAGATCAGGTCGATCTCGGAGAACAGGCGCAGATGCGGGTAAAGCCGCTTGTTCTCCTTGACGAAGCTCTTGATGTTATGGGTCTTGGTGAAGTTGAGCTTCGGATGGGTTGCGTTCGTGCGGAGGAACATCCGCACGCACATCACCACCATCAGGATCAGGCAAAACACGTTCATCGCGATGGACGAGTTGCTGATGTCCTTCCACTTCACCGTCGAGAAGTCGCGGTGGCAGAGACTGACCAGCCCGTCCGGCTGGCACATCTCCTGCACCCAGTTCCGCACCGTGGTGACACCCGGCAGATCAACGACGCTGCCCAAGGCGTTGAGCAGCCATAGCTGCACGTACCGGATGTACGTGTAAGCCATCGAGATTTCGGTATGCGCGAAATACCATGCCGCCCAGCAGGCGAAGTAGATCGTCGCGAAGATGCCCAGCAGAATCGCCGGGTCATCCCAAGTGAAGGTCTTTTCTCCGCCCTGCTTGCTCATGACTCACCACCCTCGCCGCCGCCAGAACCGGCCAGCCCACGCATCCGCGACCAGTCCACCTTACGCTTGGGAGCACCCTCGCCTGCGCCGTCAGCGGGCACCGGAGCAGCCGGTTGCTCGGCCTGCTCCGACTGCTGGGGAGCCTGCGCAGGAGCCACATCGGCGACCACAGCATCAAGCGCCGCTTGCGCGGCCTGTTGCTGCACCTCCGGCGCAACGGGTGCAGTCGATGGCGGCTCGGCCACCGTCTGCACAGGGTCTGCGACAACCGAAGCCGCAACCACCTTGTCCGCAGGATGACCGTCCGATCCAGCTTTCGCTTGGTTGCGGGCATCGAGATAGGTCTTGACGACCCGGTAGCCATACTCACCACTCGCGAAGGTCTGCGCCAACGCATCGAGCGTTGCCACCTCATCTCCGGTGCCGGACAGGCTCTCCATCTTCTGCTTGAGCGCGGTATAGCCACGACGAAGGCACTCGCGCATCAACTCGTTCTTGCCGCCGTAAATGCCGTCTTGCGCCTCCAGAGCCTCGATAAGCTCTTGCTCAGCGGGGTTCTTGGGGCGCAGCCGGACTTCAAGTCGTTCCAGTTTCATCGTCCGTCTTTTCCTGTGCAGGTGCCCCGTGGCCCGCCTCATCGGCGGGCACCGAGGCGGATTGCTCACGGGACTTGTCTTTTTTGATCTCGCCAAACCCGATCAGCATGAGCGCCCGCAGGAAGGCAGCCCCCTCCCCCTCCGGGGCCGCCTTGATGGTGTTCAGCGCCTCCCGCTCCACGGAATACCGGGGATCGAGCAGCAGGATGAAGCGCCTTGCACGCATGGCTTATTCCTCGCCGCCGAAGACGTACTTGGCGATCTTGAACATGCCTCGCGCATTGGCGAACTCGGGACGCTCCGGGAAGCGGCAATGCGGGAAATGGCGCGAAAGCTGGTCGCGCATCACGATGGCACCGCCGCCGACGAACAGCACGAAGTCCAAATCCTTGCCGGTGCCGATCTTGGTGCGAACGCCCGACATGATCTGCTCGGCAAGGCGCTCCTTCTCGGCGGACACGGTATCGCGGACATCCTTTTCTTCACCCGCGATCTTGACGACGCCCTTGCTGATGGCAGCCTCGACCATGCGAGGGGGCACGTTGTCGAGGTCGAACAGCGAGCGCAGGCGCGATTCAACAGCGTCATTGAGCAACAGGACGCCGGTATCGCTCGACCCGGAGCGATCCGCATCTACTTGCTCACCACCGGGATACACCACTGCGCAGTCGGTGGTCTTGCCACCGATGTCGATCACGCCGACGACCGCCTCGCCCAGCGAGTCGAACTGCGGCGTGGGGTTGCCCTCCATGTCCATCAGTTGATCGAAGTACGCGGCGATTGCCTCGGTTGCCACCATGTTGCGCACGATGTTGGCGACCGGCTTGGTGCCGCACGTAACCGCCCTCGTGAGATTCGCCACTTTGGCGGCGATCAGCGCGTCATCCTTGCGGCCATTCGCAAGGTAGTAGTAGGAAACGGGCAGGCCCGTCGCGATCACGACATTCTTGCCGCCGAAACCGGCTTGGCGCAGCGCGTGATGCACCAGAACCCGGTTGAGTGCCGACTTCGGGTATTCCTTGAAGCGGGTGTCCTCGTAGTTTTGCAGGTGCTCATTGACCGTGTAGGCACCGCCTTCCTCGGTCTGGTAGAAACCACCGTTTTCTTCCTGCTCCTGCCACGAGATCAGATGCCGTCCGCTGCGGGCACGCGACGGGATCGTGAACATGCCACCGGACTCGGTGACGACTTTGATTGCGTAGTGGCCGTCATCGACGCCCACGTAGATCGGCTTGCTCATACCTTTTTTCCCTTTCATGTTCTTATCTGGCGAGTTCTTTGATGAGATTCTTCGTGGACTTCACGCGACCCGTCAGCCAGACATTGATCGCTCGCATGAAGGCCGTGACGGACATCTTCTTGACGATCTCGACGTACAGAAGAATGGCCGTCACCACCAAGGCGACATAGAAGGTCATCCAACTCGGATGCAGGATGACGCCCAGCCACGGCAAGCTCGCCGCCGCATTGATCTTGAAGAACCGCGCCGGAGGGGCGCAGTTGCTCCAGTGGTATCGACCCGTTGCCATAAATCAACCTCCAGAAAGGAATTTAACCAGTGCCACCATGTTACCACAATGCAGCACACCTTGTTAGCACCATCTCTACCACCTTGGTGCCACAATCTTACCACTCTTGCCATCATTGCGCCACAGTGTAACCACAATTATGACACAATCTATAGCACAATGTCGCCACATTCAGGTGTGCATCAGGTCGCGGGCGACGTGATCGTCGATCAGCCCGGCCTCGCGTAGACGCAACGCCTCCTTCCTGAACGAATGCCCTTTTTCCTCGACAAGCTCCTTGATCCTGCTGGTGACTTTGCCCATCTGGTCAAGCTCGATCAGCGCCTCGCGAGACTCTTCGTCGAAGATGAGGTACTCGCGGGCGGCGAGCAGCTTGCCGTTAGTGCCCTTGACCAGCCGCTGAGCCATGATGAAGCGGGCGGTTTCCACGATGTCGAAAATCGCGGTGGCGCGTTCGTTTTCGGGGAAACGGGAGATCAAACGGCGCATCACCGCAGCGACGTTGATGGCGTGAACAGTGCCGAAGACCGGGTGCCCCGTCAGCGACGCCTCGATAGAGGCGCGAATCGTCTCTTCGTCGCGCATTTCACCGATCATGATGAGGCCCGGCTTGCGGCGCATCCCCTCGCGGTTCGCGACGTAGAAGTTCTCGAAATGAGTGGGGACTTGAGACTGCACGATGATCGAGTGGCGGCTTTGCACCGACTCGAATGTGAATTCGATAGGCTCTTCGTGCGTAATCAGATTGCCCGAGATCGGCGTTTCGTTCTCAAGGATGTACCTGATGATGGCCGCAAAGGTCGTGGTCTTGCCTGAGCCGGTTGCGCCTGCGACATAGACAATCCCGTCTCGCGGCGTGGCCGCTCTCACAATATCCTCGCTCAGCCCAAGCTCGTGGTACTTCGGTGGATCGGTCGGGATCGCCCGCATGACAATCTGGGCCGAAGTACCACCCCAGCACTGGATAGGCGACGCATTCACCCGGTAGCCGTAGCGGATTCGCGCCCCGCGTGCATCCTTCTGCTCGGGGTCGAAAAGCTCGTAGCGGGCGTTCACTGCCCTGCCTGACACGATGTCGGTTTCGGCAGTGTCTCGTCCGGCAGCCCACTTGAGGATGTGCTTGACCTCCCCATCGTCAAGGGGACGGTTCGTTAGCGCCATCATCGTGCCGTTGATGCGGGCACAAATCGGCAGGCCGGGCTGGATGAAGATGTCGCTCGCGTTGTGCATGAGCGATTCCAGCATCAGCGCCTTGAACATCGCGGGATTGTCGAACCGGAACGGGTCTTTGTAGCTCGTGAGGTGCTTTGCCCGTGGCAGCAAAGCACCCGGCACGACGCTGAGTGCATCATGAGCATCCTGTTGCATCTACTCTTTCCTCTCGGCGTCCAGCAAGGACTTCACCTCGGAGGCCGGAGACGGTGCCGGGTACGTGATCGCACCCTTCTCCGGCTCAGCCTTCGGCGTCGGCAGCGGGACAGCAACCTGCACCGTGGGAGCCGCGTAGGAGGACGACTTGATGGCACTCGTCCAATTCGCCATCTTCCCGTTGAACTCCGGCAGGGTCGTGATGCGCAGCAGGGTTTCATCTACCGCCATCGTCTGTCCGTTGTGGGTCACGGCGATGGACTCGCTTGCAATGGCAGGCATGGTCAACTTGCCTTGCATCACGAAGGAGTGGAAGCGCAGCATTCCGGTGTAATCCCGGTTCATCCTGTCCAGTCCGTACTGGAGCATTAGGTTGGCTTGCTCGACCCCCTGCTTCCATCCATCAGCGACAGCCAGTTCCCAGACGCGCTTTTCCTCGGAGTCACGAGGCAGCAATGCCGCCATCAGGGCGGCTCGATCCACATCAGGCTTTGGAAACGTCAGATACTCCCGCCAGTTGGGAGCGACAGAAGAGAAACGGGCTTGGTACTCGATCTTGTAGTAAGCACCCGACAGGCGCAGAGCGTAGTCGCCGTCTTGGTTGTAGAGATCGCGTGCCTCCGTGATGACGGGGGGAACGACGCGATCCTGAATCATCAGATGACCGAAGTCGTAAACGGTATCGAACTCACGCTGACGACGCTTGACGGCCTCGTCGATGTTGCGCAGTTGCCACGCCATCCCGGCCTTCACGCCCAGCCCGAGGGCGGTGTCGAGAATCGCCTGAGATCGCGCCTTGGCAGCCTCGTTCTTCTGGGCTTTCATCGCGTCGGTGAGCGTTGCCGCATCTTGCGACCCCGCCGACTGCACGTATGCCGGACGGTCGTAGAGGCGCTGCGCCTCTTCGAGCGTCATCGGGGGCATGTCCATAGCCATAGTCTTACCCCTTGTTGGCAGGCAGGTTCTTGTAGATCAGGCGCAGGGTCTTGGCATTCTTGTCGAGCACGACATCCGCAGCCGCATCCACCTGATAGCCAATATTGCGCAGCACCTCGATGGGCGGCGTCTTCTGCACCCGCACGTTGATGGTGCGCAGATCGACCCGCTTGCCGCTCTCGATGTAGCGATAGCCGTAGCGGTAGGCGAAGGTCTGCAACAGTTCCTGCGGCTTGCCGATGTAATCGACATCCACTTCGTCCGTCTCCATCGCCGCCTGCTTACGGGAGAGCACCGACTTGTCTTCGTTGACCAGTGCGACGTATTCGCGCTGGGCATCAGCGGCCACCGCCACCTTGTCCGCGATCAGCCGACTGGCAAACGCCTCCGTGTCCTTGGTGGTCGGAACCGGCGAGGTCGCGCAGCCCGCAAGAGCTACCGCAGCCAGAGCCAGCACAAGACCTTTCTTCGTGATCGAACCCATCTTTGCTTTACCTTTCATGTTAAGAACTCCAAACGTCTGGTTTCTGCACAACACTACAGAACAGCGATGCTAAGCCGTTTTTGACAGCACCGCCACGCTCTGCCACCTTGCGCCTGCATGGCGGCCTCGCCCGCTCACTGCCACGAGCAAATGCGATCATACCTGATTCGCAGCAGCGCGCCACCATCTTACCACAATCGTTGCACACTGTTCCCACACTCCATGCCATAGCACTTTGGCCGCTTCACGGCAGTTGGGCGCTCGCCATGCGCCACAATCTTAGCACACTGTCGCCACATTACCAGCCACATTATTAGCACACTTCACCGAAACAGATTACACATTCCCTGCCTAATGTAACACCATGTCGCCACCATTTCTAACACCATGCCGCCACACAATAATCACAATGTCGCCACCATATCACCACACTGACGCCACGCTGCGTTAGAGCCGCCCGACACCGGGTGGTTGCCCTCACACCCCCCATCGCTGATCGCACAGCCCCCGGAACCGGCGCGGCAGTTTAGGCTATTTGCCGGTTCCTACATTGGTCACACGCAGGCTTATGCCCCGTTACTCCCGCATCACATTTGGGCGCGACATGTACAGTGCAAATCGTCTGCTAACGTCATGCCTTGTTGGAATGTACGTTTAGATGACGCGGAAGGCACGCAGGTTTATACTTGACATCGCGTGTTCTTTCATGCGCCCAAACAAAACATGTGCGGCATGTACGTGCCGCACATCATGGATGCACGCAAGCCGGTGTAGGGAGTAACGGGGCATGTGACCAGCCAACGGCTATTGCGATCATCTAAAGCTGCTTGAGGGCATCTTGCAGAGTTGGGAACGGATTTGTCGGCACAGCCGAGCAAGACCGCAGGAACTGATAACGGCTTGGCGGCACAGCCGCGAGTTGGGGCCACAGGCCCGCGCCCGGACGGGCTTGGTCACGGAATGCGGTTGGCGAGGAATGTGGCAACAAAGTGGTAAGGATTGTGGGCAGATAGCACATTTGCCCGCATAGGAGAAAAGGTTATGGCAACAACACGAATCGACGGCGCTCGCGCCTCGGACTCACTGATCGAACGCATCAACACCGAAGATGGTGTCGGCGAAGGATTGGCCCAGCGCACGCGAGAAGACTACGCCCGCAAGATGGGGATGATCGCGAACCAGATCGAGAAGGCTGGACGGGGCGCTCTAACCCCGGCCAGCCTTGTTTCTCACCTGCAAGAGCTTGTCGCCAAGAAGCGAGTAGCCCAGTCAACCGCCCGTTCCTTGAAGGCGGCTGCGATCTTCTGGATCGCAGAGGAAGCGCAGAACGTACTCGCTCAGGGCGGAAACCTGAGCGAGTACGAAGCTGCTTACAAGACGATCCGGGAACTGCCGACCCGAGAGCTACCAACGCGAACCGAGAAAACATCAAGCACCAAGCTCAAGTTCTTCCCGAAGGCGACGCTGGAAAGCCTCTCGGAGTACGCGGCAAACACCCCGCAGGCCAAGCACGCCGGGACACTGGTCGCCTTTCTCCGCGCCAACCTGCTTGTAGGCTTGCGCCCGGCAGAGTGGTTCGGGGCGGAATTCATGAACTACTTGCACCGCGAGAAGGAGGGGCACTACAGCCGAACGGGTGCGGGGAGAGTGCAATCAACCATCGCATTGCGCGTCGAGAACGCAAAGACAACCCACGGACGCGGCAACGGCGATCACCGGGAAATCCTCCTGCATGGGATCAGCGACAGTGATTTGGCAGCACTGATGCACTTCCGCGAGATCGCGCAGAGCTTCGCATCGAAGTTCGCGGCTGACACACCACGAAGCGCCATCGCCAAGGCGTTCTTCAAGCCCTTGCAGCAGACGATGACCCACGCACTGAAACGGATGGGGCACCCAAAGAATCAACTGCCGACAACCTACAGCACGCGACACCAAGCAGTCGCCAATGCGAAGCACTCGGGCCTGTCCGACCGGGAGATCGCCGCCATGTTCGGGCACAGCAGCACGGCCACCGCGAAGAGTCATTACGGAAAAAAACTGAGCGGGTGGATGAAGGTGTCGTTTCGCCCATCCCCCGAGTCGGTTGCAGCAGTACCTGAAAGGAACGCGAACCGCGATCTTGCAACCCCCGGCCAGCGCCTTCTGGATGCGGCAGCCGAGTGGAACCGCAACAGCAACGGCCAGAACCCCAGCGAACTGCGATGAAACACTAACACCGCCCAACCAGAGGGCGATTGGTGCATTCGGCGATCCGCGTGATGCGGATCGCCGCCGTCATAGTGACCGCCAGAAACCACGCGCCTACCACTCCGCCAAATGTGCGTCAAGCGAAGCATCGGAACTGAATCGCGGACGGTTAGAAAAATGTGCGTCTTCGCACACACATCGCATGATCCCCGGTAAGCGAACGCCATGCTCGGATCGAAGCAAGGCAACAACCACCATTCCGCCACCATCTAACCACACTGTCACCACCATAGCGCCACATTGCGCACATCGTATAGCCACAGTGTCACCACATTTTTCCCGCAAATTGCACCACACAGCTTACACACTGTTAGCACAGTGACAGCAATGTGTTACCATACTCTTGACACACTCATGATGTTTGCTTGCCGGGCCAGCTCGCACGCTGCGACGGTCATTTCACAAGCAGCTTGCGTCACCGGACTCAGACCTCGCAGCAGCAGGGAAGGCATGATAAAAACCACGTTCCCGTTGCACTCACTCTGCGCAAATGTCAAAATCGCGGTGTTGCGCATTTTTGAGTTATGATTAAAATACTGCACGCGGAGCGCGATATGGAAGCACACGAATTGGCAACATCATCTTGGGGGAAGCACGATGCGGAGGTTGATGTGCGGGCCTTGCGCCGCTACCAAGCCATCCTGTCGCGCATCGCCTCTGTAGGAGAGGTGCTGGTTTTTGTGCTGCTCGTGGGAATCCTCGCCGGGGCGGTCTGGCTCTTCACCCAGACCAACTTCGAGAACGTGATTTTCTATGACGGCACAGACATGACCTGCGTTTTCAACGGCAAAACTGGAGAGATCATCAATGTCCAATAAGGAAGCGCAGGGCAAGCCCTCAGCGAAGCAACCCAGCGCAAGCCCGTCCGCCGAGCTTGATGAAGCGAAGCTGGATCAACTCGCGAACGACATGAGTCCGGGGGAGGGCGCAGCCGTCCTCCGTGAAGTCGCTCGCCTGCAACAAGAGAACAAGGCGCTCAAGGGCCGCAACCTGCGGGTCTGGACTGCTGTAGGCGTCCTGAGTGCAACTTTCTTCGTGACAGTCAGCGCCGGGATCGCGTGGTATCCGAAGTACCGTTACATCCCGACCACGGACAATCGCGCCATCTGTGAAGTCTCCACGGAATCCGACCCCCGCGTGACCCCGGCAACGCTGGCTGACTACGCGAAGGACGCCGTGGTGAATGCCTACTCCTATGACTATGTGAACTACCGCGAGGCGCTGAATGCGACTGCGGCCAAGTGGTTCACGGACGATGGCCGCAAAGCGTTCCTGCGGTCGCTCGACGAGTCCGGCAACCTTGAGCGCGTGCTCAAGGGCCGACTGATCCTGCGTGCGATGGCGACCAAGGTGCCCCAGCTTGAAGAAGAAGGGCGTCGCGGCCTCCAACGCTACTGGGTCGTGCAAGTGCCCGTCGCCATCGAGTTCTATTCCGGTGGCGACCAGCAACCGAGAACCCGTCAAGACTTCTTGGCGGGCGTCACCATCGTTCAAACCCCCGCGTCGGCCACGAACCTCAAGGGCATTGCCGTTGATTCGATCTCGTTGGCCCCGTATGTCGCTAGGAAGTGATCGCCCATGTTCCAAAGAAAAACATTGATCGCATCTGTGCTGCTCGGCGTGATCGCATCTTCTGCCTTCGCGGCTGAGCAGCAACAGGGACAGCAGCAACCGCGAAGCGGACTCGGCCAACAAGTCGCCGAGCCGCCGCCTCAAGTTGTGTACCCGCGCCCGACCGAAGTGGTCGAGGGCGTGATTGGAGACATCGAAGACCTGCAACTGACGCCGGAGCAGTTCGACCGGCTCAAGCGCATTTACCTCGAACGCGAACGCCAGAAGGCGATTCCGTATGTCTCTCCGGCCAAGCCGATCACTCGCACGATGTTCGTAAGTCTCGATCCCGGTGTCAGCCCTCCGGCTCTGCGACTGACCCGAGGCCAGCAGACCTCCATCGTCTTCTCCGATGTATCCGGCCAGCCGTGGTTCATCGAGAACGTGTCGATGAACCGGCAGCTTTTCAGCGACGGTCGTCAGGGTCAGCAGGGTGCTGCGCAGCAGCAGCCCACGAATGTACTCACCATCGAGCCGTTGGCCCCAGCCGCCTACGGCAACGTCACGGTGACACTGCGCGGTCTGTCCACTCCGGTGATCTTCGTGCTCACCAGCGCACAGCAGGAAGTGGATATGCGCGTCGATGCGAAGGTGCCGGGCCGCAATCCCGACGCCATCGACACCGTAGCGGTGAGCACTCTCCCGTCCATCGACAGCGCCCTGAGTTACTTCCTTGACGGCGTGCCGCCGAAGGAAGCGCGGCGCTTGAAGGTCACGGGGCTTGAAGGCACCGAAGCATGGCTGTACCGCGACAACCTGTATGTCCGCGCCAAGGCCGATGCGCAATATCCGGCCTACATGTCTGCCGCTCGCAGCACGTCCGGGGTTTCGGTGTATCGCTATGCGGGACTGCATAGCAGCGTCACATTCACCACGGGCGGTCAGGCCGTCACCGTGTTCATCGAGTAAAGGGGCAGCACATGAGCGAGCAGAACACCCCTCAGAACCCGCAGCCCAGCGATGAAATCGTGGGCGGCGCTGGCTTCGAGGCAGAAGGCGTAAACCAAGAGCAGGGGCAGGGCGGTCAAGGTGAAGCCCAAGCCCAACCGAAACCTGCGCCGAAGCGCAGCAAGTCGGACGAGATGAAGCGCAACTTCAACGCCGTGTTCGGCCACGGCGTCGGCAAAATCTCGTTGATTGTCGTCGCCGTGGTCGTGATCGGCGGCGTTGCGCTCGGCTATCGCGGCCTGACCAGCAAGCCCACGGAAGTCGCGGCCCAGTCCGAAGTCGATGTGCCGAATGCTCCGCAGCCGGGCGTGGAAGTCGGCGCGGTATCCAAGCAGGAAGCCGAGCGTCGCGCCCAGCGTGCGGCTCTGGAGGCTCAGGAGGCCGCCGCTCGCGGCCAGACCTACCAGCCGGGCTTCGACACGAACATCGTCAACAACGCCAGCCAGCCGTTGCCGTCCGGCACGGCACAGTTCAACGTGCCGATCCAGACCGGCAGCAACAACCCGCCGTCACCGCAGGGTGGCGCTGCTGCGCCGGTCAACATCACCGTGCCGACCGGGCAGGCCACTGCCAATCAGGCAGGGGCTGCGCCGCAGGGCACTCAGTATCAAGGCCAAGGCCAGAACGCCCAGCAGAACGCTCAAGCCGAGCAGCAGGCACGGCAGCGTCTGGAGCAGGAGTTGAAGCAGGCGCAGGCAGAGCGCGACAAGTATGTCGCTGCGATGAAAGAGCAAGTGCTGAAACAAGCGCAGTCGCTGTTTGGCGAGGCAGGGCAGGGCGGCCTGAATGCGCAAGGATCGTACTCGACCGTCAGCTATTACCCGGTGAACCGCAACAACGGCGGCGGTCAGGGTGGTGCCGGAGCCGGTACTGCCACCGGCCCCTTGCCGGGGATGACGCGCACAGCCCCGGACACGCTTGGCGACCCGAGCGCCAAGCTGCTCATCAAGACCGGCAACATGATGTACGCCACACTCGACTCCGAGGTGAACACCGACGATGGCGGCGACGTGCTCGCGACCATTCGTGGCGGCAAGTGGGACGGTGCCAAGATCATCGGTCGTGTCGAGCAAGGCCCGAACAACATCCGTCTGAAATTCTCGACGATGGCCCCGCAGGATGGCCGCCCGACGATGCGCATTAACGCGGTCGCGCTGCGCGAGGAAGACGCCAAGCAGGGCGTGGCGGATGACATCGACCATCACACCTTCGAGCGTTACACGTCGCTCGCCGTGGCGTCGCTGCTCTCAGGCTATGGCCGGGCCTACTCGACCCCGATTGGCACCACCGTCATCAGTCCCGGAGGCACCGTGAGCACCACCACTACTGAGCCGACGAACAAGCAAGTTATCGGCATGGCAGTGGGCGAGATGGGGCAGGCGATGGCGCAGGAAATCCGTCGCGGCTTCAACCGTCCGACCACCTACTCAACCCCTGCGCAGAAGGGCTTTGGCCTGTTCTTCATGCAGGACGTGCATGAGCAAAAGTAAGGAGAACAGCATGAAGAACATGTCTTTTGGCAAATTGATGGCGATCTTCGGTGGCTCGCTCGTTGTCGTCATCATCCTCGCCGTGGTCATCATCAAGGCAACCTCCGGGCCGAAGCCCGGCAGCACGGTGGTCACTCAGCGTCACCAGACGCAGTTCCAGCCACAGCAGCCGGACATTCTGGCCGAGCAACTTCGTCGCGAGCAGGAAGCCTCTGCCGCAGCCCGCGAAATGTCGGCCCAACAGGCTCAGGCAATGCAGCAGGCGCTGCAACAGCAGAATCAGGCCGTCATGCAGCGGCTGGACGGCATCGCCACCGGGCTGAACGCACTGGATCAGCGCGTTGCTGCGATTGAGAACAGCCGCCGCCCCACGGGCGTGCAGGTCATCAAACCCGAGCGCAAGCCACGCACCTCCCCGGTAAAGCAGCTTGAGAAAGGAGCCACGCCGCTTCCGGCCAACTCCGGCTACAAGGTGCAGGCCACTGTCGGCAAGCGTGCTTGGATCGCCGCTGGCGAGCACGAGGACAGCGTTTCCGTGGGCGAGACGCTACCTCCGGTGAAAAAGCCGCTGGTCGTCCGCGCCGTGGATAACGAATCGGGCATCGTCATCACGAGCGCAACGCGCTAATCGTCGAAGACAGGGGAGCAGAAACGATGCCCACAAGCAGCAGTTTTCCAGACCTCATGGAAGTCTTGGTGAATGTCGGAGGGGTCATTCCGCCAATCATCATGATGCTTCAAGGCATCGCGGCTCTCATGGGGCTTTACCTTGTCGCCACTTCATTGATCGAAATCTGGGGGGTTACACATGACAACGCAATGAAATATGTGGCCGGACGGCAGCGGTTTTCCGTTGGCTCCGCGCTGATCTCTATGTTCGTTGGTTCCATCCTGCTCGCGATGGGCACACTGGAACTGGTCGGCATTCTGTCGCGCACCCTGACCGGGGATTACGCGAACAGCCGCGTGACTGCTGATGTGCTCTCGTACACGAGCAGCGGCGGGCTGGCCGAGAAAGCTCAGGTCGCCACGCTGGCCCTGCTCGGGATCATGCAGGTGGTCGGGTTCATCGCGATGGTCAAGGGATGGCTCACGGTAAATCGGTACTACAACCAGCAAGGGCAGGCGGGGCTTGGACACGCCTTCGGCTGGATCATTGGCGGTGTGTTGGCATGGAACTTCAAGTGGTTCAGTGACCTGCTCAACAACACCATTGGCTTCAACCTCATCGGATTGTTCACGCCGTTCAGTTGACCGGCAGCACCCAGTTTTGGCGCAACCTTCACTCTCAATTCAACCGGAGAAATCTCAAATGAAAGCACTGCAAACCCTCAAGTCCGCTTACAACAACATCGTCATGCGTCTGACCATGCTGATGATGGGCGTCATCGCGGCTCCCTCGGCCTTCGCAATCAGCAAGACCGACCTGACGCAAGACACCGCAGGCGGCAAGACCTTCTCGAACATCGCCGAGAACATCGACAACACCGCGCAGGAAGGCGCGACGCTGCTGATCTCTCTGGTCAGCATCGGCGGCTTCGTGGTCGTGGCGATCTCCCTCTACACCCTCTGGAAAGCCTCCAAGGACGAGCGCGAGAAGCCCATGTCCGCCATCGTCGGTCTTTTCATCGGCGGCCTGATGGCCGGTGTCGGCACCGTGATGTGGATCATGCGCAACACCGTTATCGGCTCCTAAGCCGCGAAACGGCAAGCGTCGCAGCAACCACCAACGGGCGGGGTGGTTTTCCACTCCGCCCTTTTTCTTAAACGCACAGGAACGGAACGGGGATGCGCCAAACACCTCAAACCACCGGAGCAACAGGGCAGGCCGCCGTGCCGCCGTCGCTGATGCTCGGGCACCTGAATCGGGCCGCAAACCAGCCTGTCTTCGGCGTCAAGCGCAAGCTCTGGCGCAAGGACGATGAGCACGCTGATGTCGCGGACGCCGGATTCACCCCGGTGCGCACCGAGGTGCTGCAACGGGACAATTACACCTGCCGCTTCTGCGGCTTCAAGGCAGCCAAGTACCAAGAGGTTCACCACCTCGACGACAACCACCAGAACAACGACCCGCAGAATCTCCTGACGGTCTGCAATCTGTGCCATCAGGTACATCACCTTGGGATGTGCGCGATGCGCAACGGCGGTTTCATTGCCGCCATCCCGGAACTGACCCAGACCGAGGTCAACAACCTCGTCCGCGCCATTCACGTAGCCGAATATGTCGCCGACGCGGCAGTGCGCGACAAGCTGAAAAGCCTGTTCGCGATCTTCCAGTTTCGCGGATGTGACACCCTCAAGGCGCTTTACGGGGTGGACATCAGCAACCCCTACGCCTTGGCAGAAACCCTCTCGACATGCCCTGACGACATCTACGCGAAGCGGGCCGAGTTGTTCGCCCCTCTGCGGCTGGTCGCCTCCAAAGAGGCTTTCCACGCTGGGCAACTCGAATACTACGCGGCCAACAACCGCGCTCTCTTTCTCCCGGAAAGCTGGCCGCCCCTGACGCGCCAGTTGCTCATGTGAGGGCACTGGTATGCGTGTTGGAGCCATCCTTTTCGATCCGAACAACAACATCGTCGCCAGCGACCGTACAGTGGTGTCGCTCGATAGCGCGTGGGCGTCGATTGGCGGCGGACAAGCGCGGCGCGTGCAGTCGATCCACGATCTGCCGAGTGACGTTCTGTGGCTCACCAACCTGACCTACAACAACTTCTATCGCGCCGGTCTGCAACGCCATCCGAACTTCCGCAACGAGGGCTGGCTGCGCACGCTGTTCAATCAGCTTGTCGCCGAACTGGGGATTGACCTCAACAACGTCTCTCCTGACATCACTGTCTCGACCATTGCAGCCATCGCGCAGCGCACAGTTGCTGTCGCCAAATCGCGGTACGAGGTGCATCCGAAGAGCAAGCGTCTCAATGAGGATTTCGCGATAGCGATGGGTGCTCCGCGCAGCGCCCTGCCGGACATGTTCTACAGCCACTTCGACGCTGTGGCCGACCACCCGTCCGTCAGCGTGATCCACGCGACGAACTACGGCGCTGGCCTCCCGACCGTGACCGTGCGCCGTAACCGCCTGCGCCATGCTCGCGAGGTGCTGGCAACGCCAGTTCCCACGGATACCGGCTGGGAACTGGAAAAAGCGGTCGCGCCTGATCGCAATGACAAGTGGCTTGAGAGCATCAATACGCCGTTCCTCGTGAAATGCACCGTGAGCAACGTCAAGCCGATGATTGCCGAGGTGCTGTCGTGGGGCAGCGGCTCCCGCGATGTGCGGGAGTGGCTGACCGACATCGAGTGGCGTGTGGTGCGCCAGTACGGCGATGTGGCGGTCAGCGCGGCGTTGATATGCAAGAACCCCGCTGCGCCGTTGCCGCAGGCCAAGCTGCTGCCGGAAGGCCCACTGGACGGACTGTCCTTCACCTACGGCTTGATCGCCGAGCAAATCTGGACGGCGATGACCAACAAGCAGCATTACAAGGGCGATGTGAGCCGCTACACAGCGGCGGCGGCATGGCTCCGCGCAGCAGATCGCATGGCGATGTTCGACTATGCGCAGAAGCTCTACGGGCGCGGACTCAACGTGATGAGCTACGGCGTCGGCAACGTGGTGCTGCGCTACCCGGAGAACGGGCTGCGCCGCACCTTGGACATTGCAACCGACATCGGGCTTATGCCTCCGGCCAGCAAGTTGGCCGAGGCGGCAGCAATGGAGAGGGCGATGGCATGACGCCTGAAACAGAAGAAGAAAGCAAAAAGCTCTTCAACATCGAAGGTTTCTTCCGCACCCGAAGCAACTACAAGGCGGTGCTGAAACTGGACGAGATGATCCTGCGCGATGACATCAGCGACGCCGAAAAAATGGCGCAGGTGAATCAGTTGATTGCAGAAACGGTAAAAGCGGTTCAAGAAGGAGTCACGGAAAATGAGCGGTAAACTCGAAGCGGTTTTGCTCCATGTCATCGGCTTGCTCAAGACGGACGTGGAAGACTATTGCGACCTCGAAACCATCGACGGTGGTCGCGCAATCGTGGCGCAGGATGGCTCGCTGGCGAGCATCGTGCGCTTCAATGGCACCAAGTCAGTTCTGGGCCGCGAACAGTTCGAGCGCCTGATCCAACTGCTCGACGGCTCGTTCTCGGTCTATTTCAAGAACCGTGGCCACCAGTTGCAGGTGGTCTTCCGCCGCGACCTCGATGCGCGAGGCGCTTTGGAGCGGAACGCAATCCAGCAACGCTCCACGGCGGATCGCCTGAGCCTTGGGATTCACGATCTGATCGACGAGTCGGTCGAGAAATACAGCCAGTACGTGTACGACGAGGACTGCTATCTGGTCTTCTGGTCGCGCCCGGCGCTGCTGGACACGGTGGAAGCCAAGCTCGCCACTCAAGCGACCAATGAGTTCCGCAAGGAAAGCAACTGGCCCGCGACATCGGACGCACAGAACCTGCTGCGCCCGATCTCCTACCTGCGCGACCGCCACCTCTCCTTCGTCTCGAAGATCACCGATGACCTGTCATCCCCCGAGTTCGGCTGCTCGGTCGATGTGCTCGACGTGGATGAAGCCCTGCGCTCCGTGCGCCGCAGCGTGTATCCCGACCTGACCACGGACGACTGGAAGGCGGCCATCCCCGGCACCAAGATTCCTTTCCGCTGGAAGAGCAATGGCGACATCGAAGACATGTCGGAATTGCTCTATCCGCCGCTACCGCGCCAGATCATGACGGCCACCGCCGAGATCGGGAAGAACGGCAGCGAGAACCTGCCGGATTCCAACACCGTGCGCGTAGGCAGCCGGGTGTATGCGCCGCTCATGGTGGCCGTGCCGCCCCGCGAGCCGCAATACTTCAACACCCTGTTCAACAGCCTCAACCGGGCCGAGACGCGGGAAAACGGCGTGACCCGCGCCCTGCCGTATTCGATCAGCTTCATGCTGGAATCGGACGGCATGTCGGTTATGGCATTCAAGTCCATCTTCGCCAGCCTGCTGTCGATCACGTCCGAGCAGAACCGCAACATCAACCTCGCCACGAAGGCGCTCAACGAGTACCGCCGCGACGGCGGCTGCATCGTCAAGCTCCGAATCGCTGCGATGACTTGGGCGGGGATTGACCCGGACGGCATCAAGGAACTGGCCCTGCGCAAATCGAAGCTGTGGCGCACGCTGGAAGGGTGGGGCAACCCCGTGGTACTGGAGCGCACCGGCAACCCGATGATCGCGTTCCAGACCAATGCGCTGGGCCTCACGACCAAGCACATCGGCGAGCCGTGCCCGGCACCGCTGGATGATGCAATCGCGCTCTTGCCACTGACCCGGCCCGCGTCGCCGTTCTCGACGGGTTCAACCATCTACCGCAGCCTCGACGGCAAGATTCTGCGCTACCAGCGATTCTCGTCTGAGCAAACGACTTGGATCACGCTGATCTCGGGCAAGCCGGGTTCGGGTAAGTCGGTGCTGATGAACAACAACAACGTGGAATGCTGCCTGATGCCGGGCATCACCCGGCTGCCGTACATCGGCATCATCGACATTGGCGTTTCATCGTCCGGCTTCATCGACCTGATCCGCGACTCGCTGCCGGAGAACATGCGCCACCTCGCAATCTACAAGCGGTTGCAGAACTCCGAGCGTGACTGCATCAACCCGATGGACACCCCGCTGGGCAAGCGCGAGCCGTTGCCGAAGGATCGCGAGTTCATCAAGAACTTCCTCTCGATTCTTGTGACGCCGCCCGAACGGCGCGGCAAGCCCTACGAGGGCATGTCGAACTTCGTGGGCCGCATGATCGACCTCGCTTTCCAGAAGAAGAGCGACCGACTGGAGAAGGCCAGCCCGGAAACCTACAAGCCGGGGCACAACGCCGTAGTGGACGAGGCCGTCGCGAAGCTGGGCTACAAGATTCTTCCGGCCACGACCTACTGGGAACTGGTGGATGCGCTGTTCAAGGCTGGCTACATCTACGAGGCCGAGGTCGCACAACGCTACGCCGTGCCGACGCTGAACGATCTGGTCGGCGTGGCTTCGAGCGAGGAAGTGGAAGCGGAATACGGCGGCGTGATGGCCGAGGGCAACCGCCCGCTCATCAAGGCGTTCTCGCTGGGCATCCGCGAGGCCGTGGGCGACTACCCGATCTTCTCGTCGCACACCCGTTTCGACATCGGCAGCGCCCGTGTGATTTCACTGGACTTGCAGGATGTGGCAATCATCGGTTCCGACTCGGCCTACAAACAGACCGCGCTGATGTACATGATCGCTCGGCAGAGCTTCATGAAGAAGGTTGCCTTCTCCAAGGAAGACCTGCCGTACTTCGACGACCTGTATAAGCCCTACTACGACCGGCTCATCAACGACATCGTGGATGAGAACAAGGTGCTGTGCATGGACGAGTTCCACAAGACGGGCGGCCATGACGGCTTGAAGTTGCAGGTACTGACCGATGGCCGTGAAGCCCGGAAGTGGAACCTCGAAATCATCCTCGCTTCGCAGTTGATGGAGGACTTCGGCGAACTCACCAAGATCGCCACGGCGCTCTTCATCCTCGACAGCGGCACCGAAGAAACCCGGCGCTGGCTGCGCGACAACATCGGCCTCAAGCCGGTCGAGGAATCGGCGCTGGTCAACTACGTGCATGGCGCAAACGCTCACGGCGCGACGTTCTTGGCTCGCTTCTCGACCAAGAACGCGACCTACAGCCAGCTATTCACGATGACAGCCGGTGCGATGCGCCTGTGGGCGCTCTCGACGACCGCAGAAGACCGGAAGCTGCGCGGCCTGCTCTATGAGTCGATGCCACGCCAACAAGCTCGCCGCCTGCTCGCCAAGCGGTTCCCCGGTGGCTCGTGCAAGAAGCTCGTGGAACGCCTCAAGGAAGAAACCTTCCGTGGAGCGGACTTCGTGGATGACGACATGGAGTCGAGCGTCATCGAGCGGCTCGCGAAGGAACTGATCCACGAGTATTACAACAGCACAGAGCTTGAAGTGGCCTGATCGACAGGGGTTGATACCGAATGGCGCAATACAAGGGAGCTTCCCGGCAGCACGAAGTAAAGGCGTCTCGCCGTCGTAAGGACACTCGGCTGTTCGGGCAGAAGTTTTCGGACTTCTTCAACTCCGGCGATGGGGTGGTGCTCGGGCTTTTCATGCTGCCCATCATCTCTCTGGTGCTCGTGAAAGTGCCGCTGTCCGGCGAGCTGATGCTGCTGATCGCGTGGATGTACGGAAGGAGCTTTGTCCGCACCGACAAACGCTCCTTTGACTTCCCGTACCGTGTGCCGCTGCTGGCGAAGGTAAGGGATGGCTCCACGCGGGGCGGCAAGGAAATCGGCAAGGGCGTCACGATGATCGGCAACGATCTGGAGACGAAGGAGCAGATTTACGCTGGCGACAGCGACCTGCGCACGCACATGCTCGTGCTCGGCACCACCGGCTCCGGTAAGACCGAGTTCCTGCTGGGCCTCGTCTTCAACGCACTTGTCCAGAACACCGGCTTCATCTACGTGGACGGCAAGGGCGATCCCAAGCTCCAGAAGGAAATCTTCCGCCTGTCGCGGTATCTGGGGCGGGAGGACGATCTGCTCATCATCAACTTCATCACCTCCGGGCGCGACTTCGTGGAGAAGCAGCCCGACAAGGTGACGAACAACATGAACATCATGGGGAACACCTCATCGGGCATGTTGATCGAGTTGATCGTGTCGCTGATGGACGACTCCGGTGGCGGTGGCGACATGTGGAAGGGGCGGGCGATCTCGTTCGTGGCGGCCCTGACGCGCCCGCTGATCTACCTGCGCGACAAGGGCTATATCAACCTGTCGCCGGAAAAGTACCTCGAATACTTTGAACTCAACGTGATCGAGGAACTGGTCTGGGAGCACAACGGCAAGTATGGGGACATGTTCGACGTGATCGTGGCTCCACTGCGCTCATACCTCGTGACCCTTCCGGGCTATCAGAAGACGAAGATGAAGAAGCAGGAGACGAAGACGCTGGAGCAGCACGGCTACATCGTCATGCAGCTTACCCGCATCTTCAACGACCTGACCTTCAACTACGGGCATATATTCAAGACCAAGGTCGGGGACGTGGACTTCTTCGACGTGGTTATCAACCGACGCCTGCTTGTCGTCCTGCTCCCGGCGCTGGAACGCGCCCCGGACAGCATGAGAATGCTGGGCAAGATGATCGTGGGCAGCATCAAGCAGATGATGGCGGGCTGCCTCGGCAACCGCGTGGAAGGCGTGGTGCGGGAGATCATCGACAGCCGTCCGACCAATGCGTCGTTCCCGTTCTACACGATCCTCGACGAATACGGCTACTACGCGGTGATCGGCTTCGCCGTGGCCCCGGCGCAGGCCCGTTCGCTGGGCTTCTCCGTGATCTTCGCGGCGCAGGACTTCTCGTCCCTCAAGAAGTCGAGTGCGGAGGAAGCGGACGCCACATGGGAAAACACGAACATCCGGGCAATCGGGCGCATCACCTCGGGGCAACGCTCCGAGACATGGGAGCGCATCCAAGGTGCTTCCGGCGAAGGCGAAGAAGCCCGCATGGCGGGGTTCGAGCGCCGTCCGGGCGGGGTCAATGAGGTTTTCCGTCAGCAGGACAACATCTCCATCGAGCGTCGCGCTCGCCTCGACTACGACGATCTGGCGATGCAGGAGAACGGTGAATTCACGTTCCTCATCGGCAAGAAGGAGCGCAATGGGCAGACGGGCGGGGTGCGCGTGATCCGGGGGATGGGCTTCTATACCGCAGGCCCAGCACCCAAGGAAATGCGCATCAACGATTTCTTGCCGGTGGAAGCACCCGAACCGTCCGACCTGCCGCAGAACCGCAAGGCGGTCGAAGCGTTGATGAAGAGCATGATCGACGGTTCGTTCCCGAAAACCGTGCGCAGCGCGGTGAAGGGCGACCCGATTCTTGCCTCCATGCACACGGCGTTCGAGCGCAACTACGAAGACCCGGAGCGTCCGCGTCTCGGGCGGCTCGACGCATCGTTCGCGGTGATGGGATGGTTCATCTCCGGTGGAGCGCAGATTCCGGCCAGCACGCAGCCGAAGGCAGCGGCAGGCGGCAGCAGCGCGACGCAGCCCGTGGAAAGCACCGACCTGACCCCAGCCAAGCCCGCGCCAACGACCAGCGCGGTTGCCGCCACCGATCCGGGCGATCCGCTTGGCCTCCAGCAAGCCGCAGCGACGAAGGCGCTGCTTGACGTGGCCGACCTCGTGCTGAGCCAGCCGAAGGGGGAAGGGGAGTCCGCCTACACGTCCGCGACACCGTACAAGATGGCCGAGGACGATGACGAAATCATCATCAGCGCCGAGGCGGTGACGACAAATATCGTTCTGACGGATGCCGACAGCGAAGCCTTCCGTGACAAGGCTCTACCGATCCTTCGGCAACACCTGTTCATGCTCGACGACATGCCGTCCGAGGAAGAATGGGAGGAAGAGCTTTCCATCGCCGACCGCGACAAGCTGCTTGAGATGGAGGTGGTGGCATCTGGCGAGGCTTTCGCCAGCCTTGAGGACAAATGGGACACCGAGGATCGCATCCAAGAGACGCGGGGCGCGATTGCTCGGGAGACGACTTACATCGACCCGCCCGAGCCTGATCGCATCGACATTCCCGAGGCGAAGGACAAGCTCGACGCCCTGTCCGCAACGTGCGCGGAGCTAATGAAAAGCTCGCTTCGAGACATGTAGTCTGAGCACTTGTCAAAAATTGACAACCACAGTGTTTTGACTGACAATCAAATAATCGTACTTTTGATGGGTGAGGTGTTGTTGTGGGCATTTGGAAAGCAGGCAAGAAGGCAGCGAAGTTCACGTTTGTGTCCATGCCCCTGTCCATCCTTGGGATCAACCAACTCAAGATGGGCAACAGGCAGATCGCCGACCTCTGGAAGTCGCTCTCGAATCCGGTCTGCCCTGAATGCGACAAGGGCGTGCTGGTCATGCAGGGCGATGAGGGACAGGTCATCGACCAGCAGCAAGACGGCACCACACGCCACCTTCACCCGTGGGTATGCAATAGCTGCGGCTTCGCTTTTCTTGAGGAAAGCGATGTCGCCAAGGTTCGCGAGAGTGCGGCGCGTTATCGCAACGAGCGCGTCAAGGCCGACCTCACAGACATGGAGTACGCCGAGCGCGAGAAAATCGCTCACGGGCACCGCCTGCACTCACGCGCCTTCTTCGTTGCCAGCACGCTTGCGGCCATCGGCTTCATCTACATGCTTGCATCCGGGGCGGCACTCTTGCTGGCCCTGAACTGGCTCTCGATTGCCTTCGCCCTGTGGGTCTTCGGTATGAAGAAGAGCTACAGGTCATGGCAGGTGAAGACGGGGCACCTGTTTGTGGACGGGGCGTTCTGGTTCTGGTTCAAGCACGAAAAATGGCTCGGCTGATGAAACCTCTCTTCGCACTGGCGGCGGCACTAGCCGCTTTTTCCGCTTTCGCACAGACGCCGGGCGGCAGCCCAGCAACCCCGAACTCCGATGACTTCTACGCAATCCGCCCGGCCACCATCGACTGCGTGATCCGGGCCGCGCAGAAGCAGGGCGTCCCCGCCAACGTGCTGCTCGCGCTGGCCAGCGTCGAGGGCGGCAAGAACGGCCAGTTCGTCGGCAACACGAACGGTAGTCGGGACATCGGCCACTTCCAGATCAACACGATTCACTGGAAGCAGAACGGTCGGTTTGCGCAGTACCCCTCGATCACTCAACAGGATGTCGCATGGCGCGGCTGCTACAACGCAGAGCTTGCCGCTTGGATGCTTCGCCAGCACATCAACGAACCCACGGGGCAAGACTTCTGGACACGGGTGGCGAATTATCACTCCAAGACCCCGAAGTACAACGCCGTGTACCGCAGCAAGCTGATTCCCTTCGCAATCCAGTGGGGCAATTGGCTGCAACAACGATACGCCCACGTATCAGTCTCTCAACAATGAAAGGAGCAGCCTCATCATGAGCCGCATCAACAACTCGTTCCGTTTCACGGGCAATCTCGGCACCGATCCCGAGGTTCGCTACAACCCGAACAATGGCGACCCCATTGCCAGCATCCCGCTCGCGGTGGACGCCTCGTACAAGAACCGGGAAACCGGCGAGAAGGTCGAGAAGGTGGACTGGTTCGACCTGACCATCTACTACAAGGGTCTGGTCGATGTGGTGCAGAAGTACACCCGCAAGGGGTCGCAGATTCAGGTGCGCGGCAACATGCGCAAGCGGGTCTGGGAATCGAAGGATCGCAAGGACGGCGAGGGCCGCCCGATCAAGGAAAGCCGCATCGAATTCGTCGTAACCGAGATCATGCTGCTGGGCCGTCCGAAGGATGATGCCGCGCCAGAACCGGGCAGCACCTACACCGTGCCGGAAGGCGTCGATCCGGCCCCGGACTTCGACGACGACATCCCGATGTAACGACCCAAGGCGACGGGCGCAGGTGTTCGCAGCACCTGCGCCCGTCTGACCATTCTCGATTCAGGGGAACCGAGAGGATGGCTGTCGAGAAGCATACCGAGAAAGACCCATTCGCAGGGGCAGCCGTGTATCGGCTGCGACGCGACGCACTGATGATCGTCTCCAACCTCAACCGGGGACAGAGAGTCAGCAATCAGGAGGCGAAGCGGCAACTCGTCTTCGTGCAGGCGCAACTGTGCAAGGCGGCTCTCGCCGACCCGCGCCTGCCGGAGAAAGCCAAAGCGGCCTTGCTCCAGTTCCACGCAGAAACCGTTACGGAGAATCTTGAAGACCGACGCGGCTCGCGGCGGCGGCAGGATTCCCGCATTTCCGCTTAGGCGGCATGAAGAGGGAGGCGCATGAAAAAGTACCTTGAGCGGCTGAGGCAGATCGTGCGTCACCCGCTGACGAAACGCATCGGACTGGCCGTGCCGATCAATGCCTGCATGGGTCTGGCACGCTCGTGGCTGGGCTACGAGCAGTCCGCTTTCATTGGCCTGCTGACAGGTGTGGCATCTGTCGCACTCGCCGACCTTATCTTGAGCGATAGCAATACTCGGAAGGCCCGCTGGGAACAGACGCGGAACCTCGTTCGTGAGAACTGGGGAAGCGCGGCCCGCATGGGTGCGCTGCTGGCCGTGATGGGCTTGACCTACAGTAATCGCCAGTCGCCCGCCGAGCCGCTTGTGCAGCAGGTGTTGGCGATGGTGGAAATCCTCGGCTTGGTGGCGGTCATGGTGGTGCCGCCGCTCCGCGACGTGCTCATGACGGCCTCGTCAGGTGGCTGGAACACGGTCAGCAGCATGGTCAGCCGATTTGTCTGGGGCTTGACCGCTTACACGGTGGCACTGTGGATGATCGGCGCAGCAGGCGATGACGCCTACCGCTGGATCGCCGCCAATCCGAATGAGGCAACCGTGATGGCGGCCTCGCTGGCTATTTGCTGGGCAATCCTGCGCGTCGGCTCCGGCCCCGCTGCTACCCCGGCAATCGCTCGGAGCGGCATGGCCGCCGCTGCCGGGGTAGCGGTGTTCCCCCGCAGGCCAACACCCCGCGACAACCGCTACACAGCCGCGCACGAAGCGGGGCACGCGCTGGTCTATGCGGCGCTCGGGAGCCTTCCAGCCGATGTGAAATTGGCCGTGAACGAACAGCCGGACGAGAACGGCACTCTCGGGTTTGTCACCGGCATCAGCAGCAAACACCACCTCGACGAGAAGTCGTTTGCGGAGTGGTACATGCTGGTCTTTCTTGCCGGGAAGCTCGGTGAAGCCGTCATGCACGGCGAATCGACGCTGGGCAGCAGCAATGACCATCTCCGCTGGCTTGGCGTGGCCCGCAGCTATCTTGCCAACCACTATCGCGGCATGTACTACGCCGAGCCGCAAAACAAGTTCGAGCAGGAGCAGAACGAAGCCAAGCTCGAAGCGTTGCAGGCCGAACAACTGGCAATGCTGCGCACGCTCTTCGACGCGAACGCCGAAGTGTTCAAGCAGCTTGCCGACACGCTGCTGGAGACGCGGACGATGGGCCGCGACGACCTGATCCCCTTCCTGAGCCGCGTGAAGCTGCCCGACAGCTTCCCGCTCCCATTTGGGCCGTTCGCGCAGTTCAGTGCGCAATGGCCGGAGGACACTGAATGCAATACGCGCTGATTGAAATCCAGAAACGAATGCTGCTGGTCGCAGCGAACGAGATGCAGTCACTCGACACGTACCATGACGCCATCGCAGAGCAGGACAAGCCAGACGAGACACAGCACCCGTACCACGTCTGCTATGGCTGCTACATGCCGCAGCGTGGCATTGATGAAGACAAGGCTCTGGAGGACTTCAAGGCCGCCCGTGACCACTGGATCGGGTACATCCAGCAGGAGAAGTGCCACATCATCGCCTTCCACGACGCCGAGCCGATGGAACCCGAACGCATGGGGCGAGCGATCCGCATCCCGTTCGCCGCGCTCGTGCAGGCGCACGCCCCGGTGATCGAGCAGATCGGCGACAAGGCGTCTGTGCAGGCCGTCACGGGGTTCCTGCGGTACGCCGGGATGTCTCCGGCGACCAACATCCTGAACCGTCCCGGCGTCATCGCCCTCAAGGGCATCGAGCGCCGCGTGAAGGATGGGCCAGTGAATCCAGCCGACTGGCGCAAGCACATCGACCGCGACCGCGCCAAGCGCACCGCTCGCGCCATCAAGTAGGGGAGGGCGCATGGACACTAGCCTTCTCCTGATCGTGCTGGCCGTCGCTGCCGTCGCCGCACTTCTGTGGAAACGGCAGCAGGGCATGGCGACCCGCCAGAGCATCAAGGACTCCGACAAACCGTGGCCCTTCGCGGCCCGGTCGGTGCTCACCGAGCGCGAACGCGAAATGTTCCGCACGCTGCAAGAGGCGCTGCACCCGCACTACATCGTTCTCAGCCAAGTGGACATGAAACAGGTGCTGCGCATCAAGGATCGCCGCAACGAGCGGCGCTGGCGTGGCGTTATCGCACAGAAGAGTCTCGACTTCGTGGTGTGCGACTACGACACAACCGTAATCGCGGTGATCGAGCTTGATGACAAGTCACATCAACGTGCCGACCGGCAACGCTCCGATGCAGACAAGGAACGCGCTCTGAAAGACGCTGGCATCAAGTTCTGGCGCTTGCGCAATGTACCCAGCGTGCAGCAAGTCCAGAAGATTTTTGGGCTGTATCGCCCAGCCACGGCAGAGATGGCGACAGCATGAGCAACTACCGCAATCTCCTGATCTATGCCGCAGCCGGATGGAGCGGGTTCTTCGTCATGGGCGTGGAACTGCTCGGGGGCCGCTTGCTTGCACCGTATTTTGGCAGCAGCATCTTCGTCTGGGGCGGGATCATTGCCGTCTTCATGACATGCCTGTCGATAGGCTACCTGATTGGCGGCCAGCTATCGCTGCGCAAGCCCTCGATGTCCCGGCTCGGCCTGCTGCTCGCCGGAGAAGCGACACTGGCCCTGCCCATCATTGCCGCAGGCGACGTGATTCTCGAATACCTTTCCTACCTCGTGCCAGACCCGCGCTACGGGTCGCTGCTGGGGTCGTTGCTGCTGTTTGGCGCACCGACCTTGATGTCCGGGATGATCTCCCCTTATGCGGTGCGCCTGCTGATCTCTGACCTGCACAAATCAGGCCGCTCGGCGGGCGTGCTGTATTTTGTCTCCACCCTCGGGTCAGCAGCGGGAACGATCCTGACCTCGTTCTACTTCGTGCTGTATCTGGAGATCAACACCATCATCCTGAGCCTGATCTGCGCATCCGGCGCGGTTGGAGCAACCCTGCTCATCGCAGACAGGGCCGAACGGCGGAGGGCCAGCGCGTGCGTGTGCGAAGCCTGCTGATGGGCGCTGCCTTGGCCTTGGCCGCAGGGCAAGGCGCAGCCAGTGCTGATGGCGAGCGGTTCAGCGCGTCCCGCATCGTCTATCAGGAAAAGTCGCTTTACCGGAACATCCTCGTCGCCGAAGGCGATGGGTACAGGTGCATGAAGTTTGGTCGCCTGCACGCCCGGCAGACGTGCATCGAAATCGCGAATCCGACGCGCCTCGTGCTCAACTACACACGGGGCTTGCTGACGGGCCTGTACATCACGGAATCGCCACGCCGAGTCCTCGTGCTCGGACTAGGCGGAGGCGTGCTTCCGAGGGCGCTGCGCACGCTTGACGGGGCGATGGAGATCGACACGGTGGAACTTGATCCCGCCGTGGTGCAAGTCGCCCAGTCGCACTTTGGCTACCGTGAAGACGCCCGGTCACGGGCGTATGTTGACGACGCACGAGTCTTTGTCCGCAAACAACGCAGGCAGGGGTCGATCTACGACCTCATCGTCATCGACGCCTTCGACAAGGACTACATCCCGGAGCACTTGCTGACACGGGAGTTTCTGGAAGAGGTGAAGTCTCTGTTGAGTCCAAGCGGCGCGATTGCTGCGAACACATTTGCCGAGGGTGCGCTGGCCCGCCACGAAGCGGCGACCTATCAAGCGGTCTTCGGAAGCGTCTTCAACGTGGATATGGACGGCGGGAACCGGATCATTTTGGCGCGTCGAGACAGGCTTCCGTCGCTGACCTCTATCCATGATGCGGCAACCCGTCTGGACGCACGCTTTAAGCCTCTGGGTGCCTCGTCCGCCGATCTGCTGCCCCGGATCAGGCCGCAGGCGCAGGCGACCGGCGTGCGCGTCCTCACCGACCAGTTTTCACCGTCAAACCTGCTTCTCCAGCAGGCGAAGTAGACGGTCGAGCAGTCGCACTCTACTCCATGCTCTATGCACATAACGACATCATGTATTGATTGAGAGAAAACGCCACATAAACCACAATTACTCTACAATCAGCCGTCACCATCACATAAAAAAACAGGCTTTCTAACAGCTTGACTTAACATGGACTATGCT
Organism: Halothiobacillaceae bacterium; assembly: GCA_041676845.1. Taxonomy (GTDB): domain Bacteria; phylum Pseudomonadota; class Gammaproteobacteria; order Halothiobacillales; family Halothiobacillaceae; genus Guyparkeria. Next base: position 73,724 of record JBAYRD010000006.1, on the reverse strand, counting down.
CCATATTTCATGCACAGGCACGAGATATGGAGGCCGCCATGCACCGTCTCACTTCACCCCTCTGCGAGTCACCCAGCGAGCAGCCAGCGGCCTTCGCCGCGATCCGCCCGCACTTCCAGCCCATCGTCGCCAGTCGCAGCCACGCGCTTTTCGCGGTGGAGGCGCTACTGCGGCTTCCCGCGATGACCACAAGCTGCGAGCCGCTGGTTAGGAAATGGGAAGCAAGCGGCGAGGTCGTGAAGATCGACATCCTGATGGTGCGGCGTGTCGCTGCCGCGCTGCGGCGATCCACGTTCGGCCTGCCGCTGCGCGTAGGCGTGAACGTCTCCGCGCTGACGGTCGCACTGATCCCGGATCAGTACCTGCGCGAACTGGAGCACTTGACCAAGGTGGCGTCAGGCGTGATCGTCGAAGTGACGGAAACGTATCCGATCCACGACATCGGCGCTTTGCTTTACTTCGCCCGGAAGTGCTCCGCGCTGGGCGTGAGGATCGCTCTGGATGACTGCAAGCCACAGCACGTCTTTTCGTCGCCGTGGCTTGTAAGCTGGGTGAGGCCGGACATAATCAAGATCGACGGCGCACTGCTGTGCCAGTGTTTTGAGCAGCAATCCGTCGAGCCGGTGGCAGAGATCATTCGGCTTGCCCGCTCCATTGGAGCGGCTGTCGTGGCTGAGCACATCGAATCGAAGGTGATGGGAGACTGGGCCTGCAATCTGGGCGCAGGCTTCATGCAGGGCTACTACTTTGGCACCCCGCAGCCCCTGCAAGGGTAGGGAACAACTTTCCGCGCCGGGAGGCATCCAACGCGCATGGAACCAGCACTCGATCAGGACACCGTGGCGGCCTTTGGCCGCCGAAGACGGCTGTGGGTCGGGGTGTCGATTTGCAGCACCGCCATCCTACTGCTGTCGATCATGAGCAGCGCCCGTGGCGAGCCTGTTTTCGTGCTGCAACTTTCTGGCCTCGCGGCGCTGGCCGCCTTCGTGCTCGCTTCGGCGATTCTTTGCCGGTGCCCGCGATGCAGGCGCTTCGTTTACGACCGGGAGCGGATCGCTCTGGGATGGACGGTAAGCAACTGCGAGCACTGCAACGCCCCTCTGTGGCGGAAGGATCACCGCCCATCGAGTGACGGGTAATCCGCGATTTCACAGCCAGCCAAGACGCGGAAGATCAGCGGAGGAATGGGCTGTCCTAGCTCGCCGTGAGCCTCGTAGACGACACCCGGTTCCGGGTGGAAGAGGCCATGCGGCGCATCCTTCCCGAGCCACATGCGTGCCCGGTAGTCACAGACCACGCCGTCCGGGAACTGAATCCAGCAGTGCAGCCCGATGTCTCCAACATGCGGCAGCCTCAGTGCGCCGTGACAGGCACGGTGCTCAATACCCTCGCGCAACAGAAGGGCGGAGATGACGCGGGTCATGCCATCGCATTCGAGCGGCAGCACATCCAATGGCGCAAGCCACTGCGAAAGCGCCTGTACGTCTATTGCAGCCATCGGCAGCCCCCTCAGTACATGCAGCGCACGTAATCCGCCCACACACCATAGGCCGCGCTCATCAAGTCAGCGTCGGGCATCGCCGCAAGCTCGGCTTTGGTGTAGCTGCATTCCTCGAAGCTCGGCGTGTCTTCGAGCAGAAAGGCGCGTTCCTCGGCGGTCAGCGGCGAGCGCCCGCTGCGGATGTCGTCGATTCGCTCATCGGTAAAGTGGTCAGCTTTCATTGCATCGCTCCTGTTTGTCTTTCATCGTCCGCTACTTCTTGGCCTTCGGCGCAACGCCAGCCGCTGCCAGTCGCTCTTCGAGACTGGCAAGTTGCTGCTGGACATCGCCAGCCTTGGCAAGCTGGCCCTGAAGATCAATCACCTGCTGCTCGGCCTTGGCAAGAGCAGAGCGAGTCTCGCGAAGCTCAGCCTCCATGCGCGTCGCGTGCTCGGCACGTTCCTCCAGACGGCCAACCTTCAATTCCAGCGCCCGATTTGCCTCTCGCAAGGCGGCAAGCTCATCAGCACGGGCGGCATCCTGCGCTTCCAGCCGGGCGATTTCCTCAGTCGCCTCGCTCAGTTCGCCTTTCATCGCACCCACACGGGCCTCAGCATCCTTGCGCACAGCCTCAGACTCCACCCGCGCTTGCAGGGCCACCTCAGCGTATATGGTGCGCACGAGGTCAGCCCCGCGAGCGAGCAGGGCATCCGGCACCTCCACGGCAGCCTCTTCGCCTTTCTCGCGCCGAGCCTCCCAGTCGGCAAGCATCGGTTTGAGCGTGGTGAATGACCCGCCGACGCGCTGCTGGATCAGCCGGAAGGTGGGCTTGCCGCCTGCGGCGACGATGGCATCAGCGGCGGTATCGACCGCCTGCTGGGTAACGACCTGTTGCATGACTGGTTCCTTTCACAGTAACACCGTAACGTGTTACGTTATGATAACGTAACGCCGTATTGAGTCAAGCACGGCCCGCCTTGCGTCGCCGCACGGTCGGCGCTTCCTTCACGTACTCAACGCCCGCCGAATGCGCTTCCAGCACCTTGCCCATCTGGGCGACCGCCTCCATCATGGAATCTCGCAGCCGTTCGATGGAGCCATAGGTGCCGAAGACGCCGTTGTTGAGGACGAACTTGACCGCTTTGCCAAACTCTTCCGGGTGCAGCGACCAGTCTTCGAGATCGAGGCCGGACACGCGCTCGAATTCATCGACGCGCTCGCGCAACCGCTCGTAGTGGCGGGTGCGCGACTCAACCTCGCGCTCGAATGATTGCTTGCGGATCGCGTCCAGTTCGGCAACCCGTTTGGACGCGATCTGCTCAATCTCGGCGCTATCCACCTCGGACATCTTGCGGAATAGGGCGGCCATGAAAGGGCGGCCAGCGGGTACAGCGTCTTTCTGGGGCGCTGGTTTGACCGTCACCAGCTTTCCTTCCTGAACCTCCATCAGCCCCCATGTGTCAGGCAACTCACCGTCCTTCACGATGCCCGGCCCGGTAACAAGCCACCAGTAGTCGCAATACTGGGCCACCGGCTCGGCCTTGGCCGGGTTCTGCAATTCGCGCAACCAATCGTTGCGGTACACCTTGAACTCGAATCCGTGGATCGCCAGACCACGGGAAGGCCAGAGGTTCATCGCCACCGCATCAGCGTGGCGGCGGGCCTCGCTGCCCGTGCCGTTGCTGACCTCGAAGGCGAGCGCCCATTCCCGGACTGGATACTTGGCTCGGATGAGCGCCTTGATCTCCGCCGCTGTCGTCATCCAAGCACCTTCCTGCGATTGTCGATTGGAATCAGCGCAGCAAAGCCCAATGCCACCAGAGCCTCGTAAAGCGGCTTGGCGCGGTCGCCCAGAGCGATCAGCGAGAGGGTTGCGAGCCAGTGTGCCTCCATCGTCGTGAGACGACTCTGCACCTGCTGCCGCGACAAGAGGCTGGAAGCAAGCGGACGGAACGCTGTCGGCATCTCAACCGAGTCGCTGCCGGGATCGTGTTCAGGTGCGGGTCGTTGCCGCGACAGCAGCCACACGTTGCCGCCTTCGTCGTAGTCGGGGCAGGGTGACGCGGCCTCATGGATGTACGGCGCGGCCCCCATGAAAACCCAGCGGGTTGGATCGACGATTCGACCGTCCGGGGTTTCGATCCATCCGTGATGAACGATTGGCTTCCCGTGGAACATGGTGCCGGGGCGTATCGGGCCGAGATAGTGCCCGTACACGGCCCGACCGACCAGCAAACCCGCTGCCAGCACCTTGCAGGCGACTGCGTAGCAGTTGCCCGGCCATTCTGTGATTGGCATCTCGATGGCAGCCGCGACGGCTTGGACATCCCAACGGGAGGCGTCATCGGATTCATCAGCCTCAAGGTCTGGATACTCGTCGAGCAGGGCCGACCACGGGTCAGCGCCTTGCTCATAGGACTCTCGCCACGCATCGGCATCGGCAACGCTGACGCCGTGGTCGCTGGCGAGCATTTCCAGCGTGGTGTACCAGTCCTCGAAGGACTGCACTGTCCCCATGAAGGCCAGAGGATTGCGCTCACTGGTCATGATGGATTCCTTCCAAGTAGGCGAGCTTTTTCGCTCGCGGCAGTTGCTTGATGAACCACTCAGCGCGGGACGCGCTGGAGCGATCCGGGAATTCGGCGGATGCGAGTACGCGAACGGGTGGGTTCGCCCGCGTGAAGCGGGCACCTTTCCCGGTTGCATGGGCGGTGAAGCGGGCCGCTATGTCGGTGGTGATTCCGGCATAGAAAGCCCCGTTGCGGCACTCGATCAGGTAGAGGTGCCAAGGCTGGCTCATGCCTTGGCCCTCACGGGAGTGGGGCGGGCGATGACGGTTTGCTTTACATCATCCCGAACCGTGTGTTTTTTGACGGTGGCCTTGACCGTTGCGGACTGGCCCTCTCCCGGAACGGCACTGCCAGCACCGATGTAGATGATGCGATTGCCGCAGTCATCCTCGCAGATGTGGAGGTACTTCCAGATCGGCGGGAAGACATCCGGCTCGCTGAGGTCGATGATCCGCTTCACCGTGATGGTGAATTCACGCCGCTGGCCGATCTCGCCAATCCATTCGGAGCGCAGTTCGCGCACCCGCGCCTCGGCACGGGCGTGTGCCTTCTCGATGACACCGCGAGCCGCCTCGATCTGGCGCTCGGTAAGGATGTGAACGGCGTCGATGCGCGACACAAGGTCGGCCAGAAATTCACTGCCCGCAGCGAGTGCCCGCATCTCGGCGATCACCTCGGACTGCTCGGCACACCACGTCTGCCAGACGGCGTGCTCGGCAGCCCGACGCTCGGCCTCTGCCGCCTCTGCTTTGGCCTTGGCAGTGGCACGGCGCTTCTCCTGAGCCGCGACCAGCTTTGCCAGCCGTTCCTCGGTGTAGACAGGTTCCGTGCGGGGTTCGCCCTTCCCGGTGCCACCGCACTGGTAGCACGTCCAACCTGTATGGCTCCACGCCTCGCTACCGCCACGGCCACCACAGCGCCCACACACAGGGGTGAAGCTGTATCGGGCGGTGCCTTTTGGCAGATCAATCGAATGAACGCGCTCAGCCGCAACAGGCGCTCCGCCACGGGAGAACCACTGAGGTTTTTCTGCTGACGGGGTGGTGTTCTGGGTCATCGGGAACGCTCCGGGAGACTGTCTAGCCTTAATCATGGATTATAGTCCATCTTTTGTCAAGGCTGTTAGAAAACTGATTCCGCGATGGTTGGATTTGGCGTTTCATCGTGGTTTTCTGGCGCATTGCTCGCTCTGATGACGATGCGATCACACCCTTGAAGACCGTTTTTTGCATGGACGGTAATCCATAATCTGCTCAGCTTCCTGTGATCCGGCTCCATAGCAGCCAGCAGGAAACGCGCTGGAGCGATGAAACGTGACAGGCGCACCCTGACCATTGGCAAGCATGAGATCGTGGCTCAGGGGCCATTTGCGGGCCGCTATGCGACTGTTCCGCGTCATGGGCTGGGTGCCGGGTTTTGCTTTTCGCCTTTCAGAAAGAAATTTCGTAGAAATGAGTAGCCACGCGGCAGGCGGTGGGCAACGCGAAGCGTTGTCCACGGACTGATGCGTCTTCCGGTGGGGAACCTGCGGATCGCGAGCTTTGCGAGCGACTGTCCATAGGTGCGAAGCGCCTGTGGGCAGGCAGGTTGTCCACGGGGCGCGTCAGCGCAGCTACTTGTTATAGATACCTACTTGAAAGAAGAGCTACTTGAAAAAAAGAGCTACTTGGGCGCGGGTAGGCGGTTCCCTGAAAGCCCCACTGGGCGGGGGTTGTTGGTGTTTCATCGCAGTTTATTTGTTGGTGTTTCATCGTGGCATTTGTTGGTGTTTCATCGCAGGAATAGTTGGTGTTTCATCGTGGACAACTTTTCTCTGGAGAGGCGAAACCCAGTGCTGATGCGGGTTGCAGAATTGTTTGCGTTTCATCGTGGATAACTCCGGCAATCCACAGGCTTGTTCGACCGGGCGGCAGGCGTCCGGGCACAAAAAACCCGGCCTGAGCCGGGTTGGTGTGAGGGCAAGTCAGTCTGGACTTGGGAGGACGTGTGGCGGTGACGGTAGCAGGGTGAGGGTGTCCTTGGTGGTTCGGAACTTAGCCTCGCGATAGACGCTGGAAACCATCCGCAGGCACGTCTTGAAGCTGGTGATGAAGTTCTTGAGTCCTTGCTCGTCGTCGGCGTAGTTGGCACCAAACTGCCACTTGAGTTGCTTCCAACTGATCGGGGTCGGTGCAGAGATCGAGTTGTAGCGGTAGGTCATCCAGATGTAGATGTCGATGGCCAGCGGCGAGCGCAGCTTGTGCAGCACTCGAAGGTCGATGGGGACGCTGTGCGCGATGCACTCATCAAAGAACTTCTGCGAGAGCGTCAGTTGGCTTTCCCACGGGGACTTTGCGTCCGGGTCGTGCGGGTTCCACAGCAACATGCCACTGTCGGTCAGGTTGACATTGCGCCAATGGAACTGGGAGTCGGGAGCGCCGATAAGGGTGATGTGGGAGGTGAACAGTCGCTTGGCCTGCTCGGTAAGACGGGTCAGGTCGCCGCGTGGGCCGCCGCCCGTGCCCAGCCCGAGCTTCTTGGCGAACTCGTTTTTCGAGCGCCCCAAGGAGATCACGGGTTCCTTCGTCCGTTTGGCTTCGGTGCAGAGGAACGCCGTGATAAGGCGTGGCATCTTTCCGTAGGGGAGGCCGATGTCCGGGTCGTTCAGGATCGTGAGAGAGAGGTCGCCGTTCCTGCGCTTGAACACAGCGCCTTCGATCTCGCTGTGTGGCAGCGAGGCGTAGATCATCGCCGTCGCGATGACCCCGAGTTGGTTGTGATCCTTGGCTGGTTTCTCTTCGATCTCAAGGGACAACTGGAACAGGTCGAGTTCACCTTGACGCTTGGGGCGATCCGACCAGTTGACCGCAGGCCGTCCGCGCTTCTTCTTCTGGGGGGCATCTTGCGGGGCAGGCAGTGCTGCCTGCTGGGGCGGCTGTGGCGGGGTCGGAAGATCGTCGAAGAGGTCTGCTTCGACGGAAGCGGTTTTTGGGGACGGGGCGTGGGGTTCCTGCGCATTACGCAGGTGGGTATCCAACTGATCGGTGGCTCTTGGAGGCAAGGCAACAGAGAAGGGGGAGTTCTCTTGAGCCTGTTTCATGCGCTGGTACATCCCCCGGCCTTCGCGCTCGTTACCGCCCATCGCGACGTACTTGGCAACCCATGTTGCCTCGTCTGCGATTCCTGATTGCGCTGTCTGCCCAAGCCCCATAGTCATCTCCACAAATCTCGACGCGGCACGTCTGCCGTCTCGTTGTTGTGCATTCCGTTGCCCTTTCCCTGATTTCGGCAAATCGGTAGCATCATATCATTCACATGTCAATGTGTGCCATCTTAGCGTAAAAATTAGAAACGCGCAACGACGCACAAATGACAAGAGCCGCCAAAAAGCAAAACGACAATTTTCTGAGTAAGTGCCTGATTTTGCTGTGAGAATTATGATCGTGTATATTGACGTTTGCAACCTTGGTGGTTATATTTGCCATGTCTCGAAATTCGTTTCGGGCTACGGCAATCCGCCGCATAACTCAGAACCTTAGATGAAAGGAGTTTTTATGAGCAGCTTCGATCCCAGCAAGCTGGGCCAGCGCAGCGGCGGCGGTCAGCCGAACAAAGGCCCGCGTGCTGAGCGCGTCTTCCTTGTGGTGGAAGACTACGAGACGCCCGCAGAGGGTTTTCACTATGCAGTCGGCCATAAGGCCGACAAGCCGGACGAGAAGATCAAGGTGCGCCTGAATACGGTGCAGGAGCGTTCCGCTGACCGTCCCAACGATAACGTGGACAAGATCAAGGCCCAGTACGTGACGGGCGAGAACACTCGCGATTCGATCTCCGACAAGGCCAAGGCAGGCATCAAGCTGCTTTCGTTCGACGATGCTCGCCGCCTCGGCAAAGACGAGAACGGCGTCACCGAGTACCGGGCGCACTGGCCGAAGACCATGAGCACGAACCCCGAGGCCGAAGTGATGTCCGGCTTCGCCCATGTGAAGCTCAAGGAGGCGGGCGAGTACAACGGGCGTCGTTCGCCTGCGCAGGCGTATGTTGAGCTGATGAAGTCGAGCGTTGTGGCCGACAAGGACAGTATCGACAAGGCGCTTTCCGATGCGCTGGCAATCAAGGACGATCAGGGTCGCGCTCGTGATCCGCTTGTCATCTTGCGCGTGATGCACGAGGGCAAGGTGGTCGCGTCGCCGCGTGTGTATCCGTCCACCGAGCTTGCCAAGGTGTTCGATCAGAACCTTGGTGAGCACAAGGAAGTGCCGCGCAAAGTTGATGCGTATAAGACCATTGTCGATCTGCTGGATGCGAAGCCGGGCAAGTCCGACATGGCGAACCGCCAACTCGACACGGCCCGCGCCGTGATCGCTGGCCTCAAGGGGCGGGACGAACCGAAATTCAACTCCCCCGACGAGGGCGTGGTCGAGTCGATCCGCAACCTGTACTACGGCGCGAAGGCCGGTGCCTTGCAGGTCGAGGTGATCGCCGCAGAGAAGATCGACTTCGGTGCCGACTCTCGTAAGACCTATCTCAACGACAAGGATCGTCCGCAACTCGCGGCCTACACCATCAAGGAAGCCGTCGATGAGACGCGGGTGCGCGAAACCCCCGGCTACACGAAAACCGTAGTGGCTGTGCATCGTCACCCGGACGGCGAGCCGTATGCAGTCTTCGCGTCTCCCGTTCAGATGTATCCGAAAGTGCAGAAGCTGGCTGATCTGCCGATGAATCCGGCTGGTGAACCTGCTCTGGCCGCCGAAGCCAAGACCGAAGCGGCCAAGCCGGTTGAGCCGGAAGCACCTGCTGCTGATGAGCCGGTAGTGGACGACGATTACGACTATGCCCCGTAATCCGTCCGCTGGGTAAAGGGCGTGTTCATGCGGGCGGGAGTGTCGTTAAGGGCGCTCCCGCCCGTTTTGTTTTGGTGGTGGTGAATGGCGAAAACAGAGGAAGAGCGCGGCGTCGCTCTACGAATTCTGAGCGCGGCTCAGGCTCCGCGCTATCAAGAGCAGCGCGACCTTGCGGCGGCCCAGCTTGGGCGTCACGTCTACCTGTCGCCGATGCGGCCTTTCTGGGTGGGCTTTGACCGGGAGGCAGAGGCCGACGCCGGGTTCGTCGGCTATCTCGGCGAGTTGCGTCTTGTCGAGACGCGACGGGCGGCGTCGGTTGCGTTCCTCAATCGGTTCGAGTTGTTGCCAGCCTCGCCAGAGGCGATGAGGGCAGTGGCGAGTGAATTGGTTGCATCCAGAGTAAGCGTGGCACTGAGTCATGGCGCGGAGCGACGTATGGCCGTCGCTTGGCGCACTGGTGGAGCAGTGACGGTTGCTGAGTTTGACGTGTCCGAGCCGGGTAGCCCGGCTCCGATTGGCTCGCGGAGTGCTGACAGTCTTGATCTTGCGCTGGTCGCGATGGCGCAGGGCGGGTACTCGCGAGAGGTGCCTGATCGCTACGTGGGTCGCTACCTCGGAAGTGCCATCGAGGCGCAGCGGGTGCTTGCTGAGCTTGCGGAGATCAGGCGCGGGGATCATCCCGGTTATGCCGGTTTGTCCGATGCGGTCGCGAATGCCGACAGCTTCCTTTGGAGTTATGCGCAGAGCGAGCCGGACATGGCTGCCGAAGTGGCGGGGGATTGGCTGGCATCACCGGGGGAGCATAGCGCGAGGTCGGGCCTGTCGCCCGAGCGCGTGGGGCAGCTTGGAAGCCAGCTTGTGTCGCTTCTCGAAAATCGGAAATTGCAGCAGGCCGAGCCTGCGGCTGCGCCGGTCGAGCGCAAGCCAGAGGAAGGACGGAGTATGTCGAAAAAACAAAAATGGATTGACCTTGCCGAACATGGCATCTACCTCGGCGATCAGCGCATGGCGGATGGGAAGCATCGGCTAGTGGTGCTGGACATGCAGGATCGCGGCGATCCGGCCCGCCTGCGCGAAATTGGCTTCCTTCCTGTGGTCGGCTCGCCGCGCTACGACAAGGGCATTTACTACCTCCACGGTGACGATCAGCGGCTGCGCCCAAAGGCGCTCGCGGCGGCATTCGGCATCGAGAGTTGTCCGCTCGTTGAAGTGGAGCCAGCGGAAATCGACCGGGTGTTCCGGGAGAAGATCACCGAGAAGTTCGGTGCAAACTTGAACGCGCTGACCATGCGTTCGCGGCCTCTCGGCCAGAACCGGGCGGGCCAGTACGTCTATGAGTCCCCAGCGGGGCGTTTCATTCGGCTGTCGTCGGACAATGCTGTCGCGGAGGGATCGCAGCAGGCTGCGAAGCTCGGGCGGCCTGCGTTCCTGCGGGCGTCGGATGATGAGGAATTGCGTGCGTGCGCGGAAGGGTTCCTCTGGACGATCAGGCAAGGCGGCAAGACAGCGTGGCCCGATCTGGTGCGGTTTGCCAAGACTGTGTATGGCAAGCACGCTCGTGACGGGGAACCCTCGGACGATCAGTTGCACCACTTGCAGGAGGCGGTCGAGGCGGCGAGCTATCGCCGCTTCACCGCGCTCGCCAGCAAGCCCGACGAGGCGGCATTCAGGCTCGCCACGGACTTCTACTATGGTCTGCCAACTGCGCGGATGCGCACCGCCGAAAGTGTGTTCCTCCAGCAGTATTCGACGCCGCTCCCGATGTCGGTCATCGCTCAGCGCCTGTTGGTAGGCAACGATGATCTGACTGGCAAGTCGGCGCTTGAGCCGACCGCAGGCAATGGCGGTCTGGTCAATCTTTTGCCGGAAGCGGTGCGGGTATTTGGCGTCGAGCTTGATGCTAACCGCTTTGCCGCCCTGCGGGAGACGGGGCGCATTCAGCCGCATCTTGGTGATGCGACTGAGGTGGGGTTCCGCCGCGTGTTCGGGATGGAGCAGGGCTTCGATTACACCATCGCGAATCCGCCGTTCGGGCAGATGGACGCACCCAAGGCGTTCGACAAGATTCCGAATGTGCGCAAGCTCGATCACTACATCCCCCTGCGGGCGCTGGAGGCCCGCAAGGATGCAGGCCGCTCGGTGGTGATCTTCGGTGCAGACAGTGCGCAATCGGATGGCACCATCAAGGGTGGCGCGAAGGCGTTTCTCAACTACATCCATGACCACTACGAGGTGCATGGGATGACCGAGGTGGATGGCCGCTTGTACGCACGGCACGGGGCTGGCTTCAACGTCCGGCTGCTGGTGATTGGCGACAAGCGACCCGAGCCAATTCAGGCCGAAGTGCCGGAGAAGCTGCCGATCATCACGAGCTACGACGATCTGTGGCAGTGGGCTGGGCATGTCATCGAACGCTACGACGCACCGAAGCCCGAGCCGGTGAAAAAGCAGATTGCAGAACCGAGCGTCAGCGCGTCGGCCTTGGGCGGCGTAGAGCCGGTGTTTGACGCGGGCGCGGCTGCCGTGCGTACCGCAGAGCAAGACGAAGGGCCAGCGGCGGATGCCATTGCAGAAGATGACGTGTTGTCCGGTCTGCCGCATCCGGTGCGCGACCGACTTGGTTTCGCGCTGACCGGGCTGCGCGACATCTATGCGCGGCTGGAGAACGTGGAGCGTGCGCGTGGAAAGGGCCACATCCTTGCGCTGGAAGTTCGCGATGTTCAAGAGGGAATTGAGCAGCGCCGGGCAGTGCTCGCTGAGTTTCGTGAGCTTGCGCCCCAGAATGGGGTGGACGCGGAGCGGGTGATTGCGGCGCTCGGCGGCGAGCCTGACCTGAGCGTGTTTGGTGAGCCTGCGGCGGTCGAGGCATCGGAACAAGATGCCGCGCTCCCGGAGCAGGGCGGGCCTGTCAAATCCGGTAGCGAGCAGAGTGAGCCACGAGCGCCGGGGACGGCCAATCAAACGGGTGTCGTGGAGTCTGGCGCGGCGCAACCGGCGAGCGGAGCCGGGCAGAGCGAGCCGTGGCAGATGACTTTGCAGGCATGGAATAGCGAAGTGTCCGCGAGTCGTGCTGGTTCCGGTATCGGTGTGCCGACGCGCAACTCCGGCAGCGAGGCGGCTGCGCGGTTCAAGCGGCTTGAGTTCTTGAAGTACGGCGTCACCGACTGGGCCAGTGAGAAGCTGGCTGCCGCACAGAGGGGCGAGGTCAAGCTGACGCAGGAAGAGTTGGCGGAGATCACGGACAGGTTGGAGACGCCTGTCACGCATCGGGACGTGATCGACAAGGCTTTGGCGGAAGGCAAGCCAGTGCCGCAGGCGGTGCTGTCGGACTATCCCGACCTCAGTGCCCCGGCAGAGCGCCACGTCAATGAGTTCCAAGCGCCGTATCAGGCGGCGTCGCGGATCGGCGAGCCGACCGCTATGGTGCCAATCAACATGGCGGGAGCCACCTACGCCGCGCTCAACGATCTGGAATCGCGATTCGGTGGCATCGACAAGTATGTCGCCGGGAAGCTCCGGTACGACGAAGAGGAACTGTCCCGGTATTTCAGCCCGGAGCAGGTGGATGCCATCGGCCTCGCCATCAAGGCGGTGGAAGAGGGGCGGGGCATCATCAATGCCGACCAGACGGGCATGGGCAAGGGGCGGTTCGTCGCGGCAATGCTGCGCTATGCGAAGCTCAACGAGAAGATGCCGGTGTTCCTGACCATCAAACCGGAGTTGTTCACTGACATCTTCCGGGACATCAGCGACATCGGCAGTCAGCACCTCTTCAAAAAGCTGTTCATCTTCAACGATGGCGAGAGCGTCAAGCGGTTCGGCACTGAAAACGAGGTTCTGTACCGGGCGACGACGCCACAGGAGCGCAAGGCGGCTCTGACGAGCGGGGCAGTGGAGCCTGACACCGACATGGTGTTGGCGACCTACTCGCAGTTCATGCGTGCGTACCACAAGAACCCGAAGGCCGCGTTGCTGACGGAGATCGCGGCCAACAACGGGATGCTGATTCTTGACGAGGCGCATGTTGCCTCTGGCGCGTCGAATCTGTCCGCGACGGTCGGGCAGGCTGTGGCGAACAGCGACGCGGTGCTTTATGCGTCAGCAACCCCGCTCAAGGGGGTATCCAACTTCGCCATCTACAACAAGATTTTCCCGGATTCGGTCGATCTGCGGACGCTCCCGGATACCCTCAAGGCCGGTGGCGAGGCGTTGCAGGAAGCGATCTCGACCAACATGGCTCGCGACGGGGTACTCATCCGGCGCGAACATGACTTCTCGAAGCTGACCTTCCACACGCGCAATCCCGACGCTGCGCGACGCCAGCGCAACGTCGAGCTTGCCGATGCGCTTTCCGACATCATCGGCGAGATGTCCTACCTTGCTGGAGACGTGTCGAAGGCCGTCTCCGACATGAACAAGGGGTACAAGAAGGACTGGGAGGAAATCCCAGAGAAGGACAGGCAGGGTGCGCGTATGCAGGCGTCCAGCATGAACTTCGGCTCGCGCCTCTACAGCCTCAACCGGCAGTTCCTGCTGGGTATCAAGATCGAGGATGCGGTGGAAACCGCGTTGAACGATCTCTCCAACGGGCGCAAGCCGGTGATCGCCGTGGAGAACACGGGCGAGTCGCTGTTGCGTCAGGTGATCTCCCGTCGCGCCGGGATCGAGCATCTGGAGGCGGAATTGACCGAACTGGATGAGCGTGCCGGGGCGTTGAGCGAAGAAGAGAAGGCTCGCCGCGACGTGCTCGTGTCGAGCATCAACGACGCGATGCGCAACGTGGTGCTCGACGAGCCGCCGCAGTACCGCGAGTTGCTTGAGTCCATGCTTGACCGGATTGGCGTCATCAAGATTCAGGGGCGCTACGGGGATGTGCAGCGCATCAAGCCGGAGAGCGAGGAATACCAAGAGGCTGAGGACAGGGTGCGCGAGAAGATTCGCGCCTTCCCAGACCTTCCGCTGACCCCGATTGACGTAGTGAAGAAGGAGTTGCAGCAGCGAGGTCATCCGGTGGCCGAGGTGTCCGGGCGCACGGCGTCTATCACGCCGAACGCAGCCAACCCGGCGATGTGGGACGTGAACTTTCATGCGAAGGCGGATGCGGTCGCGAACGTGGCGGGCTTCCAGAACGGCAAGTACGACGCCATCGTCATCACCCGCTCCGGCTCCACGGGCATCTCGCTGCACGCCACGGATCGCTTCGAGGATTCCGACATTCGCCAACGCGACTTCATCGTGTTGCAGAAGGCCGCCAACATCGCGGAGTTCTTGCAATGGATGGGGCGGGTGAACCGTAAGGATCAGGTGGTTCCGCCTGTCATCACTGGACTGGAGTCCGGGCTTCCTGCCGAACTGCGGCTCACGATGATGCACAACGCGAAGTTGCGCAAGCTGTCAGCCAACACCACAAGCAACCGGGAGAATGCGAATCTCGAAGGCGAGGAATTCGATCTGCTCAACGATGTGGGGGATCGAGTCGCCTTGGAATGGCTGGCAGAGAACCCTGATGTGGCCGAACTGCTCGACATCAACCTGCCGAGCGAGGACGACTTGGACGATGCTGCGCGGTTTTCGCAGGAGTGCCCGTATATCAACAAGTTGATGGGCCGCCTGATGATGGTGAGCGTGGAAAAGCAGGAGGAAATCCTGAAAACGCTCACGGAGCGGTTTGCCGACAAGATCGAGGAACTGGAGCAGCGCGGGGAAAACCCGTTCAAGGTCGATGTCTTCGAGTGGAAGGCCAAGATCGTCAAGGAAGAAGAACTGCAAAGTGGCGTGATCCGGTCGGCTGGAAGCACCTTCGATGAGCCGGTGAAGCTGGTCACGGTGCGGTACGAGCAGGACATCTTCCCCATCCGCTCCGAGAAGCTGCTTGGCATGGTGAAGGCCGGGCTTGAGCTGTACCGGGCCGAGCCAGCGGTGGATGAACGCGGCTCGCTGCGCTCTTTCCGCGAGCAGCTTGAAGGGATGAGGGACGGCTGGGTGCGTCGCCAGTTGCCGACCAAGCTGCGCGAGTCCGAAGAGCCGCTGTCGGTACTGCTCGACGGCAAAGATGTGGCTGGGGCGAAGGGGGCCAAGGAACGGGCGGACTGGCTTCTGACGAACCTTGATGCCTTCCGTCCCGGTGTTCGCCTCACCCATGAAGACCCGTTCAAGGGTGAGCGAAAAGGGGTCATCACCTCGGTCGAGCTACCAAAGGACAAGGAGGACTTCTTCCTGCTCTCGAAGTACCGGGCCAAGGTGGCTTTCCCCGGCGAGGACAGGGTGCGGGAGATCACGCTGGCGACCGTGCGGACGCAGGGCAAGGACTTGTTCTCCGGGTCATGGATCAGCCTCGACCCGGACAAGATGGCGACCATGCCTCATATCAAGCGGCAGGCCGAGCAGGTGATGGCCGAGTTCGATGCCGCACCCGATGGCAAGGTGATCCGCACCCAATACGTGCTGCAAGGCAACATCTTCCGGGCGTGCGAACTGGCGAGCAAGCAGAAGCTGGGTTCTCCGATCCTGTTCACCGATGAAGAGGGCAACCGGCAGCGGGCGGTTTTGCTCAAGGATCGCATTACGCCGGACATGGTGAAGGCACTGCCCATCGGTTTGGATGCGCGGGACATCTGCGACTACATCGACGAGTACCTCGATCCGAAGCACCCCGAGTTCCGTCAACGCTCGATGTACGGGTCGTTCCGCATCTACGACGCCGGGGTGAAGGACATGAAGAAGGGCGAGGGCATCATGTTCGAGGTGCTCAATGGCGGCGATGCCTTCCGTCTGAGTATCCCCGGCACCAAGTCGAGGGCGGGTGCGCTGATGACCGATGGAACGATCTTCGACATCGGCCAGAAGACGCCGGAAGGCAGTCTGCGGCTAAAGCTGAGTGGCACCAAGTCCTACATGCAGGTGGATGTGGACAGGGACGATCTGCGCTCCCTGATGGAGCTTATGCAGCGCAATCACCATGTCGGCAAGTTCTACGTGCCTGAACCCGACCACGATGTCATCAAGGCGTTGAAGGAGCGGTTCCGGCTGGAGCACGGCAGGAACCTTGAGGTGGCGACGGATGATGGCCCGGCTCCATGATCGGGCCGTTGTTAGAATCTTGATACGCCGGGGTTTTTGATAGAGAATTAGAAACTGGGTATAGTTTCGTGAATTTGACCATGCTGGATTCAACTGCGCAAGCAAGCACAAGCGACTTGAAAGGCGTCCCGATCCCTGAGATCGAGACGCTTGATCTCACGTCGCATAGCGTTCTGGCCCACTTCGCGAAATCGACGCGGAATGTGCAACTGCTCAACTTCCTGTTGGCGCTGGATCGCGTCGATAAGTGGGCGGTGGACTACAACGAGTCGGAGTCGCCGAAGGCGCTGGAAATCCAGCTTTTCGTGCAAGACCTGCAACGCTTCGTCGAGGCGAGCTTGCCGGTCTTGCACCGCGTTCCTCGCGAATTTGCGGACATCCTGTGTCACCTGACGACAACGCGGTGCATGTACCTGATTCGGTTCGTGGGTCAGCACAACGAGGAATTTTTGGAACGGCTGGGCTTCCTGCTGGAAGAAGAGGCCGGACAATCACCCAATGTCGCAGCCGTCAGGCGGCGTTTGGAAGCGTTCAGCAAGGCGAAACTACTGGGGGAAATCTTTTCCGGGAAGCGCCTGACTCGCATTTTGCAGATCATGGGGAGTTATTCAGATGTTTAACGGGAAAATGAATCCGGTGGCCGCAGCCGTGGGCCGTGTCTTCGACCGCAAGATCGCCATCGGCGTCGCGCTGGGCGTGTCGGTGATGTTCGCCGGGTACGCCGTTTCGGCGGTCGGCTCGGGCAGCACGCTGGCGAGCGCGAGCAGCCAGTTGATCTCGCAGCAGTCCTCTGTGGTGGCGGATAACATCAAGGCCGACGCCGAGGACTGCGCCACGGGCACCAAGGACGGCACCATCGGGCACTCGATCAAGCAGGCGCTCGACATCCACACCGAGCTTGCCTCGGCGACGCCGAACGTGGAGTCGCTGTTCGATGTTGGCAGCGACTGCTTCTCGGGCCTGAGCCAGATTTTCGACCTTTCCTTCTCCATCCCGAGTCTCGCCAGCATCCTGTCCGCTGCGCAGGACGCGGTGATGAAGTACGCGCAGAAGAAGATTTGCACGGCGGTCAATCAAGTCACCGGCATGGTGACATCGCCGATCAATCAGGCCATCGGCAAGGTGAACGGGCTGAGTTCCTTCGGCGATCTCAACGGTATGACCAACGGCCTCGTGCAGCAGGGCATGTCGCAGATCGACCCGAACCTCGGTTCGCAGTACCACAGCGGCACGAGCGGCGGCACCTACACCGTGGGCACCAACCCGTTCAACGGCACCCAGACCGACTTCGGCGGCTCGTCGGGCACAGGCAGCGACATGGGCGGCACCAATGCCCAGATCAACGCGCTCAACCAGCAGATTGCCAACGTGCAAGCGCAGGTCGGCCCGGCGCAATACCAGTTGCAGCAGGCGCAGCAGCAGTTGGCGAATTGTCAGGCATGGCAATACAACAACTGCACTTCGCAGCAGCAGGCCGTGGCAAGCGCCCAGAACAACCTGAACAACCTGAACTCGCAGCTTTCGGCGTTGCAGTCCCAACTGGCGGGCATTTCGCCCAGCGCGTACAGCGTGCAGAGCGTGAGCGCGAAGAGCGCGACGGCTCCGCAAAAGACCAGCGACAACAGCAGCTTCATCCAGTCCATCGGCAACCTGTTCAACTAAGGGGGTAGGCGATGAGGATGAAGAAAGTCATTGCAGGGACGCTTGTGGGGTACGGACTGGCCTTGGCCTCCGTGCCCGCTCATGCGCTGTCGTGGGATTCGGTGATCGCGTTCATCAATACCCTGCGCAATGAGGCGTCCGCGTGGGCCGTGAGCGTCAAGCAGACGAGCGTGGCCGCGCATCAGGAGTCGCAGGCGGAGGTCACGGCGAAAAAGCAGCTTGCGACCGCGATGGGCGCGATCAGCATGTCGGATCGGGTGATGAAGGCAGTCACTTCATTCGACTCCGAGCTTGGACAGCCTGTGACGATCAAGTGCGTGGCGCAGCAGAACGGCAAGCTGCATGTCGAGGCTGACTCGCAGCGGCAGAAGGACGCGGCCCGCCTGATGGCGAGCTTCGCCTCGAACCGCGTGGGGTCGAAGGCGGTTGCCAATGCCGAGGTGCTGACCATGCACCGTGACACCTACTGCACCGTCTCTGAGGCCAAGCAAGGCATGTGCTCGCTGTCGGCCAATGGTATGCAGGGGTGGGATGTGAACTACGCGGGGGCTTTCAGCGAGAAGACGCTGGCCCCCGAGGGTGAAGTGGCGGCCTACGCCTACGCCGCGATGATCGCGGATGCACGGGCGGAGGCCAATAGCGATTGCACGACCACGGCTTGCGCTGCTGCGCAGTCGCAGCAGCTTGCGACTGCCGCGCTGAGCGCGATGGCGGCCAACGCGATTATCGGGCAGGCGACGGATCGTCGTATGCCCATGCTGACAGGGCAGTGATATGAAAGCACAAAAGAAAATCATCGCTGCTGCGGTTCTCTCCACGACCTTGGGTAGTGGGGTGGCCTACGCGGCGCTTTACGGCTTCGGCCCGGCTGAAACTTGGACGATCCAGCAGATTGCCGCCCAGACCGCCGAGGTGTCCGGGAACATCGCGGCCTTTGGCACGGCGTTCTCGACGCAGATGCAGACCAAGTTCGAGCAGATCATCTCGTCGGTGGCGGTTGCGACCAAGCAGGAGGCGCTTTCGGCCAACATCGTCAGCGATGGCACGCGGCAGGCTGCCGAGCAGCTTGTGAACGCGGTTCGTGCGCAACGGCAGAGCGATCAGGTCGCAACGGCCTACCTGAACTACAACCCGGCAACCGGGCAGGGTTACGACCCGTGTGGCACCAACGCGAAGAACAAGACGATGGACATCGCCTTCGAGTCGGCTGCCGTGCAGGCGAAGACCACTGTCGGCATGACCGATGTTGCTCCGGGGCGTCTGGTGAACTCGACGGCGCAGGCGATGCAGGCGCGTCTGGACACGCACCGCAGCAAGTTCTGCACCGCCGCAGAGGCGAGTGCTGGCCTCTGCTCGGCCAGCCAGTTGCCGGGTGGCGACACGAACGCCGCCTTGCTGTTCGATGCTGCCCCGGCAGGCAGCCTCCAGACGGAGGCGCGTTATGCCTACATCCAGCATGTACTGGGCGCACCCGATCAGAAGCTGGAGAAGTCCGCTGGCGGCACGCCCGCAGGTGAAGCCTTCATGGTCGTGAAGAATCGCAAGGATGCGCTGCTCTCCGTGCCAGCGTACAGCCTTGCGATGATCGACGCTGCCAACACCCAGTCTGCCCAGTTTGGGGGCAAGTCCCCGAATGAAGTGCTCAAGTTGCGCGTGAATCAGTATTTCGGGGGCAAGGAGGCCGAGCAGTGGTCAGGGTCGATGGCCCGCCAGACCCAGCGTGGCCTTCTGGTTGAGGCGGCCAAGATGGCTGGCCTTGAAGTGTGGATTCACCACAAGCAATACGAGCAGAACCAGCGCCTCGAAGCGAATCTCGCGGCGCTGTTGCTGGCTTCTGCCGACAAGCTGTCCGGCCCGTTGGAGGCGCAGTACCAGAAGGTGCTGGCTGACACCGCCAACGTGACCGTGAAGTGAAAGGGGGCAGCATGAGATTCAATGAATCGCAGGAAGCACGCCGCTGGAAGGCTGCATTCGGCATCACCCTTGTCCTGTCCTCGACGTGGGCCTATGCGGCGTACTGCCCGCCGCAGTACCAAGAGAACTGGGTGGCTCCGCAGTTCCAGAACGCAACCAAGGTGCTCAACCAAGCCATCTCAGCGGTGGACAAGGCGCTTTCGGCGCAACTGGAGATGAACTCGCAGCGCCTGACCTCGGCGATTGCTGTGCTCACCAAGCAGAAGGCGATGGCCGCCAACCAGATCGCGGACAGCAGCCGCACCGCCTCGCAGCAGGTGGCGACCAGTTTGAACGTGCTCGCGCAGACCGAGCGGGTCAAGCAGGCGCGGTTCGACTATGGCGGGGAGTTCGGCCAAGGGTACTCGCCGTGCAAGGTGTATTCGACGCGGCAGGTGATCGCCAACCGCGATGCGGACATGGCGACCGAGCGCCGGGCGCGAGTGATGTCCGAGGTGGTGGCAGCGCCGGGGCGTTATGTTGATCCCATTCAAGGGCAGCGTGCGCTGATTGAGGCCAACAAGGATTTCTGCACGCAGGATCAGGTCGATTCCGGGCTTTGCAAGACCGTGGGCGCGATCCCCGGCGCAAGCCTGACGGTCGCGACGCTCTTCGAGCCTGCAATGGAAGGCGAGAAGCTGTACGACGCCAAGGTGGCGTTCGTGAACAACATGGTCGGCGTGCCGGATGGCCCCGTGCCCACGGCTGCCGGATCGACGCCTGCGACGGCAGCCTATTCGCTGGCGAAGGCCCGCAAGGATGCGCTGATCTCTCCGGCCATCGCTTCGCTCAAGGAAATCCAGTTGGACTACTCCGGCGTCACCGGCACGGAGACGGGCAAGGATATTCCGCTGGCCGTGCATTTCCGCAACGAGGTGAAGCGGTACGCGGGCAACTCGGCTGAATACGATGCGTGGGCGCGAGTGATGTCTGCGCAGAACGAGCGCGGTGCTCTCGTCGAATTGTTGAAGGTCAAGGCGCTTGATCTCGCAATTCAGGAGAAGCAGTACCGCCAGTACGAGCGCATGGAAGCACAGCTTGCGGCGCTTGTGGCCCTCGAAGTGCAGTCGTCCGGTTCGCAGAACCAGACCGCTGTTGCCGCTGAACGTGCTGCCAAGCAGAACGTGACGAATGCGATCAAGTAAGGGGGTTGCATGGCAAGCAAGGTACTAAGGGCGGCGCTGGCCGTGGCGCTCGCGGGCACCACGGCGCTGGCTGTCGCCGATACCTGCATGGTGTCGCCAACCGAGAAACAGACCGTCTCCGGGCGCTTCGGCAAGTTCCGGGGCGGTGGCTCCGGCAACTTTGGCAGCGCGAACCAGAAGCCGCACATGCACGATGGTCTGGACTTCTCGACCAGTGGCGCGTCGCAGCCGCTGTACGCGACGACAGACGGGGTGATTACCTTCATCGGCAAGCGTGGCACCGCTGGTAACGCGATCCTCATCAAACGGGGCAACGGCGACGTGGTGGCGTACTACCACATGAGCGGCTTCGCGACCGGCTTGAAGCAGGGCATGGAAGTCAAGGCCGGGCAGCAGCTTGGCCTGTCCGGCAACACGCCCAGCGACGCGATGGTGAAGCACTTGCACTTCACCTATGGCACGGCGCAGAAGGATGCGGCTCGGGCGACCGCCTTCCCGCAGAACGCGGCGCGAGGGGCGTTCAATCCGGGACAACTGCCCCATGTCTTCAACCAGCAGGCCGGAATCGGCTGGAAGACCGATCCGGCCCCGTATTTCTGCGCGACTTTCCCGATCCAAGACGGCAATCCGCAGCACTACCCGATTCTGGGCAAGGACACCAAGGAGCAGCACGCCATCCTGTTCGGCAACGTCCCTCCGGGCGGCGTGGCTCCGAACGTCAAGTTCGAGCCAGCACAAGTCGCGGCGGCGAATGCGGACGCGGCGCTGGCCGCTGCCGAGGGCAAGTCTCCCGCCGAGTGGCTGTCTGACAAGGATGGCTACGGCACGCTGCCGACCGCGCCGATTGGCGGTTACGACACGATGTCCACCTCGGAAATGATGCTGACGGAGGCGGGGCGTCGGTTCAGCGACGCCGAGTGGAACAACAACATCACCAAGGTATCGAGTCGTGCGCTCTGGGTTGACTACAACCGCGCCGTTGGCGTGAACAACTACATGGCCGAGGCCATCCTTCGCAAGAAGGAGCGGGTCGAAGCCCTGCTTGCCATCTACACGTCGCAGAAGATGGCTCGAATCAGGAAGCAGGCTGAGGCGGCGCACGAGCGTGCGCAGAAGGATGCCGTCAGCCGGATCATTAAATAAGGCGACACAAGGTAAAGGTGGCGATCATGGATTTGGAAGAAAAAGATCAGGCGTTCTCGGATTACGACGAGCAGGACGGCGGCGATGTAAAGCCGCTGCCCAACTTCATCCCCCCGGAGGCCCAGAAAGCTCCGGCAGCCCCTGCGGCTGCCCCGGCTGACCAAGTGGCAGTAGAGCCAGTTGAGCAACAAGCCGACAAAGTGCAGCCCCCCCAGATTGATGGTGTTCCCGCTGATGCGGCAGTTGCACAGAACCCGGCTGCCTCTACGGCAGAGGGCGCTGGTCTGCCGCCCGCCGTACAGCAGGCCGATGCTGCGCCCGACGCGGAGGCGGAGGTCGTGACGGAAATCGAGCCGGAGGTTGTCACGGAGCCGGAGCGCCGCAACGAGCACATTGAGGACGCCGAGTACGAAGATGTCGTGCCCGAGGCCGAGGCCGAGGCGGCGGCGAAAGGCGACAAGGTGACGCTTGACCGGGCCACCTACGAAGCCCTCATGGGCGTGGCGAAGAAGGTGAATGCAGGGGCCATGCTGGTTGATCCCGATGAATTGCAGCGGGTGAATGCCGCTGTCCAACAGGGCGGCATGATCCCCGGCGCTGGCCCGACTCAGGGGCAGCAGCAGGTGAAGACCGGAGCGCAGGCGCTGGCCGAGGGTGGGATGTCGCTGCTCGGCGGTGCGGCTGCGCTGACAGGGGCTGCGTTGAAGGCGGGGGGAAAGGTCGCTTCGTCGCTCGCGGGAGCACTGCGCGAGCGCGATGGCAGCGAAGCGCAGGAAGCGCCCGCAGCGGGTGTGGCGGTGCTGCCTCGCATTTCGGAATACCGTGTCGATCAGGCCGAGAAGGCGGCGAATGCCTACGAGGACGCGGTGCAGAAGCTGTGGGAGTCGGGCAACCTGCCGAACGTCCGCAAGGAAATCGAAGAGCGTGCCCGACAGACCGGGCTGTCCGTCGAGGACGTGATGGACAAGATGAAGCCGAACGGCGAGATGTCCGATCTGCACGAGAAATTCCGTACCGCAGTCGCTGAATCCCCGGATGCCCAGACCAACAAGAAGGCGATGGACAAGGCGCTTGACGGCTGGGTGCGCCAGTACGGTCGCGGGCAAGAGGAACTGCTGAACCCGGAAACCGAGGGCAACCCGCATTTCGAGGCGCTGCGCGACCGGCTCGACAATTCGCACGGGCGGATGCAGAAGAACACGGCGAATGCGCCGCTGTTCGAGGGCGAAGACAAGTCCCACGCGGAGAAGCTGCGCGAAACCATCCAGCGGATCATGGAGAAGCTCAAGGAGATCGCCAAGGACTTCGTGAACATGGTGCGCGGCAAGAAGGGCGCAGATGCGGAGGCCGACAATGATCCCAGCCCGTAAGGACGAGTTGTTGCCGGACGCTCGCCGTGATCTGGCCTACATCGGCGAGGTTGTCTCGACCGCGCTGGCCGGGATCGAGACTGGATGGGCCGAGGTGGTGCGCGAGTTCGAGGACGAGCGCAACTATCTGTCGATCTCGGGAGCGACGCGCCCCGGTGACGATGCGCCGACCGTGCAGATTGAATTCGGCGTGCAGGATGAGCAGGAGCGGCACGCGACGGGCGGCCTTGTGGCCCGGTGGTCGCGTGATCGTTCGTGCATCGAAGGGCTGGAGATCGTGCTGATCGACGGCAAGCCCTGCGATGTCTCGCCGTTCGCTGCTCGCCTCGCTGCCTATGTTGAACTACCCGCCACCGTCCGAGAAACGGCTGTTCGGGATGCGGATTGACGGATGGATTCGTGGAACGTCATATCAAGTGGTTTGATCTGGCGCGGTTCGGAGCCGCGCTTCGGGTAGTGCCGGAGTCACCGCTGCGCGGCGTGGCGGTGACGTGCCTTGAGATTCGCGACCGCGATCTGTACCAGCGCATGTACGGCTGGCCGACTGATCGTGAGGTGACGGCGGATGAGCGCCGGGCGCTGCACGAGAGCTTCACGCAAGCGAAGCAGGACTTGGGGTTTGGTGAGCAGCCGCAGCCGGTGAGTGTTGGCAGCTACGAAAACAACGACTTCAAGCAGTACCTCCGATTCTTCTCCACCAAGACTGAGTTTTCGCTGTCGGAGTTGCGTCGTCTGTGTCCGGGGTTGGACGCAGAGGATTTGCGTGATATGCCCGTGGATGAAATCCGCCTCGTGGCCGAGCCGGAAGCGGGTATGGATGGCGAGTGGGCGGCCTTTGCAGACAGGGTGCTTGCGGTTGAGAACAAGGGTGTCTGGACACCTGTCGTCAACCCGTTCGAGAAGCCGTTTGCCGAGTCAGGCGCGATCCCCGAGGCAGACCCGAGGCTGTCGCGGCAGGAATTCCCTCTTCTGGGCGGCAACACCGTGAGCCGCCATTACGGAATGTCGGACAGGCTCCATCGGGCGAACTATCGGCAGAATGCGTTGGTGCCGTTCTATGCCGATCTGGAGTCCGCGCAGGCGGATGGATGGAAGCGCGAAGATTTGCAGCAGGTGGATTTGCCGTATGCCGCACCTTTGTGGGTAACGCGAGCGGGCCAGATCATCGCCTTGAAGGACGTGCGCTTCGCGCCGGAAATCATGGACATTGGCCCAGAGCAGTATTACAGCGCCGGGCCGGGTGGACTGATCGTCGCGGCTATTCGGGAGGCGAAGGGCATTGCTCCGGTAGTGGCGAAGGCGGTGGAAAACTGGCGAGAGTGGGGGGCATCCCCGGAGAAGCTGGAGATGCCGGATTTGCTCTGGGGTTCTATCACCGGGGTGGTGTCTGCGGTGGAGGAACTGCGGCAGCGCCATCCGCGACTGCCGTCCGATGTGAAGCACCTGACGGACGGGAACGAAGCGGAGCGTGGTGGCTCGGTGCGTGCCAAGCCGCTGACAGACATCACTGAGGGCGACGTTCGCCTGCTGGCCCTGACTGCCAGCCGTTTCGTGCCGATGGCCGACGCGGAGCAGGTCGAGTTGGCCGGGCTTTTGGGGGCTGCGTTGAAGCGCGGCCACGAGCTGATGGCCGACCACGCGAAGGAGCTTGCGAAGCAGAAGCTGCGCGAGCTTGCCGAGACGGTGCAGACCGACGCGGCAGCGCCGGGTGACGGCAAGGTGAAGCACGTCGATGCCGGTGAAAAGATCGGCGGCGCACGGAAGGACTATGCGCGGCGGTCGCTGACTATCGAAGACCTTGACTCCATGAACGACATGGAGCGCAAGACCTATGTGCTCAAGAAGAACGTCTGGGCGTCGCTCAACTACCAGCAGATGCGCGAGGACGGGGTGACGCCGCAGGCGGCCATTGCCATCAAGTATCTCAAGGATGCAATCAACGTGGAGCCTGATCGGCGACACAGCATGATCGCGGATGATCCCGAGGGCGAGTACATCCGCGCTGTCGGCGCGGTGCGTGACGCGATGGCTGAGGTCAAGACACTGGATGACTTCAAGGACGCTTGCATTCGGCTCTTCAAGGCCGGGCGCGGCGACAGCAACTACATCTATGGTGGGTCGGCCTTTCAGGTGGCGATTGGCAGTGATGCAAGCCACCTCCTGTACGACTCCGAGCGTTCCTACGGCTGGGGCGAAAACGTGAACACCGAGGCGGTGGTGCCTCAGAAGATCAGGAGCGAGATCAGCAAGCGCGAGCGCCGGGTGGCCGGTTGGGGCCAGACTGCGACGGAAGAGCAGCTATGGGGCACGCTCATCAAGGCCAAGCGCGAGAAGTCCGAGGCGGAGAAGGAAGCTGAGGCGGAGAAGGCCGATCAGGATCGCGAGCTTCACCGGCCTCATCTCGACCGGGTGGAGCGATCAGGCGAGGATTGGCGCTCTGGTCGCGACATTGTTGCCGACGACCTGATCGAGCACTTCGGTTTCCGGGCCGTGGAGTTTGGCAACTGGTTGCCGCAGGACGAGCGTCAACAGGTGCTGAACATGGCCTTTGACAGCCTGTGCGACCTCGCTGACGCGCTCGACATTCCGCCGAGTGGAGTGTCGTTCGACGGCGAGCTTGCGGTGGCCTTCGGCTCCCGTGGCCGAGGCGGTAAGCACGCGGCGCTGGCCCATTTCGAGCCTGCGCGGTTTGTCATCAACCTGACCCGTATGAAGGGGGCAGGGTCGCTCGCGCACGAGTGGATGCACGCGCTTGACTTCCATCTGGGAGAAAAGGCGGGCTATGCGAGCGAGCAGCGCGAGGGCGATCCGCGTGGCAGCGTCATGGGTGCGCTGTCTCACGCGATGAAGCGTCGTCCGGGCGACGCGGAGGACATCCACAGCCGGGCGTCGGCCAACGCCCGGCGCGGCGCAGACAACGCGCTGTCGTGGCTCTACTTGCAAAGCGAGGAAACGCGGCGGCATCTCAAGGACGTTATGGAGTCGCTGCATCAGAAGGCCGCGACGGACTTCACGGAGAAGGCGGCCCGACACATAGAGGCGATCAAGGGCAATCCCTCGTTCAGCGAGACGGGAATCGGCCCAGCGGGTGCTGTGGTGTGGGAGGCGCTGAGCGGCATGGAAGAGGAAATCTTCGAGACGCTGCGCAAGGGGTGCGACAACAAGCCGGGCTTCACCAAGGTGAAGGACAAGGTGGAGGGCAACATCGCCTACATGGTGCGCAATCTGGCACTGGCCTGCACAGTCGAGGCGGCACGCGAGCTACAGGTCGATCTGCCGCTGTCGTTCCGCTCCGGTGCCAACGGGCGCGACACGGCCTTCCACGAGCAGGCCAAGCAGCTTGATAAAACCCGTTCTGCCCCGTACTGGGCTACGACGCGGGAGCTTTTCGCCCGCGCAGGGGCGGCCTATGTGCTCGATCAACTGGACGCGAAGGGAGCGCGGAGCGACTACCTCGTGTACGGCGCTGATGAGCAGCGGTACGCCAGTCATCCGGTCGGGAACCCGAATCCCACGGGTTCTGACCGCCGCGTGCTGGCCGAGCATTTCAACAACCTGATGGCGGAGTACCGCCTGCGCTGCGTGAGCAGGGCAGAGGCCGACACCGGGGTGGAGCCTTGAGGCTCCTGTCGATCACGTAAATAAAGCCGCCTCATGGCGGGTAGGGAGTCTGAATGGAGTACAGCAGTTACAAAGACTTGGTGGCATCGCCGGAAGCGCATGTGGAGTTCCTGCGGGTCATTGACTCGCATCTGGAGCAAGGCAAGGGCGACGGCCATCTTTACAAGCGGCTGAATGCGGCTGTGAAGGTCGGAGGGGAGCCTTTCAGTCAGGCACGGCACCTGACTGCGCTGGAAGGGAATTCCGATGCGTGGGAACTGGACGATACCGATGATGCAATCAAGGTCGAGATCGCCACGCTGTCCCAGAAGATCAAGGCGGCTGATCCGGGCTACGACATCCCGCATTTCACCGTGGCCTTCGAGTGGATGATCCGCGACATGAAAGAGCGAGGTGTCGAGGTCGAGGGCGGGCTGGATTTCAGTGAAGAGCCTGTTCTGGAGAGTGGCACCGATTACGATGCCCGGATGTCGCCGTAGTGTTTCATCGTGCGAAGAGTGTTCCCCGCGTGAGCGGGGATGAACCGCGTGTCGTCGGCTGGCTTGAGCACGAGATTGAGTGTTCCCCGCGTGAGCGGGGATGGGATTTAACATAAATAACTCAGTCACGCAGTCCGCTTGGCGGGCTTGGAGGGAGTCATGAAGGCTTTACTGGTGGCGGTCGTTGCAGTGCTGTCTGGAGGCGCTGTTGCGGGCGCGGACGGCGGCGCTGGAGCGGTGGCACGCGCCGCAGGCAAGGGGGGCACCGAGATGTCGGTTGTGGCTGCCGGGCTGGGAGCGGGAGTGTCCAAGGTGGCAGCAGGAACCGCCAGAAGCGGCTGCGAGTGCTGCGATATGGGCGAGCGAAGCCCGAATGGAAAGAACCCCGCAGGTGCGGGGTGGTTGGAATCAGGGAAGCCTGCGCCATTCCCACGGTCGGACAGGCGCTGGATCGGCCCAGAGGCCGTTTCGCGCCTGCCGGGCCGCATCCTGTAGCGGGTAGAGGGTCTTGTCCGTGGCGTAGCGGTCATAGACCCACGCCATCCCGCGTCGCACCTGCTCCGCGTTGGCGTCTGTGCCTGCGCACCAGACCCGGCCTATGCTGCGGCCATACTTGTCCTGAGCCGAGACGGCGACCAGCGCCTCTTTCCCATAGCACAGATCGCTCAGTGACTGCTTCGAGCGTTGTCCGAATGGTTGGGCCTTCTCCGGTGCGTCGATCTCTGCGAGCCGGATGCGCACCGGGGTCTGGGCGTGGAGAAGCGTGAGGGTGTCGCCGTCCGCGACGCCTACCACGCGACCGGATAGCTCGCTGGCTGCCGCCAGTGCGGGTACAAGCACCGCGAATAGCGCCACACTGATACCACATAGCTTACACAATGCTGCCACAGTGAAGCCCTCAGTTGTCCGTGCGCCGTGACATCGGGCCGGGCGGAACCCATGCGAGAATCGCCTTGAGATCGGCATTGGCCTTGTCCGCCGTGGTGCGGTTCGTATCGCAGATGGCCTTCATGCGATCTTGCACCTCGGCGGTGCTGCTGTGCTTCTCGTATAGGCTCTTGAAGACGTGATGGGCCTGATTCAACTGCATCAGGGCTTCGCGGCAGCGGTCGATGGTGGCGAAGGTGATTTGCTCCTTGCCGCTCATCACGTTGTCGATGAACTTGGCCTTGTTGACGCAGTTGGTGTGCAGCGTCTCCAGTTCGCGTATGACGGCGAATAGCGCGTCGCGGTCGTCCTTTGGTTCCATTGGTGTCTCCGTGGGTCAGGTTGGTGTCGGTGCCGCGATTTCCTTGCGGCAGTCCTCTACGGCGGCTTGCAACAGCGCGAAGCCTGCCGGTTCGTAGCTCGCGACTTGCATCCGAAGAAGCTCCATCGCGTTGTTGGCCGCAGGTGTGCAGCGGGCCATCATGTGCTGAGCGATGGCCTCGTCGATGCCTGCGGCTTTCTCAATCTGGTACTGGGTCGGCATGGCTGCTGTCCTCACGGTTGCGTTTCATCGTTGGCCAGCGCCAAGAGCACGTCCGCGTGGCACGCCTCGCCGGGCTTGCACCAACAGGCGAGGTTTTTGCCGCGTAGCTCGGACAGATCGAGAGCGCCGATGGCTCTCATGCCGTCTAGGCGGCGACGGAAGTTGGCGATGGCGAGGTCGCGACCGTATTCCTCGACCGAGTACGGGTTGCCCCACTTGTGGGGCCGTGCGACGGATACGGTGTTCGGCGGTAGCTTCCAGCCCTTTTTGCGCTGGAGTTGGATGCGGGCTGGTTGGCTCATTGGAGTGCCCGTTCCCGTGCTTGCAGGCGCTGCACGGCCTTCACGAACGGTTCGCGGTAGAGGTGCATCGTCAGGTCGATGGCACCGCCTCCGCCGCGCTGAGCGCGGGCGTCATACCATTTGGCTCCTGTCACCACGAGTTCGATCACCGTGGAGTCCACCGAGACGTTGACGCGCTTCGACTGGGCGCTCTTGTGAGGCTGGTAATCCCGGTCGAGCTTGGCGTACAGGCCGAGCAGAGTGAGCGTGTCATCCACTGACATCGCCCGCAGTCGGGCGATCTCTGCGTCGTCGATGCGGGGATACTTCCGTGCTGTGGTTGTTGCCATTGGAGTTCCTTTCTGTAGCCAGTGGTCTAGGCTTGGGGCCAAGCGGCATCAAGGATGCGCTTCACGGCTTCGTACATCTGCTTGCCGTCCTCGTCCTGATAGCCGAAGGTGTTGACGAAGGTGGAGAAGGTCAGTCCTTCGCCGGTCGTGGCCGACCAATCGTCAAAGGCATGTGCGGTTGCAATGGCCTTTCGCTGAAAAGCCTGTGCTGCATCGCGTTGGGCCTGTTCGGCGCGGCGCTGCTGGATCAGCGCGATTTCGTCGGGGGTCAGGTCGTTCATTCGATCCGCACCCTTCTCAATGGGCTTCGGCGGCGGCATGAAGCGCCTTGGCTTTCGCTCGCGCCTCATCGGCGATGTAGTCCTCGAAGTCATCGTGCTGCTCGATCAGTTCAAGGACGGTCATCTCGTCTTCAAGGGACATGGCTGTGCGGTACGGCTCAAGCATCCGCAAGCCCTCTTGGATGCGAGCCTTGGCGTCGGGATCGTTGTCCGGCGTCCGAACCACGAGGGTGAGATAGCTGCTCATAACCTTTCTACTCCTTGTTCTTGTGGGGCTGGGCAAACGGGGCTTCAACCGAAGCCCCGGTCGCATGGGGTTTCACTTCTCCAAGGTTTCCTTCACCAGCGCCTTGAAGTTGCTGCCGGGGCTGAATTTGGGCCGGACGGTGGCGTCGATGGTGAGCACGTCCCCGGTTGCCGGATTGCGGCCCTGACGTGCCTTGGTGGATACCGTCTCGAAGCTGCCGAAGCCGACCAGCGAAACCTTGTCGCCAGAGGCGACGGCGGTTTGAACGGTGTTGATGAAGGCATCCAAGAAGCGCCCGGAGGCCGCTTTGGTTTCTCCGGTGGCCTCGGCGATGTGCTCGATCAGTTCTTGACGATTCATAGTCACTGGTTCCTGTCTGTGGTTGGAGTAGCTGCATTCGCGGCTGGAGTCCCGGCCAGCCGCACCCCGGTTTTCTGGGCGATGGGCTGGATGAGCCAGCGCCATGTGCCGATCAGGTTGATGGTGGTGAAGACAACCTGCTGGGCCAGCAGGCCGTAGGTGCTCGTGGCCTGCGCGTAGACGATCCACGCGACGCCCGAGACGATCCATAGCGGCCACGCCCATGCGGAGAAGCGGCACTTGATGGCGAGCAGAATCGCCCCTGCGATGCCGGTGCTGGCTCCGATCAGTTCGTACAGGTTGTCCATAGGCGCTCCTAGCCGATCAGCGTCCAGCGCCAGTCGTTGCGGGTTTCGCCGCGAGTTTTCAGTTGCACGAGCATGGTCTTCTGGGGCTTGATCCACGCCAGCGCCTCTTCGGTGACGCGCATCTTGGTGACAGAGCCGCGCCAGTACATCTCGTCGATGCCGAGAATGACCTTGGTCGCCACCGAAGAGATGAAGTCTTCGGTGAAGTGGGTAGGGGACTGGCTCGCGCAGATCATCGCGAGGCCGAACTTCCGCGCTTCCTTGGCAATGTTGTTGATGATGTTGTCTGGGTCGTCGTCGGCGTAGATGTGCGCCTCGTCCAGAATGACCACTTCAACCACATCATCCTGCTCGCCACGCTGCACCGCGTCGGCGAAGATTTCCTCCAGCCGGAAGAGCACGAACAGCTTGCGTTCCTCCATGCTCAGCGCCTTGATGTTGTAGCGCCAGACTTGGGAGGCCGGATCGAACGGCGGCGGCACGGCCTTGAAGATGCCGATGGCGTTCAGGTTTTCGAGGCGATCCACGACGCTCTTGAGCACGTCGGTCGAGTCGTACTTCATGAGGTCGCCGAGTTCGCGCCCGGTTACGATGGAGTTCGCGTACTCGGTGAAGGTGTCGATGGCCTTCTGCTTGGCCTTGTCGAGATCGGCCTCCAGCTTCTCGTCCGCAAACGCCTTGTCGCCCCGGCGCAGTGCCTCAAGCAGCTTGCGTTGGTAGGCAGCGGCTGCCTTGTTGGCAATTTCAAGATTGGTGATTGCGGCCTGACCAGTTCCCAAAAAGCTCATCTGCAAGATGTGCCGGGCCATGCGCAGCGCATCGCTGATGGATGGGTGGGTGCGGGCAAGGGTCTTCGGTGCCCAGCGAGTGATGCCGCCCTGATAGTCCTCGGTCTGGATGAACCAGCACCGTTGGAGCGAATCCCAGCGTGCGCCGAGCGCCTTGGCGTCGTCTTTCTCCGCCATCGGCACGTCGATGTAGAGGCGGCCATCAGAGCCGTCCGAAACAAGGCGTGCCATGCTTTCGTCGATGTGCCACGTCGAGGGGTCGTCCTGCTTGAAGCCGTGGCGGGTGTAGATGTCGTAAAGGATGTTGCGAAGGGCGGCCTCCTGCTTGGGGCCGAGCGCACGCATGACGCGGTTGATCGTGGTGATGAAGCCCTGAACCCGCTTGCGGATGCCGCCGAAGTGCGGGTCGGGGTTCACGCGCAGCGGGTTCATGCCGTAGGTGGTCTGTTCGCTGAACATGACGCTGCTCGCGCCTTCGATCTCGATGTCGCCATGCACGTCGAAGACGTGAAAGCGCAGGGGCTTGCCTTCGCTGCTGTCCTGCATCTGCCGGATCATCTTGCGCAGGTTGTAGGTCTTGCCTGCCCCGGACATGCCGACCATGAGGCAGTGACCGTTCACCGCAACCTTGCTGTTCCACGCCACCGGAGCGTGCTCGCCGCGCTTTCTGGCTCCGGCGTCGATGCCGTAGTTGATGTGCATATCAAGTCCTCTTGTCTTTCCCGAGCCTCCTTCCGAGGCGGTCTGACCTTGCGGGTCAGTGCCGGGCTGTTTGTAATTATGGAGCAGAGTCCATAAACGGTCAATAAAAAGATGGATTCAGGTGCATGTGTGTTTGCACCTATTTCATGACCATAGGCAGGCCACGCACCGCATCATCCCAGTGGAGCGGACGGTTTTCGTTCCGGGCGATCTTGCTGATCCAGTTGTCCGATACGTCCCATCGCTCCGCAAGAGCGCGGTACGTCCAGCCTCGCCGCTGGATTTCCGCCTTGAACTCTTCCGGCGTCATGCGCTTTGTGGTTGCCTTCGGTTTTGCGTGCGTAGTCATGGCTGGCTCTCCGTCTGGTTGTGCTCGTCCCGCTCGTCGAGGTATTGCTGCTGTAGAGCAAGGCTCTTGGAGTCCCAGCGATTGAAGTAGGACTGGTCGTAGCCGCCATCTCGTGCCCACTCGCAGAAATCCGACCAATCTTCATTGGAGACAAGTGGTTCTGGTGGTTGGGAGATGTCCGTCGAACGCCTTGGTAAGTCAGGGGTCGTCATGCGTGTTCGCTTCGCCTGTGTGCATCGTTCAAACGCGCAACAACAAGAGCCGGGTGCTGCCCGGCGTGTGCTGTTGCGTCCTGTCAATGTCTCCTAAAAACATGGAGTATAGTCTTGACTAAGGATATTCTAGCAAGTAGTATAGTCCATGTCCAGTATCTACCCGTTTAACCGGCAGGAGCAAAAGCAATGGCAACGTCCTCTTTGAAAGGCATGGCCGCCGACCCCAGCGTGGCCGGTGTAAAGAAAACCGACCTCTTCCGCGTCGATCCGCGTCTGCTCGATGAGGAAGAGGGCTTCAACCTTCGCGACTACAGCGACCCCGAGGTAATCGCGCACATCGAAGGATTTGCGGACTCCTACGCGAACGGACGCTACGTCCCGCCGCTCGTCGTCAGAACGACCGTCGATGGGCGCATCGTGCCCGTTGAAGGGCACTGCCGCCGCCGTGGGGCGCTGCTCGCCATTGAGCGGGGGGCAGAACTGGCCTTCGTGGATTGCGTGTCCTTCAAGGGCGGCGACACCGAGCGGGTCGAGGTGATGCTGCGCAGCGCCGAAGGCTTGAAGCTCAAGCCGCTTGAGGTAGCGATGGGCTACCTGCGCCTGAACAGGATGGGGCACTCGAACGCCAAGATCGCGGAAGTGATGCGCAAGACTCCAGCGCGGGTCGAGCAGATGCTGCTGCTCGCGACCGCGAATCATGACGTGCATGAGTTGGTGCGGGCGGGCACCGTCACCGCCGATGCGGCAATCGAGGCGATTCGAGAGCATCGCGAGAATGCCGGGCCGTTCCTGCTTGGCAAGCTCGAAGAGGCGAAGGGGCAGGGCAAGGCCAAGGTCACGCGAGGGGTGATGCGTGGGCCTAGCCTCCCCCCGAAAGTGTTGACCACGGTCGTCGGGTCGCTGGAGGTGATGGTCACGCGCCTTGATCCGGCGACGCGCCGGAAGCTCGCGGAGTTCGAGGGACTGGAGCCGGGGCAGCTTGAGGGCAAGAAGATCGAGGTTGATGCGGCTGCTCTGCTCGAACTGGTGAAGGCGCACGTTGCTGTCGATGAAGTGAAGACCAAGCGCGAGGCGGCTGCGGCTGCGGCCAAGGCGGCTGCATCGCAGCAGGAGCTTTCGATGGATGGTGATGGGCCGAGCGAGGCCGGGGCTGCTGATGTGGCGGGTGGCGAGGGCGATGACGAGCTTCTGGATGAGGCTGCCGAGATCGTGCGGGCCGAGGGTCGGGCTTCCATCTCCCTCGTGCAGCGGAAGCTGAGAATCGGCTACAACCGGGCAGCGCGGTTGCTTGAATCCCTCGAAGCAAAAGGTGTGGTCACGCCGATGGACGGCAAGGGTGAGCGGAAGGTGATCGGATGATGCGCCCGGACATCCTGACGGTCGAGGGGGAATACTTCGACTTTGTGCGTCCCGGTGGCTCGCGCTTTACGGTGGAAGCTGTGGCGCACGCCTTGTCGAACATCTGCCGATTCGCCGGGCACACGCGGGAGTTTTACAGCGTGGCCCAGCATTCGGTGCTGGTCAGTCGGCTGGTTCCCGAAGAGCACGCGCTGGCTGGCCTTCTTCATGATGCCAGCGAGGCGTTCGTGGGCGACATGGTGAAGCCGCTCAAGCTGCTACTGCCCGACTACCAGTCGGTCGAGAAGCGTGTGGAGGCGGCGGTT
This sequence comes from Halothiobacillaceae bacterium, assembly GCA_041676845.1. Classification (GTDB taxonomy): domain Bacteria; phylum Pseudomonadota; class Gammaproteobacteria; order Halothiobacillales; family Halothiobacillaceae; genus Guyparkeria. The sequence goes on along the minus strand of JBAYRD010000006.1, from coordinate 39,379 downwards.
CTTTCCCGGTTCGGGATTGAGCGTATCCCGCCATGCGTGAAGCAGGCCGATTTGGTCATGCTGGCGACCGAGCAGCGCGATCTGATGCCGGAGCACGATGACGAGTGGGAATTGATCGTCGGTGTGCGCCCTTTGCCGGAGCGCATTGTGCCGCTCGCGCCGAAGGAGGCCAAGGCGTTGTTCTTGGCGCGTTATCACGAGCTTGCCGGGGTGGTTGAGGCGGCGGTTTGAGTGTGGGCTATTGGTTATCCCCAGATTCTGTGGATAAAGCATGGGGGTAGGTGTGTAGTTCGCCGTGCTGATCGAGTTCTTCGCTATCGCCCAAAAAATGAGCAGTTCGGGTGCAGACCCATCCGAAAGCTGACGCTCTGTGAGCGCCGGGTTTCGGATGGGCGACAAGCGGAGCGCGTCAGTGCTGGCTTCATAAGGCATAACGACAATTTTCTGATGTCTGTTTAGTCGTCGTTGTCAAAAACCGGGATAATTGAGTACAATTTTGCTCATGTAATCTCGGAGATTGGCTATGGATAAACAGAAAACCCCGATCAAGCGGCCCCTGTCTCTTGCCATCCAAGAATCCATGATGGGGCGTCGGCGTCGCCTCACGGAGCGCGTCGCCATTCATACGCTCGTTCGCGAGCGCATCATTTCTCATGACCACGGGCAGGATGTTGATCCTGCTCCGAGGTTCAATCCGTGAGCGGATTCGATCCTGCGGCCCTGCAAAGCCTTGATGCGTCGCTGGATGATGACAGTGCGATTGTCGAGGTAGATGCTGATGAGCTTCGGCGTGTGGCCGGTGCGGAAGTGCGTCGGCGCTGCGCGGGATTGAAGTTGGCTTCGCGCATCGTTGGACTTGCGACAGCGACGAGTGCCGAACTTGATGACGAAGAGCTTTTGCGCAGCATGACGGAGGTCATGCGGCGCTTATCGTCGTTGCGGCAGGTGGGGCTTGCGGTCGTCGGTGCGGACAAGGATTCGCCTGACTTCCCGTCAGTGTTCAATGCAGTCACCAGTGCGATGCTGGATGTCGTCACCGAGGAGTGGAAGTGGCGACGGGTCGATCCTGACAAGTCGCGTCTCCTGCCTCCCGGCATGATCGCCAAGCTGCTTGATGCGACCGTCAAGATGCAGCCGGAGCGGTTCGAGCGCGATTCGGCGGGGGTTGACATGGCGACCGCCCGGCGACTGTGTGTCCTTGAGGCCATCCCCAAGCTCTACGGGCTGGTCAATCTTTTCGACTACTACCAGACGAATCCCGACGCAATGGTGGGCAGGCTTTTGCGTGCGGTGGTCGAGCAGGCCGAGATGCACGCAAGTCTGCTCGCGTCCGCTGCTGCGCCTGCATTTGCGGAGCAGGCCGTCTTGCAGCGCATGTACGGCGTCAGCGTGGGCCTGATGTGCGAGGTCTACAAGGCCGCAGCCTATCGTGACGTGTTGCGGCTTCGTGAGATGCCGGAACTGGATCGGTCGGTTGTGATTGCCCAGTACGAGCACCTTGGTGGGATGAAATACGACCATGTGCTCGATGGGCATCGTGCGGCGATGGATCGAATGCTGGATACAGCAAACCTCATTCTTGAATCGCGGCAAAGGCCGCAATAACCGGAAGGGAGCGGCTATGGCGAACGAAGATTTCGAGTCGCAATTGCGACGATTGGTGACGGGCTTGGCGGATCAGGAGATCAAGGCTGGGCGGGGCTTTGCCTACGATGGCGGCGTGATGCACGCGGACGATGTGGCCGAGGTGGCGCTGCCGTCGATCCTGTGTATTGCGCAGGACTTGTCCCGGCGATTGGGTGTCGGGGATTTCGGCTATCGCTTCGAGATGCGCGAGCCGAATCCAGTCTTCCCGTTGCACGCGATCCCGGAGCGGCCCGCGCCTCGCTTCTTCGAGGTGGCCCCATTCATCACGGAGGTGTTCGACGGCGAGGTGATGGACTGTCGCCAAGACCTCGCACTTCTGTTCGAGGCGGCTGCCAAGCTGCTCCGTCCTGAATTCAACCTCGACACCCACACCAACTACACGGCGACCACCGTTGCCGTCAGTGCAGATGACGCACCTGCACCCAGCCTCGGGAGATAACAGCCTATGAGTACCGCCGCACAAACCAAACAGCCATCGCTCTACCGTGAGCCGATCATTCCCGAGCTGGTCATCCCTGACCTCAAAGAAATGGAGCGTTCGGGCAGCTATGACCGGAACGTGCTCCTGTGGTTGCAGGACGGCTACGTCAACCGGGCTATCAAAGAGCACTTGCCGCAACTGCGCGAGTTGCACACGTCGCTGGTCGAGTCTGGCGAGTCGCCGGAGGAAATGCGCAGGCAAAAGACGCAGGCGCTGGTCGAGTTCACTCGTGCCAGCTACGCAACCGAGAAGGCCGCAGGCCGTGGGGCAGACCTGAAAGGCTACATCGACGCGGCGAAGACCTTTTTCGAGGCGGAGTCGGCGCGATATGGCGGACACCTGCAAGAGCTTGCTGAGTACATCAAGAAGGCGCTGGAGAACGGCGAGAAGCCGGACATCGAGCGGCACGCCCGTCATGCCTACGTGAGCATGGCGAAGCTCTCCGGGGCGATGACGCACCTTGAGGGGTTGAGCGGTAAGCCAGCAGCGTTGCAGGTGGCGAACCTGATGCGGAAGGGGATCGAGGAGATCAAGTTCGCGACGGTTGGCGATCAGCCCACGAATGTCGGCAGGGAGTTGTTGAAGGTGGTGGACAAGATCGGGCAGAACCCGAGCGCGTACATCGAGTTCCGTGACCCGAGCCGGATGGGGATGCCGGAGCGGGGGCCGTGGGATTACGAGCCGATGCACCGACAAGGAGGGTACAACCCCGGTTTCTAGCTTGACAAAAAACCATAACGACACGAAACTAACAACATATCAAAAAATTGATTTTTGGTATGGGTAGGCGTACCATTACGCCGTGTATTCATGGGGAAAGGGTGCTGACATGAGTTATGCAGATAAGACGGGTGCAGTGAAGGCGAAAACGGCTGCCTTTGGCAATTTCATCGACCCGGATCGCGAGATGGTGGATGTTCCGAATCTGTCGCTGGTCGAGGTTGATCTGCCGGAATACGAGCGCAACGGTCTTGGCCGTGCGCTGCTGAAAGTGGTTCGCTACCACTTCGAGGACATCGACAAGCACGGTGCCGAAGGCATGTCCATCGGCGCGAACAGCAGCCGTGGCCAGATGATCTACGCGGACATGAATCCGGTGGTGGTGGGCCAGACGCACACCGAAGTGCAGGAGAAGGCTCCTGCCGAGGTGGTCAAGGCGCTTTACCAGCGCGGCCTGCCGATTGAACTGGTGACGCTTGGCGCGTTGCGCCACGCCCAGTTCCCGAACATCGACGAACTGGTGAAGTTCATCGACCTGTATCACAAGCGTGCTTCGTGGATGGAGTCGCACCCGGTTGAGGTGCGCTTTGCCAACATCGAGGCGATGACTGGCGACGCAGCCGTGTTCGACTGGCCGCGCCTGATCCCCGAATAAAAGGAAGGAGGTCGCTCATGACAAGCCCGGCGTGCCAACAGTTACGCGAGCGCATCGCCGCCTTCATGGACAGCCTGCCGGTGCCGCAGGCTGCCGGTGAGGGCGTCGTTCGCCGTGAGGATGGTGTCGAGGAATTCAGCAAGCACTGGTGTGTTCGCGGCGATCATCAGCAGGGCGTTTTCGCGAGTTTCACCGACCGCGATGACGTGATCGAGTTCGGTCTTCTTGAGCGCGACGGCGAGACGGCGGTGAATCTGCTGCATGTGACCGTGGTGCTCGATGACGACGAGGCCGAAGTGAACAGCATGTCCGAGTCCAACATGGACATGAACTTCGACGCATACATCACCCCGGAAAAACAAGGGCGTCTTGAGGACGCCCTGCGCTTTTTCGGGGAAGGGTTACGTGGCGCTGCCGCGTGAGCGATTGAGAGGAAATGATGGCTTCTATCAAAGAAACACGAGATGCAATTAAAGCCCTTCCCGGTATGACCGCACTTCATGCGGACGGGGAGTGGCGTGTCACGATCAACCTGTACCGCCTGTCCGAGCGTTATCCCGATAAGAACACGGCATGGTGCGAGGAAAAGCAGGAAGAGATGGCGTACTACACCACGGACGCGGAGGACGCCCTTGCGACAGCCAAGAAGATGTCTGAGGCGTGGGTGGCCGAAGCGCAGCGCGATGTGTCGGCAGATGCCGGGCAGGTGAACGATGCTGGCCTGACCAAGCCTCAGCAGGAGGCTCTGGACGCCTTCCGCGAAGCCAAGGGTCGCAACTGGAAGTCCGCCCTGCGGGCGAACTGGGAACGCGCCAGTTATCCGGGTGTGAGCGCCGATCATGCGGCGGCATTGCAGCAGGTGCGCAACACCCTCGGCCCCGAGTGGCTCACCAAGTACCGCGCCCCGGAGCCGGAAGCCCCGGAGCAGCGAACCATTGATCCTCTGGCAGAGCGCGACTACTTCCCCGAGCCGTCCGCCTCTTGGGAGGCTGGGCGCGAGGCCAAGACGCTCGACGATGCGAAGGAGTTGGCGGGTGTGGCGCTGGCGAAGCTGGGCCTGCCGGAGCCGACTTGGCGTCCGTCCGCTGGCAGCGTCGCCCCGTGGGAATATGCCGATGTCGAGGTGGGCGGGCGTGAGAAGCTGGTTGTCGGCGCTTCGTCCGGTGGCGTGGTGTCGGTTTCCGGCGACCCGTTCACCCCGGAGAAGCGTGAAACCAATGTGACCTTGGCGCGGGTGATGGAGGCGTTGGAGCCTCGCATCAACTCGCTGCGGGCGACCGTCACCGAAGAGGCCAAGACCGAGGTGGTCGGTGCGCTGATGAAGTCCCTTGAAGGTTGGGGGGAAACGTCGCGTCGCCACGAAAATACGCTGCTCGGCGAGCGGATCATCGTGCTGGACAAGCACGAGCGAGCCTTCTCGCAGACCGTCAACAACGGCGAGCCAGCGATCCAGTTGAAGCTGCCCAGCCCGGACTTGAATGGGGTCAGCTTCATGACGCCGGAGTCGGCGAAGAAGGTGTGTGACCACCTTGCCGAACGGTGGCCCGACAGCGGCCCCTACGTGGCTCGTGATTTTCAGGACTACGCGAAGGAGAAGTACGCCGAGACGTTGAAGCTGCTGAAAAGCATCCGTGAGCGGGTCTATGACTTCCCCAACGGCTTCCGCAGTGAAGCGGAGAACATGTACGGTTGGCTGCGGCATGAGGGCTTCTCGCCTGAATGGGATACCGGGGAGCGTGACGGCAAGCACCACATGGGGATCACCATTCCGGTGCATGAGGTGCCGCAGTTGCGCATCTTCCAGAAGACCAATCCAGCCCGCTGGGGCAATCACCCCGATGTGGCGCAAGCGATGAAGGACAACCAGCGCGAGATCGAAGAGCAGTCGAAGATCAACCGCGAAAAGCTCGCCAAGTTGACTCCCGAGCAACGCGACTGGATCGAGGTCATCCACTACGAAACGCACCTGCATCTGCCGCAGGCGCTGGAACTCAACGAGCGGCTGCATGAACTGGCTGCACAGCACTTCAAGCTGGCCCACATGGATGTCAGTGAAAGCGGCTTGAGTAAGCGGCAGGAGCAGGCCCGCGAAGCGATTGAGCAGCAGATCACCGAACTGCTGGATGGCGTGCCGAACGTGAAAGGGCCGCATTTCGTCTATGACCCGCGTGGCACCACGGTGGGCGTGAAGTTTGAATCCGGGCGTGCCGACAGCATCACCGGCAGCTACAAGGTGCCCCTGAACCCTGAGCGCGTGAAGGCGCTTGGTGACGAGCCGTTCTGGGATGCGTATCCGGCCAAGACCGAGTACGTGGTGCTGACCATTGAAGAGACGGGCAATGCCGCGTTCGTTGATCTGGGCCGCGATCAGGAAGTGGCCCGCATCATCGACGAGGCGGCAGACAAGATCGCCAGTCACTCCAGCATCGGTGATGCGGATTTCGCGCTGCGGGATGTGAACGGCAACCGCGTTGGCCGCGTCGAGATCACTACGGTCACGCCGACTGGAGACGTGCCGGATGGCACCGTGCGTCTCGCCATCGAGACGGGCAACGCGGCGTTCGAGCATGACGCCAATCTGGAAGTGTCGCTTCTCCTGCGCGGAGCGGCGGAGAAGGTGCGGGACGGCGAGCATGTGTTCGCGTTGCACGACACCAACGGCAACATGGTCGGCAAGTTCGAGTACCGTGAAGAGCCGTCGCTCGCCAAGGATGGCGTCATCGACATGAACGAGGCGATGAACTCGGGTCGGGTGTATCTGGCCGAGGATGGCTGGTCTGGTATCGCGGATGGCGAGTACCGTTTCATCGTGACCGCGCCGGATTTTGAGCCGGGCTACGGTCAGGGTGAAGGCGATGTGTGGCTGGTGAATGCCAAGGGTGAGATCGCGGATGGCTACGAGTCGCCGCAGTCGGTGCGCGAGACGCTGTTCCGCGAACTGAACCGCGACGAGAAGAGCGATCTTCGTGCCGTGGTGGAGGGGCGCGTGCCGTTCGAGGAATACGAGCGCCGCTTCTCCGACGACGATCCCGAGTTGGCGTGAGGGCTTCTGCATGGGGACGCAGAAGCTCTACCAGATCAGCTTTTCCAGTGCTGATGCCAAGGCGGCGTTGAAGACCCTGATTCCGGCGATGGAGTCGGGGTTCAACGTCAATACGCACAGGGGCGATTTCTCGGTGAGCGGGGAAGATGCGGCAGCGGTTGCCGAGTTCCTTGCCGAGCGCATCAAAGCGCGGCTCGCGGCGGAAAAGCAGGCCGCCAAGGGCAAGGAGCAACCCGCTGTCGTGACCCGCGAACAGGCCCGCTTCATGGGCTTCAACACCGACACCGCCCTTGGGAAGTACACGGCCATCGTGAAGCTGGAAGAGGGCATGAGCGACCGGGACGCTCGCTCGGATGCCATCTCCCTGATGCGCGCTTCCTTCGGTGGCGTCAGCGCCGTCAGGGTGGGCGATGAAGCCCGCCTTTTGGCGGAAATCTCGGAGGGCGCATGGGAGGACAAGAACTGCTCGGGATGGGGCTGGATGGCGAAGGGGCACCTTCCCGAGCCGGGAGCCGAAAACCGGCTTGCGGGGTTCGTGCTTGTCACGCTGGAGAACACGCAGACGGCAGCGTTTGCTGACATCGGTCGTAACAGTGAAATCAAGCGCATTCTGTTGGAGGCAGCGGAGCGCGTGTGGGTCGATGGCGTTGGGGCTGGCTTTGCCCTGCATGATGCCAACGGCAATGCGGTCGGGCGGGTAGAGCGCGTTGATAGCGTGCCGCGTGAGCCGGTTGAAGTCTCGTCTGGTGCCAATGGCCGCGTTCGCGTAGAGCTTGACCTGCGTCGCGACGCCTTTCAGGGCGAGGCCGGGCCGAATGCCCAGATCGCGGCCAGCATCACCACGGCGGCTGAGAAGATTGCCGCTGCGGGTGCGGAAGGCGGGTTCCTGCTCAATGCCCCGGATGGGGATGTTCTGGGTGGCGTGTGCTTGAATCGCCTGCCGGACGCCCCGGAGCGGGCACCGGCTGCTGATGCCAGCCATCTGGCGATGTAGGGAGGCTGGCATCATGGCAAGCAACCTCTTCATCATCGAAGCGCCCGGCAAGCGCAAGGGCATGTCCAACATGCTCTGGCGTGCCGGGGTGCGCGATGTGGAGGTCATGGCTACCGTGGGCCACATCGGCACCAACCCGGAGGGCTTCAAGCCGCTTGCGGTCGATTCGGAGTACCGCGAGACGGCCTACCGCTTGAAGCCCGACAAGGAACGGCTGGCAGCGGAGATCGGCAAGGCCGCCAAGGCGGCAAAACGCATCTACATTGCGACCGACGATGACCAAGAGGGCGATGTGATCGCCCGCGATGTGTTGCGCTTCTGTCTGGATGAGGAAGATCGCAGCCGCGCCCTGCGAGTGCGCTTGAAGGCGCTTGCGCCGGGCGAGATTCAGGCTGCGCTTGCGGCTGCCGCCCCGTTCGATGAGTTGTCGGCAGCCCGAGGCGATGCCCGCAGGATCATCGACCGCTTGATCGGCTCGATGTCGAACGATACCGGGGCGGTTGGCCGGGTGCAGGGGTCGATGCTGCTGATGCTGCAAGAGCAGCATCCCGTGGTCGGGGTGATGACCTATTCCCTGCAAGCGGCGGACGCCAAGGGCGACTGGATCGCGAAGGTGCCTGTGTTCGCCGGACAAGATGTCCCCGCCGATGCGGTGGTGGATGGCGTGGCCGAAGCCGGGCGGAGCGAGATGGCGACGCTCGCTGGCCGGGTGATGAACCACGATGAAATTCTACTCTCGGCCAGCATGGCGACTGGACAGGGTATCGGGTCGGTGGCTCGGGCGATGCAGTCGCTGTACGAGCGCGGGCAAATGACCTATCCGCGAGCGAAAGACTGCGCGATCACGCCAGATGCCTTTAGACGTTTGCAGGCCATTGCCCGGATGAATGGGGCCGGGTTTGACCCCAGCCGATTCCGGGCAATTCGGCAACCGGGCGGGGAGCACACCCACGAAGCGCCAAACGCGATGGCGCTTGATGTTCCTGTGAACCGGCGTTTTGACCTCCTATCTCTCGAAGAGCAGGTTCTGGTGCATCTGACCCGCAATCTGATCGACTGCGGCATTCCTTGCCAGTTCGAGACGCCCCGTCTTGCCGACTTGGCGGCGTTGCCTGCCGAGGTGGCGACGCTGCGCTGGCATCGTGTCATTCCGACTGGGGAGCGGCTGTGGGAGGCCGGGCCGGTCGAGCCGGGCTTCCAAGCATGGACGAAGGAGCAGAGCCTGCTGCACTTCATGAGCAGGAATGAGCTTGGAAGGCCATCTACAGTTGTTACCCACGTCGAAAAGTTTTTGAGCCGCGATCTGGTCGATGAATCCTTTGAATTGACTAAGAAGGGGCGAGAGTGGAGTGCCCAGATCGGCGAGCTTTTCGGGCATCAAAATATATCCAAAATGATTGAAAACTATATCGACAACAACAAAAAGCCGCCGTCTCAAATGGTTGCCGATATGATTGAAATTTGCGGGTTGAACGCGGTGGGTTCAGCCGTCCAACAACAAGGGTTTGTTCATGATGAAGACTATGAGATTCCAGCCGGGAACCTTCCTTGAGGTCGATGATTTGGCCGGAGGCCGCAAGGTGGTGATGGTTTGCAAGGACGGCGTGACCTTTTGGGACATGCTGGACGCCAAGGAGGCAACGCCGCTGGTGATTCATCCCAGCATGAATCCGGTGGAGATCGGGACGTTCGCTCAGTTCAGCGCGGCGAAGGGGTTGCAGCGGGCAACGCGCAAGGTGATCGCCTTCCTGCGCCGTCGCCTTGATACGCGGCTGGATAGCGACCCCCTCTTCGTGATGCGGGTGCTCTGGTTCGCCGCACAAAAGGGGGCAGGCGACGCCTACGAGCCGGATGACGGGATTCTGGATTGGGCGTGTGAGCAGGCCCAGTCCCAGCAGCAGGCTGCCGCACGCATTCACGGGTACGCCGAGAAGTTCTGCGTGGCGTAACAGGAGGGTGACATGGGCAAGATGCTGATCGTGGCCGAGAAGCCCTCGGTGGCCCGCGAAATCGCGGACGCACTGGGCGGGTTCTCGAAGGTGGAGGGGTGGTTGGAAAGCCCGTCTGCGGTGATCTCTTCGGGGATTGGACATCTGGTGGAAATCCACGCGCCGGAGGCGGCGACGGCGGGCCGCGACCTCGCGTCGCTGCCGGTGATTCCTGCTCGGTTCGAGTTGCGTCCAATTGAGAAGACGAAGGCGCAGTTCAACATGCTGAACAAGCTGATGCGCCGGGCGGATGTCGATCAGGTGGTCAATGCCTGCGACGCTGGGCGAGAAGGTGAACTCATTTTCCGCCTGATCTACGAGCACGCGGGCTGCCGCAAGCCGATGAAGCGGATGTGGTTGCAGTCGATGACTGCGGACGCGATCCGCGATGCCTACCGCTCGATGCGCTCAGGCTCCGAGTTCGACGCGCTGAGCGACGCCGCGAAGTGTCGCAGTGAGGCGGACTGGTTGGTAGGCATCAACGGCTCGCGTGGTGTGACACGGCTGCGCGAGCGGCAAACCCAGAGCTACGAAATGATGACGGCGGGTCGGGTGCAAACGCCGACGCTCGCCATCCTCGTGCATCGTGAGCAGGAGATCAAAACCTTCGTTCCGAAGGACTACTGGGAAGTCCATGCGACCTTTGGGGCGCAGGCGGGCACCTATGTCGGCAGATGGTTCAGTGCCTCGGCCCCCGTTGAGGTTGCCGATGGCGACGAGGATGCGGCAGCCGCTGGCAGTCGATTCTGGGACAGGGCGCAGGCGGAAGCGATTGTAGCCAAGTGCCGGGGCGTCTCGCCCAGTTCGGTCAGGGATGAATCGAAGACCACGACCAGCGCACCACCCAAGCTGTTTGATCTCACCACCTTGCAGCGTGAGGCCAACAAGAAGTTCAAGTTCTCCGCGAAGAAGACCTTGGACATCGCGCAATCGCTCTACGAGAAGCACAAGGTCACAACCTATCCGCGCACGGAATCCACGGCGCTGCCGGAGGATTACGTGGAGAAGGTGAAGGAGGTGTTGGGCACCTTCGGCGGCTCTCCGTATGCCGAGCACGCCGGGCGGGTGATCGGCAATGGCTGGGTGCGACAGGAGAAGCGCATCTTCGACAACTCGAAGATCAGCGACCACTTCGCCATCATTCCGACCGGCACGCGGCCCAGCGGGCTGGACGAGGCCGAGGCGAAGATTTACGACATGGTGGTGCGCCGTTTCATCGCGGCGTTCCACCCGGCAGCCGAATACAACCTGACGACCCGCGTCACCGTGGTGGCGGAGGAATCGTTCAAATCAAGCGGCAAGGTGCTCGTCAAGCTCGGGTGGCTTGAGGTGTACGGGCAGCAGGCGGGCGATGATAAGACGCCTGCGCTCTGCGCGGTTGCGCCCGGCGAGGCCGTGCGTACCGACAGCGTGGAAGCCAAGGCAATGCAGACGAAGCCGCCTGCCCGTTTCACGGAAGAATCTCTACTGGGCGCAATGGAAGGCGCGGGCAAGCTGGTCGATGACGACGAGTTGCGTGATGCGATGAAGGAGCGCGGGCTGGGCACGTCCGCCACGCGGGCCTCAATCATCGAGGGTTTGCTGAGCGACAAGGACTCGCAGGGGCGACGCAAGGAGCCTTACGCCGTGCGTGAAGGCAAGGCGCAGCATCTGGTGCCAACGCAGAAGGGGATGGGCCTCATCCAGTTCCTCGACTCCAACGGGATCGAGTCGCTGACCTCCCCGAAGATGACGGGCGAGTGGGAGCAGAAGCTACGGAAGATCGAGAAGGGCCAGTACCGGCGCGAAGCCTTCATGGCTGAGATTGCCGCCATGACCCGGAGCATCATCGACGTGATCCGTCAGAAGGCAGGCGAGATGCCCGCACCGCAAGAGCGCATTCTTGCGGTGCCGTGTCCGAAGTGCGGCAGCGATGTGCTGTCCAATCAGCGCACCTTCGAGTGCAAGACCGGCTGCGGCTTCAAATTCTGGCGCGAGATCGCTGGTCGTGACTTGTCCGATGCAGAGGCCGAGCGGCTGTTCCGCGACGGGGAGATCAAGCAGCTTGACGGCTTCGTGAGCAAGTCCAAGCGCAAGTTCTCTGCGGGTTTGAAGATGAACGCGGAGCACAAGGCCGAGTTCGTCTTCGAGGACAAGCCCGCCAGTGGCGGCGGAGCCGGTCAGGCGTCCGGGCAAGCCGCGCCCGACCTTGGCGTGCCGTGCCCGAAGTGCGGCGGGACGGTGCGCGTGCGCGGCGGCGATTATCCCCAGTATGTGTGCGACAACGGCGACTTCAAGCTATGGAAGGTGATTGCGGGGCGACCGCTGTCGGACTCGGAGGCGGCGACCTTGATCCGGCAGGGGGAGCTTCCTGCTGTGCATGGCTTCGTGAGCACCCGGACAAAGAGCAAGTTCGGCGCGGGCCTGCGCCTGTCGCCGGACAAGGCCAAGGTCGATTTCGTGTTTGAACCGAGATAGCAGCAGGAAGAAGCTGCGGACATTGAAAGGTAATAGGAGCTTGTATGCGCGAAGAAGACATTGAAGCCGTGGTGGAGTCAGGCGAGCGTTTGCCCACGGAGATGTGGGAGCCGGGGATGCCGGACACCATCATGCAATCGCCGGTATTTGACGGCGAGAAGATCGTCGATCAGGGGGATTGAGCATGGCTGCGCGTGAGGATTTCCGTCAGCGCCTGACCAATGCGCTGATCGAGAGCATCGAAGAGAATGATGGCCTGCCGTGGGAGAGTGGTTGGGACAACATGGCGACCCGGCCCTTCAACCCCGGCACGGGAATCAAGTACAAGGGCGGCAACGTCCTTAACCTGCTGCTGGAGCAGATCAAGCGTGGCTCTGATGATCCGCGCTGGATGACGCTCAAGCAGGCGAACGATGCAGGCTACAGCGTCCGCAAGGGCGCGAAGGCGGCCTACGTCGAATACTGGGACTGGGGCCAGCCGCAAGCGTCGCGCAAGGCGGAGGTTGACGAGCAGGGCAAGCCCTTGCCTCGCGTCGAGGCGGACGAGGCTGCCGAGGAAGAGCAGGAGCAGCAGCGCCGCAAGCCCCGAGTGTTCTTCGCGACGGTATTCAACGGCAGCGACATTGTTGGTCTGCCGGAGATCAAGCGGGAAATCGGCTGGCAGCCGAACGAATTGGCCGAGAAGCTGATCGCCGCGACGGGTGCGGAGATCGAGCACACGGCGGTCAGCCGCGCAGGCTTCGGCGTGGTGGAGAACGCGGCCTACTACACCCACGGGCAGGACAAGATCGTCGTGCCGCCCCGCGAGAGCTTCAAGAGCGAGGGCGACTACTACGCCACCGTGCTGCATGAGCTTGCCCATTGGACGGGGCATCACTCGCGCTTGGCCCGGCGTGCGCCCGACGAGAAGCGCCCGTTCGGTTCGCCGGAGTATGCGCAGGAGGAACTGCGGGCGGAGATCGCCTCGATGTTCCTCACCTCTATGGTCGGCGTGGAGGGGCGCATCCAGAATCACGCGAAGTACACCGGAAGCTGGCTGGAGGTGCTCAAGGGCGACAAGCATGAAATTTTCCGGGCCGCTCGTGACGCCGAGAAGATCGTGGATCACATCTTCGAGTATGCGCCCGAGTTGCGCGAGGTTGTCGAAGCTCGCATGGCCGACAACCTGCTGCCGAAGGAGCCGCCGAAGCGCAAGCTCGACAGCGGGATCAGTAAGGACTTGCCGAACTTCATTCCACCGGAGGCGAAGGCTCAGGTGCGAACTGGTCGTGACGATCCGCGCTGGGTGGCGTTCGACCAGACCGTGCGTGGTGAGGCACGCAAGTTCGGTGTGGATGAAGCGGTGGTGGACAAGGCGCTGGGCCTGATCGAGCCGCAATTCACCGAGGTGATGAACGCGGCGAAGAAGAACGGCTACACGGCTGACGACATGAATACCATGCTGGCCCGGAGCATCGTCGATGAGATGCGGACGGCGGATGTCCGGCAGCAGCAGTGGGAGCGGTTCTGCGATCAGGTGCGGCAGGCAGGGGCCGACTTGTACCCGGTGGAGCAGATCGAGCTGGCATTGCAGGAACTGGGTGGCCGCTATCAGCAGTTGATTGCGAAGAGCACGCAGGAGGGTTGGACGAAGCAGCAGACCGATACCGAAATCCGCTCCATGATCTTCGGCGAAGAGGGGCGGCGTCCTATCACCGGGGAGTACGTCAAGGCGTTCATCGAAAGCAGCCCGGCAGCGCAGCAGGTGGCGGCCAGTGCCGATAGTGATGACGACTTCGTGCTCACGCCACTGGGTCTTTCGGACGCCATGCCGGAGGATTCGGGAGCGGTGTCCGATGAGCACATCAAGGGCGCTGAGCGATACATCATGGATGATGCCGAAATACAGGACATTAACACCCCGTAACAAGCGATAGTCAGAAATCATTGACGACAAATTTCTGATGTGGGACTATCGAGGGGTGGCGGCAGTTCGGGGTCTTTCCCTCCTCGTTACCGCCGCTCCCCCGGTCGCCTCAGCACCCAGCCCAGATAGGTTCCTCCCTCTATCTCCCCCCGGCGACCGGGGGATTTTTTTGCCTGCCGCAAACGCATATAGCCACTGGTTATTACAGATGGTGGCCGCGCTCGTTTGGTCGTATGATTGTGCAAATAGCCTAAACTGCATTTTCAGGAGGCCGCAATGGCGCAATCAGCGGGCAGCCCCGGCGACCGGCTGCTCAACTGGAAGCTCGCACACTGGCCCCCAAAGGGCATGAAGAAGTGCGGCGAGCTTCCGATCTACATCGGCGATCACGAGGCGGTCACGGCGTTCGCGCTGTCGCTTGGCGAGGTGATGGCCGCAGTGTCCGACCATATCTTCGACGAGTGTCGCGGGAAAACGCCGCGCTGGATGGCTGTGCCCAAGGTGGTGTTCGGCGTGGAGCGCCTGAACTTGGCCAAGGCACCGGCCAAGGCATCAAGGCGCTTTACGGAGTTGCCTGATCTGGTGAAGCGGTGCGGCAGCTTTTCCGATGAGGACAAGCGAAAGCTGGAAGATTGGTTCCAACGCAATCCGCAGGGCGAGTTGGTCGCACACAAGCCGTTTGTGGACATGCGGGCCTATGTTTTCACGCGGGGCGAAGCCAGACCGAAGCGCCTTCGCTTCTATGAGTCTGGCCTTGTTCTGGCCCCTGCGGAGGGGCTGGAGCTTATCGTGCAGGATCACCGCGAGACGATCCGCTCGAAGCGGAGTGATGCTTTCTCAGCGCCGATGGCGCGGAGTTCGCGAGGCTGGGACGTGTTTCCAGCGGGAGGGTAGAGATGATTTGCTTTGTCACTGACATCCAGCACGACCGGGAACCGGACATTCTCGGGCCTGTGCGCAACATGATGCTGACGGTGCGCGATCTTGATGGGGCGGAGATTGCGGCGGTTGCCGCGCCGGATGGCGGCTGGACGCATCCGGCCCTCGTGCTGACGGCGCAGGAACTGGCGGGCAAGACCGATGGTGGCGCTGACGCCTTCATTGGCGGGCGCTGGGTGGGCAGTACCGAGGTGTAGGCGAACGGCCCGTGCGGGCCGTCCCTTGGGCGCGTGGTCAGGGTAGGGAATGGGCGTGGGTCTGGCGTGCCGCCAGTCCGCGCAGGTGCAGGCCGAGGTCGAAGAACCCGGCCTCGTGCAGTGCTGCGGCCACCTTCATCGAGCGTGCGTCTGCTCTCGGAAGCAGGATGGCGCGGCTGTCCCGGTACGGGCGCGGCAGATACTGCCACAGGTAGGATGCGCGGAAGCTCTGCATGGCATCGTGGAAGCCGAGCGTGGCTTTCGGGATGTCTGCCATCACGAACATCTCGTAGTCGCGCTGGAGGCTCGCTACGGCCATCTCGTTGATGGCGTAGGTGCGCAGCTTGCCGCGCAGCGGAACCGGCGCACCGATTCGAGAAGCGATGTAGCGGGCTGCGGCGAAGTGGTGTGAGCCACCGCTGTTGATGAGGAACACCCGGCCATCCCACAGGTAACGGGCGAAGAAGTCGGACGGGTAGTCGCGATGCAGGATGCGAATCTCGCTCCATGCGAGGTTTTCGCGCAGCTTGTCGGCGGTGATCGGCTCGATCATGTTCCGCGAGTTGGTTTCCACCATGCGGTCGAGGGTGTCGAAGTCCTTTAGTTCGGACTTCGAGGCCGCGAGGCCCGTGACATCTTGGATGTCGCATTCCCAGTCTTCCGTAACCTCGCAGGAGCCGAAGTTGGCGAACTCTTCCCGATTGACGTAGAAGCTGCTGTAAGTCCCCCCGACATAACGCCAGCCCATCACTTCGCCGCGAGCACGGCGCGGCCAGTGATTGAACGGCGTTTCACCCCATTCATGCCACCGTGCCACGCTTTCGGACGCGATGTCGCGGGGCGGCTCGCCGAGCGTGGCGGTGAGGTCTTGGTGGGCGTCGAGCAGCGCGTAGAGCGATGCAGGTCGCCCGAAATCTTCTTGGATGGCGTTGATGATGGTCTTGAGCAGCGGCGGCATGTTGTTCTCCTTTTGAGGCTGCTGAGGGTCAGGCAATGGCGACATCCAGCGGGAACCAGCGAGCCGCATGGCGGCGTTTGCGCTTCATCAGGTCGCGGAGGGTTCGGCTGGGCCAGTAATGTGACTCCCTGCTGTAATAGCGGCGCTCGTCATGCTCACGCAGGAACGCGGACGCTTCGGATGGGCGCAGGCCAGCGGCTATCAGGTGACGCCGGATGCGGCGGCGTGACAGCACCGGGCGCTCGTCGAGCAGGTAGTCGAGGTTGGTGATGGTGGCATTGTCCGGGAGTTGTGGTCGCAACCAGCCGGGGATCGGGCCTTGTGTCGATAGGTTGCAGACAAGGGGAGGGCGGGTTGTGTCGAGCCAATCCACCCGGAATGCTTCACCGTAGAAGCCCATGCCGGTGCCTAAGTCGTGACTGACGTAGTGGTGCCCGTCGCAGATGATGGAGTTGCCAGAGAACCGATCCAGAAGCTCAAGCCAGAAGGCGCGGTGGCGCTCCACGAGCGTGAGTTTTTGGGACTCGATCTCGTCGTCGGTCGTGTCCTCTGCGCCGAAGGCCATGACCTGCTTCCAGCCAGCCTCGGAATCGGAAGGGGTGAATCCATCGTGGTAGCGCAGAGGATTGGCGGTCAGGCAATGCCGGGCCTGTAGCGTGTTCTCGTTCAAGTGGAATTCGACGGACAGGCGAGAGGTGACAGCGGAGAGCATGGTGTGCGTCCTTATGAGTCCAAGGCGCATTCGTCGCCCTCGGCGGCGGGTGCCGGGCCG
The DNA here is from genome assembly GCA_041676845.1 of Halothiobacillaceae bacterium. Taxonomy (GTDB): domain Bacteria; phylum Pseudomonadota; class Gammaproteobacteria; order Halothiobacillales; family Halothiobacillaceae; genus Guyparkeria. Next base: position 22,622 of record JBAYRD010000006.1, on the reverse strand, counting down.
GGCGTGCGACGAAGCTGTTTGTCAAGGTGTCGGCGAGCATGGCGCACGCTCTTTTCGAGCGTCTGCGCCTCGGGCGATGCCGCGATGGCGTCCGTGATGCGTTGGGCGTAGGCCAAAGGCGGCTCGTCTGAAAACACGGTCGCGAGCAATGCACGCGGATCGACGCCTTCGGCATGGGCTTTCTGCTCGATCTCGGCGCGGATCGCCGGGAGAGTGTCCCCGCAGCCCCAGAATGCGTCGTGAGCGTGGTCGAATGCCCGTTGGGCGCGGCTGATCTGGGCTTCGCGGTAACGGTCGAAGCCCGTCAGCGTGAGGGCGGGGTCTTGCGGGCCAGCATCTGCTTGGCCCACAGGCCATCCTGCTGCATCTCTTGCCGCAGCGATGCGAGTTCTGATGGCGTCAACCGAGGCGGCTGCCCGGAGGTGCCCTGCTTCGGCTTGGGTGAGTTGGTCGATGCCATATCCGAATTCTTCCTTCCAGTAGTGATTCATCGCGTCACCATGCTTGGCCCGGATGCGGTCGAGCATGTTTTGGGACGCGGGGAGGTTGACTGCGCCCTCGTGGGCGGTCATGACGGCAGCGCCGGGGACGTGGCCCCCGCGATTGACGATGTAGCCGCGTAGTGCGGCCACAGTGCCGCCCATCGCGAGCGTGTCGTCCACGATGAAATACAACCGGCCCGGCTCAACCTCGCCGTCGAAGGTTGGGCTGAATGCGAGCCGGTGATCGGCAGTAGAACCTGTGCGATGCACCCGCTCCACCTGACAGATGCCGTATTCCACCTCGACGCCAAGGCGGTGAGCGAGGACTTCGGCCATCATCAGCGGAATCTTGTTGCGTCCGCTGGCTTCTTCGGCCAGCACGGGCGTGATGCGCACGTCGCGCCGGTCGCCGAGCAGGCGGCGCACTCCCTCGATTGTCTCGTCGGTCAGCACTCGATCCACCATCGCGAGGGCAGCTTCTCGATCACCTGCCTTCGCCGCGAGATATTCCGGCTCCCTCTCCAGAGACTTGAGATCGGCATTGCGGACTACCGCAGGAAAGTCGCCCCAGTCGGCTCGCTCCGCCTGACGGTACTGGCCTTCCTTGACCCTGCTGAACTGGGCGTGGTCGCTCTTGGGAAAGGTTTGCTGGATGCGCACGCCCTTGCGGATGCCATCGGCGACATCGAGGGCGGCTTCACGCAGTTCGTGCAGCGTCAGCGGGCCATCGGCCAGCCCGGTGACGCGCAGCGCCTTCTGGAAGCTGGCTCGAACCTTGTCCCAGCACCTGCCGAAGAACGAGCGTTCTTCCTCCGCGACGAAGGCGAATACTTCCTCGGCCTGATGGAGCGGTGACTTGTCGGCATAGTCGCGCTTGACCCGGTGCCAGACGTGGCTCAGGGACGGTTCCGCTTCCGTTTCCAGAACATCATGCAGGAGGCGACGCTTTTCAGCAGGCTTGAAGGTGTTGAGGCCGTAGTGCCCGAGCAACTCGTGGCGCAAGGCTCGCCGGACGGCCCCTTCGTCACCCATATTGGAAGCTGCAAGGGCAAAGAGATGCCGGGCGGGGTGGTAGGCTCCGTCGATGCGGAAGCCGATGGCTTCTCGGGATGCTCGTGGGCCATAGATGTCCTCCTGCTTATCCTGAATCACTGGGGTGACAGGGATGTTGCCGTTGTACTCGGCAAGGAAGTCATCCACCAGTTTCTGCACCGCCTCAACTGTGAGGCCACGTTGTTGCTTCTCCATCGTCTGCGTGTCCTATTGCTTCGGCGCAGGCCGATCCGAACGGCCCGACAGCAGATTCGCCCTGTCGAGCCAGTATTGCGCTTTGGCGTAGCACTCGTCCGCCTTCGCTGTGTCACCCGCTTCGCGTGCAGCGTTGCCATCGGCAAGCCAGCGGCTGCCGCGTGTCTCGGCATCAAGGATGCGCTCCCGGAGTGGCTTGCGAGGCGCTTTAGCGGCCATCGTCAGCCTCGGCAGGCCGGACATCGGCTTGGTGTATCCAGAAGCTATCGGCGGGGCAGACACAGATGCCGAATGTGCCGTGGTAGTCAGCTTGCACGGTGCGGATGTAGTCCAACTCTGCCTCAGTGGTGAAGAAGGTTGCGGCAGGGAATGCCCCGGTACGGGTCGGATACACAGTGCTCGCAGTGCGGCGCATGACTTCTCGCATGGTTTGCGTCCTACGCGAAGCCGGGCGGGAATGCGCCCCGCTCCGCTGCTTCGATGTCGAAGCGGATGTTGTCGAGGATGGGTTGCATGGGTTGCTCGAACTCAGTGCCGCGAATCTCGGCTGAGAGGCGGTCGAGCATGGCACGAGCCGCCTCCGGGCTGTTGCCCGGCACCATGACGCAAAGCTCGCCTCGGGTGCGCAGGATGTCGAGGAAATTGACTTCACCGCGCTCGATCTGCTCGGCCAGTACAGCACCGTCCGGCTTCTTGTCGGCGTTCATGCGCTGGCCTCCGATTCGACCGTGATGACATCAATCGCTTCCAGCGCGACACCGCCAGTCCGGCCTTCGATCTTGACCACGGGAGCGCCGTGACCAAGTTCCCAAGCCTCGCTGCGGGTCTTGGAGGTGATGAACTCCTTGTCACCAATGATCGGGTGATACCGGACAGGTGTTCCCACAGGAAATCGTTGATTCCATTCGACGGCAGTGATGTCCATGTCCGCTTACTCCTTCTTGGTGGTGGCTTCGTTGATCGCCTTGCCCACATTCTTCGCGGTGCGCTTGATGGTCTTCACGATGGTGCGGACATCGTTCGCGCAGGTGATGTAGGTGGCTCCGGCCTCGGGACGAAGAATCAGATCGTGACCACCAACCTCTTTACGGTAGGTGCCAGCGCCGTCCGGGGTGATCCCCGCGATCTTGGCAACGGTGTCGATGGATTCGCCGGAGAAGAGGGCACCGTACTCGTTGAAATCGCCATCGGCATTCATGCCGCGATGGATGGAAATTTTCGTGACCGGGCGACCGAAAAGCTCAACCGGGTTCGGTACGGTGTATTCCGCATCAGACAGAGGGGATGCTTGCACGATAGACAGGCCGCCCAGCGTCTTGATGAGGGTGGCGACTTCTTCCGGGTCGGCCCCCTGTTCGCAGGTCAGAACCTTCTCCAGCTTGGCTTTGGCGACGGCAGGAGAATCGCTCGCCTGTGCTGCGGCAGCGAGTGCGAGAGCGGCGATGGCGGCGGCAAGTTGCTTGATTTTCATGTGATGTCCTTCTGGGTTATTCGGTTTCGCGGGAGCCGCTGACCGTGCAGGTAATGTCGGTCAGCGAGGGACGGCTGCCTTGCTCTGCCATCAGGCTGCCGATCTTCGTCTTGCGCTGACCGTTGAGCTTGGCGGCCTTGACGGCTGCGGCCTTGGGAGTCGCCACCGATGCGGTGTAGCTCGCGCCCATTTCGCCGTCCGGGTCGATATAGATCGTGATCGACTGGACGGGCAGTCCGAAGACAGCAAACCCCTTGGGCGGCACAAGCTCCCACTGCCCGGCATCGTTGCTGGGGAGTAGAGGGCGCAGCGCCGGGTTATCCGGGTTGATCTGCTGACGGCATTCCAGTCCGGCCTGCACGATGGGCGCGGCGATCTTCCACTGCGCCGGGTTGGCTACAGCATCATTGTCGAGCAGCGGGACGGGCATCTGCGCCATTGCAGAGGCGCAGGCCAGTGCTGCGACAGCGAACGCGGCGAGCTTCTTCATTGGGATACTCCTTCGTTGCCGTGTGTCCGGGCGTCGTTGAATCGAGAGGCCATCTCGGGATGACGGTCGAGGAACTCGCCGAGCGTGAAGCAGGTTTTCTCTCGGCCTTCGGAGATCAGCACGTCAAGCGGCTTGCCGAGCAGAGCCACCGCAGTCTCGGCGGTAATGGGGCGCTCGTCGATTCGATCACCGTTCTCGTCGAGCTTGTCGAGAATCAGCATGGCAGGGTCATCCCAGCCCAACGGTGAGGCGGGGATACGGTTCCACTCTTGCTCCCACTCGGCTTGCGTTTCCCAGCCAGCACCGCCCAGCGACACGAAACCGTTTTTTTTCGTGTCGGCGAAGGTGATGGCGATGCACCATACAGTTTTTTCGGCGTCCATTTCGATTGCCCTGTTAAAAGTTTAGATTTGTGATGGTCAGTATGGATTATAGTCCATCATTCGTCAATGCCTCTAGCGAGGTGTTCGGCGCTTTTTTATGACTGGAGACTTGCCACGCAGCGCCGGGCGCTGGGCGGCAACGGCCTCCTGCAAAGCCGCGACCAACCGGGCGTTTTCCGACGCCAGATGGTCGGCCTGACCTTCGGCGCGTTGAAGGCGCTCGCGCATCGAGGTGTTCTCCTGCTCTTGCAAGGCTGTTTGCTGGGTTGCGCTGGCAAGCTGGGCGCGTAGATCGCGAAGCTGATTGTTCACGCGAGCCATCTCCAGCGTGTAATCGGTGCTCTCCCGCTTGGCTTTCGCTTCGATGCTGGCGATCTTGTTCTGCGCCTCGGTGCGGGCGCGGTCGATCTCCAGCAGCGAGTGCTTCTCGACGCCTTCGAGGCGCGTGATCGCGTCGCTCAGTTCCTGCTGTGAATGGGCGAGTGCGGCACGTAGCTCGTCGCGCTGTCCGGCCAGTTCCTGCCGGTTGGACTCGAACATCCGCTCTGCCTGCTCCCGTGCTGCGCGTTCCGTATCGACCCGGCCTTGGAGGGTGTTCATTGCCTCTTGAAGACCGGCGATCTGTCCCTGCAAGGCTTCGGCACGGCTGACGGCCCGATCCCGCTCATCTTCTGCATGGGCAACGGCGGCCTCGGCACGCTCGATCTGTGCCTGCCACTCTGCTACTTGCCCATCGAACTCTTCGCGCACCAGAGAGATGGCGGCTGTCCAGAAGCCGAGGATGTGCGGAGCAAGGGCTTCCGGTACGCCCTTGACGAATCCGCTCATCTTGCGCAGCGCGTCGCCGTGCTCGCGGCGGAAGTCTTCCTTGCCCCGGTTGATGTCGTTGGCGCTGCCCTTGCCGATGATGTCCCGAATGTTCATCCAGCTTGGTAGCCGTTGTCCGCGCTTGGTGAGTTCAGCGCAGCAGCGTTTGGTCATCTCGTAGGCGTTGAGACTGTCCCAGTCGGGAGTTGATGCCAGTGTGGTGCGGAGTTCTTCGAGGTCGCTCATTTGGGTGCTCTTATGCTGATTCTTTGGGGGCAATGAACCACCGCTCAATGCCATGCGGCGTTGGGGCTGCATTGGCAATTTCGGCTGCGGCGCGGGCGATAGCCCCGTTGGCTGCGGCTTGCTTCTGGATGAAGTCACGAGCGTGCTCGGGTGAAAGCAGGCTGTGCGGGCGGCTGCTGTAGCCACTGTGGGCGATGCCTTCCACCAAGGCTTCGGTCTTGGTGCCGATGGGGCAGATGTCGAACCAGTGGGTGAGGTCGGGCGGGGTGGTGTCGCCACGAAGCTCGATCTCCATCACGGCCACGGGCGCGTAGTTGTCGGGCAGGTGGACGCCGAGCAACTGGTCGAAGATCAGTTCCCCGCTGTCGTTGAGCGTCCCATCCGCGATCCAGTAGCGTGCGCCTGCCTTGTCGGCGTCCTGCATCCAGTTGCCGAACCATTGTTCCAACAGCGGCTCGACGGACTTGCGGCCATCGGCATTGCTGACATAGACCCCAGCTTGGCCGTGGACGTAGTTCTCGAAGCGCGAGTCGGCGAGCGTGACGGTGGTTTCGAGCAGTGCCCACGGATAGCGATCATCCACATCGCTCTGGAAGCTGCGCTGGGCATGGCCCTTGTCGGCGTATGGCTTGGTGTAGCGGGCGCGGATGCGGTCGCGGGACACCTCATCCGGTGCCAGTTGATAGAGGACGGCATGGGGCTTCCACGAGCCTACGCAGAGGAAGCGGAGTTCCTTGCTGCGCGGGTAGTAGACCATGCCGAACGGCACGGCGAAGTCCGGGTTGCGGACGTACTTCGAGTCCGACAACAGGTCATCGCGCAGATCGCTCCACAGGGCGAATTCGCGTGCGTGCGTGGTCGCATCCATCGTGCCGGAGAACGGCTTGAGCCGTTCTGCGAACCCGGTGGCGGCAGCGAACAGTTCCTGCTTCCGCTCGAAGCTCTGGAATACGGAGGTCTTGTCGGCCCAGTCCTCGGCTTGCGGCCACTGATGAAGCGTCGTCTCGGACGCGGCTGCTTTGGGCAGTGTGGCCCAGCGCCGAGACTTCTCGGCGTAGCGCGTCTTGCCGCGCTCAACGGTGATTCGATGCACCCACGCATGAGGCTCGATGCGGTTGTCTTGCTCGGCCAGCGTGGGGGCTGCGTAGATCACCAGCTTTGCCCCGCCTGACAGGACGAGGCGCAGCGGCGCGTAGCCCAGTTCGGAGACGAAGGCGGCGACATCCTCGGCCTGCCGCTGGCCCTCACCGGCCAGCATGTACATCTGGTCGAGCAACGACTTCCACGCGGCGGGTGCAGCGCCATGCTCGAACCGGGGCAGGGGCTTGCCACGGTTGGCCGCACGCCACGCGATCACCGCTTGATGGATGATCGCGGACGCTTCGTCGCCCGTGGCGATGGCTCCCTCAGCCAACGCCTGATCAAGACGCTGACGGGTGTCCTGCTCGCTCGCCAGTTCTTCCCGCAGGAACTTCAAGGCGTGCTTGAAAAAGCGGATGTAGGAAAGGTGGTCGCGGCGGGTGTCGCGGTTGTGGATATACCAGTGCAGTTCCTCGGGCTGCACGGCATCCAGACAAAGAAACGGTTGATCGGTGTAGTCCCAGTGGCCGTTCTTGAACTTGGTGAGATTGACCTTGCAGTTGAAGCTGCGGTCTTCCCTGTTGTACGTGCGTCCGCTGACCGCCACATCGACGCACAGCGACTGGCCGTCACGGTAGGCGATGGCGACGCTCATGCGCTCGGCAGGGCAGTAGCGGCGGTCGAAGCGATCGCCACCGCGTTCGGTCTTGCAAGCGGCAGGGGCTGTGTCCGGGTTCATGACCTCGAACCAGTTGCACAGCACCCGCGAGCCGGAGCGCAGGTAGGCATTCTTCTCGGCGATCCACTCATTCAGCGGAGTGCGTTTCTCGCCGGGCAGCATGGCCGAGCCGTCATCATCGTGCAGGAATCGGCAGTGCTTCTCTTGGAAGTCGAGCGAGACGAAATTCAAGCTGGCCGGGCCTTCGTAGAAGTCGCCAAACAGCTTGAGTCTGTGGTCGAGGCCGCAGACCAGCAGCAGGAAGCGTTTGTAGTGCAGCGCGAACCGCTCGTGCGCCGCGAGGCGGTCGGTGTATGCCACATCCTCGAACTTGATCTGGCTGCCATCCATACCCCGGAAGATGCCGTCCTGCTCGTCACGCGACGGGAACAGGCGGGCGCTTCCGAGGTGGCTTTCCACGGGCGAAAAGACCCGGTGGATATTCATGCCGTTGCGAACCAGCAGGAACACCTTGCGGTTCTCTTCGTTCCGGGCGTGGTTCGTCCACTTCTCCCCATAGTCGATGTATCTGCGCGTGGTCGCCATCACCAGCACGCAGCGTTCGGTCGGGAATATCTGGCGAACCAAAGAGTCGTGCTTGCGCAGCGCCTCGAAAAACAGATGCTCCTTGGAGAAGTCGAACCACTCGTCGATGTCCGCCCATACCGCGAGTTCTTCGTCCATCATCAGTTTCTTCTGGACGAAGGTCAGCGGCTGGTCGCTGGGCGCGGGTTCGCCTTCGCGGATGGTGGTGACTTCCACATCCTTGCCCACGTAGAGGTCGAGCGATTCGATCCCCTCCATCAGCTTCGCCACGTAGGTGCGGACATCCTCCGTCTGCGCGAGCGCAGCGGCGGCCTGTTCTTCGTAGTAAGGAGTCAGCGCCTTGATCGTGGCGGCAATCTCGCCAGTCTTACCCTGAATCCACTGCGACTTGATGGTCGCGATCTGGTGCTCGCGGCCAGCGGCCTGCTTGAGAGATGCGATAGCCTCGGGCGTGATGCCGGTGCCGATGGCGTCGGCAACGGTGCCGGTGGCGATGCTGACGAGGCTCTGCCCCGGCTCCACGGGGGATGCAGGGACAACCTCTGCACCCTCGTCGGTTTCTTCGGGCGTCTCAGTCGCTTGCTGCTCGCGGAGCTTGTCTTCGACCACGCGGGCGAGCAGCGCCGGGTTGCTCTGGGCTTCGAGCAGTTCGGATTGCAGGGCGTTGATGCGCCCCTGTACTTCGCGAACTTCGCCGCTGCGTACCGCCTGATGATCTGGCTCGTACTCGAACTGGGCCAGAAAGTCTTTCAGCAGGAAACGGTGCTCCGTGTAGCGGAACCAGCGTTCGCGCACAGAACCGTCTTCCTGCGGGATTTTCAGGGTGGTGTCGGTGCCGATCTTGCTCGGGTGAGGGCGCAGGATGATGGTATGCGCTGCGTCATCGACCCAGCGGATCGACTGGATCAGGAGTACGGTGCCCTCGTCGATGCCTTCTCCGGGGATCGGCTGCAAGGCCCGCCAATACTGTCCGGTTTGAAGGGACTGGAAGCGGCTGATTCGCTCGGTGCCGGGTTCGTGCTTGATGATTTCGTCCATTGTCCTTTTCCTACTGTTCGCGAGAGAGCACGTTGCGGCAGTGGTCGGCCAACGCCTTCGCGTCGGCTGCCCATTCGCCAGTGGCTTCATTTGCAGCGGCGTTCAGAGTGAAGGCCGCGTCCTCCCAGTTCCCGGCAATGATCGCCCGCATGACGATCTTGCAGCGCGTGACCTGATCGTCTGGGGCGCTCATGAGTAGGTCGTAAGCAGTTTTCATGGGTTAAGAGCCTCATCAACTTCCGGCACATGGGCGACGCGGGGCTTGAGGCTGTCGGCCTCAACCCAGCACGCCTTGGTCTGCCATGCACCGGCAATGCGTTGCGCAACGCGCACCTGAATTCTTTTCGGGCCGATCTTGAGGACGACAGCCGCAATGGGCGTGATGAACCCGTACCCGCCACGGACGCTGCGCAACCAGTTCACCCGGTCGCCGACCTCAAGCGGCTTGACGGTCGCGGTGCCACGCTCATCGCTCATGCTTACCACCATCCTCACACAATGTTGCCACAGTCGCAGTGTAGGCTCGGTTCTCGTTCGTGTCAATCCATATACGAACGTACATGATACAAAACAGTATCTTTCACTTGTAGTTTTTCCCATAACTGCTATTATGGGAAGAAGTGGGGGGAGATGCTCCGTCACGACCGTCGCCGGGGTCGATGTTTCACGGGCTGGACGCCCGGCAAAACAGCAGTAACGGCAGCAATATCAATGAGTTGGGAGCGCGAAAAATGGTCGAGAAAAAAGCCGTGGAACATAAAAAGCCGGGTCGGCTGACCTTTCGCGCCGTGAATGCTGCGTTGGCAGCCGCAGGCGCTGCGGAGGTGCTGGTCAAAGGGGATGGCTACTTCTACTTCATGGAGGGCGATGCCCACTGCTGGCCCGCAACAATGGTCTATGTCACCCGGCTGAATGACCTGACCGTGGAGCAATGGATTGGGGAATGGCGGTCGCTGCGTGCGGACTGGCTTTCCCGTAAGAGCTGAGACTGGAGGCAAATGATGGACGCTGACGACATCCTCAACATCGTCACCTTCTTGGGTGACGAGATGACCGACGAACAGGCGCAGCGCCTGATGGATCAGGCGAAAAGCTGCTGCTCGATTGCCGACATGGAGCGCATCAAGGATGCGGTCGGCGGCCCCTTCTACACCCTGCTCTCAGAGTTCGAGGGCGAAATGGGTGGTTTTCACAGGTACTGAAAGGACGCAACCATGAAGCCTGAGCAATTCACCATCCTTCGCGGCTCCGTCCGTGAGCCACGGCGATTCGACGCCGCAGTCGAGCAGGTGCTTGCAGGGGTCGATTCCGGCTCCATTCGCAATGTGGTCTTGCAGGACGTGAAGTTCACCCTGTCGCGCATTGTTGATGAGGCTTGGAAGAAGCACGTCAGCGAGCCGCACTTCTATGCAGGCAAGTGGCAGGAGCAGCCCGAGGACGTGCAGGCGCTCTACGACAGCATCTCGATCATGGGCCTGCACGATGTCATCGCGGCGAGCAAGAAGGTCGCCAAGAGCGCCGCAACCGGCCCTGCCGTTGATGCCATGCGTGCTTACTGCGCCGAGGTGCTGCCGCTGTCGCAGGCAGTCGCCTCGCTCAAGGACAAGGTGGTCAAGGGTCGCGCCCCGAGCACAGGCCCGGCCAAGCCGGAGAACCCGAACAAGGTGGTCAAGACCTGCCCGGTGTGCTTCCGCCCCATCGCCGTGCTGCGCGGGACGATGGCGCACCACGGCTACCAGCGTCCGGGTCAAGGCTGGCAGACCGCCAGTTGCCCCGGCATCCGCTTCAAGCCGCTTGAGGTTTCGAGCGAGGGCTTGGAGTGGCTGATTGCCACGCTGCGCGAGCGTCTGGCGGGCCTCAAATACGCGCACACCAATCAGGCGACTCTCCCTGAGTACCTGATGGCGAAGCGCACCCATAGCGGCAAGGCCGAGAAGATCACCCGCGACGATCCGCTGTGGTCGCGAGTGTTCGCCCGCCACATCGCTGAGATCGAGTCGGAGATGGGGAGCCTTGAGCGCGAACTGCCGATGCTGGACAAGAAGCTGACCGACTGGAAACCGGAGGTGCAAGCGTCATGAGCGATCAAGCGAAGCAACAACCCACGGATGCCGTGGAAAAGGCGCTGCGGGCGATTGTCGAGGCCATCGTGGCGCAAGCCCCGGTGGTAACTGATTCAGGGATGGTGCATGTCTGGTTGGATGCGGCATTGCTGGATGGGGCGCGTGCGGCCCTCAATCTCAAGGCGGGCGCGTCATGAGGGGCAATCACATCATCTGGGGCAGGCAGGATTACGTCGAGCCGCCTCCCCTGCCCCCGGAGGCTCTGGCTCGCGTAGCCATGTGCTCGGTGATGCCACGCTGGCCTGACAGGACAAAGCCGTACAACTGGCATGAGGTTCGGGCTGGTGACGATGTGATCGGTTTTGTGAAAACCGGGCTTGGCGGCCAGAGCTACCGGACGCCGGACATGGACGACTGGTTCCTTGTCGCGTGGGACTGGAATCGTGCTGATCCGCCGCACGCGCACGCAGTTCTGCGGCTTCTGGACGCCGTGAATGCAAGCGCGGAGGCGAGCGTATGAAGACATATCAGCTTTCTGGCCCTGACCTGCTGGAGCCGTTCTGGTTCAACCGAGTGCGGCATGGTCAGCACCCGGCCATCGTATCTGCCGATGCGACGGTTACGGTCGAGGGGGTCGCGCTGCGCCTGCGTGGCGACCGTCCGCCCACGGGGGCCGCCGTGCAGGTTTGGCTGAATGCGGCTGGCTTCTTCGTCTGCGCCACAGAGGCGGAGATCGAGCAGGCCGCCGAAGAGCGCCGTGCTAAGCGGGCTGCCGAGGACGCGCAGAGACGAGCACGTCTCGACGCCCTTCGTGACGAGGCCCGCACCTTTAATGCCGGGATCACCCTGCCCGTGCAGTGGGATGTCGGTATCAAAGACGTGCTTTCCGGTCTGTCGGAAGGTTCATGGGGGGATGGTCGCAACAAGGCGACTGTCGAGCACATCTACCTGCTGGAAGACTTCGAGGCCGGGAGGTTCAAGCGTCGCAAGGGCGACTTTCTCTGCACATCGGCCAGCGGGAACAACGGCAAGCGTTGGTCTACCACGGTTGAGCGGGCGCATGACGGGGCCGGTGCGCCCTATCAGCCGAAGGTGACGTGCAAGGCGTGTCTGAGGCTGGTCGCCCGGTGGATGCGCAATGACGAAAGCACTTGACCGGGCATGGACTATAATCCAGAATGACAACCTCAAAACAAGTTTTCTAACACCCTTATTTGAATTTATCTCAGGAGGACGTTATGCCGACCAGTCAAGCCGCTTTCGCATCGTCGCCTTTGGCACGCATCAATGCGGCCAGACGGCTTGCTGCGACGTTGTGTCCCCTGTGCATGGATGCGGAGCAGGAAGTGCGGGCCGCTGGCTATAAACAGCCGGTCAGTTCGTTGGAAGCCTACGAAAAGGGGCTGGAGGCCGCAGTCGCGCAAATTGATGATGGCAGGGAGCCATATTTGGTCATGCGCGAGGCGCTGACCGCAGGCATGTGGCCGTTCATCGAGGTCTGGGACGTTGGCATCGCCCGCGTGACGGTTGGAACCGGCAAGCGGATCGGAGCGTCCCGGACGCGGGAACTGGTGCAAGTCTCGACCAAGGGCGGCGATCTGATGCTCCCGCCCGACACCCTGCTGGTATGGAGGTGAGTGGAATGTCCGGCACCGACAACCGGCAGCCGCCCGCGCCCCCTATCGGCGACGCGGCGCAGCCAATGGCTGTCACGGCCCCGGCAGCGCCTGTGCGCTGTCCGCTAGGAGGCACCTGCACTTGTGCCGTTCACGAACGATGCGAGAGCCGTTGAGAGGGGCTGTATTGCATGACCCGGAAGTACCTTTCCAAAGCCGAGGCAACCGCGAAGGGCTGGTTCAGCCGAACCGACCTGAAAAGCCTGTACCGGCTCAAGCCAGCACCGCAGCAGTGGGCTGCTGGCGAAGTGTGGCAGGGGCACGGCGCTTACGCGGTCTACGACAAGGCGCAGTGCCTTCCCATGCGCCCTTACCGCGCCCCGAGTCAGGCGCAAAGCCTTGCGCTGGAGCGGGGTCGGGAGTTGGTCGGCACGGCGGAATGCGCTGCTGTTGGCTGCTCCTTGAGGTTCGACAGGGAATGGTGGCTCGGGCCGCTCTGCCCTGAGTGCGAGCAGCGCGAGCGCCGAGCGGAGTGTGCCGCGACAGCGCAGTGCTGGATCAACGATGGCTGCCTGTTCCTCGACGCAGAAACGACTGGCTTGGACGAGCAGGCAGAGGTGGTCGAGATGAGCGTGATCGACGCGCTTGGACAGACCGTTTTCAATGCCCTTGTCCGGCCCTCTGTGTCAATCCCGGCTGAGGCAACCGCCGTCCACGGAATTGAGAACGAGCACGTCACCGACGCCCCATCGTGGGCAGAGGTGCATGACGACTTCTGCCGCGCTGTCGCCGGGCGTCCTGTCGTGATCTACAACGCCGACTACGACCTTCGCGTGATCCGCCAGACCACGACGCAGCATGGCTTGACCATGCCTGAGATCGACGGGCGGTGCGCGATGCACTTGTACGCCCGTTGGTACGGCGAGCGGCGCGAAGATGGCCGCTTTCACTGGCAGAAGCTGGGTGCGGCGGCGCAGCAGTGCGGCATTGCGGTCAACGGCGCACATCGCGGCTTGGCGGACTGCATGACCACGCTGCAAATCATCAATCACATGGCCGCCAAGGAGGCTCTATGAACACATCCCCGTTCCTGCAATATCGCGACATGGTGATGGGCCATTACAGCACGGCCAAGTGGCTGCGCTCGTTTGTGATGTCACTGTGGAATGGAGGCGGCTACAAGATCGGGCTGTCGCAGTTGGGTTCGATTGACGAAGCGCACTTCAACGCGGCGATGGCCATGCTGCGGCAGTACCGCGAGCAAGGCGAAAACGACCGCGAGTTCATGACACTTGCCGAAGACATCCGGGTGCGGATGGGCGAAGAGCAGGCCGCAGAGGAACGCGAGCAGGCGTTTTCGGACTGGCAGCGCGACCTGCGGTATCACCTGAACCGGCAGGGGCGGATGCGTCCGGGTGAGATCGCGCAAGCGGTTGAAGACCACTACGGCTGGCTGGAATCGGAATTCGACGCGGGCCACAGCGCCGAGGCGACGGGAGACGCCTTGGAGGCCCGAGCGCGGGAAGCAGGCTGATGAATTTCGACCTCAAGCGCCCCTGCGCGAATTGCCCGTTTCGGACGGATATTCGCCCGTTCCTCCACCCGGAGCGGGCGCGGGAAATCTGCGACGCTATGCTGCTGGGCGACGAGAGTTTCTGGTGCCACAAGACCATTGACTACAGCGAGGCGTCGGAAGGCTCCACCAACCGGAAGACCCAGCATTGCGCCGGGGCGCTGATCCTGCTGGAGAAGCTGAACAGGCCGAACCAGTTGATGCGGATCGCAGAGCGGATTCGATGCTACGACCGCACCCAACTGGACATGGCCGCGCCCGTGTTCGAGGCACCCAAGGCGTTCATTGACGCCTGCCGCCGTCAGGATGCTGCCGCAAGCCGTCAGCGCATTGCTCGCTTGCGCTCTAGGGGCGTGAGCGTGTTCGAGCGCGAGGACGAGCAGTGATGAGCGAGCAGTTGATCGAACTCCCGCAGGGCTGGGTGACGCTTGGCCGCGCCGTTCAGGGCGCTGCTATCGACGCGCAGTCCGATGCGGAGGCCGCTGCGCTCTGGCTGCGGGCGAAGGGCGGACGGTCAGCCAATACCTTCGATTCTTACCGCCGCGAGGCGCTGCGCCTCTTGCTGTGGCTGGGTGAACAGCGTCTGGCGCTGGCCGAGTTGAAGGTGGAGCACGTCCACCTGTACTACGCGCACCTCGCGAATCCGCCGAAGCACTGGATCAGACCACGGAAACCGCGCCGCGATGAAACGCTACTGCCCACGCAGGCGTTGGCCGGGCCGCTCTCGAACAAGTCCATCGACTACACCCGCACGGTGCTCGGGCAGATGTGCTCTTACCTGCAAGACGCGGGCTACTTGCAGCGCAACGTATTCCGCCTCTCGGTGAAGCCTCCGGTGGTCGTGGAAACGACGCCGACGCGGCTGCTCGATCTGGATAGCTGGAACTGGTTGTGGGACTGGATTCTCGCGTTGCCGAGCGGCAAGCCAGCCGATGCTGCGCACGCCGCCCGGACTCGCTGGGTGTTTGCCCTGCTCTACCACACGGGCATTCGACGGGAGGAAGCGGCGCACGGACGCATGGGGGACTTCGTGCGCAAAGATCGAGCATGGTCGCTCCGGGTGCTGGGCAAGGGCAACAAGGAGAAATTCGTGACCGTGAATTCGACGCTGCTGCGCGAATTGGTGCGTTACCGCAAATCGCTCAAGCTCGCGGATTACCCGGTGCCCGGCGAGGACTTCCCGCTGGTCGCATCGGTGAATGCGGCACGGCGAAGCAAGCCCCTCACGCCTCGGGCGATTGGGCTTCTGGTCGGCACCATCGGGCAGCGTGCAGCGGCGGAGTGCGCGGACGAGCACTGCCGCGCCCAGATCGCCCAGATGACGACGCACTGGATGCGGCACACCAACGCAACGCACCGGCTGATGGCCGGGGCATCGCTGGAAACGACGCAGGATGAACTCGGGCACGCCGACCCGAGGACAACCCGCATCTACGCGAAAGCGAGCGACACGCGCCGCAAGGAAGACGCGGAGAAGCTCGCGAAGCTGGGTGCGGATGAAGGTGAAAGGTGAGCAATCTCAACATCATGAGGAAACTGAAACGATGAAACCCTACCGACAAATGCACGCGCCACCGTTCGGGAGCGCGACGCCAGCACCGCGCTGGAGCCTGACCGACCGGGGCGCGGCTCTTGCGATCCTGTCTCTGCCCTTCGCGCTGGCTGCGCTGGCGTTCCTGCTGGCTGTCATCACGACCGCGATGGGTGAGATGGCGCAAGGGACGCTCCGGTTCTACTTGGCCGCCTTCTCCTACTCGTACCTGATGGCGTGTCTGATGTGCCTCCCCGCCTACGCCATTGGCTACGGCTGGTACTGGTGGAAGACCAAGGGCGGCGATGCCGATCTTGGCAAGCCGCTGCTGTGGATGCCGCTGATAGCGGCGGCTTTCGTGTGGTTCCCCGCCGTTCTGTTCCCGCAACTGACCGGGACGGGCCGGGTGCAAGTCTTCTTGCTGCTGGCCGGAGCAAGTCTGGTTGTGGGCTACCTGTGGGTTGCGGTTGTTCGTTTCATTTTGCGTGTCTGGAGAAAGGTATGAGCATGATGCAGAAGAAGAAAATCCTCGCCGTAGCGATGGCCGGGCTGCTTGTCAGCAGCCCGGTGGCCTTCGCAGGTTTTCAGGTCGTCTACGAGGGCGCGGCACCGAAGCCGCTAACCCCGGTGCAGGTGGTCACGGAAACCCACGAGAACGCCCGCTTGCGGGCTGAACTGGATCGACTGTCCGCCGAGCTTGCGCAGGTGAAGGCCGATCTGGAGTTCGCACGCACCGACGCGGCGCAGTCGCGGCAGGCGCTGCTCACCGCGAACGCGAAGCTGGACTTGATCCAGTCGAAGATCGAGAAGATCGTCGTGTCGTTCGCTTTCGGCAACACCGAGTTCGTGCCACAGCCGGAGGTCGCCGAAAAGATCGTCACCTACGCCAAGCTGGCAGGGACAGTGAATGTCCGGGGCTACACCGACAGCGTGGGCACGCCCGCTGCAAATCAGCGCGTGGCCCTGCAACGCGCCATCGCGGCCAAGCAGTATCTGGTCAGCCGGGGCGTGGAAGAGGTGAAGGTCAAAGTCTTCGGTCGCACCGGGGAGTACGTGGCGAGCAACGCCACCGAGGCGGGTCGCCTCGCGAACCGGCGTGTCGAGATCGACTTCCTGCCATGACGGAACGCTCTCTGGCCGGGCAACCGGCCAGAGCTTTGCCGGAGACGATGCACGATGGGAACGTGGAGAGAGAGCGCCGCGCCGATCATCGCCGAGGTTATCCGGCGCGTCGGTCGGAGCGACATGTGCGCTTTGCGGAAGGCGCTACGTGAAGCCTATCCGTGGGGGGATCGGCGGATGCACCCATACAAGGTCTGGTGCTCGGAAATTCGGCGGCAACTGGGCCACCCCATCATTACGCCCCGCAAGGAAGCGTCTAATCCGCAGGGTGAGTTGTTCGCCTGATTGCAATACTGACGCGCTTCGCTTGTCGCCTCGGTATTGAGCGTCCGGGCAAGCCGAACGCTCAACACCGAGGTCTATTCTGTCTTGGTGATGTCGCCGAGATACGCCTTCACCTCGGCTGCGGCAGCCACGACAACCGCCGCCGACGCCTCCCAGCAAACCCCTCTATACCGAACATTGTAGGAGTCTCGCTCCGGCACGTAGGCCACCGGCCCCCAGTCGGTGCCGTCGAGCAGTGCTGCGTCTGCCACTGGAAAGCTGCTTGACTCGTCGTCCGCTTCGCGTCGGATGGCTTCCACCGCCTCCACAGCATCGACAAAGGCGCGAAGGTTCGCGTTGTCGATGCTGATCGCCGCAGGGCCAATGTTGAGAATGCCTCCTTCATTGTTGGCCGCTGCATGGAAAGCTCTGTGGAATTGATGAGTCATTGTTGTCCTCGTTGTTGTCGTTTCGGCTTGGCTGCCTCTAGCGCCTGCTGATAAGTCGCAGCAAGCTGCCTGCCCGCATGATGCGCAGCAGGGGAAACCGGCCCGTTGTACTTGCTCATGTGCTGATCCCAAATTACCTTCCGGCCTCTGATCTCAAACCCAAGGGTAGACCTGCTTCCATCCGGCTCTCTTACCGAATAGGCGCGGTATTTCCCCCGGTGACACCACCCGGCGTACTGTCCGACGCAATGGTGCATTTCGTAGCCTTCGACGGCGAGGGCGCGGGAATCGTTCAGCGGCGTGAACACAATATCGTCGATAACTGTCTCGCGCACCAGAGAGGCCCAGTCCAGCATCTTCAAGCCATCCAGTTCCTGCTCCATGCGCTCGATGGCAATCCGGCGATGCCAGTCGTCGGAGCGGCGAAGCAGCGCGGCCCATGTCGAGTGCTTGTCGGGGAACCCCTGCTCGAAACCCTCGGCATCGAGATAGTCCAGCATGACGGACAGGCTGGACTGGTTGTTATCCCGTAGCCACAGACGCACCTCGGTGTAGCCCTTGTCCTTCCACAGTTTCGCGCAGTGCGCCAGAAACAGCCGCAGAAGCTGCTGGATTCGCGGCGAGACACCGTAGCGATCCAGCCGGTGCGCCTCGCGCACGATCTGGACATAGGCGTACACCGGAGCCTTGGCGCTGACATTGGCGAGCGCGAGATTGGCGATGATGGTGTTGTTCTTCCCGGCCCACTCCCGGACAACCACGGCGGACGCTTTCGAGAGCCAGCGCCACGCAGCAGCAACCTCGAAGCTCTGGTAGTGCGCCCGTTGCTGCCATTGAACCCCCTGCCCTTTCGCAAGCCGGATGGGGCGGCGGTCGAGCGCGGTGCTCTTGCGGCCATCTCTGACCCACAGCTTGCGCGAGAACAGGTCGTCGCGGCCCCACTGCTCAGGGTTGATGCCGGGAAGCAATGGCAACAGGTTGCGGTGTTCAGTGGCAACCTTGACGAGCGCCGGACGCAGCCGGGCGTATCTCAGATACCGCAGGAAGGCGGAGTCCCGGTAGTCGATGGCGAGCATGGCCGACAGCACCTCTCGGTCGAGGAAGTGCTGAAAGAAGGCCGCCCGGAGGGCGCGAGCGCCCGACATCATCGAGTCGGGATCAAGCAGCCCCGGCTTCCAGTCGTAGGTCTTGCGCTTGTTGTTGTAGGCACCCTGCCGCCCGATGTACCGCTCGATCAGCAGGTAGGCCATGCGGCTCGGGGACATCTCTTTCTTGGCGTTCTTCGCCGGTACTGGATAGCCGTCCTGATCGTGATCCCAATCAGCGATCTCGGTATGAAAGCGAGGCAGATTGAAGTATCCGGCTGCAACGAGCGCCTTCCAAATGGCTTGCCGAGCAACGGAGCGCCACCAGTCGAGAGACTGGGTTTTCTTGATGGGGTAAAACGGCACCTCGGGCCAGTGCTCTAGCGTGCTCACCTCTTCCCATACACCTGTGGTCAGGCGGAATTCGAGTGTGCGTAGAGAAGCGTCCGGCAGGCGCTCGATGCGCCAGAGGTTGCAGATGGTCAGTCGCCGAGTGTCCCCCAATTCCTCGTACTGGGCGATGCGGAACAGCTTGTGCTCGATGAGAAGGTCTTTTGCCTTGCGATAGGCGTCGGCCAGATCAGCGCGACCGAAGGCATTGCGGCGCGGTTTCCGCTGCGGATGAGGGGTTTCATAGACCTCCCCCGGCTCGGTTTCCCGGCTTGCCGGGGAATCGAACGGGGGAGGCGACAAGCGGAGCGCGTCAGCGATGGCCCCGCAACGATCCAGAGACATGCAGCATCCTCTTAGCCGATGGACAGTTCGTCATCATCTTCGGGCGCTTCAAGGCGCTGCTCGAATTCGGAGGCCGTCAGCACCTCGGCGTCCTGCGGGATCACGCCGAGGCTGCGCAGGTGCTCGGTCAGCCCCGAGAGGTCGTGCTTGTCACGCATGAAGCCGTCCTCGAAGATGCTCGACTCGTCTTCCCCAAGGCTTTCCCCTGCCCGAATCTCGAACACAGTGCTCCCGTCCGCATCGCGCACGTCCGCGTAGAAGTCGCCGCGCTCGTCGAGATTGATGTAGTAGCCGTAGAGCGGATCGCGTTGCTTGTCCTCGACAAGCTCAATCGGGCGGTCGAACTTCACGCCGATCAGGTTGGCTACCTTCTGATAGTCCTCGGCCTCCGGCTCGTGGCCGTTCACCTCATGAACGTGCAGGCTGTAGAACTTGTCGATGCCCTGCTCGAAGTGCTCGCGGTCTTCACGCGGGGATGTGGAGTTGAACCAGATATGAGGCGTCA
Organism: Halothiobacillaceae bacterium; assembly: GCA_041676845.1. Lineage (GTDB taxonomy): Bacteria > Pseudomonadota > Gammaproteobacteria > Halothiobacillales > Halothiobacillaceae > Guyparkeria. Next base: position 3,170 of record JBAYRD010000006.1, on the reverse strand, counting down.
TTCTGGGGTCGCTCGCGGAAGGCTCGGACATGCCGTAGTCGCGGCCATACCGCTCCAGATCATCGGCGTCCACCGTCTCCCGCTCGACCTCAGCCCCCCGCTCGCCCGGCTCGCCAGCATCCTTGTCGTCATGCGTCCAGCGTTCGTAGTAGATCGAGATCAGGAACGAGTCCTCCTTGGGTTGGGCTTCTGTCACAGCCATCGTTAGCTCCTTGTTCTGTTCGATGAATGATTCCAGCGAGGCAACCAGTTCGGCGCGGGATAGTCCCGCGTCGCGGTCACGCAGGTAAGTAAAGCGGTCGGCCCCGCCTGCTTCTCCGAGCGGCGCGGCACGCAAGTGGGCATCGTGCCCAGACTGGAGGATGTCGTCGATTGCTTCATCGGCAGAGCGGTACTGCACAATCGCTTCAACCTCGTTGGTGCCAGCGCGGCGCAGGGTGCCGGACAGTACGGGCGTTGCCAGTTCGCCCCAGTCGGAGGCGAAATTGGCAAGCTGGGCTGTCACCTTTTCGCCGTACTTCTCGCCAAGAATCGGATTGGGCTGCCCTTCGCGCTCGAAGGCCGTCTCGGCAACCTCGCTCATGAAGAACCACGGATCGCCTCCGTAGCGTCCTTCCCAGTCGATGACCTTGGTTTCGTACCAGAATTCGGCGAGCTTTGCGCGGCTGTCGAACAGGCGCTCCAAAGCGCCGTCTTCGTCACTGTTGATCGCGGCCCACTTCGCCTCGGCGGCAGCTTGCGTGGGAGCGGGATACCAGTTCTTTGCGTCCATGTAGGCGATGTTGCGCATCTCTGGCTTCATGTCGTAGGACTTCTGTGTCAGCCAGTCCTCTTTCGTGACACTCCACGACTGCACGGCCCAGTGCGGGAATCGGTCGCCATCTTCCTTCACTGCGGCAAGGCGCATTGCCTCCGCGCCATGCGCGAATACGACTACCACGTTTTCGCCGTGGTCGGCGCGAGTTGGATGCAGTAGCGCATCAAGCAGCTTTTCCTGCTTGCGCTGGAGATCGGCAGCGTCCATTCCTTTGGCTTGCGCGTACTCTTGCAGTGCTTCAATCGGCTTCAACATTGGCGTTCCTCGCGACGAAGTGCGCGGTTTTTATGGGCGTGCCCGCATCACCGTGATAAGATATAGATTGCTGTTTCATGGCCCATGATTGCGCTGTGAGGCTGCTTTTACCTTTCATTTGAACGGCACCCGCGAAAGCGCGTGCCGTTTTTTTGTGCCCATTTTAAGGGTCTGCGTGACGCACATATTCTAAGCGTGCGCTCAATATGATATGTTAGAAACCTTGTTTTGACTATCCCTTGAGGCGCGTATGAACATAAGACTAGGGACGTTCCTGTTCGGCGACGACGACAACTACGTCACGGCATCAATCGAGCCGGTGAAGCCCGCATTCCGGGAAAGCATCGGTCGCGTTGTCGATGGCGGTCGCCTGCGCGTCCAGACCATCGACGCCGAGCCGGAAGGCCCGGCATTCGACCTGCTGCTGGAAAACACCTCAGAAGATCGCTGGAAGCTGACCGCTGCGGTGGGTGCAGAACTGGCTCGCCATCTGGCCGAAGAACACGACCGCTACGCTCGCCAGCCCTTCTTCATGGCGTTTGAGCATGAGCAGTTCGGTCGCCTTTACTTTGAGCCGGTGAGTCCGGCCCAGCAGCAGGAGGGGATCGCATTCAGCCTGAGCACCCGGCCAGCCGATCCGAAGACGGCGCAGTCGCTGACCATCGGTTCGCAGGAAGACCTCGAAGCCTTCCTGATCGCGAACCGACTGAACGGCGGCGTCCGCTGGATGCCCAATCAGCCGGAATTGGCAGCCGCCGTGCATCAAGGCAAGGACGACGCCCTCGCCGTGGCCAACGCCCAGCGCGAGTACGCGGCGGGCGTGATCTGGGACTTTGACGCCAGAATGGAAGAAGCCGCTGAGTTCGAGAGTGCCAATCTGGCGGCTGTACGGCCAGACATCTATTCCTTTCAGGAAGACAGCACGGAGTTTTACCGCTGGTACGAGTACGGCGGAAAACCGCGCCCGGAACCGCTCACGCGGGAGGCGCTTGCTGACTTGCTGAACGAAACCCCGAATGCGGGAGGCATGAGTCAGGCATTCACTGCCGAGCAATGGGATCGGTTCAAGGATTGGAAGCTGGGCGACTTGCGGTCGCCCATCGAAACCCTGCAAGGCATCGTGCAGAAGCACGGCGCGGAAGGGCCGTGGTGGGAATCGGCTCGCAAGGCAGCAGACTGGTGCCGAACGGCGAAGCGACCGCACCCCGTCGAGGTGCATGACGCGCTCGATGGTCTGATCTTCCGTGCGCAACGCGACGCGGAGGTAAACGGCGCGGAACTGCCCGCGTGGCATCAGCAAGCCACCGATGCGCGGAACGTCATCGAGGCCGCCTACACACGGGAAATCGAGGCGTCATCCAGCAGCACGAGCCTTGCGGATGCCTATGGACGCCTGCACGAGCTGCACGCCTCGCATCGCAAGGCTTTGCTCGAAGGCGACGCTGAGCAGGCTGCCTTCGAGCGCCACGAGGCGTCACAGATTGAGCGCCTTTTCCCCGTGCTCAAGGAACTCGTCCAGTTCGGAGCGGAGGACGCCCTCGAAGTCGAGGCAACGGACGAATCCCCAGCACCGTGAGGTAACGATGAAAGACAAAATCAGCACCATGATCGAAGCCGCCATCGGTGGCGATGTCCTCACCGACGAAGGCGGTGGGTTCGTGTCCATCATGGGGAAAAGCTCGCCCAGCATCCGGCAGGACATTCCCGCTGCCTTCGAGGCATACACCCTGCTCTCCCATTTTCTCGGCAGGTTGCCGGTGCGCCCCGTTACGCTGGATGCGGCCAGCCCGCTCCCTGACTTGTCCCCGGCGATCCTCCACGACGCGACTGCTGCGCGACTGGTCGCGTTGCTGCCCATCGGCGCAGGGGAACTCACTGCGGTCGCGTACTGGCTCACGGACAGCGTGCGAAGCGATCAGGTCAAGCAGATGGCTGGCGTGCTGGCCCTGCCCTTCTCCATCGAGAGCCACGCGGGTGTGGAGCACCTGCTGCCGGAATGGTTCGCGGCGTTCTACGTGCGCGGCGAACCGGGCCATTGCATCCCGATTCTGGCGCTGCGCTCCGTACTCGCAGATCAACGGTTCGGTGGCGACTGGGT
>JBAYRD010000005.1:0-117306 GCA_041676845.1 Halothiobacillaceae bacterium | reverse complement strand
TGCTCTTCTTATTAAAGATCCCAACCAGCCCGTCCGGCCAGTCTCGGCTTGCCGCCGAATGGAGAGCGCATCTTACGCGCTTCCTGACGCCTGTCAAGCCCCTTGCGAAACTTGGCTGGCGACCCTATCGAAGGCGAGTTTGCCGACGACAAGAAGTGATCATTCTATACGCTTGGAGTCGCGACCGTCAAGTGCACCGCCGCCGCTCCGAGCCCGCCGCAAGACACTTGAAGCCAGTCTGTGCCTCACGGGGAGATGCGCACTATACGGGGTTTCCAGACGACGTCAACCGCTGGTGATGATGATTTTTGCGATACGCCGTTTGCCGACCTGCACCACGAACTCGCCGACCGGCAGGACCAGTGATCGATCCCGGAGCGGCTCACCATCCAGCCTCACTGCTCCGGCCTTGATGAGGCGAAATCCCTCGGAGTTGGACTGGATCAGCCCCGCTCGGTTGAGCGCCTCGACAATCGCCGTCCCCTCGCCGAGATACGCCTCGGGCATGTCGTCGGGTAACTGTTTTTTCTGGAATCGCGCAATGAAAGCATCACGCGCCTGTTCACCGGCGCCTTTGCCATGGAAGCGGTCGACCAATTCGATGGCCAGCTCGAACTTGATGTCGCGAGGATTGCGCCCCTGCTCCATTTCTTCGCGCAGACGCGCGATCCCTTCGAGTGGTCGAAACGACAGCAGCTCGAAGTATCGCCACATGAGATCGTCGGAAATCGACATCAGCTTGCCGAACTGCTCGTCAGCGGGCTCCTCGATGCCGATGTAGTTGTTGAGGGATTTCGACATCTTGTTGATGCCGTCAAGGCCTTCGAGGATCGGGACAGTTATCACCACCTGGGGCTCCTGTCCGTACTGTTTTTGCAGCTCACGTCCAACCAGCAGGTTGAATTTCTGATCGGTGCCACCGATCTCGACGTCGGCCTGGAGCTCGACAGAGTCATAGCCCTGAATCAACGGATAAAGGAATTCATGTACCGCGATCGGGCGATTCTCGCGATAGCGCTTGGCGAAATCGTCGCGCTCAAGCATGCGCGCGACGGTGTAACGGCTGGCCAAATCAATCAGATCCGCGGCGCTCTTCGGCCCCATCCACTCGGAGTTGAAAACAATCCGGGTCTTGTTCGGATCGAGGATGCGAAAGATCTGACGCTCGTAGGTGCGTGCGTTCTCACGCACAGCCGCCGGCGTCAGACTGGGCCGCGTCACGCTCTTTCCCGAGGGGTCGCCGATCATGCCGGTAAAATCCCCGATCAGGAAAATCACCTCGTGGCCGTGCTCCTGGAACTGGCGCAGCTTGTTGATCAACACAGTGTGCCCTAAATGGAGATCCGGAGCAGTCGGATCGAAACCCGCCTTGACCCGTAGTGGCCGCCGTTCGGCCAGCAGCTCGGCCAGCTCCTCGTGGACCAACACCTCGTCGGTTCCCCGACACAATTCGGCCAGCATCTTCGCTTGCTTCTGAGACACGAGTCACCCTTCCAATAATTACATTGATTGGCTGCTGAAATCCGGCTATGTTACCGGCTTTCAGCCATGTTTTTCTGCCTAGGTTTCTGAATCGATGCAACAGCGCCCTTTATTCAAGCCAAAGCGCCGGCCAACCCGCCTAGTCCGACATGCATTCCTGGTCGGCTTCGGAGTTACTGCTCTCTTCACCGCCATGTGGCAAATCCTGCCGGGCGAAGATACGAACACGGCCCAATCACCACTAGAGGGCGACGGCAGCCAGGAGATCCCGTTGCCACTATCCGTCAACATCTCCTCGACGTCCGGAGAAAACCGGTTCAATCACTCCGGGCACGTTACCACTCCCGCTAGGCAGAAAAACTCGGAGCAGGCCCCAACAGCCCTCCCGGTCAGCCTAGAAAGCCGGCCCAACTTTCATATACCCGGACACCGGGAGGCACTTGAGGCCATCCAGACGCCCGACGAGAACCTCGTGGCGGTGGATGGGCTCGGCACTGCTCAGGATCCGCTGGATGAACACATGGTCACCGTGCGCTCTGGGGACACGCTATCGACCATTTTCGAGAAGGCGGGACTGGGCTACAGCGATGTGCTGCGCGTGCTCGATCTCGGCGACGACGCGAAACGACTTGAGCGCCTGCAGCCGGGCGAGACATTGGTGTTGATGAAAGACAATACCGACCAGTTCGCAGGCCTAAAGTACGACCTCGGCACCGAGAGCGAGCTCAATATTTTCCGTCACAATGGTGATCAGCTGATCGCGGAGATCACGGAACTCCCCAGCGAGACCCGACTGGTATCGGCCGGCGGAACCATTCGTGGCTCCCTCTACCAGTCGGCCATCGCCACCGGCGTCCCACCCGCCCAGATCATGCAGCTGGCCGAAGTTTTCGGTTGGAAGATCGACTTCCTGCGTGATGTCCGTGACGGCGACCAATTCCGGCTTATCTACGAAGTGCGGGAACGCGACGGCGAGCGACTCGGCACCGGTCATGTCATGGCGGCTGAATATGTCAATCGCGGCAAGCGGTTCCGCGCCGTCCGCTACACTTCACCGGACGGCACTACAGCCTACTACGAACCGGACGGCAGCAGTCTCGAGCGTGGCTTTTTGCGCTACCCGATCGAGTTCTCGCGCATTAGCTCGAACTTTGATCTCAAACGTCTCCATCCAATTCACAACACAGTCCGCCCGCACTATGGCGTCGACCTGGCCGCCCCGACCGGCACGCCGATCAAGTCTGCCGCCTCCGGGCGCGTGACCTTCGTCGGCTGGAAGCACGGCTACGGCAAGGTCGTCCAGATTCGTCATGATGAAAAGCACGACACCGTCTACGCCCACATGTCCGGCTTCAAGGGCAATCTCAAACGTGGGGCCAGCGTCGAAAAAGGGTCGGTCATCGGCTACGTGGGCATGACCGGCGACGCGACCGGCCCACATCTGCATTATGAAATCCGGGTCAACGGCAAGCCACTCGACCCGCTGAAGGTTGATCTGCCTGAGGCCAACCCGATCGCCTCAAGCGATCGCCAGGACTTTCTGGCCCAGACGCGCCAATCTCTTGAACAACTGGCAGCCATCCAGATCGACATCGAAGGCGAGCAGCCGGTCCACCTGGCCCATAACGTGCACGGTGCCGCCAACGCCAGCAATGAGTGAATCCCACCTCAGGGGTTCCGAACTGTTTATCGGGGCGATGACAGGAACGAGCATTGACGGGCTCGACCTCTGTCTCTGCGACCTCACCCCCCCCGCCCCACGGCTGGTCGCCCACCATCAGGAAGCACTCGACGCATCACTGGTCCAGATACTGCGCCAGCTCGCTCGTGGTGACATCAGCGGTCCACACTCTGACCTCTCCAGAGACGCCATTGATCACCTCGGCATAGCCGACCGGCTGCTGGCCGAAACCATCGCGACCGGCGTGGCTCATCTGCTCGCCGCGGCCAACGTGCCGGCCCGCAATGTACGGGCTATCGGTTCACACGGGCAGACCATCCGCCATCGGCCCGCCTGGGGCACGTCTTCCTTCACCTTGCAACTGGGCGATCCCAGCCGGATCGCAGAGCTGACCGGCATCACGGTGGCCGCCGACTTCCGCCGCCGGGATATGGCCGCAGGCGGGCAAGGCGCGCCGCTCGCGCCGCCCGCCCATGCAGCCCTGTTTCCCCCCGCCCCCACCGGCCGGATAGTGATCAATCTCGGCGGGATCGCCAATGCCTCTATTCTGCTGCCCCAGGCAGAACCAACCGGCTTCGACACTGGCCCGGCCAACACCCTGATGGACGCCTGGAGCACCTTCCACCAGAGCGAACCCTTTGATCGCGGTGGCCGCTGGGCGGCCAGCGGGCAAGTCAGTGAGCCGCTGCTAGCTGCACTGCTCGATGACCCGTTTTTTACTGCACCAGCGCCAAAATCGACGGGGCCGGAATACTTCCACCTCGACTGGCTGCGCAACCGCGGCCGCCGCTGGCTGGCGACACTGCCGGCAGAAGACGTACAGGCGACCTTACTGGAGCTGACCGCCGCAAGCATTGACGACGCACTCGCCCCCTGGCTGGGCGAGTGTCCGACCATGCCGGTGACGCTATGCGGCGGCGGCGCCTACAACGATCGTCTAGTGGCACGACTACAAGAACGACTGGGGACGAGGGTGGAGAGCAGTGCAGCACTCGGTCTGGCGCCAGAATGCGTCGAAGGGGTGGTATTCGCCTGGCTGGCCCGTCAGCTTCTGATCGGACGGCCCGGCAACGCCCCAGCAGTCACAGGCGCAGCCGGACCACGCCTGCTGGGAGGCATCTACCCGGCCTAGGGAAGCTTTACGCGCCTGAAAGGAGCTTTAGAGGGGCTTGTTGAAAGGCGGGAGGGTCAGCGAGCACCGATCGGCCGGTAATCGCGAGGACTCTCACCAACATAGACCTGGGTTGGCCGGTAGATGCGATTGTTGGCGATCTGTTCCTTCCAATGCGCCAGCCAGCCGGCGGTGCGCGAGATAGCAAAAATTGGCGTGAACTGGTCACTCGGGATCCCGAGCTCCGCATAGAGCAGGCCCGAATAGAAATCAACGTTGGGGTAGACCCCCTTGGCGGAAAGATGCTCAGCGGCCTGGGCCTCGAGTTCACGAGCGATCTCGTACAAGGGCGAAAGCTGGCCGCCGCGATGCTCGCGCAACTGCTCGAGCAGGTCCTGCAGAATGCCCGCGCGTGGATCCTTGACCTTGTACTCGCGGTGGCCGAAGCCCCAAATCACTTCCTTGTTGGCCAATCTGTCCTGCAGCCACGGCTCGACGTTCTCGACCGAGCCGATCTCGTCAAGCATGCTGAGCACCCGCTGGTTGGCCCCCCCATGTAATGGACCGGCGAGCGTACCGATGGCCGCGGCGACCACCAGGTTTGGTGGTGCGAGGGTCGAACCACAGACCAGCGAGGCGAAGGTAGAGGCGTTGAGCGTATGCTCAGCATGCAGGATCAGACAGGCGTCCATGATGCGCGCCTCGATCGGATCGGGCTCACGCTCGGTCATCATGTAGAGGAAGTTCTCCGCGTACGAAAGATCGTTACGCGGCTGGACCGGATCGTCGCCTTTGCGGATATGCTCCCACATCGCCACCAGCGTCGACATGCTGGCAAGAATCTTGATGATCATCTGCTCGACAAACTCACTGTCGGCGTTCACGCCGTTGGCCGTCATGCGCTCCTGACCCGGATAGAACATGCCGAGACTGGCCACACAGGTCTGCAGGGCCTCCATCGGATGCCCGTCGATGGGCAGAAACTTCATGATGTCGCGGACGTTGTATTTCACGCGACGGTTGCGGCGCAGCTCGGCATCGAACTCCGCCAGCTCAAGTGCCGTGGGCAGATCACCGTGGATCAGCACCCACACGGTTTCCTCGAACGTGCTCTGGCGCGCCAGATCCACGATGCGGTAGCCACGGTAGGTCAGCAAACCAGCCTGGCCATCCAGATAGGAAATGGCAGACTGCGCCGCCGGCACGCCCTGCAATCCCGGTATGAATTCCATCGACAACGCCCTGTAAAAACCTGTGTCCGGCCCGGTGAGGGGCATATCCGCCCTCACCCAAACTCAAACGGGATCAGATCGAGAACGAGGAGCCGCAACCACAGGTGGTGGCCGCGTTGGGGTTACGGATCACAAACTGTGCCCCGGAGACCTCCTCCTTGTAATCGATCTCCGCCCCCTCGAGGTACTGGATGCTCATCGGGTCGACCAACAAGGTCACACCGGAGCGCTCAACGGCCGTGTCGTCCGCCTGGCGCTCTTCCTCGAACATGAAGCCATACTCGAAACCCGAACAGCCGCCACCAGTGATGAACACGCGCAGCTTGAGCTCAGAGTTGCCTTCTTCCTCGATCAGGGACTGGACCTTGCGCGCCGCGTTCTCGGTAAACACCAGCGGCGCGGTGTCGGCGGCCGGCTCGGCCACCAGGATGTCGGTTGCGTTAGCCATCGCATTCACCTCAATCGATTGCAGCCAACTCCGGCGGGAGGATCCCCGCCGAGTCAGCAAACCTACATTCTATCAGACCACAGGCCAACTCATGCCAGACGGCCTGCGCTCAAGGCGAGAGCGCGACCAGTTCAAGCCCGTCCGTCTCGCGGCAACCTAGCATCAGGTTCATGTTCTGCACCGCCTGCCCGGCCGCGCCCTTGACCAGGTTGTCGATCACGCTGGAGACCACCAGCACCGGGCCGTCCAGTGGTTGGTGAACGGCCAGCCGGCAAAAATTATTGCCGCGCACACTGCGTGTCTCCGGGTGGCTGTTTGGCGGCATCACGTCGACAAACGGCTCTTCAGCGTAGTAGCGCTCGTAACGGGCCTGAACATCACCCGGCTCACCGGACAGTGGCAGATAAACGGTCGACTCGATCCCGCGCACCATCGGCACCAGATGCGGAACGAACGTCAGGCCGATCTCGCGCCCGGAGACCGCCGTCAGGGTCTGGCGGATTTCCGGCTGGTGACGATGACCGCTGGCAGCATAAGCGCGCATACTCTCGCCGGCCTCGGCCATCAGGGTGTGTACCGCCGCCGCTCGTCCAGCGCCACTCGCGCCCGATTTGGTGTCCGCGATGATCCGGTCATGCTCAACCCAATCCATGCCCATCAGTGGCAGTATCGCCAGCGTAGTGGCGATGACATGGCAGCCGGGATTAGCAACCAGTTGCGCGCCACGAATCTCGTCGCGGTAGAGTTCCGGCAGGCCATAGGCTGCTTGTTCGACCCATGCCGGGGAGACGTGTTCCATGCCATACCAGCGCGACCAGACATCGAGGTCCTTCAGGCGGAAATCAGCGGCCAAGTCGATCACTCGCACCCCCTGCTCGAGCAAGCCCGGCGCCTCCCGCATGGCAATGCCGTTCGGCGTGGCGAAAAAGACCAGGTCGCAAGCAGCCAGGTCCGCCTCACCCGGATCGCTGAACTCCAGATCGGTATGGCCGCGAAGATTCGGATAGAGCTCGTCCACTCGCCGCCCCACCTCGCTGCGGGAGGTCATGACCTGCACTTCGGCCTCCGGGTGATGGACCAACAGACGCATCAACTCGGCACCGGTGTAACCACTGCCGCCGACGATTCCGATCTTTTTCATGTCTGCACTCGACTCCTGCTGCATGGGCCTCTGGTCGATCTCTAATCATAGCCACCGCCATGATCGAACCGGCTTCACAATCGTGGCATATTAGAGAGCCTCGGCGCGAATGGGAATGCAGCGGCTCCCGCTGCAACCAAATTCATCCGCTGACTTCGTATCCTCCGGGAGGCCCGGCCCGTGACCGCTCTGCTCGCCCACATCCAGAATTGGCTCGGCCGCCACGCCAGTCGGTTCATCGAGCGGTTGCGCCTTCGCCTGGCCCAACCCGACGCCTTGCTGCAGGTCACCCTGTTGGGCCTGATTGCCGGCCTGTTGGCCGCCCTGCTGGTGGTCGGCTTCCGGCTCGCGCTTGAGGGCCTGCAGGTCTACTTGCTGGGCCTGCCCGGCCCCGGACGCTACGAGTCACTGTCGGCCGAATGGCGACTGTTGCTGCCCATCGCTGGCACGCTGCTGCTGGGCTTCGTCTTCCACCTGCTGCCGGCCGGCATGCATAACGTCGGCGTCGGGCACGTGATCATCCGCTTCCACCGCTTCGGGACCGCCATGCCCTGGCAAAATGCCATCGTGCAGTTTTTTGCCGGCATCTGGGGACTACTGATCGGACTGACCGGCGGCCGTGAAGGACCCGGCGTGCATCTGGGTGCTTTCGGCGGCAGCGTGATCGGTCACAGCCTCGGCCTGCCCAATAACAGCGTGCGCACGCTGTCCGGCTGCGGGGTAGCAGCAGCGATCTCGGCGGCCTTCAACACCCCGCTGGCGGGAGTGATCTTCGCCCTAGAGGTGGTGATCAAGCAGTACACTCTGGCCAACTTCCTGCCGGTGATCCTGGCCTCGTCGATGGGCGCTCTGGTTGCCGTTACCTTCTTCGGTCCCGAGACGGCGTTCGACATCGAGATCCACCATCAGATGTCACTCTGGGAGGTCCCGCTCCTGCTGGGCCTGGGATTGGTGGCCGGCGCACTGGCCGCCGGTTACATCCAGATCATCGAGAGCACCATCAGCTGGAGCTGGGGCTGGCCCGTTTGGGCACGCTTCGGGGCCGCCGGCGTGGCCACGGGGGTGATTGGCTTCTGGATCCCCGAGGTGCTCGGAATCGGCTACGACACCATCAGCCTGGTGGTGGCCGCCGAACTGACTCTGGGGGCACTTCTGATTATCGCTGTGGCCAAGTGGCTGCTGGCAAGCGTGACCGTCGGGCTAGGATTGCCGATTGGCACCATCGCCCCGACACTGATGATCGGTGCTGTGGTCGGCGGCGCTCTCGGCAGCTTGCTGTATCACTTCGACCAGATCCCGCTGATTGATGTACCTTTCTATACGATGCTCGGCATGAGCGCGATGATGGGAGCCACACTGCAGGCTCCGCTGGCCGCTCTGGCCGCGGTGCTGGAGCTGACCAGCGATACCGGGGCGATCTTGCCGGCAATGATCACCATCGTCGTCTCGGGGCTGATCAGCCGCATGATATTCGGCAAATCCGGCCTGTACGACACCATGCTGCGGGCCAACGACCAGAAGATGCCGGGGCCGTCACTGTGGTTCAGCGGCGATGACATCGGTGTCTCGAGTGTCATCGAGAGACGCGTCAGCGAAGTCACCTGCCCCTGCAACCTCAGCCAGTTCGAGCAGGCGCTCGAGGACAAGCCCACCTGGATCGTCATCCACGACGAGCAACGCAATACCATGGGTGTAGTTCGTTATGCGACGGCCCGAGCGGCGGTCGACCAGCTGTTTCGCCAGGCCCTGCATGATGCACAGGCTGATCAGGCCGCCAAGGACAACGAGATCGAGGCGGCCAACGAGCCAGGCTCGGACGATCTGGCTACAGACAAGACAACCACGGTCGAGAAAATCACTCCTCGGGCCGATGAGACCGGGGATGTCACAGCACAAGCGAAAGACACGGAAGCGCTGGCTGACCAGGTCCGTGAAACTGTTCGCATCGATCCAACGAAAATCAGCGGCTTCTACCGCGCCGCGGATGTCGAGATCGGCTACACCCTCACCCAGGCCCAGCGGGTCATGCGCGAACAGGATGTCGGCGTACTGGTCGCCCGCCGCATGCTGGGGGCGAAGCAGGCACGGACACTGGGCGTAATGACCACCGCCATGCTGGAGCAGGCGATCGTCGAGCGTTGACGCGCGTTGAGCACGTTGACGTTGCTCCGTCGGCCACGGAAACTTTGCCCCAGACGGGAAGTCCACCTCAAGGCCCCACCAACCCCGATCGATACAAGAGGATTCGACATGAAACCATGCATCCATACCGACCACAGCCAAGCCGATGCCGTCGTGAGTCCGGATCACGATGCCAAGCGGCGGCATCTGCTGCTGGGTGGGGCCGGCCTGCTGCTTTCCCTGGGGCTCGGTGGTTGCCTGTCGAAGTCCGGCATCCCGCTCGCGGGCGTGACCGTGCTGGATCTGGACGGCAGCCCGGTGCCGCTGGATTCGATCAAGGGCAAACCCACCGTAATCACCTTCTGGGCCACCACCTGCCCGGGCTGCGTCAAGGAGATCCCGCACATCCAGGAGTTGCACGACAAATACGGCCCTCGGGGTGTGAACGTGATCGGACTGGCGATGAGCTACGACCCGCTCGATCAGATCAACGCCATGGTCAAACAGAAGAACATGACCTACACCGTCTGGCAGGATCAGAGCGGCCGCGCCGCCGAGGTGTTCGGCCCGGTCCGGGTTACGCCAACCTTCTTTATTCTCGACCGCCAGGCGCGGATCGAACATCAGAAAATCGGCCTGATCGACATGGATCGGGTCGAAGGCATCCTTGAGAGGCTGATCCAGACTTCCTGAGCGCGCCACCCCGGCCCACCTGCCTGGCACTCCCCGCCCGCCGGGGAGAATTTCGTTACACTGGGGGTCTTTGCGCGCAGTCGGTTGTCGCGACAAACACGGTCAGGAGAGCCCCTTATCAGGTCATGAACATCATTATCAAGACCCCCGAAGAAATCGAGAAAATTCGCATCGCCAGTCAGCTGGCCGCGGAAGTGCTGGTACTGCTGCGCGAGCACGTCAGGGCTGGCGTGACCACCGGCGAGCTCAACGAAATCGCCCATCGGCACATCACCGAAGTCCAGGGCGGCACGCCGGCAACGCTCGGCTACCACGGCTTCCCAGCCTCGATCTGCACTTCGATCAACCACCAGGTCTGCCATGGCATCCCGGGCGACCGTAAACTGCGCGACGGCGATATCCTCAATATCGACGTCACTGTCATCAAGGATGGCTGGTACGGTGACACCTCGGCAATGTACACCGTCGGCAAGCCGTCGATACGCGCCCAGCGGCTGATCGATGTCACTTACGAGGCCATGATGAAGGGCATCGAGGCGGTCCGCCCGGACGCGACCCTCGGCGACATCGGTCACGCCATCCAGACACTCGCCGAGGCCAGTGGCTTTTCCGTGGTCCGCGAGTACTGTGGCCACGGCATCGGTCGCAGCTTCCACGAAGACCCGCAGGTGGTCCACTATGGGAATCCGGGCGAGGGCGTGCGCCTCAAGCCGGGCATGGTCTTCACCATTGAGCCAATGATCAACGTCGGCAAGAAAGAAGTCAGACTGCTCGGTGATGACTGGACGGTGGTCACCAGGGACCACTCGCTCTCGGCCCAATGGGAACACACGGTCGCGGTGACCGAAGACGGGGTCGACATCCTCAGCCAGCTCCCAGACTGACCGCATGCCACTCGAGCGTCGCTTCGGCGACCAGACTACTTTGCCGTCCGACCGCCCACTCGCCCGTCAGCTCGAGGCGCTCAACGCCTGCTGGAAAGAAACTCTGGCAGACGGCATCCCTGCCCGAAATTTCATCGCCGAGGTATCCGCCCGCGTCGATAGCGTCCTGCGCAGTCTCTGGAAGGACAAGCTGGCCGACACCTCCTGCGCCCTGGTGGCCGTCGGCGGCTACGGTCGGGGCGAGATGTTCGTCCACTCGGACATCGACATCATGGTGCTCACACCGGACCGTAGCCACGACGATGCGGTCCAGGCCTTCCTGTACACACTATGGGATACCGGTTTGCCGATCGGCTACGCCGTGCGCAGCCTCGACGAGTGCCTGCTGGCGGCCGACGACCCGACCATCTACACCAGCCTGCTCGAATCACGCCTGGTGGCAGGCAGGGCGGAGTTGCTCGCCCGCCTGGATGCGGCCATCCGCGACGACTCGCGCTTCAGCCCGGCCTGGTTTTTCGCCGCCAAGGTCGACGAACAGCAGACGCGCCATCAGTCACATGACAACCTCGGTACCAAGATTGAGCCACACATCAAGGAAGGTCCCGGTGGGCTGCGCGACCTGCATACCATCCGTTGGCTGGCCAATCGCATCGACGGCGCAGCGACCCTGGCGAGCATGCATCGCGCCGGTTTGCTGCATGATGACGAATTTCAGGCCCTTGAGCAGGCCGAATCCCTGCTGTTTCGCATCCGCATCGGCCTGCACGGACTGGCCGAGCGCGCCGAAGAGCGTCTGCTGCTCACCCATCAGAAAGCCCTGGCAACCGCTTTCGGCTACCAGGGCCAGCAGGATGGCAATCTCGCCGTCGAGCGCTTCATGCAGCACTTCTTCCGCGCCACCATCGAGGTCGAGCGACTCAACCAGCTGTTGATCCAGCGCTGGCGCGAACGCCTGCAGCCGGAAATCCTCAAACCAGTCGAGCAGATCAACCCGCGTTTCAACAAACGAGGCCGGCTGATCGAGACCCGCGACGCGCAGGTGTTCATGCGCTCGCCCACGGCGATCCTCGAGCTGTTCCTGCTGCTGGCCAGACACCCCGAGCTCGAGGGCATGACCGCCGCCACGGCCCGCCAGCTGCGCGCCAATCTGTCGGTAATCGACGACGGGTTCCGCGCCAACCAGCAGGCCAAAGCCTTGTTCATGGATCTGTTGCGTGCCGACCGTGGCGTCTACCTCGCGCTGCGCAGCATGAATCTTACCGGCGTGCTGGCCGCCTACATCCCCGCCTTCGTACCGATCGTCGGGTTGATGCAGTTCGACCTGTTCCATGCCTATACGGTCGACACCCACAGCTTGCTGGTGATCCGCAATCTGCGCCGACCGGCCCTGCCGGAATACCGAGACGAGAACCCGGTCGCCGCCAAGGCCTTCAGTCGCATTCCTCGTCCCGAAGTGCTCTACCTGGCTGGCCTGTTCCACGATATCGCGAAAGGCCGCGGTGGTGATCACGCCAAACTGGGGGCAGTGGATGCCCGCGAATTTGCCCGGGCACATGGGCTATCGCATGCGGATGTCGACCTGGTCGGCTGGCTGGTTGAGCAGCACCTGCTGCTCTCGTATACGGCACAGCGCCAGGACATCGAGGACCCGGAGGTCATCCGGCGGTTTGCCGAACAGGTAGGCAGCCCCGGACAGCTCGACCACCTCTACCTGCTGACGGTGGCCGACATCCGCGCCACCAACCCGCAACTGTGGAACTCCTGGCGCGATGCACTCCTGCGCCGACTGTTCGAGCTCACTCACCAGCACTTCGCCGAAGGGATTCGCTCCTCCGCACAGATCGTGCGTGAAACACGCCGTGACGCCAATCGGCAAGGGGCGCGCGAAGGACTGGATGCCACCAAACTCACCGCCTGGCTCTCGGGCATGCCGGAGGAGTACTTCCTTCGCAACGAGATCGAGAACATCCTGCGCCACTCCCGGGCAGCGATCGATGCCGACCTACCCGCGCTGACCATCAACGACAACCGGCAACATCAGGCCACCCAGATCCTGATCCTCGGCCAGAACCATCCGGCCCTGTTCGCGCATGTGGCCGCGGGAATCGACCGGGAAGGGCTCAATGTCCAGTCGGCCAACATCACCGTGATCCCGCGGCCGCAGGTAGTGGAAAGCGGCCTTACCGCTGTCGACAGCGACGGCAGCCGCGAGCCGCTGCCCGAGTCTGAACTCATCCTGCTGGAGTTCTTTGTCCTCGACCGGCAGGGCCAGGCACTCGACGACCCTGGCGCCCTGCAAGCACTCCACGAGAGACTGGAGCAGACAATCCACCGCCCCGAACGCATGCTGCCGGTCATCCGGCGACGCCCCCCGGCCCAGATGTCCAGCCTCGACGTGGATACCAAAGTGGAATTTATCGCCGACGTCGCCCGAGCGCGCACCATGATCCAGGTGCTGACCAAGGATCGCCCGGGTCTGCTTGCCGATCTGTCCGACACCCTGTGGCGCATGGGGGCGATCCTGCTGCATGCGCGTATCACTACCCTCGGCGAACGAGCCGAAGATGCTTTTTTCGTGGTCGATGAGCACGGCCATCCGATCAACGATCGCGAGCACCGGCAGGCGATCGCCGCGGCACTGACTCAGGCGGCCAAGGGCGACACGGCGGAAACAGGGCCGTGAGTCCGGTCGACCACAGCCTGTCCGCCAACCAGCCATCGAGCGACTGGGTCCTGCTCGACCAGCGACGCGACTTCCTCGTCGTGGCCAAGCCCGAACGCATGCTTTCGGTGCCCGGCCGCGGAGCAGACAAACAGGACTGCCTGATCCGGCGGGTACAGACGGAGTTTCCCGAGGCGCGCATCGTCCACCGGCTCGACTGGGCCACCTCCGGCCTGTTGGTGCTGGCGCGCAACGCCCGCGCTCACTCGTTCCTGTCAAAGGCCTTCGCCGAGCGGCGGGTAGACAAGACCTATGTGGCGCTGATCGATGCGTCACTCGATCCGGCCGACGGGCTGATCGACCTGCCGATCGGCAGGGATATGGAGCGACCGCCACGCTACCGCATCGACCCCGAGCAGGGCCGGCCATCACGGACGCGTTACCGAGTCACTGAAGTCGACGAGACCCACGTGCGGGTGATCCTCGAGCCGATCACCGGGCGATCGCACCAGCTGCGCGTGCACCTGCTCGCCCTGGGGCGACCCATCCAGGGCGACGCGCTTTACCACCCCGCGGCCAATCGCCACGAGCGACTGATGCTGCACGCCAGTCGACTGGCCTTCCCGGACCCGGAGCACCCGGACGCCCCGAAGGTCAGTTACCGGCTGCCACCCCCATTCTGACCGCCCGGCTCAATCACTCGCCCCTAGAGCTTCCCTAGCAGCTCGACGGCATGGCCATCCAGATCGCGGAAGAACAACGCATCACGTCCCGAGCGCGAGCGGGTGAAGGGAATGCCGCGGTCAATCAAGCGTGTGACAAAGGGCGCGGTCGTCTCTACTCGTAGGGCGAAGTGCCGGTCACGCCCACCATGCTCCGGCCGCCCCTCGCGTGGATCGGGATCAGGCAGCTCGAGCAGGTGCAACGCCTGCCCGCCGCCCAGCGACAACCAGACACCGGGAAAACCAAGATCGGGGCGTGACAACTCCACCAGCCCCAACACCTCGGCATAGAAACGACCGGCACGCTCGGCGTCATTCACCAACAGGCTGACGTGGTCAAGACCATGCACCTCGGACTGGCTTTCGGCCTTGTGCATGGCTGGCTGCTGGAACGAGTCACCTGGGCCGGCCTTTGGATCAGTCTTCATGGGCGATTCTCGCAGCAATTGGATCGACAGCCTATAATGCCCGGTCGCGACGCTCTGCGTCACCACCACAAAACTCAATGGCACTCACCACCCCTGGGCATGAACTCCAATCTCGACCGCCTGCACCCCTACCCCTTCGAGAAGCTCGCCGAGCTCAAGGCTGGCGCCGTGCCGCCAACCGACCGGGCCCACATCCCGCTATCGATCGGCGAGCCGCGTCACGCCCCGCCCGACATCGTGCTCGACACATTGCGCGAGGCGCTGCCGGAGATCGCCCGCTACCCTGCCACCCGTGGCGAGCCGGCCCTGCGCGAGGCCATGGCCGGCTGGCTGACTCGCCGCTTCGGCCTCGCCACGGGACTGCTCGACCCGAACGCCAATGTGCTGCCGGTCGCCGGCACCCGCGAGGCGCTGTTCGCCATCGCCCAGGCAGTAGTCGAGCGTGACACCGACGACGGCCGCCCTCCGCTGGTGCTGATGCCCAACCCTTTCTACCAGATCTACGAGGGCGCGGCCTTCCTGGCTGGCGCCGAGCCTTACTACTATCCGACCTGTGCAGAAAACGACTTTCTGCCGGACTTCGACGCCATCCCCGAGTCGGTCTGGCAACGTGCCCAGCTGCTCTACGTCTGCTCGCCGGGCAACCCCAGCGGGGCGGTGATCGATGCACCCCGCTACCGAGAACTGCTGACCAAGGCCGCCCGCTTCGACGTGGTGGTGGCCGCCGACGAGTGCTACTCCGAAATATACTTTGACGAGACCCAGCCACCCGTCGGTCTGCTCGAGGTGGCCGCTGCACGCGGTGGCGAGACACCACTCAAGAATGTAATCGTTTTTCACAGCCTGTCGAAGCGCTCCAACCTGCCGGGGCTGCGCTCAGGACTGGTCGCCGGTGACGCCGCCCTGCTGCAGCAGTTTTTACGCTACCGCACCTATCAGGGCTGTGCCCTGCCGCTACCGACCCAGCGGGCAAGCATCACTGCCTGGAACGACGAAGCGCATGTGCGCGCCAACCGCGGCTTCTACCGCGAGAAGTTCAGCGCGGTGCTCGAGATCCTGGGGCCGGTCGACGGTATCGAGGCCCGCTGGCCGGATGCTGGCTTCTACCTCTGGGCCAGGGTCGAAGGTGACGAGCGCGATTTCGCCCGCCGACTATATGCCGAGCAAAATGTTACCGTATTGCCGGGGCGTTTCCTCTCCCGTGACGTCGACGGCGTCAACCCCGGCGTGGGTTTTGTGCGCATGGCGCTGGTCGCCGAGCTCGACGATTGCGTCGATGCCGCCCAGCGAATTCGGGCGATGCTTTCCTGAAGGCCAAGCGCAACCAGCACCCGTCCCGCATCATATCGCCTATAGCCCAAACCAGCAGTAACGGGCAGCAGAGGCACCCAGCTCGCTCGGGCCGCCAGCAGACAACTGTTGGTACAATCATTCGCCAATCACCAATCGAATCTCATCAGCCGGCACAGCACGCCGGCTGATCACTTTCCCAACTTTTTCAGGAGAACCCGATGGATATCCAGTCCGTACGCGAAACGATTGAGTCGGCCTTCGAGCGCCGCGCCGAGATCAACCCAAGCAACGCACCGGCCGATGTCGTCGAGGCAGTCGAGGCCGCACTGGCCAGGCTCGATAGCGGCGAGCTGCGTGTGGCCGAGCGACGCGGTGTCGGCGACTGGCAGGTCAACGAGTGGCTGAAAAAGGCCGTGCTGCTGTCGTTCCGCCTGCACGACAACGAAATGGTCTCCGGTGGCGACCTGCGTTACTTCGACAAGGTGCCGACCAAGTTCGCCGACTGGGACCAGGCCCGCTTCGAGGAAGCCGGCATTCGCGTGGTGCCGAACGCAGTCGCCCGTCGCGGCAGCTTCATCGCCAAGAACACCGTGCTGATGCCGTCATACGTCAACATCGGCGCCTATGTCGACGAAGGCACCATGGTCGACACCTGGGCAACAGTGGGCTCCTGCGCCCAGATCGGCAAGAACGTTCACCTGTCTGGTGGCGTCGGCATCGGTGGCGTGCTCGAGCCCTTGCAGGCCGCCCCGACCATCATTGAGGACAACTGCTTTATCGGGGCACGCTCGGAAGTAGTCGAAGGCGTGATCGTCGAGGAAGGCTCGGTCATCTCGATGGGCGTCTACATCGGCCAGTCCACCAAGATCTACGACCGCGAGACCGGTGAGATCCACTTCGGCCGCGTCCCCGCCGGCTCGGTAGTCGTCTCCGGCAGTCTGCCGTCGAAGGACGGCAAGTACAGCCTCTACTGCGCGGTGATCGTCAAGAAAGTCGACGAAAGAACGCTCAGCAAGGTCGGTATCAACGAGCTGCTACGCGATATCTGATCACCGCCTCGATTAGTCGAGTGGATAGAGGAAAGGCCCCGCCAGCGATTCGATCGCGGCGGGCCTTTTTCTTCGGGCTTGCTCTGATTTTTCAACTCAACACGTCCAGCAGGAACTGGTGGGATCGAGGTGATAAGCGAAACCACATTCCAGCAACACAACTGGGTGCCATGATTACGTTATTACGTTAAGGAAGCTCTGCGCGAATCGATAGCGTCTCTGCGGGACCCGCCAAGGGTCCAGCTGCCAGGCGCAGTCCGCCGTGAAGGGCGGTGGTCCTTTACAAGGGCTGCCCAAGCTATAGCTTGGGCGCAGATGGGCCCCAAGCCATCACTTGGGCGGCCCGCCCGAAGGGGCTGGCGACGACAGTAGCTTGTCCAACTCAACCAGTTGGCTGTGAAGAGCAGCCTGCTGTCTAGTCCTTGTCGGGAAATTAGGCCGAGTGGGACGCGTTTAGTTGGCCCGCCGTCCGACGCCATGGGTGACGAAGCCCGGCCCCTGGTGACCGGGGCCCTCGTCGAGCAGCACCTTGCCTTCGGCGAGGAGCAGCCATTCGATATCGGTCAGCTCCTGGGACAGGTCGCTGGCACGCACCAGCATGTCGACGCGTTTGGGACCGCCGCTCTGGTAAGCCAGTTGATGTGGATGAAACAGCTCGATCACGAGCAGGCCGCCCGGGCGCAACGCGGCGGCGGCGCGACGATAGACCTCGCGTCGGGACGACGGCTCGAAATGCAGGTAGATCAGCACCACCGCATCAAAACCACCTTCCTCCCAATCCCACTCGCTGAGATCGGCACAGTGGACGGCCAGGCTCACGCCTCGCTCGTCGGCCAGCTGACGCGCCTTGGTGCAGCCGATGGCGGAATAATCGACCGTGGTGACGTCGAAACCCTGCTCGGCCAGCCACACGCCGTTGCGCCCCTCACCGTCACCCAGCACTAGCACCCGGTCGCCGGATGTCAGACGATAGATCTGGCTGAGCAGGAACTCGTTGGGATGGGTGCCGTAGAGGAAATCGATCTGGCCATATTTTTCGTTCCAGAATTCGGACATTGTCTGGTTCGCCCCCCCTTATGGCAGACAAGAATCAGTCTACCCCATCTTGATCGGCCGATGCTCCAGCCGCAGCAGGCATCTGACGACTGGTCGACTGGGCCGGGAAGATCACGCGGAAGCGGCTGCCCTTCCCCGGCGAGCTCTCGATCTCCAGCCGGCCACCATGACGCAACGCCACGTGCTTGACGATGGCCAGCCCCAGGCCGGTACCGCCGCGCGAGCGCGAGCGCCCGACGTCCGCCCGGTAGAAGCGCTCGGTCAGACGCGGGATGTGGTGTGCCTCGATACCAAAGCCCGAATCGTTGACGGAAAACACCGGCTGGCCCTGCTCGTCAATTACCCAGCGTACCGCCACCCGGCCGCCGGCAGGGGTGTATTTCACGGCGTTGAAAACAAGATTGGAGAAGGCCGACTGGAGCTCGCGCGGCACTCCCCTGAGTATCAAATCGGCATCGAGCTCCGACTCGATCCGGTGGCCCTCCTCGCCGGAGAGCAGGCGGGCGTCGTCGAGGATCGGCTCGATCAATCGAGCGACGTCGATCGACTCGAACAGCTCGACGTGCGGCTGCGAGGTTTCCAGGCGCGAGAGCAGCAGCAGGTCCTCGACGATCCGCCGCATGCGGTCGCCCTGCTGGTGCATGTCCGACAGGATCCGATGCATCTGCGGGTCCTGGTTCTCGTCGCTGTCCAGCAGCATCTCGACATAGCCGGCAAGCACCGTCAACGGTGTGCGCAATTCGTGGGAGACGTTGGCGACGAAATCCTGTCGTACCCCTTGCAGACGATGCAGGGCGGTCACGTCGCGGCCGATGAGCAGAAAACGGTCCGAGCCGTAGGGCTCCATTCGCAGGCTCAGCGTGTGGGCCTCGTCGCCCGGCGAGGTGATCTCCAGCGGCGGCCGCTCGGTACCGTGGGCTAGCCAGTCGGTGAAGGCCGGCGCCCGCCACAGGCCGTCAACCCGCAAGCCGATATCCGAACGGCTCAGCCCCAGCATCTCGATCGCGGCCAGGTTAAGCCACTCTATCTGACGATCCTCAGTGAGCACTACCATGGCATCGGGCACCGACATAGCCGAGTGATGGTAACGCCTGAGCAAGGCCACCAGACGGCGTTGACGCCGGGACCAGTGTCGATTCAGTCGCCGTTGACGAACCTGGATCAAACCGGGCAACCCCCAGACGCGACGCGGCAGCGAAGTGATGGGCAAGGCCCGCCCCAGATAAATCACGCGCCACAAAAGCGTGACTGTGTAAAGAAGAAGCCCCATGACGGGAATCAGGACCCACGCAGTCTCCCAACCGATCGCCATACCACTCCAGGCGACCAGCGACGCCAGTGCCAGAGAAGCCATGACAAGAACGCCTTCCTCACGCCACGCGCGTCGGCGCACCTCGGCCAATCGCAATTGGCGCAGATGAGCGCGCCGTTCGAGTCGTGTCGGCGTGAGAATGTCGTGAGGCAAGGGAGGTCGCGAATCGGTCATCGACGAAAATCAGCAGTGCATCAGCCAATCCGAGGGGCTATCCACGCCCATCATTGAGCCGAAAACCGGTAGCCCACACCACGCACTGTCTGGATCAGACCATCATACCCGCTGGGCGCCAACACCTTGCGCAAGCGCAGGATGTGCACGTCGACCGTGCGTTCCTCGACGTAGGCGTTCTGCCCCCAGACGCGATCAAGCAGCTGGGCGCGGCTAAACACTCGTTCCGGGCGCTTCATGAAGAACGCCAGCAGGCGGAATTCGGTGGGCCCAAGGTTTATCACCTCGCCGGCCGCCGTGACGCGGTAGCTCTCCTGGTCGAGCTTGAGGCCCGCCATGTCAAGGACGGGGCTCTCAATGTCCGGCGAGACGCGCCGCAGCACCGCCTTGATGCGGGCCATGAGCTCCCGCGGCGAGAACGGCTTGGTGACGTAGTCGTCGGCGCCCGCCTCCAGCCCCCTGACCTTGTCTTCCTCCTCGCCGCGCGCGGTGAGCATCACGATGGGCACGTCCCGGGTCAGCTCGTCGCGCTTGAGCCGGCGGGCGAACTCGATGCCGCTGGCGCCGGGCAGCATCCAGTCGAGCAGAATCAGGTCGGGCTGCCGATCGGCGAGGCACTCATAGGCCTCCTGGACGTCTTCGGCCTCGACCAGATCATAGCCTGCGCGCCCCAGCGCGAAGGCCACCATCTCACGAATCGGCTGTTCGTCCTCGACAATCAGTATGGTCTTTTTCATCGGTCATCCCGGTCGCGGGCGGTCCTCACGACAGTGCATGGGTTTGGGTTCGGCCCGTATTAGACGTCGTTACAATGACAACCGCATGACAAGATGACAACTGTGTCCGAGCCGCAGCCATCGCAAAGAGGATAGAATGGCTTCCCCCGACGCTGTAAACGGTGCCAGAGCATGACCAAACCCGATCCCGAAGTTGTCGCCCTCGACGTCGCCCGTGCCCTGGAGGAAGACATCGGTACCGGCGATATTTCCGCGCAACTGATCCCGGCCGACCAGAAGGCCCGCGCCCACATCGTCAGCCGTGAGCCAGCCGTGCTTTCGGGGGTCGCCTGGGCGGACGCCAGCTTCCGGCGCATCTCGCCGGCAGTGCGTATCGAATGGGCTGCCGCCGATGGTGACGAACTGCTGCCCGAGCAGGCCCTCTGCCTGATCAGCGGCCCGGCCAGACCCATGCTGACTGCCGAGCGCGTCGCGCTGAATTTCCTGCAGACACTAAGCGCCACGGCAACCATCACACGACGTTTTGTCACTGCAGTCGAAGGCACCGGGGCGCAGATCCTCGATACCCGCAAGACCTTGCCCGGCCTGCGTTACGCGCAAAAAAAAGCCGTCGCCAATGGCGGCGGCATGAATCACCGCATGGGCTTGTACGACATGATATTGATCAAGGAAAACCACATCCAAGCGGCCGGCTCAATTACCAAAGCAGTGCGTGCCGCTGCTGTGGTCGGCCGCGATTTGCCACTTGAGGTGGAAGTAGAAACGCTCGAACAGCTGGAGGAAGCGCTGGCCGCCGGGGTCCAGCGAGTGCTCCTGGACAATTTCTCGCTCGAGCAACTGCGCGAGGCGGTCGTGCTGAATGCCGGGCACGCCAAACTGGAATCCTCGGGCAACGTATCACTCGAGAGCGTGCGTGACGTCGCCCTGACCGGCGTGGATTATATTTCCATCGGCGCGCTGACCAAACACATCGAAGCGATTGATCTGTCCATGCGCTTTATCGATTGAGTTACCCGACTTGCGCAGTGGAGATTGACTCAGTCGAAACCGTAGTACTGTTCGTTCATATAGGCGCTGACCGCCTCCACTTCCTCATCAAACCACGGCAGGTTGAAGTTGTTGGCGCAACCCTGGACCTGGCTACGCAGGCTATCGTAATCGCTGATGCCACCGGCCTCAGCACGCGCCTGGAACCAGGCATCATCGTGCGGAACCATATGACACTCGGAGCAATTCTGGGCAAACAGCTCACCACCCCAGGAGATGTCCGGCTCGGCAACTACGGGGGCAGCCAGCATCAGGCCGGCAACAAGACCCAGCGCTCGGGTCGGGATTGATTGCAACATCGTCTTCCTGGTCCACATGGCAATACCACTCCTTTCTTGCTGAAATTGTGCTTGCGAAGGCCCGGCTCTATCTGGGCTCCGTGAACCCTAGAGTCTAGGACGCCATCGCGAACTAAAAAACAAACTTTTCTTATCAAGAGCAACATTCTTTACTTGAGAGAGCTATCTATGATTACTGTCTACGGCATCCCCAACTGCGACACGGTAAGGAAGGCCCGGGCCTGGCTTGACGAACAGGGACTAGCGTATCAGTTTCACGATTTCAAAAAGGCGGAAGTACCCGGTGAACAACTTGATGCCTGGCTGGCCCTTTTCGGCTGGGAAACGGTAATCAATCGCCGCGGCACAAGCTGGCGCCGCCTGTCGGCCGCAGAGCGCGGGGCAATGGATACGAATCGCGCTCGTGCGGCGGTCATCGCCAACCCGAGCTTGATCAAACGCCCGGTGGTGAGCAAAGACAAGCAGACACTGATCGGCTTTGATGCCGACCAATGGCAGGAGGCCCTGGCATGAATGACGCGACCATCAACCTGGCCCGTGAATTGATCCGCCGACCGTCGGTCACTCCCGACGACCAGGGCTGCCAGGCAATGATCGCCGGACGGATCGCACCATTGGGCTTCACAATCGAATCGCTGCGCTTCAAAGAGGTGGACAACCTCTGGGCGATACATGGTCGGCAAGGTCCACTGTTTGTCTTCGCCGGCCATACCGACGTGGTACCGACCGGCGATGCCTCGCGCTGGAGTCACCCGCCATTCGGTGCGGAGATTCACGACGGTCAGCTCTACGGACGCGGCGCAGCCGACATGAAAGGCTCGGTGGCCGCCTTTGTCACGGCGGTCGAGCGCTTCCTCGTCCGGCAGCCAGAGCCTGCGTTCCGGCTGGGCTTTCTGATCACCAGCGACGAGGAAGGCCCGGCGCAACATGGCACCAAGCGAGTAATGCAATGGCTGCGCGAGAAGGGCATGAAGATCGACTGGTGCCTGGTGGGCGAGCCGTCAAGCCGCAACCGGCTGGGCGATGAATTCAAGATTGGCCGACGCGGCTCGATCACCGCCAATCTGGTCATACAGGGCCGCCAGGGGCACGTCGCCTACCCGCATCTGGCCGACAACCCGGTGCATCGTGCCGCTCCGTTTCTTGCCGAATTGGTTGGGATCGAGTGGGACCAGGGCAATGCTCACTTCCCACCCTCAACATGTCAGATCGCGAACATCCAGGCCGGCACCGGCGCGAACAACGTCATCCCCGACGAGATGTCGGTGCAGTTCAACCTGCGCTTCAACACCGAGACCTCGGTCGAGGCGATCAAGGCCCGCGTCGAGGAATTGCTCAAGCGCCACGGCCTGACCTATCGTCTCGACTGGCAACTGTCCGGTGAGCCATTTCTTACCCGCGACGATGGGCCGATGGTCGGCGCCGTGGAGCGCGCCGTAGAAGACGTGCTCGGCATCGCACCGATGCCGTCGACCGCCGGCGGCACCTCGGATGGGCGTTTTATCGCCCCCACCGGTGCTCAGGTGATCGAGCTCGGGCCGCTCAATGCCACCATTCACCAGATCGACGAGCACGTCGCGGTCGCGGATCTCAAGAGCCTCTCGACCATCTACGAGCGCCTGCTTGATGAGCTGGAGCAGGAAGCCCGACGCATCCGCAGATAGGCGACAGGCATTGCCAATGGACACCGCGTTTTGTGGCGTCCGGACTTGCCGGTTATCGCAGTAACAACCAAAGGTGCCTGCCGGCTTGCTCAGGTTGCAATGAGAGAAACGCAGGGAAGCGCCTTCAGGTGGTCGATGGCGCAGCTGGCAGGCATGGCTGGCCTTCTTTCGATACGAGTATCGAGGCCGCCCGACCCGTTGTCTCGGCACAAAAAAGCCCGCCATTCGTTAGACGGGCCCACACAGACCATCACGAATAGACGGATCCGGAACAGTGGCTCTCCGGATGCGTCCTGGTGAGTTTCAGAGCAGCACCATATTGCTCCGATGCACCAGCTCATTTTCCTCACGGTAACCGATGATCTCGACGATTTCCTGGCTGGATCGGCCACTTATCCGCTCGGCATCGCTGCTCGGGTAGTTGACCAGCCCACGCGCAAATTCACGCCCGTCAGGATCGACAATCGACACCAGCTCGCCACGAGCGAATTGGCCTGACACCGCCGTGACACCCACCGGCAACAGCGACCGCCCCTGCTCGGCCACCGCGCGCGCGGCGCCCGCGTCGACCTGCAGCTGGCCACGTACCCGCAGCTGGCCGGCGAGCCATTGCTTGCGGGCGGCCAGCCGGTTGGTTGTGGGACGAAAGTGCGTCCCAAGTGGTTCGCCGGCGGCCAAGCGGCAGAGCACGTCCGGCTCGCTGCCCGCCGCGACGATGGTGGCCGCCCCTGAGCGAGCGGCACGCTTGGCGGCCAGCACCTTGGTGTACATGCCACCTCGACCAAGCCGGCCGCCCTCCGACGAAGCCATATCCAAGAGCGCAGGGTCGCCGGCAGTCACCTCGGTCAGTAGCCGCGCATCAGGGTTTTTGCGTGGGTCGGCCTCGAACAATCCGGCCTGGTCGGTAAGAATGACCAACAGGTCGGCCTCGATCAGGTTGGCAACCAACGCCGCCAGCGTGTCATTGTCACCAAAACGTATCTCGTCGGTGACGACTGTATCGTTCTCATTGACTACCGGCACCACGCCCAGCCCCAGCAGGGCTCGCAGGGTACTGCGGGCATTGAGGTAGCGCCCTCGATCGACCAGGTCCTCATGCGTCAACAGAATCTGCGCTGAATGTATGTCAAAGCGCGCCAACCCATCGGCGTAGGCCTCAACCAGCCCCATCTGGCCAACAGCGGCCGCCGCCTGCAGCCGGGGCAGCGACTCGGGCCGCTCTCCCCAGCCGAGCCGCGCCATGCCCTCAGCCACTGCGCCGGAGGTCACAATCACGATCTCGTGCCCCGCACTGCGCAATTCGGCGAGCTGCCGCGCCCAGGCGGAGATCGCCTCCCGATCCAGGCCACGCCCATTACCGGTGACCATCGCCGAGCCGATCTTCACCACCCAGCGTCGGTGGCCCCTGACCTCGCCACGCATGTTCAGTTCTCCGCCGGTGCATCCGACTGGTCAGCCGGCTTTTCGGATTGCTGTGCCCACTCGGCCTCGAGATACTCAAGAATCGCCCAAACCAATGGTTGCGTGCCGGTCTTGTCGAGCGCGCTGATGGCGAACACTGGACCATCAAGGTCGAGTTCATCCGCAAAACGTTGCTTGAGGGCTTCGATATTGGCCTCGCGCTCTTCTGCTGGCCACATGTCGATCTTGTTGAGCACCAGCCAGCGCGGCCGCTCAGCCAGCGACTCATCGTATTTTTCCAGTTCCTGTTCGATCACCGCGACGCTCTCGACCGGATCAATCTCATCGAAAGGCGCGATGTCGACCACATGCAGTAACAGGTTGGTGCGCGCCAGATGCTTGAGAAAACGTATTCCCAGTCCAGCGCCCTCGGCCGCACCCTCGATCAATCCGGGAATATCGGCCACGACGAAGCTGCGGTGCGGCTCGGGGGCGACCACACCGAGGTTCGGATAGAGTGTGGTAAACGGGTAGTTGGCGACCTTCGGCCGGGCATGTGAGATCGCCCGAATCAGGGTCGACTTGCCGGCGTTCGGCTGCCCGAGCAGGCCGACGTCGGCCAGCACCCGCAACTCGAGCCGCAGGCGGCGATCATCACCAGGGGTCCCGTCACTTTTTTGCCGCGGGGCGCGGTTGATCGAGCTCTTGAAACGGGTATTCCCCAGCCCGTGCCAGCCACCCTTGGCCACCAGCAGCTCGGCCTCGGTTGCCAACACCTCACCGATCATCTCGCCGGTGTCCTGGTCGTACACCACGGTGCCGAGCGGCACCAGAACGCGCAGATCCTGGCCTTTCTTGCCGGTCATATTGCGGCCAGCGCCGTTTTGACCGCGCTCGGCTTCGTAGTGCCGTTGGAAGCGAAAATCGGCAAGCGTGTTCAGATTGCGGTCGCCGACGAGGTAAACAGAGCCGCCATCGCCGCCATCGCCGCCATCCGGCCCGCCATAGGGCACGTATTTTTCACGGCGAAAGCTCACCACGCCATTGCCGCCGTCGCCGGCCTTGACCCTGATGGTAGCTTCATCGACAAATTTCACGACACGATCTCCGCAATTCCCCGCCAGTCGACGGATGGCCCACAAACACAAAAACCCCGCTCGCGGGCGGGGCTTGGACGGCGATCACCGGCCAGCCGGGCTGACCGCCAACTCACATCGAACCGATTCAGGCTGGCTCGATGCTGACGAAACAGCGGCTTTTGGGGCCCTTGGTCTCGAACTTCACCTGGCCGTCGGTCAGAGCGAACAGGGTGTAGTCACGACCGACACCCACGTTGCTGCCGGCGTGGAATTTGGTACCACGCTGGCGGACGATAATGCTGCCAGCGGAGACCGCTTCGCCACCGAAATGCTTCACGCCAAGGCGCTTGCTTTCACTATCGCGTCCGTTTCGGGTAGAGCCTGCTGCTTTCTTGTGTGCCATGGTTCAAGTCTCCTGATCTGGTCACCGGGCGATCAAGCGTTGATGCCGGTGATCTTGAGTTCGGTGTAGGCCTGGCGATGGCCCTGACGCTTCATATGATGCTTGCGGCGACGGAACTTGATGATCTCCACCTTCTTGCCGCGGCCCTGGCCGACGATCTCGGCGGTAACGCTCGCGCCATCGACGGTGGGAGTGCCCACCTTGATGTCTGAGCCGTCGCCGACCATCAAGACCTGATCCAGCGTCACGGTGCCGCCGGCCTCGCCAGGAAGCTTCTCGACACGCACCTTGCTGCCTTGCTCGACGCGGTACTGCTTACCGCCGGTAACAACCACTGCGTACATGTTGTAAAACCCGAATGTTCATTACGTAAAAGGAAATCGGTGACGCATCGACGTCACCGGCGGGCGTTGTTCGAAGGCGCGCAATCTTAGCGGACCAGCGGCCCGTGCGTCAAGCAGGCTGCTCTCAACCTCAGGCCCCTGCTTCGGAAGCGTCGATCATCTGCAGACCGCTATCGGCCTGCATGGCCTCGTACTCGTCCTCGAAAAAGAATTTTTCCTCGCCAAAGGCAGGCGTCAGCTCGTTGAGCCAGGTGGCCTCTTCATCGTACTTGGCAAAGAACGGCCGCTGAACCCAGTCCGGGTTGCGGCCCTGGACAAAGCGCAACACAAAGACTTTTTCACCATGGATCTCGGCCACGCCCTGCACCTCGACCTTGCCCGGCCCAGCGGACATCGACGGGCCACGAGCGGTGCGCGCCAGACCCGAGACCCGCTTCATCGCCTCACGGTAGACACGGTACGCCTCGGCCAGCGGTACCTCGAAACGATGTTTCGCGCCGGTATCGCGCTCGACAAACATGTAATACGGGATCATGCCGAGACGCACCTGCTCGCGCCACATACGCGCCCACACCTCACCCGAGTCATTGATGTGCTTGATCAACGGACTCTGGGTACGGATCTCCGCCCCGGTCGCCCGGATACGCTTGACCGCCTCGCGGAAGATGGGGTTCTCCATCTCTTGATAATGGTTGACATGCGCCATCACCGCGACGTGCTTGCCGGAGTCGACCAGACGCTCGAACAGCTCCAGCAACTCGTCGGCGTCCGAGTCGGTAACGAAGCGGTACGGCCAAAACGACAGTGCCTTGGTGCCGATTCGCACTGTCTGTACGTGCTCGAGCCGCTCGTCGAGCAGCCCTTCGAGATACGGCACCAGATGCCTGGTCTTCATCACCAGCGGATCGCCGCCGGTCATCAAGAGATCTGTCAGATGGGGATGCGCGGCGAGGTAGTCGAGCAACTGACCGACCTCCCTGGAGGCGATCTTGAGGTCTTTGTCGCCAACAAACTGCGCCCAACGGAAGCAGAAGGTGCAATAGCTATGGCAAGTCTGTCCCTGGCTGGGAAAGAACAGCGCAGTTTCACGGTATTTGTGCTGTATGCCTTCGACCGTCTCACCGTCGACCTCAGGGAGGTTCATTTCCATCTGACCGGCCGGATGCGGATTGAGCTGGTGTCGCAGCTTCCAGGCCAGCGCGGTGATCTCCTCCTTGGGTGCCTCACGACGATGCAGCTCCGCCATCTGCTCGTACATCTCAGGGTCGAGCATGTCGCGATGCGGGAAGGTCAGGGCAAAAATCGGGTCGTTGGGCGCTCGGTCCCAGTCGATCAGATGCTCGATGACGTAGTTGTTGACCCGAAACGGCAGCACGCTCGCCACCACCTTCATCTCGAATAACGCCTCTTCGCCACGCCGCTTGAGTGGCTCGATCTGATCGAGATGGCGTTCAGTAAAGATCCGCAGCTTGGGCGCCTGCCCGCCCTGCGTACCTAGAGACATGTCCTGGCGGACTGCGGGGGTAGTTCGCTTGGTTGCAGTCGACATAAAACCTCATCTGGTACGTATGGAAATGGGCGACCGAGCCGCCCACTGGTCGGCGCACCCTATCTTTTTTTTCTGATCAAAACAACCGCTTACGCTCGCATAGGTCGTGTGGTTACTCAACTCCCCTCCTTACACCAGCCCCGCCAGCGTGGCTACAGCACAGCCCGGCAAGCGCAAACCAGGTCGCTTTGCTGCTGCACCATCGTTCGTCTGAGAACCAGCGACGACTCGTCTATCCTCCTGACTACCTGTCCCAAGTCCCCGTCAATAGACACGGAGACCACCATGACCAATAAACGATTGGCACGAATCGCCGCACTTGCCCTGTTGGCGAGCAGCCCCGTCTGTTCCGAGCCGACAGAGATTGTCGTAACGACCATCGACGTCGACCTTGATCACCCCTGGGCACTGACCTTCCTGCCTGACGGCAACCTGCTGGTAACCGAACGGCGCGGCCGGCTGTGGCGGGTCGACCCGCAGACGGGAGAAAAAGTCCGGATCACCGGCATCCCGACGGTCGAGCACCGCAACCAGGGCGGACTGCTGGACGCGGCAATCCATCCAGCCTTCAAAGACAATCACTGGGTCTACCTGACCTGGGCAGGTCGGTGCGACGGCGGCAATGCCACGCATCTGGGGCGCGGGCGGCTGCAGGACGACCACCTGATCGACTGGCAGGTTCTTTTCGTCGCCACCCCCTGCGTCGACTCGGGCATCCATTTCGGCTCGCGCCTGGCCTTCGATCGCGACGGGTTCCTGTTCATGACTGTCGGTGACCGTGGCGAGCGCGAGCGGGCCCAGGATCTGGGCGACCACAACGGCTCGGTCCTGCGGCTCGATGAGCACGGCCAGGTGCCGACCGACAACCCGTTCGTCGACCGACCGGGCGCCAAAGCCGCGATCTTCAGTTATGGCCATCGCAACCCACAAGGCGCGGCCACTCACCCGCAGACCGGTCGCGTATGGATTCACGAGCACGGCCCGCGCGGCGGCGACGAGATCAATATCCCGGCCGCCGGGGAAAACTTCGGCTGGCCGATCCAGACCTACGGGCGGGAATATGCCGGCCCGGAGATCGCCCCGGATGAGGTCGAAGGCGTCACCGGCCCGATTCATCACTGGACCCCCTCGATCGCCCCGTCCGGCATGGCCTTCTACAACCATCAACAGGTGCCCGAATGGCAGGGCAACCTGTTCGTCGGTGCCTTGGCGATGACCCACCTGGCGCGACTGGAACTCGATGGAGAAACCGTGCTCTCCGAGGAACAGTGGCTGGCCGACCGCGGTTGGCGTATCCGCGATGTCGAGGTCGGCCCGGATGGGGCCCTATGGGTGATAACCGACCATGCCGAGGGCCGGCTGCTGCGCCTCACGCCAGAATGACCCGGCCAGAATAGCCTGGCTTGCATCTCGCCAACCTGCGCTCTATAGTCGATTCCACCATGAAATTCATGCACCTGGTCACCCTGCTGCTTGCTCTCTGGGCACCGTTCAACGCGGTGACTGCCGGCGTGTCCATGCTCGACTGCCCGATGAGCGACCTGGCGCTAGGCCAAACCGAACCCTGCCCCGCTCATGCCGGCCCGGCAGACTCGACCGCCGACAACGGCATGGCCGGCTGCGACCACTGTGCCAACTGCGTGTTGATGCACGGCGGCGCCTCCGTGCCGACCACTTTCACCTCGGCCATCGTGCCATTGCCCCAAGTGGTACCCGCTACCCGTGTGGCCGATCGAGCCACCTCCGGCATCCTGGACACCCCCTTCCGCCCTCCTCTCTCGGCCTGATCGGCCGAGTTTTGTCCGGGCAATCCTTCTGACGACCTGACGGGCGATGCCCGCCGCGTCCGCTGCCCGCCTCGGCTGACCCAGCTTTCCGCTGACATCCCAATCCACCGAGGAAACCACGCATGAACCTGTCATCCAAGCACATGCCCTGGCTGGCGCTGCTGTCGGCACTGGTCACGGGCATCTTGCCCGCTGGCGCAATCGCCGGCGAGGATCTGCTGACCCTGGAAGTTGCCGAACGGGCGGCCCGCCAGCACGACGAGGGGCTGCAAGCGGCCAAACACCGCCGGGAAGGCTTGGCGGCCGAGGCGCAGGCGGCCGACGAACTGCCCGACCCGCAGCTGTCGGTCAGCCTGGAAAATGTGCCCACCAACAATTACAGCCTGAGCGACTCACCCATGACCCAGACGGTGGTGACGCTCTCGCAGACCCTGCCTCCCGGCAACACCCTCGCCTACCAGGCCAAGGCAGCCAGCGCCGCCGTCTCCGGCCAGCAGGCCGCGATTGCTATTGCCGATCGCCAGTTGAGCCGTGAGATCCGCCAATTGTGGCTCGACGTCTATCGCCAGGTGGCCCTATCGAGGCTGCTTGAGGAGGAGCGCGGCCTGTATCGCGAACTGCTCGACAGCGCCCGCGCCGTCTACCAGGTAAACAAGACCAGCGGCAGAGATCTCGTCCGGCTGCAGGCGCGCCTGTCGCGGATCGAGGATGCGCTCGACCGCCGTCGCGGCGAAGCCGAGGCCGCCCGGACCCGCCTCGCCCGCTGGGTTGGCGTGGCGGCCTCGCGCCCTCTGCCCGATGAGCTGCCGTCGATACTGACCATCACGCCGGACGGAGCGATCGATCAACAACCGGAGATCGAGCGGCTGCAAGCACAACTTGAGGCGGCTCGCGCTCGTGTGGACGTAGCCCGCCAACAGTTCGCCCCCGAGATTGGCCTGCAGGTCGGCTACGGCCTGCAAGCGGGACGTGAACCGAACACCCTCTCGGCCGGGGTGAGTGTCAGTCTGCCGATCTTCGCCAAATACCGGCAGTCGCCACGACTGCGCGGCGCCCAGCAGTCGGCCCAGGCCGCGCAGCTGGAGCTGACCAAGCGCGCCCGCGATCTGGCCGCCCAGGCCGACGGCATCCAGGCCCGGCTGGCCGCGCTGGACCGGCGCATCGCGCGCTATCACGACCGCATCATCCCCGAACTGCAGCAGGTCGCCGAGATGATCCGGGGCGAGATCGGCGCCGGGCAAGGTGAATTCGAGGCCCTGATCGAGGCCGAACGCACCGTGCTCGACGCCCGCCAGGAGCAGCTGACGCTGCGCCTCGAGCGCGCCGACCAACTCATCAATCTGCGCTACCTGCTGGAGCCAAACGCATGAACCTTCACAGCAAAATCATTCGCCTCAGCCTGCTCAGCACCGCCCTGATCACACCAGCGGTCCTGATCGGACTCAATCCTGTCACGAACAGCGCCATGGCGGCCGACACGGCCGATCACGATAGTCACGACCACGCCCAGCCCACCGGCGACGGTGACACCGTTATCCGCTGGACCTGTCCCATGCACCCGCAGATCGTCGAGGACGAGCCGGGCTCCTGCCCAATCTGCGGCATGGACCTGGTGCAAAAGGAATATCCCGCGCAACAACAGGGTGCCGCGGCAGACAGCCACATTGACCACACTGATCACGGCAACGAACAAGCAGCCCCACAGGCGACTATCGGCCAGTCAGGCGGCGAGACCGTCATCCGCTGGACCTGTCCCATGCACCCGCAAATCATCGAGGACGAGCCCGGCAGCTGCCCGATCTGTGGCATGGACCTGGTGCAGAAGGAATACCCGGCCAGCGAGGTCAGCGCCGATTCTGTCCCGACCGCCGACCAGCAGGCAGCTCGACCAAAAGCGCCCAGCTTTCCGGCGGTCTCGGTGGCTCCAATCACGGTCCAGCACATGAACGTCGTGATCGAGACGGCGAAGGAGCGCGAGCTGGCCGAGACGATCCGCACGGTCGGCACGGTCGGCTACGACGAGGACCTGCTCACTCACGTGCACTCGCGCACCAAGGGCTGGGTCGAGCGCCTGAAAATCGCCTCGGTGGGCGCCACGGTGAAGAAAGGCGACGTGCTGCTCGAGTACTACTCCCCGGACATCGTCGCCGCCCAGCAGGACTACCTGGTCGCCCAGCGCCGCGGCATGAGCGACCTGATCGAGTCCACCCGCGCCCGGCTCGAGCTGCTTGACGTGCCAGCGCCGGTCATCGACTCGATCCGCCGACAAGGCAAGGTCAAGCGCACCATCCCGCTGCTCGCCCCGCAGGACGGCTATGTCGCCGAGATCAACCTGCGCGAGGGCATGTACATCACGCCCGGCCTCGACCTCTACACCATCGCCCGACGCGACCAGGTCTGGGTGAACGTCGATGTGCTCGAACGGCGCATGCAGGCGGTCAGCGAGGGTCAACGAGCCCATATGCGCGTCGACGGCCTGCCGGGACGCGAGTTCGAGGGCACAGTCGACTTCGTCTACCCGGAGCTCGACCCGCAATCGCGCACCCTGCGTGTACGGCTGGCCTTTGACAATGCCGATGGCCTGCTACGGCCCAACCAGTTCGCCGAGGTGACTCTCACGCCGGCAAAGATCCCGGCGGTGCTGACCGTGCCATCGACGGCCATCATCCCCGCCCCCGGCGGCGCCCGTGTGGTGGTGCGCACCGGCGAGGGCCGTTTCCGCCCGATCGCGGTCAAGACCGGTGTCGAGGCCGACGGCTATATCGAGATCGTCTCGGGCCTGCAGGCCGGCGAGCAGGTGGTCGCCTCCGGGCAGTTCCTGATCGACTCCGAATCCAACGTTCAGGCGGCCTTCTCGCGCCTGTCCGGCAACGAGCAGTGAGGGGGCGGACATGATCAAAAGCATCATCCATGCCAGCATCCGCTTGCGCGTACTGGTCGTGCTGCTCGCCGCCCTGCTCGCTGCGGTCGGCTGGGCGGCCTGGAAGGCCACGCCGCTGGACGCGATCCCGGACCTGTCCGACACGCAGGTAATCGTCAAGACGACCTTCCCCGGCCAGTCGCCACAGGTGGTCCAGGACCAGGTGACCTACCCCCTGACCACACGCCTGCTGGCCGTGCCCGGCTCGACCGCGGTACGGGGCTACTCGTTCTTCAGCGACTCCTACATCTACGTCACCTTCAAGGAGGGCACCGACCTTTACTGGGCCCGCTCCCGGGTACTCGAGTACCTCAACCAGGCCACCGAAGACCTGCCCGCGGGCGTCACGCCCGAGCTCGGACCGGATGCGACCGGCGTGGGCTGGGTGTTCCAATACGCCCTGACCGATCCGACCGGGCGACACAATCTCTCCGAGCTGACCACGCTGCAGAACTGGTTCATCAAGTTCCAGCTCATGTCGGTCGAGGGCGTCGCCGAGGTGGCGACGGTCGGCGGCATGGTGCGTGAATATCAGATCATCGTCGACCCGCAACGGCTGCGTGCCTTCAAGGTCTCGATCAACCGGCTGCGCGAGGCGATCGCCCAGGCGAACCGCGAGGTCGGCGGTGGGGTGATCGAGCGCGGCGGCGCTGAATACATGATCACCAGCCGCGGCTACCTGCAGTCAGTCGCGGATATCCGGCAGATCCCAGTGGGCGTGACCGATTCCGGTACACCGATCATGGTCAGCGACCTCGGTCGGGTGCAGGTCGGTCCCGCCGAACGCCGCGGGGTGGCCGACCTCGACGGCAAGGGTGAGGTGGTCGGCGGCATCGTGGTCATGCGCAGTGGCGAAAATGCCCGCGAGGTGATCGCTGCAGTCAAGGAAAAGCTCGACGACATCAAGCCGGGGCTGCCCGCCGGGGTCGAAGTGGTCACCACTTACGACCGCAGCGGTGTGATCGAGCGTGCAGTAGCCTTCCTCGAGCGGACGCTGATCAAGGAGCTCATCATCGTCGCGCTGGTGAGCCTGCTGTTCCTGTTCCACCTGCGCTCGGCCCTGGTGGTGATCATCAGCCTGCCGCTGGGCATTCTTGCGGCCTTCATCGTCATGCACTGGCAGGGGATCAACGCCAACATCATGTCGCTCGGCGGCATCGCGATCGCCATCGGTGCGATGGTCGACGCCGCCATCGTCATGGTCGAGAACGCCCACAGGCACCTGGCACGTTACCGCGAGACACACGGCCACGCCCCTGAAGGTGAGGTCCACTGGGAGCTGATCGCGAAAGCGACTGGCGAGGTGGGCCCGGCGCTGTTTTTCTCGCTGCTGGTGATCACCCTGTCGTTCGTGCCCGTATTCGCGCTGGAGGCACAGGAAGGCCGCCTGTTCGCGCCGCTCGCCTACACCAAGACCTACGCCATGGCAGCGGCCGCGGGGCTCGCCGTGACCCTGGTGCCGGTGCTGATGGGCTACTTCATCCGCGGGCGCATCCCGTCGGAGACGGCCAACCCGATCAATCGCTTTCTGATCTGGGGTTACCGGCCGCTGTTGTCGGCCGCGCTGCGCTTCCCGAAGACCGTACTGGCAATCGCGTTTGCCGCACTGGTTTCGATGGTGCTGCCGTTCGCCGGCGTTTCGGGCTTTCTCACGCCGCTCAAATGGGCAGGTGATACCGACTGGCAGGCAACGGTCTCCGACTGGCAGTCGGACCTCGAACGCCAGTGGCGCGGCTGGTTCGGCCATTCGCCCCGGTTGGCAAGCCTCGGGCGCGGCCTGGGCTCGGAGTTCATGCCCCAGCTCGACGAAGGCGACCTCATGTACATGCCGACCACCCTGCCGGGGCTGTCGGTGGGCGAAGCACGCTTGCTGCTGCAGCAAGTCGACAGGCTGATCAGTGAAGAGCCGGAGGTCGAGCGGGTATTCGGCAAGATCGGCCGCGGGGTAACCGCCACTGACCCGGCACCGCTGACCATGATCGAAACCAACATCATGCTCAAGCCACGCGATCAGTGGCGCAAGGGCGTGACGCTCGACGACCTGATCGACCGGCTGGACGACAAGGTGGATTTCCCCAGCCTGAACAATGCCTGGGTCATGCCGATCAAGACACGGATCGACATGCAGACCACCGGCATCCAGACGCCGATCGGCATCAAGATCACCGGCTCGGATCTTGACCAGATCGAGGCGATCGGCGAGCAGGTCGAAACCGTAATCAAGCAGTTGCCAGGCACCCGCAGCGCCTTCGCCGACCGTACCTCCGACGGCCGCTACGTCGTGATCACCCCGGACCGCGAGAAGGCTGCTCGCTTCGGACTGAACATCGGCGATATCCAGCAGGTGATCAGCCTGGCCGTCGGCGGAGTCAAGGTGACCGACACCATCGAGGGACTGGAGCGCTACCCGGTCAGCCTGCGCTACCCACAAGCCGACCGCGACTCGGCCCAGACACTGCGCAACCTGCCGATCGTCACGCCCGGAGGGGCGTCCGTGGCACTCGGTCAGGTAGCGACCGTCGCAATCGAATCCGGGCCGCCAGCAATCAAATCAGAAAACAGTCGCCCAGCCGGCTTCGTTTTCGTCACCACCGCCAGCGGCGTTGATCTCGGCGGCTACGTCGAGCGCGCCAAGGAGGCGCTCAAGGAGAAGGTCGAACTGCCGTCAGGCTACGCGATTGAGTGGGCCGGCCAGTACCACTACATGGAGCGCGCCGCCAAGCGCCTCGAACAGGTCGTGCCGCTGACGCTGGCGATCATCTTCATCCTGCTCTACCTGACCTTCCGTCACGCTGGCAAGGCACTGATGATCATGGCCAGCCTGCCGTTCGCCCTGATCGGCAGCTTCTGGCTGCTGTGGGCGCTGGACTTCAACCTGTCGATCGCGGTGGCCGTCGGCCTGATCGCACTGGCCGGGGTGGCCGCCGAGTTCGGAGTCATCATGCTGATCTACCTTGACCAGGCGATCGAGCGTCACCGGCAGGAAGGACGGCTCAAGACCCGTGCCGATCTGCACGACGCCCTGATGGAAGGTGCGGTGCTGCGGGTGCGCCCCAAGGCGATGACCGTGGCGGTGATCCTCGCCGGCCTGATGCCGATCATGGTCGGCGTCGGGACCGGCTCGGAGGTCATGTCGCGCATCGCCGCGCCGATGATCGGCGGCATGATCTCCGCGCCGATCCTGTCAATGATCGTCCTGCCGGTGATTTACTGGCTATGGCAGCGGCGCAAGCTGCCGAAAGCCACCTGACGATGCATATCCTCGAGGCTGTTCTCGGGCAGATTCAGCCAGCAGATAAATGACAACGGGTATGCGGTTGACGCCAACAGGATCCAGTATCCAGTCGACGCCGCCGACCGTCGGCAGCCCGACTTCGCCTGTCTGCCCGGCCTTAGGTTGGGTTTGGCAAGCGTCATGTTCGTCGACTACGCTTGCTTTCAACCAAGGCCTGCAAGTTTCGGGGCGCCACTGAATTGTTGATGGTCGCAGTCCGTGACCTTTCGCCTTGATTCGCCCTCCTGACCAGGAACACCACCATGTCTCGTTTTCTCGCCATCCTGCTCATCGGCATCGCCTCACCCGCCTTGGCGGGCGGCACGGCCATCATTAGCGGCGCCGGATCCGCCCCGGATGACCCCAATGAGCAATACGCCATGGAGGTGACCTGGCTGGATGACCAGACCGTACGCATGGACCCCGAAGGGACACCGGCCTACATGCTGGTACGCGATGGCTCGGCCTACAGCATCACCGATGCTGGTGGCCAGCTGATGGTGCTGGACATGAGCTCCATCATGAAACTGGCCGGCTCGATGGGCGGCGGCATACCGGCCGGGGCGGCCCAGCAAGCACCCACGGTGGCGGATGCCGAATCCGTCGACTCACTTGAGCCCACGGGACGCAAAGAGACCGTGGCCGGCATCAGCGGTGAGGTGTACGAGGTGCGCTGGACCAGCTCGGACGGCGAGGTCCATGTCGACGAAGCCGTGCTCTCCGATGACCCCTTGCTATTGGAGATGAGCTCGGCCTTCCAGGCCTTCGGCGCAGCGTTGGCGGGTGAGCAGGATGCTCAGCCGCTCAATGATGCGCTGGAAGCCGAGGGCCTGGCGGCCCTGCGCTTTGGTGACCGCTACCGGGTGACCGCGATTTCCGATGACACGCCGCCCGACAGCCACTTCCAACTGCCCGCCAAGCCCATGGATCTGGGCCAGGGATTTGGCCAGTTCCAGTAGCAGCCGTCTCGGCCGGCCCCGTGAGGCCACTCCAACAGAAAACATCACGTGAATGGCCTCGAAACAGGTCGCCACGGGCGGCTGTCTTCAAACCTGCCCATACTGACCCGCCGCCCCAATCCAGCGGGCAATCAGCGGATTGACCGACTCCGGGAACCGCAGCAACAGCTCGTCCGCCAGCCGCCCCGCCTCCTCCAGCTGCCCCTGATCCTCCTGCAGATCCGCGATCTTGAGCTTGGCGATGCCGGCTTGACGGGTGCCGAGCACCTCACCAGGACCACGTTGCTCCAAGTCCGCCTCAGCCAGACGAA
The DNA here is from genome assembly GCA_041676845.1 of Halothiobacillaceae bacterium. Classification (GTDB taxonomy): domain Bacteria; phylum Pseudomonadota; class Gammaproteobacteria; order Halothiobacillales; family Halothiobacillaceae; genus Guyparkeria. The sequence continues at coordinate 80,043 of JBAYRD010000005.1, read as the reverse complement.
AACCGTCTTCGGTCTCGCGCATCAGGGTCAGTCGCGCTCGGGCGCGATCACTCAACGGCTCGTCGAACAACAGCACGCAATGACTAGCGGTCGCACCACGCCCGACGCGGCCGCGTAGTTGATGCAACTGCGCCAGCCCCATCCGTTCCGCGTTCTCGATGATCATCAGCGAGGCATTGGGCACGTCCACGCCTACCTCGATCACGGTGGTCGCCACCAACAGGCGGTAGGCACCAGCCTTGAAACGATCCATCTCTCGCTGTTTATCGGCGGCGCTCATCCGCCCGTGCAACATGCCGATCGACAGCTGCGGCAGCTCCTCGCTCAACATGGCGAAAGTGGATTCGGCCGACTGCGCTTCAATCCGGCCTTCCTCGATCAGGGGGCAGACCCAGTAGGCCTGTCGTCCCTCGGCACAGACGCGAGCAATGCGCTCGATCACCTCGCCGCGTCGGTCGGCACGCACCACCACGGTGGTCACCGGCCGACGCCCGGGCGGCAACTCGTCGATGACCGAGACATCGAGGTCAGCGAATTGGGTCATGGCGAGCGTGCGCGGGATGGGAGTCGCCGTCATGATCAGCTGGTGTGGCCGGCGTGCACCACCCGCTGCCATGGCATCAGGCGGGCTGGCCCCTTTGTCGGTCAATGCGAGGCGCTGTTGCACGCCGAAACGATGCTGCTCGTCGACGATCACCAGCCCCAGCCGGCCGAAACTCACTGATTCCTGGAACAAGGCATGGGTGCCAATCACGATCTGGGCACGACCATCGGCCAGCTGCGCCAGCCCCTCGCGACGGCTAGCGGCCGATTGCTGACCGCTGAACAACAGGACCGACAAGCCAAGCGGCTCAAGCCACTGTGCGAAATTATGCGCGTGTTGTTCGGCCAGCAGCGCGGTGGGCGCCATCAGCGCGACCTGGAAGCCTGCACCAATCACGTCCAGCGCAGCGGCGGCGGCCACTAGCGTCTTGCCCGAACCGACGTCACCCTGCACCAGCCGCAACATCGGCAGGGGCTGGCCGAGGTCGGCCTTGATCTCAGCCATCACTCGCTGCTGGGCGCCGGTGGGCGTGAAGCCAAGATGACCGAGCAGCTTGTCGAACAATTGGGTCTGCGACGGGATGACCGGCGCGGCGACCTGGCGAGTGAACGCGCGGCGCTGGCGCAGGGCCAGGATATGGGTGGCCAGCTCCTCGATGATCAGTCGCTGCAGGGCCGGTTCGCCACGAGACGGCACGCCATCATTGCGTTTCGGAACATGGATACGCTGCAAGGCGCGCAGCAGTTGTGGCCATTGGCGGGTCTCACGAATGGCAGCGGGCAGCGGATCACGCAATTCACGCACCGCGATTTCCAGTGCCGCCTCGGCCAGCTGGCGCAGCTTGGACTGGCCGATCCCTTCGGTGGCGGGATAAACCGGACGGATGTGACCGATCTGGTTGGGAGCGACCAACTCCGGCTGGGCCATTTCCAGCCCATTCGGCCCCAGCTGCAGCTCGCCAAACAGCAGGTAGGTCCGTCCAACCTGCAAGGTAGGCCCGTAACGACCGAAGAACCAGATGGTCAACGGAATGGACCCGGAACCCTCCGGCCCTTCACCCATCCCCTGGCAGACCAATCGTGCCTTGCCGTGGAACAGAGGGCGCACTCCGGTGATGCGCACTTCGAACAGTGCCGCTGCACCGATGTGTTCCTGCGAGAGCGGCTGTCGTGTGCCACGATCCTCGTAACGCAATGGCTGATGCCAGAGCAGATCACCTATGGTCTCGATATGCAGGCGGGCAAGCTTTTCGGCCATTTTCGGGCCCACACCGGGCAGTTCGGCAACCGGTGATGACAGTGTTACAGGCGGCCTCCCGCCGCGCTTTGCGCCGCTAGCCCTGCCTGTAGTGGGGTTTTTTTTCGGAATGGAGGAAGACATGCTGCCCATGATGCTGTCAAATGGCATTTTTGCCGATATACTATGCGCCATTGCACCGACTAAAATGATGCACTGAATTAAAACAACTAAAGGATTCTGGAGGTCTCCCGTGGCTCAACATACCCCCAAGGTCGATCCGACATCGAAGCTGATCGGCTTCCTGTCGGCACTGGTCGTGCTGCTCGCCGTGCTCTACTTGGTGAGCACGCTGATAAACACCATCAAGGACAACTCACTCAAAGGGCAAATTGTTGAAAACCCGGTAAGCCCGACAAGCAAGGTGGCCAAGACCGAACCGGCCGATGAGCAGGCTGGTCAGGCCGGCACCGAGGCTGCGCCCAGCTCCGCTGCTGGCGATATTGCTGCTGGCGAGCAGAAATTCGCCTCCTGCGCGGCCTGTCACGGCGCTGACGGCAAGGGCCACGGTGGTGCCTTCCCGGCACTGACCGGCCTGGATGCAGTCAGTGTCCAGAAGGCAATGACCGCTTACCGTGAGGGTGACCGGGAGTATCTTAAGTCGATCGGCATGGGTGACCGCTTCGGCACCATGGCACCGAACGCAGCCAACCTCTCCGATGAAGACATTGCCGATCTGGCTGCCTACATCGGCGATGCCTTCGGCGGCGGTGCCGGCGGCGACTCGAGCGCAGCTGTTGACAGCGGCAGCAACGACGGAGCTGTTGATGGTGACGTCGCGGCCGGTGAAAAAGTCTACACCGCCTGTGCAGCCTGCCACGGGGCCGATGGCAAGGGCCACGGCGGTGCCTTCCCGGCGCTGACTGGCCTGGATGCGGCCCAGTCCCAGAAAGCGCTGATCGCTTATCGCGAAGGTGACCAGGAATACCTGAAGACGATCGGCATGGGTGACCGCTACGGCACCATGGCACCGAACGCAGCCAACCTCTCCGATGAAGACATCGCCAACGTATCCGTCTATATCGCCGAAAGCTTCGGTGGTGGCAATGGCGGCAACGCAGCTGAGAATGACCAGGCCGCGAACAGCGAGGCGCCCCCCGCCCAGCCACTCATCGTGGACGAGTCGGTCGTCAAACACGGCCAGGCCATCTATTCGAACTGCTCCATCTGTCACGGCGAAGATGGTGCTGGCAACGCGCTCTTCAGCGCGCCCAAGCTGGCTGGCATGAGCATGGACCAGGCTGAGAGCCTGATGAAAATCTACCGCAAGGGTCAGGAAATGGGCCCGAACTCCTATGCCATGATCCCGCAGGCCAAGCACCTGACTGACGAAGATATCAAGGGCGTGGCCGCCTACATCGCCACGCTGGCAACAGGCACCGAATAAGCTTACGCATCACCAGCCCTCGCGAGCCAACCAGACCCAAACAAAACGCCGGCCCACGGGCCGGCGTTTTGTTTGTCGGCACCGTCAGTTCAATTATGGCCCGCGCCCTGGCTGGGACGACCACTAACAATTCAATCGCCTCGGTCAAGGCCTCCGGCTCCACGCAAGGTGGATACCAAACCTTACCCAAGCATGGGCGCCAGCCTTGCCAAGCGAATCGCGCCAACCGCGCAGATCCCGATCAATCGCCCGGAATCGTTGATTAACAGGAAATCACATGTTGTTCGAGGTGAAGAACCTGCAGGGGCCAAACGTGCCACCGGTTTCCTTCGCACTACAGGCAGGGGAGGTGCTGACCGTCCAGGGTGAGTCCGGGGTAGGCAAGAGCCAAATGCTGCGCGCGCTGGCCGATCTTTCTCCGCATGAGGGCCAAGTCTATCTGGAGGGCGTCGAGCAGAGCACCATACCGGCCGCCAAATGGCGACGACAGGTAGCGTTGGTGCCGGCCGAGTCGGGCTGGTGGGCCGACACAGTGGCGGAACACTTTGCCCGGCGCCCTGATGAAGACCGGTGGAAGTCACTGCGACTACGCCCGTCATTGTGGGACGCAGAGGTCGAGCGGCTCTCCTCAGGTGAACGACAGCGACTGGCCGTGTTGCGTGCCCTGATACTGACGCCGCGCGTGCTGCTGCTCGACGAGCCAACCGCCAATCTGGATCACGAGAATGCGTTGGCAATGGCCGAGCTGCTGCTGGACTACGTCGAGCGATACAAGGCCGCCGCGGTATGGATCAGCCACAATCCCGAAGAGGTCCGCGGCCACGCGAGCCGCTGGCTCGACATGACGCCCGCGGGAGGAGTGCTGCATGGAACTGTATAACCTGACCCCATTCGATCTGGCGTTAACCGCCGGGCTGGTCCTCGCCTTGGGCGTGGTACAGGTGCTGCTGGGACTGGGCCTGTTCCGCACATTGGCACTCAACAGCCTGCGGATGGTGCTGCAGTTGCTGCTGGTGGGGGTGATCCTCGAGGCGGTGTTCGAGGCAGCCACTTTGCCGTGGATCATGCTAATCGCGATGGTGATGATGGGGTTGGCCGGCTACGAGGTGGTCGCGCGCCAGAAGCGCGCCATTCGTGGTTGGCACGGCTACGGCATCGGCCTGTTGGCAATGAGCGCCACCGCTCTGATCGTCACCGTACTCGCGCTGACTTTCGCAATCGAGGCCGACCCCTGGTACAGACCGCAGTACGCCATTCCGCTGTTGGGAATGATCCTCGGCAACACCATGACCGGTATCGGGTTGGCTCTCAACAATCTCACCCAGACCGCCTGGAGAAGCCGCCAGGAGATCGAGGCCAGACTGCTGCTGGGCCACCCGGTGCGCGAGGCGACCGCTGAACTGCGCTCAGATTCGATGCGCGCTGGCCTGATCCCGACGCTCAACATGCTCGCCGCCGCTGGGGTAATCAGTCTGCCGGGGATGATGACCGGCCAAATCCTCGCCGGCGTACCACCGATCGAGGCGGTGAAGTATCAGATCCTGATCATGTTCCTGATCACTGCCGCCACAGGATTCGGCTCACTGATAGCCGTGCAGCTCGGTGTGCGCCGACTGTTCGACCCTCGTGACCGCCTACGACTCGACCGGTTGCGCAGCGGCTGAGCAGTCGGACTCCGCCCAAAAGACCCCGTCAACTCCTCACTCCAATGTCCGTCGCAGGCTATCGAGCATGCTCCGAGTGGCATCCTTGGTCTTGTCGATAACGTCCGAGGTAGTCTCCTTGGTTGCCTGCCAAGCGCTGGAGGCGCCGGACTTAGTGCTCTCCCAGATATCGGCCGCAGTCTCTTTCGTCTCTGCCCACCAGTCATTGTCGACGCGCGGATACTTGCGGACCTGGTCCAAGTCATCGTCCAGGAACACAGTGTAAGAAACACGATCGCGTCGGTCACCAGCCTGCGTGATCACCGAGAACCGGTCTGATTCGACGAAACGGTAATCGTCATCTGCGCTGTCGTGGCGATCATCGTCCAGCTCGATCACCAGACCATGGACTCTCATGTTCTCGGCGACCAGCACATCGTCAACCTCACCCACTTCGCGGTTTCGATCGGAGACGAGATACACCTCGGCGCCGATCAGTGCCGCCATGGAATACAACCCCTCGGGCGCGGGTGCGGAATCGGCCATGGCAGGCTGCTGTGGCAGCCCGATGGCCAATGCAGCAGCTATCGCAGTGATCTGGGCACCGGCTAGCCGCTGAATCGAATATTTACTGCGCATCACTATTACTCCTTGATGGATTAATGGGATGGGTTCGTTCGGCCGGCACTTATCAATCCAGCCAACATGTCGATACTAGTCGATCTTGATCTTGGTATAGCCGCGCTGGGCATAAGCCGCGGCGGTAACGAAGGTGTTGCCCACCTCGACGAGCGGCTCGATCAGATCGGCTTGTGTGATGCCTGCACGCCGGGTTGCGATCGAGCAGGCTTCCAGTCGCTCGATGCCGTCGAGCGAGGCGAGTTCCCGCAACTTGGCGTGGATCAACAGGATGGTCTGGGCACTCTCGATGTGCCGATCGGGCGCATCCTGTGTGAGCAGGTCTACCGCACCACCACGGAAGGCAAGCACCATGTGTGGCGCCACGCCCTGTCGCTCGAGATCCCGATAGGTCCGCTCGATCACGCCCAGCCGGGCCAGCAGCTCCTTTGGTTTCGCCAACGTTACATCCCAAAGGATGCGCGCCTCCTCCAATCCCTGCAGGGCACGGGCGTCGTCGGGTCGCGGCATATCGACCGCGGCTAGCGCGAGCCCCGGCAGCAGACCCATCACCAGACTCGTCATCAGACCCAACACAATTTGACGCATGGACGCGGCTCCTCCTCGTTTATGTGTGTTTGTCTATGAGGGAGTAAAGCCGATCCGGATGGCAATGCAATACTCGATTCGCTTTTCGAGCCGGTAGACGGTTGCCTGACAAGGTGGGCACGAAAAAGCCGCCGCGGGTTGCCCCGGGCGGCTCGGCTGATCGATCGTCAATGCGAGGTCAAGATCAGAACTCAAATTCCATCTTCTCGAACACGCGGCCGGCATTGGTGACCGCCAGCTCGTCGAAGGTGTGCCAGTGTGAGAACTGGCTCTGGTCGAGCTCGTAGGCGTCCTGCAAGGTACCACCCTCATCGATCAACTTACCGATTTCAGTACGCAAGAACACCAGGTAGTCCTTGGTATAGTACTCAGCCGTTTCCAGGTCGGTCGGTCCGCCGTGGCCCGGGATGATGATCTTGCCCTCGGCAGCTTCGGCAAACTTGGGCCAGGTCTCGAGATAGGCGGCGGTGTCAGTGTCTTCGAAGATCGGCATCATGCGCACATTGAAAGCAACATCACCGGCGATGATCACGTTGCGCTCGGGGATGATCACCGAGATGTCGCCAGGTGAATGCGCCGTGCCAAAGTAGACCACTTCGGCAGTCAGCCCGCCTAGATCGAGCTCGAGGCGATCCTCGAAGGTACGGCTCATCGGCACGGCCTTGGTGCCCTCAGCCTTTTCCTTGGCAATATCGACTATCTGCTCTTCATAAAGAGCGGCAAGCCTGTCGTACTCCGCAGCAGCATCGACATGGCCGATGACCTCGGCGCCCTGCTCAATCCAGTAACCGGTGGCAAGGGCTGCATGCAGCTGGCCATTTTCGTTGACCACGTACTTTACCGGCACGTCGGTACGCTTTCGGATTTCGTCGTGCAGGGCTTCGGCCAGCAGGTAGGAGGCGCCGGCATTCATCACCAGCACCGCGTCTTCACCAATGACAAACGAGAGGTTGTTATTATGCAGTGAGTTCTCGTAAGTGTACGGCTGGGTCGCGCCAATCGCCGACCAGACGCCCTCGGCAACCTGCTGCGGGTAATCGTAAAGTATTGAATCCGGCGCCTTGTCAGCCGGGTTATCATCCTCGGCCATAACCGGCGCGGCCATCAGCCCGCCCGCCACTGCCAGCAACAGGCCGCCGGCCAAGTGCCGGGTCTCTTTCATCCAATCGGTCAACATGGTCTCGACTCCTCATTTAGCGACGCATGGGACGGCATCGCCCTCAGTTAGTTAGCCACCTAACCATCCCGTCAATGGCGACGAAAAACAACCCCTTCGCTCATCAGTTTTTTTATTTGCACAACAGCCCTGCTGATCCAGATGCAGGGGAACAAATCAATTCCAGGCCAGCTCGCTGCGCGCCTGCCAGTACTGGTCCGCCGGCTCGGCCAATCTCGCCAATGTCGCGCGCTCGTCAGCCGACAGCTCGACCGCTAGTGACTGCAGGTTGGAGACCAGCTGCCCCTCGGTCCCGGCGCCAGAAAGGACCATGTCGACCCAAGGATTCGCCAACAGCGCGGCGATGGCGATCGCGTCACGATCGACACCGTGCGTGACGGCCACCCGGTCGAGCACGCGCATCGCTTCGACATCCTCCGGGCGGTCGTTGCGTGCGGTCAGCCGGCCGTTGGCGACCGCCTCCTTGAGGATCACGGCCATGCCCGACGCGCTGGCACGCTCCAGCTGACTGGCCACGGACGGCTCAAGCAGGTTGCAGGTAGCCTGGACCACGTCGAACAATGGCTGACCATTGATCATCACGTCCATGGCGCGTGCCAGTGTCTCGGCCTGGTGAGGGCCGCTAGTGGTCAGACCGATCGCTGTGCCAGCATCACGCAACTCGCCGAGTCGATCGAGCACGGCCGCATTGTCGAGCACGCCAGAATCGAGCGTGGCCGAGTGAATCTGGTAAAGCGCCGGCGACCCACCCAACGCATCGAGGGTCTCGCCCCACTGGCGATCAAGCACCTCGCGGCTGTGCTCCTTGACCTCGTGCACCTCGGCCTCGACCTGCCAGTCGGCGGTATAGGTGTAACCCCATTTCGAACCGACCATCGGCCGCTGATCGGCCGGGCGCCCCGCAAGCCAGCCACCGAGAAAGGTCTCGGCCTGGCCATAGGATCGGGCCGCGTCTACATAGCGAATCCCTCGCTGCCAAGCGATATCCAGCATGGCATGGCAGTGAGCGCGCATGGATTCGACATCCCGCTCGCCGGGCATGTCCTCCCCATGACCCAGGTTGATATAGCCGGGTCGACCCAGGGCGGCCAGCCCCAATCCGATCCGCGGCTGTGGCAGAGTTAAATGCTTTTCCGACATGGCAGGGCCTCGACCCCTTGATGACAAGTGGGTTGCAAAGGGTTTGGTAATTGGACATCGGCGGGCCGACGTTCCGCCTCAATCAGACACGAGAGGCTAGCATGCACCAGTTTCACGTTGCCCACTCGCTCAACGCCCTGGTTCAAGGGACTGGAAATGCTCGGCCTGATGGTCATCCTGGTAGCCACCTTCGTTGCCTCCGGTCGGACCTGGCCCAGATGATCACGGAGCGACGCGTCGACCTAGCCGACCTGCAGCTGTTATTCCTCTACCTCGAGATGCTGGCGACGATCGGCGCCTACCTGCAGACCGGGCGCCTGCCGATCCGCTTTCCGATCTACATCGGCATCATCGCCCTGGCGCGCTACCTAGTGATCGATCTTCAAGGACATGGAGACTTGGAAAATGCTCGCGGTGGGCGTCACCACGCTGCTTCTGGCAACGACGGTACTCGCCCTGCGCTACGGGCACCTCAAGCTGCCGTACCCGGAAAACGGCGCAGACCGCAAACGCATCGGCAAGGACGGCTGACCCCGGAACGGCAAAAAACCGGCATGGTGCCGACGATTCTCTTCAAATGACCTGCCCGTGATCGAGGCAGGCGCTAGATCTGGGTGCGCTCCTTGCCCTCGCGGTATTCTCTGGGGTACTCGCCGACTCCGCGCTGCTGGAAGATGACGTGCTCGGCGATATTGGCGCAGTGGTCGCCGATCCGCTCGATCGCGCGCATGCAATGCAGCATCCGCAGGCTAAGATCGGGCGACTTCGGGTGCTGCTTCATGTACTCGAGCAGCACCGCGTGGATCTTGTTGTACTCATGGTTGACATGGTCGTCGCGGCGCATGATCTCCTCGGCGGCGACACAGTCCTGGCGGACGAAGGCGTCGAGCGCATCATGCAGCATGCCCTTGACGATGCGCCCCATGACGCGAAAGTGCGTGGAAAATTCCGTCTGCCGCAACGCGGGGCCCACTTCCTCGGCGATGCGCGCGAGCTTCTCGGACTTGTCGCCGATGCGCTCAAGGTCGGTGATCGCCTTGACGATCGCCATGACGGTACGTAGGTCACCGGCCGTCGGTGCGTAACGGGCGATCAGATGGAGGGCCAACTCGTCGATCGAGACCTCGAGGCGATCGATCTCGTAATCCTGCTCCATCGCCACCCGGCCTCGCTCGACATCCCCGTCGAGCAGGTAGGCGAGCGCGTCGCCGAAGTGCTGCTCGGCCACGCCCCCCATGCTCATCAACAGCGACCGCAGCACGTCGAGATCCTGGTCGTAACGAGTCAGGGTGTGCGGCGTCAGGTTGGGTGTACCGTGTTGGCTCATTTCCTCGGGCTCTCGTGTGGGCGGCTTGTCTCAGCCCGGCTGCTAGGGTTTACTCGTGGCAACGGTGGTTTCTCGAGCAGTCCTCCCGGCAGACGCCGGGAGCAGGTCGAGCCGACCAAACACCGACACTCTAACCAATTTTTGTTGCGAAATAATGACAAGCACCGACCAACCTCCCCTGCCGTTCATCAATCGCGAACTCAGCATGATCGGCTTCAACCGTCGTGTGCTTGAACTGGCGCAGGACCCGACCGTACCACTGCTCGAGCGACTCAAGTTTCTCTGCATCTCCAGCTCGAACCTTGATGAATTCTTCGAGGTACGCGTCGGCACGCTCACCCAACAAATCCGTGCCGGCATCAGCCGGCCGGATGACGCCGGCTTCACGCCCACACAACAGCTCGACATGGTGCTCGATCGGTCGCACTCGCTGGTCCATGACCAGTACGAAACCCTCAACCGCGAGCTCATCCCCGCGCTGGCCGAGGAGAACATCCACTTCCTGCGCCGCACCCACTGGACCGAGGCACAGGCACTATGGGTCAAGCAGTACTTCCGCCGCAGACTCTTGCCGCTGCTGACCCCGCTGGGACTGGATCCATCCCATCCGTTCCCGCGCATTCTCAACAAATCGCTGAATTTCATCGTCTCGCTGGAGGGCAGCGACGATTTCGGCCGCGAAGCGTGGCTGGCGATCGTGCAGGCACCACGCGCCCTGCCACGCATCATCCAGATGGATGCGGAGCCTGCGGGGGGGCCGACGAGCTTCGTCTTCCTGAGCTCGATCATCCATGCCCACGTCCACGAGCTGTTTCCGGGCATGACCGTCACCGGCTGCTATCAGTTCCGCGTGACGCGCAATAGCGACCTTTCCGTGGACGTCGACGACGATGAAGACTTGCTGCAGACGCTGCAGGGCGGCTTGTTCGAGCGCAATTATGGTGATGCTCTGCGCCTGGAGGTGGCCGACAACTGCCCGACGGACATGATCGACTTCCTCCGCGAACGCTTTGCGCTTGACCAGCGTCAGGTATTCCAGGTCCACGGCCCGGTCAACCTGCATCGCCTGATGGCCCTGCCCAGCCTGATTGACCGCCCCGAGCTCAAGGATCCGCCATTCGCCCCGCGACTGGACCCGGATTTCGATCCAGAGAGAAACATCTTCGACACCATCAGTCAGCGCGAGAGCGTGCTGCTGCACCATCCCTATCAGTCGTTCATGCCGGTGGTGGAGTTCATCCGCCAGGCCGCCGTCGATCCGCAGGTGGTGGCCATCAAGATGACGCTCTACCGCACCGGCCGCGACTCAGCGATCGTCGATGCGCTCGAGTCGGCGGCACGCCTCGGCAAGGAGGTGACCGCGGTGGTCGAATTACGGGCACGTTTTGACGAGGAAGCGAACATCAGCATTACCACCCGGCTGCAAAAGGCCGGGGCCTATGTCGCCTACGGCATCGTCGGCTACAAGACCCACGCCAAGATGGCGCTGGTCGTTCGACGTGACGGCCGCCGTCTCAAGCGCTTCGTCCACCTCGGCACGGGAAACTACCATCCGCAAACCGCGCGGCTGTATACCGACTTCGGCCTGATGACGGACGATCGCCTCATCGGCGAGGACGTCAACAAACTGTTCATGCAACTGACGGGGCTGGCCCGAGGCATCCGTCTCAAACGGCTGCTGCAGTCGCCATTCACCCTGCACGAGGGCGTGCTTGAGCGTATCCGCCGCGAAACGGCCCACGCACGGGCCGGCAAGCGAGCTCACATCCGCGCCAAGATGAATGCCTTGATCGAACGACGCGTGATCGAGGCGCTCTACGAAGCCTCACAGGCCGGGGTGAAGATCGAGCTGATCGTGCGCGGCATCTGCTGCCTCAAGCCCGGTGTCCCGGGCATCTCGGAGAACATCCATGTGCGCTCAGTGATGGGCCGCTTCCTCGAGCACCCACGGGTATTCTTCTTCCACAACGATGGCGAGGAGGAGTTGTTCCTGTCGAGCGCCGATTGGATGCCGCGCAACTTCTTTGCCCGTGTCGAGACGGCCTTCCCGATAGAAACCCCGGAGATCCGCGCTCGAGTGATCGACGAGGCCTTCGATCGCTACCTTGCCGACAACACCGGCGCCTGGGAGCTGACCGCGGAAGGTGAGTACCATCGCATCACGCCAGCCGAGGGCGAGAAGTCATTCAATGCCCAGCAGTCGCTGATCACCGATCTCGGCAAGGGCTGATCCGAGCCGGACAGCCCGATGCGGCCCCTGAGCGCTCTGGCCGCAATATCGTCGAGGTGCATCAAATCGACACTCGTCATCCACACCGCGGACCTGTCCGACGCGATACCTCAGGGTGCCTGCCGCCACGGACATTGGGTCGCCACCGGGCATGCGATACTGTTGGCCCTCGTCATTCCCGGCCCGGCTGGACGCCTACCCCATGATCAAGCTGCTGTTCTGGTTCATCGTCGCCCTCATCGTCGGGCTGTTTTTTGCCATCCGCCAGGCCAACCGATTACGCGCCGAGCAGCAAGCGAACGAGCCAACCGAAACCCTCGCGCTGGAATCCGTACGCTGCGCCCACTGTGGGGTATTCGTGACCGAGGACCAGGCCGTCCGACGTGATGAGCACGATTTCTGCAGCTGGGAGCACGCCGAGACGTGGCATCGAGAACAGCGTTGATTCGCCCCGCCGGCGAAGAAAACTGGCGCGGACTACGGCTGGCAAACGCCTACCGCATGCTGCTTGCCGTGGCATTGGTCGCCGCGGCACTCACCGATCGGGGCCCGGCCGTTTTTGGTCAGGCGGACGCCGCGCTGTTCATGGTGACGGCCTGGGCCTACCTGTTCCTGACCATGGGTTTCGAATGGCTGCTAGAACTGCGTGTCATGCCGTTCCGGCCGCAGGCACATCTGCATACCCTCGGTGATCTGACCTGTCTGATACTGATCGCCCATGCCTCGGGTGGCCCGGTGGGGCCGATCGCGCTGGTACTGGTGATCGCGGTCGGGATCGCGGCCGTGCTGCATGGCGGACGGGCGGCGATCGGTTATGCCGCCGTTGCCGTGCTGCTGGTGCTGGCCGAGGCGATCTACGGCTCCTGGACACAGCCGAATGCCGACCACCTGACCAATTCGGGATTTCTGGGCGCCGCCCTGCTATTGATCACGATACTGGTGATCGCTTTCGAGCGCCGCGCGTCGGTCTGGGAGCATCAAAGCCGTACCCACGAACGCGAGGCTCGTTACCTTTCAGAGCTCGCGCTGCGGGTGATCGAACAGACCGACAACGGCATCGTGGTGTCCGACCCGGACGGTCGGATCGACTACATCAATGCCGCCGCGCGCCGGATGCTGAGCGAGGGCCAGGCGGCGAGCGGCCCTGCCAGCCCGACCAGTCATGACCTGTCTGATCTGCACCCAGGGGTCGGCAACGCCCTGCACAGCTGGCATGCCGGCAACGGCAGCCAGCAGCAAGACTTCGACCGGCCTCGTCGCCTGCGTGCCCAGTTCCACCGCCTCGAGACGCCCCTGGGGCCGCGCGCCCTGATTGCACTGCTGGACCTGGCCGCCGAAGATGAACGAGTCCGTCGCGACAAGTTGGCCGCACTCGGCCGACTGATTGCCTCGATCGCCCACGAGGTCAGAAACCCGCTCTCCTCGATCCGGCAGGCCGCTGAACTACTGCCCGAATCGGACAGCCCGACCGAGCAGAAGCAGCTCATCGAGATCATCACGCGCCACAGCGACCGCATCAACCGGCTGGTCGAAGACGTGTTGCGAGCGGCCCGCTCGCCAGTGGTGCACGCCCAGCGGATCGACCTGGCCGAGTGGCTGACGCGTTTCGTCGCCAACCGGCGTCAAGCCTGGCAGGCCGACGAAAAGCCATTCAAGATCACACTGGAAGGCGTATCCGAAAAGGCCTGGGCTCGGGTCGACAACACCCACCTCTGGCAGATAATGGACAATCTCTGTGACAATGCCGAGCATCATGGACGCCCGGCGGACGGGCAGCTGACCATCCGTCTGCAGCTGCGACCTGCCTTGCGCGATGGCTGGCATATCCGAGTCTGCGACAATGGCCCAAAGATCGCTACCGCCGATCGCAATACCCTGTTCGAGCCGTTTTTCACCACACACTCGCAGGGCACGGGGCTGGGGCTGTTCGTCTCGCGCGAGCTGGCGCTGGCCAACCGCGGCGAGCTCGCGCTCGAGGACTCCGCAGAGATGGAAGATGAAGCCAACTGCTTCCGTTTGAGCCTGCCGGCAGCCCAAGAGAAGAGAGACGAGAAGAAGTCTCGCGGGGAGAAGACGCGCGAGGAAACGCACGGAACCGCATCGACACAAGCAAAGGAATGAAACGATGGCCTACTGCCTGATCGTGGACGACGAACCCGACATTCGTACACTGATCGCCCTGTTCATGAAACGCGAGGGGGTGCCCACCCTGGTGGCCGCCGATCTGGCCGAGGCCCGCGAACAGCTGGCCGCACATGACAACATCCAGCTGTGCCTGACCGACATGCGTCTGCCCGATGGCAACGGACTGGACCTGGTCGACGAAATCCGTGAACAGCGCCCCGACTTGCCGGTTGCAGTGATTACCGCGCACGGCCAGGTAGAAGCCGCCGTCCGGGCCCTGAAGGCCGGCGCATTCGATTTCATCAGCAAACCGATCGAACAGGACACGCTGCGCCGCCTGCTGCGCGACGCGCGCAATCTCCAGCCGCGGACGCAAGCACCTGCCGGGGGTGACATCAGCGAGCAAGATACCAGCGGGTCACCGCTGATCGGCCAATCAAAGGCGATGCAACAGCTGCGTGAGATGATTGGCCGACTGGCTCGCTCCCAGGCCCCGATCTTCATTCAAGGCGAGTCGGGAACCGGCAAGGAACTGGTCGCCCGCGAGATCCACCAGCACAGCAGCCGCAAAAACGGCCCGTTCGTGCCGGTCAATTGCGGGGCAATCCCCGGCGAACTGATCGAATCGGAGCTGTTCGGCCACCATAAAGGCGCGTTCACCGGCGCGACCCATGACAAGCCTGGCCTGTTCCGCGCCGCCGAGGGTGGCACGCTGTTCCTTGATGAGGTCGCCGAACTGCCCCTGGCGCTTCAGGTCTCGTTGCTGCGTGTACTGCAGGAGCGACGCGTCCGGCCGGTGGGCAGCACCAAGGAGGTATCGGTCGACGTGCGCATCCTCTCCGCTTCACACCAGGATCTCGAGCAGGCAGTGAAGGACGGTCGCTTCCGACAGGATCTGTTCTTCCGTCTCAACGTCATCGGCCTGCGGGTGCCGCCATTACGCGAACGACTCGATGACCTGCCGGCGCTTACCAGGGCGATCGTGGCCAGGCTGGCCAAACGTGACGCCCGCCCGGCACCGACCGTCGACCCGGCTGTGCTCCAAGCACTGGCCGCGCAGACCTTTCCCGGCAACGTGCGGGAGCTGGAAAACCTGCTTGAACGGGCCATGGCACTGACCGACGGTGATCGCATCACCGCCGAGGCGGTGTCGCCCGCCCCAATGCTGGTCGGCGACGAGGCCCACGGCTCCGCCCTGAACGCCTGCCCCGGCTTCATCCCCGAAACGGACGAGCAGCGCGAAATCCTGGCCGCCTTGCAGGAGACACGCTGGAATCGCAGCGAGGCGGCCCGCCAACTGGGCCTTACCTTGCGCCAGCTCCGCTACCGATTGCAAAAATGGGGCCTCGACTAACCCCGTTTTAACCGAGCCAATACCTTTTTGACGGTCTATTCTTGGTCGTGACCAATTGAGACCGGGGGTTACGCACCCAAGACCGGAGGTGGCTCATGACCCTTTTCCCTCTTCTACGCCGAGCAGCCAGGCTGCTCGTGCTTTCCCTCGGCGTCCCCCTGGCGGCTGCAGCCGCCCCCGCCGCCGAGCTCGCCCCGGGCTTTAGCTGGGATGAGATCACCGGCATCCAGAACAAAGAGGAGATCAAGGTCGTTTATGGCATCAAGAACGACGTTTGGGAAGCCGGGGTCGGCAAGGCGCTGTACTACGCCCGCGGCCTGTACCTGAGTTATGACGCCCTGGGGGTGAAAAAAGAGAATGTGGACATGCACCTCGTCCTGCACGGCGAGGCCGGCTACTGGCTGCTGAATGATGAGGCGTACAGCGCCCACAAGAACCAGCTCGAGGGTAACCCGAATGCCCACGTCATCCGCGGGCTGATCGAACAGGGCGCACATATCGAGGCCTGCTACGAGACGCTCAAGGGACACGGCTGGCACACCGACGACCTGCTGCCGGGCGTCGAGGTGGTACATGACGCCTACTCACGCATCGTCGATCTGCAGATGCGCGGCTATGCCTACCTGCCGTTCTTCTGAGCCGCCCTTGACCCCTTATTCGGTCAGGCGACGCAGCACGGCCGGTGGCAGGGCCCAGACGAGCTTGCCACTGCCGTGATCGATGGCGTCATCGAACCGGATCAGCACCATGCCACCCTTCTTGATCGGCATGTTGCCGCAGGCCCGCCCACCGATCAGGCATTCGGCAAGTCGCCCCAGCCCCGGCTCGTGCCCCACCACCGCCATGCCGTCGACGCGCGGCTGCCGGCGTAGCCAGTCGACGGCCCGCTCCATCGAGGCATCGGCTGAGAACACCCGCTCGCACTCGATCCGGCGGCACTCCAGTGCCGAGGCGACGACCTCGGCGGTCTGCTCGGCCCGTGCGGCGGGACTGGTGACCAGCCGCTCGATCGGCAGGGCAAAGGTTGTCAGGCCGCGGGCGGCCATCTGCATGCGTTCGATGCCGCGCCGTGTGAGCGGACGCTCACTGTCGGGACGCCCCTGACGGGCGAATTCCTCGCGGTTCTCGGCGGCGGCGTGGCGGATGATCAACAGGTCCATGATGCGTCTCGTTGTCCGTGGAACGGATTGCCTGGGTGGGAGCTTGAACAGCATGCTGAGCCCGCCAAGTTACCGGATGATGACAGCGTGACAAATCGTAAACCGACTCGCCTTTCTGAAACAGCTCGCTCTAGGGCAGGGCAGCCAACTCTGGGGCGCCTCACCCTATGGACAGTACTTGCCCGGCTCGGCAAACGCCGGCCCCCGCTGGCATTCAAAAGCCTGTGCCGCACGGAGCTGAGGTATCGTGCCTGGGGCGGAAGGTGTCGCCGAAATTCTGCGCCAGACGGCGCTGACGGAATCGTCCATCAACGCAGCTTCGCGCAGCGCCGCGTCAAGCGTTGCGTCCTGCCCCAGGTTCAGCTCCATAATGATCACGGCGAACGGCTCGAATGCCCCAACGCCTTCGCGTGCTTCGAAACCAAATTCATTCGTCAACATATCGACGACTGCCGCCGGCGTGGGAAGGCCATCACGTTCTGCCGGATAGACGGCATCCGGGTCATGACCCGCAGCCGGCATGCCACTCCAGGACGCCGCATCCTCGATCACCATTGCGGTGGAAAGACAAGATCTGCCGAAACAGGTCTCGGCACCCGCAGCGGCAGCTGCAATTTCCATCCGCGACGCCGCCATGATATCGGCCTGATGACCCATGAGCGGCCGCATGGCCAGGCGCCAAGAGACATGCGCGCCCTCGCCGAATGCAGCAGGCGGGGCGACATTCTCAACACCGTGTATCTCCACCAGCTCCTTGCGGACTTCAGGGCCAAGATTGAAGCGATCGATCTGGACGAGGCTGACCGGCAAGGGGCTGGCCGCTGGCGGAGCCGCTACCATGGCCTGCCCATAGCTCAACCGATAGCGTGCGCGCTCCTGCACACCGTCGACCGCCTCAAGGGCCAGCACGGCCTTGACGAATGGGCTGAGCGCCCCGCTGGGCAAAAACATCGAGCTCGGACCAGCCGGCACCAGCCGTTGCCCAATCGCCTCATTCAGGGCCTCCACACCCTGTGGCGTGTACCCTTCGGCCGCAACAAACCGCTCCGACAGACCGATAGGCGTTCCAGCCTCGCTGACGGCGAGCAGCCCCCCTCCACCCAGGCCGGTGCCCGTTACGGAATAGCCTCCGGCGGGATCGGCCCACGCCGACAGCGTCCAGCCCCCCATGGCCATCATGATCAGTATCACTTGCCAGCATCGCATGTTCAGCCTCCAGCTTTCCCGGCTCGCTTCCCGCGGTCCATCAGGACAGATCTGCTGCAGCCGTATCCATTCACCAACTATCATGCATATATAGCTGCATAAACGCGCAAAAGCGGCACACGGGCCATATCCAGTCGACTGGCGGATGGTAAATCTGCTGATCCTGCCAGATTCAATTGCCCAGAATTCAATCAACCGCAGGGTCGAGCGGCCACGCCCAGCATCCCCTTGCCACTAAGCTATGATGGTGCCTGCCGACACCATCGATGCGAGGAGACGACATGGAAGGTCAACGACAGCAAGATGTGATCACCACGAACCGCCGCCAACGCTCAGCCGGCCCACAGGGCACCATGCTGTTCCAGGCCGACGATCTACGTGCGCAGGCAGAGCAGATTGAGTCCAGCTCCAGTGATCGCGCCTCGGTGGCCGAGCCTATCCTGGAGGGAGTCAGCCCCGATATCGAGGGGCAGCGCTTCACGCTGCGTGCCGGTCGCCAGACGATCGGCCGGCGTGCCGACAATGATATCGTCCTCGACGAGCCCAGCGTCTCCTCCTCACATGCCTGGATCCTCAACCAGCAAGGTCATCACGTGGTCATGAACATGCTTTCGACCAATGGCACCTTCGTCAATGATCAACGGGTACATGAAGCGACACTCAAGCACGGTGACCGGATCCGGCTCGGTCAGGTCGAGCTCGTCTTCCTTACCCGAGAGGCCGGCGAGGCCCGCATCGGGCCGCGCCATTGGCTGGTCGGGGCACTACTGCTTGCGGCCATGGCGCTGGCGTTTTACCTGATCTGGACGTGACCCCCGGCAAGGCCCCGCCGTCCATCGGACGCTACCGGATCGAGGGCGCGCTTGGTGAAGGGGCGATGTCCATCATCTATGCCGGCTTTGATCCCAACATCAATCGCCAGCTGGCCATCAAGTGCCTCAAGGACGAGGTGGCCAGTGACCAGGCATACCGACGACGCTTCCTTACCGAGGCGCGCGCCGCCGGCACCCTGACCCACCCCAACATCGTCACCATCTATGACGTGGGCGAGGCCAATGACCACCCCTACATCGCGATGGAGCGACTGCGCGGGGAGACCCTGGCGGATCGGGTCGCTCGTGAGGGCTTCCCACCAGTGCCGGTGGTGATCGATCTGATCGGACAGATCGCCGCCGCACTTGATTTCGCCCACCGTCACGGCGTGGTCCACCAGGACATCAAGCCGGAGAACATCGTGCTGGTGGAAGGCTGGCATGCCAAGGTCAATGATTTCGGCGTCGCGCAGCTGCAAGGTGGCGAGCAGCCACATGACGGCATGGTTGCCGGCACTCCCGCCTTCATGGCTCCCGAACAGCTGCGTGGCGATGCAACCGATGGCCGCAGTGACCTGTTTTCGCTAGGGGTGATGCTCTTCTGGCTGCTGGCTGGGGAAAAACCGTGGCAGGAATCGACACCCGACCGGCTGCTGGCCGAACGCCGCGCACGTCCACAACCGATCCTCGTCCCACGGGACCCCAGCACCCCCGAAGTGCTGCTCGAAATTACTCGCAGCCTGCTGCAACCGGATACGGATGAGCGCTATCAGCACGCTCACGAAGTGATCGAGGATCTTCGCCATGCTCGACAGGAACTCGAACGATTGCGGGCTGACCCGATCGCGACCCGGATCCTGCCCATGCGAGTCCGCTGGGCCGCCATTCTCGGCACGATCCTCACCCTGACGTTGTTGGTGGGGCTGGCCTCTGTCCACTTCAAACAGAACCAGGCACTGACCGGTCTGGCGGCTGATTTCGGTGCCTCGCTGGGCCGGACCATCGCCCACGAGACGGCCGAGGATCTGCTGCTCGGCGACCACACCGCTGTCCGCGCCCGGGTCGCCGACATGCAGCACAACGAGCAGATCCACTACCTCGCCGTGGCCGGCCGTAGCGGCCAGATCATCGCCAGCGGCCAGCCAGGAGAAATCGGCACGCAGATGAGCGTACTACCGGAGGATGGGGGTCGGCAGCACGACGACGGCATCATAAGCCGCCATGACGCAGTGCCACAGGCTGCCGGTGACGAAGAGATGCTGCTGTTCGACCTGCCCATCCGCTACCAGGAGCATCGCATCGGCACCCTGCGACTGGGCATAGACAGCGCTCCGCTGAAAGCAGCCAACCGAACCACCCTCGGGGCGATGCTCGCCGCTCTCCTGGCGACTTTGATCATCGTGCTCGGGACGGCCTGGTGGCTGTTCCGTCGCCTGCTCACCCCCATCGACGTGTTGCGCCATGCACTGCTACAGGTCGCCCATGGTGATTTTGCCCAGCGAATCCGGCTGATCCGGCGGGACGAGTTCGGCCGGCTGTTCACTACCTTCAATCTGATGACCGAATCACTCTCGGAACACGAGCGGACCAGAAAGGAGCCGACAACAGACGAGCGCAAGGCCGACCCCACTCGCGTGATCGAGCCGCCGACGGCGGACGTGGCGAGAAAAGGTCACGACTGAATGCCGCTCAGAGGTCAGACAGGCGCCGTTGCAGCTCGAGTGCTCGGGCGCGGTAACTGCGCGACGGCTCATAGGTCGGGTCGATCGCCAGGGCCCGATCCCAGAGCGCGATCGCCTCGTCCAGTCTCTGGTTGCGATAGTGCAGGATCGCCCGCTGGTGATAACCAGTCACCAGCTCCTCGCGCAGACGAGGTACCCGCTCGGCGGCTGGTTCCAGCGCAGCATCACGCGCCAAAGCCGCCTCAAGGTACGAGAGGGCCGACTCCCGTTTGCCCTCACCCAACAGCGCCATGCCCTGACGTTGCAACTCTTCAGCCGACGGCCCTTCCGACGCCGCAGCCGCCCCGACGGCCGGCAGGGGCCTGTCGGGCAAGGCCAGGGCGGCCGCGGTCGCAGGTGATGGACGGGGGACCGGCTCCAGTGATCGCAGCACCGGCGTGCCGGGTGTGCCCATTTCACTGGCGGCTGCCTCTTCGCCATCCACTGGCGAGCCCGGCAGGCGAATCACTTCGCCGACCCGCAGGTCGGAGGGGTTATCGGACTGGTTGTAACGGGCCAGCAGCAAGAACAGACCGGCATCGCCCAAGTGCCGCGAAGCCAGCGCACTGTAGGAATCCCCTGGTCGAACCACGTACCGATGTGACTCCTGGCCCAGCACCTGCTCGGGATCGGCCTCGAGTTGCCGCAGGACCGCACGAGCCACCATGTGGTCGGGATTGTGCTCAAGATAGCGCTCCAGGTCCCGCTGGCCGCGCTCGTATTCACCCCGCTGCAGATCACCAAGAATGGCGCCCAGCGAACGCGACTGCTTCTGTTCGGCAAGCGGCTCGGTTTCCACTTCGGCCTGTTCCTGTTGCCCTGTCAGTCCCTGCAGGCGTGCATCGAGATCCGACAACTGCGCACAGCCGGTCGACAAGCCGGCAGCCAGCAGCAGCCCGACCGACCAACCGCCACGCTGCCGTATTGCTCTCGTCATCGCTCCTTCTCCCGAACCGGGCCTCCATTGCATCGATCTCAGACCAGAGAAAGACCACCAAACAGCCGTTGGCCCCATGAGACCGGGCGATCGCTGCGGGCCAGGATAAGACTGAGATTATCACCATGCTCGCCGCCCCGCTCGCTGCCCCGGGCAAGTCCATCACGCACACCGGCATACAGGTCGGATTGGCGCGACAATTTCGCCAGCTCGGCGGTGCTCAGGGTTTCCCAGATGCCATCGCTGCAGAGTACGAAGCCATCCCCGCGTCGCAGGGGGGCATAACCATGCTCGATCTCGGGCAACTCGCTGCCGCCCAGGCCGCGCAGCAGTACGTGTTGATCAGGATCATGGGCCAGATCGGCCTCCCGAATCTCGCCACGATCGAGTTTGAGCCGGGCAAGACTGTGATCGCGGGTCACGGCCCGGCAACGCCGGCCACGGAAGTGATAAAGACGGCTATCGCCGACATGCACCCAGTAGGCATGGCCGTTACGCAAGAATAGGGCAACCACCGTGGAATGCGGCTCGCCGCTGACCCAGGCATTGCGCCGCCGGATCTCGTCCTGGGCGGCCTGGCAAAGGGTCTCGAGAAAGAGCGCCCCAGGCAGCTCACACCAGCTGCGCTCATGCCAGAGCTCGCGCGCCGCGTGGATGACCGCACCGGAGGCCAGCTCACCCGAGCCGTCACCGCCCATGCCGTCGGCGAGCACCATCAGGCTCGCCTGCTCGCGCCAATCATGCAGACAGATCAGGTCGTCCTGCTGGGAAGGACGGCCCCCCGGGGCTCTGCCACAGGCCATGCCCGGCAGTTCTCGAATGTCGAAACCCCCATCCTTGCTCATAGTCAGCGACCGCTCCTCGTTCGCTTCAGCCCGCTCATGAGGGGCATGCCCCGAGGCAGTATAGCCGCGGCGGGGAAGTCAGCAGGAACGAGGACTCAGAGGACCCAGAGAACTCAGTCGACGCCCTGCTGCTCGAGCCACTCGGTCTCCAGTGCCTCAAGACGCTCACTGAGCTCGCCTCGTTCACGCTGCAAACGTGCCAACTCGTCGTCCTGTTGCCCAGCATAAAGCCCCGGATCGGCCAATGCCTCGTCGATGGCACACTGGCGCTCGCCGAGCTCTTCAAACTGTTTCTCCAATCGGGCTAGACGCCTCTCGCGATCCAGTTCGGCCCGGTCGCGCGTCTTGCCCCAGCTCGATCTGTCCGCCGGCGCCTTCTTCGCGGGCTTCTCGGCAGCCCGCTCACGATCATGCGCCCGGCGGCGTTCCGTGACCGCCGCACGGTAATCGTCCAGATCGCCGTCGAACGGTACCGCCTCGCCGTCGCGCACCCACCAGAACTGGTCACAGACCAGCTCCATCAGATTCCGGTCGTGCGAGATTACCAGAATCGCGCCCTCGAACGACTGCAATGCCCCGGCCAACGCCTCGCGCATGGCCAGATCCAGATGGTTGGTCGGCTCATCGAGGATCAGCAAATTGGGCGCTTTCCAGACCAACAGGGCGAGGGCAAGACGTGCCTTCTCGCCGCCGGAGAACGGCTCGATCGGCTCGAATATCCGGTCGCCGACGAAGCCGAAGCGGCCGAGGAAATCCCGGTACTTCTGCGTCGAGCCCTCTCCCTCGGCGACCCGCTCGAGCGCAATCACCGGCGTATCACGTGGATCCAGCTGGTCGACCTGATGCTGGGTGTAATAGCCAACCTGGACGCCCGGGGCGATGAAACGCTCTCCGGACAATAAAGTGGGGCCGCCTGCGGCGATCATGCGGATCAAGGTGGTCTTGCCCGCCCCGTTGGCACCCAGCACACCGATGCGATCGCCGGCACGAACCTGCAGATCGACCTGCTCGATCAACGGCTGGCCATCGTAGCCGATGGCGACATCCTCGAGCGTCACCATCGGATCAGGGGCACGCTTGCCTGCGGGGAAGTAAAACGAAAAATCGTCGCGGTCGGCGTGACTGGCAGCCATGGTCGGCAGGCGCTCAAGGGCCTTGATCCGGCTCTGCGCGGCCCGCGCCTTGGATGCCGTGGCGCGGAAACGATCGATGAAGCCCTGCAGGTGTTCACGCTCCTTGGCGATCTTGCCTGCCAGCGCGACATTCTGTGCCATCCGTTCGGCACGCATTGCCTCGAAGTCGCTGTAGTGACCCGTGTAGAGGTTGAGCTTCTGGTTCTCGATATGGGCAATATGCGTACAGACGCGATCGAGAAAGTCGCGGTCGTGCGAGACCACGATCAGGGTGCCCGAATAACTCAGCAGCCAATCGGCCAGCCAGAACACCGCATCCATATCCAGGTGGTTGGTGGGCTCGTCGAGCAGCAGGATATCGGAGGGAGCGATCAGGGCGCGGGCCAGGTTCAGACGCATGCGCCAGCCGCCCGAAAAGCTCGAGACCGAGTTGTCGATCCGATCAGACGCGAAACCCAGCCCGTCCAGCAGGCGTGCGGCCCGCGGTCGGGCAGTGAAGCCACCTGCCGCCTCGAATTCCGGATAGAGCTCGGCCAGCCGCATGCCGTCATTTTCCGCTTCTGCAGCATCGAGGGCGCCCTTCAGACGGGCGTAGTCACGATCGCCGTCGAGTACGTAATCCACCGCCGAGATCTCGAGCGCCGGGGTCTCCTGCTCAACGGTCGCCATCCGCTGGCCACCAGCTCGCTCAATCTCTCCCGCATCCGGCGCGAGCTCCCCCGCGAACATGGCCAGCAAGGTGGACTTGCCGGTGCCGTTCCTGCCCACCAGGCCGAGGCGCTGGCCGGGCAACAGGGTGAGATCGGCGCCCTCGAGCAGCAGGCGCGGCCCACGGCGTAACGACACGGATTTGAGCTGGATCATCCGCCCTCCGAATGGCGATCGAGTCGGCCCGAGTACTGCAGAAAACTCGAACGCCGCAGAAAAAAGAAGGCCGGGACCTCGAAAGAGGCCCCGGCCGCAATGGTGTGGTCGGAGTGACAGGATTCGAACCTGCGACCCCTACGTCCCGAACGTAGTGCTCTACCAGGCTGAGCTACACTCCGAAATGACCGCTGACATCGTGATGTCAGTGATCACGCTGAACGCTGATGTCCGCCAAGGAAGACATCGCGCGCAAGTAGATGCTGTCCGGCAGAGCCGCCAGCGCCTGCTTGGCCGCACTGGCCTCGCGTTCCGCAAGCGCGGCAGTATACGAGAGTGCATCAGCGCGTTCAACTACCTTGAGTACCTCATCGATCCTTGTGACCGACTGGGATTCGATCGCCTCGCGCACCAGCTCCGCGCCAGCCGCATCCGAGCGTGCCATGGCAATGATCAACGGCAGCGTCGGCTTGCCTTCATTGAGGTCATCGCCGACATGCTTGCCGGTCTGCGCCTCGTCACCTCGGTAGTCGAGTACGTCGTCGATCAGCTGGAAGGCCACCCCGAGTCGGTAGCCGTACTCACCCAGCGCCGCTTCGGTGGCCTCGTCGCGATCGTCGAGCACGGCCGCCAGTCGGCAGGCAGCCTCGAACAGGGTCGCGGTCTTGCGACCGATCACATCCATGTAGGTCGCCTCGCTGACCGAGGCATCGCCGATGTTCATCAACTGCATCACCTCGCCCTCGGCGATGCGATTGGTGGCATTGGCCAGGATCGTCATCACCCGCGGGCGCTCGACCTCGACCATCATCTGGAAGGCGCGCGAGTGCAGGAAGTCGCCGGTGAGCACCGAGGCGGCGTTACCAAAGCGGGCATTGGCGGTGTCTTGGCCACGACGCAGGGTCGACTCGTCGACTACATCGTCGTGCAGCAAGGTCGCGGTGTGGATGAACTCCACTACTGCCGCCATCTGAGCGGCACCGGGCAGCTCCGTACCCTCACCACGAAGCGCTCGACTGGCCAGCATATGCAGCAGCGGACGGAAGCGCTTGCCGCCGGATTGAATGATGTAGCTGCCCAGCTGGTTGATCAGGACCACGTCCGAGCTGAGCCGGTCCATGATCACACGGTTGACGGCCTGCATATCCTCGGCCATCAGATCATGAATCTCATTCAACTGCATGCTCATCGATCTCGCTGATTGATTGGTCCCCGCGGGCGGCGCACCGGGCGGCACGCCGCCGCCAACCTTACACCAAGCCCCCCTGGCCGACTACCGCTGCCGCGCTACCGGAACCAGCCTGCCGGCAGCTGATCGGCGATAGTCTCGCGGATTACCACGAACTCGCCTGTTGCCGGAGTGGCTGCCCCGGCAAAGCACCAGGACTCCAGTGTCCCCACGGCCGCAAGCCACGTCTCAGGCGCACCACGGCCTGCCAGCACCTCGCGACCATCCGGCCGCAGGGGTCGTGGCAATCCTGCCAGCTCGGCCAGCAACTGCCGACGCAGCGCGAGCGCATCATCGACCGAGCGCAGCCGAGCCTGAGCCGCGCGGCGGTTTCGCCGCGCGCGCAGGCGGCGCCATGCCGCGCGTCCGGCCAACCCGACCCCGATCGCTCCCAGCAGACCAGTGGCCAGCCAGGGCAGGGCGCGTTGCAACCACTGCAGCCGTCGCACACTTGCCGCGGCCTGCCAGCTCACTGCCTGCGCATCGAGCTGGGCGTAGTCGAGCTGGCTGCCCGGCTCTGGTCGGCGCGGATCGACATAGGGCAGCCGCAAGCCAGGCAGCTCGGCTTCGCGCCGCCCCTCGCGACCACCTTCGGTGGAAGGCAACAGTGACAGGCTCACCTGCCAGGTCTCCGCCAGCGGCGAAATCTCAGCGGGCCCAGCGGAGCCGTCCACCACCAGACGCACCTCGGGCTGGCCCAGCCGCAGCCCCGACGGAGCGACCAGCTGTGCGTTGATCATCTGCGCGAGTGCCGCGGCAGTCAGGCCCTCACCACTGACTTCGAAGCGCCAACTGGCCGGCTCACCGGCGACCAGCTCGCCAACCTGGGCATTGCCAACGGCGAGGTCTGGCGTGACCGGCAGGTACGATGGCAGATGGGCTGGCAGATCAACCACCTCCAGCCGACGGGCCACCGGCACGAAGGCGTATTCACTCTGTGCCAGCCCGACTACCTGAAAATCGATACGGCTGAACGCCAATGTCAGGTCCCCGCCGCGCAAGGCCTGTACCGCCCAGCGGTAGTGGCGCCGGTCGACCAGCCGGCCATCCATGTCCACGGTCTCGCGTGTCACTCCCAGTGGGCGAGCATCCATGCCCTGGCCTTGCGGTCGGTGCACTTCGGCATCCCGCAGCTGTCGGGCCGGGTCGAGGATGGTCTGGGTGACGAGAAAGACCTGCCGCTGCACCGGTGCAAGCTCAGTGACTTCGGTCTCGACGATCACGCCATTGGGCAAACGGCCGGCACCCGCCCGACTGTCGACCTCGCTGACCGGGGGCAAGGGCTCGATCTCGCCGAGTTCGATCCATTCGGCCAGGCCATCCGAGGCACGGTCCGGTTTCGGCAAGGGAATATCGGCCCGTGCCGGGGCAGTCAGGCTGAGCAGTAGCAGCGCGAGCAGCGAGCATGGCAGTCGTCTCATGGGCCGCCCTCCCCGGAGAGATGCTGCTCGACGACCGACTTGTAGGGCTGCTGGCGCAGCAACCCCTCGATCGCCGGCTGTGGGTGATCCTCGATCCGTTCGAGTTTCTTGCGCGCCCCTTGCAACAGACCCTCATTCAGCTGGAATGGCTCGGCCTGCCGTTCACCGCCCGAGACCGCCGTCGCGCCACCGGCACCCTCACCCTCATGGAACTCGTCGGACATGCGCGCCCCCTGTGTCTCATCGATTGGATCGGGTCGCATGGCCGCATAACCGCGGAAACTAGGCTCCTCTTCGCCCACTCCATCACGTTCCATGTCGACCAGTGAGGCGGCTAGGAGGCGGTTCTGCAGAGCGGGCTCGTGCTCAGGATCCAGAGCGAGGACGGCATCAAAGGCCGACACCGCCGCCCAGTAGCGCCCGGCGAGCACCAGCGCGTTGCCCAGGTTGAACAGGGCCAGCATGCGAGGCTCAGGTGATTCGGCCAACCAGGCGGCCATCTGTAGGCGTTCAATGGCGTGTGGAATGTCACCACGGCGATAGGCCGCAAGCCCGCTGCCCAGCCGCGCGGCGTAGCCGGTTGCCCGATCAAACGCCACCTGGGCCCGCCCGAACTCGCCCGTCTCCAGCGCCGCCCAGCCCTCGTCGAGCGCAATCTGTTGCGTCGCGTGGTCGACCACCGGAGCGGCCTGCGCCACGGTGAACAGAATCGGCGCAAGAACAATCAGCCCCACCGCCAGCACCGTGCGCCGAGCCCTGCCCGGGCCGCGACGATCGGCCCACTCGAACCACAAATGGATCGCGAGCGCGACCATGGCCAGCCATAGGGCCAGCGGGGCCAGCGAGCGATACCGCTCAAAGGCCCCTTCGCGGTGCGGAGGCGCGGGCAGGGCCGCGATCTCCTCGGCAAGAAAGGCGGCGTCCTCGCGCAGCACCCCGGTCCGCAGCGCCACACCCCCGGCAAATCGGGCAACCTCCGCGACTCGCTCGAATAGCGGCCGCGATGTCAGGATCTCGTGCTGCTCGTTGCGCAACAGCTGACCGTCGCTATACAAAGAGGTCTCCTCCCTTGCCATGCTGACTGCCAGCACCGGGATGTCGCGCGCCTCGAGCCGCTCGACAGCCGCCAGCAGCTGACTGCCCACCACGCCGGAGAGCTGACGCTCATCCGCACTGGTCAGCCAGACCACCGCCCCGCCCTCCAGGGCCGCCATCTCTGCGGCCACGGCAAAGGCTTGATCTGGCCGTACCTCCAGGCGGGCATCAACCAGCCCCGGCAGCTCCCTGGCGTAGAAGGTCAGCAAATCCGGGTCAAGGCTGGGTGGCAGCAGCACCCCGGTGGTGTCCGAATAACGCAACAAACCCATGGGCCGACCGGGATCGGACTCGGCCAGCAACTCCATCAGCAACACCGCGCGCCCGATGCGGTCAGGCTCGACATCTCGGCCAGACATGGCCGCCGAACCATCGACCACAAACAACAGCGGCGCTCGCGCCTCCTTTATGGTCTCACCGGACTGGGGCAGACGCGGATCGGCCAATGCCAACGCAGCAAACAACCAGAACAGCAGCCAAAGCAGCCGGGATGTCCCACCGAGACGCCCGCGCCCGGTTTGTCCGCCGGCAAAGGCCCAGGGGCGCAACAACGGATCGGCATAATCGTCAAGGCGTGCCCGGCGGCGCCAGGACCACAGGGCCAGCCCAGCTGGCAACAGCAACAGGGCGAACGCTTCCGGATGCGCCAGGACGGGCCAATCCTCGGCGCCGGTCAAAACCATCCAGAGGGCCATCCACAGATCGATCAGGCTGTCGACACGCTCACTCATCACAGCTACACCTGCAGTCGTGCGTTGAGGAGCCGGGCTGTCAGCAACGCCAATAGCCCGAAGCCCAGAAACCACCCCAGCAGCGGATGCCGCTCGCGACGAGTTGCCTCCTCGGCAGAGGTGGTCTGATGACGATCGATTGCATCGGTCACCGACAGCAGCGCCTCACGATCACCTGCGGCAAGCGCCAGCCCGCCGGACAGCCGGGCAAGATCCTCAAGGGTGGGCTCACCGTCACCCGAGCCCTGGCCGCTCGGTGCCAGATTGATGGTATACAGCTCGATGTTCTCGGCACGCGCGATGGTCAGCGCTTCCGCCGGCGACATCTCGCCACCGGTGTTCACGCCATCGGTCCATACCAAGAGCTGCGGCGGTGCCTCGCCACGTTCACGTCGTTGTGCGATGCGCCGCATCGCCACGGCCAGCCCCTCACCAAGAGCGGTCGCGCTACCGGCAATACCGGGCTGGAGCTGCTCGATCCAGAAGGTCAGCACGTCATGATCACCCGTTTCTGGCACCAGCGTGCCGGCCGAATCGGTCACCACCAGTAGCGAGAAGCGATCACGCGGGTGTGCCTCGGTGAACGCAAGCAATGCTTCGCGCATCACCGTCATGCGCGAGACTGGCTGGCCAGTCGGATCACGGAAATCTCGAACGGACATACTGGGACTGGCGTCCACCAGCAGGACGACCGAGCGCACCGGCGGATCGACCGCGACCGAGGTGCCGATCCAGACCGGTCGAGCCAACGCCAGGATCAGGGTGATCAGTGCCCCGAACAGGAAAACAACCAGCCAGCGTTGACCTGCCTGCAAGCTGCCATCCGGCTCCAGCCGCCCCAGCGCCGGGTGGCGCAGCAGGCGTGCCGGGGCCCGGGTGAGAATGCGGCGCGACCAGGCCGGGTACAGCACGGGCAGCACCAACAGCAGCAGCAACACCCAAGGTGAGTTGAAGCCGATCATGCTTGCGCCTCCGAACCCCGATCCAGGCGCCAAAGGGCGCGGCGCATGGCGCGCAGGTGAGCAGCCAAGGCGGCCGCATCACCCCTGTCGTGACCAAAGCGTTGATGGTCGAGCACTCGCACCCAATCCGACCACGGCCCGGCCAGCCGATCCCGACGCGGTGCCCGCCCGCCGTGCTGCCAACGGGCAATCGCGACCATGCTTTGATCCTGCAACTCGCGCAGCGAGAATGCACCGTCCAAACGCCTCGCAGCCCGCTCCAGCCGCCAGAGCCTGGCCGCCAGCACCAGATCACGACGTCGGCGCCAGGCTGCAATCAGGAGAGCCAGCACCAGCAACGCAAGCACTATGGCCAACCACCGCCCACCACCGCCCACAGCAGCCGTGGGTGCAAGCACTCCGCCAGTCGCCTGATCCAGCCAGGGCGCGGTGAACACGTCTACCAGGCTCTCCGGTGCGGCCTCCGACGGGCCGCCTTCCGGGTGTTGCCAGTCACGATACTCGCTCATGCCACGGCCCCCCTGGACCGGAGCAGCACGGCGGGCAGCTCGGCCAGCCAGTCGACTGGTTGGCTGTGGGCCGACAGGGACAGGAACGTCGCTCCGAGCGCCTCGGCCGATTCGCGCCACTCCTCCAGCACAGCGTGCTGCTCCGCTGCGAACGCCTCGCGCCAGCGGCGGCTGCCGGTGTCCAGCCACCGCGCCTGAGTACCGGATTCGAACGGAACCAGCCCCATATCCGGCATCTCCAGTTCGACCCGGTCACTCACGGAAACAAAGATCAGGTGATGCGTCGCTGCCAACGGAGCCCAATCGATCGCACGCCCCGGGCCGGTATCGGCGAGACAATCCGACAGCACGATCACCACCGATCCGGCCGGCAGGCGCTGGGCCAGACGCTGGCGCAGGCCAGCCCAGTCGGCAGGCTTGTCAACAAGCCGGTCGCTTGACGCGTCCGGCGCACCGGCTGTCAGGCCGGCCGCCTGGGCCAGGTCGGCCAGACGTTGCAGAATCGCCCCCTGACCGGTGACCGGTCCAGCCGCCTGGTGACCAAATGATCCACCGATTGAATGGATCTCGACTGCAAGATTCTGTCGTAGTGCCCCGGCGGCAAAGGCATGGGCGACCAGCAGGGCCTGAGTCAGCTTCAGGCGACGCCGAGTGCCAAAACGCATCGCCGTCCCGCCGTCGATCACCAGGTGTGCCTGGCGCTGGGCCGGCTCACGATACATGCGCACCACCGGCTCACTGAAGCGAGCAGAAACGCGCCAGTCGATGCGCGTGGCTGGCTCGCCCGGCTGATAGGCGCGCAGTTGTTCGAAGTCCAGCCCCTCGCCCAAGTGTCGAGCCAGCTGGTCCCCAGACAGGCCGGTAGCGGTCGGCAACGCCTCCGGCACCAGGGCCGGCAGGCGCTCACCGCCCGCCCAGGCCATGGCGATTTCATCACGCCCGGGGGCAAATGAGGCCGGCTCGGATCGTGGCGCGGCCTCCGTAGCCAACGCTCCAAGTCCGAGTCTGGCGATCAGCCCTCTGAGCCCGATCGGTTTCACGGCGCGGGAATCAGCTCAAGCAGGCGCTCGATCACCGCATCGCGGGTCAGACCGCTGACCATGGCGCGGGGGCCGAGGATGATGCGGTGCCGCAACGCATCCGCGGCGAGCTCGATCAAGTCATCGGGAACAATGTAGTCGCGCCCGTCGAGCCAGGCCGCCGCCCGAGCGGCCTGCACCCAGGCCAGTGCCCCGCGCGGCGAGGCGCCGACCAGCACCTGACCGGCCAGCGCCTGATCAAGCTCGCCGACCCGCCGAGTGGCGGCGACCAGATCCACCACCCAACGCTGCAGGGCCTCGTCACAATGCACCTGACGGACGGACTCTCGGGCAGCCAGCACCTGGTCGACGGTGATATTGCGTGCCTCGCCCACCGGATTGTGGCCGAGCGTGCCGTCGAGGGTACGCTTAAGGATGTCGTACTCGTCCTCGAGCTCAGGGTAATCGAGAGCGACATGCAGCATGAAGCGGTCCATCTGCGCCTCGGGCAGCGGGTAGGTGCCCGACTGCTCCAACGGGTTCTGGGTCGCCATGACCAGAAACAACTCAGGCAGATCACGACTGTGCCCGGCGACCGTGACCTGACGCTCGGCCATCGCCTCCAGCAGCGCTGACTGAACCTTGGCCGGCGCCCGGTTGATCTCATCGGCGAGGATGATCTCGTTGAACAGCGGCCCCGGCTCGAATGTGAATTCACGGGTCTCCGGGTGGTAGACCTCATTGCCCAGCAAATCGGTCGGCAGCAGGTCAGGGGTAAACTGGATGCGTTTGAAATCAGCATGCACCCCCTCGGCCAGCGCCTTGATGGCCGTGGTCTTGGCCAGTCCAGGCAGGCCTTCAACCAGCAAGTGCCCGCCGGTAAGCAGACCGATCAACAACCGGTCGACCAGTACAGTTTGACCGACAATGTAGTGGCCCAGGTGGGCGCGGAGGTCCTGGATGGGCATCTGTTCACTCATGACTCTGCTCTGCTTGGCGATTTGGTCGTGGGATCATCGGTGCTGACAGGCAGTCCGGCAAGTTTCCACTCCGGGA
Organism: Halothiobacillaceae bacterium; assembly: GCA_041676845.1. GTDB lineage: Bacteria > Pseudomonadota > Gammaproteobacteria > Halothiobacillales > Halothiobacillaceae > Guyparkeria. Next base: position 47,895 of record JBAYRD010000005.1, on the reverse strand, counting down.
AGCCCGACTCCAGCCGACGGGTCTCGAATCCAGCCTCGCGCAACTGCGCGACGGCCTCGAAGGAAAAGGTGCAATAGGGGCCGCGACAATAGGCGATGATCTCCCGCTCGGGGTCAAGCTCGGCCATGCGTTGTTCAAGATCGCCGATAGTGACATTCACGGCGCCCGGAATATGCCCGGCCTGATATTCCTCCTCCGGCCGGACATCGATCAAGGTCACCAGGCCGCGCCGACAACGCTCGATCAACTCCTCGGCGGACACCGGTTCAAGGGTGTCTTTCTGGTTCAAGTGGGCATCGACCATCTGGCGAATCTCCGCCAGATGACGCTCACCGACCCGACGGAACACCTCCAGCAATTCGATCACATCATCCGCGGCGATCGCGTAGATCACCTGCCTGCCGTCGCGACGCGCCGTCACCAGCCTCGCCTCCTGCATGCGTCGCAGATGCTGAGAGGTATTGGCGACCGACAGACCAGTCACCCGGGCCAACCCATCGACCGAGCGCTCGCCTTGCGCCAGATGCTCAAGCAGCTCCAGACGCCGTCCATTGGATAGCACCTTGCCCAGTCGGGCAAACTGATCATTGAGCTCTTGCTTGAATTGTTTCGTGCTCACGTATGTCTCGCTCACCTCAATCAACCAGTACTGCCGACCAGCCCGGCTCGTTCGGACCGTTTCGCCACCCGATGCTCAATGCGCAGCATGGCCCAGGCCCCCAGCATGATGGCCGCCAGCGACAGCATCGACCCCAGCGCCAGGGTGGAAACGCCGGTCAGGCCGTGACCGATGGTGCAGCCCATCGCAAGCACGGCGCCCACACCCACCATCAGCGCACCAATTACCGTGCGCAGCCACTCACCAACGCCACGCGGTACGGAAAACTGGAAGTCCCGCCGCACCAGTGCACTGGCCAGGCTGCCGAAAAACACGCCGATGACCGCAACCACGCCGAAGGTGATCACGGATAGATTGGATGGATTTCGCAAGAAATACACCACATCGCCCAGTGGGGCACTGAACGTGAATGACTGAGTGCCCATGCCCTCTTGCGGCATCGGCTCCATCATGGATGCCATATCGGCCGCCTGACCGGGTGCACCACCGGTCACCCAGAAACCAAGACCGACCGCCGAGCCGATCAGCACGATCCCGACCCAGGCGAGTCCATTGCCACGCAAGGACAGCCAGCGCCAGCTCACCAGCAACAGGATCACAGCCAGCACCGCGGCAAAGAATAGGGAGACTATCGGGCCGCCGCCGACCAGGGAGGCCAGATCCTGATGTTGGATGCCGACAGCGGCAAGATCAACGCTCAGCCCCCCGATCCACGGCAGGAAGGCCGTTTGAAACAGGCTGGTACGGGTCATGGCATAAGCCGCGGCCGCCATCACCACGATGGCGACCAGTGCCTGCAGATGACCTTGCGATGACCTCACCAGGCTGCGCACCGGACAGCCACGCGCCAGCACCATCCCCGCCCCGAACAGCAGGCCGCCGATCAGATAGCGGCCCCAAGCGAAGTCGGCCGTGCGGTAGGGGGGCTGGGTCTGATCAAGATCGATGGCGGCAAACCACTGCACCAGCGTGGTCACGACGATAGCCACGCCAATGGCGCCCAAGTATACGGCGAGGCGTCCACCGTCGCGCGAGCCCATGTACGAACTCATGCCGCCAAGCAGGCAGAAGCGCGTGAACTGCGCTGCCGCACCAAACACCACCGCAAGCACCAGGACATAAAGCAAGTACTGCGAAATCGCCGGATCCATACCGAGTCCTCAACTGATCATGATTTTGTCGTGTCGGCCGGAATCACTCACTCGATTTCCCGGCTCGACGGTTGGCTCAAGACCACCGCCCCCTCATTCCTTGTCGCTGCTCGACAACGGCCACTGCGTAGGGAAGCCCCGCAAGAATCGATGGCGCTGTGCGCCACTCCAGACGAGCGAAACCAACCCATGCCGCCCCGTTCCATGGCTTCCCTAGACGCCAAATGGCTCTTGACCGAGGCGGCCGGCGACTGATTCAATCAGTCAATTGAAGGAGATGTCAACTATTGCTCCTCAATCACTCCGCCGGCTGCCGCCTCATAGCGGAAATCGACAGCCTCGTTGCCGATCACTCTAGCGCCCACTTGACATTTATTCAATTGAGTAATTGAATGTTTGGCGCATCCACTGAGGAGGATTCCCAAATGTTCCTGATCCAGCAACCCTGTGAATTCAGCTCCCTGGCCTACCTGTTCGGCTGCGCCGGTAAGGCCCAAGCCATGGCCGTCGACGTTCATCTGTACGAGGTCGACCGTTTCATCGAGATGGCCGAGGAAAAAGGCGCCGAGATCACCCATGTGGTCGATACCCACGTACATGCCGACCACAAGAGCGGCGGCCCGGAGCTGGCCAAACGCACCGGCGCAAAATACGTGCTGCACGAATCCGCACCGGTCAAGCACCCCTTCCACCCTGTTGCGCACGGCGATCGGCTGGAGCTGGGCAATGTCTCGGCCGAGGTACTGCACACTCCCGGGCACACTGACGACAGCATCTGCCTGCTGGTGACCGATCACTCCCGCACCGATGAGCCATGGTTCCTGATCACCGGGCACACCTTGTTCCCCGGTGGGGTTGGCCGACCCGACCTGCACGGCCGCGAGCGTGAAATGGCGGAAAAACTCTACGACTCACTGTTCGGCCCAATCCTGAGCCTGCCGGATCATATCGAGATCCTGGCTGGAGCCGAGGCGGGCTCGGTCTGCGGGGGCGGCATCAGTGGCAAACCGATGTCCACCCTGGGCTTCGAGAAACGCCATAACAGCGGCCTAATCCGCGAGCGGGAAAAATTCGTCGAGATCATCGCCTCGATCGAGCTGCCCCCCGTGGAAGAAATTCAGGAGTTCTACTCCTTCAACACTGGCGCCTGACCCCGAAGACAACATCAGATCAATACAAAGCAGAGGAAACCCACATGAATATCACCCGCATCCTGCGCGCTGGCCTGATCGTCGGCAGCCTCGGCCTCGCAGCCGCCCTCACTCCGGCACAGGCCGAAGACATCGTACCAGGGGCAACTGGCCCCAATGGCCAACCAGTACTGACCTTCATTGGCAAAGAGCCGCCGGGCACGCGCTGCAACAACAACCTGCAGGTGGCCGCACAACTGGCCAATACCTACCAGGTACCAATCCAGATCCTGTCCGCCAGCATGGTCAAAGACCTGCCTGCCCCAGCGGTTTATTACGGTGACCAGCTGATTGCCGCCGATGGCGCCGATCACAACGGCATGTCCAGCTTTCACATGATCGCCGACGTGCTCGAGCTCGAAGGCACGCCAAAACATGAAACCGTTGGCCTGCTTGGTAACGAAAAAGTGAATAAGGAATTCACCGACCTGCAGTCAATCATCAAGTCCGGCGGCAAGTGAGGAGCCCCACATGAGCACATTCAAAAATCTCATTGCCATTCCAGTGATCGTAGCGGCCGTCATTTCGGCTCCGGCGATGGCGGAAAACGAGGCACTGATCGATGCGATGGAAGGCTATGTCATGTTCGCCGACTACCAGGGCGGCACCATCCGCCCCGAACAGATCCCGGTGGAAGACTGGAAAAACATGACCATCGTCGACACTCGTGATGCCGAGCAGTACCAGGAAGACCATATTCCAGGAGCGACCCACATCGAGTGGCGACAAATTCTCGAGCGTCGTGACGAGCTGCCGACCGATGGCACGATACTGGTCTACTGCAACAGCGGCACGCTCTCGGCACAGGCTGGCCTGATGCTGCGTCTGGCGGGGATGAGCAACGTCCGCATTCTTCAGGACGGTTTTACCGGTTTCAAACAGGTCGGCGGCTTTGAGGCCAATGCCCGCGCCCAGCAAGCCGCAGCCAACTGATCGAATCGACTGCCGTCCACGCCTCGGCAGTCCAACGGGAGCGTGGGGCGGTGCGATTCGGCCTCATCCCAATTGACAACGCCAACGACTGGCAAGAGGTAACCGATGGACCTGACTCACGGTATCGCCGCCAACCGCGGCCAATTTACCCAATTCCTGCTGCAGGTGTTTTTCGTCGGCGCCTTGGTCGGCATGACCCGTACGGTGTTGCCGGTGCTTTCGGAATCAGATTTCGGTCTGGCCGGAGGGGCGTTCACGACGCTGGCCAGCTTCGTGGTGATCTTTGGCGTGATCAAGGCGGTGCTCAACCTGCTGGCCGGGCGGTTTTCCGACCGTTTTGGCCGCAAGCGTGTGCTGGTCGCCGGCTGGCTGTTCGCCATTCCAATCCCGTTCCTGCTGCTGATCGCCGATTCCTGGGGTTGGGTGCTCCTGGCTACCGCCTTCTTGGGCATCAACCAGGGACTGGCCTGGTCGATGGCATTGAACAGCAAGCTTGATCTCACCCATGCCCACCAACGTGGCCTGGTCAATGGTGCCAACGAGTTCGCCGGCTACGGTGGTGTGGCGGTGGCCGGCTATTTGGCGGCGATCGTCGCCGAACAGCTCGGGGCTCGCGAGGGCCTGTTCTGGTTCAGCTTGACCGTAATCGTGTTGGCACTGGCGCTCGCCCTGTGGGCCGCACGTGACACCTTGTCTTGGGCCCATGCCCAACAAACCGCCCATGGCAACCGCACACCCCCGGCCACCCGTACTGGGCTGTCGTTCTTCGCCCACGCCACCTGGGGTAACCAAAACCTGCTCGCCATCAACCAGGCCGGACTGGTGGAAAAATTCACCGACACCATCATCTGGCTGTTTGTGCCGATCCTGTTGGTCGCGCGCGGCACCGATCTGGTAACGACAGGGCTTCTTGTCGGCATCTACGGCATGGTCTGGGGTGCCGGGCAATTGATCACCGGCCCGGCCTCTGACCGGCTCGGCCGTCGTGGACTGATCACGGGCGGCATGTGGCTCTGCGGGGCGGGGATCCTCGCCATCGTGCTAAGTCACTCGATCTGGATCTGGGCCACCGCGCTTGCGGTCACGGGGGTCGGCATGGCCATGCTCTACCCGACCCTCGGCGCGGCGGTAGCCGACCATTGCGAGCCGGTAGAGCGGGCGGGAGTGCTTGGCGTCTATCGTTTCTGGCGGGACTTCGGCTATGCGGTCGGCGCGCTGGCGCTGGGCCTGATCGCCACTCTCACCGGCGGCATCGAGACCGGCTTCTGGTTCGTCACCATCGCGATGGGCCTGTCCGGTCTCTGGGTGGCTCTCAAGCTAACGCCACACCAATCGACCAACTAAGGAAAACAAAACTCCGCACGCACCGTTGGCATCCGACTTGCATCCCTTCCGGTAAACGACCTTATATCCGCATATCTCGGCATTTCCGTGTCAATTTGTGACGCCAAGCTGCCGGGATCGGATCCGATCTGGACACCGGGAGAGATCTTATGCGGCTCCGCCGACCCTTGTTAAGCGCCACTCTCTTCATTCTTCTCCTGCCGCCGCTCACTGCCCAGGCGGCCGGCGTCACCTACCATTGGGTGGACGCTGATGGCAGGCTGCAGCTGAGCGACACGCTGCCCTCTCGAGCCACCGAACAGGGCTACAAGGTGCTGGATTCAGCCAGCGGACAGGTGATCCGGGAAGTGCTGCCACGCAAGACCGCCGAGGAGAAGGCCCGTGAGGCCGCTGCCGAACAAGCGCGACACGAGGCCGAAGAACAGGCTCGGCGCGACAATACCCTGCTGTCGCTTTACGCGAGCGTCGACGACATCGAGCGAGCACGTGACGAGCAGCTGGAACGCCTGGACGCCCGCATCCGCCAGATGCAACGCTCGATCAAACGCATGCAAGAGACCGTCGCGGCGGGCCACCGCGAAGTCAGCTATGCCCGTGATCTCGGACAGTTGCAGCAGGCCCTGAAAGACGCACGCATCGAACGCTCGGCCATGGCCGAACACTACGAGGTGGAAATCCAGCGCTTCCGCCGGCTCCAACGGGACCGCTGATCCGGCCGAGTCAGCCGCGAATCAGGGTACCCACGCCCTGATCAGTGAGCAGTTCGAGCAATACCGCGTGCGGCACGCGACCGTCAATGACCTGCACGGTCTTGACCCCGCCGCGCACGGCATCCAGTGCGAAATTGATCTTCGGCAGCATGCCGCCGTAGATGGTGCCGTCCTCGATCAGGCTCTCGACGTCGGCAGCGGTCAGTCCCGTAAGCAGCTTGCCATGACGATCGAGCACACCGGCGGTGTTGGTGAGCAAGAGCAGCTTTTCGGCACCCAGCACCTGGGCGATCTTGCTCGCCACCACATCGGCATTGATGTTGTAGGCCTCGCCGTCTTCGCCCACACCGATCGGCGCGATCACTGGGATGATGTCCGAGGCATCCAGCGTCTGGAGAATGCTCGGGTCGATCGATGCCACCTCGCCGACGTGGCCCAGATCGATGATCTCTGGTGTGTCGAACTCAGGACGTTGCCGCGTGACCTTGAGCTTGCGCGCCCGCACCAGCCCGGCATCACGACCGGTCAGCCCGAGGGCGCGACCACCGTGGCGGTTGATCAGCGCGACGATGTCCTTGTTGACCAACCCGCCGAGCACCATCTGCACCACATCCATGGTTTCGTGATCAGTCACTCGCATGCCGTCGACAAACTCGCCCTGCTTGCCCATCTTCTCCAGCAACCGGTTGATCTGCGGCCCACCGCCGTGGACGATCACCGGGTTCACGCCGACCTGCTTCAAGAGCACGATGTTGCGGGCGAATGCGTCCTGCAGGGCCTCGTCCACCATGGCATGGCCGCCAAACTTGATCACCACGGTCTTGTCAACCAGACGCTGGATGTAGGGCAGCGCTTCCATCAGCACGTCGGCGGTCAGGGCGGGATCGAATCGGGGCATGTCAGACATCTCAGGTTCGTGATTCAGGTTCGGGCCCGGTCTTGTACCGGGCCTCTAGGTCAGGCTCTGGGTCAGGACCGGCCAGTGTGGCCGAAGCCGCCGCTACCGCGCTCACTCTCGCCGAACTCGTCGACGGTCTCGAAGGCCACTTGCACTACCGGCACGACCACCAGCTGGGCTATACGCTCACCGACCTCGATGGTGAAGTCGCTTTTCCCTCGATTCCAGACCGAAACGAACAGCTGGCCCTGGTAGTCCGAATCAATCAGGCCGACCAGGTTGCCCAGCACGATGCCGTGTTTGTGCCCGAGGCCTGAGCGCGGCAGGATCATCGCTGCCAGTCCCGGGTCGTCGAGATGGATCGCCATGCCGGTCGGCACCAGCTCGGTCTGCCCTGAGCGCAGGGTGAGCGGTGCCTCCACGCAGGCCCGCAGGTCGAGGCCGGCAGAGCCGTCGGTGGCGTAGTCGGGGCGGGGAATTTCGTGACCCAGTCGCGGGTCGAGCCATTTGACCTCAACGCGATGCATGCTTGTCCTGTCGAATCTGTAGGTAAGTGTCGAGAACCTGCGTCGCCAGCTGTGTCTTGCTGGCCCTTGGCAGGTCCCGTTCGCCGCCCTCCCACAGGAGCAGCAGCGCGTTGTCGGGGGTATCGAAACCAAGACGCTCGCCGACACGGTTGGCACAGATCAGATCCATGCCCTTGTCCAGCCGCTTGGCCGCGGCGTGCTCGGCCAAGCGCTCGGTCTCGGCGGCAAAGCCGATCACGAACGGCCGCTCGGCCCGGCTCGCCACCCCGGCCAGGATGTCGGGGTTGCGCACCAGCTCAAGCGTGACCGTCTCGGCCTGCTTCTTCATTTTCTGTCCGGCCGGCGCGGCCACCCGATAGTCGGCCACCGCGGCCGCACCGATGAACAGATCCATTGCTGCGATGCCCTCGACGGCAGCCTGCATCTCGGCGGCGGTCTGCACATCAATGCGCCTCACTCCCGCCGGAGTAGACAGAACGGATGGGCCGGCGACGAGCGTGGTCTCTGCCCCTCGGCGAGCCGCCTCGTCGGCGAGTGCGAAACCCATCCGCCCCGAAGAACGGTTGGCGATGAAGCGCACCGGATCGATTGGTTCGCGCGTCCCGCCGGCGGTGACGATCACCCGCTGACCATCGAGATCACGCGCCGGGGCCTCCAGGTGCAGGGCCGCGATGATGGCTTCAGCGATGTCCTCGGGCTCCATCATGCGCCCGGCACCAGTCTCGCCGCAGGCCTGCGCCCCGGCTGACGGCCCGAGCAGGTTCACACCTCGCTCGAGCAAGCGTTCACGGTTGGCCTGCGTGGCCGGATGCACCCACATCTGCCGGTTCATCGCCGGCGCGAGGTGAACTTGGGCCTGGCTGGCCAGACAAAGGGTGGTCAGCAGATCATCGGCCATGCCGGCAGCCAGCCGTGCCATCAGGTCGGCGCTGGCCGGCGCGATCACGATTCGGTCGGCCCAGCGGGCCAACGCGATATGATCCATACCGGACTCCGCCTCGGCATCCAGCAACGTGCTACGCACCGGGTGGCCGCTGACGGCCTGGAAGGTCAGTGGGGCGACGAAACGGGTGGCCGCCTCGGTCATCACCACGCGCACCTCACAGCCGGCCTCGACCAGACGGCGGACCAGCGTCACGGCCTTGTAGGCTGCGATGCCGCCACTCACGCCGACGAGAATACGCTGGCTTCCAGGTAACAATGGGACGCTCATGGGCACAAGTTTACCAGCAGCAGGGCCGTTTCAGCGCTTCGGCCAGCGGGTAGCCATCAGACGCATCCCGACACTTGGTGAGAATGAAGCATCCCAGAAAACCCCAGGAGGGCGGAAACATCTCGTCCACTGGCTTGCTGGCCGGCAGCCAGCGCCAAGCGCCCATAATATCGCCGGCGCATATCGCGCCCATGGAACATCACCAAGGAAGCCCTGCACGAACCGCCCGATCTGACTCACAGTGAAGACCAATCCATGCAACAAGAACCGAAAAAAGACGTTCCCGCCAAACCAAAACGCCGCCTGCCGCGCTGGGTACGCTGGTCCATCGAAGGACTGGTGTTCATCCTCGCGCTGCTCGCGATACAGGCCTGGATGGGCCCGGATCTGCCGGACGGCGAGATCCCCGGCATGGCAGTCCAGACAGTCGAGGGGGATTCCTTGACCATCGGTGGGCCTGCCGACGAACCGGCCGTGGTGGTCTTCTGGGCCACCTGGTGCGGCTACTGCGAGCTGGAGATGCCCTGGTTGGTAGGCCTGGTCGACGACCACCGGGTGATCACCGTGGCGATGCAGTCGGGTGACGATGTCACCGTGCGTAACTACCTGGCCGAGAACAACCTGGAGGCACTGCCGGCGGTCAACGACCCGGACGCTCGTATCGCCACCGCCTTGGGCGTGAAGGTCACACCGACCTTCCTGTTTTTCGACCGCAACGGACGAATCGCCCACAGCACCACCGGGCTGACCAGCCCCTGGGGGGTCCGTCTGCGCTTGTGGTGGCTGGGCCGCGGCTGAGCTGCCGCTATCAGGCCTGCTCGATCGCCGCCAACAGATCATCAAAGGCGATCTGGAACTGCTCGACGCCTTCGTCGAGGAGCTGATCGCGCACCGCCCCGTCCATGTCGATACCAAGATCCGCCAACGCCTCCCAGACTTCGCGATCCTCGTCGATCCGCGGCTTCAGGGTCGAGGCGATCTTGCCGTGATCGGCAAAGGCCTCCAGGGTCGCATTCGGCAGCGTGTTGATCGTGCGTGGCGCGATCAGGTTTTCGACATAGAGCAGGTCTGAATAAGCAGGGTTCTTGGTGCTCGTGCTGGCCCAGAGCAAGTACTGCGGTCGGGCGCCCCGCTGCTCGAGGTGGCCAAAGCCCTCGGCCTCGAACACTTCGCGAAAATGCTGATAGGCCACGCCGGCCAGCGCCAGGGCGGCACGCCCCTTGAGCGACTCGGCCCGCTCGCCGCCGATTGCGTCAAGCTGCTCGTCCACCAGGGTATCGACCCGGCTCATGAACAGGCTGGCGACTGCCCGCACCTCGGCAGGCTTGCCACCACTGGCCTCCCATCTTTCCAGCCCGCGCACATAGGCGGCGAACACGCGCCGGACCTGATCGAGCGAGAACAGCAATGTCACATTGACGCTCACCCCCTCGGCAATCAGCCGCTCGAAGGCCTCGATGCCCTCGACCGTGCCCGGCACCTTGATCAGCAGATTGGGCCGGTCGACCAGCGCGCGCAGGTGATGCGCGGCGTGCACCGATTTCTCTACATCATGGGCGATAGCCGGCGACTCCTCCCAGGAGACCCAGCCATCCTCGCCGCGAGACTCGTCCCATATCGCACGCAGCCGATCACAGGCGCGCTGAATGTCGCTGGCGACCAGGTGTTCGTAGACGGTCTCGATCTCGTCATGGCGCCGTTTGTGCCTGATTAGATCGTCCCTGTAGAGATCGCTGCCGACGATGGCTTTTTTGAAAATAGACGGATTGGAAGTGACACCACGGATGCCGTAGTCGCGAATCAGCCTGGGCAGACCGTCCTCCTGGAGCAGCGCCCGCGACAGATTATCCAGCCACAAGCTCTGGCCTTGTGACAGGTGGAGTTGGGTCAGCGCATATGCAGTCATCGTCACGTCCTTTTCTTTTTTGAGCGCCCTGCGTTCCGGCTGAGGCGCTCCAGAGCTTCCTTAAGCATAGGTGCACTGATTTGCCGTCTCTCCTCAACGCGGGTCAAAAGGCATCGAGGCCTGCATCTCCTGGTAGAGCTCACGTGCCTTGTCGGTCTCTGCCGGCGGGGTATGGATCATCAGCACTAGGTGAAGGTCGCCGCCAGCGAAGCCGCGCTTGGGGATGCGCAGCTTGCGTCCCGATTGCGAGCCGGCCGGGATATTCATATTGACACGCTTTCCATCCGGCAGCGTGACCGGCACTTTGGCCCCCAGCGCCGCCTCCCAAGGCGTGATCGGCAGCTCCTGGAGTATATGGTTGCCGTCGACGCGGCCGCGATCCTCATCTCGCAACACCAGCCTGAGGTAGAGATCGCCGGCCGGGCCACCCATCGGTCCGGGCTGCCCCTGGCCGGACAGGCGGATACGTCGACCTGGTGTCGAGCCGGCAGGAACGTTGACTTTCAGCGAACGGACGCCACCACGCCCGTCGCCCAGCCGGATGGTGTGGGCCCCGCCTTGTACCAACAGGTCCAGCGGCACCGGTGCCTCGGCCTCGATATCCTGGCCGCGCATACTGCCTGCCCGACCACCAGCCGCGCCTGCGCCGCCGCCGAAGAACTGAGAGAAGAAATCGGAAAAACCGCTGTCGGCGAAATCCTCCGCCCTGAAACCGCCCGGGCCACTCGGGCCGGCGCCAAACGGATCGCCATCGCGATAGCCCGAACCCAATGCATCGTAGCGGGCACGCTTTTCTTCGTCACCGAGAACCTCATAGGCCTCGTTGATCTCTTTGAACTTGTCTTCGGCCTCAGCACTCTTGTTACGGTCGGGATGGTATTTTTGCGCAAGCTTGCGATAAGCGCGTTTGATCTCGTCCTGCGAGGCGTCGCGCGCCACGCCCAGGGCCGCATAGTAGTCGTGATATTTCACGCCTGCACTCCTCTGAGTGATGTTCGGTTTTGCTGTGCCGTCAGTGTCTCGAAAGCCCGCCGCACGATGAGCGGACTTTCGGCACACTAGACAGGTACGGAATAATAATGAAAAGCCCGGGACTGCCGGGCTTTTCTCGCTCACCCAGGCCCGTGACCGGGCCGAATCAGCCGACCTCGATGCGCCGCGGCTTGGAGGTCTCCGCCTTGGGGATCGTCACCACCAGCACACCGTGCTCGGAGCTGGCCTTGATGTTGTCGGCATCCGCCTGCTCCGGCAGGGTGAAGCGCCGATAGAAACGGCCGTAGTGACGCTCAATGCGCGAATAACCGTCCTGCGAACTCTTGAGCTCGGAGTTGCGCTCACCTCTGATCTCGAGCACGCCGCTGTCCGCGGTAATCTCGACCTGCTTGGGATCAATACCTGGCAGATCCACGTGCAGCTCGTAGGTATCCTCACTTTCCTTGATGTCGACCGCCGGCGCCCAGTCGGCGATCTCCAGCTTGCCTTCATCCTGCCCCTCGGCAAGGCTGGGCTCAAACAACGAATTCATTTCACGATAGAGTTGATCGAGCATACCCCACGGCTGGGTCCGACCCCGACCTTCGGGCCGATAACGTATGATAGCCACTTGGCAACACCTCCATTTCAATGTCCGATTAAAGAAACCATTGAGGCTCCTCGATGAGCCACCTACATCTCATCAATGGCTTCATGCTGATATAGGCCAGCAGCCGAAAATTTCAACCCCCAGACACAACGAGGCCCTGCTTTCGCAGGGCCTCGCACACACTATCGGATCGACCGGCGACTCAGCGCTGGCGAGCCTTGAAGCGTGGGTTGGTCTTGTTGATCACGTAGACCTTGCCGCGACGGCGAACGACCTGGCAGTCCTTGTGTCGCGTCTTGGCCGACTTGAGAGAAGATAGAATTTTCATGGACGCCCCTTTCGTTAATTCATTTCGGTACTAGCACGAAGTCGGGCACTATAGCGGTTTTCCCCGACCAAGACAAGCCGTGACGGCGGCCAAGCACAGGATAACCCTCTGCATTTACTGCTACTTGCGGGTATCCTCGCGGGCCAAAGAGGCAGGCACCAGGGGACTTGGAACGCGCATGATCGATATCGTAATCGCCACCAACAATGACGGCAAGATGGCCGAATTCGAACAGATGCGCCGAATGCTGGCCAAGAGCTATTCGGCCCTGTCAGAGCTGCGCTTCGTCTCCCAGCGACCGTGGAGTATCGCCTCGCCTGCAGAGGACGCCGACACGTTCCGTGGCAACGCCCTGATCAAGGCCCGCCACACCGCCGCCGAGACCGGCCTGCCGACAATTGGTGACGACTCGGGCCTGCTGGTCGACGCCCTTGATGGCCAGCCGGGCATCTTTTCCTCGCGCTTTGCCGGCGAGGGGGCGAGTGATGCCGAGAACAACGCCAAGCTGGTCGAGGAGATCGGCAAGCATCCTGCTGCCTCTCGGCGCGCCCGCTTCGTCTGTGCGCTCGCCTTTGTTCGGAATGCCGCCGACCCCGAGCCGATCGTCGTCGAGGGCAGCTGGGAGGGCGAGGTGCTCGACGCCCCGCGTGGCGACCGCGGCTTCGGCTACGACCCCCTGTTCTTCTCGCCGGCGCATGGCATGAGTGTCGGCGAGATGGACCCGGACGAAAAACACCGGGTCAGTCACCGTGCCAAAGCACTCAAGCAGCTGATCGAGCAGCTGGCCACACTGAATCTCGGATAAGCCATGGCCTTATTGCAGTTCACCGACAACCCGCCGCTCTCTCTCTACATCCACCTGCCGTGGTGCGTGGAGAAATGCCCCTACTGCGATTTCAACTCGCACGAGCTCAAGGGCCGCGAGCTGCCCGAGGATGAGTACATTGACGCCTTGCTGCGTGACGTGGAGCCTGAGCTGCCGCTGATCTGGGGTCGGCCGATTGAAACCATCTTCTTCGGTGGCGGCACCCCAAGCCTGTTCTCACCCGAGGCACTCGACCGCTTGATGTCGGGCCTGCGCGCGCTGCTGGACCTGCGCTTTACCCGTGAGGTCACCCTTGAGGTGAATCCGGGCACCGACATGGCTTCCCGGCTGGCCGAGTATCGTGCCATCGGCTTCAATCGGGTCTCGATCGGGGTACAAAGCTTCGACGACCGGTCACTGCAACAGCTCGGTCGCATCCACGATCGTCGCGCGGCCTGGCAAACGATCGAAGCAGCCCATGCCGCGGGGCTGGACAGCTTCAATATCGATCTGATGCATGGCCTGCCGGGCCAGACAGAAGCCGATGGCCTGGCTGACGTCGATACGGCCATCTCGCTCGAGCCACCGCATCTGTCGTGGTACCAGCTGACCATTGAGCCCAATACGGCCTTCGCCTTCAACCCACCCGCACTGCCACCAGAGGCGACCCTCGACCGGATCGGGGTGGAGGGCCGGGAGCGGCTGCTGGCCGCCGGCTACGAGCATTACGAGATCTCGGGCTTCGCCCAACCGGATCATGCCAGCCAGCACAACCTCAACTACTGGCAGTTTGGCGATTACCTGGGGATCGGCGCGGGCGCGCACGGCAAGATTACCCTGCCGGCCGAAAATCGTGTTGAGCGACGCGTACGCAGCCGCCACCCCAACCGTTACCTCGAGCTTGTCGGGACGCCGGCCAATATCGACGCGCATGACATCGGTCGCAGCGACCTGCCATTCGAGTTCATGCTCAATGCCCTGCGACTGACTGAGGGCTTCCCCGTCAGCCTGTTCCAGGAAGGCACCGGGATGCCCATCGCGGTGGTATCGAAGATCCTGCGCGGGCTCGAGGAAGACGGCCTGATCGAGTGGGACATCCGCACCATTCGGCCGACCGAGCGCGGACTGCGCTTTCTCAACGATGTGCTGGCGCGCTTTCTTCCTTAAAAACCGTGCCCAAAAAAACTCAGGCAAAACTGTGGCGGCCTGAGAGCACCGGGACTATCAGCTGCCTGCTTGGTCGCCTTTCTTCTGCGGTCGCTGCCAGCCGCTGACTTCCTTCTGCCGCGCGCGAGCCACGGCCAGGCGGCCCTCGCCAACATCGCGAGTGATGGTCGAGCCGGCACCAATAGTCGCGTCCCTGCCTATCGTGACCGGGGCGACCAGCTGGGTAGCGGAGCCAACGAACACCCGGTCACCAATCCTGGTCTGGTGCTTATTCGCGCCATCGTAGTTGCAGGTGATGGTGCCGGCACCAAGATTGCTGTCCTCGCCTACCTGCGCATCACCCAGGTAGGACAGGTGATTCACCTTCGAGCGCGCTCCGATGCGGGCCGCTTTCACCTCGACAAAATTGCCGATCCTCGCCGCCGTGCCAAGCGTGGCAGTAGGCCGCAGTCGCGCATAGGGACCAATCCTGTTGTCGCCGGCAGTGACCGCCCCATCGATATGACTGAACGCCTCGACCGTCGAGCCGGGGCCGATCTCACAGTCGCGCAGCACGCAATGCGGCCCAATGCGCACGTTGTCGCCCAAGCGGACCTGCCCCTCGAATACGCAACCCACATCGATCGACACATCTGCGCCGCACTCAAGCTTGCCACGGATGTCCAGGCGCGCCGGGTCGGCGACTGTTGCTCCCGCCAGCGCCAGCTCCTCGGCCTGGCGCTGCTGGTAGATGCGCTCGAGGCGTGACAAGGCCAGACGGTCGTTGACACCGGTCACCGACCAGGGATCATCGGCGATCACCGCCTCCACTGTCTGACCCTCGTAGGCGGCCATCTCGATGATATCGGTCAGATAGAGCTCGCCCTGCGCATTGCCGGATTCAAGCTGGCCCAGCCAGCGTGACAGGTCACCGACAGGCGCCATCAGAATACCGGTATTCACTTCCTGTACACGCCGCTCGGCCTCAGTGGCGTCATTCTGCTCGACGATCCGGTACACACGCCCCATGTCATCACGCATGATCCGTCCATAGCCGCTGGGATCATCCATGTGCACGGTGAGCAGTGATACGGCCGCCTCGATGTTCGCCAAGCGCTGCAGCGTCGTCGCGTCCAGCAGCGGCACATCGGCGTAGAGCACCAACACCCGGTCATTGGCACCAGCAGCCAACCCTTGGATGCCCTGCTGGACCGCGTGCCCAGTCCCGTTCTGCTCATGCTGCCAGACCCACTCGACCTCACGGCCCGCTTGCGATGCCCGCACGGCCTCGCCCTGGTGGCCAATGACCACGCGAATGGTGGCCGGATCGAGCGCCTCGGCCGTATCCAGGCAATGCGCGAGCATCGATCGCCCCGCGATCTCGTGCAGCACCTTCGGCCTGGCCGAACGCATGCGCTTGCCCTTGCCCGCGGCCAGCACCACTATGTGCAACCGCACTCCCGCCGCATCATTCATCGTCGGTTCCTCTCGTTGCGGGCCGACCCTCGTCGGCAGAAACAAAAAAGGAGCCCAAGGGCCCCTTTTTTAAACATGCACGCCAGCCTGAGCGCGCCTTAGCGGCTGCTGACAGCACGCATCGACTTGATCCACTTGAGACGCTCCTGCCCCTCGACCAGAATCATTTCGGCCGAAGTGAAGTCGAGCTGCCCTCGCTGCTCGTACTCATGAACGTACTCCTCCTCTTCACCCATGCGGGCTTCAAGTTCGTTCGGATCCAGGCCCTTGGCATCTTCTTCCGTCAAGGCCCAGTCAGCAATAATGCTGACCACATGGGGCTGGATTTCGAGCACCCCAAAACCGACGAAATAATGCACGATCGAGCCGTCTTCCAGGTGCACCCGGACTTCGCCCGGACGCAGTACCGACAACATCTGCGCATGGCGGGCGGTGACACCTATTTCACCGGCTTCGGTCGGGATGGTGACAAACGTCGCCATCCCGCTGAAGATCGGCTTTTCCATACTGACGATGTCGACACGGGTAGTCATAGCCATTATCGGCCTCCCTTAATCAGGCCTTCTCGGCCATCTTGCTGGCCTTTTCGACGGCTTCATCGATCGTGCCAACCATGTAGAACGCCTGCTCTGGCAGGTGATCGTACTCACCAGCCAGGATGCCCTTGAACGCACGAATCGTCTCCTGCAGCGATACGTAGCGGCCCGGAGCACCGGTAAACACCTCGGCGACAAAGAACGGCTGCGACAGGAAACGCTGGATCCTGCGCGCACGAGAGACCACTGCCTTGTCGTCGTCGGACAGCTCGTCCATGCCAAGGATGGCAATGATGTCTCTGAGCTCCTTGTAGCGCTGCAGGGTATTCTGCACGCCGCGAGCGGTGTTGTAGTGCTCTTCACCAACAACCAGCGGATCGAGCTGACGGCTGGTGGAGTCCAGCGGATCAATCGCCGGGTAGATACCCATCGCGGCAATGTCACGCGCCAGTACAACGGTTGCATCAAGGTGGGCAAACGTAGTCGCCGGAGCCGGGTCAGTCAGGTCATCCGCCGGCACGTATACGGCCTGCACCGACGTGATCGAGCCGGTCTTGGTCGAGGTGATGCGCTCCTGAAGGACGCCCATTTCCTCGGCCAGCGTCGGCTGATAACCCACCGCAGACGGCATCCGGCCCAGCAGCGCGGAGACCTCGGTCCCGGCAAGCGTGTAACGGTAGATGTTGTCGATGAACATCAGGACGTCACGGCCTTCGTCACGGAAGTACTCGGCCATGGTCAGACCGGTCAGGGCGACGCGCAGACGGTTACCCGGCGGCTCGTTCATCTGACCGTAGACCAGGGCAACCTTGTCGAGGACGTCCGAGTCTTTCATCTCGTGGTAGAAGTCATTGCCCTCACGAGTCCGCTCACCCACACCAGCGAATACCGAGTAACCGCTGTGTTCGATGGCGATGTTACGAATCAACTCCATCATGTTAACGGTCTTGCCTACACCGGCACCACCGAACAGGCCGACCTTACCACCCTTGGCAAACGGGCAGAGCAGGTCGATCACCTTGATACCGGTCTCGAGCAGCTCTGAGCTGCTGGACTGCTCATCGAAGGTCGGAGCCTTGCGGTGGATGGACCACTTCTCGTCGTGCTTGACCTCGCCGGCCTCATCGATCGGCTCGCCCAGCACGTCCATGATGCGACCCAGCGTCCCTTCGCCCACCGGCACCGAGATCGGCTTGCCGGTACTGGTCACGGACAGGCCGCGCTTGAGACCGTCGGAGGTGCCCATGGCAATGCCACGGACGACCCCGTCACCAATCTGCTGCTGGACCTCGATCACCAGGCCGCCCTCGTCAACACGCAGCGCGTCGTAGACCGAAGGCACCTGATCACGCGGAAACTCGACGTCGATCACCGCCCCGATGATCTCGACAATTTTTCCAGAACTCATGTGTGTTCCTCTTTCAACTCGAAAAATGGGTTGGTGCCGTCGTCATACGGCGGCTGCACCGGACACGATCTCGGAGATCTCTTGAGTGATCGCCGCCTGACGCGCCTTGTTGTACTTCAGCCTCAGCTCCGTGATCATGTCGCTGGCGTTGTCGGATGCGTTCTTCATCGCGATCCGACGGGCCGCCATTTCGCAGGCCACGTTTTCCACAGCCGCGGCCACGATCAGGCCGGAGACGTAGCGCTTGAGCACTGCATCCAGGACGATCTCCGAGTCAGGCTCGTAGATGTAGTCCCAATGATGCTTGAGGCCCTCGTCCTCCTGATACCGAAGCGGTGCGATCTGTTCGACGCTGGGGCTCTGAGTCATCGAGTTGACGAACCTGTTGTGCGCCAGCTCGATCCGATCCACCTCCCCATTCTCGAAGGCAGTCAAGGCCGCATTGATCGCCTTGCGCATCGCGGCATAAGACGGCGTATCCCCAAGGCCATTGATAGAGGTCAGTACGTTTCCTCCGTACCGACGGAAAAACGCGCGACCCTTGTTGCCGACGGGAATGACGTCGACCTCGACACCATTGCTCTCGTATTCACGGATCGTGTCGGCCGTACGCTTGAGCAGGTTGACGTTCAGCCCGCCGCACAGGCCCCGATCCGTGGTCACCACGATCATCAGAACTCGCTTGACCTCGCGCTCGACCATCAGCGGATGGCGATACTCAGGATGCGCGTTGGTGATATGCCCGACCACCTCGAGAAATTTCTCGGCGTAGGGGCGGGTCGCCTCCATTGCTTCCTGAGCGCGCCGCATCTTGGATGCGGCCACCATTTCCATCGCCTTGGTGATCTTGCGCGTGTTCTCGACGCTCTTGATCTTGGTGCGAATCTCTTTGCCTACGGACATGATTTCGCCCCCCGGTTAATAGACGCTTTTGGTCTTGAAGTCCTCGATGACTGTTTTCAGCTCGGCAGCGATCTCGTCACTGTAGTTGCCTTCATCCCCGATCTTCTTGGCCAGATCGCCTGCGTTGTCGGACGCGTATGCGTGCAGGGCGGCTTCGAAATCATTGATCTTTTCAACCGGCACGTCGTCGAGAAAACCTTCGTTGGCGGCAGTCAGCGACAGCGCCATCTCGGTGACCGATAGCGGCTTGTACTGCGGCTGCTTCATCAGCTCGGTGACGCGTTCGCCGCGCTCGAGCTGCTTGCGGGTCGCCTCGTCGAGGTCGGATGCAAACTGCGAGAACGCCGCCAGCTCACGGTACTGAGCCAGGTCGGTACGAATACCGCCAGCCAGCTTCTTGATCGCATTCGTCTGTGCCGCACCACCCACACGGGATACCGAAACACCCGGGTTGATTGCCGGACGGATGCCCGCGTTGAACAGGTCGGTCTCGAGGAAGATCTGGCCGTCGGTGATCGAGATGACGTTGGTCGGAACGAATGCCGACACGTCACCGCCCTGGGTCTCGATGATCGGTAGCGCGGTCAGCGAACCCGTCTTGCCCTTGACCTCACCGTTGGTGAACTTCTCGACATACTCTGCGTTGACGCGCGAGGCGCGCTCCAGCAGGCGCGAATGCAGATAGAAGATGTCACCCGGATAGGCTTCTCGGCCCGGCGGGCGACGCAGCAGCAGAGAGATCTGACGATACGCCCAGGCCTGCTTGGTCAGGTCGTCGTACACGATCAGGGCATCCATGCCGCGGTCACGGAAATACTCACCCATGGTGCAGCCGGCGTAGGCGGCCAGATACTGCATGGCAGCCGGGTCGGCAGCACCTGCGGAAACGATGATGGTGTACTCCAGCGCACCGTGCTTCTCGAGCTCGCGGACCACGTTCGCCACGGTGGAAGCCTTCTGCCCCATCGCCACATAGACGCAGTAAACGTTCTTGCCTTTCTGGTTGATGATGGCATCGATCGCGACCGCAGTCTTGCCGGTCTGCCGGTCGCCGATGATCAGCTCACGCTGGCCACGACCAACCGGCACCATGGCGTCGATCGCCTTGATACCAGTCAGGATCGGCTCGTCAACGCTCTGACGCTCGATGACACCCGGGGCGATCTTCTCGATCGGCGCGGTGCTCTCGGCGTTGATCTCGCCACGACCATCAATCGGCTGGCCGAGGGTGTCAACGACACGCCCCAGCAGCTCCTTGCCAATCGGCACTTCCAGAATACGCTGAGTGCACTTGACCTGATCGCCTTCGTTGAGGTGCTCATAGTTGCCGAGAACGACGGCACCAACCGAATCGCGTTCGAGGTTCATGGCCACGGCGAACGAGCCGCCCGGCAACTCGAGCATCTCGCCGAGCATCGCCTCGCTCAGGCCATGGATGTTGATAATGCCGTCACCTACCGAAACGATGGTGCCGACGGTTTGCGCTTCCGCGCCGGCATCGAATTTTTCGATGCGCTCTTTGATCAGACTGCTGATTTCAGACGGGTTGATCATGGAAGATCTCCTTAGCGACTCATTTGGACGGCAAGCTGCTCGAGTTCTCGGCGCATCGATCCGTCAATGACCAGATCACCGGCGCGGATAATGGCGCCGCCGATCAGGTTGTCGTCGATGGTGGCCTCGAGCTCCACGGCACGATCGAGCCGCTTGCCGAGCGCTGTTTTGATTTGGTTCGACTGCTCGTCGGTGAGAGGCTTGGCCGATATGACGGATGCCACAATACGGCGCTCCGCGTCGGCACGCAGCCTTTCGAATACTGCGGCGACTTCAGGCAGCAGACCAAGACGGCCATTTTCACCGAGCAGGCGCACGAGGTTGAGCGCACGCTCGTCGACGGCGTCTTCGACTACCTTGATGAAGCCGGCGACCCGGTCAGCCTGCGGGCGCCTTTCGTCGCTCAGAAACGCCACCATATCGGCGTTCTGCGCAACGGCAGACAGTCCGGCAAGCGTCTCGGACCAGTGCTTGGCCTGGGCCTCGTCAGCACAGAGCTCATGCACTGCCTTCGCGTACGAGTTGGCGACTGTGGTGTGGTTAGACATAGGGCCTCCGCTTGTCCTAGATCCGAGCGATCAGATCCGAGATCGCAGATTCGTGGTCCTTGTCCGTTACCTCACGCTTCAGGATACGTTCGGCACCCGCGGCAGCCACATCGGCCACTTGGGTGCGGAGCTCTTCCTTGGCACGATTGATCTCACGGTCGATCTCAGCGCTAGCCTGAGCAACGATGCGCTCCGCTTCGGTTTTGGCACTGTCACGCGCCTCTTCCAGAATCTGGTTTGAACGGGCGTTCGCCTGGGCAATGATGTCGTTCGCCTTGTCCTTGGCTTCGCGCAGCAACTCGGTCGAGCGCTCCTGAGCCAGTTTCAGCTCATGCTTGCCACGCTCGGACGCTGACAAACCGTCAGCGATCTTCTTGCGACGCGCTTCCATCAGGGAGGAAAGCGGCGCCCAAAGGTATTTGTTGACCAGCCAGATGACCGCCACAAAGGCGATCAGCTGGGCAAACAGTGTGATGGAAATACTCACTATGTCCCCTCGCGTATCTGCGGATTGGGTTTCCGGTCAGCAGGGTGCGGCGGCGTGTGGCCCGCCGCGCCCTGCTGAGCCATGGCTCACGAAGGACGCGGTTTAAAGGGCGCCGATCGCGCTGGTCAGGGCACCAACAAACGGGTTGGCGAACAGGAACCACATGGCGAATGCGAGGATGATGAACGGAAAGGACTCCATCAGACCGGCGAAGATAAACATGTTGATCATCAGCTGTGGACGCATTTCAGGCTGACGCGCAATCCCCTCGAGGGTCTTGGCACAGATCAGGCCCCAACCGATGGCCGAGCCGAGACCGGCGGCAGCAAGGATTACACCAACACCAACAGCGGTGTAGGCATAGATCATGGCGAGCATATCGGGGGTCATTGCTTCTATCTCCTAATCAATAAAACAAAGGGTCAAAAGGTCAAAAGAACTCGGGGTAGCGCCTCGATTCCTAGTCCGCGGTATGAGCCATACCGATGTAGACAATCGTGAGCACCATGAAAATGAAGGCCTGCAAGGTGATGATCAGAATGTGGAAAGCGAGCCACGCCATGTCCAGCACAACCTGCAGCGGGAACCAGATAAGCAGGCTGGCACTGATGCCGGCACCCAAGGTCAGCAGGGCAATCAGCAGGAACACCAGTTCGCCGGCAAACATGTTACCGAACAGACGCAGCGCGAGGCTGACCGGCTTGGCCAGCTCCTCGATCGCGGTCATCGCGATATTGACCGGGATGAAAAACTTACCAAAGGGCTGGAACAGATACATCTTGATGTAGCCGCCCAGCCCCTTCACCTTGATGCTGTAATAGATGGTCAAGAGGAACACGAACAGCGCCATGGCGAGCGTGGTGTTCAGGTCGGCGGTCGGCACGATCTTGAGTTGCTCGATCCCCAGGCCATGGGCGATGGCCGGGATCAAGTCAATCGGAATCAGATCCATGAAGTTCATGAGCCAGACCCACAGCAAGACGGTCAGTGCCAACGGCCCGATGATCTTTGGCGCCCGGCTACCGAAGGAATCACGGACCTGCGCATCGACGAATTCGAGGATGCCCTCGGTCGCACTCTGCAACTTGCCAGGGGTGTCGGCCCGCAGGTTACGCCCCATGCGCATGGCGACGAACACGATCAACGCCCCCAGCAGGACGCTGAAGAACACCGTATCGATGTTCAGCTGCCAGAAACCCTGACCAACCGAAAGGTTCTCCAGGTGACCCTGGATATATGCAACCGAGCTATCGCCCGTATTCTCCGTAGCCACTTTTCGCACTCCTCAAGCCTTGAAATCAATCTGTCATATGACTGGACGGTCGGCCCGAGTCCTGGCCCTGAGGCGCGAGGACACCAGCGATCATGGCGGCCACAAAGGCCCCGACCATGAATCGCGCATCCAGACCGAACAGGCCGAGTCCGACCGCCATCAAGGCGAGCAGCGTCATGAAACGCACTGCCGCCCCGAGATACATCATGTTCATGCTCTGCCGTGGCAATTCCACCGCCACTTCCGCCGCGCGGGCCATGGTGCGCCGCAGCATCCAGGCGAGCAGCATGGCCACCACCACACCCGCCGCGGCTGACAGCGCCGCGTGCGGAGAATGCAGCAACGACCCCCCGACGACAAGGGCCAGCACCAGCAACTGGACTATCGTCACACGCCGTCCGCGGCGGGTGATCGCTTCGGACATCCGGCTCATGAACGATCCGAGCCCCGATCCTGATCATCACGGCCGACAGCCAGCAGGGATTTTTGCGCGTTACGCATCCCGCCGACTACCCCGAGCACTCCAAAGACCAACATGAAGACGGGTGTCGTCTCCAACCAGCTATCGAGGGCAAAACCGATCGCCAGCCCGGCGATCACGCTGGCGGCAAACATGTTGCCTGCGCCGACCAGCAACAGCCCTCGAAAGCGTGACTGCCAATAACTGCCGGAACCTCTCGCAACTGACGAGCGAGCGGTCTGATCGGGCTTGTTGTGCGGATCAGTCATATTGGAGGCTCAAAAATTGGCGGTCAGTGTAGCGGCTCGCCTCGCGGACGACAAGCGGTTATGCCTTGCCTCGCTATAGAACCCCAAATCAGGCCAGCCACCCGCTTTCTTGCTGCGAACAACCAATACCTGTCGACCAGGCGCGCAAGTCGCCAGAGCGACCCATAGTGCGGCTTCACTGACCAGCAGCTGACTGACCGGGGAGGCCCTGCAACAAAAGCGTCAAAACAAGCATGGGCCTGCCGAAAGATCACCGCCAGTCGACAGCAGGTCAGCCTCCTTCAGCCGTGCCGGCCAGGCGCTCGATCAATCCGTCGAGCTGCTCGAGGCTATCGAAGTCCAATGTGATTCGTCCCTTGCCACGACGGTTGGCGTGGATGGCCACCCGGGTGCCGAGCGCCTCACCCAGCCGCCGCTCGAGCGCGCGCGTATCCGGATCGTCGACATCGGCCGCGGGGCCAGCGGCCTGCCTGAGGTAATTGCTCACCATGGATTCGACCTGGCGTACCGTCAGGGTGCGGGCGACCACCTTGTTGGCGATAGCGGCCTGCTCCTTCTTCGGCAGGGCGGCGAGACTCCGGGCGTGGCCTGCCTCGATGCGCCGCTCGCGCAGCAGCTGCTGCACCGGCGCGGCCAGATCCAGCAGGCGCAGGGCATTGCTGACCGCCGGTCGCGAGACACCCAATACATCGGCGACCTGTTGGTGGGTGAGCTCAAACTCCTTGACCAACCGCCGCATTGCCAGGGCCTGCTCGATGGCATCAAGATCTTCACGTTGGAGATTTTCGATCAGGGCCATGGCGGCAGCCTGGTTGTCATCGACTGCGCGGATGACTGCCGGGATGCGGTCGAGTCCGGCCCGCTGGGCGGCACGCCAACGGCGCTCGCCGGCAATCAGCTCATACTCGCCGGAGCGGCGCCGCACCACCACTGGCTGGATCACGCCCTGGGCGCGGATCGAGTCGGCCAGCTCGGCCAGGGCCGATTCATCGAAATGCTTGCGGGGCTGAAAGGGATTGGGGCTGATCAAAGTGATCGCGAGCTCACGCAGCTGGACACCTTCCTCCACTGCCTGATCAGTGGCGCCCAGCAGGGCCTCAAGCCCGCGCCCCAGTCCCTTTCGTTTGCTGCTCATCGTCTACCCCTGCGCTCCCTATCGGTCAACCGCGGCCCGAGCCATCTTCCGAGGCACGCCTCTGATGTCGCGCCGTCACCCTGGTGAGTCTGCCACGCTGATGTGCCCGCTTGACCAGCTCGCGGGCGACGTCGGCATGCGCCTCGGCCCCAGTCGAGTTCTTGTCGTGGAACATCGCCGGTATGCCATGGCTGGGGGCCTCGGCCAGGCGCACGTTGCGCGGCACCAGCGCATCGAACACGCGCTCGCCGAAATGCTGACGCAGCTGTTCGCTGACGTCCTGCGCCAGCCGGTTGCGGGCATCATACAACGTGCGCAAGACCCCAGCGATGCCCAGATCCGGGTTCAGCGCCAGACGCACCTGCTCGATGGTATCCAGCAGCGCACTCAGCCCCTCGAGGGCGAAATACTCGCACTGCACCGGGATCAGGACGTCATCGGCCGCCGCCAGGCTGTTGATGGTCAGCGTGTTGAGCGCCGGCGGGCAGTCGATCAGGACAAAATCGTAGTCATCACGCATCGGCGCAAGCGCTTGCCGCAGCTTGGTCTCACGGCCGATGCGAGTGACCAGCTGGAACTCCGCGCCGGCCAGATCAATGGTCGCCGGCAACAGGTCGAAACCGCCCGGCTCGCTGGTCAACAGTGCCTCCTCGGCCGATATCTCGCCGAGCAGGACCTGACCGACATCGTGTTCAATGCTGCTCTTGTCGTAGCCGGAGCTGACCGTGGCGTTCCCCTGCGGGTCCATGTCGATCAGCAGCACGCGCCGACCGAAGGATTGCAGGGCAGCGGCGAGATTGACCGCCGTGGTGGTCTTGCCCACGCCGCCCTTCTGGTTGGTGATCGCCAACACCCAGCTCATGCGCCTTCCGTCCGGTCGATCACCAGCAGGTGGCGTTCGGCGTCGAGATCGGGGACGTCGAGGCGGTGGCGGGCGGTGACGGCGAAGCCGGCAGGCAGGGCCGCGATTTCATCGGGATCAAGCCGCCCCTTCATGGCGAATAGCTGCCCGCCATCGGCGAGCAGCGGCGCGCCGAGGCGAACAAAGTCGGCCAGCGAGGCGAAGGCACGCGAGATGATGCAGTCAAACGCCGCCTCCGCATCCAGCTGCTCGACGCGTTCGCGGCGCACGGACACGTTCGCCAGCCCGAGTTCACGTCGGGCGGTGGCGGCAAAGCGCGTCATCTTGAGATTGGAGTCGACCAAAGTGACCTCGGTGTCGGGGCGACAAGCCGCCAAGAGCATACCCGGTATGCCCGGACCACTGCCAATATCCAGCAGCCGGGGGCAGCTGGGCAAATGCGGCAACACCGCCAGCGAGTCGAGCAGATGACGCGTGACCATCGCCTCGGGGTCGCGCACCGCGGTGAGGTTGTAGGCACGATTCCAGCGAACGAGCAGCCCTAGGTAGTCGAGCAATCTGTCAGCCGTGGCGGCGTCGAGCGCGATGCCGAGCCGGGCCGCCCCGTCGAACAGGCGTCGCTCCAGTCGGTCTCGCTGCTCGCCGGGTAGTGTCGCTGACATGCGCACTCAGACCGAGTGCGCCGGGCGAACCGGCTGGCCCTGGCGTTTGAGATGCACCAACAGCAGGGAGATCGCCGCCGGGGTGACACCGGGGATGCGCGCAGCCTGGCCGACCGTGGCGGGTCGCTGGGCGGCGAGCTTGTCGCGCACCTCATGCGACAGCCCCGGAATGGCCGCATAGTCGAGATCGGCCGGGATCGCTTCCTGCTCCTGCCTGAGCGAACGGGCGACTTCATCGCGCTGCCGATCAATGTAACCGGCGTACTTGGCCTCGATCTCCAGCTGCTCGACCACCGCCGCTGCCGGCATCGACTCGGGTGCCAGCTCGTCGACCGCGGCAATCGCGGCGTAGTCGATCTCCGGACGACGCAACAGGTCGAGTGCGGTGACGTTGCGTGACACCGAACCATCGAGCTTTTCCGCCGCCGGGTGCCCCGGATGGACCCAGATGTCGGCCAACCGACCACGCTCGGCCTCGATCGCCTCCATCTTCTCATTGAAGGCCCGCCAGCGACGCTCGTCGACCAGGCCCAGTTCACGGCCGATCGGTGTAAGCCGCTGGTCAGCATTGTCCTCGCGCAGCATAAGACGGTACTCCGCCCGGCTGGTGAACATGCGGTAGGGCTCGAGCGTGCCCTGCGTGGTCAGGTCGTCGACCAGCACGCCGAGATAGGCCTGATCGCGACGCAGGGCGAGCGGGTCACGGCCAAGCACACGGGCGGCGGCGTTCGCCCCGGCCATCAACCCCTGTGCGGCGGCCTCTTCATAACCGGTGGTACCGTTGATCTGACCGGCGAAGAACAGGCCCTCAATTGCCTGGGTCTCAAGCGTAGCTTTCAGACCGCGCGGGTCGAAAAAGTCGTACTCGATCGCATAACCCGGGCGCGTGATATGCGCGTTCTCAAAACCGTGGATCGAGCGCACCATCTCCAGTTGCAGATCGAACGGCAGGCTGGTGGAAATACCGTTGGGATAGACCTCGTGGGTATCCAGCCCCTCCGGCTCGACGAAGACCTGATGCGAAGCCTTGTCGGCAAAGCGGTGAATCTTGTCCTCGATCGACGGGCAATAGCGCGGCCCGACCCCCTCGATCTCGCCGCTAAACATCGGCGAGCGGTCCAGCCCGCCGCGGATGATTTCGTGGGTCCGCTCGTTGGTGTGCGTGATGAAGCATTCGACCTGACGCGGGTGCTCGTCCGGCGAGCCGAGAAAGGAAAACACCGGCGTGGGCGTATCACCCGGCTGGGCCTGCATTTTGCTGAAATCGAGGCTGCGCCCATCGAGACGCGGCGGGGTACCAGTCTTCAAGCGGCCCACTTTCAGATCGAGCGAACGCAACGCATCGGCCAATTTTTCCGCCGCCGGATCACCGGCCCGACCGCCCTTGGAGCGCTCCAATCCGACGTGGATCTGTCCGGCAAGGAAGGTGCCGGCGGTGAGCACCACCGTCTCGCCAAAGAACTCGATGCCGCCTGCTGTACGTACGCCAATGACCCGCTCGCCATCCAGGATCAGGTCATCGACCGCCTGCTGGAACAAGGTCAGCCGTGGCTGATTTTCCAGCAGGTATCGCACCGCCGCCTTGTAAAGCGCACGGTCAGCCTGGGCGCGCGTGGCGCGTACCGCCGGCCCCTTGCGAGCGTTGAGAATGCGGAACTGGATGCCGCCAAGATCGGCGGCATGCGCCATCGCGCCGCCCAGTGCGTCGATCTCCTTGACCAAATGCCCCTTGCCGATCCCGCCGATCGCCGGGTTGCAGCTCATCTGGCCAAGGGTCTCGATGTTGTGGCTGACCAGCAAGGTTTCCACCCCCATGCGCGCAGAGGCCAGCGCCGCCTCGGTGCCGGCATGTCCACCACCGATGACGATCACGGCAAATCGTTCTGGATAACGCATGGAATCCTCCTGTCGCCAACGCGACTGACCGCCCCGATTCGAATTTACTGACAGGCTCTATCGGGGCGCGGCAGTATAACGGAAACCTCTGTCAAATCCATCAGTTACCGCCGACCATCAAGCGCCTCCGACCACCTTTTCATCACCACGCTCATAAGCCCGGCGCAGGCGACCCACGCCACCACGAAAGGCGTGCGCATCGAACCCGGCTCGCTGCATCCGTTCGGCAAGCACCGGCGCATTCGCGCCGCGCAGGCAGTAGAGCAAATAGGGCCGCTCCTTGGGTAGTGACTCGTAGCTGCGCGCCAGTTCGTCCGACGAATAATTGACCGCCCCGGGCAGGTGCCAGTCGCGAAAGCGGCGCGGCGGCTGGCAGTCGATGACTTGCGCATCCGCGGGGATCGCGTCAACGAGGACATCAGGCTCGGTCAGATCGGCCTCGGTCAGCGAGACCAGATCGATCTTGCGCGCCTCGAGCACTGCTCGCTCCAGCAGCGCTCGATCGAGCTTTTCCTCTTCACGGTCAATGCGGTCGCGTCGGCTGGCGACCATCGGCTTGCTCAGCGATAGCGCGCAGAACTCCGGCACGCCTTCGCACAATTCATAGGTGCCGATCCGGTGCGCCAGCTGCACGATCTCGGCCTTGTCAAAGCCGATCAGTGGTCGCAGTACGGGCAGATTGCTAGCAACATCGATGCTGTTGAGATTGGACAGCGTCTGCGAGGAAACCTGCGAGAGCGCCTCGCCGGTGACCAGTGCCTGCGCGCCAATGCGGCGAGCGATACCTTCGCTGGCCCGGTACATCAGTCGTTTGAGGACCACCTGCCAAACCTCGGCGGGCAGTTGGGCGCGCATGTCCGCCACCAGCGGCACAAAGTCCACCACGAACAGTCGCGGTCGATCACCCGCCGCCCAGTCGTGCGCCAGCCGGTGAGCGACACGGGTCACCATGTGTTCATGCACCGCTCCGCCGAGGTTGCAGAACACGTAATCGCTACTCACACCACGACGCATGGTGTACCAGGCGGCCACCGCCGAGTCGAAACCGCCAGATATCAGCGTCACGGCCCGGTCCTGAACCCCCAACGGCATGCCACCCGGGCCAGCACGGCGCTGGGTGTATATCCAGGCGCCTGTCTTGATCAGGTCGATATCGACCCGCACCTCCGGATTGTCGAGGTTGACGGTGCCAAAGGGGTTGAGTGCCGCACCCACCTGGCGCTCAATCTCGCGGGTCGACTGGCGTTCGCCGCTATGGTACTTGCAGCGCACCGCGTAGGTCCGCCCACCTATCACCTCGGCGAAACGTGTCGAGGCGACCTCGCAAAGGGCCTCCACCGTCGGCTCGACCACCGCCTCGACTCGTGAATACGACGCAACACCGAAGACACGCTCCAGCCGCTCGGCGGCCGCCTCGGCCTCACTCGTACGCAGCAACAACCGCCCCTGGTCGACGCTGATCTTGTGCGGGATACCCGCCAGCGCATCGCGCAGGTTACTGATCAGCGTGTTATGGAATTGTCGACGCGTATATCGAGATTTCAGCAGCAGCTCGGGGGCGGGTCGAATAATGATCAGTTCAGACAGGTCGGAGTGTGTCATGACAAAAATGTGCCGTAGTTAAAGAGGTGGCTGAATGAGGCCTTCGGGCCCAGCATGGTCCGACATGGAGCCGAGGCCTAGAGTCGGGACATGGGCCTAGATGCCCTCCAAGGCCTCTTGCATGAACGGCGGCGTGGCCAGCAGGCCACAGTGCAGGGCGGTGCTGTAGTAGCGGGTGGTGATGTCAGCGGCCAGCGGACGGATCTCGTCGAGCGTGCCTGCCTTGCGAGCGAGCGTGCCGGTGATCGAACCGCCCGGATAGACCGGCTGCGGAAACAGCAATGAACGGCGCTCGGCAAAGCCGGCCGTCTGCATGGCGCGATGGTAATCAAGCATCAACGGCATGTGATAAAACGGCGACTCACTCTGCCCGACCATGACGCCATCCTCACGCAATACGCGATGACAGTCAGCCAGAAAATCCATGCCGAACAGGCCGGTACCCGGACCGATCGGGTCGGTGGAATCGACAATGATCACGTCAACGCTTGCCGTAGGGGCGTTGCGCATCCAGGCCACGCCGTCCTCGAAACGCAACGACACGCGGGGATCGTCGTTACGAGCAGTCAGCTCAGGGAAAAAGCGCTCGGCGGCCCGTGTGACCGCCGCGTCGATATCGATCTGGACCACCGACTCGACCTCGCGGTGCTTGAGCACTTCACTCAGCGTGCCGCAGTCCCCGCCGCCGATAATCACCACATGGCGTGGTGCGGCGTGGGTCTGCAGCGCCGGGTGGGACATCATCTCGTGGTAAAGATAATTCTCCAGCGAAGAGAGCATGATCACGCCATCCAGCAACATCAGGTTGCCCCAATGCTCGGTGCGCCAGACCTCAAGATGCTGATAGCGCGTCCGCTCATCGAGCAGCTTTTCAGTAACACGGAGGCCAAAACGCGCGCCCATTTCCTCGACCGTCTCGTAGACCCACTCGTCATGCTTGCTGGACATGGCCTTCCTCCCGTTATCTTGCTGCACCCATTCCCTCCCGGGCCGTCAGCTCATTGGCAAATTGTGACAGAATAACAGCTACGGGTTCCCGTCGTGATGCGGCGAACCCAGTCTGCGGGCTACGCAATGCCCGGTTTGCCTATCTAGCCGGGCCCTGACTCTTACGGGTCGCCCTGACCCGCCCAGCATGACCGATATCAACAACCACAACTAACCAACACGGAATGAAGTCAATCCCATGAAAACCTCACAGAACCCCCGTCTTGCCACCATCCTTATCACCCTCGGCCTTGCAGTCATCGGCGCACTCGCCATTGGCCAGATCCATGACTACCTCGACCAGCGACTGCTGCAGTTTCTCGGTTCAGCCGCCGTCATTCTCGTCACTGTCCTGCTCGCCATACGGCTGACCAAACGCCCCGCCAAACCCGGCCTGCTCCCCAAGGAGGTTGCGGTCGAACACGATCCCGTGCGCGAGACTGGCAAGATCAAGTGGTTCAACGTTGACAAGGGTTTCGGTTTCATCATCCGCGACAATGGCGAGGATCTGTTTGTCCACTTCCGCGCCATCAACGACGCTGGCGCCTCACGCCTGGTCGAAGGCCAGCTGGTCGAGTATCAGATCGGCCAGGGTCGCAAGGGCCCTCAGGCCGAGGAAGTCGTCATTCTCGACTGACTGCCGACCCGACCGGCAGTGGATCGCAACAGGCGGGCAGGGTCTCGCGGATCGAACGGGCGAGCACCGCCACCGCCTGCGGACGAGAAAAGCGCTCGCGGCTGGCCAACGCCACCTCCCGGGTCGGGATGTCGCTGGCGAACGGCAAATAGCGCACCAACCCCTGCGTGCCGGCTCCCTGCCCTTCCTCGATCGAGGCACAAGGCAGTACGGTGATGCCCGCCCCGCTGGCGACCATCATGCGCATCGTCTCGAGCGACCCGCCCTCCAGCGTGCGCTGCAACCGCCCGAAGATCCGGCCATCATTGCAACGCGGACAGACCTCGAGCACCTGATCACGGAAACAGTGCCCGCGGCCAAGCAGCAGCAGATCGTGCTCGGCCAGCTGGTCGGGCTCAAGGGCATCCTGCCCGACCAATGGGTGGTCGACCGGCACCGCGACCATGAACGGCTCACTGTAGATCGGCTCCACCTCCACCCCCGGCACATCGAAAGGCAACGACAGCACCACGACATCAAGCTCACCTTGCTCAAGCCGCTCGGCAAGATCCGCGGTCATCCCTTCGGTGATCTCGATCGGCATGCGGGGCGCCAAATCGTGTAGTCGGCCGATCAGTCGCGGCAACAGGTAAGGACCAACCGTGTGGATCAAACCGACCCGCAACGGAATGGCCAGGGGGTCGCGGTGCGCATCCGCGAGCACCTCAAGTTGCTCCATTTCGGCCAGCACTCGCTCGGCCTGCTCGATGATTGCCCGACCTTCCGGGGTGACCCGCACTGCAGCCCGGCTGGCCCGCTCGAAAATCTGTACCCCCAGCGACTCCTCCAGACGCTTGACCCCTACGCTCAGCGTGGGCTGGCTAACAAAGCAGCGGGCCGCGGCGCGCCCGAAGTGCAGCTCGCTGGCGACCGCGACCACATAACGGAGTTCGGTCAGTGAGGCCATGCTTGTACCGCTCATGTTTTGCGTCAACGACGGGGGCGGGCCATACTCCGGTCATTCCGCCGCCGCGACCTGACCCGACGGGCCGGCAGGATAGCACCGTGGAGTGCCGCGCTGCTTGAAATGCGGCGCCTCGGGATGAACAATTGCCCCACAAGCATAAAACAGCCATCAATACTTTAGGAGTCATGCCGTGAGCGACAACATCGTCAACATATCTGATGCGGATTTTGAAGCCCAGGTCATCGACAGCGACATGCCGGTGCTGGTCGACTTCTGGGCTGAGTGGTGCGGCCCCTGCAAGATGATCGCGCCGATCCTCGACGAAATTGCCAACGACTACGCCGGCAAACTCAAGGTAGCCAAACTCAACATCGACGAGAACCCGGAAACCCCGCGTCAAAACGGCATTCGCGGCATTCCGACCCTGATGCTGTTCAAGGATGGCAAGGTCGAAGGCACCAAAGTGGGGGCCGTCTCCAAGTCACAACTGACTGACTTCATCGACTCGACCCTCTAAGAGTCAGCAGGTCGTTTGACCAATGCGCGGGGCCAAGGCGGTCCCGTCATCCTTGTAAAAACGTCTCGGCACGTTTGGCAAGCGGCCAATTATGTGCCAGACTCCCGCCAGCCAACGACGACAAGCCCCTTCTTGTCGTCCGGTCGCGCCTCGGCGACCTTCGATCATTCTCAGTATTTTATTCCGCCCTTCGGGCATCCCGTTGATTATCCATCCTGTGGCCCGCTGTGGTCCTCACGACGAATCCATCTGAATGAATCTAACCGAACTCAAGAACAAGCCCGTTCCAGAACTCATGGAGCTGGCCCAGTCGATGGGACTGGACAATATCGCCCGAACCGGCAGACAAGAGGTCATCTTCGCCCTACTCAAGGCACACGCCAAGACCGGCGAGTCGATCCACGGCGACGGCGTACTGGAAATCCTGTCGGACGGGTTCGGCTTTCTGCGCGGCGCCGACGGCTCCTATCTGGCCGGACCAGCCGATATCTACGTCTCACCTTCGCAGATCCGGCGCTTCAGTCTTCGCACTGGTGACACCATCACCGGCACGATCCGCCCGCCGAAGGACAGCGAGCGCTATTTCGCGCTCTTGAAGATCGAGAAGATCAATTTCGAGAAGCCCGAGGCCTCCAAGAACAAGATCCTGTTCGAGAGCCTCACGCCGCTGCATGCCGAGGAGCGCATGCGCATGGAGCGCGGCAATGGCTCAACCGAAGATCTGACCGCGAGAATAATCGACATCGTAGCGCCCGTCGGCAAGGGCCAGCGCGGCCTGATCGTCGCCCCGCCCAAAGCGGGCAAGACGATATTGCTGCAGAACATTGCGCAGAATATTGCCCACAACCATCCGGAGTGTTACCTGATCGTCCTCCTGATCGACGAACGCCCCGAAGAAGTCACCGAAATGCAGCGCACCGTGCGCGGCGAGGTGGTCGCCTCGACCTTCGACGAGCCAGCGACTCGGCATGTACAGGTCGCCGAAATGGTCATCGAGAAGGCCAAACGCCTGGTCGAACACAAGCGTGACGTGGTGATTCTGCTCGACTCGATTACACGCCTGGCTCGTGCCTACAACACGGTCGTGCCCTCCTCGGGCAAGGTGCTGACCGGTGGTGTTGATGCCAACGCCCTGCACCGACCAAAACGCTTCTTCGGCGCCGCACGCAACATCGAAGAGGGTGGCAGCCTGACCATCCTCGCCACTGCGCTGATCGACACCGGCTCGAAGATGGACGAGGTGATCTACGAAGAATTCAAGGGCACCGGCAACATGGAACTCCACCTCGACCGCCGTATCGCCGAGAAGC
The DNA here is from genome assembly GCA_041676845.1 of Halothiobacillaceae bacterium. GTDB lineage: Bacteria > Pseudomonadota > Gammaproteobacteria > Halothiobacillales > Halothiobacillaceae > Guyparkeria. The sequence goes on along the minus strand of JBAYRD010000005.1, from coordinate 14,075 downwards.
GCATCTACCCCGCAATCAACATCAACCGCTCCGGCACCCGCCGCGAGGAGTTGCTCACCGACCCCGAGGAGCTGCAGAAGATGTGGATCCTGCGCAAGTTCCTGCACCCCATGGGTGAGACCGAGGCGATAGAGTTCCTGCTAGACAAGCTGCAGCAGACCAAGACCAACAACGAATTCTACGATTCAATGCGCCGCGGCTGATCTGCAGGCCGACTCGCAACGACAAACACTACGATCACCGCGTAGGACCACGGCAGCACTCGACGGACCGCCCAAGCTATGAATTGATCAATGGGCTGAGGCTCATGGCCTTCGAAAAACCGCCGCCTGCGCCGAGATAATCACGGCGCGGATTGCGAATGTCATACCGCCTACCAGTCCAGTCACGCACCCTTCCAGCTGGACTAAAAAACACTGAACTAGCCCACGTCACCCGTCCTGCTGCAAGGCCTTGAGGTCCTCGAGTATCTCCTGCACATGCCGGTCCGGATCCACGTCGCGATAGATTTTCGCAATGCGTCCGTCGGGATCGATAATGAAACTGTGCCGCTTGGCAAACTTCACCACCAGAAAATCACTCAAGGCCCCGTAACGCTTGACCACCTCACCCTTGGGGTCGGCCAGCAGCGGGAACGGCAGCTCATGCTTGGCAGCAAAATCGGCATGACTGTCGACATCATCCATGCTCACGCCGAGCACCGCTGCATCCCGGGCGATCAGGCGATTGATGTTGTCACGGAAACTGCAGGCCTCGGTGGTGCAGCCAGGCGTGTCGTCCTTGGGGTAGAAATACAGCACCAGCCAGCGGCCCTGGTAGTCCGATAATGCATGGAGTTCGCCCTGTTGGTCCGGCAGGATAAAGGTCGGTGCCGCATTGCCGATGACCAGTGGCGCATCGGCTGCCAGCCCCAACGGGGCGACCAATACGCCGAGCAGACCGGCAAGTAGGGAAAGAACAAATCGTCTCATGATGGGTGGCTTCCTGTCGGTATCGCAATCGGTGGGGAAGACACCAGTCAAGCAGATTCCCAGCCCATTTGCGCCTCGTTCACATTGTTCAGGGTCATTCCAGAACTGGCATATGCCTTCCGAATCACCCGCCGGCTCGAGAAACCCGCCAGGCAGCCCCATCCAGGATCGCCTTTATAGCGGCTCCCTGCCGGTCAGCTAAGCCAATTCGATTTGGCCGCCAAAAGACCAATTACCGGCCGATGGCCCGCCAGCCGATGTCACGGCGGCAGAACCCGCCCTCAAACCGAATCTTGTCGACACCCGCATAGGCGGCTTTTTGCGCGGCCTCGACGCTCTCGCCCAGCGCGGTAATGCAAAGTACGCGACCGCCGTTGGTGACGATCTGCCCATCCTTTTCGGCCGTGCCGCCATGAAAGGCCTTCACCCCCGCGGGCAGGTCGTCGAGCCCGGTGATCACATCACCCTTGGACGAGCTCTCCGGGTAGCCGGCCGAGGCCAGCACCACACCCACGGCTGCCTCACGGCACCAGTCGGCAGCCACTCGATGGAGGGTGCCATTGACGCCGGCCTCGAGCAGGTCGACCAGGTCGCTGTCCAGGCGCATCAGCACTGGCTGGGCCTCCGGATCGCCGAGGCGGCAATTGTACTCGAGCACCTGCGGCTCACCGTCTGCGCCGATCATCAATCCGGCATACAGAAAACCTCTGTAAGGCAGGCCGTCGAAGGCCAGCCCCTTCACGGTCGGCTCGATCACCTGCTCCATCACCTTAGCGATCATCGCCTCGTCCAGGATCGGTGCGGGCGAGTAAGCGCCCATGCCGCCAGTATTGGGGCCACGATCGCCTGCATCGCGGGCCTTGTGATCCTGGCTGGAAGCCATCGGCAGGATATGCTCGCCATCGACCATGGCGATGAAGCTCGCTTCCTCGCCCTCGAGGAAGGACTCGACCACCACGCGGGTGCCAGCCGCACCGAACTGGCCAGCGAAAATATCACGGATGCCGGCCTCGGCCTCTTCAACGGTCTGAGCAACGATCACGCCCTTGCCAGCAGCCAGGCCGTCGGCCTTTACTACTACCGGGGCGCCATGCTCGCGAACAAAATCGATTGCCGGGGCGGCCGTGTCGAACACCCGGTACTTGGCGGTCGCAATGCCGTGGCGTTCCATGAACTCCTTGGCGAAGGCCTTGGAGCCCTCCAGTTGGGCCGCATCACGCCTCGGGCCAAAAATGGCCATCCCTGCACCGCGGAAGATGTCGACTACGCCCGCTACTAGCGGCGCCTCCGGGCCGACCACCGTCAGATCGATCGCATTGTCACCAGCAAAAGCGACCAGTTCGGCGATGTCCGTCGCAGCAATCGGCAGATTGTGGCATTTCGCCTCAGCGGCTGTGCCGGGGTTGCCGGGGGCGACAAAGACCTTTTCCACCCGCGGCGATTGAGCGATCTTCCATGCCAAGGCATGCTCGCGGCCGCCGCCTCCGATTACCAATATCTTCATGCCTTCACCTTTTCGAACGAAATGCGTTGTGGCGGAGCCCCTCGCCCCGAGAATTTGCGCTCTATAATGCCAAAATGCCATCGATCATGCTGTTCGAACCGGAGATTCCGCCCAACACCGGCAATCTGATCCGGCTCTGCGCCAATACTGGCTCGGAGCTGCACCTGGTCGGGCCGCTGGGCTTTTCGCTCTCGGACAAGGCGTTGCGCCGTGCCGGGCTGGACTACCACCAGCTGGCCCATGTCCACTGCCATGCCGATCTCGACAGCGCCCGACGAGTCGTGCCCGGTCGTCTGCTCGCTTTTTCCACTCGCGGGGCGGTCCGCTACGACCAGGTGACGTACCGGCCGGACGACCTGTTGTTGTTCGGCCCCGAGACCCGCGGTCTCCCTGATACGCTCCTCGATGAGCTGCCCGAGGCGCAGCGGCTCTATCTGCCGATGGCATCCGGATCGCGCAGCCTGAACCTGGCCAACGCCGCCGCGGTGGCTTTCTTCGAGGCGTGGCGGCAACTGGGCTACGCCGGCTCAACAACAGGAATGGCCACAGGGACGACATGACGGCACACTGGCAGATGACAGCGATCGGACACATCCAGAGCCCATACCGGGAGGGCTTCGGCATTCCGCGACAATCAGGGATTGTGCCTGCGGCCACGGGCATTCTGGTGCCCACCACTGACTGGCAGGACCCGATCGCGTGGCAAGGCATCGAGGCCTTTTCACACCTGTGGCTGGTATGGATCTTTCACACCAAGCGGCGCATGCTGGCCGGGAATAGCAAGACGGTCCGACCGCCGCGATTGGGGGGCAACGAACGGGTGGGTGTATTCGCTAGTCGCGCCCCGATCCGGCCCAACCCGATCGGGTTATCGGTGGTACGACTGATTGATGTACAGCAAGAAAATGGCGGGATACGACTGCATCTGGGCGGACTGGATCTGCTCGACGGCACACCGATTCTAGACGTCAAGCCGCATGTACCCTACGCCGATTGCCCGGCCGACAGCCGCGGCGGCTGGGCGAGCGAGCCGCCGCAGCAGCTGTCAGTGGTGTGGGGTGCTGCCAAGCCTTGGCTGCAGGAGTTGTCTTCCGAGCGGGTGGCGCTGATCGAACAGACACTTGCACAAGATCCACGTCCATCCTTCCACGACGACCCGGAACGGGTTTACGGCCTGCGGATCGAGGAGATCGATGTGCGTTTCGTGGTGCGCGGACAACAGGTGGAAATCCGGGAAATCGTCCCGATGGAACCGGGCGAACCGGAATAATCAAGAAAATCAGCAGATCAGCTCTCGCTGGGGCGGGGTTCGCGAGTGAGGAGCTCGACCACCGCCTCGCGAGCGGGCAATCCTTCATAAAGCACGCGGTAGACGCTCTCGGTAATCGGCAGCTCCTGGCCATATGCCTGGGCCAGCCGATAGCCTTCGCGAGCGGCGCTGATGCCTTCAACGGCCTGTCCGATCGCGGCCACCGCCGCGTCAACCGACTCACCCCGCGCCAGACGCAGACCGAACTGCCGGTTGCGAGAGTGGTCGTCGGTACAGGTAAGCACCAGATCGCCCAAGCCCGCCAGCCCAATAAAGGTCTCGGCCTGCGCTCCCATGGCCTCGCCCAATCGCATGATTTCCGCCAGTCCACGCGTGATCAGAGCGGCACGGGTATTGGCACCAAAACCAAAACCGTCGGACACGCCGGCCGCGATCGCCAACACGTTCTTCAATCCTCCGGCCAGCTCAATACCGACCACATCACTGCTCGGATAACAGCGGATGTGATCGTTTCGCAGCGCAGCGGCCACCGATTCGGCCACGCCCTGATCGCGGCTGCCCACGACCAACGCTGCCGGTCGCGCATGCGCGATCTCTATGGCGAAGGTCGGCCCCGAGACGACCGCAAATGCCACGTCGCCCAAGACGGCAGTCACCAGCTCATCGATACGCCGACCAGTACCCGGCTCGAAGCCCTTGGAAGCCGTGACGTAGACCGCCGAACGCGGCAGCATGGCCGCGTGCTCGACCAGGAAGCCGCCCAGGATCTTGGTTGGCAACACCAACCACACCTGATCGGCGCCCGCAACGACCTGAGCCAGGTCACAACTGGCAGACAGGGTATTCGGCAGCGCCACCCCCGGCAGATAACGGGGGTTGCGGTGCTCGCGATCAATAACAGCTGCCTGCTCACAGTCACGCGCCCAGAGGCAGACCTCGGCGCCGTTGGCGGCCAGCAGGGCCGCCAACGCCGTGCCCCAAGAGCCGGCGCCGAGCACCGCGATGCGGCTGCGATCCGGCTCGGTCATGTTCTCGTGATCAGTGCGGGCGGGCGTCGGCCGAGTCATCCGTCTGCTGGGCCGCGCTCTGCTGTTCGTGCTGGACGTACAGCGCATCGAAATTGATCGGCTGAAGAACCATCTGCGGAAAACCGCCCTTCATCACCAGATCGCCCACCGTCTCGCGGATATAGGGAAAGATCAGCGTCGGGCAATAGGCCCCCAGCAACTGGCGACGCGTGGGGTCATCGAAACCCTTGATAGTGAACACACCGGCATACTGGACCTCGGCCAGGTAGATGGCCTGATCAGCATGCGTGGCGGTCACCGTGATCGTCAGTTCGGTCTCGAAGGCCTCGTCGCTCAGGCGGGTGGCGTTGTTGCCCACCTGTACGCTGATCTCGGGCTGCCAGTCGTCACGCGTGAAGATATCCGGTGCCTGCGGCGACTCGAAGGACAAGTCCTTGAGATAGATCTTCTGCACGAAAAATTGCTGTTCGTTGCCTTCCGTGGTCTGGCTCGCGCCAGCTGCGGTGTTTTCACCCTCTGCCATGTCGGTGTTCCTGATGTCTTGATGGATGTTAGCGAATACCGTGTCCTGCCAGCCACTGCACCAGCTGTGCGGCCGGCAGGGCACCGGAAAGGCGATCGACCTCGCGACCGCCAGAAAAAAGAATCATCGTCGGGATGCTGCGGATGCCGAAACGAGCCGAGACCCCGGGTGCCCGCTCGGTCTCGAGCTTGGCTACCACCAGCCGGCCGCGGTAATCACGCGCCAATTGGTCGAAGGTCGGGGCCATCATCTTGCAAGGCCCACACCATTCAGCCCAGAAATCGACCAGTACCGGCAGGTCGTTGCGCTCAACATGCCGAGCGAAGTCGGTCTCGTCCAACGTCACCGGCACGCCGGGAAACAGTGCCTGACTGCAGCGGCCGCAGTTGCCACTGCCAAGCCGTTCGGCGGGCACCCGATTGACCGCCCCACAGGCAGGACAGACCACGTGCTGGAGCTGATTACGGGAGTCACTCATTACAACGCCTCCTCTGGCTCAATACGGTCTCCATGGATTGCGTGATCCCCGCCACGACTCCGATCTGGTCCAAACGATGGTCTCAACTCCCTGTGACGGGCGGTTCGCCGGCAGCCCGGCGCGCCTCGGCCTCCACCAGCGGCATCAATCGGCCATCCCTGTCGAGGGCTGCCAACTCGTCGTAGCCGCCGACGTGTGTTTCACCAATGAAGATCTGCGGGACGGTCAACCGCTTGGCGCGCTGGATCATCTCGTCTTTTTTCGTCGCCGACAGATGGACACCGATCGATTCGAATGCCAGACCGCGCTTCTTGAGTAGGCGCTTGGCGAAATGACAAAAGGGGCAGAGCGGGCTCTGGTAGACAACGATCGGTGGCGGCTTTATCGACTGGCGAAGCTCATCGCTCATGTCTGTGGCCCTACTTCTTGCCCTTGTTGCTCTTGCTGTTCTTGGTAACCGGGTAGTTCTGGCCTTCCCAGGCGATCAAACCGCCACCCAGATGGCTCACGTTCTCGAAACCCTCTTTGACCAGGATATTCGCTGCAGCGACCGTGCGGCTGCCCGAACGGCAGTACAGTACAATTTCGTCGGGATTCTCGCTCCGGAGCTCGCCAAGCCGATCCTTGAGCCTGCCCAGCGGGATATGTCGGGCGCCCTTGATGTGACCGGCCTTCCATTCATTGTCCTCGCGCACATCGATCAGGGCCACGCCATCGCGACCGGCCTTGCGGGCGACATCAGCGGGGCCAATCGTCTTGAATTTTTGCATCCGTCGCGACAACTCGTTGCTGATGAGCAGAATGACAAGAACGGCCGCCACCGCGGAGAGTACCCAATGGCGGGCTAGGAAATCGATGACGGATTCCATGATGATTCCCGGAAGTCTGAGATAAGATGAAATGCGGCACACAATGACTGGAGCACGCAAGAAATTCAAGGCACGCCGATGATATATCAGGTCGGTGCCTTGTCCGTCACGAACGCCGCCATTGGCCACTCGGTGATCAATCTACAATGTGCCGCCTCAGATGGCGCGGCGCACACCCATTTTTGCCAGAATCAGATCCAGGGGGCAAAATCGCGTGATACCACTCTGGAAGAGATTCAGGCCAATGAAAGCCGTCAACCACAGCCAGGAAACCCGGCTCAAATCGACCTGGCCCATCATGTGGGCCAACGCCAGTGTGACCAGAATCATCAGGCCGGCAATGATGCGTACATAGCGATCGGTGGTCATGTGTGTTCTCCGCAAAATTCAATGGGTAACAGTGCGCCAGCCACGTCGGCGCACCCTACATAGGGATATAGAATAATTTTATTCCGTCCCGGCTTTCTAATCCAGCGGGCAGAAGACCTCCTGCATCATGCCGATCAGCCGCAGCGTCCGGGCATCCGACACACGGTAAAATACGCGATTGGCCTCCTTGCGGGAGGCGACGATGCCCTTGTCGCGCAAGATGGCCAAGTGCTGGGAGATGTTGCTTTGGGTCGTGCCAACCGCCTCGACGATCTTTTGCACGCTGAGCTCACCGTCGCCCAGCACGCACAGAATCTTCAAGCGCAGAGGGTGCGACATGGCCTTGAGCGAACGGGAGGCGCGCTCAATGTCCTCGGAGCGCCCCATCAATCGTTTAGCGGAATATTCCCCAATTTCCAGATTCATTATTCAACCCAAATAGCTGGTTACAGCATGGCGGATGCGTCTCGACCCTCACCAGACACGCCGCCCCGAACAGTCGGGTTACGTGCTTGGCTCGCGGCTCGGCGAAATCCCTAGATACTCCCTATACTACCGTCTTTCGGGTGCTTTGTTGTAATGGCCGATGCAGCCTCGCCCCAGCGACTACCGTCCAGATACTCCACCACTCCGCCCGCAGCCAAGGGTCAGAGATACCTTGCCACAACCCATTTCCGTCCAACCAACGCCCCATCCGACCTCCACAGTGGGTCGACGAATGATTGTCGTCGTTTGGCTGCTGTCAATCGCGCCGCTAGCCGTGCACGCCAAACCGATCGAGCAACGTATCGATGCACAGCGAGAAGCCATCGCTTCGACCCAGGCCGAACGCGAAGCGGCGCAAAAGGCATTGGCAGTTGGCCAGGAGCGTTTGGCGTTTCTGGAGCAAAAAACCCGTGAACTCGACACTGAACGTGCCGCGCTTGAAAAAAAACGGCAAGCCCTGGACGAGCGCGAAATGCAGTTGCAAGCCGGCCTGGCCAAGCACCGCGACGACCTGATGCGGCGACTTCGAGCAGCCTATCCGCTGACACGTGGCAGTATCCTGCAGGCGGTGCTCGGTGACGGAAATGCCCTGCAGGCCAATCGTGATCTCCGTTATCTGCAGGCATTGATTCACCCCGTCCAGGACACCTTGCGGTCACTCGAAGCGCAGCAGATCGAATTGACCGAGAACCGTGCGGCGATCGTTGTCACTGAACGCTCCCTCCAGCAAGCTGGCGAACGCCTGGATGCGCATAATCAAACAATCCGCGAGGCACTCGACGAACAACAACGCCTGCTTGCGCACCTGGGTCAGACACTCGACGAGCAACAACAGGCACTCAAGTCCATGCTGGAGCGCAAACGTCGGCTCGACCGCGAAGTGGCTGCCGCCCGCCGCGAGGCAGCAAAAAAGACACCACTACCCGACAAACCGACCAGCGACAGGCCCGTGACAACCAGCGGCATCCCGATCGCTGGCCAAATCCGGCGCGGCTTCGGCGAGAGCCTGCCGTCAGGTCAGCTGCGTACCGAAGGGGTGGAATTTCGCGCGCCTGCCGGCAGCCCGGTTCGGGCCATCGCCGCGGGCACGGTTGCCTTCTCCGGCCCTCTCAAGGGCTGGGGCCAGCTGGTGATGCTGCGGCACCACGACAATTACCTGTCCCTGTATGCCCACTGCCGCTCGCTCGACGTGTCGAAAGGAGAGCAGGTCGTCCGCGGCCAGACGATGTGCTCCTCCGGGGTAATCGATGCTGATCGAGAAGGGTTGTATGTGGAAGTGCGCCGCGGCAACCGACCGATCAACCCCTCGCGCTGGCCCGCCTGGCGCACGGCACTCAACGACTGATCAGCAAATCCGACGCACACTGCGGGCCGTGTTTCCGACTCGCCCTGTACACCCCTATCTCCGGACGAACGGACTCGCAGCCACCCCCTTGACCATGGCATAGTAGGCGGTCTGCCGATGGGCACTTGATCGCCAGGTGGTTGCCCCCACCATGATGGAAGGGCCGCTCCCGCAGGGTCAAGATACCGACGAACATCTCTAGAGAGAAAGCACGCATGACGAGTTGGATCCGCAAGGCCTCGAGCCTGGGCATCGCCGCCTTTTTCGGCTTTGCCATCGCCATCACCATCAATGCGGTGGCCGACCGCCCGGTCGGCAACGGTGCGGCCAATATTCCGCTGGAAGAGCTGCGCACCTATTCCGACGTTCTTGACCGGGTCCGCTCGGATTACGTTGACGACATCAGCGAGCGTCAGCTGATCGAGAACTCCATCCGTGGAATGATTTCCGAACTCGACCCGCATTCGGGCTATCTCGACGACGAGGAGTTCAAGAACCTGCGCGAATCCACCAGCGGTGAATTTGGCGGTCTGGGCATCCAGGTGGGCATGAAGGATGGTGTACTCACCGTGATCGCCCCCATTGACGACACCCCAGCTCAGCGGGCCGGACTTGAGGCAGGTGACAAGATCCTCCGTATCGACGGCGAGCTCACCCAGAATCTGGACCTGGAGAAGGCGGTCAAGCGCATGCGCGGCAAACCAGGCACGAACATCGACCTGACCATTGTTCGCGAAGGTGAGAAGAAACCGCTCGAATTCACCATCACGCGAGCCATCATCAAGACCGAGTCGATTCGACACAAGATGCTGGAACCCGGCCTGGGCTATATCCGCGTGTCGCAGTTCCAGTCGCGGACCGTCGAGCAGATGCACGATGCCATCGACGCGCTGGTCAAAGAGAATGACGACACACCGCTCCAGGGCCTGGTGCTCGATCTGCGCAACAACCCGGGTGGCGTGCTTGATGGCGCGGTCGAAATGGTCGACACCTTTCTCGATAAAGGTCAGATCGTCTACACCAAGGGACGCGTTGCAGACGCCAAAATGAGTTTCGAGGCCAGCCGAGGCGACCGCCTCGACAAGGCACCGATCGTCGTGCTGGTCAACGGCGGCTCGGCGTCGGCGTCGGAAATCGTCGCTGGTGCCCTACAGGACAGTGGCCGCGCCCTGGTCATCGGTGAGCAAACTTTCGGCAAGGGCTCGGTGCAGTCAATCATGCCGCTGGCAAACGGTGGCGCATTGCGCCTGACGACAGCGCGCTACTACACCCCCAGCGGTCGCTCCATCCAGGCCGAGGGCATCAAGCCCGACGTCACGGTTCACCAACTCAAGGTCAGTGATATCGAGGAGGTGTTTTCAATTTCCGAGGCCAGCCTGGCCGGGCACCTGCTCAACGGTGATGCCGAGACCGAAGACCAGAAGAAAAGCACCCGGCCGGCTATAAAGGATGAGGAAGAGGACGATCCCCTGGTGATTCGCGACTACCAGCTCTACGAAGCCCTGAACATGCTCAAGGGGATGGTGATCGTCAGCAAGAACCTGCGCCGATAGGCCATGGGCAAGTTGACTACGGAGTAAAAAACGAAATGACAAGCAAGGCTTTGATCCTGCTGGCCCCCGGTTTCGAGGACCTGGAGGCGATCACGACCATCGATATCCTGCGCCGTGGCGGCGTACAGGTAGAGGTCCTGGCCCTGCACGCGGACGAAGTGACAGCTGCACACGGCACCACGGTGGTCACTGACAGCAACCTGGGGCTGCTTCGCGAGGATCGCGTCTTTGATGCCATCGTCCTGCCCGGCGGCCAACCGGGAACCAACAACCTGGCCGCCGACGAGCGGGTGCTCAAGCGACTACAGGACCAGTCAGTGGCCGGGCGCTGGATTGGCGCCATCTGCGCCGCACCCAAGGTGCTCGCCGCCGCCGGGTTGCTCAAGGGCCGCCGCATCACCCACTACCCCGGATCACTGACCGAGACCGAGACACGGGGTGCCGAGGTCATTGACGAGCCGGTCGTGGTCGACGGCAATCTGATCACCGGGCGCAGTCCGGGTGCGGCAATCGACTTCGCCCTTGCGCTGGTCGAACATTTGGTCGACCGCGAGACCCGTGACTCGGTTGAAGCCCAACTCATCCGTTGATGAGGGCAATACAGATTTTTGTCTCTATCCACGCCTGCCGCCATTGGGCAGGCGTTTTTCATGTTTGCCATGAGTGAAAATACCCAGCCAGACCCGTTCTTCACCCCAGCCTCGACGCTCGAACGAGAGCTTGAAATAAGAAAGAGCCGCTTTATCGCCCGTGCCGGCAAGGTCAGCGGTCGTGAAGAGGCCCTGGCATTCGTCGAGACCGTCCAGACCGACTACCCTGATGCCAGACATCATTGCTGGGCCTATCTGATCGGCAACCCCGCCACGGCCGCCACAGCGGCGATGAGCGACGATGGTGAGCCTGGAGGCACTGCTGGCAGACCCATCCTGAACGTTATCCAGCACAAGGACATTGGCGATGTGATCGTCGTGGTCTCCCGCTATTTCGGTGGCATCAAGCTCGGCGCAGGCGGCCTGGTGCGCGCCTATTCCGGTGCCACTCAGCTGGTTCTGGCCGAACTGCCGTTAACGGAGCACCGCCCACAACGGCACTACCGACTACGTTTCGATTTCGCGCAGGAGCAACCACTGCGCCACTGGGCCTTCCAGCACCAGGCCAAACTGCTATCGATCGATTATGGCGAAGAGGTGACAGCCAGCATAATGGTCCCGGAAGAGCAGGTGGACATCTTCGAAGCGTTTCTCGGCGCCCATGACATCACGCAGCTCACGCCGACAACGGACGACTGACTGTGATCAAGCCGCATCCTCAATAGTCAGGGTCCGGGCAATAGCCTGACTGGCCAGCGGGTGATTCCCCAAATCAGAACCCTGCCTTCTCTACCAATCCGGCGGCCCAGTCCGGAGAGGGCAGCATTTTCCGTACCAACCCGATGTTGGGCAGCCCAGGTTGAGACACCCCTGCCTGTCCACGTCTCAACGCAGGAATTTGCATCTGCCGGAGGCATCCCCAACAATCGGAATACCATCGACGACGAACTACAGTGAGGTGGCCAGATGTCCATCAGTCAAACGATCGAGGAAATTTCCCGGCGTATCGAACAAGCGATGCCCGAGAGCCTGCGCGAAGGCAAGCAGGAATTCGAGAAGGCGGTCCGCCAAGCCGTCAGCAGCGGTTTTTCCCGCATGGATCTGGTCACGCGTGAGGAGTTCGACATCCAGACACAGGTATTGGCACGCACTCGTGCCAAGCTCGAAGCGCTTGAGCAGCGTGTGGCCCAGCTGGAAAAACACCTGACCGAAGCAACAAAAGAAGACGATCCCGCCAGCTAGGGAAGCTCTGCACGACCCCACCGCTCAGGCCTGATCCGAGCCAGACCTGAGGTGTGCATCACATATCATCGCCACCGAGGCATACGGACATGCCCATCGCCAAAATCCACAGCCGGGCGCTGCTCGGTATCGAGGCCCCTGCGGTCACGGTCGAGGCGCACGTCGCCCCCGGCCTGCCAGCGTTCACGCTGGTCGGCCTGCCCGAAACCGCCGTGCGTGAATCGCGTGATCGTGTGCGAGCCGCCATCCTGTCCTCGGGTTTCGAATTCCCGCCACGCCGGTTGACGGTCAACCTCGCTCCCGCCGATCTGCCCAAGGAGAGCGCCCGGTTTGATCTCGCGATCGCCCTGGCGATCCTGGGAGCAACCGGGCAGCTCCCGGCGACAGCAAAAAAGCATCTGTCACGGATCGAATGCCTCGGTGAACTTTCACTCGATGGCTCACTGCGCTCCATCCGCGGCACCCTCTCGGCTGCGCGTGCCGCACGCGACGCCAAACGAGAACTACTGCTGCCGGCCTCTGCGCGTGCGGAGGCCGAACTCATCCCGAACGTCGATGGCCGTGCGCTGCATCACCTGGCCGAGGTGGTCAGCTACCTGGCCGGTGGCAGCGATCCCGAGCGGCTTCGACACCAGCCTCCTCTCCCGATTGATCCGGCCATCGATGGCGATCTCGCCGATGTGCGTGGCCAGCCACGTGCCAAGCGAGCGCTTGCCATCGCAGCGGCCGGCGGCCACAACCTGCTCTTGATCGGACCGCCAGGGAGTGGCAAGAGCATGCTTGCCCGACGGCTCGCCGGCATTCTGCCACCACTGACCGAACAGGAATCCCTGGCAGTGGCAGAAATAGCCACCGTCACGCCAGCCGGCTTTGACCCCGATGATTTCGGGCTACGCCCGTTCCGCAGCCCACATCACACGGCCTCGGCAGCGGCCCTGATCGGCGGAGGATCACAGCCCGGACCGGGCGAAATCTCGCTGGCTCATCACGGCACATTGTTCCTCGATGAACTGCCTGAATTCGACCGGCGAGTACTCGAGGCCTTGCGTGAGCCAATGGAAATGGGTTCGGTGATGATTTCCCGCGCCGCCCGCCAGGCGACCTTTCCGGCAGATTTCCAGCTGGTGGCGGCCATGAACCCATCGCCGCAGGGCAGCGAGATCCATTCGCATGCCGCCCAGCGCTATCGAGCCAAGGTCTCCGGCCCTCTACTCGATCGAATCGACATCCATCTCGAGGTCCCGCGCGTGCCGGCGGCTGACCTGGATCGCCCCGCGGCAACGGGTGAGGACAGCGCGACCATCCGGGCCCAGGTGATTGCAGCCAGGCAACGCATGTTGGCGCGACAGGGCGTGGTAAATGCGCGACTGGATGCACGTGGCCTGGCCGAACAGGTGCCGCTGGCAGCGGCAGAACGGAGCATGCTTAATCAGGCGATGGAAAAGCTGAAACTGTCGGGGCGGGCCCGGGAGCGGATACTGAAGCTGGCACGCAGCATCGCCGACTATGACGACCGCCCAGCGATTGATGCTGCCGTATTGGCCGAGGCGATCGGTTATCGAAATCTCGATCGATTGTTCGCTGCGAGCTAGGGAAGCTCTACACGAATCGATGGCGCCTCTGGCTGCCGGGTTTGTTTGCAATCAAGGCGCCGTCCCGAAGGTGGGCTCAGTGCCCGTCGAGGGGCGGCAACGCCGAGTGCGGGCAAACCCGCCAGCCCCTTTGGGCGGGCCGCCAAGGGCCCATCTGCGGTGTTGCAGTCCTTGTAAAGGACCACCGCCCTTCACGGCGGACTGCGCCTGGCATCTGGACCCTTGGCGGTCCCGCAGAGACACTATCGATTCGTG
>JBAYRD010000004.1:0-224033 GCA_041676845.1 Halothiobacillaceae bacterium | reverse complement strand
TCTGGCTCTGGCTCCGGCTCCGGCTCCGGCTCTGGCTCTGGCTCTGGCTCTGGCTCCGGCTCCGGCTCCGGCTCCGGCTCCGGCTCTGGCTCCGGCTCCGGCTCCGGCTCTGGCTCCGGCTCTGGCTCTGGCTCTGGTGTCGGTGTTGGTGTTGGTGTTGGTGTTGGTGTTGGTGTTGGTGTTGGTGTTGGTGTTGGTGTCGGCGCCGGGACATGCCTGGGTGGCGTTGTCTCGGCCGGTGTTGTCTTGGGGGCGGTCTCGGGTGATATCGGCTTGAGATCCGTCTGGCTCAAATCCACCCATTGTGCCTCGACCGGGGTGCCGACAGATCGAGTTGTGACGGTCAGCGCATCCTCTGGGCGGGCCCACATCAGGACGCCCCAGATGACGGCGGCATGCAGAAAAAGACTTGTAACGGCACCGGCTAGCCAATAGCGGCGCTGCCTGGTGGGAGGCGTCTGGTGGGCCGGGGGGATTTCGGACATGAGTTGTGGCGCGTGAGGAAAGAGCGGGCAGAGTAAAACAGCCGGATTGGGCATGCAAACAGGAATTGTTTGCAATACGTTTCAGCGGTTGGCGGAAATTTTCTATGTCCGAAGGGCCTGCGAAAATCGGCGTTTCTGCATTAAAGTGGCGTCCGGAATACGGTCTATGGGCCGAAACGACCAGTCGTGAACGAGGAGTTTGTAATGACGGTGCCTGTGTTGGCCGTGTTGGTGGGACTGGTGCTGCTGGTCTGGAGCGCTGATCGTTTCGTCGAGGGGGCGGCTGCCACGGCGAAGCATTTCGGCATGTCGCCGCTGCTGATTGGCATGGTGATCATGGGCTTCGGCACCTCGGCGCCCGAGCTGGTGGTGTCGGTCATGTCTGCCATTGACGGTAGTCCCGGTATCGCCTTGGGGAACGCCTACGGTTCGAACATCGCCAATATTGCCCTGATTCTCGGCTTGACTGCCCTAATCGCCCCGATAGCCGTTCACTCGCAGGTGATCCGCCGCGAGCTGCCGATCCTGCTGGCGGTCACGGCCCTTGCCGCCTGGCAGGTGCAGGACGGCGAGGTCACCCGTCTTGAGGCGATCGTGTTGCTGGTGCTGCTGGTGGTGCTGCTGGGCTGGAATATCTACCAGGGGCGCCGCGGCCAGGTCGACGCCCTCGGCAGCGAGGTCGAGCGGAAACTGCAGTCCCAACAGATGCCGGTGAAACGGGCCTTTATGTGGATTGTCATCGGATTGTTGCTTCTGGTGATCAGCTCGCGGCTGCTGGTGTGGGGCGCGGTCGACATCGCCCAGTTCTTCGGTGTCAGTGATCTGGTCATCGGTCTGACGGTGGTGGCCATTGGCACCTCACTGCCGGAGTTGGCCTCCTCGATCGCGGCAGTCCGCAAGCACGAGCACGACATGGCGCTGGGCAACATCATCGGCTCGAACCTGTTCAACACGCTGGCGGTCGTCGGCCTGGCTGGCGTGATTCATCCCATGGCCGTGGAGCCCGAGGTATTCAGCCGCGACATGCTGGTGATGGGGGGGCTGACGCTGGCGCTGTTCTTCTTTGCCTATGGCTTTCGTGGCAGCCCCGGGCGCATCAACCGGTTCGAGGGCGCGGCGCTACTGGCCGCTTTCGTCGGTTACACCGCCTACCTCTTGAGCACCACCTTCGTTGGCTAAGATGAGTGTCCCTGCCCGCTTGGTCGAGCCTCTTTCGTGGTTTCACGGCAGGGCAGCTAAAGGCACTCCCGTACCTTCGGCCTGCATCGCCGATCTGATCGGGCGGGAAGGCTGCCGCCGCAACGGATCCGCAGAAGCCCCTTCAGGCGCGCAGGCGACCGGACCGCCGTCTCGCGGTGAGCTTTCCTGAGGGACCGGTGGCCGTCAGTTGCGTCGTTCACAGATGGTCCGCATCAGTGCTTCGGTACGGGTGGCGATCCAGCGCGCCGGTTCGGCCATGGCCTGCTCCAGGGTGAGCGAGCCGTCGCAGAGGGCTCGGGCGTCGGCCAGACCCAGAGCAGCCAGTTCCTCCCGGCTGGCGGTGATACGGCCCGCCACCGCTGCCACCGGCACCCCGTGTTTCTGGGCCCGGCCGATCACCTCGGCCACCACCTTGCCACGCAAGGTCTGGCCGTCGATCTGCCCCTCGCCAGTGATCACCCAATCGGCGCGGGCGATGGCTACATTCAGCCCGATCAGATCGGCGATACAGGAAGCCCCCATCTGCGTCGAACCACCCAGAACGCAGTTGAGAGCAAACCCCAACCCGCCAGCCGCACCTGCCCCGGGTGTTTTTTCAGGCGTGTCTGTCGGACAGTGCAGCAGGTTCGCCGCGACGAACACCTTGGCCAGCCGTGCCAGATGGGCATCCATCGCCTCAATGTCGGCCTCGGCGAGGCCCTTTTGTGGCCCGAACACGGCGCTGGCGCCGTCTGGGCCGATGAGCGGGTTATCGACATCACTGAGCAGGATGATCTCGAGCTCCGCCAGGCGCGGATCGAGACCTGAGCCATCCACGGCTGCCAGTGTGGCCAGTTCTGCCGGTGCGGGCGGGAGCAGGTCGCCATCGCCATCGAGAAAGCGCAGGCCCAGAGCGGCCAGCATGCCCGCGCCACCATCGACGGTGCCGCTGCCACCCAGGCCGATCATCAATTGTCGGATGCCGGCATCCATTGCCGCAGACATCAGTTCACCGACACCACGGCTATCGAGCTGCCGGGGATCGCGGCGGTCTGGTGGCACGAGATCCAGCCCGCAGGCCGAGGCGACATCGATCACCGCCCGCCGGTCGTCGGAATCGAGTCCCCAGCCGGCGGTAACGCGCTCGCCGGTCGGGCCATGCACCTCCGCCAGTTGCCATTCCCAGCCGAGGGCCTGCGCGATCAGCCTCGCACTGCCCTCGCCACCATCGGCCATCGGCAAGGCGTGCACCCGGGCGGTCGGGCAGGCTGCATGCACACCACGCGCCATGGCCGCGGCCACAGTGGTGGCATCCAGACTGCCCTTGAAGCTGTCCGGGCACAGGACGATCTGCAGGCCGTCAGACAAGGGGTCGCCTCAGCAGGTGAAGGGTGATCAGACTGGTGACAAGCACGATGCGCTCTCTCAGAGTTCAGTTGACGGTGATGAAGGGGTACGGGTGCAATGAACCGCGATGCGGCGAATACTTCCAACAGGCTGAGTCAACAAACCTTGACTCCAAACCTCTCGCTCAAATGTATAGCGCATCGGTTTTTATTTGTACGGGGTGACGCTGCGATGACAGTCATCCCGCTGTTCGCCCCATGGTGGCAGCAGGGCTTCCCTGGATCATGACAAAGACTACGAAAAGACTACGAAAAGACCACGAAAAAGCCCGCGCCGGAGATCATCCGGAGCGGGCAGTTTGTATGAGCAAGGGAGTCCAAGGGGATCCCAACGCTTTTTTCTGCTGGTTGTGGCTGGCGAGAAGGTCTCGCTAACTCTTTGATTTGTAATGGTGGGCCCAGCTGGACTCGAACCAGCGACCAAGCGATTATGAGTCGCCTGCTCTAACCAACTGAGCTATGGGCCCGAGGTGGAAAGGCCGGCGAAGGTAGCCGGCCGGGGTGGGATTATTCCATATGTGCGTCGATGAAGCTGCGCAGTTTTTCCGAACGGGACGGGTGGCGCAACTTGCGCAGGGCCTTGGCCTCGATCTGACGGATGCGCTCGCGGGTGACGTCGAACTGCTTGCCGACCTCTTCGAGGGTGTGGTCGGTGTTCATGCTGATGCCGAAGCGCATCATCAGCACCTTGGCTTCACGCGGGGTCAGGGTCGAGAGGATCTCGCGGACGATCTCCGAGAGCGACTCGCTGGTGGCTGAATCCAGTGGCGAGACCGCGCTCTGGTCCTCGATGAAGTCGCCCAGGCTCGAATCGTCATCCTCGCCGATCGGTGTCTCCATGGAAATGGGCTCCCTGGAGATCTTCATCACGCGACGGACCCTGTCCTCGGGCAGATCCATCCGTTCGGACAGTTCTTCCGCGGTGGCATCGCGCCCCATCTCCTGGAGCATCTGCCGGCTGATGCGGTTGAGCTTGTTGATGGTCTCGATCATGTGCACCGGGATACGGATGGTGCGCGCCTGGTCGGCGATCGAGCGGGTGATCGCCTGACGGATCCACCAGGTGGCATAGGTCGAGAACTTGAACCCGCGCCGGTATTCGAATTTGTCGACCGCTTTCATCAGGCCGATGTTGCCTTCCTGGATCAGGTCGAGGAATTGCAGGCCGCGGTTGGTGTAGCGCTTGGCGATCGAGATCACGAGACGCAGGTTGGCCTCGATCATGTCCTTCTTCGCCCGGCGGGCCTTGGTCTCACCCAGGTTGACCTGGCGGTTGACCTCACGGATACCGGCTATGGAGAGCTGGGTGCTGCGCTCGACTGACGCCAGGCGTTTGGCCAGGCGCTCGATTTCCGGCTGGACGGCGGTGAACTTGGCCGACGGCTTGCCCTTGGTGACCTCGGCGATCCAGTCGTTGCTGGTCTCGTGGCCGCGAAAGGCCTGAATGAAGGTCTGGCGATCGATGCCGCCCTTCTCGACAGCCAGCTGCATGATCTGCCTTTCCAGCAGGCGGACACGTCTGATCGTGTCGCGCACTTGCAAAACCAGTCGATCAAAGAAGTTCTGATGAAGCTTGAGGGTGACAAACAGCTCGGCGATCTGGTCGGTCAGTGCCTGGATCCGAGCGGCGTCGGTCTTTGCCTTGCGGGTCTTGGTCGCAATGGTGCGGCGCTGTTCGTGCAGATCCTTGAGTCGCATGAGGTCCGCATGGATGGCCTCGGTGTCGACGCCGGCCTTCTTCTTGTCGTCTTCGTCATCGTCGTCTTTTTTCTTGCCACCCGGGGGCTGGATCTCGTCGTCAAGCGGCTGGAACCCGACAATCACGTCGGCGAGTCTGGCGTCTCCGGCTTCGACCCGGGCGTATTCGGCCAGCAGGGTGTCGAGCGTTGGCGGAAAGCCGGCCATGGCAATGGTGACCAGGCGCAGGCCTTCCTCGATGCGCTTGGCGATCGCGACTTCGCCCTCACGGGTGAGCAGATCGACCGTACCCATCTCCCGCATGTACATGCGGACGGGATCGGTGGTGCGGCCGAATTCGGCCTCCACCTGCGAGGCGAGCACGGCGACGGCCTCCTCGGTGGTTGTGTCGTCTTCGGAAACGCGCTGCTCGTCCGACAGGGCCAGGTCATCCTTGTCCGGGGCTTTTTCGGCCACATGGATGCCAATGTCCTGGATCATGCCGATGATCACGTCGATCTGTTCGGCGTCGACCAGCGAGTCAGGCAGGTGGTCATTGATCTGGGCATACGTCAGGTGACCCTGCTCTTTGCCCAGGGCGATCAGCTGCTGGATACTGGTTTGTTGGTCTTTCTGCATCGGGTAGAACCTGCTTCGGCAATTAGGTGAAAACGTCTGATGTCGCGCCGCGGCGTGATCGCCGTTGGCACGGTGTCGCTGAATCTGAAATCCGGCGGCGCGAGAAAACGCCTGACCTCGCGCGGGAAGACGAGCCGAAGGGCCAGTCGTTTCCGACAGGCTGCTGGCTCGAGCTTTTTCTCGTTGGGGAACAGGCCATTATAACAATTTTCTGCCTGTCCGTCCATGCGGAGCCTGGTCCGACCCTTGGTCGGTCACTGCTCAGGATTCTGTCGACCCGCCGGTCGAGTCGCCCGTCAGCCCCGAGCGGAATTGTCGTTTCTTCTCGGCCAGGGCATGACGTTGGCGGCGCTTGTCCAGAATGTCATCCAGCATTGTGGCGGCGATTTCCTCGTTTTCAATACCGACGAGATCTTGGGCATCGGCCAGCAGCTGATCCTCGGTCTGCAGCTCGTCCTCCAGCAAGCGGATGATGACCGCTGGTGGCTGGCCCTTGTGCCACGCCGCATCAGTCTGGACACGCTTGATCAGTCGCGGGTGGGTCAATAACAACCGCAGAATGACGTGTTCCTCGGAGCGCATGGTTGGCGGTCGCTTGGCCGCCGTCGGGCGGGTGGCCTCGGCCGCCTGGTACATCGGGCGGCCGAACAGACCGTGGTGGCGATCAACCTGGCGTGCAGTCAGTCTGCGCAGGCTGCCGAATGGCATGCACTCGATCAGCTGGTGGGCCTGCTTGTTCTTGCGAGCGCGGGCAGCGGGGTCGTCTCCGGGAATGCTTTCATCCAGATGCAGAGTGAGAAAGCGGTCAAAACCCAGCGCCTCCTGTTCGACCAGTTGCTCGAAGCCGGCCCGGCCGTGCTGGCGGACATAGCTGTCGGGGTCCTCTCCCTCGGGCAGGAAGGCGAAACGCAGATCTCGGCCATCCTGCATCAGTGGCAGGGCCACCGAAAGCGCCCTGACCGCCGCGCGCCGCCCGGCGGCATCGCCATCGAAACAGAACACCAGCCGGTCGGTCTGGCGAAAGAGCAGGGCCAGCTGTTCGGCGCTGGTGGCCGTCCCCAGGGTCGCCACCACGTGATGAATGCCGTTCTGGGCCAGCAGGATGACATCCAGGTAGCCTTCAACAATGATCAGCTGGCCAGGGCGCTGGTCGATCCGGCGCGACTCGTACAGACCATAGACACCGTAGCCCTTGTGGAACAGATCGGTCTCGGGTGAGTTGAGGTATTTCGGTTCACCCGCTCCGATGACTCGGCCGCCGAAGCCGATCACGTGGCCGCGTGGATCCCGGATGGGGAAAATCACTCGGCCGCGGAATCGATCGTAGCGATCCCCGTCGTCCAGCTGGATCAGCAGGCCCGTAGCGACCAGTTCTTCGGGACTGGCCTGGCCGTTCAATGCTGCCGCGATGCGGTTGCCGGGCGGGGCGAAACCCAGCGCGAAGCGGGCGGCCGTCTCGCCGCTCAGGCCTCGTTGCTTGAGAAAGTCGATCGCCTCGGGCGACTGGCGCAGGTTGCCGCGAAACCAGTCACTCGCCAGCGCGGTGACCTGGCGCAGCCGGCCAATCCGGTCGAGCTTCTCCTGGTCGCCCTTTTCGCGCGGAATCTCAAGGCCGAGCCGCCCGGCGAGGTGTTCGATCGCGGTGGGGAAGTCGAGATGGTCGAATTCCATCAGGAATCCCACCACGTTTCCATGCGCCCCGCAGCCAAAGCAGTGATAGAACTGTTTTTCTGGCGTGACAAAAAACGAAGGGGTCTTTTCCTGGTGGAAGGGGCAGCAGGCGGCGTATTCCTTGCCCTTCTTCTGCAGCGGCACGCGTGCGTTGATTACCTCAACGATATCCGAGCGCCCGACCACCTCCTCGATGAATGCCTCCGGAATACGGCTCATGACGCCACTCCCGGCTGACGGGTGGGGCCGATCGACCGGTGCACAAATCCCCATCGGCTTCGGTTTGATCTACCAGCCGCGCTGCTGGAATGGATCGAAGTCGTTGAGGTTCTGGCGGACAGGCGTGCGGTCGCGGCGATGGGCATGTTTCTCGAAAGCTGACGGTAGATGCTGGTGATGTGGCCGGTGTGTTGGTGTTGCCTGCGCTCGGCGGCCAGCAGCGGCGGGATGTCGTGCCGCCCATGTGGGTTGCGCTCGACCCAAGGCCATTGGTCTCGTCGAGGCCGCGGGCAGAACCACGGGCTGTGCCGGGACCGACATTGGTGGCCGGTCTGGACTCAGTATGCTCGAGTATGGCTGAGGAGAACGACCATGCCACTAGGGAAGCTCCGCTCTGCTTTTATAACCAGGGTGGAGGGTTTGTGCAGAGTTCCCTGGACTCACAACCTTGCGCAACCTATTGAATCCGGAAGAGATTGTGCCAACGGGCAGAAATTCTATCGACCCGGTGAGATCTGGGCAAATCGATGCGCTACGCCCGCCAAGCTGATCATGAGCCCGCTTCAGCGAGGCGGTCCTGGATCGTGCCGACTGAACGGGGGTAGGGCTTGAGTTCGCGCAGCGGGGCCGGGAGGTTGTCGACCGCATGGCGCGCCCGCTCGGCGGAGGCGTAGTTGCCGAAGGTGACCGTGTAGAGGGTCTTGCCGTCGATGATCTGGGTGTAGATGCGCCACTGATCACGCGGTCGGCTTTCATCGACGAAGCGGTTGATCAGCGCGTTGGCATCCTCGAGCCTGCCAAAGGCGCCCATCTGAATGGCGGCGCGCGCACGCGGCTGGTCACGGAACCAGGGATTGTCGACCTCGGCAGGCCGGGTGGTAGTGGTCTCGACCTGGGTGCTTTCCTGTTTGGTTGAGGCGGTCTGGGCAGCGGCTGGCTTGCTTGGGGCTGGATCGGCTTTGGCGTCAGTGTCTGTCCTGGCCGCTGCCTTTTCTACGACCTCAGCCTCGGGCTTGCGGGTGACATGGTCAGCAGTCTCCGCGCTGTCGGCAATCTCGCTGTCGGCAATTTCCAGGGACGCCGATGGGAACGGCACGTGTCGGGGCGTACTGTGATCGGCCGGCAGCTGAGCGGATTGGGCGGTGGCCGTCGTGACGCCCTGGTCCTTCTGGCTATTTTCTTGGCCGCTACGCTCGTTGCTGGTGGAGGATGCCTGCGTGGTGGCTGCGGACTTGCTGGTGTCCTTTATTGCGAGGCTCGTGGCTGGCGCCGGCTCAGGGGCCTTCGAGCGGCCCAGCAGCGCGAATGTGCCCACGCTTACCACGGCGACACTGACTACCGCGGCGATCAACAGGGTGGGGTTGGCCCATATGGAACGGGCAGAACGGGGGCCGGGGTTGGCTGCCGCTGTGGCGACTGTCTCCGCCCTGCCATCGACGCTGGAGGCGGCTGTTGCAGCAGCGGGAGTGGGCGAATGTGGCGAGGGGGCGACGGTATCGGCAGGCGTGCCGAGCAGCTGGGTGCAAAACAGGTCGGGTACCAGGCTGACCAGCGGTGGAACAGTCTCCACGCGCTCGCAGAGGCCCGGGTTGCCGATCAGCAGGAACAGCAGCCGCTCACGCGCCAGACCCTGTGCCTGGGTGAACAGCTCAAACAGGGCCTCCGCCCCATCGGAATCGAGCCAGTGGTTGGCGTCCTCCAGCACGATCAGCAACCGCTCCTGTCCTTCCAGGGCAGTGGTCGCCGCGTTGACCAGTTGCTCGATGGTGTCGATGCCGGCAGAGAGTTGCAGCAGCGTACTGAGCTGTTCGATCAGGGCGTTGGCCCCATTGCCGCCATCGGCACGCAGGACCACCGGGCGGACCTGTTGTGGCAGTTTCAGACCGATGAGCTTGACGAAGGCGCGGCGCTCGGCGATGGAAGCGCCTTCCACAACCATGAACCGGTCGGAGTATTTGGCGTACTGAACAATCCGTTCAGCCTGTTCCAGGGCGTGGTCCGTCGCGGTGGTCATGGGCAGATTCCTTCTGGTGCGGTGTTTTCGTGTCGCTTAGGATGCGGCTCGGGCCGCGTCGATGGTGTCGAGGATGGTTTGTTCGGGCACCTGGTTGACCAGACGAGCCTGGCCGAGACGACCGAGCACTACCAGTCGCAGCCGGCCGCTCTCGACCTTCTTGTCGCTGTCCATCAGCGCGCGCAGCCGCTCGGTGGAGAGCTCGGCTGGTGCTCGGGTCGGTAGACCGGCGGCATCGATCAAGGTTTCAATACGGCGTACGGCCTGGGCGTCGATCAGGCCCAGCCGGCGGGACAGATCCGCGGCCATGCACATGCCCGCGCCAACCGCCTCGCCGTGCAGCCAGCGGCCGTAACCCATGCCGGCCTCGATGGCGTGGCCGAAGGTGTGCCCCAAGTTCAGCAGGGCACGGATGCCGCTCTCGCGCTCGTCCTGACGGACGATTTCGGCCTTGATCAGACAGGACTGACGAATCGCCTCGGTCAAGGCGGCCTGGTCGCGCTGGCGAAGATCGACGATATGGGCCTCGATCCAGGCGAGAAAATCCTCATCCCAGAGCAGGCCGTATTTGATCACCTCGGCCAATCCGGCGGAGAGCTCACGGTCGGGCAGGGTGTCGAGACTGCCGATGTCGGCGAGTACGCAGCGGGGCTGATAGAACGCACCGATCATGTTCTTGCCGCGCGGGTGGTTCACACCGGTCTTGCCGCCCACTGAGCTGTCTACCTGGGCGAGCAGGGTGGTGGGCACCTGGATAAAGGGCAGGCCCCGCTGGAAGCTGGCGGCGGCAAAACCGGTGATGTCACCGATGACGCCGCCGCCGAGCGCGATCAGGGTGGTTTTGCGGTCGACCTGCTTTTCCATCAGGAAGTCATAGATCGTCCCGAGCGTCTCGAGGTTCTTGTACTGCTCGCCATCCGGCAGGACCAGGGTGTCGATCTGTTTGTCGGCCGACTCGAGTGCCCGTGTGAGGCGGTCGGCATACAGGGGGGCGACGGTGGTATTGCTGATGATGACCGCTCGGCTCGACGGGATAAACGGCGCCAGCAGGTCGCCGTCGATCAAGCCGCTGTCGATGAAGATCGGATAGCTGCGTTCGCCGAGCTCCACGGTGATGGTGGTCGGCTGGGTGGCACGGGTGGCTGCGGGATCGTTCATGAGCTATGGGCCTGTTGAGTGGAGATCTGCGGGGAACGACCACAGTTGAGGGGCCGTGGCAGGCAGTTTACATCAACGCGAGCGTGGTGCATCGGGAGCGGCACCGCCCAAACCGCTGGCGGCCAGGATGCGGTCGGCCATGACGCGCGGAGTCTGGCCACCGGTCTCAAGCACCTGGTGGGCGGTCTCTCGGTAGAGCGGGTCGCGCTCGTCCATCAGCCGTTGCAGTGTCGCGCGTCGATCGCCTTTTTGCAGCAGAGGGCGTTGGGTATCGTGGCGGGTGCGTTCGAACTGCCGCTCGACCGTGGTGTAGAGGTAGATCACGAGCCCGTTCTCGCGTAACAACTCGCGGTTGTCCGCACGCAGTACGGCGCCACCACCGGTCGCCAAGACGATGCCGCTGCCGGCGGTGAGTTCGGCCAGCATGTCGTGTTCACGCTGGCGAAAGCCGGCCTCACCCTCGATATCGAAGATCAGCGGGATGCTCGCGCCAGTACGCTTCTCGATCTCCCGGTCGGAGTCGTGAAACTGCCAGCCGAGTCGGTTGGCCAGCAGGCGACCAATGGTGGTTTTCCCGGCCCCCATCGGGCCGATCAAGATGATATTGCGCATCCCGGCATGATAACCCGCGTCGAGTGGGTACAGCGATGGGCTGTCATGAAATAGGGAATCTGGAAATACGAAATCTGGTGGATTCATCTGGCCGCATATCCGGCCATTTGGCTGCCTGGTTGTCTGGAGCAAGATGGTGTTCGATGCGGATTCTGCCATCTGCTCCTGGGGAGCCCAACAGCAGCAGCTGGCGAGTCAACTCCTCGTCGCCGGCCGGATCCAGATGGCCATGCACGGTCAACGTGCCGTCTGCTGGCCCCTCGAGCACAAGATCCACCAGCGGGCTGCCGGGGGGAGCTTCGGCAGCCGATCTGATCTGCGCCATGAGCATCCCGTCATTCAGCTCGACCTCGGCAACCAGGCGGCCAAGTGGCAGGCGCTGTGCCAGATCGAGTGTTGCCTCAGGCCAGGTCAGGGTCAGAAGACCGCTATGGCCAGTGGCGGCGATTTTCAGATCCCTGCCGATCACATCAAGACGGCCGTCAATGGGCAGAGGGAAGATGTCTTTTAGCCAGGAAGCGCCTGCCGCGATGTGGGCATCGAGATGCGAGATGGTGGCGGCAAGCCCGCCGTCAGCTGAGCGGCGCGGGCTGATGCCTGCCTCGACAGTTGCCTGATCGCTCTGAGCGGTCAGTTGCCATTCGGCCGACAATCGAAGCAGCGCGGCGGGACGGAATCGTATGCTGGCCTCGACCGGCGGCTGGCCTGACCAGAGCAGCGTGGCGCGGCCGTTCCAGATGCTCCCGTCGACCGCGACGATCTTTGCCCCCAGGGGAGGCTCGAACCACCGCGTCACTGTCTCGAGCGGCCAGGTGGCCACGACGGTGATCAACCAGCTGAACAGGAACAGGCCAAGCAGCCAGCCATACGTTCTGGCATACGTCTTGGGCCAACGCCGCGTCGCCTTGTCGACGGGGCGGTCCGGGTTCGCCTCGCTCACCTTGATGTCCGGGAAAGGGTCAGACGTGCATCGATCAGGCCAGCTGGGGCCTCGGGGGTCTCGGGGCGCAGCTCGGCCGTGGTGACTTCCAGTCGGTTGGCACTCATCTCGTTGATCCAGCGGCTCAAGGTGGCGAAGGGCACGCTGTCAAAACGGATGGTCAGGCCATCGTCACCCACCGGCTCCCGTCGCTGGATTGATCCTGCGATGTCGTGCCGGACGGCGATCTGCTGCGCTTGCTGCATTATCGAGCCGGAGTGGGCCGGGGATAGAGCGACCGGCAGGGAGTGATTGGCGCCCGGGTGTCTGCTGCTCTGACCGGCTGAGGATTCGACTTCAAGTCGTGCGCGACCCGCAGCGACTACGGCCGCGGTGGTAGCGGCATCGGCCAGTCGCTGCTGCTGCTCAGTGGCCCAGTTGGCTGCTGGTGACCAGATCAGGAAATATCCTGCCAGCACCGCTCCAATCAGGCCGCCAACGACCAAGGCCCGGCGCTCTCTGACAGAAAATGCCTGCCACTTTTGTTGCAGCGAGTCGATGAGCTGGATATTTCGCATGTTCATGGCTGCCGGTGCTCGCTCGTCAGATTATCCGCTCGTCCTGCCAGGGATAGTTCCATATGCGCCTGGTCTCCTTCGACGGCGGCATCCACGGAGACCACCTGCTGGCCGGGAAGCCCGCGCAGGCGCTGTAGTGCCTGTTGCAAGCGATCGTAGTCACCACTTTCCCAACGGGCATCGAGCCGTTTGCCGTTGTAATCCAGCCGGACCAGGCGTATGGATGCCGGCTGGTCGGGTGACTCCTGCATTGCCTCGGCAATGCCGGCCACCAGATCGAGAAACGTCGGGCCGGCGAGAGCGGAGGCTGGACTCAGTTCTGCCAAGGCCTGCTCGATCTGGACTTGCGGGTTGACCAGGCGGCTGCCGGGCAGGGCCTGTTGAAAGTCGGCCTCGATCCGCTGTTCCAGCAGATCGGCCTGGCGGGCGGCCTGCCAGCCTTCCGTCAGATGCAGCCCGGTGGCGCTGACGAACAGCAAGATCGTCAGTGCGCCGACCAGTTTCCATTGGCTGGATTGTCGGCCACGTCGACCGACGGTTTTCGTTTCGATCGCAGACAGCAGCGGTCGGCCGGTGGCAATGGTCTCGAACCAGCTGGCTGGTCTGGCGACAGTAGGCTCTATCCGGATTGAGAGGTCGCGCATCGGATCGTTATTCTGGTCGTCCACCTGCTCGTCCACTTGGTCGTCCACCTGCTCGTCCACTTGGTCGTCCAGCTGGTGGTCTTGGGACAGCAGTGCCGCGAGCCGAGGGCCGGCGGCTTCGCCCCAGCCGACGCAGTAGAGCGTGTCGGGCCGTTCGGCGGCAGGAAGAAGGTTCAGGGTGTCGGCCAGACGTTGTTCGGCAGAGGCGGTGCCGGGCGGCAGGCGCAGTCCGGCATGTCGGCCGTGAGCGACCCAGATGGGCCCGTTGGGGCCAACCGGAAGGCTGGCCCACCATTCGCCGGGCTGAACGACGGGCTCCAGGTCGATCGGATGGATCAGTGCGAGCGCGCTGATGCCGAGCTGATCGAGCCAGTCCAGCAGCGAGCGGCGCCATTCTGCGTCGACTAACAGCACTGGCCAGCGCCAGCTTGTTTCGTCTCGTTCAGGGCGTGCCCCCAAGGTGGCGTGCAACTGGGCTGGGTTGTCGAGTGTCCACTCCTCCAGCGCGTAGGGCAGGGCACGCTCGGCCTGGTCACGCCGACGAGTCGGAAGGGTGAGCCACAGGAGGCTGCTTTGGGCCGCCGGCATAACCACCCATGGTGGCTGAGCCCGAAGTGCCGCTGCCGCGGCGCTGTCGGCTTCGAGCTGCTCGCCGGCCAGGAGGCACTCGATTTCTCCATCCGTCTGACGCCAGACCTGGATGGGCGGCTCTCCCGGCTCGCCTAGATACAGTAATGTCCGCTCAGGCATGTTCGATTGCTCATGGCGATTATATGGGTCGAGCCGTCCTTGCGGCGTTCGATGACTGCATGACGATACCTTGTGCTGCGATCAAGCCGCAGGGTCACCGAGCAGAGGAAGTAATGGCTGTTGACCGCGAGTCGGGCCGGATCGATGCTCCTATCCCGAAACAGGGGCTGCGCCAGCGCCTGGCCGACGGAGCCGGCCGGCTCGCGTTCTGTGGCCTGCTCGGCGTTCTCGGCCGCCCCGATTGCCACCAGGGCAGCAGGGGTGGCCGTGTTGAGATTCAGGGCCGTTCCGCGTGGCAAGGCGGTCACATGGGGTGCCAGTCGATCGTACTCGGTTGCGGTCAAGCCGGCGATGGCCCGCAGTTCGCTCACGCTACGCAACGGCTGATCGGCGGTGCGGTATGGCGGGTTGCGGCTGAGGTAGGTGCCGTCTTCGGCCCCGTTGGTTGAGAGCAACTGATCCGGATCGATCCAGTCGGCAATGGCGCCAGCCCGCTCTGAGGGGATGTCGAGGTGTGTCAGCAGCCTTGTCAGACGTTCCTGGGCCAGGGGGTCGAGTTTGCCCTCGGCTGTGATCAGATTATTGAGGTTCAGTCGCCCCTGCAGGTCCACGATTTGCAGGTCGATTTGGCCATCTTCGATCGGTAGCGCCTTGATCGGCGTTGCCCATTCGTCGGCCAGGCTGTCTACCTCAGGCGCATCGGCTTCCAGGGCGATTTGCGCCAGCGCCAGCGCGCCCTCGGTCAGTCGGTCGGCCTGAGCGCCCTGGAACGCTATGGCGGTGGCATCGATGGCGCGCTGGTTCTGCGCGATCATGCTGACGGCCAGCCCCGAGGCGATGGCCAATACCAGCAGGGCGACGATCAGGGCTACCCCTTTCTGATTGGCTCCGGTCCGACTCATGGAGCGGCTGCCTCTTCGGGCCTTCCGGTGCCAGCCGCTCCGGCCCCATCACTTTCGGCATCTGGATCGAATCCGGGGGGATTGGTCGGCCAGTTGCTGACCAGTGCCGCCGTGATTCGGATGGGTGGCATCTGGTGGCTGTACAGCATGATCTCGACGGCCTGCGGCAGACCGGCATCCGAGTGATTGACCGGCGGCCAGAGAGGATGGGGATCATTTTCCTGGTCGTAATAGCGCAATTCCATTGCTGTCACGTCTTCGAGCATGTTTTCCCAGTCGCGGTCGTCAGGTTCGGCAGCACCATCGGCGGGTGCTGCAGCATATCGCTGCAGTGTTTCGCCCGCCAGTCGCCACCGTATGCGCGCCAGCTGTCCCTGCGGTGCAAACCAGGGGTTGTCGTGGCCCAGACGGGTGAGGGTGAACAGATCACCACTTTGTCCCGGATTGGCGCCGATGAAGGCCGCCGTCATTGTGCCGCGCGCGTCGCGCACCGGGCGATCGAGGCTTTGCTGCAGGTCGCTGCGCAATTGCGCGAGCCCGCGTTGCAGCACCAGCAGGCGCTCGGCCTGCTGATCGACGATCTCGCTTTGGCGGATGACGCTGTTCAAGCCGCCGTAGGCCATCATGGCAATCAGGCTGAAGATGGCCACCGCCACCAGCACTTCCAGCAAGGTGAAGCCGGCCGCCGTCGAGCCATTGTATGGACGAATGCCGGGGCAAGTGCCAAGAGATATGCTGGGCGAGAGGCCGAGCTGCCCGCGGCGACGGCGCATGGTTTTCACCTCCCGGAGGACGGCTGAGGCTGCCGCGCCTGGCCGTTCTCGTTGCTGCCAGGGGCAGGTGCCCGATACAGGAAAGTCGTCAACTGTGCGCGGCCGTCGGCCGGTGGGACGGCACGCACCAGGAAGGAGACCCGGACCACACCGGGCCAGCCACCTGGTTGCAAGTCGCGTTGAACTACCCAGTCCTGGCCGCCGATGTTGATGGTTTCCCTCCGACTGCCGTCGGCGAGGTTCTCACCCGACAACTGCAAGCGGCTGACCATGTCCTCTGCCACTTGCATGGCGACCGTGTTGCCACGCAACTGCCCGATGACCACCGCACTTTCCCCACCGGTTTTTATGATCGCGGCCAGCGCCAGGCCCAGCACGGTCAGTGCTACCAGCACCTCGATCAACGTGAAGCCTGAATGTCGGTTGCGGCCTGTCATCGTGACTATTCCCCCGGGGTGACTACCCAGGTTTCACCACTTCGGTCGGTTATGGTCAGTCGGGTCAGCTGGGAGTCTGCCGTCGGCGTTGACCAATAGCCTGCAGCGGTCACGGCCAGTGTGAATTTTTCCAGCACATCCGGTGTTTGTTGCGAAGCGCTGGTATTTGCGGTCAGCGTCATGTCGCAGTCGCCCATTATCAATTGATCGACGGACTCCGTGGCCCAGTCATCCTGGTCGCGCAGCAGTCGCGCCGCCGTGGCGCGCTGCCGCTCGATGGCCACATAGAGGGTTTCGTCCCGCAGGGCGGATTCGGCCTCCACCCCGCCCAACCAGAGGCGAATGCGGCTGGCACAGTCGCTGGCGGTATCCGGGGCGGTCCAGCTCATGCTGAGCAGCGCCACCCCAGCGAGCACCGCCATGATCACAATCACCACAATGACTTCGATCAGGGTGAAGCCGCGGTTCGATCGCATGCCGGGCAGAAAGCCTGCTGTCATCGTCGTTCGGTTTTACCAATCTGCCAGTTGCCGATGTCGGCATCGACACCCTGGCCGCCGAGTTTTCCGTCCGCACCGAGGCTATAGATGTCGAACTCGCCATGTTGTCCGGGGCTGAGATATTGATAGGGCGTCCCCCAGGGGTCTTCGGGCAGGTTCTCGACGTAGCCACCCTGGCGCCAGTTCTTCGGTTGCGGGGCCCTGGTCGGCTTTTTCACCAGCGCATCCAGGCCCTGGTCAGTGGTGGGGTAGCGCAGATTGTCGAGTCGATAGAGCTTGAGCGCCGATTCCAGCTGGCGGATGTCCTGCTGGGCCTTGGCAATGCGCGCATCATCCGGGCGATCCATGATCCGTGGCACCACGACGGTGGCGAGGATCGCCAGAATCACCACCACCACCATGACCTCGATCAGGGTGAAGCCGCGCATCTGGCCTTTGAGGTGGTGAGGGGATGCCCGGAAGGAGCGTGTATCAATCATGATCATTGGACCATCTGGTTGAGATCGAAGATGGGAACGAGGATGGCGAGCACGATGATGAGCACCACCACCCCCATGATGATAATCAACAGCGGCTCGAACAGACCGAGCAGGCCATTGATGAGGGTGTCGAGCTCTCGTTCCTGCTGTTCGGCGGCGCGCTGGAGCATTTGATCGACCGAGCCGCTCTGTTCGCCGGCGGCAATCAGTTGGATCACCATCGGCGGGAACAGCCGTGAACGTTCCAGCGAGCGGGCAATGCCTTCGCCCTCGCGTACGCGGTCGGTGGCCTCGAGTACTGCCTTGCGCATCGGGATCGAGGAAACCACTTCGGCACTGATCTTGAGTGCCTTGAGCATGGGTACCCCGGCGGCGCTGAGAATGCTCAGGGTGCGGGCGAAACGCGCGGCGTTGAAGCCCCGCACCAACCGCCCGATCAGCGGCAGGCGCAGCACCAGTCGAGCCCATTGCTCGCGCGGGCTGGGGCGACGCAACAGCCAGGCGATGAATAAGATGATCAGAGCCAGGCCGCCCAGCAGCCAGGGCCACTGTTCGCGCAGCACATCGGAGACGGTGATCAGCATCCGCGTGAGCAGGGGCAGGGTCTGATCCATCTGCTCGAAAACCTTGACCACTTGCGGCACGACGTAGGTGATCAGCGCGATCACCACCGCGATGGCCATCAGCGTGAGCAGCGCTGGGTAGAACAGGGCCATCTGCACCCGCTGGCCGGTGGCCTGGCGATTCTCGGTGTAGTCGGCCAGCCGCTCGAGCACGGTATCGAGATGCCCGGATTCCTCACCGGCGGCCACGGTGGCGCGGTAAAGATCGGGGAAGGCGCGCGGGAACGCGGCCAGGCCCTGGGCCAGAGTCTGGCCTTCGATTACCCGGGCGCGCACAGTGGTGACGATCCGGCGGATGCGGGCATTGTCACTCTGGCGGATGACAGCGGCGAGACAGGCGTCGATCGGCAGTCCGGCATTCACCAGGGTGGCGAGCTGGCGGGTAATCAGGGCGATTTCGGTCGAGTTGAGCGACTGCCAGCGGGCGAGACGACCACCGCGGCCGTCGATCGGTCGCTCTGCCACGACGTCGATGGTCATCGGGGTCAGGCCGCGCTCTCGCAGCAGGCCGCGAGCGGCACGTGCCGTTTCCCCTTCGATCACGCCGCGCTGTTCTCGGCCGCGCTGATCGAGAGCGGTGTACTCGAACGCCGCCATGGCCTAGACGCTGCTCTCTTGCGCACTGCCTTGCGCATTACCTTGCGCGTTAATGCGCAGCAGCTCCTCGGTGCTGGTCAAGCCGGCCAGCACACAATCGACGCCGTAGCTGAACAGCGACGCGCTCCGGCCACGGACCTGGGCCTCGATTTCACTCTCCGCGGCATCCTCGTGGATCATCCGGCTGGTGGTGGCGTCGATCTCGATCAGCTCGTAGATGCCCAGGCGGCCCTTGTACCCAAGGCCCCGGTCCAGCGCCTGGCGGGTGGGCCTGGACAATAGCGGGGCGGTCGCGGGATCCAGACCCAGCAGGCGGCATTCGGCGGCATCCGGACGATAGGTTTCGCAGTGTTCAGGGTCGAGCCGGCGGACCAATCGCTGAGCGAGAACGCCGGCCAGACTGGAGGAGAGCAGGAAGGGCTCGATCCCCATGTCCCGCAGCCTGGTGATGGCCCCCACGGCGGAGTTGGTGTGCAGAGTCGAGAGGACCAGGTGGCCTGTCAGGCTCGCCTGCACGGCGATTTGAGCGGTTTCCAGATCCCGGATTTCACCGACCATCACCACGTCAGGGTCTTGGCGCAAAATGGCGCGCAGACCGCGGGCAAAGGTCATGTCGACCCGGTTGTTGACCTGGGTCTGCCCGATGCCGTCGATGTAATACTCGATGGGATCTTCGACCGTAAGGATGTTGCGGCTGCGGTCGTTGATCGCCGAGAGTGCCGCATAGAGTGTGGTGGTCTTGCCCGAGCCGGTCGGGCCGGTGACCAGGATGATCCCGTGCGGCAGATGCACCAGCCGGTCGAGGCGCTGGCGAGTGGCATCGTCCATGCCCAGCTGGGTTAGGCTCAGGCGGCCGGCCTGCTTGTCGAGCAGGCGCATCACCACCCGTTCACCCTGGCCCGAGGGCAGGGTGGAAATGCGCACGTCGACCGGGCGACCGGCCAGCCGGAGGGAGATGCGACCATCCTGGGGCAGTCGTTTTTCGGCAATGTCCAGGTTGGCCATGACCTTGATGCGAGAGACGATCACCGACGCCACCGCCCGTGGCGGTTCGAGCACTTCCCGCAGCACGCCGTCGACCCGGAAACGCACCACCATCCGCGACTCGAAGCTTTCGATGTGTATATCCGAGGCGCCTTCAAGCACCGCTTCGGCGAGCAGGGAGTTGATCAGCCGGATGATCGGCGCCTCATCATCGGCTTCCAGCAGGTCGATCGGCTCGCCAAGGCCTTCGGCCAGTCGATCGAGGCTGTCGCCGTCCAGATCGCCAACCATTGCCTGGGCCGAGGAGCCGGAACTGCTTTCGAAGCGGCGGGCCAGCTCGCGATCAAAATCGGCCGGAGCCAGCCGCTGCAGCTCGAATCCGGCCGGCAGCTTGCGTCCCAGTTCGGCCACCAGTTGCGCCGGTACGGGGCCGCGGTGATAGACCTGGCCGCGGCCATCGCTATCAACAGTGCCGATCACCAGGCCAAAGCGTCGCGCCATGGCATAAGGTAGCTGCGGCGAGTCGGCCGGCGTGGTCGGCTGGGGCTGAGGGTTGCTCATCGAAAGTCTCGGCCTCCTCCGCCTCCATTTTCTTGCAGCCGATCGAGCTGCATCAGTCGTTCGATATTGTCCGGCAGAGGGACCGGGGCATTGGTCAGGAATGCCTGCCGCGGTGGCAGCACATGCCAGTCTTCGGCCTTCCCCAGGGAGTCTGGCGACCAGGCCTCGCGCTGCGCCGATCGGATGCGGTCGTACTGATGGTCGGAATATTGGGCCAGCTCGCGGCGGGCATTGATGATCACGGGGCGAATGAACACCATCAGGTTGCGCTTGGTGGCCTGGGTTTCCCGATAACGGAACAGGTTGCCCACAAACGGAATATCGCCCAGGCCGGGCACCTTTTGCTGATTGTTCTTTGACGAATCGTCAATCAGCCCGCCAAGCACGACCACGTCACCGTCGTCGACCTGTACGGAGGTGCTGACGTTACGTTTGTTGGTGATCAGCCCGGCGGCCGACTGGGTGGTGGTGTCGATGCTCGAGACTTCCTGCTCGATGGTCATGCGCACGGTGCCGTCGGGGCTGATGCTGGGCTTGACCTTGAGTTTGATCCCGATGTCTTCCCGCGAGATGGTCTGAAACGGGTTGTCGGGAGAGGTCGCGCTACCGGTCTGTGCGTAGGATCCCGTCACCAACGGGATGTTCTGCCCCACCACGATGCTGGCTTCTTCGTTATCGAGTGTCAGCAGGCTGGGCGTCGAGAGTATGTTGTTGCCGGCGTTCGCCGACAGGGCGGAAATCAGCAGAGCGAAGTCAGTGCCACCCTCTCCGAAGCGCCCTACACCGAAGTTGCCGCCATCGCCGATGCTCGAGGCCAGCCCCAGGGCCAATGCATTGGCACCGGTCGCGCTGCCGGCACTTTGTGCCACTTCGGCCAGCAGACCATTGAAGGTGGAGATGCCCAGCGGGACGGTTCCCTCGGTCCCGCCGGCCAGTATCTGGGCGCCGAGACGCTGGCTCAGGTCTTTGGACACCTCGGCGATGATGGCTTCGACCAGCACCTGGCTGCGGCGCAGGTCGAGTTGCTCGATCACGGACTGGATCGCCGCCATGCGATTCGGTGCGGCGGTGACCACGAGGGCATTGAGCGACTGGTCGGCACTGATGCGGAAGGTTTCGCCCGGAGCGGTCTGGCCCTCGTTGCCGCCTGAGCCGCCGGCGCCGAGGTTCTCGACGCCGCGCAACACCTCAATCAGGTTTTCGGCGCGGGCGTACTTGAGTCTGAAGACCTGGGTGTCGCCAGGCGGGGCGGTGGGGGTGTCGAGATCCAGGATCACGGCATGCATGCGTGCCCGATCGATACGGTTGCCGCCAATCAGCACATTGTTGGTGCGTTCGTCGGCGGCAAACGTCGGCACTTCTATCCCGGTGGAGCCACCAGCTTCGCCGGCCGGTGCGGTCGCCGCGCCGCTGGCACCGAAGAAGGCCTCCAGGGTCTCGACCACGCCTTTGGCGGCCGCATGTTTCAGCGGGATTACCTGCACGTCGCGGGCGCGCGGCTGGTCGACTTCGTCCAGGATTCGCTTGATGCGTTCGATATTCCCCGCTCGATCGGTGATCACCAGCGCGTTGGAGTCCGGCGACACCGACAGGGCAGCCTGTTGCGGCATGATCTGGCGCAGCACGGTGAGCATGGGGTCGGCCGGGATGAAGCGTAGCCGGACCACGGCGGTGACCATCTCGTCACTGCCCGAGATGGCCTCACCCGGATTGACGGGCTGATCGATCGCGCGGGCGTCAACGTCCGGAATGACCTTGACCAGGTTGCCACTCTCGACGGCGGCAAATCCGTGTACTTGCAGGATGGACAGGAAGGTCTCGTAGAACTCTTCCGCGGCCATGGGGCGCTCGGAGATCACCGTCACCTTGGCCTTCACGCGCGGATCGACCACGAAGTTGCGCCCGGTAACGCGCGAGACGGCCTGGATCAGACCTTCGATATCCATGTCACGAAAATTCAGTGTCACGCGGCCGTCGTCGTTGGTGGCCATCTGCTCAGCTGCGTTAGCGGCTGGCATGACAGGGCCTGGTGCCAGCAGCACGGCAATGAGCAGCAGAAACGACATCCACAGCAACCCGTGCAGCGGTCCGTGTGGACGAGCGGGTTGCATCGCATCGCGGGTGAGTTTGTGTCGAAGGATCTGCCCTGTCATCAGAAGGCGCCTGTATCTAAGGTGGTTTCGATGCGTTCACCGCCGCGTTCCACGCGGACCTCGATGGCTTCACCGCTGGCCAGCCGACCCATCAGTCGGGCGAGATTGCCGGGGTCGGCCAATGGGGCGCCATCCAGATGCGTGATCATGTCGCCTTCATGCAGGCCCACTTGGGTCAGCAGGCCGGCCCGCCCCGGTCGCGAATTGATGCGATAGCCTACCACCTGGCCGTCACGCTGCACCGCGGCCATATTGACATGGTCGAGCAACTGGCGTGGGTCGGCCAGCAAGGACTTCAAGGACTGATGAGGGAGGGCGCCTTGTGTATCCGGCTCGGGAGCCTGGTCCAGCGTGACCTTCGTTGCCCCCGGGAGGGTGATCGATTCGAGCCGGCCGTTGTTGTCCACCACGATCCGGTCACCGTCGATGGCATGAATCGCGACACCATCGCGAATGGTGTCGCCGGTCTGCAGGACCTTGACGCCACCCGGGATCTCGATCATGGCCAACGGCGTGGGCCCGGTGATCAGACCACGCAGACGGACATTCAATGTGGATCCGGTGATCTGTCGGCTCGGTGCTTCGGCAGCGGTGCCGAACGGGGCCAGTGCATCCAGCCGTCGCAATGGGTCCGGAGCATGAGTGGTGACCAAGGCATCGGCCGGCGCCGCGGCCGTCACCACCGGCTGTCCGGGGGAAAGCAACGTCCAGGTCAGCCGGGCAAACGTGACGCCCAGCAGCAGCACCAGAAACGCCGCGACCACAAGCGGTCCCCAGACCGTCAGCCGATCAAGCGCCGATGCAGCAGGCATGTCCCTCTGCCCTCCCGAAAAACGCCAATGGTCGCAACAAGTGAGGGGATGATCAATCGGTGATTGCCTGACGCAAGCCGATAGCACAGGAACTGAGAACAAGGACGTCCGACTTCTTCAGAGATGCCGGTTGTTCAGAGGTGATGTGGTCGTTTTCCGTCGCATCCTAGATGCTGGAGCCCAACGTGATGAACGACTCCCCAGTCCGTGGGCACTTCGATTTCCGCTGAGCGATAAATAGCAAGCCTTGGTTTGGGTCGCGATGTCCGGTTTGGCGACGCAATAACTTGGCTTGATCGAAAATGCCGTGCCGATCTATGAGTCTGTCAGTGTCACTGTGCCTCATATGGTGTCGCATAGCCGAAATGGCGACAGTATCGACTCTCGTAGAGCTTGCGTAATGCTGCCTGTGTGGGTGGAGCCTGTTTTTTCAAGGCTTTGATATCGATATCTAGTTTCTTTTTGCTGGTAACGTTTTTCCGTTCCAGTGTGAGTTCTGGCGTGTCGAGAAATGCGCGCATTGGTTCGATAGCCTTATCGATGTCCTCGTAACGGATGAGGAGGACGTCCACGTAGTCGTTCTCGTAGCGTGCAGTTCCGGTTACCGTATCCAGCTGGGTATCGTAGACATTGATGTCAAGGTTCGGCTTAAAAGTGACGTCGAACCACGCGGTTGGCAAACGCAGCTTCATTAGCTGATGTGACAAAAATCGGCAAGGGGCGCCTTGTGTTTGTCTTCCCGCCTCGGCCTGGAAGCGCTGGTCATCAATGTGGTTGGACATGCGGCCCATCGTCTCGAACAATTCGGCATGGAAGGCGACAGCGGCCTCTTCTATTTCGCCTGTCCCCGCCGCCCTTTTGTTATCACTGTCCAAGCGCGTTTGTCGATACCAGTCGAGCATGAGGCGACCATAAAGATCGAAGTTTTGCGCGATATGTCCCCAATACCAGTTCAGAGGGTCGCGGGTCAGCGTTATTACCTTCAGTTTTTTGCCGTCGCGTTGATGGTGTTTTTTGTACCAGAGCAAGGTGCGGGTATTTCGGATGTTGTTGATGAACTGATCCAAGCCGCGAAAAGCGGTTTGTTCGTCGAGGTCCACGTTCAGCAATGTCTCGTTCAGAGAGCCGAGAATTTGTTCTTGGCCGAGCCAGTGAGTCTGGATGGCGCTGAGCCCCTGGCTGGTAATGGCTTGCGTGATGGAAGTCGAGGCGACCTTGCCCATCTGAAAGACGAATACATCCACTGCATCCCCGCTCCTGTTATTGGACATACGTTGCAATTTTATCGGATTTTTAATCATTTGGAGTCTGCTCATACTAACTCTGTGCTGTTGTTTTAGGTGACAAGATGGGTGCTTTACGCTTGCAGGTTGAGCCTTCCAAGTGCCGAAAGCAGCTGACTGCTTAAGAGATCGCCGTTATACGAGACATGTTGGGTGAGCGCATGAGGTATTACAGCTACGACTGAGGCTGTGGTTCGTCGCTCGTGGATTGCTGCAGCTATCCATAGGCCAAATTCCTCTTGATGGGCTGCCGAGCCGAGCCGTCATCCGACGGCGATGGCCATGGTCGCTTGTGCCTCGCGGGCGATCTGTAGCAAGGTCATTCCTGAGCCAGGAGACGGCGAGCGGCGTCCAGTGCGGCGTGGAATTGTTTCCGGTTCAGCGCCTGATCCAGAATGAATAGTAGGGAGACCTCGACTAGCTGCCGCGCTTCTACGTCTTTGCCTCGCTGGGCCCGCCAGGGTTCGAGCGCCTGGTCGATTTCTGACAGGGGGCGTTCTGCCAGCAGCGGGTCGCAGCCCAATGGCTCGATGCCCCACTGATCCCAGCGCAGGCAGACCGCCGTAGTGCCATCCTCGGTGACGCGCCAGCTGCCTCGTATCGACAGTGCCGGGTTGTGGATCATCAGCGGCATTGCCTGTAGCCGTGCGTAAATCTGTGGCCATTGGGCACACAGTGCATCGATGGTGTCTTGATCATCCTTTGATTCGGCTGCCACCAGCATCTCGCCAAACCTTCTTTCTCCCAGCCGGTCCTGAAGCAGGCGATGGGTGCGTCGGTAGATCCGAATCAGCTCGTCGGCTGGTTCCAGGCTCCAGGCGTCCAGCAGCCAGGTCAGTCGTTGCTGTTGCCATGCGCGCGGGGCGGGGAGTGCATCAGGAACCTGTTTAAACACCAGAATGTGGTAATCCCGGGCCTGTCGTTTCCCGACATAGGCTGGCAATCTCAGTGATCCACCGTGGTGGGTCGAAAACAGGTGTTGCTCGTGGAAGGCACGTAATGTCTGCTCGGCGGGGAAGCACTTGAGCCAGAAACAGTTGTCGTCACCGTCAGTGCCATCAGCGCGCGCTTCAAGCGTGATACCCCCTGGCACATTACTGTCTAGCCAGTTTATGGCCCAGTCACTGGAAGTAATTCCTGTCACATCGGCGAGCAGCCCCGGCAACCATTGTTGGCGGGTCTCTGGGTGAAAAGCGGCTATTGCCAGTTGGTGCTCCTGGCTTTCCGCCGGTAGGGGCGCGGGTACCGAGCTGAAGAACAAGGGGCGTAGCCTCGCTTGATTCTTGAGTATGAACCCGGCATCTACCAGGGCGGAAGTGCTCCGTTGCATCGCTTCACGCGCCAGCAGCAGCGTGATGATCGCCACCAGCGCACTGCCGCCGCCTGCTTGCAGGTATTGAAACACCAGGATGGCGAATACCAGCAGGAAATTGATCGAACCCAGCACGCCGGCCAGGATGTTCAGCCGGGTGTCGACGAGCTGCC
The DNA here is from genome assembly GCA_041676845.1 of Halothiobacillaceae bacterium. GTDB lineage: Bacteria > Pseudomonadota > Gammaproteobacteria > Halothiobacillales > Halothiobacillaceae > Guyparkeria. The sequence goes on along the minus strand of JBAYRD010000004.1, from coordinate 198,493 downwards.
TCAACTGCTCCCCGAGCCGGTGGCCGCGACCCAGCAGCCAGGAAACCACCAGGTAATCCGCAGCGGACAGGGCCAGCAAAATGGCAAACACCAGGGGGTTGAGCCAGAAGCCGATCCCATAAGCGGCCAGCACCATCAACAGGGAGGCCCCCAGTCGAGCCAGCCGGAAGTAGCCGTCGTTGGCCAGAACTTCGTCGTTTCTGAACAGCTGCAATTTCTGGGTGGCCGCCAGTACACGCTGTGCTCCGGCGTCGATAGCGGTCTGCGCGCGGCGCGTGAAGGCGTGGTGCAGCCCGTAGCTGAGCAGGGCGGCCGCCGACAGCGCAATGATGAACAGATGCTCCAGCTCCGGCGCAACCCAGCGCGACACATAGTCGGGCATGGTCGGCTCGCTCACCATCAGGATGATCTTCAGCGGCATCAGAAACGCGAGCAGTCCGAACAATTGCGCCAGCGCCAGTGACAGAACAGCGTCCAGCGCTCGCCATGGGGTCAGCGTTCGGAGGTGGCGAACGAACTCCCCCAGCAGGCGTGCGTTTGCGCGAGTCGAATCGAACAGAGCGGGCATTATGGTGAGTTGATTGCTCCAGGTGATGTCAGCCGAAGGATGGCTGCGGGTTGTGGTCGAGAGGATAACTGATGCTGCACAAAAAAACGCCACCCGGGCAGGGTGGCGTTTTTGTCGTTGGTGTCAGTTTGCGCTAATAAGGGAAAGTCGCGGTACTGATGTTTCCTCGGACATTGACTTCCACATTGAAGGTATCGCCGGTACCGCCAGCGTAGGTGATGTCAAATTCGGCTTGTCCGTTGCCGGAAGAGCCGGTGGTTGCCGTCGTCGGGCTGACTGAGCTGATCGAGGCAGTCGGCGGATTGCCGTCATCGGTGGCAGTAGCCGTGATTAGGACGGTTTCGCCATTCACGGGTTGGCCGTTGCTATCAAGTACCAGCACGGTCACTGTTCGGGGGCCGCCACTGGGGCCCGCAATACTAATGACCGGTGCTTCGACGGTGGCGGATGCGTCGACGGAGATCTCGATGGTTTCGTCGTTACCGTCACCGCTGCTGAACGGGATGGTGAACGCATCGGTTCCGAGGGGTACCCCAGTCGTGTTGAGTCCGAAGCGTGCACAGCCATCAGTGCCGGTGATCAGCGAGCCGCTGATGGTCGCACCGTTTGTCAGCCCCGCGACCAATGTAGTGTTCTTACGCGGGACACGGTTGGCATCGAGAGCGCACATCACGACCGGGGTGGTGGCACCAGGGGGTACTGAGGTGACCGATGAAGTCAGGGTGCCGCCGGCAACGCCGACATAGTAGGCGCCAAAGTGGGTGCTGACGCCATTTTCGGCCTCGGCAGTCAGGATCGCCGGCTGGTTGAGGCGCGATACCGGGTAGTTGATAAAGGTCTGTGCCACGCCGTTTTCGTCCGTGACTGCCGTGGCGCCGATATTGCCGTACTGCGCACGACCAACCACCCAGGGGATGTTGTTACCGTCAACATAGCCCGGCACCTCCGGATAAGGGAATGCTCTCTTTGTATTGATGGTACTGCTTCCCAAGGTGCGCTCGACCAGCCGTGAGAGCTGCATTTCCCGTTGGTTCTTTTGCTCGTCCGGCCACAATACCAAGCGGTCAAGATAGCCCACTCCTGCCGTAATGAAATTTACACCATCGGCCTGATTGAAGCGTGTGTCACCTTCGACTGGGTTACCTTTGGAGCCGCTTATTGCAAAACGAGGCCCACTGGTTGTGGTGGGGGTTGCGGGTGCTGGGGAGAAATCCACACCAGATGGAGGGAAAGTACCTTCCTCCAAGGGGGAGTCAATTAGACCGAACCGAATGGTTTCCCCGGGGACGGGGTTGCCGTTTCTATCGGTGACAACCACGCTGACGGAACGTGAGTAGACACCCTGGTCAATAAAGTCACCCTCCTCCATTTCGACTGAAGTCTTGTTGTTGCGGATTGCGTTGACCCAGGGGCCGCCAAAGCTGAGCGAGGTGGTCTGTCCGTCCAAGATGGCGATACTTGTTTCCTTCGTGACCGGATCCTGGATGCCGTTATCAACGTTATTGTCGCTGCGGTCGGCAGTCAGGAGAATGGTCAGCGATCCAGACTTGCTGCCACTTTTTACGCTGATCTGGCCGCTGCCAGCGATGGTGCTCGTGGTGACCGAACGGCCAGTCTGCCCACCGCTACCAAGCAGATAGGCGCCACCAAGATTATCGCCGACGATTTCGGCATGCAGGTTATTGCTCGAGTCGGCCTCGATCAGCTGACCGGCCGGGTCGGTCAGGTAGGCATTGATGGTGGCCTGATCATTGCGATTCTGACCGGTGACGAAGATCGGTGTGCCTTGCACCCAGAGGTCGAGATTGGAGGGGAGTCCGGTTGCGCTCGGGGAGTCCACCGTTATGGGGATTCTCTTCTCGACTACACCGCCGTTGGGCCCTGCATAGGTGGCTCGAATCTCGACCTGCCCGGTCTGGGTATGGCCTTGGAAAAGCACCTGAGCCGAGCTGCCGGATACCTCGACCGGCAGCCCCCAGAAGGCGGCCGGTACGTCACGGGTACTGCCGTCTGCATAGGTGACCTCGACCTTGTCTTCAAAGTCCGTTTGATAGAGCGCACCGCGATCCGTCACGCCCCCCACCAGCGCGAATTCAACCTGACCACCGCCGGGGATCGCATTGCCGCGCGAGTCACGCACATTGGCCGTGATTCGGGTGGTATAGAGGGTGGTCTGGTCTGGATACAGGTAATTTCCAGCCTGCTGGACCGGCACTGTCGTTCGAGACGCCGATAGCTCCATCTTGGGCGATGCCGGCCCTGTCAGTGTGGGACCACTGCTGCCGCCCCCTCCGCCGCAGGCCGTCAAGGCAGCGACTGAGGCCAGTGCGGCCAAGGCTGTGATTGATCGTGAAAGTCTCATGCACATGGCTTTTCCTTGTGTCGTTTTTCACTGGAAGAATGCAAGCAGTATTTGTTCAGGTCGCTTGTCAATCGGTTGTCTGACTCCCGGCTGTCCGCCGGGTGATACATCTGGTTACCCGGCTTGGTAGTCGGGTGCTGTCTTTAGTCGAGTCGAGCAACGCTCTGTCGATTGTCGACGATCTTCGGTGTGACAAAGATCAGCAGCTCGAAGCGCGAATCGCTGTTCATGCGGCTCTTGAACAGGTTGCCTAGCGCCGGCAGATCGCCGAAGAACGGCACCTTCTGCAACTGGGAGATGTTCTCGAACTCGTAGATGCCGCCCAGCACGACCGTCTGGCCGTTCTGCACCTGCACCTTGGTCTGCACCTCGCGCTTGTTGATCGGCGGTTGGCCGTTGACCGAGCGGGTCCAGTCGGCCTCGTCCTTCTGCACCAGGATGTCCATGATGATGTTGTCGTTCGGCGTGATCTGCGGGGTGACCTCGGTCTTGAGCAGCGCTTCCTTGAACTGGATGTTCGCGATGGCGCCACCGCCTGAGGCTGTCTCGGACTGATAGGGGATCTCCATGCCCTGGGAGATGACCGCCTTGTGACCGTTGGTGGTAATCACCTTCGGGTTGGAGACGATCTTGCCGGTGCCCTCGCTCTGCAGTGCCGACAGCTCCAGGTCGAGCAGGACATTGGAGCCGAGGATGGCAAGGCCGAGCGAGCCGATGGGGGTGCCGTCGATTGGCGCATTGATGTTGTAGCCGCCCGAGGTCACACCAGCAGCACCCCCCTGGTAGGCATCCTGGACCATCTGGTTGGCGCCCGCGCCAGTGTCGCTCAAACCAATGGTTGAGCCGCCCAGCTCCCCGATGGCCTGGACGCCCCATTTCACGCCCAGTTCGCGCGAGAAGTTGTCGGTGGCGATCACGATCCTTGTCTCGATCAGCACCTGTTTGACCGGCTTGTCGATCTGGTTGATCAGGCCGCGGACGCGGTCGAGTGCCGCGGCGGTATCAGTGACGATCAGCGTGTTGGTACGTGTGTCGATGGTGATCGAGCCGCGGCGGCTGAGGAAGTTGCCATCACTCTGCTTGCTGCCATCAGCGCCGCTCTGATCGCCGAGGCCCGAGCTCTGACGCACCAGGGTCGCGATGTCGGCGGCCTTGGCGTAGTTGATCTGCACGATGTCGGTGATCAGCGGAGCCAGTTGCTGGGCCTGCTCGCGGGCGGCCAGCTCGGCCGTGTCACGCTTGACCACCTCTTCGGTCGGGGCGACATAGATGACGTTGCCATTCTGACGGGCCGACAGGCCCTTGGTGGTCATGATCAGATCGAGGGCCTGGTCCCAGGGCACGTTTTCCAGCCGCAGGCTGATCGATCCCTCTACCGAATCACTGACCACGATGTTGTTGCCGGTGAAATCGGCGATCAGCTGCAGCAGGGGACGGACCTGGATGTCCTGGAACTTCAGCGTCAGGCGCTCGCCGGTGTAATCCTTCTGGCCCAGCGAGGTACGTTGCTCGTCCACGGGGGCGGGCTGCACTTCGATCACCAGACGGTTGTCGGTCTGATAGGCGAGGTGCTCGCCGGCCAGGTTGGTCTTGAGGGTGACGCGGCTGCCGTTGCCTTCCGGGCGGACCACGACCTGCTCGACCGGGGTGGCGAAGTCGTTGACGTTGTATTGACCCGGCTCAAGGCGAGTGCCGGGCAGATGAACCACGATCTGGCTGCCTTCCCGCCGGATATCCATCGGTGCCTGGCTGCTGCCGACGTCAAGGAGCAGGCGGCCGGCCCCATCGGCCGTGCGACGGAAGTCGATCGGTTGGCCGGCATCCATTGCCGTGCTGGGTTCGCTGCCGGGCGAGGTCACGGCCAGGCCGCTTGCAGTGGTGGTGGCCTGGCGCACGTCATCAAAAATGACGGTGAGTTGGCCATCACGCTGCTCAATGGCATAGGGCACCGACTGGTCCAGGGTGAAGACCGCTCGGGTCTTGCCATTGGCCTCGGCCAGCATCACGGAATTGACGGGTCCCAAGCCGATCGATGTCTGGCGGCTGTCAGTCTTGTTCTCGACGTCCGGCAGATCGATCGCCACCCGGGCCGGGTTGTCGATCTTGAAGCTGCCGGGTTCGGCCGACAGAGGCTCGGACAGGTCAAAATGCACTTGCACCTTGCCATCAGCGCTCCGGTCGTAGCTGATGCCGGTGAGGTCACCAGCCCAGACCATGGAGGGGGCTATGAAAGGGGCCATGGTGAGGGCCATGGTGAGGGTGGGGAGGCCAAGCCCTCGGCGCAGTCCCTTGCTCAGGCGTGAAGGTTTCTCGAGATTGTCCATATCGCTGTTTCCCATCATTTAGCTCCGGCCGCTTTGGGTCTTGACGACCGTTGTCTGTTTTTTCCAGCCACCCTGCCCATCGGGCACGATCTCTGTCAGTGTCACGCTGGCCTCGTCGATCTCGACGACCTCGCCGTAGTTCCGGCCCATGTGGTCGCCGAGCATGATCTCGTGGATGACGCCGTTACCGTCCCGGATCAATGCGTAGGTGGTGTCCTGGCGATTGATGATCCCGCGCATGGCGAGTGCATCCAGCGGGAACTGTTCCAGTGGCTCCTTGGGACGGTCGACGTCGGGTTTGAGCCCGTCGGCATCGTCGACTTTGTCTTCCTTCGGCGGCATGAAGGGCGTGCGGATCTCGGCGGGCACGCTGTAGGCGTACTTCGGCTGGGGTTTTATCTCCGGGATCGGCTCGATCTTGCCGCCCGGCCTGGCCTTCAGCTCTGCCACCTTCTGCTCGAGGTCGTTCATGCCCTGGGCGCAACCGGCCAGCGAGCTTGCCAAAGCCAGCCCCGCGCCCAGCAGGCCGAGACGAATCGCCTTGCTTGCGGTCTGTGTCTTCATTGGTCGCCTCCCTGCTCATCGCTTTCGAGATACCGATAGGTTTTCGCCTGGATGCCCATGGTCAGCTGGCGGGGGTTCTCATCGACGGCATTGGCATTCTGCGGCTGGATCGCCGGGTTATGCAGGGTGACGATTCTGGGTAGGTTGGCCGTGTCGCTGATGAACTGGGTCAGCTCACGGTAGGTGCCGCGCAGCAACAGGTGGTAGGTCATTTCTGCGTAGAAATCGTGTTTCACCTCGCCACCCGGCCGGATCTGCTCGTTCTTCAATCCATTGGAGAGCGATGTCTGAGCGACGTTGTCGATCAGGTTTTCCGCTTCCCGTTTGTTTGGCAGTTGGCGCAACAGCTCGCCAAAGCGGGTTTCCATTTCCTTGATCTGGGCCTGGTAGGCCTCGAGATTGGCCGCCAGCCGTTGCTTGCTGTCGACCGTTTGCAGCAGGGACTGCTCCTCGCGTTGCGCACGCTCGAGCTGCTCTTTCTGCGGCAGGGTGTCGAAATAGATCGCCGCACCTGCGATCAGGATGAAAACAAATATGAAGATCACCAGGCGGGTGCCGAGTGAGGCGAGCCCCACCGTCTGGAAATCGAGGTTTCTCAGTTCATTGAGATCCATGGCCTAGCGCTCCTTGTCCGCGTCGTCATCCTTGGGTGGCGTGACTTTCGCCTCGATCGAGAACACATACTGGCCGGCACTGGCATCACCGCTGGCGTCCTTGGCCAGAATGCCGGAGCCCACCAGACTGGCGTTATCAATGTGGCTGGCCCCGTTAAGACGCCGCAGGTAGGCGGCGACCCGCGCCTGGGCATCGGCCTTGCCCTGGATATCGATTTTCTGATCGTTCGTCACTGTCACCGACGTCAGTTCCACGCCGTCAGGCAGGGTGGTGACGAAATCTTCCATCAGGTGCACGATGATCGGCCGGCTTGCTTGAAGTGTCTCGATCACTTGCATGCGTGCGGTGAGTTCCGCCTTGCGCTTTTTGAGGTCGTTGATCGACTGGATCTGCCGGTCGAGTTCCTTGATGGTGTTTTCGAGATAGGCATTGCGTTGCTGCTGATGCTCGATCTGGGCCTGCATGTAGCTGTGAATGCCGAAGGCGACGGCTGCCGCGATCAGGACGGTCAGGACCAGGTGGATAATAAAGTCACGTTGCCGTTTCTGGCGGCGTTCCTCGCGCCAGGGGAGGAGGTTGATCCGTCTCATCAGTCGAAGCTCCTTAACGCAAGCCCGCAGGCAATCAGCATTGCGGTGCCGTTCCGAGCAATCTGCTCGCTAGACACGCCAGGTCCCTTGGCCAGTGTGGCGAACGGATTCGCCAGCCGGGTGGTGATCCCGGTCTCGTTGTTGATGCGCTCCACGGCGCCGGCGGTGTTGGCCGTCCCGCCGCCGAGCAGGATGAGGTTCACGGTGCTGCCGCTCGACTCCGAGTAGTAGTACTGGATGAAGCGCTCGATGTTCATGGCGAGCGAGTCGAGATACGGCTGCAGCACCTTGCGCTGATAGTCCTCGGGGAGGCTGTCGTCACGCTTGCGCTCGTCGGCTTCCTGAAACGACAGGCCGTACTGGGCGCTGATCTCGTTGGTCAGTTGCTGGCCACCGCCTTCATGTTCGCGCGTGTAGACAATGTCGTTGTCAATGAAGACGCTCAGCGTGGTGGTGGTGTCGCCGATATCGAAGAGAGCGACTGGCTGGGAACGTTCTTCCGGGGAGAGTGTCGGACTGAGTATCTCGGTATAGGCGTTCTGGAGAGCGAACGATTCGATGTCGATCACGTCCACTACCATTCCAGCGGCTTCGGCCACGGCCACCCGACTGTCGACGTTGTCCGTGCGGGTAGCGGCCATCAGCACATCGATGGCTTCTTGCTCGCCGGCGCGCTGTTTTTTCTGTTTGCCGAGGATGTCGGGCTGGATTGGTTCGAAGTCGAAACTGACCTCGTCGATCGGGAAGGGGATGTACTGATCGGCCTCCAGCCGAACCTGTTCTTCCAGTTCGAATTCGTCGCCGGGGTTGTCGATGCGCAATACCCGGCTGACCGCCGAGGAGGTAGGGACCGCCATGCACAAGTGGCGGCCCTTGACGCGGGCACGCTGCACGACGCGGGTGAGGGCGGCGGCAGCGGCTTCGGTATCGGTGATCGACTTGCCCTGTACGGTCCCCTGCGGGAGGGGCTCGACGGCGAAAGCAGTGGCGCGATAACCGCCGCGATGTTTCTCCAGCTGGATCAGTTTGACGGCGGTCGAGCTGATGTCGACCCCGAGACGAGCGGGTCTAGCGCTGAATAATGGCACGATCATTCCCTTCCTTTTGAGTGTGCGTTAAGGTTTCGCACACACGCACCTTGTCTCCCAAGAAACGCATCCTATGGCATAGCCGCCATGTTTGTCGACAGCGGTACCCCGGCGACCACGTCTATATTGTCATTGGGGTCGTCATTGGGTCACTGGGCCTTTATACGTTTTCGCGGTTTCGAATGAAGCTTATCAAGTTTGTTTTGTATCTGGTTGGTTTGGGGCTGATATTGGGGCTGGCTGGCCTCGGGGTTCTGTATCATATTTACAACACGCAGCTGCCGAGCGTTGCCGAGCTGGGCGAGGTGCGCTATCAGATGCCGATGCGTATCCATGACCGGGATGGCGGCCTGATGGCGGAGTACGGCAACGAGCGCCGCTTCCCGGTTTCCTACGATGAGATTCCGCAGGTGGTGGTGGATGCCTTCATTGCGGCCGAGGATGACCGCTTCTTCCAGCATGTCGGTGTCGACTTCATTGGTCTGACGCGGGCCGTGGTCGAACTGGTACGCACCGGGGAGAAATCACAGGGTGGTTCAACCATCACCATGCAGGTGGCGCGCAACTTCTATCTCGGACGGGAGAAAACCTATACCCGCAAGCTCCACGAGATCCTGCTGGCGATCAAGATCGATCGCACTTTCAGCAAGGAAGAGGTCCTCGCGCTCTACCTCAACAAGATCTTCATGGGGCACCGGGCCTATGGCGTCAAGGCCGCGGCCCAGGTCTACTTCGACAAGGATCTGCCGGAACTGACCCTGGCCGAGGCCGCGATGCTGGCCGCGTTGCCGAAAGCACCTTCCACCACCAATCCGGTCACCAATCCGGACCGGGCGCTGGCCCGTCGTGCCTATGTGCTCGGACGGATGCTCCGCCTGGGCAAGATCGATCAATCCAGCTTCGATCGGGCCATGAGCGAAGCGTTGCCTGGTCGGCTGTTCATCTCCGCCGAGGTGGTGACACAGGCACCGTACGCCGCCGAGATGGCGCGCCATGACCTGGTGGAGCAATTCGGAGAGGATGCCTACCGGCTGGGTCTGAACGTGCACACCAGCATCGATCCCAAGGCGCAGGCATCGGCCCGACAGGCGTTCAGGCAGAACTTGATCGCTTACGATCGTCGCCATGGCTATCGTGGTCCGGAAGCCGATTGGAGTGCCGACCTTGCCAATCTCGACACGTTGAAAGAACGGCTGGCAAAGGCCAAGCCGGTGGGAGGGTTGTTGCCCGCGGTAGTGCTGGACGCGACTTCAAGCAGCGCGACGCTGCTCGTAAAGGATCAGGGTGAGGTGAGCCTCGATATCGAGGCAATGCGCTGGGCCTGCGCTTACCGGGATGTTGATCGTTGCGGACCCAAGCCGGAGGCGGTCGACAGCGTGCTTACCGCGGGGGATCTGGTGCGGGTCGAGCCTGTCGGGGATGCTGCGGATGGCAGCTATCGTCTGGCCCAGATTCCCGAGGTGACCGGCGCGCTCGTGGCGCTCGATCCTTCCAGTGGCGCTATCCGTGCGTTGGTGGGCGGGTTCGACTTCTTCCACGACAGTCAATTCAATAACGTCACCCAGGCTGAGCGTCAGCCTGGGTCTGCCTTTAAACCCTTTCTTTATTCAGCGGCTCTGGATCACGGCTTCACCTGGGCGAGCCTGATCAATGACTCCCCGGTCGTGATCGAGGATGGGGTGCGTGCCGGCATCGACTGGCGACCCAGCAACTACGGACGCAGTTTCGGTGGCATGCGGCGCATGCGCGACGGGCTCACTCACTCGGTCAACCTGATGTCGGTTCGGCTCGCGCAGGCCGTCGGTCCGTCCAATGTGCTTGCATACGCCGAGCGCTTCGGGCTGCCTGTCGAGACCTGGCAGCCGACCTTGTCCATGGCGCTGGGCAGTTACACGCTCACGCCGTTGGACCAGGCGAAGGGTTTTGCCGTGTTTGCCAATGGTGGCTACCGTGTCGCCCCCTACCTGGTGACCGAGGTAGATAGTCCGGATGATGGCGTGGTCTATTCGCACCCCGATGTGAGCTTTTGCGACAGCTGCTCGGCCGAGAGCGCGGATCCGAGCCTGGCACCACGCGTGATCAGCCGACAGAATGCGTTCCTGATGCGCTCCGGGCTGCGGAGTGTGGCCCAGCAGGGCACCGGTGCGCGTGCTCAGCGGGAGTTGGAGCGACGGGATATCGGGGGCAAGACCGGTACCACGAACGATCAGCGAGATGCCTGGTTCTCCGGATTCGGCCCAGGCTGGGTTGCGGTGGCCTGGGTCGGGTTTGCCGACAACAGCGAGCTCGGTCGCCGGGAAACCGGTGGGCGTGCTGCCCTGCCGATGTGGATCGATTTCATGCGTGACGTGCTGCCCGCACCGGTCGAAACGGAGACGCCGCCCGAGGGTGTCGTCACCGCCTGGATCGACCGGACGAGCGGCAGGCGGGTGCCCGAGGGCCACCCTGGCGCGCTGCTTGAGTATTTTGACACCACCAACCCGCGTGCCGCTCTGCCCAAGGAGGACCTGGAGGCCGCTTCGGGCACCTCGCGAGAGCTCATTGAAAGTCTGTTCTGATTTTGCAGATGACGGTTTGCAGCGTCGCGGCGGCACCAGGCTGTCTGCGGCACGGCAGGAGGTCATGGCAGGAGGTAAAGGATAATGGGACCCGCACCGTTGGAAGTCTTGCGCATCGCCGCCCAACGGCTGGCCGATGCCCCGGGGAAGTCGCGTCGACAGGCGCTTGAGGCGGCCGCTCGTGTGGCCGGCGCAACCCTGGATCGCCGTTTCCTGGCGGCGGATCTCGAGCGGCTGGAACTTGAGCTCACCCGTTATCAGACAGCTTTCCGCCCGGAGCAGGGCGAGCGGCTGCGTGCACTGCGGCAAACGGCCCTTGACGCGATGGGCATCCTGGCCGAGTTCCGGCCGCGTCTGGTGGGGGATGTGCTGTCGGGCACGGCGGACGACTATTCGCCCGTGGTCTTGCAACTGTTCGCGCCGACCCCTGAGGGCGTGATCGAGAGTCTGCTCGGTCGAGGCATCCCCTTCGAGGAATCCGAAGCGACTTATCGCTATGGCGATGGGCGTTGTGAGCGTGTCTCGGTGTTTTCCTTCCATGCCGGCGATGATCAGATCATCCTCGAGGTGTTTCCCGAGGAGCGGATTCGCGAAGCGCCGCTGGGTCCTGGAGGGGGTGCGCTGCGGCGTGCCTCACAGCGGCAGGTGGAGGCCCTGATCGGCGGTGAGACGCCAGCCTGAAACGAGAAACGCCCCCGTTCCGGGGGCGTTTTACAGTTGGACAGGCTCGAGGCGCGACCTGGGCTTGGTCAGTCGCGTGCGCTGAGGCGATGAACCGCGTCGACCAGCACCTTGACCTTGTCCGGATTGACGTATTGATGGATGCCGTGACCGAGGTTGAACACGTGGCCCGGGTGAGGCCCGAACTCCTTGAGGATGCGTGCGACCTCTTGCTCGATCACCTCATCGGAGGCGTAGAGGACGCTGGGATCGAGGTTGCCCTGCAGAGCGACTCGGTCCCCGACCTCGGCGCGGATGGTGTCCAGTGTTACGGTCCAGTCCAGGCCAATGCCGTCGGCCCCTGTGTCGGCCATCGCGGAAGCCCACTGGCCGCCTCCCTTGGTGAACAGGGTCACCGGCACGTAGCTGCCATCTGGCCGCTCACGGTTTACCCCGTCGACGATCCGCTGCATGTATTGCAGGGAAAACTCGCGGTAATCGTGCGGGGTGAGCACCCCGCCCCAGGTGTCGAATATCATCAATGCCTGGGCGCCGGCCTCGATCTGGGCGTTGAGGTAGTCGATGACGGTCTCGGTCAGTTTATCCAGCAGCTGGTGAGCCGCCTTCGGGTCGCTGTAGACCAGGCCCTTGACCTTGGCGAAGTCCTTGCTGCCGCTGCCTTCGACCATGTAGCAGGCCAGCGTCCAGGGGCTGCCGGTGAAGCCGATCAATGGCACGCGCCCGTCGAGTGCCTTGCGGATGGTCGAGACGGCATTCATGACATAGCCGAGGTCTGAACCCATGTCGGGCCGCGGCAGGCGGGCGATGTCGGTGGCTGTGCGTACCGGATGCTCGAACACCGGCCCTTCGCCGGAAACGAATTTCAGGCCGAGACCCATCGCGTCGGGAATGGTGAGGATGTCGGAGAACAGGATGGCCGCATCCAGCTCGAAGCGCTCCAGTGGCTGGAGGGTCACTTCGCAGGCAAGATCCGCCGAGCGGCACAGGTCCATGAAGCCGCCGGCTTGTTGTCGGGTCGCACGGTATTCCGGCAGGTAGCGGCCGGCCTGGCGCATGATCCAGATCGGGGTGCGATCGACAGGTTGGCGTGCAAGAGCGCGCAGAAGACGATCGTTCTTTAACGGGGTGGTCATCGGCTTATATCTCCGGGTGATCAAGGATGCGATAGGGCCATGCTTGAGGCCTTCGCAGACGGCAGTGGCCACGAGGCTGGCGCCTGGGTCATATAGCCACTGGCGAAAGTTTTCGGGTTGCGGCTCTGGGGGCAGACGTGATCCGATCCTGATGCCCACAGCGCGACCACAGGACTCCTTCGGGCAGGGAGTCGCCTTTATGCGCCTTCTCCTTGGCGACGAGTAAAGCGTCCTCCGCGCCCCGCTCAAGCCAGCTGGGGATGCCGTTCTGGACCGGAAAATTCGGTTCGCAGCAACGGTTTGTCCAGCCCCTGGTGGCGATCGGGCCGCTCAGCCCCGGTTACGCGGCTGGGCGGCCCAGGTGTTTCCCAAGTGTTTCATTGAGCGGTGGCTGTGTTTTTCGATCCGGAGTGGGTATTAGTGCGTGTCGTGACCCGTCCGGGAGCTGGAAAATCACATCCATGACTCATAACTCATTTCTCGAAGCGACGACTTGGATCAGCATGGTGCCTTCAGTCAGCCTGCCCGGCAGGGCGAGGCCATGGTCCGGGTGTCCCCCAAGTCAGATCGTCCCAGACTACAGGCAGCCCATGTCACCCAGGGGTATTCCAGGATGCTCCATGGGGTGCTCCTTGGGAGGCATTCAGGCCGAGAGGTGGTTGCGCACGATCTGGCTGACGACGGCCATGTCGGCCCGACCAGCGAGGCGCTGGCGAGCAGCTTTCATCACCGCGCCCATCTGGCTCAGATCGGTTGCCTTCTCGGCGGCCACTATTTCGGCAACGATCGCTTCAATTTCTTCGGCGGATAGCTGCTGTGGCAGATAGGTCTCGATGATCTCGAGGTCGGCCCGTTCGATGGCTTCAAGATCGTCGCGGCCGGCCGCTTCGTATTGAGCGATCGACTCACGGCGTTGCTTTGCCTGCTGAGTCAGGATTGTCATGGCCTCATCGTCGGAGACCTCGCGGCGCGCGTCGATTTCCTTTTGCTGGATCGCGGAGATCAGCATGCGGATGGTCGCCAAGCGCGACTTTTCGCCACTTTTCATTGCCGCTTTCATGTCGGCGGTCAAGCGCGTCTTGATGGTGCTCATGCCGTTATATCCGTCGAGCGATCAGTACAGACGAACGCGACGCGATTGCTCCTTCGAGATGCGTTTCTGGTTGCGCTTGACGGCAGCAGCGGCCTTGCGCTTGCGGGCCGTGGTCGGCTTTTCGTAGTACTCGCGCTCGCGCATCTCGCTGATGATGCCGGCTTTCTCACAAGAGCGCTTGAAGCGGCGGACCGCAACCTCGAAAGGTTCATTTTCCCGAACACGTACAGATGGCATGAGTGCGTTTCACCTCGTTGAAAATGCAATTGAAATACATGGCTTCGGGCCCAAGCGGCCAAAAGCAAAGGTGTTGTAGTATAAAGCGTTGCCGTAGGGGTGCAAGTGCACGAGTACCTGACTCACCCCACTTCACTCATGAATTCCTAGTGGCCGCCCGGAGGTTTCCACGTGCTCGTATTGGCAGTTGAGAGTTCCTGTGACGAGACGGCCATCGCCATTTACGATGGGCGAGGAGGGCAATTGCTGGCCCATCGGGTGCACTCCCAGACTGATGTGCACACGGCTTACGGTGGGGTGGTGCCGGAGCTCGCTGCCCGTGATCACATGCGCCGCCTGCCGACTCTGGCCCGGGGGGCGATGAGCGATGCCGGGCTGGGGTACGACCGTCTTGATGCGGTGGCCTACACGGCAGGTCCGGGACTGGCCGGGGCTCTGATGACCGGGGCGGCCTTCGCCAAGGGACTGGCTACCGCGCGTGGCCTGCCGGCGCTGGCGATCAATCATCTTGAGGGGCATCTTCTGGCGCCGATGCTGGGAGAGGATCCGCCGTCGTTCCCGTTTTTGGCACTGCTGGTCTCCGGCGGCCACAGCCAGCTGATTGAGGTGGCTGCCGTGGGACGTTACCGGCTGCTGGGGGAGAGCCTCGACGATGCAGTTGGTGAGGCCTTCGACAAGTCGGCCAAGTTGATGGGCCTTGGTTACCCCGGTGGGGCGGCGCTATCCAGGCTGGCCGAGGAGGGCGACCCGACCGCGATTCCATTCACGCGCCCGATGATTAACCGGCCGGGACTGGACTTGAGTTTCAGCGGGCTGAAGACTGCGGTGGCCAACGCCGTCGCTGCCGGGTATCCGCATCAGGATGTGGCGGCCTCGTTCGAGCGGACGGTCATCGATACGCTGGAGATCAAGCTGCGGCGGGCGCTCGATCAGACAGGGCTGGAGCGATTGGTGGTCGCTGGCGGCGTGGCGGCCAATCGCCCTCTGCGTGCTCGGCTGACCGCGATGATGAGTGCGCGTGATGGGACGGCGTACTTTCCGGAAATAGCACTGTGCACGGACAATGCTGCGATGATCGCGCTGGCGGGTTATCTGCGTCTGTCGGCCGGTGAGCGGGATCCGTCCGCCGGATTTTCCGTGCGGGCCCGGTGGCCGCTGGAGATGCTTGCTGCGCCGGGTCAAGGTCAAGCGGCTTGAGCAGCTCGACTGGGCTGCCCACCCGGTTTATTCGCCCGGTCCGGCTTTCCTGCCCTTTTCGCTGATGCGGGGCTCTTCACCGCGTAGCAGTCGATGGATGTTGCTGCGGTGGCGCAGGATCAGGAGCAGGGCCATCAACGAAATCGTCAGGAAAATGATGGGCGGGGCGAACAGGGCGGCCAGTGTGGCAGCGACTACCGCGGCGGTCAGCGCCGAGAGCGACGAGTAACGAGTCGCCCAAGCCATGCCCAGCCAGCTGAGGATGGCCACCAGGCCGATAAACGGTGCCAAGCCCAGGATGGCGCCAGCAGCGGTCGCGACACCTTTTCCGCCCTTGAAGCCGAAGAAGATCGGGTAAAGGTGTCCGAGGAAGGCAAACAGGCCAACGGTGCCCATCGCAGCGAGCCGGTCGGGGGTGTCAATTAGCGTGGCGGCGAGCACCACCGGGATCAGCCCCTTGAGCAGGTCGCCGGCTAACGTGACAATGGCAGCTTTCTTGCCGCCCAGGCGCATGATGTTGGTCGCACCGGGATTGCCCGAACCGGCCGAACGCGGGTCGGGCAGGCCGAGCAGGCGGGCGGTGATCATGGCCGTGGAGAGTGAACCCACCAGATAGGCAGCCAGGGCGACGATGAACAGCAGGGGCCAGTCGAGGGCGGTCAAGTGATGATTCCAAAGATTGAGTGGGGCGGGCATTATCGCGCTCAGGTCGGTCGCCGACAAACCGGTCGCTCCTGGCGTACCGTGCCGGGAATGCACAAACGGCTTGCGACGTGACGATCAAGTCCACCAAAGGAGCTTCCGAGGCGAGTTCAGCCGAGATCGGGTTGGTGGCCGGCTGGTCGTATCCGGCTTCGGTGTTCGACCCGTTGCGGCAGTGTCTGGATGGCCGTCGTGTTCTTGCTCATGACTGGTCGGCATTCGCTGCTGAATGGCTTGAGGGCGCGGCCGATCTGCCGGGGTCATCCGAGCCGGGGCTATCCGAGCCGGGGCCATCCGTCTGGCTGGGCTGGTCGCTTGGCGGAGCGCTTCTGCTTGAGGCGTTGCGTCGAGGCCGGATTCAGCCCGAGCGGCTGATTCTGGTCAGCGCGACCCCACGTTTCCTGGCCGCACCCGGCTGGCCTGGTGTCTCCGAGGTTGCCTGGCGTGACCTGCGCCGGGCAGCTACCCGACAGCCAGTGGCGGCAGTGGCCGCTTTTCGTCGGCGTTTTGGCTTGCCGGCGGCTGACGGAACGCACAGCGAGCTGGCGAGCGTGGATGGCCTGGATTGGCTGGCTCAACTGGACTTGCGTGAGACGCTCGTCGATGTGTCGGTGCCGGTTGAGCTGTGGCTGTCGATCGACGATCCCCTGGTGCCATTCGATTGGCCGTCGCATCTATCCTTGCCGCCGCAGGTCAGCCGTCATGTGCTGGCCGCGCCGGGACATGCGGCCTGGTATCAGGAGCCGGCGGCCCTCGCCAGGCGGTTGCTGGCGGGCATTCAATCGATCTGAGCTGTTATCTCGATATGCCCATGGGTTTTGCACGCGGTGCTGATGCCATGGCAAGCCGACCTGGTGGCCCGCTTCCTAAATATTTCATCCAGTGAGTGCGTTGTTGTCCTATGTCTGCTTTGCCCCCTCTTGACCTGCGGCGTGTCCGTGAGCGCTTCAACCGCGCGGCTACAAATTACGATCGACACGCTGCGGTCCAGCACGAGATCGGGCGGCGGCTGGACGAGCGTTTTGATTGGCTCAAGCTTGATCCGGCGCGCATCCTCGACTTGGGTGCCGGGACCGGCCAGATGGTCCGGGCCATGCGTGACCGTTACCCGCAGGCCGAGGTCATTGGCCTCGATCTGGCGGAAAACATGCTGCAGCAGCTGCCGCGACGCCACTGGTGGTCACGGCGGCGGATGGGCGTTGTCGCTGACATGCATGCCCTGCCATTCACTGGTGGGAGTATGGATGTCGTGGTTTCGAACTTCGCGGTGCAGTGGAGTGACCGCCCGCTCGATTTGTTCGCTGAGGTGGCTCGTGTGCTCGTATCTACCGCCCCGTTTGTCTTTACCACCCTTGGTCCGGACAGCCTGATTGAGTTGCGGCGTGCCTGGGCCGAGGTCGATCCTTCGCCTCATGTGCATCCATTTCTTGATATGCACGATCTGGGCGATGCCCTGGTCGGTGCGATGCTGGCAGACCCGGTGATGGATCGGGAGACAGTCACCGTGACCTATCCGACCGTCGAGGCCTTGCTCGACGATCTGCGGGGCGTCGGCGTGGGCAATGTGCAGGCAGATCGGACGAAGGGGATGACCGGGGCGCGGGCATGGCGCCGTTTTCGCGACGCCCTGGCGGCGCAGGCCATTGATGGACGGATCCCGCTGACCTACGAAATCGTCCACGGGCTGGCCTGGGGTACCGGTGTTTCGCCGATGCCTCAAGAGGTGTATGGAAGTGTCGATTGACTGACTGCCAGCAGTGGGTCAAGCAGGGCTTGTTGTGAGCAAGCGACGCATAGGTTTTGCTTATGAGTGCATTTTGTTCGCTTATGCACCGACTGATGTCGAGGCTAACCTGTTGAATGCATATGGCTTGAGTTCCTTCCGTCAATAATATGCAAGTAAATTCATGGGTTTTTGTTCGGGAGGGAATGGACTACCATCGTGGGCTGAAAAAAAAGGGGTCTGGTCGCTGTGCGGCCGAGATGAACCTACAGAGCCTGGAGGGGTCACGATGTCCACCAATGCAGTGCCGGTAGCAACCGAGCAGTACAATTACGACATCATCAAGAAGTTCGCCATCATGTCCATGGTGTGGGGCGTGTTGGGAATGTTTGTTGGTGTCTATGTCGCCAGTGAGCTGGCATGGCCGTTTTTGAATTTCGAGATCGCCGAGATCACCTTCGGTCGTCTGCGCCCTGTGCACACGACACTGGTCATCTTCGGATTTGGTGGTAGCGCACTGTTCGCGACCTCCTACTATGTAGTGCAACGCACCTGCCAGGCACGCCTATGGGGCGGCAAGCTGATTCCCGAGATCACATTCTGGGGATGGCAGCTCGCAATCTTGTCTGGCGTGCTTTTCTATATGGCGGGCTACACCCAGGGTCGCGAGTACGCTGAGTTCATCTGGCCGGTTGACATCCTGATCACCGTCGTCTGGGTGCTGTATTTCCTGGTCTTCGTGATGACTCTGATCAGGCGTACCCAGCCGCACATCTATGTGGCCAACTGGTTTTTCCTGGCGTTCATCATCGTCATCGCGATGCTGCACATCTTCAACAACCTGCAGGTGCCGGTTGCCTGGAACAGCCTGGAATCCTATGCCCTGTTCTCCGGGGTTCAGGATGCAATGACCCAGTGGTGGTACGGTCACAACGCGGTCGGTTTCTACCTGACCGTCTCCTTCCTCGGCATGATGTACTACTTCGTGCCCAAGCAGGCTGGCCGTCCGGTCTATTCCTACCGCCTGTCGATCGTCCATTTCTGGGCGTTGTCCTTCCTGTACATCTGGGTCGGCGCGCATCACCTGCATTGGACCGCGCTGCCTGACTGGATCGGCACGCTGGCAGCGACCTTCTCCATCCTGCTGCTGCTGCCGTCCTGGGGTGGCATGATCAACGGCATCATGACTCTCTCCGGGGCTTGGGAGAAGCTGCGCACGGACCCGATCATCCTGTTCCTGATCACCGCGCTGGCCTTCTACGGCATGTCGACCTTTGAAGGGCCGATGCTGTCGCTCAAGTCGGTCAACGCCTTGTCGCACTACACCGACTGGACCGTCGGTCACGTCCACTCGGGTGCACTGGGCTGGGTTGCGATGATCACCATGGGTTCGTTCTATCACATGATTCCGCGCCTGTGGGGGACCACGCTTTACTCGACCAGGCTGGTGTTCGTCCACTTCTGGCTGGCCACCATCGGTGTGGTGCTCTACGCCGTCGCACTCTGGGTCGCTGGCATCGGCCAGGGGCTGATGCTGCGCGCCTTCGACCAGTACGGCAACCTCGCGTACACCTTTATCGAAAGCGTGACGTTCATGCATATTCCCTACGTCGTGCGCGCTATCGGCGGTGCCTTCTTCTTCTCGGGCATGTTGCTGATGTCGTACAACATGTACATGACGATTTCGGGTGCCCGTCGTCAGGCGGTTTCGGTTGAAGGTCGCGTGGCCGCTGCCGCACGCTAATGGATTGAGGTTAGGTGAATGAAACACGAAAGCATTGAAGTCAATACCGCCCTACTGATCGTCCTGATCCTGGCGGCGGTCAGCATCGGCGGCCTGGTCCAGATCGTGCCGCTGTTCCATATCGAGGGCACTATCGAAGACGTTGACAGTGTGCGTCCCTATACTCCGCTGGAGCTTCGTGGCCGTGATATCTATGTGAGTGAGGGCTGCTACGCCTGTCACTCACAGATGGTCCGGCCGTTCCGGGACGAGATGCTGCGCTATGGACATTACTCGCTGGCGGCCGAGTCTCAGTATGACCATCCGTTCCAGTGGGGCTCCAAGCGTACTGGTCCGGATCTGGCGCGCGTTGGCGGCAAGTACTCCAACGAGTGGCAGACTCAGCATCTGGTCGACCCGAAGTCCCTGGTGCCTGAGACGATCATGCCGGCCTACCCTTGGCTACTGGAGAACGAGCTTGACTACAGTCGGATCGAGCAGCGCATGATCGCGCTCAAGCGCACCGGAGTGCCGTATTCGCAGAGTCAGGAAGAATATGACGCCAACGTAGAGCGTTTCGGCCAGGAAGTGGCGGACCAGTTGCACGTCTCCAACGCAGTCGCGTCACTCGAGGCCCAGGCGGCTGCTGAGAACTGGGACGGCAAGCCGGATCAGATCACCGAAATGGATGCGATGGTGGCTTATCTGCAAGTACTGGGAACGATGGTCGACTTCTCCAAGTATGAAGACGGCCATTTCTACCAGTTCCAGTGATACATGAAACAGCCACCATCGAGGTGATCTCTTGATAGGCGAGATATTTGCATGGTTGGGCAACATGGAGAACAGCAAGCCATTGGCGCTGATCCTGTTCTTCGTGACCTTTGTTGGCATTGTCGTGTACGTCTATTCCGGCAAAAAGCGGAAAAATCGCCTGGAGTCGTACAAGGACATTCCGTTCTTGGACGACGACGCACTCGACCCAACGAAACCAAAGAAACGACAGGTGAACAACGATGAGTCAAACAGATAAAAAGAAGGGGCAGGTCGAGACCACCGGGCACGTCTGGGATGGCGATATCCGTGAATACAATAACCCCTTGCCGCGCTGGTGGCTGTGGGCGTTTTACGTCACGATTGTCTTCTCAGTGGTGTACTGGATCCTGTACCCGGCCTGGCCATATGGCCTGACGCACACCAAGGGCATCAGTACGGTCGAGTACAATGTGGAAGGCGAGGGTGGCGAGCAGGAAGTCAAGACCGTGCCCTGGAGCAGCCGCGCGCTGTTGACGAAGAACATGCAGTCCAGCCCATCCGCGCTCGCTCAGCAGGAGTGGGTGGGGCGAGTCAAGGATATGAGCTTCGAGGACATCGAGCAGGATCCGGACACCCTGCAGTTTGCCATGTCAGTTGGGCACGGCATGTTCGGTGACTACTGTGCTGCCTGTCACGGGGCCGGCGGTCAGGGCAAGATCGGCTTGTTCCCGAACCTGGCCGACAACGCCTGGCTGTGGGGCAACTCCTACGAGACGATCGTGGACAAGATCGAGAATGGCATTAAAGGCATGATGCCGCCGCAGAATGTTGCCGCAGACCAGATCGAGGATCTGGCCAAGTACACGCTGAGTCTGTCCGGCAATGTCGACATCAGCGGTGAAGCGGCCAGCCGCGGTCAACAGGCGTTTGCCACCTGTGCCGCTTGCCATGGCCAGGAAGGCAAAGGCATCGAGGCCATGGGTGCACCGGATCTGACCGACGCCATCTGGGAGGTTGCCGACATCCCGGGTTGTGGTGGCGATACGACCTGCATGGTTGGGGAAATCACGGATGTCGTGAACAATGGCATTCAGCGCGACATGCCAGCGTTCGGCGAACGCCTGTCCGAGACGCAGATTCGCATGCTGGCAATCTACGTGCGGCAGCTCGGCGGCAATTGATTGCCAACGCGGCTCTCGCCGACGTCGAGACACCGGCTTTGAGCCGGTGTCTTTGTTTTGGGGTTGCAATTTTGTTTGTCAGGTTGCCCCAAAATACCCCTATAAGGTATAAGGGTATTCTGTGCGTAACCTTTGGAGTTTGATTCATGGCCCAACATGACGATCAGAGTTATCCCGCTGATCCGCTGTACGCTGCGCGGGAGCCGATTCATCCCAAGGGGATCCGTGGCCGGTTTCGCCGTTTCAAGGACATCGTCCTGCTGGTGGCCTACGGCGTGTTTTTTCTGCTGCCCTGGATTCGCTGGGAGCGGGGTGCGGGTCCCAACCAGGCAGTAATGTTCGACATCCCGTCGCGACGTTATTATCTGTTTGATCTCGTCATCCATCCACAGGACATGTTCCTGTTGGCGGGCTTTCTGATTCTGGCAGCCTGGTTGTTGTTCTTCGTCACCGGCCTGGTGGGCCGCGCGTTCTGTGGCTATTTCTGTTTCCAGACCTTGTGGACCGATATGTTCATGAAGGTTGAGGCGCTGGTGCAGGGGGATCGCAACAAGCGCATGCGCCTGGAAAATCAGCCTTGGAACGTGGAAAAGCTCACCAAAAAAGGCCTGACGGTCGTCATCTGGACCGCTATCGCCTTCTGGACCGGGTTTACTTTCACCGCCTACTGGGCCGATGCGCCACAATTATTCGTCGACTTCTTCACCTTGGATGCAGCCAAGGCGGCCTATATCACCACTGGGATCCTCACGGCCACCACATTGCTTGCTGCAGGCTTCATGCGTGAGCAGGTGTGCATCTACATGTGTCCCTACGCACGTTTCCAGAGCGTGATGTTCGACAAGGAAACGTTGTTGGTCGCTTATGATGCCAAGCGTGGTGAAGGCGAGGCGGGCCGACAGCCGCTCAAGAAGGGGTTGATGAGCCTTGAGGAGCGACATGCGCAGGGAGCGGGTGACTGTATTGACTGCAAGCTGTGCGTGCAGGTTTGCCCGACAGGGATCGATATCCGAGACGGGCTCCAGCTGGAGTGCATCTCTTGCGGGCTGTGCATTGATGCCTGTGATCAGATCATGACCAAGCGGGGTTGGCCGACCGGACTGATCCGCTACGCTTCCGAGCGGGAGCTGGAGACCGGCGAAAAGCCCAGTCTCTTGAAGTTCCGTACCATCGGTTACGGCTTGGCCACGTTGACCGCTGCCGTGCTGTTGCTTTACGGTATTTTCGCGCGGGCACCGGCCGACTTCTCGGTCCAGCAGATTCGCCAGCCGCTGTTCACCGTTCTGGCCAGCGGGGATATTCAGAACAATTACAACCTGAAAATCAACAATAAACTGCAGGAGCCGCTGGACTTTCGGCTGGTCGTCGAAGGGCTGCCCGAGGCAGAGGTCAGTGTGGTGGGCGACTTTGCAGGGCTGGAGGTGCCAGCTGACGGTTCGCGTCAATACCTTGTCCATGTACGCGCGCCCCATGGGGCCGAGGTGGACCGTCGCCGGATAGAGTTTATCCTGATTGAGGAAAATGGTCGCATTGAGCCGCTGGAGCACGACGCGACCTTTGTCTTCCGTTAATCATTAATCTTGGGGTTGCCACGTCGGGCTGCGTGTCAGCCGGCGGCATCTTCTTACTGGGGTTCTGACTACTATGGCTCTATTGCTGCCGGCCGCGCTTGGCATGACTGTCATTCCGATCCTGTTTTTCCTGTTGCGGTGGCGCTTCCCCACTGCCGGGCGACAGATCGCATTCATCCTGGGCGTCCTTTCCCTGGCGGTGTACGCCCCGTATGCAATTCTCAACTGGCCTGGACTTGACGTGGTGGCAATGGCCGTCGCCATTTTGATAATGACCGCATTCATCTTGGGGCTGATCTTTCCACCGCCGCATGCGTCATCTCAGAAGATGGTTTTCCATGCTGGACCAGCGACGATCATCGCTTTCTTTGCTGTCATCGTGTTGCTGAATTCGATTTTTCTGACGATTGCCACCCACGGATTGAGCGAGAATGTGGCGCGTGAGTTGTTGCCCAAGCCGCAGGGTGGTCCAGTAGCGAGCTCCTATTTCCCCGGCACAGTGGCTCACGACTATCAAGAGAGGGGCAAGCAGTTCCAAACCTATGACGCCCAACGTGAGGAGCAAATCAAACGTGGCTGGCAGATCCGCCGTGGCTGGCTTGGCGAGCCGGTAGTCGGCCAGTCGACACAGTTCCGGGTCCAGGTGCTGGACCGAGCGGGGCAAGCGGTGCGAGGAGCTGAGGTGACGGCCAGCTTCCTGCGTTTTTCGAGCGAGGCGTTTGATTTTACGCGCCAGCTCGATGAGATCGAGCCCGGCGTCTACCAGGCCGGCATCACGCCACCGCAACCGGGCCGGTGGGAAGTCCTCGTCGACATCCAACATGACGACGACATGCATCAGCTGCGCGGCATGACTGATATCGCCCGACAGTGAGCCGGGTGGTGGTACGTCGCCCGGAATGCACGGGCCTGGCGGTTGGTCGATGAGCCAGGAAGGAGTAACGGTCGCCGGCCAGGAGTTGGTCGAAGGATGTTTCCACTGCGGGTTGCCGGTACCCGCTGGTGCGGCCTACCATGTTCATGTGCTCGGCCAGGAACGCGCGATGTGCTGCCCCGGCTGCCAGGCGGTGGCGCAGGCCATCGTCGAGGCGGACATGGAGGACTATTACCGGCATCGCACCGAGGTGTCGGCGCGGCCGGACGCCGATCTCGAACGGGTGCTTGAAGAGCTCTCGATTTATGACCGCCCCGAGATGCAGAAGTCGTTCGTCGCCAACCGCGATGGCGACCGGCGCGAGGCCTCGCTGATTCTGGAGGGGATTGTCTGCGCCGCCTGCGTCTGGCTGTCCGAGCGACATGTCCGGCAGCTGCCGGGAGTCGAGTCCTTTTCGGTGAACTTTTCCACTCACCGTGCTCAGGTAGTGTGGGACAACCGTCGGGTTCAGCTCTCCGAGATCCTGCGGGCGATTGCCGCCATCGGCTACCGCGCCTATCCCTACGACCCTGACCGTCAGGATCGCATCTATCGACGTGAACGGAATGACATGATGCGTCGCCTGGCAGTCGCCGGGCTGGTCTACGCGCAGGTCATGACGCTCTCGATGTCGCTGTACTTCGGCGACTTTCTCGACCTTTCCGATGACATGCGGTACTTCTTCTGGTGGGCAAGCCTGGTGCTGTCGACGCCAATCGTGCTCTATTCCGGTCAGGCCTTCTTTCGCCCGGCGTGGCGGGACCTCAAGCAGCGGCGCGTCAGCATGGATCTGCCGGTGTCGCTAAGTATCCTGCTTGCCTATGGGGGCAGCGTCTATGCGGTGCTTAGCCGCAGCGGCGAGGTCTACTTCGACTCGGTCACCATGTTTATCTTTCTACTGCTCGCAGGGCGGTTCTTCGAGCAAGGAGCTCGGCACAAGGCCGGCGAACTGGCCGAGTCGCTCAACAAGCTGGTGCCGCAGGTCGCCAACCGTATGGAAGCCGATGGCTCGGTCGCCGTGGTGGCGGCCTTCGATCTGGTGCCCGGTGATCGTATTCTTGTGCGCCCTGGTGGGCCGGTGCCGGCCGATGGGCGGGTGCTCGAGGGCGAAAGCGGCGTGAATGCCTCGATGCTTACCGGCGAGAGCGTGCCCGAGGTCAAACGGGTGGGCGATCAGGTCGCGGCGGGTACGGTCAATACCGAGAGTCCGTTGGTGGTCGAGGTGGAGAAGGTCGGCCAGGACACCATGGTTTCGGCCATCGTCCGCCTGATTGACCGGGCCCAATCGGATAAACCCCGTGTGGCCGAGGTAGCCGACCGGTTCGCGCGCATATTCGTGATTGGCTTGCTGATCATCACGGCGTTGGTCACGGTCGTCTGGCTGTTTATTGACCCGGCTCGGGCCTTTTGGGTTGCGGTCGCCATCCTTGCGATTACCTGTCCCTGCGCCCTGTCTCTGGCAACCCCGGCCGCGATCGCGGTATCGGTGGGCAGGCTGACTCAGCATGGGCTGTTGGTCACACGCGGCCGAGCGATTGAGGGGCTGGCGCGTGTGACACATGTGGTGTTCGACAAGACCGGCACGCTAACCAGTGGCCAGCTGACTGTGCGTGAGGTCGAGCTGCTGGGTGACACGGACGAGTCGGAGCTGCGTGGCATGGTCGCCGCACTGGAACAATATGCGGATCATCCGATCGGGCGTGCTCTACGTGCCTGGGGCCAAGAGGAGGTGGGGACAACCCGTGTGGTCCGTGAGGTCCGTGACGTGGAGAGTGCCAGCGGCCGTGGGGTGACCGGCCAGGTGGATGGTGAGCTTTTTGCCGTAGGCAATGCCCGCCTGATGGGTGAGCTTGGGATCGAGCTGCCGCAGATAACCGCTGCCGTCGATGAGCTGGTGGTCTGGATCGCTCGTGGCGAGCAGCTGGTCGGACGGGCAGTACTGGGGGATCAGCTGCGTGACGATGCACGCGAGACGGTCGAGCGCCTGCAGCAGCAGGGCTTGAAGGTGTGGGTGCTTTCCGGTGATCAGCCGGACCGAGCGGAGCTGATCGGTCGCCATCTGGGCGTCGACCATGTCGAGGGCGGCCTGCTTCCCCAGGACAAGATGGATCGGGTGGCCGCGCTGCAGTCCGATGGGGCCCGTGTGCTGATGGTCGGTGACGGGGTTAATGATGCCCCGGTACTGGCGCGTGCGGATGTTTCCATGGCCATGGGTGGCGGTACGGCGGTCGCCAAACACAGTGCCGATATGGTGCTGTTGAATGACCGTGTGGCGGAGACGGCTTTTGCAGTCAATTTTGCCCGTCGCTCCATGGGCGTGGTCCATCAGAACCTGACCTGGTCAATCTGGTACAACGCCATCGCCATTCCGATCGCCGCCATCGGGCTGGTGCAGCCGTGGCTGGCGGCGATCGGCATGTCGCTTAGCTCGATTGCCGTGATCGGCAACGCTCTGCGGTTGAGACGGGGGTAAGAGGCGGCGGGAGCGGGAGCTGCCGAGCGACTCGGGGTTTCCTCAGCCGCCCATGCTGTGGATGTACTGGTTGAGCTGGGCGACATCCGTGGTGGTGCGCCGGTAGAGGCTGTCCAGACTCACGATCGCGTACTCAAGCAGCAAGACAGTCAGCACTGGGTGCTCCAGTCGCAGACGGTTGTATTTGACTCGTGGCAGTCGCAACAGGCGTACGTTGCTGCGAGCTCGCATGCGGACGTTGCGCGGCTTGCGGTCGAAAAAGCTCATCTCGCCGAGCATCTCGCCAGCGAGGATCTGGCCGACCGATACCTCGCTGGTGGTGGGGCCGACGATCAGCTCGGCTGTGCCTTCAAGCAGGAAATATAGTGATTCGCCGACCTCGCCAATGTCGGCAATGACCTGACCGCGCTGGACGACCTGGAAGTCGCAAAAGTCGAGGAATGCACTGATTTCGGCTTGAGTCAGGATTTGCGTGTCGACGTGATGGGCGAGGAAATCGACCAGGGCGTCGCAGTCGTTGTCGGTCAGCATCGCTGTTGTAGCTCCATGCAGCTTGTTGGGAACGATAGTAATCTTAATCCATTGTCGCGAGCCGTTGCGGTTTTGTCGATCTTCCGCGACAGGCGGCGAGACATGAGAGCGCTTCATGTCGATGTTGCAGACGTTTCCCTTGGCTGGCGCCGACCTGCAGCGGACAATGATTGGCATTGGTGGCCGCACGCCTCGTCGTGTGGCCGCAACATGCTAGAATTCCGGACACTGTTGGGCTGCTTCTGGTTCCTGCCGCGGCGGCCGCCTGTCTTGAGGTTTCCCATGCGACCCCGCCAGCTGGCGGAGTCGATCCGATTTCTGTTGCGTTTTTGCTGTCACGTTTACCTGGAGCCGATTTCATGTTTGCCAAGTCCATGACCATCGCGGGCTACGACCCGGAACTCAGTGAGGCGATCCTCGCCGAAGAGCGTCGCCAGGAGGATCACGTCGAACTGATCGCCTCGGAGAACTACGCCAGCCCGCGCGTCCTGGAGGCCCAGGGTTCCGTGTTGACCAACAAGTACGCTGAAGGTTATCCGGGCCGGCGCTACTACGGTGGTTGCGAGTATGTGGACGTGGCCGAGCAACTGGCCATCGACCGCGCCAAAGAGCTCTTTGGCGCCGACTATGCCAACGTGCAGGCGCATTCAGGTTCGCAGGCGAATGCGGCGGTATACATGGCGCTGGTCGAGCCGGGTGACACGGTGCTCGGCATGAGCCTGGCCGAAGGTGGCCACCTGACTCACGGTGCCAAGCCCAACTTCTCTGGTCGCATCTACAACGCGGTACAGTACGGTATCGACGACGAGGGTTACGTCGATTACGACCAGGTCGAGCGCCTGGCCAAAGAGCACCGGCCGAAGATGATCATCGCCGGCTTTTCCGCCTACTCGCGCGTGATGGATTGGGCCCGTTTCCGCGAGATCGCCGATGCCGTGGGTGCTTACCTGCTGGTCGACATGGCGCATGTCGCCGGACTGGTTGCCGCCGGCCTGTATCCCAATCCGGTGCCACACGCTCACGTGGTTACCTCCACCACGCACAAGACCCTGCGTGGCCCGCGCGGTGGTCTTATCCTGGCGCAGTCCAATCCGGAGCTGGAAAAGAAGATCGATTCGCGCATCTTTCCGGGCACTCAAGGTGGGCCGCTGATGCACGCGATTGCCGGCAAGGCGGTGGCCTTCAAGGAGGCGATGGAGCCGGAGTTCAAGACCTATCAGCAGCAGGTGATCGACAATGCCCGCACCATGGCGCAGGTGTTCGTCGACCGTGGCCTGGATGTGGTCTCTGGTGGCACTGACAACCATTTGTTCCTGGTGAGCTTCGTCAAGCGCGGCCTGACCGGCAAGGCGGTCGACGAGGCGCTGGGTCGGGCGCATATCACGGTGAACAAGAACGCCGTGCCCAATGATCCGCAGTCACCCTTCGTTACCTCAGGTATTCGGGTGGGCACCGCAGCGATCACCACCCGTGGTTTTGGCGCCGAGGAGTGCCGGAATCTGGCCAGCTGGATCTGCGACATCATCGATGATCTGGACAATGAGTCGGTGATCGAGGTTGTGCGCGACAAGGTCACCGCAGTCTGCCGCAGCCTGCCGGTCTACGAGTCGAACTAGACCTGACCGGGAGGCGGGTATGCGCTGCGCGATCTGCGGGAATGACGACACTCGCGTAATCGATTCACGGGCGATCGAGGGCGGTGAAGGCATTCGTCGCCGGCGCAAGTGCGCGGCTTGTGGTCAGCGATTCACCACCTATGAGCGGGCCGATCGGCAGATGCCGCGAGTGGTGAAGTCCGGTGGCGCGCGGCAGAATTTCGATGAGCGCAAGCTGCGCGATGGCATGATGCGGGCGCTGGAGAAGCGTCCCGTGGCAACGCGTCGTATCGAAGAGGCAATCGAGCAGATCGAGCGACAACTGCGTAGCCGTGGTGTGCGCGAGATCCCTGCCCGCGAGATTGGCGAGCTGGTGATGGCGCAGCTGCGCCGGCTTGATCATGTTGCCTATATTCGTTTTGCCTCGGTCTACTTGAGTTTCGACAGCATCGAGGCCTTCCGCGAAACGATCGAGTCGCTGGCCAACGACATGATCAGTGACTCGGATCACCAGCTGCCGCTGATTGGCGATACCAACTAAAGAGGCTGCCGATTTGCCCACTGACGATCAGCCCACCATCGATCAACAATGGATGGCTCGGGCACTGGCATTGGCAGAGCGCGGCCGCTACACCACCTCGCCGAACCCCCGGGTGGGTTGCGTGCTGGTGCGTGATGGCCAGATCATTGGCGAGGGCTTTCATGTTCGAGCCGGTGAGCCGCATGCCGAGGTGCTGGCCCTGCAAGAGGCCGGTGAACGGGCGCGCGGGGCGACCGCTTACGTGACTCTTGAGCCCTGCAGTCATGTCGGGCGCACCCCGGCCTGTGCACCGCAGTTGGTTGCGGCCGGGGTGGCCCGCGTGGTCACGGCCATGGATGATCCCAACCCGCAGGTTGCCGGCCGTGGACATGCGCTGTTGCATGAGGCGGGCATCGAGGTCAGCGCGGCGATCGCCCCGGCGGCAGCGCGGGCACTCAATCCCGGGTTTGTCTCACGCATGGAGCGGGGACGCCCGTGGGTGACGGTCAAGCTGGCCCAGTCGCTCGATGGGCGCAGTGCGCTCGCCAGTGGTGAGAGCCAGTGGATCACCGGCGAGGCGGCTCGTCGTGACGTGCAGTTCTTGCGTGCCCACCAGTGCGCGGTTCTGAGTGGCATCGACACGGTGCTGATCGACAGTGCTCGCTTGAACGTGCGGCTGTCGGCCGATGAGCTCGGCATTGAAGGCGAAGTACGCCAGCCGGTACGTGTGGTGCTCGATTCGGGTTTGCGCCTGCCGCCGTTTGCTGCAATCTTCGATGCCCCGGGGCCGGTATGGATCTATACCCGGGATGCGACGGATGGGGTGCAGCATGAGGCCCTGATCAAGCGTCAGCAGGTGACGTTGATCGAAGCGCCGCCGGCTCGGGGAATGACGGGGTTGGCGCTCGATTCCATCCTGGCCGATCTGGCGGCACGCGAGGTCAACGAGGTGCTGGTCGAGGCGGGTGCCAAGCTGGCTGGGGCGTTTGTCGCTGCCGGGTTGTGCGACGAGCTGGTGGTCTATCAGGCCCCGTTACTGCTCGGCCACCAGGCGCGCCCGACGCTGGCGTTGCCCGAGCCGGCAGCGCTCGCCGATGTGGCCCGCTGGACGCTCGTCGATGAGGCCCGTCTAGGCGATGACCTGCGTCTGACCCTGCGCCCGAATCAATAGCGGCGCTTCCCTGGCCCGACCCCGGCTCGATGTTTCATCTACCTGTGGAGAAACCCCATGTTCACCGGCATCATCCAGACTGTCGGCACTTTGGTTGAACAGACCCCCATGGGCGGTGACACCCGTCTGACCGTCGCGGCACCGGGGCTGGATCTTGTGAATACCGCCATCGGTGACAGCATCGCCGTTAACGGCGTCTGCCTGACGGTGACCCACCTTGACGGTGAGCGCTTTTCGGTTGATTGCTCGGCCGAGACCCTGCGCTTGACCACGCTCGGGCAGCTTGCCCCGGGGTCGCGCGTGAATCTGGAGCCGGCGCTGACGCTGGCGACACCGCTGGGCGGGCACCTGGTCAGCGGGCATGTCGACGGGCTCGCGGTCGTTGATGCGAGACGAAGCGAGGCGCGGGCAACCGAGTTCTGGTTGCGTGTACCGCCGGAGCTGGCGCGCTATGTGGCAAGAAAAGGCTCGTTGGCCATTGACGGGGTGAGTCTGACGGTCAACGAAGTCAGCGGCACGCGCTGTCGTCTGACTATCATTCCGCATACACTGGAGGCCACCATCATGGGCGAGTATCAACCCGGGCGGCAGGTCAATCTGGAGGTTGATCTGATTGCTCGCTACCTCGAACGCCTGCTGCAGGCCGGCGCAGGGACGGCGGGGAATGGCGGCCAGAGCCCTTACCAGGAGCTGAGCTGAGGGGTCTGCGCTGGGCTGATGGCCCTGCGGCCGCAGCGTCGATGATACAATCTGTCGATTACCCTCCCGGTGATTCCCTATCCGGGGGGCTGTGGCAGACCATGACAGTTGCTGAGAGGCCCAATGAGCTTTAGTCCCATCGACGAGATCCTTGACGACCTGCGGGCTGGACGCATGGCCATCATCGTTGATGATGAGGATCGCGAGAATGAAGGCGATCTGGTCATGCTCGCCGAGCAGGTGCGCGCCGAGGATATCAATTTCATGGCGCGCTACGGGCGCGGGCTGATCTGTCTGACGCTCACTCAGGAGCGCTGCGAGCAGCTTGAGCTGCCGCTGATGGTCAGCCGCTCCCGCGAACCCTTCCAGACGGCGTTCACGGTCTCGATCGAGGCCGCGCGCGGTGTGACCACCGGGATTTCGGCTGCTGATCGGGCCTGCACCATTCGCACCGCCGTCTCCGCGGATGCCGGTCCGGCCGACCTGGTCCAGCCGGGGCATGTCTTCCCCTTGATGGCGCGCCCGGGGGGCGTGCTCGCTCGTGCCGGGCATACCGAGGCGGGCGTCGACCTGGCGCGTCTGGCCCAGGCGCGCGAGCCGGCGGCGGTGATCGTCGAGATTCTCAATGAGGACGGCTCAATGGCGCGTCGCCCGGATCTTGAGCGGTTCGCCGCCGAACACGATATCAAGATCGGTTCGATCGAGGACCTGATCCGCTACCGCATGCGTCACGAGCGTTCGGTCGAGCACCAGTTCGCTACCGAGATCGACACGCGCCACGGTCGCTTCACCCTGCACGTCTACAAGGACTTCACCAGCGGCCAGCTACAATTCGCCGCCGTACGTGGCAAGTTGGAGGCGGAAGTCGCGACGCCGGTGCGGGTGCATGTCCATCATGCGCTCTGTGACCTGTTTGAGCCGCAGGGGCGTGATTGCGGCTGGCCGTTCTCCGATGTGCTTTCGCGTTTGGCGAAGATGGAGAGCGGTGTCGTGGTGTTGCTGCGCTCGACACCCAACGAGGATGAGTTGCTGCGCCAGTTGCAGGGTTGGGAGCAGACAGCGGCCGAAACGGCCAATGGCGAGGTCGAGGAGCTGCGCAGTTACGGTGTCGGTGCTCAGATTCTCAAGGATCTGGGTGTCCGCAAGATGCGCGTGATGAGCGCGCCCAAGCGATTCCACGCCCTGGCCGGCTTTGGTCTGGAAGTGGTCGACTATATTTACGATGAGGCGAAATGATCGCCATAGATGGGAAAGCCAGGCATGAATGAAATTCAAGTGGTCGGAGGTGGGCTGATGGCCCGTGCCGGACGTTACGCCATCGTGGCGACACGCTGGAATGCACAGGTGGTCGACCGGCTGCGTGACGGGGCGATCGATACCCTGCGTCGGCATGGTGTGGATTCGGCGCAGATCACGGTGGTGATGGCGCCGGGCGCCTTCGAGCTGCCGCTGGTCGCCCAGCGCGTTGCTGCCAGCGAGAAGTTTGACGCCATCATCTGTCTTGGTGCAGTCATCCGCGGTGCCACACCGCACTTTGATTACGTTGCCGGTGAGGCAGCCAAGGGCATTGCCAGCGTGGGCACCGATTTCGATATGCCGGTAATCTTCGGTGTATTGACTACCGATACGGTTGAGCAGGCCATGGAGCGCGCTGGCAGCAAGGCCGGCAACAAGGGCGCGGAGGCGGCCGCTACCGCGATCGAGATGGTCAATCTTCTCGACCAGATTGACCAGATTGCCTAGACGATGATGATCAAGCGGTTTCCCCAAGATGAGCCACCAGAACGCGATGCCCCGAAAGGGGTCGAGGAGGCGCTGGATGCGACGCCTCGCCAGAGCGGTTCGCCGACGCGCAAGCAGCGTCGCTGGGCGCGCGAGCGGGCCGCCCAGGGCCTTTACCAGCAGTTGATGAATCCGATCCCGGTCGATCAGCTCGAGACACAGTTCATGGAGGATGCCTTCATGCTGCGTATCGATCTCGAACTGTTCCGCCGCATTCTGCGGGGGGTCGAGCAGCATGCGGCCGAACTGGATGCGGCCATTGAGCCGCACCTGGATCGTCCGATCCGCGAGCTCGACCCGATCGAGCATGCCATTCTTCGTCTGGGCGCATTCGAGCTGGTGCACATGATCGAGACGCCACGGGCGATCGTGATCAACGAGGCCGTCGAGCTGGCCAAGCGCTTCGGCGCCACCGATGGTCACCGCTATATCAATGGCGTGCTCGACCGGCTGGCTCACAGTGTCCGTGCCGCCGAACCGCGCCGCGGACGCTGAAGACGTGAGGCGGCTGACAACTTATGGCTGCAGGCCCCGACGAATTTGATCTGATCTACCGCTATTTCGATTGGCCCCCTGGCCAGCCCGAGGTGGCGCTGGCTGTCGGCGATGATGCGGCCATCCTGCAGCCGCTGCCTGGCCAGCAACTCGTGATCGGCACCGACATGCTGATCGCCGGTCGCCACTTCCCTGAATCGACCCACCCTGAGGTTGTCGCCCACAAGGCGCTGGCGGTCAATCTTTCCGATCTCGCCGCCATGGGCGCCGTCCCCTTGGCTTTTACCCTGTCGCTGGGCCTGCCAGGCAGCGACAAGTCCTGGCTTGAGCGTTTTTCTCGAGAATTGCAGCATGCCGCGCGGCATTGGGGCTGTGATCTCGTTGGTGGTGACACCGTTCGCGCACCACAGCTCACCCTGTCGATCACGGCCTTCGGTGTGGTGCCAATTGGCGAGGCGTTGCGGCGCAGCGGCGCTGGGGCTGGTGATCGGTTGGCGGTGACCGGGACGATCGGCGATGCCGCGCTGGGTCTGGCGCTGGCGCTAGATGAAGAGGGCGGGCCATCGGGCCTGTCCGATACCGATCGAGCCTACCTGCTCGATCGTCTTGAGCGACCGCAACCACGGTTGGCCACCGGTCAGGTCTTGCGCCGGCAGGCCTCGGCGGGGCTTGATGTCTCCGATGGGCTGCTGCAGGACCTGGGGCATCTGCTGGTCGCCAGTGGGCTGGCGGCCGAAATCGACCTTGATGCAATTCCCTTGTCGGCAGCGGCAGGTCGTTGGCTTGACGCTCGCCCTGGAGACCTTGAGCGGCTGATCGCCGGTGGCGATGACTACGAACTGATCGTGGCGCTACCGGTCGAGTGTTCGATCGACCCGGCCTGGGGTTTGACGGTGATTGGCCATCTCACTGATGACTGGCCGGTGGGCGATATCCGCGAGCGGCGCGGCCGCCCCTTGCCCGGGCAGCGTGGCTACAATCACTTCCGGGAGCCCGGTGCGTGAGCCGCAGCAAGACAGTGCGAGTGCGGCGGGCCGATCTTGGGCACAGCCCGGTAATGTGGCTGGCCTTTGGCGGCGGTACGGGTCTGTCGCCTTGGGCGCCGGGCACCGTCGGCACGTTGCCAGGTCTGCTGCTTGGCTGGTTGCTGATGACCCTGGCCATGCCATGGGGGGCGGCTGCCGCGATCGGGCTGGTGCTGGCGACTACTGCCGGGCTGTTTTTAGTCGGTATCTACCTCTGCGGGGAGGCCAGTCGCCGTCTGGGCATGGATGACCACGGCGGGATCGTCTTCGACGAGATCGTCGGGGTGCTGCCGCTGTTCGTCCTGTTGCCGCAAACCTGGTGGCAGGTGGCGCTGATCTTCGTCTGGTTCCGTGTGTTCGACGTACTCAAACCCTGGCCGATCAACTGGCTCGAGCGGCGGGTCGGCGGCGGGCTCGGCATCATGCTCGATGATCTCCTCGCCGGCGTCTATGCGCTGCTTGCCACTTGGGCGAGTCTGTGGCTGCTTGGCGGCTGAGCGTTCAGCGCTCGTTGAGGCGTGGCATCAGCTCGACCAGATTGCAAGGGCGCTGGCGGTAGTCGAGCTGGCTTTCGATCAGGTTGTCCCAGGCATCCTTGCAGGCGCCGGTCGATCCGGGCAGCACGAACAGGTAGGTGCGGTTGGCCACGCCGGCGGTCGCGCGCGACTGCAGCGTGGAGCTGCCGATGTTCTCGAAGGACAGTGCACGGAACACCTCGCCGAAGCCGTCGATGGTCTTGTCGAATAGTACCGAGACGGCCTCAGGCGTCCCATCGCGACCCGTCAGCCCGGTGCCTCCGGTGGTGATCACGACGTCGCACTCCGGCGCGGCGATCCACTGCGAGACCGTGGCGCGAATGGCGTAGATATTGTCCGGGAGGATCTGGCGGTCGAACAGGCGATGGCCGGCGCCCTCAAGGCGCTCGACCAGCAGCTCGCCGGAGCGATCTTCCGCCAAGCTGCGGCTGTCCGATACGGTCAGCACGGCAATGTTCAGTGGCTTGAAGACACGTTCTTCGCTCATGATCAGACTCCTTGCGGGGATGATGGTTATGGCATCGGATCGGGGGCGGCCCCATCGGCACACTTTCGGCAGGCCAATGGGGTGCCCAGCATGGCGGCGCGTCCATGACTGTGTACCACCCAAGGTCGCTCGATCCATGGCGGATCGTGGCGAGTGTGCTGATGATGACCGCATTCCAGACGCGCGAACCAGTGACCCTCGGCATCGCGATGAAATGAGCGGATGAGTCGCAACGGCGCATCACTCTGAGTCTGCATCAGCAGGCGCAGACAGCTCGCAGGCCATGCCCATGATTCGGGATGGCTTCCACGTGGACAAAATCCGCTACCACCTGGGCGAAAGCCCCTCGAGCCGCGTCAAGGAAGCCGAAGGAATCCAGGGGTTCGCCCTTGTGTTTTCCAGCGAAGCCCGCGATAACTCCGGGGCCCGGTGGGCTGTGCATCATGATCTGGCCGTGTCCTCGACTGCGACTGGCATGTTGTCGCCGTCGTACTCTTCGAGGCTGCCATCGGCATATTGGACGTGCATCTTGAGATTGTTGCGGTCGATGAATTGCATCACCGAGTCGAACATCTGCCGATTGGCTGTCTTCAGTTCAGGTTCGATGGCGAGCACCTTCTGGCCATCCAGCATGACTGGGTGCAGCCGCTGTGAATAAACCAAGCGGTGCTGGGCAAAAGTCGCATCCCAGCTCGCGATGCGATCGATCCAGTCACTGGGACGAAATCGGGCCCCGGCCTTGGTCACTGATTCGACGATGTAGCGTTTCGGCTGGTTGTCCATGAAGTCGCGGTTTGCTCAGCGTGCACCGAATTAGGGTGGGTGATCAGAAAATGCCGGACGCGCTCGAACGTCAAGTCTATCTCCCGCGAGCGGTTCGTCATCGAGAAGCTGTGCCGGAGGTGCGCCGGCGGCATGTCGTGACGATCGCCGGTACCGACAACGAGATACTAAGGATTCTCGCGAGATGCATCCACCGCATCCCAAGGTCACTCCCGTGGCATCGTCGATCCGGGGAAGAGATCATGCCTCCTGCGGCGGCGTCTGCGATCTTGCAACCGCTCGTCCCGAGGCGCGCAGATCGCTATCCGAGATTGTCCGGCACTTCCTTTAGAATCAATCGACCATTTTACTTCAGTTGGCCGGTAAACGCACCCGGCCGGCGCAACCGACAGGAAAAGCATTCATGAGCGAATCCGAGGCCCTTTGCTTCAGTGCCGTCGGCCTGCCGCTGATTCTGGTAGACACCGGAGGCACTTTCAACAAGCGCTATGAGCCCCTTGATGGCCAACTGATCGTAACATCGGGCAGTTCCGCGATGCGGTCGATCCTGGCCTCGGCGGAAATGAACCTGGATGTGACCTGGCTGCAACCTGTCTGCAAGGATAGTCTCGAGATGACCGATGCCGATCGTGACGCGATCGTGGCTGCCTTGAGGCCTGAAATGACGCGGCAGCCAGAGGCTCCGGTCGTGATCATCCACGGCACTGACACAATGCACCAAACTGGCGAGGTGCTTGCTACCGCTTTGCCGGGCCGATGCATTGTGCTCACGGGCAGCATGCGGCCCTATGAGACTGATCCGGTCGAGCCAGCGTTTAACCTGGGACTGGCGCTCGGGTTTGTTCAGGCGGCCCCGGCCCCGGGTGTCTATCTGGCCATGAGCGGTTTGGTGAGACCGCTGGGTAGACTGGTTAAAGATCGAGCGGCTGGAAATTTTCGAGCGGTTGCATCGCAATGAGCCACGAAAAAGCCCCGCCATCAAGGCGGGGCTGTCGTCGACTGTCGGCCTGGTCGAGGCCGATGGATCACTAGATCAGCAGTCGTAGTCCAGGCCCGGGTTGTTGTCCACGCCCTTGAGCAGAACCTGACGATTGAGCTCTTCCTTCGAGATCGGCTTGATGTGCTTCTGGTCACGCAGCCAGCCCTCGACCTGATCCCAGATCATCTCACCGGTATCGCCCGGGATGTTGCCCGGCTCTGCGACCGACGCCCAGCCAGCAACCTTGTAGCTCTTGTTCGGGTCGACCGCTGTGCCATCTTTCATGGTCATGCCGGTGATCCGCTTGCCCTTGGTCTCATTCGGGGCACAGGTGTAGCTCATGCCGCCGACGCGCACCATATCGCCGCCCTGCTGGTAGTAGGGGTCGGTATTGAAGATGTTGTCGCAGACGTCTTCAAGGATGCTCTTGATCTCCTCGCCGGTGAACTCGTTGACCGTGACATTGGGGTAGGTCAGGCCCACCTCGGTCATCAGGTCGTCGTAGGTGATCGGTTCGCCTGGAATCAGGGAGGTACCCCAGCGGACGCCCGGCGAGAAGGAGATCTGGGTATCGTTGACCTCATTCAGCGCTTCGCAGATGAGGTGATCCCAAGTGCCGGAGAAGTTGCCGCGGCGGTAGAGCAGGGCATCGTTGGTCGCCAGCACTTCGCCAGCGCGCTCGCCGGTGTTGAAGGTCTTGCCCTGGAAAGTGATTTCCTGGTTGTAGGCTTTGTCGATGAAGTCCTGCATCTCCTTGTCCGGCTCGATGAAGTCGGAGAAGACCGGTAGCAGGTGGTACTTGTAGTCCTGGACTTTGCCGTTGCGTACATCGAGGTCGAGTACACCCAGGAACTTGGCATTGGAGCCGGCATTGGAAACGATCGTCTGGCCGCCGCTGTTCTTGACCAAGGTCGGGGTCGGGACCGCGTCATGGGTATGGCCGCCCATGATTGCATCAATGCCCGAGACACGGCTGGCCATCTTCAGGTCCACGTCCATGCCGTTATGCGACAGGACGATGACTACCTCGGCACCTTCGGCGCGGGCAGCGTCGACCGTCTCCTGCATCGCCTCATCGCGGATGCCGAAGGTCCAGCCCTCGGTCATCCAGCTCGGGTTGGCGATCGGGGTGTACGGGAAGGCTTGTCCGATGACAGCTACCTGGACGCCGTTTTGTTCGCGGATGACATACGGCTTGAAGACACGCTCATAGAAGTCGTCGTCCAGGATGTTCTGGGCGACGAACGCCATGTTGGTTGCGGACTCGAGCTCGTTGATACCCTCGATCATGCGGTCCTTGGTGTAGGTCGCCTCCCAATGCGAGGTGAAGAAGTCCACCTTGGCGATCTTCATCGCGTCGATCTGGCTCTGGGCGTTGGTCCACAGGGCCAGGGCGTTGCCTTGCCAGTTGTCGCCGCCATCCAGCAGGAAGGCGCCCGGGCGCTGCTCGCGCATGTGTTTGATCAGGGTGAGCAGGTGAGCGAAGCCACCGACCTTGCCATATTTTTTGGCCGCTTCGCTGTAGTCGAGGCAGGTGAAGGCATGCGCCGCCGGGGTATTCGGCTCGAGGCCGAAATGCTTTAGGAACTGCTCGCCCACCAGGTGTGGGGGGTTGCCCGTCATGGAGCCGATGCCGAGGTTGATGTTCGGCTCGCGGAAGTAGACCGGCTTGAGCTGGGCGTGCATGTCGGTCATGTGCAGAATCGATACGTTGCCGTAGCGCGGTATCTCGTACATGTTGCTCGAGGCATTGTTCGCCTTGACCGAGCTGGCGACGCGCTGGGTGCCGGTGCCGGCCTGCGCTGTCTCGAGATTGATGCCGGCGGCCGAGGCCACGGCGAGCATCTGTAGAAATTCGCGACGAGAAAGGCTCATTGAAAACTCCCGTTTACTTTTCAGTTTGGGTCAGTTCCCGGCCCGGCTGGCAGCTGAGGGCGGGATCCATAGGATCTTTGTTGGTTTCCTGGCCTCGGCTCGAGGCCGGCGCACGGCTCCGAGGCGGTGCCAGGAAATCGAACCGGCCTCATTTAACCATACTGGCCATGGAGACGATAGAAAAAATACTTATGCGAGGGAAGCTCTGCACGAATCGATGGCGCCTCTGGTTGACGGGGTTTGTTCGCAATCAAGGCGCTGGCCCGAAGGCGGGCTCATTGCCCGTCGAGGGGGCGGCAACGCCGAGTGCGGGCAAACCCGTCAGCCCCTTCGGGCGGGCCGCCAAGGACCCATCTGCGCCAAAGTTATAGCTTGGGCAGTCCTTGTTAAAGGACCACCGCCCTTCACGGCGGACTGCGCCTGGCATCTGGACCCTTGGTGGTCCCGCAGAGACACTATCGATTCGTGCAGAGCTTCCCTAGACATGGCACATGTTAAGAGATGGCGCGATGGCCACAAGGCACACAATCAAAAAAAAGCAGGCCGAAGCCTGCTTTTCCGATTACAAAAAGGCCAAGCTTACTTGCGGATGGCCGGGCCGTTGAGCTCGAGTTCGTTGTCGTTGTAGGACATGAAGAACTCAAGGTCACGCAAGTAGTCCGAGTACTGCTCCGGCGGAATGGCGCCAGTGTCTCGAACGCAGCCGTACATCCGCTGATGCAGCGAAACCATCCTGCCCTGGCTGTAGCGGAAAACCGGCATCTGGGTGGTGTTGCCCAGGTTCATGTGCAGGTGCTCGGCACGCGCATACTGGCCGCCATGGTACATGTGGCAGTCGGCGCAGGAGTTGTCCAGTCGGCCGGTGCGGCGGAACCATGACTCCTTGCCGCGGTTGTATGCGGCTTTGGCACCTTCGTTCTCGATCTTGACCTGGTTGATCATCCCGGCAGATTCGCTGGCCAGGTAGGCCAAGACATTGGTGAGCTTGCTTTGGTTGTTCTTCGGATCCCAGACCTGTTTCGGGTCCTCGCCGGCATTCTTCTGGCAATTGATAATGTCCAGGCCCAGGCTGTGTACCTGACTGTCCTTCTCGTTGAAGTACGGATACTTGGCGCGCAGCCCCTTGGCCTCACCGAGGCAGGAAGACAGTGGCTTGCCGTTCGGCAGGCGGTATTCGTTCCAGAGTTCCTTGCCCTTGGCGACGTAGGTGTCGGTTTCCGGGAAGATCATCATCCCTTCCCACTGGGAGCGGGCGTCATCGTCGATGGCGTAGATGCCCATGTTGTAGTTTTTGAACGGTACGTCCGGGTAACGGTCCTTGTAGAACTCGATCATCAGCTGGCGGAACTCTTCCGGATCGGACGGATTGTCCGCGATGTCGGTGGCGAGGGCGCCACCGGTAGCCAATACACTGGCTGCGATCATGCTAGAGATCAGGCGTTTCATTGTTGAGACTCTCCTAATAATTCGGGTCTTGGTTATAGATTCCTGGGGCGAGTATTACAGGGTCAGGATAAAGTCGACGATGGCGTCGATCTCCTTGTCGCTCAGGATTTTGTTGGCCCCGAACGGTGGCATGATGGTCTGGACGCCATACTTGTCACGTGGGTCGTAGATGACCGCCTTGAGGTCTTCACGGTCCGGATAGCGTGCCTTCATGGCGATCAGGGGCGGACCCATGTTGCCCGGCAGCTCACCACCCTTGATCTGATGGCAGGCCAGGCAGTTGCCAGCACTGCTATTGAATGCGAGCTGCTTGCCTAGCAGCTCCGATTTGGACAGGCCGTCGTCATCGGCTGCGACGGCACCGGAAAACCCCATGCCGACTGCTAGCAGTGCGGCGGCGCCTGCCGTGGTGATCACGGATGTGAACTTCTTCATTGTTATCCTCCTCAGCGGTCGCTGGATAGCGCCGAGATTCCTTGGTGAGTAGTCTTAATTCTAAGCGAATCGACGCATATCACTGTAGTGGCCCGAACGGCCGAGGCAATAAAAAATATCTTATGGCAACATAATTAATTGATTGTTAGGGTTTTCTGATGGTCTGAACCACCGCCAGCCCCGCTGTGGCGCCTTTATTCATGGGCCAATCTTCCTTGGCTGATGTTTTGACAGGCGTTTGACGATTCAAGCGCTAACTTGTTGATCACAAGACGGCAGCGAGCGTCATGCCGGCATTTCCCGGGCTCCTCGGATACAAAAATGCGCTTCCACGGGCGCTTTATTCTTCGGTCTGGCCGGCGCGCCGCTCGATCTCCTGCAGGGTTGATTCGATGCGGGCCTGCGCGCGCGGGTCGTTGGCGGTGTAGGTGTAGGCGGTCTCGTATTCCTGATAGGCGGCAACCAGGTTGCCCTTCAGCAGGAAATAACGGGCCAGCTGCTCGTGGTGGCTCAGGGGATGGCCCGCCGCACTGGCGGCCCTGGAGAGGGTCAACGCAGCGTCGGGGTCGTTCGGCCGTGTCTCGACTGCCGCACGTGCCTTGTCATATGCCTGGGTGGTGTCGCCGCGATCGAGCATCCATTCCACTTCCACGCGGAGCAGGGCGGGGTCCCCCGGGTAGAGTGCGATCAGTTCATCAAGGATGCGGTCGGCTTGCTCGCTGCTGCCGTGATCGTTCAGGGCCCGGGCCAGGGCGAGTGCGAACCAGCGATTGCTCGGGCGGCGCTCGTATAATGGCTGCAGGAGTGCGATCGCTTGGGCATGGCGGCCATCTCGCTGAGCGGCGACGGCTTGGCGGTAGCGTTCGGCCTCATCATCAAGCTTGAGGCCAGTCTGCCCAAGCAGGCCGGCCAGGCGAGCGCGAGCCAGGCGGAAGGCTTCGCTGTCAGTTTGATCGGGTCGAGCCGGCGGCAGGTTGGCAAGTCGATCCTTGATGGCACTGATGCGCTCGGCGGTTACCGGGTGGGTGAGCAAAAATTCGAATTGTCGTCCGGGCGAACCGCCGGCCCGCCGTTGCAGGGTCTCGAAGAAGCTGACCATCCCATGCGGATCGATATCGGCACGACGCAAGGTGTCGAGTGCCAACCGGTCGGCCTCGCGTTCATGCATGCGTGTGTAGTTGATGCTGCTCTGGGCCGCTCCAGCCATGCCGGCCGTCATGACGGCGGCACCCAGCTGAGGGTCGACCGCGCCAAGCAGCGCGCCAACGATGAAGCCGGCGACGGCGGTGAGGCTGTTGCCGGCCTGTGCGGCCACCATCTGGGCGATGTGGCGCTGGGTGACGTGCGCGATCTCGTGGGCGAGCACGCCGGCCAATTCGCTCTCATTCTCGGCAGCCAGGAACAGTCCGGAGAAGACCGCGATATATCCACCGGGTACGGTGAAGGCGTTGATGGTGGGGTTGTTGATGATGATCAGGTTGGGCGCGAACCGGGTGCCCGAGGCCGAAGACATCAATCGCACCCCAAGATCGTTGAGATAGTTGACCAGCAGGGCGTCTTCCACCACCCCGCCGCGGGCGCGTAGCTGCCCGAATACCTCGGCGCCGATTTGGCGCTCTTCCTCGGGCGAAAGTGCGGTGTCCGCGGAGGTGCCCAGTTCAGGCAGCCGAGTGTCGGCTAGGGTCGGTTGGCTGACGAGCAGGGTCAGGCTCAGCAGCAGGATGTGGAGCGGTCGTTTCATGGGTTGGTTGAAAATGAGTTTGCCGGAAGTTCTGGACATGCCTGTTCGATCACGTCGGACGTGAGAGGTTTCGCAATACGCTTGGCTCGTCACTGGCGAGACGCATGGACACCTGGGGGCGCCGGCCGCTAGACTCCCGCGCATATACCGAATTCGATTAGTTGGGAGACCATACATATGGCAGCTTACGGCAATATCACGGCCGAGGAACTGAAAGATCGCCTGGATGAGGTGATGCTGGTCGACGTGAGTAGTCCGGCCGAAACAGACCGCGGCATCATCGAGGGGGCGATCCTGATCCCGCTGCACCTGGTGCCCCTGAGTGTCGACCGGTTCCGTGGTGACAAGGATGTCGTCATCTACTGCCTTAGTGGTGCACGCTCGGCTCAAGCCTGCCGATATCTTGCCGGGCAAGGTCTGGATCGCCTTTTTAACCTTCAGGGCGGCATCATGCACTGGGTCGGCTCCGGGTTGCCGCTGGTTGTCCCGGAAAGCTGATGTCGAGCGAGCCGAAGGGGGATCAAATGACGGAAAACGAAGTGATCGAGGTTGATGCACGTGGGCTTTCCTGCCCGATGCCACTGCTCAAGACGCGCAAGGCGCTCGCCACGGCCTCACCGGGACAATCGGTGGTGGTGCTGGCTACTGACCGTGGGGCGGAAAACGATTTTCTTGCCTACAACGAACGGACTGACCACCGACTGGAGTCGCTGGAATGGCAAGGTGATGTGTTGCGGGTGGTGTTTATACGCGCGGAATGATGTAGGTGGGTGAAAGCTAAGGGGTAGAGGCACCATCGACTCGTGCAGGGCTTCCCTTGCAGACGGAAGGCTCACAAAACCCAGGGCTGGAGTGGGGCATGTATTTCCCACTAATCTGATCTATTGTCGGGGTTATCAGGACATAACGGCCAAAACACAGCGACACGTTGATCAGGGGAGTGACCAGTCATGAGGAAATCCCGTTCCATTCGCCTGCTGCTCACGAGCGGTTTCTTGATCGGCCTGTTGTTCGCCGGTCTGGCCCAGGCGGCCTACCAGCCGTTCATCGAGGGAACGCCAGTCGCTGGTGATGTCGGGGTTGCGGTAATCGCGGCCCGTGAGAAATTGGCCTCGGAAGGGTTCGAGCTGGTCGGCGATTACGCTCCTACCAATGGTGTGCATGTGTTGGTCGTCAGCAGCAGGGCGCTGCGCGAGAATGCCTCACGCAGCCCCCGTGGTGGTTATGGGGCAGTGCTGAGCGTGGCGTTCGAGCAGACGGATGAGGGCACTCGCGTCAGCTACCAGAACCCTCAATACGTCGCGCACGGTTATCGCCTCAAGGATGATAATGAGGCGGCGCTCCAGGCGCTGGCCCGCGCGCTCGGTGTCGAGGACCACTTCGGGAGTGAGCCGGTTGCCGAGGCAAAGCTACGTCGTTATCAGTACGGATTTGGCCTGGAAACCTTTACCGATCCGGTCGATCTGGGGCGATTCAGCAGTTTTTCGGCCGCCGATGCCCAGATCCGCGAACGAGTGGCGAACGGTGACCTGGGTACCGAGCTCGTCTATCGAGTGAAGATCCCCGGTAAGGATCAGATCGTCTACGGTGTGGCAATGCAGACGAGCAATCCGAACGCGCATGGTGCGGCCCTGGTCCAAGCGGTCGATCTCGACGTGCCGCGTGGCTATGCCTTTCTTCCCTATCCGGTGCTGCTTGACGGCAACTCCGCCGAAACGCTGAACCTGCGCTTTCGCATGGCGCTATTCTTTCCAGATCTGCCGATGATGGGTGGCGAGGCCTCGTTCTTCAAACTGCGGTCGGCCCCGGGTGCTATCAACGACCTGTTGATTGCGGTGGTCGATGGTGAGATCCCAAAGGAAGAAACGTCCGGACAAGGCTTCGGTACCTTTTAACGAGTTTGCTCTTCGAGTCTCGGTGCCGCGCCGAAGCAGGCAGTTTTCCTTCTATATTGAGGAAAATGCCGCCGGGGTGGTGAAATCTGTCGGATAACGCGTTATATTCCCTCGCCTACGATCCAAGACCGCTGGGCCTTATTCGGGCGCAACCGCGGTTGGTGGCAGCCTGTTCGGTTGGTGATGATCTCGCCGCTCGGACAGGCTGCTGTCGTCATGGCTGCGCTGACCGCGTCGCACGCTTTGCTCCAAGCAAGCCCAATTGATAATGAGAATGGCCATCCGGGACTGAACCCCCGGATGTGGGGATGGTATCCCCGACATCGGACGGTCGTTCGGGCGGCGGGCCTGTCGTCGAACCGATTGTTCAGGCCGTTCAGTCAGTGAA
Organism: Halothiobacillaceae bacterium; assembly: GCA_041676845.1. Classification (GTDB taxonomy): domain Bacteria; phylum Pseudomonadota; class Gammaproteobacteria; order Halothiobacillales; family Halothiobacillaceae; genus Guyparkeria. The sequence goes on along the minus strand of JBAYRD010000004.1, from coordinate 154,058 downwards.
ACGCGCAAGTGTCGAGGTAAATGTTCTCGTGGAATTGTCCGGCGGTGAAATCCTGGTCGAGTGCCTCAAGGCTGAGGGGGTCGATACGGTCTTCGGCTACCCTGGTGGGGCGGTCCTTCATATCTACGATGCGCTGTTCCAGCAGCAAGACGTCAAGCATGTGCTGGTGCGTCATGAGCAGGGCGCGGTCCACATGGCCGACGGCTTTGCCCGGGCCACGGGCCGGCCGGGTGTCGTGTTGGTGACCTCCGGCCCGGGGGCAACCAACGCGGTTACCGGCATTGCCACCGCGCATATGGACTCGATCCCGTTGGTGGTCTTTACCGGTCAGGTCCACACTGCCCTGATTGGCAATGACGCCTTCCAGGAAGTCGACAACGTCGGCATCACGCGTCCCTGCGTGAAGCACAACTTCATGGTCACGGACGTCCGTGACATGGCCGAGATCATCAAGAAGGCCTTCTACGTGGCGACCACCGGTCGTCCGGGGCCGGTCGTGGTCGACATTCCGAAAGATGTCACCGATCCCGAGATCAAGGTGCCGTTCAAGTACCCGGAAACGATCGCGATGCGCTCCTATCAGCCGACCGACAGGGGGCATACAGGCCAGATCCGCAAGGCGGTCGATCTGATCGTCAATGCCGAGCGCCCGATGATCTACACCGGTGGTGGCGTCGTCCTGGGGCGTGCGGCTGACGAGTTGACCCACTTCACGCGCAAGCTCGGCTACCCGATCACGAACACCTTGATGGGGTTGGGCGCCTACCCGGCGAGCGACCCGCAGTTCCTGGGCATGCTCGGCATGCATGGCACCTATGAGGCGAACATGGGCATGCATCACTGCGATGTCCTGATTGCCATCGGCGCTCGCTTCGATGATCGGGTCACCGGTGACCTCTCGAAATTCTGTCCGTACGCGAAGATCGTCCACGTTGATATCGATCCGTCCTCGATCTCAAAGAACGTGGTGGTCGATGTGCCGATCGTCGGTGCGGTCAAATCAGTGCTGACCGAGATGATCGAGCTGGTCAACCAGGCCGGCGGAGCGAAGAAGACCAAAGAGCTTGAGTCCTGGTGGAGCCAGATCGAGCAGTGGCGCGGCATGAAATGTCTCGACTACAAGTCGAGCGACAAGATCATCAAGCCGCAGTACGTGGTCCAGAAGCTCTGGGAGGTCACGGGTGGTGATGCCTTTGTTTCCTCCGATGTGGGCCAGCACCAGATGTGGGCGGCGCAATATTACGGTTTCAACAAGCCGAACCGTTGGCTCAACTCCGGCGGGTTGGGGACGATGGGTTTCGGCCTGCCGGCGGCGCTGGGCGCCAAGTGGGCCTTCCCCGACGAGGAGGTGGCCTGCGTCACCGGCGAGGGCAGCATCCAGATGTGCATCCAGGAGCTGTCCACAGCGCTCCAGTATCACCTGCCGATCAAGATCATCTGTCTCAACAATGGCTACCTCGGCATGGTCCGCCAGTGGCAGGAGTTCTTCTACTCCGGTCGCTACGCGATGAGCTACATGGAATCCCTGCCGGATTTCGTCAAGCTGACCGAGTCCTACGGTCACGTCGGTATGCGCATCGAGAATCCCTCCGACGTCGAGGGCGCGCTGAAAGAGGCATTCGCCATGAAGGACCGGCTGGTCTTCCTGGACTTCCAGACCGATCCGGAAGAGAACGTCTACCCGATGGTGCCTGCCGGTGCGGGCCTCAACGAAATGATTCTGCTGTGAGGACGGCCTGACATGCGACACATCATCTCGATCCTGATGGAAAACGAGGCCGGCGCACTCTCCTGGGTGGCTGGGCTGTTCTCGGCACGCGGCTACAATATCGAATCGCTATGCGTGGCACCGACCAATGACGAATCCCTCTCGCGCCTGACGCTGGTGACCAGCGGCGACGAGCGGGTGATCGAGCAGATCGTCAAGCAGCTCAACAAGCTGATCGACGTGGTCAAGGTGCAGGACATGGCCGACACGGCCCACATCGAGCGCGAGCTGATGCTGGTCAAGCTGCAGGCCCATGATGGCGTGCGCGAAGAGGTCTACCGCCTGGCAAATATCTTCCGCGGCCAGATCATCGACGTGACCGAATCCAGCTACACCGTGCAGCTGACCGGTCCGGGCAACAAGCTGGATGCCTTCATCGACGCCCTTGGCTCGATCTCGGTGGTCGAGATCGTGCGCTCGGGCGCGCTGGGCATCTCGCGTGGTCCGCGCGGCATGCTGGTTCCCGAAGTTTGATCCTCACCCGTTTCCCTATCTTCGAATCAATCTGATTGGAGTGACATCATCATGCAGGTTTACTACGACAAGGATTGCGACCTTTCCCTGATTCAGGGCAGAAAGGTTGCCATCATCGGCTACGGCTCACAGGGTCACGCCCATGCGCTCAACCTCAAGGAATCAGGGGTCGAGGTCGTGATCGGCCTGCGTGCCGGTTCCGGTTCGCAGCAGAAGGCCGAGGGCGAGGGTCTGACGGTCAAGACGATCGAAGAGGCCACCGCCTGGGCCGACGTCGTGATGATGCTGGCCCCGGACGAGAACCACGCCGAGATCTACGCCAAGCAGGTCGAGCCGAATCTGCGTGAGGGTGCGACGCTGGCGTTCGCGCACGGTTTCTCCGTGCTGTACAACCAGGTCAACCCGCGCAAGGATCTTGATGTAATCATGGTCGCGCCGAAGGCTCCGGGTCATACCGTGCGCTCTGAGTTCGCCCGTGGTGGCGGTATTCCGGATCTGATCGCGATCCATCAGGATGCCAGTGGCCGCGCCAAGGACATCGCCTTGTCTTATGCCTCCGGCATTGGCGGTGGGCGTACCGGCATCATCGAGACCACTTTCAAGGACGAGACCGAGACCGACCTGTTCGGTGAACAGGCCGTGCTCTGCGGCGGTACCGTCGAGCTGGTCCGTGCCGGTTTCGAGACACTTACTGAGGCGGGTTATCCGGCCGAGATGGCTTATTTCGAGTGCCTGCACGAGCTCAAGCTGATCGTCGACCTCATGTACGAGGGCGGCATCGCCAACATGAACTACTCGATTTCCAACAATGCCGAGTACGGTGAGTACGTCACCGGTGCAAAGATAATCAACGAGGAGTCCCGACGGGCGATGCGCGAGGCGTTGGCCAACATCCAGAATGGCGAGTACGCCAAACGCTTCATCAACGAAGGCGCCTTGAACTATCCTTCGATGACGGCCCGTCGTCGCCAGGATGCCGCGCACCCGATCGAACAGGTCGGCGAGCGGCTGCGCGGCATGATGCCGTGGATCAGCGCCAACAAGATCGTCGACAAGTCCCGCAACTGATCGCGGGCCCGTCGCGCGAGATAATCCCGGGAGGGGCAGAGTATGGATCACGACCCGCACAGCAAGCCGCAGTCGGACGACGCTCAGGCGCCGCAGCGGCCGCGCAAGGCGATCTATCTCCTGCCCAACCTGTTTACAACCGGCGCCTTGTTCGCCGGTTTTTTCGCGATTGTGATGGCCGTTCAGGGCGATTTTGTTCCGGCGGCCGTCGCCATTTTCATTGCCATGCTGCTCGACGGAGCCGATGGGCGTGTAGCGCGGATGACCGGCACGGAATCCGAGTTCGGAGTGCAATACGACTCACTTGCCGACGTGGTCTCCTTCGGCATCGCCCCGGCCCTGATCGTCTACCTCTGGAGCCTGCAGGGGATGGGTGATCGCTGGGGCATGCTGGGTGCCTTTGTGTTCGTCGCGGCGGCCGCCATCCGTCTGGCACGTTTCAATGTGCAGGTGGAGACCGTCGACAAGGGGTATTTTGTCGGGCTCGCCTCGCCGGCGGCCGCGGCAGTCCTGATGAGCATGGTGTGGTTCTTCGAGTCGCATGATCTGGCATTTCGGGATCAGCATGGCTGGGTCTGGGTGATCACGATCACCACGGGCTTGTTGATGGTTTCAAGCTTTCCATATTTCAGCGGCAAGCGTCTTTCGCCACGGCTGCGACTGTCGTTTCTCAGCCTGCCGATCGCGATTCTGGTGTTTGTGCTGGCGCTGAGGGACTTCGCACTGACACTGTGGCTGCTTGCCACTGTCTATGCCCTGTCGGCCCCCCTGTGGTCGCTCTCGCGAGGTCTCAGACGGCGTTTGGGGTGGTGGGCATCTTGAATCGGAACGCATCGGCCCTTACTGTTCAACCATGAGTAGGCATCCCCGCGCAGCCCGTCTTTCCTTCTTGGCCATCACTCCGGTGGCCGGATTGCGCGACGATTGCCAGTCGTTGCTGCTGCTGCGACTGCCCCCTTGGGGCAATTGAAGCGAGGCCTGGCGAGGCGATCCACGCGACCATCAAGCAGACAATGACAGGCCGACGGGATGACCCGACGGCAATACCTGAGGTTTTTCCATGAGCAGCAGTGACACCCTGATCATCTTTGACACCACGCTGCGTGACGGCGAGCAGAGCCCGGGCGCGTCCATGACGCGTGAGGAGAAGCTACGCATCGCCCGTCAGCTCGAGCGTCTGGGCGTCGACGTGATCGAGGCGGGTTTCGCCGCAGCCAGCGAGGGCGATTTTCATGCCATCCGCGGCATCGCCGAGCATGTGCAGCATTCGACCATCTGTTCGTTGGCGCGAGCCGGCGAAAAGGACGTGCGCCGTGCCGGCGAAGCGATCGCCCCGGCGCCTCGGCGTCGTATCCACACCTTCATCGCCACCAGTCCGATCCATATGGAGAAAAAGCTCCGCATGTCGCCCGACGAGGTGGTTGGCCATGCGGTCAATGCGGTCAAGATCGCACGGGAATACACCGACGATGTCGAGTTCTCGGCTGAAGACGCCGTGCGCTCCGAGATGGATTTTCTGGTGCGTATCTTCGAAGCGGCGATCGAGGCCGGCGCGACCACGCTGAACGTGCCGGATACGGTCGGTTACGCCACTCCGGGCCAATGGGGCGAGCAGATGGCGACGCTGATCGAGCGGGTCGAGGGTTCGGAAAATGTGATCTGGTCGACTCACTGCCACAATGACCTTGGTCTGGCAGTGGCCAACTCATTGGCGGCTGTGCGTGCGGGTTTCCGCCAAGTCGAATGCACCATCAACGGCCTGGGTGAGCGGGCGGGCAACGCCGCGCTCGAGGAGGTCGTGATGGCCACCCGCACCCGTCAGGACATCTATGGCGTGTCGACCCGCATCGATACCACCCAGATTGTGCCGACCTCGAAGCTGGTCTCCACCATCACCGGCTACCCGGTTCAGCCCAACAAGGCGATTGTGGGGGCGAATGCCTTCGTGCACGAGTCCGGTATTCATCAGGATGGCGTGCTCAAGCATCGGGAAACCTACGAGATCATGCGTGCCGAGGATGTCGGCTGGTCGACCAACCGCCTGTCACTGGGCAAGCTTTCCGGGCGCAATGCCTTCAGGAGCCGCTTGAAAGACCTCGGAATCGAGCTTGAAAGCGAGGAAGCGCTCAACGATGCCTTCCGACGATTCAAGGAACTGGCTGACAAGAAGCGCGAAATCTTCGACGAAGACATCCAGGCGCTAGTCTCGGAGGTCTACGACAAGCAGGAGGAGCTCTACCGTCTGGTGTCGCTGTACGTCTGCTCGGAGACCGGCGAGACGCCTGAGGCGACCCTGACCGTCTCGATTCGTGGTGAGGAAATGACCGCCACGGCCCCCGGCGCCGGCCCGGTTGATGCCGCACTGGCTGCAATCGAGAGGATCGTCGCCTCAGGGGCGGATCTCCAACTCTACTCGGTCAACAGCATCACCAGTGGGACGGATGCCCAGGGCGAGGTCAATGTCCGACTGGAGCGCGCCGGGCGCATCGTGACTGGCCAAGGGGCAGATACCGACATCGTGGTTGCCTCGGCGAAGGCCTATCTCAATGCCATCGAACGACTTGAGCATCCGCCCAAGCGTGCCCATCCGCAGATGGGCGATGTCTGAGCCGCGTCCCGAACTGAGTATGGGCTTGAAGGTCGACCGGGAGGCCGCACTGGCTTGGCTGGGGATCGAATCTTATCGTCCCAGTGGCCGGGTGCCTTTGCCCGATACCTCGATATCGGGCGATGCCGTGATGGCTGTCTTGACTGACGGCGTCTCCCAAGCGGCAGAGCCGGGTCTGTCGAAGCCGCTACCTGCCGTTGAGCCACCGATTAAACTTATCGAGCCAGATCAATCTCAGCCCGCCGCTGTATTGCCGGACCGACTGCTTGTGACTGCCGACTCGCCCCATCGATCTCTGGCCGAGGCGATTGCTCGGTTGGCGGGGCTGACCTGTGAGATGGCTGGTGAGACAGAAGAGGGCGGCGATGTTCTGATGGTGGCGGGCGAGACCTGGCAGCTGTCGGCGCTGGCTGGCGACGGGCGGGCCAAACGTCGGCTGTGGCAGCTGCTGGTCACCCGCAGGCGGCGGCCACGCACATGAGCCGCGACAGTACCGCCGACGTCCCGGTCTGGGACTGGGCAGCATTGGCTGGCGAGGACCTGCCAGAGATCCTCGCGATCGAGGAGGCGGCCCACCTCTACCCCTGGAGCGAGGCCGTATTCGAGGACTGTCTGCGTGCAGGCTATCGCCTCGACGGCGCCTTCTTGCGTGGTGAGCTGCTGGGCTACTCAGTGGTAATGACCGTGCTCGACCAATGGCATCTCCTTAATCTCTGTGTCGCTCCAGCGGCCCAACGACGCGGGGTCGGACGGTTCCTGCTCGACCGGTTGCTGATGAGCGCCCATGCCGCCGAAGCCAGCTGCCTGCTGCTTGAGGTGCGGATGAGCAATCGAGCGGCAATCGCCCTGTATGAGTCGACCGGTTTTGCGGATATCGGCTATCGAAAGGCGTATTATCCGGCCCCCGATGGGCGTGAGGATGCGCGTCTGATGCGCCACCCACTGTCCTGATCAATGTTTCACCGGCTCGCCACGGTTTCCGGCCGTGGCGAGCCGAGTCCACTCCAGCCCTATCCTGGCCCCATTCCGAGCCTATTTCGACCCGAGAGCCCATGAGCATTACCCCAGAAAACGATTACACCAGCCGCCGGACCTTCGCAATCATCTCGCACCCGGATGCGGGCAAGACCACCATGACCGAGAAGCTGCTGCTGTTCGGTGGTGCGATCCAGCTCGCCGGCACCGTCAAGGGGCGCAAGTCCGGTCGCCACGCTACCTCCGACTGGATGGCGATGGAGAAGGAGCGTGGCATCTCGGTGACCTCATCGGTGATGCAGTTCCCCTACCGGGAGCGGATCATCAATCTGCTCGACACCCCGGGTCACGAGGACTTTTCCGAGGACACTTATCGCGTACTGACAGCGGTGGATTCGGCCTTGATGGTGATCGACGCGGCCAAGGGCGTCGAGGCGCGCACCATCAAGCTGATGGAAGTCTGCCGCCTGCGGACTACGCCGATCATGACCTTTGTCAACAAGCTTGACCGCGAGGGTCGCGATCCGCTTGAGCTGCTCGACGAGGTCGAGACAGTGCTCGACATCCGCTGCGCGCCGGTGACCTGGCCGATCGGCAGCGGCAGGCGTTTCCGCGGCATCTATCACCTGGTCCAGGACGTCACCTACCTGTACGGCACGGCCGACGGCACCCGGGACCAGACGGTCGAGGCGATCAAGGGGCTGGACAATCCCGAGCTCGATGAGCGCATCGGTAGCCAGGCTACCGAGTTGCGTGACGAGGTCGAGTTGGTGCAGGGGGCAGCCGACCAGTTTGATCTGGAAGCCTATCGGGCAGGCAAGCAGACACCGGTCTACTTTGGCTCGGCGATGAACAACTTCGGCGTGCAGTCGCTACTGGACGATTTCGTCGAGGTGGCTCCGCCGCCGCAGCCGCGAGAGACCACCAGCCGAACGGTCGAGCCGTCGGAAGACAAGCTGACCGGCTTTGTCTTCAAGATCCAGGCGAACATGGATCCACTCCACCGTGACCGGATCGCATTCATGCGCATCTGCTCGGGCGAGTTCCGTCGCGGCATGAATGCACATCACGTCCGCCTCGGCCGCGATGTGAAAATCCCGGACGCACTGACCTTCATGGCCTCCGATCGGGGACGGCTGGAGACTGCTCAGGCCGGCGACATCATCGGTATTCATAACCATGGCACGATTCGTATAGGCGATACCTTCACCGAGGGTGAGAGGCTCGCCTTCACCGGCATCCCGAATTTTGCCCCGGAGCTGTTTCGCCGCGTGCAATTGAAGGATCCGTTGAAGTCCAAGCAGCTGACCAAGGGGTTGGCCCAGTTGTGTGAGGAAGGGGCAACCCAGCTTTACCGGCCATTGACGAACAACGATTTGATCCTGGGTGCGGTGGGCGTGCTGCAATTCGATGTGGTCGGCCAGCGGCTCAAGGACGAATACCACGTCGACTGCCGTTTCGAGGCGGTCAACGTGAATACCGCTCGCTGGGTGGAGAGTGACGACCCCAAGCGTTTCGAGGAGTTCAAGAACAAGAACCAGGCCAATCTAGCGCTTGATCACGCCGGTGATCTTGTCTACATCGCTCCCACGCGAGTGAATCTGCAGATGGCTCAGGAACGTTGGCCCGAGGTGCGTTTTCTCGCCACACGCGAGCACGCCGACTACGATACCGACTGACCCGCGGCGGTATCAGGGGGCGACCGGCGCGTGTTTCTCGATGTTGGCTATCGAGCTGGCCAACAATTGGTCGAACTCGTCCGGATTGATGTACTGGAACAGCTCTTTGCCATTTGGCTCGACCGTGATCGCCAGGCCTTTTTCAGGGTAGAGCCACAGGACGGCCGGCGCCTCGTCTTCGCCACGTTCCGGGTCGGCAATCATCTGGCGCTGTGACGGCTCACCAAATTGGCGTCTGATCAGCTCCTCGCTGTAATCGGCGGTCGGTACATAGCTTATCGAGCGAATCGGCTTTTCCTGAGCCTCCACCATGGCGTCGTCAGACATCGACAACATGCGGGCCCCCGAAGGGGTGGGGTTGGCGAGCTGCGACTGCTCGGCCCAGCGCTGTAATGTCTCCTCGTCGGCCTCGGCGACCAGCACCACCTTAGCCGTTAACGGTCCCACATGCATCTGGCCGAAATAGGCCTCCAGTGTCATTGGCTCACCGGCCTTGGCGAATATCGCCAGATCGGCCTTCTGATCGTAGAGTCGCTTGAAGTCCAACAGCGTCGACTCACCAAGAGTCACCCCAAAGACCGACACTTGGCCGTGCTCGTTTACCTGAGTATCCCAGGGCAGGAAGGCATGCTCAGGTGGCGACTGGTCGCAGCCCCCTAGCAGGGTGACGGCCAACAGGACGGCGAGGACGCCGCTAGCGGAGGCCAAAAACGGACGGTCGGACGGTAGGCGGGGCATGGCGGTTTCCGGGTGGGGTGGGGGCGAGGGCTCGTGGGCCCGAAGCCGGGATTTAATCAGCCAGTCGAGGCCTGGGCAAGTCTTTGTCTCTCCCAGCTTGCGTGGCAGGAGATGATAGCGGTATGTTGGTTGACAGTCGGTTGATCACATGGAGGGACAGTCATGCCGATGACAAGGATGGAAGTGCGGAGAGCCGGACGACGAGCCGGGCGATCTGTTGTTGGGGCGGTCAACCATGCCGGAATGACCATGGCGCTGGTGGCGCTGTTGTTTTTTCCCATGCTGTCGGCCGCCGGAGCCGAGGAGTTCCCGTTGCGCGACAAGTATGCCGCCATCGGAATTGCCGCGATCGAGACGGCTGAGCTGGCCGATTCGCTGGCTTCATTCACGGTAGTTGATGCGCGCTCGTCCTATGAATACGAGACCCTGCACATAAAGGATGCGCATTCGGTGCCGCTGGCCTTGTCCGCATTCAATGCGCTGGTCGTGTCGCTGGCGGACTCTACCGGCCGACCATTGGTCTTCTACTGCAACGGTGTGACCTGTGCCGTTTCTTACAAGGCCGCACTCAAGGCGAGGGAGGCCGGTGTGCCGGACGTACGCGTCTATGACGCCGGAATCTTCGCCTGGGCGCAGGCTTATCCGGAGCAGACGGTGTTGCTGGGTGAGCCGCTGGAAAGCGCCGATCGGCTGATCGCCGATGAGGAATTCGAGGCCCACTTGCTGACGGAGAATGCATTCTACGCCCGCATTGCTGCCAGTGCCGAGCCACTGATCATCGATATCCGCAACAGGGAGCAGCGTCAGGGGGTGTCGCTGTTCCAGATGCGCGATCGCCACATCCCGCTGAGCAGTGACAATCACGAACTCGAAGCACTGGTGCAGGCAGCCATCCGCGAGGAGCGGCCGATATTATTTTTTGATGCCACCGGCAAACAGGTGCGTTGGCTGCAGTACTACCTCAAGGCTCAGGGAGCCGAGGACTACTGGTTCCTGGAGGGAGGTGCTCGAGCGCTCTACCAGAGCATGGGGATCAACTGATCCTCGCTGCGGTTGCGGGCAGGCGATGTCGGGGCGAAGAGACCGCGATAGTCATTAGCGCCATGGCTGCCAAAGGGGTGCGAGAGCTCAGCCTGTGTTCGTCCCCACTGGGCTCGTTTGGGCTAGTCTGAACGGGAATCGAGGGGATTGAGCAGGGGAGTAATGCCGGCATGATGAACTCATGTCGGCTTTCTCCATCTTAATACGGGCCTTGATGATGCATGGGTGTCGGATCCCTGTCGCCGGATAGCCCTGTCATCGGATAATGTTGAGTATGCCCATGCGTGAATTTCTGTCGTCCCCGTCCCGGCGAGTCACTCGCCTCGCCGCAGTTCTGCTGGCTATCATGCTGCCGTTTGCCACTCCCGTCGCCTGGGGTAGTTTGATTGCAGAGGAGCCGCCTGAAGGACTTGCGGCCGGCCTGCTGGCAATCGAGCATGGTGATCGCTCCGGATTCGAACGTGCGCTTGAATCGATCGAGCACGCGCAGCATGGGGAGGCGATGCGCCTTTATCTCCAGACTCGCTGGCTGCTTGATCGTATTGACGGGGAGTCGGCCGCAGTGGCCGCTCGGCTGCGCGAATACCCACAAGCCCCGCTCACCTCCCTTCTCAAGCGTCGCTATCTCGACCACCTCGCCAAACAGAAAGCCTGGGGGCAATACCGGCTGGTCTTCGAACGCCCACCCGTCATCAGTCCCGGCACGCGCCAGCAGTGCGACTACTGGCATGCGACCATGGTGCTTGACGAGACCTTGAAGGCTGAACAGGCCGACGAGGCGATGGCCGTCTGGCTGCGCGGCCGGAGTCAGCCGGAGGCCTGCGATCCGGTGTTCGCCTGGCTTGAGACCAATGCCTACCTGGACGAAACCGCTTATCGCGCCCGGACTCGGGCGGCGGTAAGCGCCGGACAGGATGGGCTGGCGCGTTACCTGGTGCGAAGCGGGCCGACGGGCCTGGGCGGCTATCGAGATCGCTGGCTGGCGTTACGCGATCAGCCGGCGACCACCGTGACCGGGCTCATCGAGGCCGAAGGCGATAGTGACGAAATTAGCCAGGGCTTGTTGTGGCTTGCCAGGAAGGAGCCCGAACAGGCGCGGGCGCTTCTCCGCCGAGCTACGGCTTTGGAGCTGGTGGATGAGCAGCAGGCTGGTCAGGTGGCGCGATTGGCAGCGCTCAAGACCGCTTATCTCTACCAGCCGCAGGCCTACCAGTGGTTACGCGAGCTGCCGGACTCGGCGAAGGACCACGAGGTCTGGACCTGGACGGCGCGGTCGGCGCTACGTCGACTGGACTGGGCCCAGGTCAAGCAGGCGATCGACGCCATGCCCGAGTCGATCGCCGCCGAACGCGAGTGGCAATTCTGGCGCGCCGAGGCCGAGCATCGCCTTGGTCAGGTGACTGCGGCGCACAGCGCCTGGCGCAAGCTTGCCGACACGCCGGACTACCATGGTTTTTTGGCAGCGGACCGGCTTGGAATCCAGTATGCGCTTCCCGTTGAAGCCCGGGTGCCGACTGTGCCCTCGCCCGAGGATGTAGCGGCGCTGGAGGCGGATTCCTGGCTGGCGCTGGCCTTCGCTTTGCATCGACTCGACCATCCCGAGGATGCGCGACGGCTGTTTACTCACGCTCTGGATGCGCTCCCAGCCGATCGCCTACCGGCGTTGGCCTGGCTCGCCGATCAGGCCGGCTGGGCGGATCGTGCCTCAGTGGTGCTTGCCCGTCTTGAGGCCTTTCATGAGCCCGAGTGGCTGGCGGCTCGATACGCACTGCCGTACCGTACTCTGGTGGAAGAGCAAGCCGATCGTCAGTCGATCCCGCCGGAGTGGATCTACTCGGTCATCCGCCGGGAGAGCCTGTTCATGCGCGACATCGGTTCCGGGGCAGGGGCTCAGGGATTGATGCAGCTGATGCCAGCGACCGCCCGCTGGATCAATAGCCAGGCCGGCCTCGAGTTTGCTCCCCTGCATTTGAGCGATCCGGGGGTCAACATCGCGCTGGGGGCAGCCTATCTCGCACAGATGGTCGAGCGTTTCGACGACAAGCATCCGCTCGCCATCGCCGCCTATAACGCCGGTCCGGGGCGTATCCGTGGCTGGCTGCCCGAGGCACCGATGTCGGGGGATGTCTGGGTCGACACCATCCTGTTTGACGAAACCCGGGCCTATACCCGTGCAGTACTGGCGGGCATGGTGATCTATCACTGGCGTCTGACCGGCAAGCCGCAGCGCCTCGGGAAACTGTTGCCGGTGATCCCGGCCGCGGGTTGATTCTTGCAGATCTCCCTTAACGCCAAGGAGTCAGGTTTTGTCCATCGCCAGTACCGCGCCGAGCTTTCTCTTCTTTGATCTGGAAACTACCGGGACGGATCCCAGCTTCGACCGACCGCTGCAGTTTGCCGCGATCCGCACGAACATGGCGCTGGAGCCCATCGACGAACCGGTCGTCTGGTATGCCCGGCCCAGCGACGAATGTCTGCCACATCCGGCGGCGGTGATGGTCACCGGGGTCCTGCCCGATGACCCGGTGCTGGCCGAGGCGGACAGCGAGGCGAGCCTGGCCAACCGGATCCACCGCCTGGTCAGCCAGCCGAATACCTGCGTGGTGGGTTTCAACAACCTGCGTTTTGATGCGCCGATGCTGCGCTTTCTTTTCTGGCGCAATCTGCTTGACCCATATCGGCACGAATGGGCGGATGGCAACAGCCGCTTCGACGTGCTGGACGCGGTCCGCGCTTATCGGCTGCTGGCGCCCGGGGCGCTCAACTGGCCGGTCGACGAGCAAGGGCGGCCCACGCTGAGGTTGTCCGAGCTGTCGGCCGCCAATGGGTTGCTCCACGAGCAGGCTCACGATGCCTTGTCCGATGTGGAGGCGACCATTGATCTGGCCCGGCGGTTGCGACAGGCCGATCCGGCGCTGTGGGAATACCTGCTTTCCTTGCGTGACAAGCACCGGGCCGCCCGATTGATCGACACCCCCGACCAAGCGGCCTTCCTGCATATCTCTCCCCGCTTACCTGCGCGAGTGGCTGCGGCCTCGGTGTTCTGTTCCTTTGGTCAAGTGGACGACAACCGTAACCGCCGCGAGTGCTGGGATCTGCGCTTCGATCCGCTCCCCTGGCTGGAGCTCGATGCCGAGGGCTGGGCCAAGCGGCGCTTCCTCAAGACCCCATCTGAGGAGGCCGAGCGCGACTGGGATGACTTGCGCCTACCGATCAAGTCCATTCAGCTCAATCGCGTCCCAATCGTGCTGTCGACCGATGCACTCGACGGCGATGGTGTCGCTCAGCGCATGGTCATCGACCGAAAACAGATCGAGTTGCACACCGCAAATTTTCAGCAGCATTTCTCGGCTTTGCGCGAACGGCTGATTGGCGCCTTGGAGTTGACCGAAGGGGATTTCCCGCCCCGGCCAGCCGAACAGTCGCTCTATGCCGGCTTCGTGCCTAACGCCGATCGGCGCCACCTGGAAGACTGGTGGGCACGGGCACGATCGCTCGGCTCGCGTGAGGAAGCCGTGGCCCACGCCCGGGACCTGCTGGCCTGGGAGTTCGAGGATGCTCGCTTGCCGGAAGTAGTGGAGGGGTTCGTTGGCCGCAATCTGCCCGAGGCCCTGGATGCGGCCGCGACAGCGCGCAGACGAAAAAAGCTGGTTGAAGGGCTGCGTCCCGGCGAGCGGCAAGATCCGGAGCAACCGTCGGGCCGGGACTTCCCCGGCCTGTATGCCGAGCTTGACCGTTTGAGCGGGGACGAAAAATGGTCTCCCGAGCAGCGCGCGCTGCTGGAGCCATATCGGCGCTGGCTGGCCTCACGGGAGCATGAGATCGGCGCCAGATGACGTACAGATCGCCGTCAGTTCATGCGCAGGCCTTGCGTCTCAAAACGACAGCTCGGTGACTTTCATACCCTGCACCGACGCGCCGGCTTCTAGCCCGGTGTTGGAGAGCACGAACGCCACCACAGGTGCGCGCATCGAGGCCGTGTCAACATTGCCGGTGGCGCCAATGTTGGCGACCGACACCGTGGCATCGACGCCGGCCGTCCAGCCCTCGCTATTGCGGAACTTGTCGAGCGCTTCGGTCGTCGTGAACATGTAGATGATGGACTTCGACTGTGCACCGATTTGCCAGCCCACCGAGCCGATGGAGACGCTGTAGTAGCGCCGCGCGCTGTCGTCCGAACGCAAGGAGCCGCGCCCATACTCAGCGCCGAAGACGAAGCTGCCACCCACCACCGAAGGGAACACGAGAATGCCCTTGGCCTTGGCGCCTAGATCGCGCGCGCCCGGCACTTGGTTGTAGAGCCTGGTCAGCGTGGCGTCGACCTGTGAATCAATGCTCGCCTTGGTCGAAGCGACGTCCGTACGGTCAGTCGGGGACGTCGTGGTGCAGCCGACGAAGACAAGGCCGCAGAGCACAAGCACCGAGGCCATGGCCACAGGACGGAAGGATTTGGAAGTCATGTCATGATTCTCCTTTGCTGAAGCCCTGCCTCTAAACATGCCTCTAAAAATGTAGTATCAGTAGCCATAAAGTTCTCCTTTTTTGGAATTTTCTTTTTCTAGGGTAGAGGCTGTGCTCCGTCATTGACCGGCATGCTTTTTCACCCAGGCGACGTAGCGGTCCATCCACTCTTGCTGGAATTCCTTGCTGCCCACACCGAATGTCACCTGAAGCATCGAACAAACCTTCCCTGACGTGGATGAATGCCTCGGGCTGCCCCAGCGTCGGCACGTCCAGATACGCAAGGCTGTTGCGTAGATGCTGCTGCGCCACCGCCGTGCCAATGGCGCCGATCGATGCACCCAGCACCCCGGCCGGCTTGCCTGCCCAGACGCTTTCGCCATAAGGGCGCGAGGCATGGTCGATCGCGTTCTTGAGCACGCCCGGAATGGAACGGTTGTATTCGGGTGTAACGAACAGTAGCCCACGGGCAGCCTTGATTTGACCTTTCAAGCGCTTGACGGACTTAGCCTGGTTGGCATCGTCGTCCTGGTTGTAGAGTGGCAGGTCACCGATCTCGATATTGTTGTTTTCCATGGTGCGGTCAGCGGCTATCGCGGGATTAACGCTCCCGGCCGGCTTTTTTGTTCTCCGAGCCGATAATTCCAAAATCTATTTCGTATCCTTTATCACTTCGTCTTCCTTAAAGAGATCGAGTGCGATCTCGTAGCTCGGTTCGGGGCGCTTGAACAGGTAGTCGCCATGGCGGATTGATGCCAGCACGTCGGCGCGTTGGCGCACGGCCTCAAAGGGCGAGCGGGCGTCCAGTACCAGGAAGTTGGCCGGCTTGCCCGCTTCGATGCCGTACTGGTCTTCCACGTTCAAGGTTTTGGCGCCGTTGTAGGTAATCAGGTCCAGGCACCGGTCCAGTTCGTCGAACGACATCGTCTGTGCCAGGTGAATGCCGTTGTCGAGAATGTTCATCAGGTTGCCGTTGCCGACCGGGTACCAAGGGTCGTTGATGGAGTCCTGCCCGAAACAGACATTGATACCGCTCTCCCCCAGCTCCTTCACCCGGGTCAGGCCGCGGCGCTTGGGATAGGTGTCCTGCCGCCCCTGCAGGTAGGCATTCTCGGTTGGCAGCGAGATGAAACTCATCCCGGATTGCTGGAACAGGCTCATCATGCGGAACGCGTAGGCATTGTCCGCCGAGCCGAAAGAACAGGTGTGGCTTGCGGCCGTGCGGGGACCAATACCCTCGATCATTACCAGGGCATTGAGCAGTTCGACGAAGCGGCTCATCACGTCGTCGGTCTCGTCGCAGTGCACGTCGATCAGCTTGTTGTGTTTGAGGGCCAGTTCAACGGTGCGATGAATGGATTTCTCGCCGATCTCGCGGGCCCACTCAAAATGTGGGATGGAGCCGACACAGTCCGCGCCCATCTTCAGCGCTTCCTCGATCATCTCGTCGCCACCCTTGTAGGCGTACATGCCCTCCTGCGGGAAGGCGACGATCTGAATGGTGACCTTGTCCTTGAGCTGTTCGCGGATTTCCAACATCGCCTTCAGTCCGGTCAGTCTGGGGTCGCATACGTCGATGTGGGTGCGGATGAACTGGACGCCTTTGGACATCTCTTCCTGGATACCTTTCAGTGCGCGCTCCCTGGCGTCCTCGAGCGTTTGGGTCTTCTTGATATCGTGCCAACGGGCAATCCCTTCGAACAGCGTGCCGCTGGTGTTGGCGGCGCCCTCGCTTTGGGCGGTGTAGACGTAATCCAGATGCAGGTGGGCGTCCACGTAGGGCGGGACCACCAGGCGGCCCTGCAAGTCGATTTCCTCATCCGCCTTGGGCAAATTCTTGCCGATCTGTTTGATGACGCCTTTATCGACCAGGATCTCGTTGGCTTCATCGTGCTGCCGGTAGATTCGGGCATTAGTGAATTTTTTCATGGTTTCCTCTCTCATGAGTGGGCGGGCAAACTTGAGGACGACCCCAGGGTGCGTTTGGACAGGAACGCAATAATGATGGCCAGAATGAAACAGGCCAGTGACATGTAGACGATGAGCTTGACGCCACTTGCCGGAAAATGGATGAGGAACAGTCCGCCGATCCATGTGGCGATCATGATCGAGAAATTGAAGACGCTGGATTGCACCGAAGTCGCGATGTCCCTGGCTTCATCAACCTGCCTGGTCACGGCGGTCTGGTACATCGTCACGAGCGGACCAAAGGCCAGCCCCCAAAGGAAAAACGCGACATGCGAGATGATGATGGTCCCTTTGAACGCAAGGAACATGGCCATGGCAATAGCGCCAATCGCCAGCATGCTTACGATCAGGGGGCGCAAATACGCGTCGATGTATTTCGCAGAAGCAATCACCGAGATCACCGAACCGATGCCGAAGATCAGCAGCGCTAGGCCGATGCCGCCCGTGAAGCCGATCAACTCCACCAGCAAGGTAATGTAAGTATAAATGCCGTAGTGGGCCACGACCGATAGAAAGGTCAACAGCAAGACGATCAGCATCGACGGCATCTTCAGCACCGCCAGCGGCGAATTGCTCCTGTTGAGCTTTTCGCCTTTCACCTCAGGCAAATACAAATACGACAGCACGGCAATGATTGCGACAATCACACCCAGGGCCAGGAAGACGCTGCGCCAGCCGAATGTGAGGCCAATCGCCGTCATCACCGGCAGGCCGATGCTGATGCCCAGGGT
The DNA here is from genome assembly GCA_041676845.1 of Halothiobacillaceae bacterium. Lineage (GTDB taxonomy): Bacteria > Pseudomonadota > Gammaproteobacteria > Halothiobacillales > Halothiobacillaceae > Guyparkeria. The sequence continues at coordinate 136,547 of JBAYRD010000004.1, read as the reverse complement.
GTTACCCGACATGATGACCGTGATGGCCTTGCCATGCATGTTTTCGGGGACCAGTCGCGTACCGTAGGCCGCGATCATCGGCCACATTACGCCCGCGCAGATGCCGCCGACGATACGGGCGGTGATGATGACCGTATAGGACGTCGAAAGCCCGACGACGATATTGGACACTGCGAATCCGGCCAGCAGCGCCATCAACAGCGTCTTGCGGTTGAATGCCAAGGTGGCGCTGATCATGGGGATGGCGGCAATGGCGGAAGCCAACGCATAAACACCCACTAGAAAGCCGACCTGGCTCTCCCCAATGGCCAGCCCCTCGCTCATCTGCGGCAAAATGCCCGACGGCACCAGCTCGGACAGAATACCCACGAAGGTGACACTGGCCATCAGGCCCAGGACAAACCATGAAAAGGTCTGCTTTTCGTTCGGTGAGGAAGTTGTGGGCACGTTGGTTACCGTAGTGGCCTGTAACAGACGGCTATGGAAGCGCGACGATCACAGCGTCTACGCCCGGCAAGAAATCACAGCGTCTACGCCCGGCAAGAATATGGCGATCAACAGCGATCTGCCGCACTCATGCCCGGCGCCGCATGGCGTCCACACTCCACGCACCTGCACCCGCGAAAACCAGGTAGAGAAAGACGAAGCAGTAAAGCACTGCGAGCTCGCCCTGATTCAGCATCGGCAGCAGCACGTTCCCCTGGCTTGCATGCCCCATGAAGTAGGCCACGGCCATGAATCCACACAGAATAAAAGCTACCGGGCGCGTGAACAGGCCAATCAGCAGCAGCACGCCGCCCGCCACCTCGAGAAGGCCTGCAAGGCCCATCAACGACATCCACTGCAATCCGTCAAACATCGCCTGGTGCGGTGCACCGAAGAGCTTCGCGGTCCCGTGTGGGATGAGCAGGTATGCCGTCACGATCCGCAGGACAGACAACGCACGCGGGCGCCATGCCTCTAGAAACGTAGTATCACTTGCCATGGATCTCTCCTTTTTGGAATTTTCTTTAGTGGCTGTGTTCCGTCATTGGCTGGCATACTTTTTCACCCAGGCGACGTAGCGATCCATCCACTCTTGCAGGAATTTCCTGCTACCCGCACCAATATCACCTGAAGCGTCGAACAAGCCCTCTCTGACGTGGATGAATGCTTCGGGCTGCCCCAGCGTCGGCACGTCCAGATACGCAAGGCTGTTGCGTAGATGCTGCTGCGCCACCGCCGTGCCGATGACGCCAATCGAGACACCCAGCACGCCGGCCGGCTTGCCCGCCCAGACGTTTTCGCCAGGAGGACGCGAGGCATGGTCGATCGCGTTCTTGAGCACGCCCGGAATGGAACGATTGTATTCGGGTGTAACGAACAGTAGCCCACGGGCAGCCTTGATTTGTCCTTTCAAGCGCTTGACGGACTCAGCCTGGTTGGCATCGTCGTCCTGGTTGTAGAGTGGCAGGTCGCCGATCTCGATTTGATTGAACGAAAACTCCGGTGGCGCCAGTTTCGCGATCGCAGTCGCAAGCTTGCGGTTAAACGAATCACGGCGGAGGCTGCCGACCACTACAGCGATGGGATATTGGTTCATGTTGATCTCCTGAAAGAATTGATTTAATAGCACACGCTAAGTGCACCGCGTCGATAGAGCACGTTTCAGCTACTGATTTTCCAGGTGCTTATGGCTGGGACCGGCTGAGACGAGATGAGCCACGCCTTCGACAAAATGCGTGAACTCGACATAAGCCTGCACGTATTCCCGACCCTGCTCGACAGATTGCCCGGCCACTTGGCGTTTATCGTAAGCGTCTGTAAAGCGCTGCCGAATACCTTTCCGCACCGCTGCTGCTGTCTCGTCGGCAAGCTGATCAACATTGCCATTTTCCAAGGCGCGGTCGGCGGCCGCGATCGCGGGGTCAACGCTTCCGGCCGGCTTGAGCCCGGTGAAACCCTCACCCTCAGTGGCCCGGTGAATTCTGACCAGGGTCTCGAAAAAATACCGGTCGGCGACGTTCTTGGCGGCTTCGCTTTCACCGCGGACTGCCAGCGTCATCTTGAATGCATCGCGGATCGCTGCTTCGTCGTCTGCGCCAACCCATTTCAGAACGGGATCAATCTTGCCCTTGGCAAGGGCTGCTTGAGCGTCTTTGACGACGGGGCCGCTCATGCTGTCACAGTGAGCGGCGGCCGGGCTGGACACCAAGGCCACCAGCAGCAGGATCGAAAGAAAAGCGGTTGCTCGAGTAACAAACCCAGTAGTGATCATGTGAATCTCCCAGGCATTCTTCGTGAGAGCCAGACTGGATCGAAGCCGATCTCGATCTGAAGGCTCGCTCCATGACGATAGACCAAAGATTCCCCACTAGAATGAATACACTGGCTAACAAGCCACGCAATAGAAATAGATAGGAAGTAGTGAGGTCGAGCCCATGACCGATAGCTATCGGAATTTTCATCTGCAACTGCTGGCGGGAGAATGGCGCGAAGGTCGCGGTGAAGAATCCCGTCCTGTCATGAACCCATACTCCGCCGAGACACTGCTTTCCATCCGCTCAGCCACCGCTGATGATCTGGATGCGACTTACCAAAAGGCCGCGGAGATGCAGGCAGTCTGGGAGGCTACGCCACCGGCGGAGCGCTCAGCGCTGATGCTGCGTGTCGTGTCGATCTTCGATGAGCGCAAAGAGGAAATCATTGACTGGCTGATTCAAGAGTCCGGCAGCACACGGCTCAAAGCGACCATCGAATGGGGCAGCGCCCGTGCGATTACCCTGGAAGCGGTAGGCATGCCCGCCAGGGCCCGAGGTGCCACCATGAGCAGCGATATTGCGGGGAAAGAAAACCTTGTCTATCGCCAGCCGCTAGGCGTGGTGGGCGTTATCAGCCCCTGGAACTTCCCGCTGCATCTCTCGCAACGTTCCGTGGCGCCGGCTATTGCGCTGGGTAATGCGGTGGTAATCAAGCCGGCGAGCGATACGCCGGTCACCGGTGGCTTGCTGCTGGGGCGCATCTTTGAGGAAGCGGGCCTGCCAGCGGGGGTGCTGGGTGTGGTGATTGGTCCGGGATCGGCCATCGGCGATGATTTCGTAGCGCATCCCATACCCGCTATGATTTCATTTACCGGATCAACGTCGGTTGGCAAGAATATCGGCAGAATCGCAACCGGCGGCCGTTACCTAAAAAAAGTCGCCCTGGAGCTGGGTGGAAACAGCCCGTTTGTGGTGCTTGATGATGCGGATGTCGAGCAGGCCGTGAAAGCGGCGGTATTTGGCAAGTTTTTGCATCAGGGGCAGATTTGCATGGCCATCAATCGGATTATTGTTGATCAGCGCCGGTATGACTGTTTTGTGGAAGGGTTTGTCGCGCAGGTCAGCAAGCTGAAGGTCGGTGACCCCACGGCAATGGACACCGCTATCGGGCCGATCATCAACAAATCCCAGCTCGACGGTCTGCAGCGGAAAATTGCCAAAGCCAAAGAGCAGGGCGCAAAAGTCCTCCTGGAGGGCGAGATTCACGGGCAGATGGTGCCGCCGCATGTGTTTGGTGACGTGACGCCCGAGATGGAAATCAGCCGTGAGGAAATCTTCGGGCCGCTGGTGGGTATTCAGAAAGCCCGAGACGAACAGCATGCCCTGGAGCTGGCCAATGGTACGGAGTTTGGTCTCTCCAGCGCCGTATTCTCCGGTGATCTGGATAGAGGATTGAGATTTGCCCGCAAGATCAGGGCCGGCATGACGCACGTTAACGATATGCCGGTGAATGATGAGGCACACTTGCCGTTTGGCGGCGAGAAAAACTCGGGGTCAGGTCGTTTCAACGGCGACTGGGCCATCGAAGAGTTTTCCACCGTGCAGTGGGTGAGTGTGCAGAGGACTCCGAGGCCGTATCCGTTCTGATCGCGCAACCGCGCCCTGGAGTTGGAGTTACTGAACTGCGGCGGCTGACGACGGGGGTCAGGTCGATGCGCGCTGGGCCAGGAGGCAGCTGTCGCTGTAGGCATCACGCATCAGGTTGAAGCAGGTGGCCAGGAACAGGCTTTGGAGCTCGACGAACTCGTCGTAGGCTTCACGTTCGGCTTGCTTGCCGCCTTCGGCGCTGGTGAGCAGCGCGTCGGCCGACTTGTGCATCGCCACGTGCAGCTGGCAGACTTGGTCGAACTCGGCCTGCCGCTTGGGCGGTGCGGCATGGGTTTCGAGGAATTGTCCAAAACGGCATTCGTGCTCACTCAAGCTCGGTTGCGGCGTGCCATACAGCAGCACGGCGATGATCCGTGAGCTCCAGTCGAAGTGCCAGTAGGTGACTTCCTCGAAGCCGTCGATAAATGCCTGGTAGTCGAAATGCTCGGGCAGGTTCTGAGAAGGGGCGCTCATGGGGCGGTATCACTTGGGCGTGGAATGTGATTCCCCAGTCTAGGCGATTTGCATCGTCCCGGACAGGGGCGGCACAGGACCTGCTGGCCTTATTGGCCCAGCAGGTCCTTCAGGTAGCGCAGATCGATCAATCCGCCGTCAGGTGTCGGACCCTTGCGGGTTTCCACGGGATTTCCCTTTTCGCCCAAATGGGAATGGATCGCCAGGGCCCCGTCAAAGTCGTCGTCGCTGGTGTAGTCGTTGACTGTAACGATCACCGGCACACCAGCGTCCCGGGCCGAACGTACACCGTTGGCCGAATCTTCCAGGGCGATGGCCTCCCCCGGCGACAGCTTCATCTGCTCCAGGGTGTAGTGATAGATGTCCGGCGCCGGCTTCTTGGCTGGCACGATGTCGCCAGCGGCGATCAGCTCGAACCAGTCGGGGCTGTCTTCACCCAGTGTTGCCTGCAGCAGACCGGTGACGTTCTCCGGGGTTGTGGTCGTGGTGATGGCCAAACGGATCCCGGCGGCGCGCGCCTCCTGGATCAGACGTGCGACGCCGGGGCGTAGTGGAATATCGCCCCGACGAAGCAGCTCGAGATAATGGCCGGTCTTGGCCTGGTGCAGTCCCCCGATCCAGGCGGTCAGGTCTTTGACTGGGGGGAGCTCCGGAGCATAGTTTTCGATGAAATATCGGATTCGTTCCTTGCCACCGGTCACCGTCAACAGCTCGCCGTAGACGGGCACGTCCCAGTGCCAGTCCAGGCCTGCCTCGCGGAAGGCGAGATTGAAGGCGACGCGATGGCCGTCGCGCTCAGTGTCGGCCATCGTGCCGTCGACGTCGAAGAAAATGGCTTGCAACATTATGGGGTTCCAATATTTTTGGTTGCGTTTCTGGTTACCATGGGGCCCGGTGCCGCTGATGGCGCCGATCTCATGGGTCATGAATCAAGGCGAGCGAGAGTCTACTCAATGCGCAAACGACCGGCCAGCTCCGGCGCCCGCTGGATCGCGGGTGGCTGGAAGCTTCTGAAGACGCGTCCGGGCTTGGTCATCGGCAGTGTGTTGCTGATGTACCTGCTCATATTTCTGACGAGCTTCCTGCCACTGATTGGTATAGGGGTGGGTTACCTGATCGCTCCAATTCTCGCTGGCGGGGTGATCGCGATTTTCGCGCGCATCGCCGAAATTTTGGAACGGGGCGAGGAGGAGCCGCTGGCTCGTGAGCAGCCGATCGGCTTTGATCTGCTCTTTTCCCAGTTCTCGGCCGAGGCCCCCTGGCGGGCCCTGCTCGGATTGGGTGGGGTCACCATCCTGGTCAATCTCGCGATTCTTCTGTTGCTGGCCACCTTTCTTACCATCGTCTTGCCTGAAGGCGGCATGGCAGAGCTTACGGCGCCCGAGGCCACCGACAGCGAACGGCTTACTGAGCTGTTGCCACTGCTTACGTCGGGGGCGGCCTTGGGATTGTGGCTGGTGGTCATTGTCATCTACAGCCTCTATCTCGCGGCCATGTTGTTTGCGGTGCCTCGCGTGGTGCTCGCGGGCGATTCGTTGCGCATGGCCCTGTCGGCCAGCTTTCGCGCAGTTTGGCTCAATTGGCTGCCGATGCTGATCTTCGGCCTGATCTGGCTGGCCCTGTTCGTGACCGCGCCACTGACAGCTGGACTGAGTCTGATCCTGTTGCTGCCTTGGGCCTGGGCAGCGCTCTATGCCGCCTATGTCTCGATCTTTCCGGTAATGAGCGAGCAATCGCCCGCCGAGACCTCGATGAGCTGAGTTTTTTGACATGGGGCAAGAAAAAGGCAGCGCTGTGGCGCTGCCTTTGTGTTTCTGCCGGGCCTTTCCCTATCGGGTTGGCATGTGATCCCAAGTGGAATCAGTTGATGGGCAATCAGTGCTCGTGACCGCCCGGGCCATGGACATGGCCGTGGTCGATTTCTTCCTGAGAGGCCGGGCGTACATCCGTGATCTCGACGTCGAAATGCAGGGTTTCGCCCGCCAGTTCGTGGTTGCCGTCGAGTGTGATTTCGTCACCCTCGACCGCCTTGACGGTCACCACGGTAATGCCGCCTTGGGCCTGTGCCTCGAAACGCATGCCGGGCTCGATTTCATCAACGCCCTGGAACATCGACCGTGGCACGACCTGGATCATGGCCTCGTCGCGCTCCCCATAGGCTTCCGCTGGTTCGATGCTGGCGGTGAAGCTGTCGCCGACTGATTTGTTCTCCAGTGCCTTCTCCAGACCCGGGATGATGTTCTGGTGACCGTGCAGGTAAGCCAGTGGGCCGGTTTGCTCGGAGCTATCCATGATGTCACCGGCATCATTCTTCAGGGTGTAGTCGATGGAAACTACGTGGTCGTTCTGTACTTGCATTGAATTGCCTCGCGTGGGGCTTGTGGATGTTGGGGATGATCCTCCGGACCTGCTTTTTGTGACAGAAAGGTCCGGTGAGCAGTTCCTCGCATTTGCCGGATAATGCCTGGTGTGGGCAGGCGGCGACCGGCATGTGCTAGCGCGTGCTGAGCTGATAGAAATGATTGGTGGCGGCGACGAAGCCCGATGGGTTGCCGCAGTCAAAACGTCGACCCTTGAATCGGTAGGCGATCACCCTGCCTTGTTTGGCCTGCTCGCGCAAGGCGTCGGTGATCTGTATTTCGCCACCGGCCCCTGGTGGTGTGCGGCGCAGGATGTCGAAGATGTCGGGCGTGAGAATATAGCGCCCGATGATGGCGAGATTGCCCGGGGCCTCCTCGGCGCTGGGTTTTTCCACCATGTCGGTCACCCGGATCACGTCATCGTCGATGGCAGTGCCGCCGATGACGCCGTATTTGTGGATGTCCTGCTCGGACACCTCTTCAACGGCAATTACCGAGCACTGGTAGCGCTCGTGGATGCCGACCATCTGCGCCATGATGCCTGTTGGTGAGCCGACGCAAAGATCGTCGGCCAGCACCACACCGAAGGGTTTGTGCCCGATCAGCCGCTCGCCGGTCAGAATGGCGTGCCCCAGGCCCAGCATCTCGATCTGGCGGGTGTAGGAGAAAGTACAGTGTTCGATCAGGCGGTCGATCGAGGCGAGCAGGCACTCCTTGTCGGTGCCACGGATCTGGTGCTCGAGCTCGTAGTTGACGTCAAAATGATCCTCAAGCGCCCGCTTGCCGCGGCCGGTGACCATGGCCATTTGCGTCATGCCGGCCTCGAAGGCCTCCTCGACGCCGTATTGGATCAGCGGGCGATCGAGGATCGGCAGCATCTCCTTGGGCATGGCCTTGGTGGCGGGCAGAAAACGGGTGCCGTAGCCAGCGGCGGGGAAGAGACACTTCTCGATCATCGCAAGTCCTTTGGGGTTGATGGTTCCTGAGTGGTGAGTCGACCTCGACGGACCTGAGCCTTGAGATGGCGGCGACGGCGGATGCTGTGCCACCAGGCGATTAAAAAGCCGACGGTCGCTGCGGCAGCGATCATCAAATGCCAGCCGCGATCGGCAGATTCCGTCCAGGCATCGGTGCTTGAGACCAAGAGATAAAACAGGGCGAACAGCGCAGCCCAGACCATGGTTTTGTAATGCCCGCGCCACAGCCCGGGCAGCATGATCATCGCTGGCAGCAGCATCAGCGTGGTGGTCAGCGGGCCAGGACGGATATCGGCCTGCCCGAAGAAAATAAGGAGGCCATAGCTGGCGATGATCACCACCAGGCAGGCGGCCATTAGTCGTAGGGGCCAGATCGGCAGTCCATCGCAGGTGGTGGCCATGGGGGGCATCAGACCAGCTGTCGTGCGAGGCCGGCGACTCGCGCGCCGAGTGCTCGGGTCAGCTCACGCTCGTCTCGGCTCAGGCGGGAGTGATCATTGGCCGTGTGGCTGGCGCCATAAGGCGTGCCTCCGGTCTGGGTGTGGGCCAGTTCCGGGTGCTGGTAGGGAATGCCGGTAATCAGCATGCCGTGATGAAGCAGGGGGACGATCATCGACAGCAGGTTGGTTTCCTGCCCCCCATGCATCGAGCCGGTCGAGGTGAATACCCCGGCCGGCTTGCCGGCGAGGTCGCCCCGGAACCATAGTCCGCTGCTGTCCTCAAGAAAGCGTTTGACTGCCGAGGCCATGCCGCCGAAGTAGGTAGGGCTGCCCAGGAGCAATCCGCTGCATTCGCGCAGGTCGTTCACGCTCACGTCGGGGTCGCCGTCGATCGGCTGATAGCCATCGGGGCAGGGAATGCGGCGCAGGCGGGCCGTCATGCCGTCGATCTGCTCGACGCCACGGGCAGCCTGACGGGCAAGCGCCTCGGTGTTACCGCTGCGGCTGTAATAGAGAATCAGGACGTACACACGGCTTCCGGGTTCGAGTTTTGTGACAGGCGATCGACAGACCGACCGATTGGTGTGCCGTCAGTTTAACAACAACCTCGCCGTGAGGGTGGTGTGCACCGTCCGATCGGCTATACAGTCACGAGTGACACCGTTACCGGATCAAACCTGGGTCATTAGTCATCTATCTATTAATAGTTTGAATGTTAGCTGCCTATCTGTTAAAAATTTGAATCAGATCGCCGCACGACTGTAGCCGAAGAAACACGAGGGTGTTATTCATGAATCATGTCAGTCTATCCAGATCAGGGCTCTTGTTCGCCGTATTCCTTCTACTGGCGTTGCTGGTATCCGGTGCCGGTCAGGCTCAGGAGCTTGAAGGGTTCTGGGACGACCCATTCAAAGACCTCAAGGCCGATATTGAGGAGGCTCGAGAGTCCGGCAAGGCCGGCGTGTTCGCATTCTTCGAGATGGATGACTGCCCCTTCTGCCAGCGCATGAAATCCCAAGTGTTCACCGACCCGGCAGTGCAGGAGTACATGCGGGAGCATTTCGTCACGGTCAGCATCGACATTGAGGGTGACGTGGTGATGACCGACCAGGATGGCGAGCAGCTCAAGGAAAAGGATTTCGCCTTCAAGAAACATCGGGTGCGCGCCACACCAGTGATGATCTTCTTCGATCTCGATGGAGAGCCTGCGCTCAAGTACACAGGGCCGACCCAGTCTGCTGACGAGTTTCTGATGTTGATGAAGTTTGTCGCCTCCGGAGCTTACAAGGAGCCCGGCATGAACTTCTTCAAGTACAAAAAGCAGCAGTCCTGATGGCAGCGGGCGACTGACGGGCATCTGACAGGGCAGGGAGACAGGGCAGGGAGACAGGGCAATGGTTTCGAGACGAGTTGGTTTCCTGGCCGGTGCACGTGGGATGACAAGGCGGCTCTGGTGGCCGGGGCGGTGGTTCGGGTGGGCCGTCATGCTGTCGCTAGTGGCCAATGTGGGTTGGGCCGACGGCATCCTGCCGCCTCCGCCGGTGATCGAGCAAGGTCGATTGGCACCTGTTGAGCCTCTGCCGGACAGCCTGTCGTTTGAACAGTTGCTGTCGCTGCCCCTCGATGGGCAGTACCGCGTCGTCGGGGCCCGTGCTCGCTACGAGCGGCGGTTGGCCGAGGAACAGTTGACCCGCTCGGCCAACCGCCCGCAGGTGACTATCGACGGCCGACTGCGCTATGTCGAGCCGGGCAAATACGCAGTCGAGAACGATCAGCATGACGACCACCAGGCAGGGCTGTCGCTGCGGCAGAAGCTGTTTGATTTCGGCCAACAGAAGGGGCGCGAGGGGGCGGCCGAGTCAAGGCTGGAAGGGGCCCGAATTGCCTTGTTGAGCGAAACCAAGCGACAGCGCTTGCAGCTGCTGCAGGCCTACTTCGAAGTACTGCTGGCCGACCAGCGTTACCAGACAATCAACGAGCGCATGGCCATTTTCTACATCCGCTATGACCGGGCGCGTGATCGTCGAGAGCTGGGCCAGACCTCCGACTACGATATTGCGTTGTTCGAGCGCGACTATCAGGAAGTAATGCTTGAGCGGGCACAGGCAGATACTGAACGTCGTCTGACGCGGCGGCGACTGGCCGAGATAGCCGGCCGACCCGATACCCTGCCGCGCACGCTCGAGGCACCACGCTTCGACAATTTGTTCGATCGCGAGGCCCCGGCGGTCGGCGAGCTGATCGAAACGGCGCTCGACGAGGACCTGACGCTCAAGTCGCTAAGCCACCAGCGTGATGGCAGCGAATCAGCCCTTAAAGCGGCTCGTGCCACGAACTGGCCCAGTATTCACGGCGAGCTCACTGGCGATCACTATAGCCGCGAGGGTGCGACCCGTGATCCGTTTCGCGCCGGTGTCTATCTGGAGTTCCCTCTGTACCGGGGCGGGGCGCGCAATGCCGAGATTGCGGCGGCTCAGGCCGAGCGTATGGCGGTGCTCGCCGGCATGGCCGAGCGAGAGGGCGAAATCCGGAATTACGCCACCGAACTGGTGGAGATGATTCGACTGCACCGGTCAGTAGGCAGCCAGCGGTTGGCCGCGCTGGACACCTTCGCCGAACTCAACTTCATGCGCAAGCAAACCCTTTACCAGATGGAGAAGGCGACAGACCTCGGCGACGCAATGGTCCAGATGTCGGCCGCCAAGCTCGAGCAGATGCAGACCAGCTATGCGCTCGCCATGCGCTGGGCGGAACTGGCCTTGCTGACGAACCAGCCCCTGGAGGCGATGCTGCTGGGGCGACCCGAGGAATCAGGCGACGCGGAGCGCGCCATGGAGGAAGCATCATGAAAAGAATGGAGCTGAAAGGCACTCGGCCCGCACTGACTACGCCGCTGACCATGGTGCTGGCTACAGCATTGGCCTGGAGCGTGACATCGGTCGGGCTGGCCGCGGATGTCGAGGCTGAGCTTACCTTCGCTGATCGTGTGTCGCTGTCGACTCCAGTTGCCGGTGTGGTTGCCGAGCTGCCGGTGCGTGCCGGCGAGCACGTCCAGAGTGGCGCACTGTTGCTGGCGTTGGATCGGACTCCATTTGATCAGCGCTATCGCATGATCGCCGCGCAGACCGAGGGGCTGAAGCTGGCGGCCGAGGAAGCGGCCCGGGATGCCGATCGTGTCCAGGCGCTTTACGATCGCACCGTCGGCTCGGATTCCGAGCGGGCACTGGCGATCATCGAGCGCGAGCAGGCCGCCGGTGCGCGCGATCGTGCCAGTGCAGAGGCAGCGCTTCGTTCCTGGCAGCGAGAAAAATCACGACTGGAGGCGCCGTTCGATGCGCAGATACTGGCAGTCAACACTGCCGTGGGCGAGGTGGTCTCGCCGCAGCTGACGCCGCCGACGCTGATCGAGATTGCACGGGCAGATCAGTTGCTGGCGGTGGCCACGGTGGATGTCGATCAACTGGGGGCGATTGCGTTAGGCGACGAGATTGAAGTCAGTCGCGGCGATAAGCAGACGATGGGCACGGTCGATGCCATTCGCACTCAGACCGATGCTGCCGGCAAATTGCACTATCAGCTGGCGGTGCGGATTGATCGTGGCGACCATCGCTGGCGAGCTGGTCAGTCGGTCACTCTGGCGCTACCGGACGATTGACTACGGGTTTTTACGGCAACGGAAACGAGAACGGGGCGGGATATAGCATCCCGCCCCGTTCTCGTTTTGTGGTTCATAGGCCCGGATCAGTTCAGCTGGGCATCAATCCAGTCGAATAGCCCATCGGCCGGGATATCCTCGTTTGCCTCGGCATCACGGCGACGCACCTCGAACTGCCCTGCCGCGAGCCCGCGTGGGCTGATCACGACCCGCAACGGGATACCGATCAGCTCCCAGTCGGCGAAGGCCGCGCCAGGGCGCAGGCCGCGATCGTCGAGGATGGCTTCGATGCCGCGATCGCGCAGTTCGGCATAGATCGACTCGGCCCGCGCCTTCACGGCCTCGTCCCTGTTCGCACCGATCGGCACAATGACGACCGTGAACGGCGCGATCGGCTGGGGCCAGCGGATACCGTGTTCGTCATGGTTCTGTTCGATGGCAGCGGCGACAATGCGCGAGACGCCGATGCCGTAACAGCCCATCAGCGGGGTCAGCGGCTTGCCATCCTCGCCGAGCACCTCGCAATTCATCACTCGGCTATAGGTATCGCCGAGCTGGAAGACGTGGCCGACCTCGATGCCGCGACAGATCTCGAGCGTGCTCTGGTTGTCAGGGGCCGGGTCGCCGGCGATCGCCTCGCGCAGATCAGCGGCTTCCGGCTCGGGCAGGTCACGTCCCCAGTTCACGCCAGTCAGGTGGTAGCCATCCTTGTTTGCGCCGCACACGAAGTCGGCCAGAGCGACGGCCGCGTGGTCGGCAATCACCGGGATATCGAGTCCGACCGGGCCGATCGATCCCACCGACGTACCAGCCAATTCCGGCACCTCGGCCTCGTCGACGAAGGTCAGCGGCTCGGCGATCGCCGGGTGCCTGATCGCTTTGATTTCGTTGAGCGTATGGTCGCCGCGGACAACGAGTGCTACCGCTTGTGCCTCAGTGCCAGTCACCAGCAAGGTCTTGATGATGCGCGAGCTTGGTACGTCGAGCATGGCGGCCACCTCCTCGATCCGTCCGGCACCCGGGGTGGCGACCTCGGTTATCTCCTCGGTGGGCTCCGGGCGCGGCTGACCGATGGGGAAGGTAGGGGCCATCTCGACGTTGGCGGCATAGTCGCCGTCAACGGCATAGGCGATGGCATCCTCGCCGGAGTCGGCCAGCACATGGAACTCGTGCGAGGCACTGCCACCGATCGAGCCGGTGTCGGCAACCACCGCGCGCCAGGTCAGGCCAATGCGGTCAAGGATGCGGCCATAGGCGGTATACATGAGCTGGTAGGTCTGCTCGAGTGACTCGGCATCGGCATGGAAGGAGTAGGCATCCTTCATCATGAATTCGCGTGCGCGCATCACACCGAAGCGCGGGCGGATCTCGTCACGGAATTTGGTCTGGATCTGGTAGAAGTTGACCGGCAGCTGGCGGTAACTCTTGAGCTCGCGACGGGCGTAGTCGGTGATCACTTCTTCGTGGGTCGGGCCGAAGCAGAACTCGCGGCCGTGCCGATCGGTCAAACGCAGCAGTTCGGGGCCGTACTCCAGCCAGCGGCCCGATTCTTCCCACAGCTCGGCCGGCTGGATCGCCGGCATCAGGAGCTCCAGGGCGCCGGCGGCATCCATTTCTTCCCGGACGATAGCCTCGACTCGACGCAGTACCTTCAGGCCCAGCGGAGACCAGGTGTACAGACCTGAGGCCAGCCGCTTGACCATCCCGGCACGCAGCATCAGTTGATGGCTGATGATTTCTGCTTCCGCCGGGATTTCCTTCATGGTATTGATGGCAAATTGGCTGGCTCGCATGTGGGTCTCGCTTGGATGTCGGGTTCGGGGTTTCAGTGCCGCGCCTTTGATGGCGGGGCTTGAGGAGGCTGGATTGTACCGGCTGCTGTGACAGGGCGTCGAGGCGGACTGTCTGATCGGGCAAAACAACGACGGCCACCTGCGGGCGGCCGTCATGTCCGCGCGATATGGGTGACTAGTCGTCGCCGGCTGCGGTACAAGCCTCCTCGATAAGGATATCCAGCCGCTTGAGACGCTCCTGTCGCTGCGCTGGGGTCATTGGCTGGTACTTGCCATCCTCGTCTTCGACCATCAGCTGGTTGCCACTATCGGCCACCGCCTCACGCTGTTCGCGTGCCTGCTGGCAGGCTTCGCGCGCCTGGTCGCGGTCGAACACCTTGATTTCGGTGGTGGGGTCGGTGGCCCGGTCAGAGGCGACCTCGGTCTGCGCGCCTGTAGGCGCGTCTGTCACAGGATCGGCCGAGGCAGCCCCGCCTGTCGACATTTTGCCAGCACTGATGGTTTCGGATGGGCGATCCTTCGGCGGCGTTTGGGAGAACTGAACATTGCCGCGTTCGTCCACCGATTTGTAGATGGTCGCCGCATTGGCTGTGGCAGTGGTGAACAGGGCCGTGGCGAGCCCCGCGGCTGCGCACAGGCGCAGCAACGAAGTCAGAGATGGTGCCATTCCTTGCATGAGTTCGGCTTCCTTCAAAGCTGATGAGTTTACCAACGGATGGGTCCGAGCATAAACCGCTCGGGATGAAGTGAAAAGCCCAGCTGCTCGGTGGTGATGAGCTTGGCGGGGTCGATATGCTTGTCGCAAAGCCCAAGTCCGCTTGATACACTCTATGGTTTCATTTATCGCTCACCGGAACAGGGACTTGGACCAATGGCTGACCGTCGCCTCAAGGTTTTCAATACCGTTGCTCGCCTGCTGAGCTTCACGAAGGCTGCCGCGGCGCTGCATATGACGCAGCCGGCGGTCACCTTCCAGGTGCGGAAGCTGGAAGAGCATTTCGATACCCGCCTGTTTGATCGAACGCATAATCGCGTCACGCTGACCGACGTCGGTGAAACAGTTTACGAGATTTCCGAGCGGATTTTCGAACTCTACGACGAGATGGATCAGCGCGTGAAAGAGATGACCGGAGTGGTCGGTGGCGCGCTCAATGTCGGCGCAAGCATGACGGTTGCCGAGAACATGTTGCCCGCTCTCTTGGGTAAGTTTCGTCAGGAGCATCCAGAATTACCGCTGCGGCTGAAGGTGGGCAACACCGACTCAGTCGTCTCAATGGTCGAGCGCAATGTGGTCGACCTTGCCCTGGTCGAAGGCACAGTGACCAACAAGACCCTCTTGGTCGAGACCTGTCGACGTGACGAGTTGGTGGTGATCATGCCGCCCGATCATGAGCTGACAGCTTGCGTCGACACGGGTGTGCCGGTCGACAAGCTGATGGACTACCCGCTTATCTGTCGAGAGGAGGGCTCCGGCACAAGACAGATCGTGATGGCCTACATGAACGAACAAGGGGTCGACGAAGGCTGGGATGTCTGCATGGAGCTGGGCAGCCCTGAGGCGATCAAGGGGGCGGTCGAGGCCGGCATGGGGCTGTCCATCATGTCATCAGCCGGGATCAGCAAGGAGCTGAAGCTCGGCCTGCTGGCCGCCGTGCCGCTGTCGCCCCCTCTGTATCGTGATTTCTCTTTTGTGCGTCAGCGTCACAAATTCCGTCTGCCGGCGATGGAGCAGCTGCTGGAGTTCTCGCGAGAATATTGTCGTGAGAGCACGCCAATGCACGATCTGGAAGTCATCCGGCACTCCGCCGGTAGCGAGGAGACCTGAGCCCTTCGGCCGTATCCTCGTCTTCTTTCCCGATGGCCGGACGCCCGCATAAGCGGGCGTTTTGCATTGTGTGGCCGTCTCTTATGACTGGCAGGCGTCACTTTGACGGTCGGTGGATGGAAAAAAGCCGATATTTAACATTGTGACGCCCCGGTCCATGCCAAACAAAGGCCACCGAGGCAGTTATATCAATCCTGGCCTGTGCATCTAACCGCACATCTATAGCTGAGCGCTGCTGAAAATGAGGGGCGGGCAGACTCAACCTGCAAGCGCAACACAGCCCCGCCCGAATCTGCCAGGATGTGCATATAAGTCGACACTACCAGCATCTGAGCGCGACCGAACGCGCGATGATCCAGATCCGTTTGCTCGCTGGTGAGGGCCGGCCGGGGCGCAAGATTGCCCGTCGCATCGACCGCATTCCGGCGACGTGGAGCAACTTGTGGCTGGTGGTTGCTACGCCGTGGTCGTGATGGTTTGTCTTGGATGGATCACAGATGATCTCGAGCCACCAGGCGCATGATTTGCACGGCAGGCTCGATGCGAGGGGGCTCTTTGTTCGAGACGCCCGTTGTCTGTCATGTCCAACTGTGACGAATCATAAAAAACCCGGCTCGGGGTGCCCCGGCCGGGTTTGGTGCGGCCCCATGTGTCGGGGCGTCGCATGGTGTGCTGGGCGGTGGCTTAGAAGCCGCCGGTCGCACCTGCTTCCATCATCTTGTACATGGTGTCGCGCACGTGCTGGGCACCCTTCTTGAACTCCGGCGGCATTTCCCGACCACCATGGACGAACATGTCCATGTTCAGGGCGTACAGCCAGTAGCCGCCTTCTTCATCCTCGACTACTGCGATACGGCACGGCAGATAGGCCGAGAAGTATGGGCTGAAATCAACCGCCTGGCGCGCAATGCTGGGGTTGCAGTATTGATAGATCATCAGATAGAGCTGCTCTTCGCCGGTCTCCAGCTCAAGCTGCCTGGACAGCGGCATCTCGCCGACGTTTGCCAAACCCGTGCCAACCGCAGCTGACTCGATGCTCATCTTGATATCTTCCGGAGTCATGCCGTCGTCGACCTTCATCCGCCAGACGGTAGCCGCCCCCATATCACCGCCGCTATCGACGAACTTGCCATACATTTCTTTGTAAATGTCCATTGCTTGCGGATCAAGGTTGTCCTTGACGGACATGAACCCGCAGCCTGACAAGGCCAGGATGGCGACACCGAGGATCGATGTCTTGAGGAAATTGCGCATGTGAGACTCTCCATGTGGTGTTTTCGCAGTGAAGCTCTGGGGCTTCTAGCGACGTTGATTATCGGCACATTAGAACATGCTTACAAACTGGTTTAATTTGCCGCGCATAAAGAGACTTAATCTGGTCATCGATCACATAGCGTTGCGAACGATGCCGGTTTCGGTGTAGTGCCCATGCCCGCGCTGCCCGGTCACAATATCGCTGAGACGAACTCATCCAATCGCGAAGGCTCACCTCGGCTGACAATCGCGAAGGCTCACCTCGGCTGAGGGTCACGTAGGCGCGTGTAAGGGGTCTGCCGCGGGAGTGGCCGGGCGACGAAGGTCCGCTCTGGGTAGGATGTCACGGCCATGGAATCATGTCGATTTTGAGCATCATTGAGAACGCGGACACCAGTCAAGCTGCTTGCTTGAGCCGGCTAAGCGGGCCACTGACCGAGCCAGACTTGGCCGACTCCGAGCAGGGCCTAGGGCAGGTCGTGCGCTTCCCGGGTCTGGCAGGGCAGTCTCTGTTTCTCATCAGGGCTGAATCACTTGTCATGCCCCGACATCGATGTGGCGGCAGCTTCCGGCACAGACCGCCAAAAATGATTGGTTCCCCGGTCGTGTTTTCTATTTCGGGGTCGAAGCAGCACCTGTTGCCGCTTTGTGTCAAGCAAGCTGTTTATCAGAAATCGGTGGACGCAGGCGCCTGGGCCGGATGGCGCTCTGGACGAGGGTGAAGCGAAAGCGAGGCGGGTCGGCCTTGAGCCGAGGCATCGAGGAGCTCGTAAAATTGATGCGGAATCGCCATGTGGGTGGAGTGTCTGAATTGCTCTAAAACATGTCAAAGGCCTCTTTTAGGTTTTGAAAACTATAAAAATGCTAGCACGCTTAAACTACCGGGATTTTATCCACTACCTAAAACAAGATCGGGATAAAATAAAAAAACCGGGCCACAAAGGCCCGGAAAAACTACTCACCAGGAGAGTCACACAACAACTACATCAACGCAACGAGTACAGGAATGCCATGATGTGGCGGATTTCCTCGTCAGTAAGGATTTCGTTAGTACCAAAAATCGGCATGTGCGCGTCCTTGTTGTAAACGCGGATGTCCCAGATCCTTTGGTAAGTGTAGCCAATAGGAAGGCTCTTCTTGCCATAATCAACCAAAGACGGTCCGATAGTCCCTCCTTGAGTCCCACCATTAATTTTATGGCAGGCGAGGCAGTTGCCTTTTGAGGTGGTAAAGGCAAGATCTCTTCCCTTGTCTACATCACCAACACTGCCAGACCACTCCACTTTTTGGATTGGTGGCGGTGGCATTTTGCCGCAGGCCTTGGTGTACGAAAAACAAGGGTACTTCGTTAGATCACGTTTCTCCTGTGCCACTGATTGGCCACTAAATGTCATTAATGCAGACGTCAGTCCAATCAAGGCTGATGCGCTGAGTGCATTTTTGATTTTAAGAAAATCTTTCATTGGATTGGCTCCCTGTTGACTTTACTTCAATTTTACAAAAAGCGGCAGCTGGACCCGGAGCATGAACGTATCCCCGGGATAAATGGCCCCTGAGAAGTTGGAGTCTTCACTGGCCTTGTCAAATTGGGCTTGGAGCCTGATGCCGTTGTCCATTTTGTAAGTGCCAATGATGCTGTTTACCCGCCTCGTGTTGTTGTTCAAGTCTTTGTTCGGATCAAAGTACGAGTGACGGTACGCGATCAGCGTCTTGTCCGTAGGCTTGACCCCCCCGGCGACAAAATAGCCATCGGCCTTTATGTCAGCCACATTGGCTTCTTGCTCATCCTTTGCACGCATGTACTCGGCCCACAACCACCAACGATCTGTGCGGTAGTCCTTGTACATGAAGGAAAGTGCATGCCGCGTCCGATCACGGCTTTCCCGCCATAGATCGGTGTCACGAGAGCTACCGATACGTGTGCCATACATGGCCATGAAGTCACCGTGCTTATACTCCAGGCTTCCATTGAAGTCTTTGCGCTCAACACGGTTGTCGGTGAACAAGGTTCCTGTTGTGTTGTAGACACCTGCGGTATAAGTTAATGAACCTCCGGTTGCAAAGTCAATTTGGTCAAAGACCATCAGACCCGGTTTCCATATGTTGGTGAATATATTGTTCGGCATGTCAGCCGTACAATCAATCGAGCCACACCCATAAAGGTTGTAGCTATGGTCAGCATATGTAATCCAGGGCGAGTTGGGAGTGGGAGCATAAAAATCATAACCCATCGGGACTGCCATTGAACCGACAGCCAGGTTGGTTGCTCCCAAAAGATCTTTAAACGTCAAGTGGGCCAGGAATGCTTGAGCGCCACCCCCTGATTTGGCTGTAATTGCGTTAGGCGCCCACTCGGACATGAAGAAGTAGTCAACATTTCTCGAGTAGTTACCGACAAAGCCAATCCTGAGCCGGTCGAAAGCGAAGTTGTTCTTCAGGTTAGCCTCACTGGAGTCGGCATACGTCGGTTCAATCAAACCAGCCAAGTTTACAGTTGGCTCATCCGAAGGTGGAAGAGTCATGTACAGCATGGGGTACGATTTATAGGTGGTCGCGTTTGCCGCCGTGGCACTGGCGATGGCCATGCATGCCACGAGGGAGGCTGACTTGAGACGGAATCCTGATTTGGTGTTTTTCATCTTAATCTCCATTTAAAGCGCCTCACCGTAATAAGTGGACTGGGAGTTGATCTCATGTCCGTTTGACAGAGCACGAATAAATACTTCCATGTCCGTGTATTCCGGCCCACCTTCTTCCTCTAGTTCCATCCTTGCGGCGGCAGAACAAGCGGTAATTTGGTGCTGTACGGTGTACAAATAGTGCCGGTCCGGAGAGGCTGGATATTCCCAGATTGGGTATGACGCCGCGTCACCATAAATTGTCGAAGGGCGCATCCCGCGCAGTTGCTTCAGTGCGCTAGGCGCGCTATGGCAGGAGGCGCAGGCAAAATCAAAATGCCCGACTCGTTTGAAAAACAAATCCCGACCTCTTTCAAACGCTTCCTTTCCGTGCTTGCTTTCGACGTCAACCTGAATTTTCTGACCATTACTTTTGTTGTTGATCAGATTGACCAGCAAGGTGTTTTCCCCGGAATCCACTGGAATGCTGTCGCCAGTGTTTTTCTCAGCACACATTTCTACACGAGTAACCAAAGACACCATCCGGCCAACATCCTCGTCATACTTGGGGTAAACGGTCGCGACGCCAGACAGCTTTTCAGCGTTGTCTCCGTGACAGGATGCGCAACTTTCCCCCTTTGGCCCGACACGGTTGAATACTTGTCTGGCCTCTTCCAAGACCACCTCGCCGTTGAAGTCATCGCTCTCAAGCCATCGGATGTTCTTGTAGTTCATTTTTTCATCAGGGATGCCATCTGCAATCGCCTTCCGAATCGTGTCCCTGTCTTTCCAATACCGGTATGTGTCAAGAGGGTCATTCTTAACCCCCGGGACAAAGGCTTCTTTACCGGGGTAATAGGCATTTGGTTTGATCTCCATCGCACCGGCCGTGCCGCTAGCTGCGATAAAGACCCCGCTCAAGGCAAGCCCAATTAGTGGCTGCTTCAATTTCAACTTCTTCATCAATCTCTCTCCTGTTTTGGCTCCTGCTACTCGGGAGGCACTTAAGCGATCATGCGCCGCCCGGGTAAACACAAAGCATCGTTTGTGCCACATTGTCCTGGGCGGCTGTAAGTTGTTGTTATTGTTTGTTTTTGGTGTTTATGAAAAACAGATGCATAGCTACGGGATTGGAGTTATTCCAATCTGACGGCGAGGGAGTATTGGAGAATGCGCAATGAGATAGTGGCAATATTATTAAATACTGATCTTCGTGTGGCCAGCTGCGCTCGCAACTGTGAGATTGAAACAATAGCCGGATTGGGAGATTGATATCTGTAATATATTTTGAATTTTAATATGTTGTTTTATTAAAGGCTGCCAATGGCTTTTATTATTAAAGTCGCATATATGAAAGAGTGGTAAGGCTACTGACTAAGATGAGGTGTGGCATCAGGGAGAAGAGCGGCATTCCACGCTTGGGTGCAATAGGGATGCAGCGGCTTGGCCACTGAGCCGGATTGCTCGATGGTGAAGGCTGCGCAAGCCGTCGATAACAGTGAGAACAGCCTTGCGACACTTATAAAATAAGGAGTTTGGCAGGAAACCAGCGGGAGGAGCGGCTGGATGCGGATGAGCACGCGGAACTGACTCGGCTGCGGCGGGTTCGGTGTGCCGCCGCATCTTGTGCGGTGGGCCCGTCTCGATGCGGCATTCGACAGGGTATGAGCTGGCGAGACCACTGCTGGGACAGCGCCCCGATGGAGCGCCTGTGCCACAGTTCCAAGAGAGATAAGGGCGCCAGACGGTGGCTATGGCTCGGCCACCGAGACAAGGCGAGAGGCTGGGGAGTATCTGATGGGTTCACTACGATTTGGTCCGACCACATCGGAATCTCAACGACGACACTCTGGCAACAGCCGAAGAAACACCCAATTCATCTTTCAAGGCCGCTTGACGACTACGCCTTGTTGGTTCATCAAAGCAGGAGATGAATTAAATTTGTGGCTTATTCGGTTGATGGTCTGAGTGTGGGAGTGCTTTATCCCGAGAGCCTGCTCATCAATGTTTTGTAATCGATACGCAGTAATCTGCAGGCCTCTGCCTTGTTCCCACCACTTCTTTCCAAAACATGTTGACTATAAGCTGTGCACAGATCTCTCAAAGGTAATATTTCGGTTACTGAAAACTCGGCTTCAGAATCAGCTTGATACTTGGCTGTGTCCTCTCTCTTTCCTAGAGCAAAAATATGTTCAGTGATTACGGAAGAGTCTTCGGAAAATATAACTGCTCGCTCAATGCAATTTTCTAGCTCTCGAACGTTACCGGGCCATGAGTGTTGTTCGAGCATTTTTAATGCGTCTGAAGTCAATGATTTGTTGGAAGTGGAATAGGCCTTGCAATATCTGGAAAGGAATGCGTTTGCTAACTGATGGATGTCGGAGGCGCGTTCCCTCAAAGGGGGGACGTTTATTTGGATGATATTTATTCTATGGAGCAGGTCGAGCCGAAACAAATCTCTGTCTATTAGTTCTAATAGCGGCTGGTTGCTGGCAGAGATGAGCCGGAAGTCAACTGATTGCTCTTCATTCGATCCCAGTGGTCTTACTTTTTTATCTTGCAGCACTCGAAGAAGCTTGGCCTGGGTCGCCAGCTCCAGTGAGTTGATTTCGTCTAGGAACAGGGTGCCGCCATCGGCTGCCGCTATCAGACCTTGACGGTCTTTGACCGCACCGGTAAAGGCCCCCGCCACGTGGCCAAATAACTCGGATTCGACCAATTCTGAAGGAATGGATGATAAGTTGAGTGCGATGAAGGGGGTTTCGCTTGTATGTAGGCAGCGTGCCACTAGCTCCTTCCCGGTACCGGTTTCACCTTCAATCAGGGTGCTGGCGGCCACGCCACGAGCGATAGCCACGGTCCTCCGCAATTTTTCCATGGCGGGGCTGTCCCCAGGCAGGATGCTTCGTATATGTTCTAGATCATCTTGTTCGAAATCATGACGCTTCTCGCTATCCTCCCAGACAAACCGATGGTTGCATATTTTTGTGAGACAGATGATTACATCATCAACGTCAAATGGCTTTGGAAGGAAATCAAATGCACCTCGCGTAATCGATGCGATCACATTGGCGGTGGAAGAGTACCCGCTGAGAACGACGGGCAAGCACTTTAATTTGTTTTCTGAAATGTGGTCTAAAACTTTAAAGCCACCCATTCCTGGCATTATCAAATCCAAGAATACTATGTCAAATTCTGTCGCTGATCTTGAATTTAAAAATGATTCTCCACTGTCAAACAGAGAGATGTTCTCAGCCCCTAGCGTTGATAAAATACGTGCGAGAGCCTGTGAAACATTGTTGTCGTCATCAACAAGAGCGAAGTTCATGCTCGCCAGGTCGCAGCCATCAAGTTTCACTGTTAACACACCTCACAATTATGCTAAAAGCCAGCTTCATAGTATGGCGAGTTTGTCTGGCGTCTCTCCGAGATGTTTTCCGGAGTCGCGGTCAATAAAAACACACAGATCTCACCTCGAGCGGCATCAGATATTTCAATGCCACCACCCATTGAAGTGGCAATAGATAATGCATTGGCCAATCCTAGTCCGCTTCCGGTCGCTTTTGTAGTGAAGAAGAAATCGAAGACATCCGCTTCGTTTCCGTTTGCGGGAAATCCGGTGCCGTCATCTCTGATTTTGATACAGAGTAGCTCGTTATCGCAAAACAGTTCGACATTAACAAGTTCTCCATCGTTTGCCTCCACAGCGTTGTCGATTAAGTTGTCTAAAATTATCCTTAGATAATTATTTTCAGCGATAGCATTTTTAGAAACACCATTGGTTTTGAGGTTGTACTTGAATCCATGGCTATATTTTGCACGTTCAGATAAGTATGATTGACAAATCTCGACAACATCGACGGGCTCAACAGAGAAAACGGGATCTCTAACCAATGACAAAATTGAATCAGTAATAGTTAGGCATTTAGAAGATTCGTCATATATTTTTTTCATGTCATCAAAGAAGTCGTCGGTATCTATTTTGGGTCTCTGATATAGAGAAAGGCTGGATATAGATCGTATTACGCTTAAGGGGTTATTGATGTCGTGAGCGATACGTGTGGATATCTTCCCGAGAACGATTAGATTTTTCTGTTGCTGTAAGCGGCGTTTCATCTGGTTCAGACGAGAGAGGTCATCAATCATTCCATTGAAAGCTTTTTGGATGGAAATCAAGTCAGCGGGCCCGGGTGTTACCGGGGTCTTGTTAAAATCTCCATGGCCGACTTGCTCAATGGATTGGCTAAGTGTCTTAAGGGGGCGGGTGGCCCGCTTAATTAGTAACCATACAAAGGCTGAAACAGTCAAAGCCATCAATAATATATATAAAGCCAAGTACTTTATTGTGTCCAGGCCGTCGATAAGGCGATCAATGGGCTGATCAAATGCGACATGCAGGCGATCTCCATTGGCGGTTAGGTGTCCTGTAAATAGATTTTTTGGACTTTCATCGATGTTGGCCGGGGTTGACATTCCGGTTTGTGAGGTGATTTTCCCATTGGGAGCCAAGGAGTTGATGTTCACAGACACCTGAAACATGCCATACGCAGCTCCGCCTCTTATTAAAGGGGCGGTAGATACAACCCAAATGCCCCCACCGAGCTCAACTATTCCAACTTGGGGGAATCTGGGTGAGTTATCGGAGAGAGAGCTTAGTCCGAACGACATGTTGCCAATAATGGTCTGGTTGGCTGCAATCAGGCCGCCATCTGTGTCCCAATATGTGACGGAGTCAAGATTATGCAGTTTGGATATTTTCTCGACATAGTGGTCAAGTTGCCGTTTGGCGCGAGAAGATTCATTGGCTCTTGAAATAATCTTCCAAACGGCTTCATCTCTGATGATGCTGTTGGAAATGGATAAAAGTGTCTGCTTGGCCGAGTTGATGTTGTCGCTTACTTCAGCTAGCGATCGCGACGTTTCAGCCTGCTGAATCGTCGCGATATCAGAGTGGATCAGGTAGCCGAGAATCCAGAAGAGGGCGATGGAGCCCAGCGCAACGGCGGCGATGGAGCCGAGTCCAACTCTAGTTGCGAGGCAGGCTTTTTGAAAAAAACCCAATGTAGGGGTGTGCTGAGATGTCATGGGATCGCATTAGCGAGATTACCGCCATTAGTTTCGACACCGCCAAGGCTTAAGATTTGACATGCCGCCCGGCACTGTTACACAGATCTGGTGGTGTGGCAAGGCGAGCCTAGTCCGCAAGGGACAGCCCAAAAGTCAGTAGGAGGGGGTTAGAAGGACGACGATGAAAGCCTGCAGGGGGGCAAAGAGGAGTTGTTGTCGCTGCAAGCGGATCGTGTGGGCATCCCCTCTTCCCCGCTGGCCCCGGTGCTTGATTACAGGACTTCTGCGGCAAACTCGGCCAGCCGTGAACGTTCGCCTCGGGTAAGGGTCACGTGGGCGCCGTGTGGCCAGCCACGGAAGCGATCGACGACGAAAGTGAGCCCCGAGCTGGTTTCGGTGAGATAGGGCGTATCGATCTGGGCGATGTTGCCGAGGCAGACCATTTTGGTGCCCGGGCCGGCGCGAGTGATCAGGGTGCGCATTTGCTTGGCGGTGAGGTTCTGGGCTTCGTCGACAATGACGAACCGGTTCTGAAAGGTTCGCCCGCGCATGAAGTTCAGCGACCGGATCTTGATGCGCGACTGCAGCAGGTCGTTGGTGGCCGCACGCTCCCAAGGGCTGCCGCCGCCGTCGGTCTTTGCCAGAACTTCGAGGTTGTCCATCAAGGCACCCATCCAGGGAGTCATCTTCTCCTCCTCGGTGCCAGGCAGATAGCCGATGTCCTCGCCGACCGAGATGGTCACGCGCGTCATCACGATCTCGGTGTACAGCTTTTGCTCGAGCGTCTGTGTCAAGGCGGCGGCGAGAGTGAGCAGCGTCTTGCCGGTGCCGGCCTGGCCGAGCAGGCTGACGAAGTCCACGTTCGGATCCATCAGGGCATTCAAGGCAAAGCTCTGTTCGGGATTACGTGCGGTGATCCCCCAGACGGCGTGTCGTTCCTGTTCGTAGTTGATGACGCTTTCCAGTACAGCCGTGTCATCAGCTCGTACTTCACGGACCACCGCCGTGAACGGGGCCGGGGCCTCAAGTCTCAGGTAGAGATTGGGGTGCCAGTCTTCGGTATTTGCCCCGTGGATGCGGTAGAAGACACGGTCCTCGTCCTGCCATGACTCGAGCGCCTCGCCGTGCGCTTCCCAGAAGTCGGCGCTCAAGGTCTGGTGACCGGTATGCAGGAGCGAGACGTCGTCGAGCACCTGGTCGTTGTGATAGTCCTCCGCCGGCACGCCGAGTGCAGTGGCCTTGATACGCAGATTGATGTCCTTGGAAACCAGGATCACTTCGCGGTCCGTGACCCGTTCCCGCAGCGCCAGCGTGAGCTCGAGGATCTGATTGTCTGCCCGATTGCCCGGCAGACTTACCGGTAGCTCACTGCTCTCTTCCTGCGTTTGCAGAAACAGTCGCCCGGTCGGGGTTCGGGTGCGTCCGGCCTGTTCGTGGAGGGTGGTGTGGATCAGCAGTCCGTCATCGATGGTAGTGATGTCGATATCGGCCAACATTTCGTCAAGAAAGCGGCTGACCTGGCGGACGTTGCGTGCCGTTTCTGACTGCCCCTTCTTGCCGTCGTCGAGCTCCTCGAGCACGACCATCGGCAGATAGATATCGTGCTCCATGAAGCGGTACAGCGCGGTGGGGTCGTGCATCAACACGTTGGTGTCGAGGACGAACAGGCAGCGTTTCGGACGGGTTGTGTTGATCATCGATATGGATGGCTCGTGGTGGTTTGTGGGGTCGCTGTCAGGTAACGGGTCTCTATATTTTCTTGGTGGCTTCGAGCACCTCGTCGACATGTCCGGGCACCTTGACCTTTCGCCAGACTTGCCGGATCACGCCATCGGCATCAATCAGGAAGGTGCTGCGTTCAATGCCCTCGAAGCGCTTGCCGAACATGTTCTTCATCCTCATGACATTGAAGGCTGTGCTGAGCCGGCGCTCCGTGTCCGCAATCAGCGGAAAAGTGATGTCTTGTTTATCGCAGAATTTGCGATGGCTGGCGGCATCATCGTTGGACACGCCCACCACTCGGGCACCGGCCGCTTTGAAGTCGGCCAGCCGGGCCTGGAAGTCGCGGGCCTCAGCGATGCAGCCGGGGGTATTGTCACGAGGGTAGAAGTACAGCACCAAGGGGGCGCCCTGAAAGTCGGCCAGCGACAGACGGTCACCATCGGTGGTCTCACCGTCGAAATCGGGCGCGAGTTGGCCCACTTGTGGTTCGATAGGCGTGTTCGTATGGGTCTGCTTGCTCATTGCGCTCTATGTTACTCCTTAGGTTTCGCATGGAGCCTTGATGGGACTGCAAGGCCTGCCATGCAATATAGCAGTCGGCAGACGTGGTGTGGTCCGCGCGGGAGGGACAGCACGATGCCGCTGGATCCGGCTTGTCACTAGCTGATATCTGCCGGTACCATGTGAGGTTGGTCCCGCTTCGTTCGGTGCGGGCTGGGGCGTTTCAATCACCCTGAAGGCGATATACGCGAGGCGACATGGCGGCGAACATGATTACCGGCAGCATAGTGGCCCTGGTCACTCCATTGCATGAAGATGGCGCGGTGGACTATGTCGGCCTCAAACGCCTGATCGACTGGCACGTTGATGCCGGTACCCACGCGATCGTCGCTGTCGGCACGACTGGCGAGTCGGCCACGCTCGATTACGAAGAGCATATCGCCGTGATTGGCGCGGTGGTCGATCTGGCGGCCGGTCGGCTGCCGGTGATCGCCGGCACCGGCGCGAACGCGACTCGCGAGGCCCTCGCACTCGCCCGTGGAGCCCTTTCGGTGGGGGCTGCCGCGCACCTGTCGGTGACGCCGTACTACAACAAGCCCACCCAGGAAGGTCTCAAGCAGCATTATCGGGCGATTGCCGATGCGGTCGACCTGCCGATGATCCTTTATAACGTGCCCGGTCGCACAGCCGTCGACATGGCGCCGGAAACCGTCCTCGAGCTGGCCGAGCATCCGCGTATCGTCGGCATCAAGGAGGCGGCCGGCTCGATCAAGCGGATACGTGATCTGATAGCTGATGGCCCGGCGGGTTTCGCCGTCTACAGCGGCGAGGACAATCTGGGCGCGGCCTGTATGCTGGCCGGTGGTCAGGGCAGTATCTCGGTGACCGCTAACGTCGCACCCCACCTGATGGCGCAGATGGCCGAAGCGGCCCTGGCCGGTGATGAGTCGGCCACTGAGGCGCTGGACGCTCGTCTGGCGTCATTGCATCGTGAACTTTTCTGTCAGACCAATCCGATTCCCGCCAAATGGGCCCTGCATCGCATGGGCTTGATCGGGCCGACCCTACGTCTGCCGCTCACCCCGTTGGAGAGTTTCTGCCATGAGGGGCTCGAGCAGGCGATGCTGGAGGCTGGCTGCATGCAGTCAGCCCGATGACTTTCCCATTCATTACAAGAACTTTCTGGAATCGAATCGGCATGCGAAATCCCACCCTTTCATGGATGTTGCCCTTGGTCGCTCTGGCGGTGATCGGCTTGATCAGCGGATGCTCAAGCCTCCCGTTCGCTGGCGACAAGAAGGGCAGCCGCGATGCCGCCCGCGCTGCTCAACTCCAGGTGCCGCCGGCCTTTTCTTCCCCAGCCGCAGGCGGCACGGTCGCGCTGCCTGAGGTCGCCTCGGCTCGGGCCGAAGCACTGGCGCGTGAAGAGCACTCCGGTGTGCTGGATACTGGAACCGACATCCGTGTTTCCGGTGAGCCGGGCGGGCGTTACCTGGTCGTAGGTACCGACCCCGACAGTGTCTGGCCAAAGCTGCAAGGTTTTTTGCGTGATGAGGGCTACTCCATTCGGCGGATCGAGCCCAGTGCCGGGTTGATCGAGACCGACTGGACTGGTGTGGCCAGTAATGAGGGGGCGGGTTTCTCGATCATGCGGTTCCTGAGAGTCGCCCGTGACACGTTGTTCAAGCCCGATTCGATCGAAAAGGTTCGTCTGCGTATCGAGCAGGGCGAAGGCGACGAGACACTGGTGTTCGTTACTGGCCAGAAGCGAGAACTGACCGGGGAAAAGCCGCTGATACCGGGTGATGAGAGCACGACTTTTGAATACAGCAATGTAGTGGATTCCTCGGCCCTGACGGCCGAGACCATGTCGCGCCTGGCCGCCTACCTCTCCGGTAGCAGTGCCGAAGAGTCGCGTGCGCTGGTTGGGGCGAAGTTCTCCGCCCGCTCCAAGATTGTTTCGGCGGACGACCCCGAAGACAGCCACATCCAGGTGAGCCAATCCTACCCGCGTGCCTGGAACCGACTTGGCCTGGCGCTGGATCGGCTTGGCTTTGACCCGGTCTCCCGTGACCGTGATGAGGGCACGATCGAGGTCAAGCATAGTCATCCGCAGGCGCTCTACGAAGGCATTGTCATGCGGGGTGTGACCATCGATCGCCGGGCTGACATGACGATGCATCTGTCGCTCGAGATCGAGCCGCGCCGGGATGGCGGCACGGACATCCGCATCGAGCGGCTCAATGTGGCCGGCGGCACGCTGCCCAGGGATCGTGCCGTGGTGCTGTCGCGTATCAACGCTGAACTGGAATAAAATCGCTCCCGACAAACCTGTTCCGGCTCGACCCGGAGACAGCGGACATGAAAAGGCCCCGTCACGATGTCGGGGCCTTTCTGTTTTCTCGTGTCGGGAACCGGTTCAGCGCCCTGAGCCGATTTGGCGTTCAGGGTTCAGCGACCGGGCTTCAACGTCTGGGTTCAGCGTCCAGGGCGATGGATCACGGCCCAAGCCGAGTGGTTATGGATCGATTCGAAATTTTCGACGCTGATCGAGAAGCCATTCAGGCCCGGATAGTCCTCCAGTGCATTGGCCACATCGCGGATCATGTCTTCGACGAACTTCGGATTATCGAAGGCGTGCTCGGTGATGTATTTCTCGTCAGGACGCTTGAGAAGGCTCCATAGCGGGCAGGAGCTCTCGGCCTCGATGGCAGCAATCAGTGTTCGGAGCGATAGCGACGGGTCGCTGACTTCGGCCTCGACGCTGATATGCGAGCGCTGATTATGCGCACCATAGGCCGAGATTTCCTTGGAACAGGGGCAGAGGCTGGTCACGGGGATGACCAACTTCAGGCCGATGCGTGCCTGGCCCTGCTCGATCCGCCCGGTCAGGGTGATGTCGTAGTCCATCATTGCCGCCTGACCACTGACCGGCGCGTTTTTGGTGATGAAATAGGGGAAGGTGAAATGCGCCTCTCCCGACTGGGCGTCGAGGCGTTCGACCATGGCCTGCGTCCAGCCGGCCAGCGTGGCGATGGAAAGCGTCAATGGCCCCTCATTGAGCAGGGCGACGAAGCGGGACATATGGGTGCCTTTCTTGTCTGCCGGCAGCCCCACGGTCAGCTGGCATTCGGCGACGGTCGCCTGCTGCTGGCCATCATCGAGAAGGGTCACGGGGTGACGAATCGCCTTGATGCCCACCTGGTCGATGGCGATATCACGCGCATCATGGCTGGACTGGATGTCGGGCATCTCGTGTTTGTTCATGGGCAATTTAAACGCTTGATTGGATGGGGCCGACCTCAGGCCGGCGCAGTAGTGGAGGCGACTCTAGCAGGCTCGCTGCTGGCTGTGCGGGCCTCAGGGACGAAAGGTGACCGCCGAGCGGGCATTCTCCCAGACCGTGACGGCCGAAACCTGGTAATCCTCGGTATCGAACGTCGTTGACAGGGCCTGGTAGAAGTACGCCGCAATGTGCTCGGCGGTAGGGTTGACCTGATCGAAGGGGGACACTTCGTTGAGATAGGCGTGATCAAGCCGCTTGGCGATCTCGCGGCTCCGAGCGCGGATGGTCTTGAAGTCGACCACCATGCCGACGTCATCCAGTCGGCTTCCGGTCACCTCGACGACCACGCGCCAATTGTGGCCGTGCAGGCGGGCGCAGTTGCCCTCGTAACCGTGGAGCTGATGTGCCGCGGCGAATTCGACCTCGGTGGTCAGGGTGTAGTTGCCCCCTGAAGGCAGGGAAGACGGGGTGCTCATGTAGCGCTCAGTTTGTCTAGAAAGGCGGCGATGTTATCCGCGATCGATCGGGAATCAAGCCCGGTGTCGGCGAGAGACTCCTCGCGGGTGCCGTGTTCAATGAATCGGTCCGCCAGTCCGAGCCGCAATCCGGGCCGGGCGACGCCATGCTCGGCGAGCATGTGCAGCAATTCGCTGCCGACACCACCGATACGGCAACCTTCTTCGACCGTGACCAGGGCCGGATGTTCCCTGGCCAGTCCTGCGAGGGTGTCAACGGTCTCGGGTGACCAGGGTTGGGCCCAACACAGATCCAGTAGGGTAGCATCGAGTTGCTCGCAGATCGGGATCAGCCGCTCGACCATGGCACCGATGCCGATTACCAGCGCCGATCGGCCCTGCCGCAGCCGCCGCGGCGCCGTTGGTTCCTGGCCGAGGTATTCGCCGCCCAGGTCGTCCGGACAGTAGTCGCGCGGGTAGCGGATCAGCACCGGCCCATCATGTGCCAGCGCCCAGTCCATCGCCACCTCCAGGTCGCGATGATCGGCCGGTACGGCCAGGGCGAGATTCGGTACGCTCATGCCCAGCGCCAGGTCGAAGCTGCCTGCGTGGGTGGGGCCGTCGGGGCCGACCAGCCCGGCGCGATCCACCAGGAAGGTGACCGGCAGGTCTTGTAACGCGATGTCATGGATGACCTGATCCCAGGCGCGTTGCAGAAAGGTCGAGTAGATCGCGACCACCGGGCGCAGGCCTTCAGTGGCCAGTCCACCAGCCAAGGTGACGGCGTGCTGTTCGGCGATGCCGACGTCATGCAGCCGCTCGGGGAACCGTGACTGGAATTTCTTGAGTCCCGATCCCTCGATCATCGCCGGCGTGATGGCGACAAGCCGCTGATCCTGTTCGGCCTGCCGGCAGAGGATCTCGGTGGCCGCCTCGGTCCAGGTCGGCCGGCCGGTCTTGACGATGGCCTTGGGCTCGGCGGGCAGTGGACCAACGGCCTGGCTGACCCCCTGTCGGCCGATGCCGTGGAATCGTACCGGGTCGCGTTCGGCTGGTACCAGCCCGCAACCCTTCTTGGTGACGATATGCAGCAGTCGCGGGCCGCGCTGCTCACGCAGGTTGGTGAGGGTGTCGAGCAGGGTATCGAGATCGTGGCCGTCGATCGGTCCGAAATAACGAAAGCCCAGTTCCTCGAACAGGCTTGAGGTGCCGAGCAGGTAGCGCACACTGTCGCGCAGGCCGGCCCGCGTCGAGCCGAGCAGCTCGCCCAGCGGGCCGGCCTGCGCCATTATTTCCTCGCCCGAGTGACGGAAACGTTCGATCAGTGGGTTGCTACGCAGTCGTGTCAGGTGCTGGTTGAGGGCGCCGACGTTGGGCGAGATGCTCATCTCATTGTCATTGAGAATCACCAGCAGGTTGGCCTGTCGATCGCCAGCGTGGTTCAGCGCTTCGAACGCTTGACCAGCGGTCATGGCGCCATCGCCAATGATGGCGATGGCGTGGCGGTCTTCTCCCTTCTGTTCGGCACCCAGGGCCATGCCGAGCGCAGCGCTGATCGAGGTGCTGGAGTGGCCGGCCCCGAAAGGATCAAAAGGGCTTTCGGCTCGGCGGGTGAAGCCGGCCGGCCCGCCACGCTGGCGCAACTGTGCCATCCAGTCACGCCGGCCGGTGAGCATCTTGTGCAGATAAGCCTGGTGACCGACGTCCCAGACCAGTCGGTCGTATGGGGTGTCGAACACCCGATGCAGGGCCAGAGTCAGCTCAACCACACCAAGGTTGGCCGCCAGGTGCCCACCGGTCGCTTCCACCTGGGCCAGCAGGGCGTGACGCATCTCTTGAGCCAGCGCAGGCAGCGAATGGCGCGGTAGCGCCCTGAGATCGGCGGGCTGCTCGATCTGGTCGAGTAGATGTGTCTGGCGCGGAGTAAGGGGCATCAGTGGTCGCGCCGGCTGACGAATTCGAGGCAGGCGCTCAGGGCCTGCGGGTCGATACCCAGCGAGCCCAGCTCCCACAGGGCGGCGTGGGCGTGGCGCACCGTGTCATCGAGCTCACGGCGGGCGCCGGCGAGGCCGGCCACGGTGACATAAGAGCACTTGTCTGCGGCCACGTCCCGGCCCGGCGTCTTGCCCAGTGCCGTGGTCGAGCCGGTGACGTCGAGGATATCGTCCTGGATCTGGAAGGCACGGCCCAGCAGGCGGCCGAAGT
Organism: Halothiobacillaceae bacterium; assembly: GCA_041676845.1. Lineage (GTDB taxonomy): Bacteria > Pseudomonadota > Gammaproteobacteria > Halothiobacillales > Halothiobacillaceae > Guyparkeria. The sequence goes on along the minus strand of JBAYRD010000004.1, from coordinate 104,028 downwards.
CGTCGATCAGTCGGGTTTCTCGAGCGGGCAGCCCCGCCCAACGCGCACCGAGGGCGAGCGAGGCGCGGATCAGTGCTCCGGTCTTGCGGTCGTGCAGGTCGGCCAGTGCAGCCAGATCGGGGCGGGTATCGGGCTGATCGTCGGACTGTCCGTGGGCCAGGGTCAGATCGATCGCTTGCCCGCCGACCATGCCGGCTGGTCCCGCGGCGGTCGCGAGCTGGCGACACCAGTCGAGGCGGATGGCCGGTTCGGCCTCTGATCCGGCCAACTCGGCGAAGGCAAGCGCCTGCAGTGCGTCGCCGGCCAGAATGGCGGTGGCCTCGTCGAAGGCGCGGTGCAGGGTGGGCCGGCCGCGGCGCAGATCGTCATTGTCCATGCTCGGCAGGTCGTCGTGGATCAGCGAGTAGACGTGGATCAACTCGACTGCGACGGCTGCCGGCCAGAGGCTGTCGAAGCGCGGATGCCCTGTCGGTGGCCAAGGGTGGCTGACATTGCTGCCGAGAAAGACGAGGGCCGGTCGCAGCCGCTTGCCACCGTCAAGGGTGGCGTGGTGCAGGGCCTTGGCCAGCCGCGGCGGGGTGTCGCCCAGCTGACGGTCGAAGGTGGCTGCCAGCTGGGCTTCCATCTGCTCGCGGAAGGCATGCAGCCAGTCGTCAAACTCGGATGGGGCGATTGGGGGCCTGGGGGTGATGTCCGCCACGGTGTCAGGCGGAAGGCTCGTCGCGGCCAGTCTCACCCGCCGGCGGTTCGTTGATCGTGGCCACGCGACGCTCGGCCTCGTCGAGGGCGCGCTGGCACTGGCGTTCGAGTTCGATCCCGCGCTCATAGTCCTGCAGCGATTGCTCCAGGCTCTGCTCGCCGGCCTCAAGACGAGCGACGATCTGTTCGAGTTCAGTCAGTGCTTCTTCGTAGCGACTGATGACTGATGGGTCGCCTGCGTCGACGGTCTGCGGCGAAATGGTCTTGGACGGGGAGGAAGAATCCATGGGAAGCCTCTTGAATAGCTGGACGGTATTGTATCGTCGCGGGACGGGCCGGCCAATCTGGTCTCTTGAGCGGTTACTGGTCAGAAGGTGTCGATTGCTTCGATTGCCTCGTCCAGGTGGGCCACGGCGATCGCCTCCAGGCCGTCGATTGGCCGGGGCGGCCGGTTGTCGCGCGGAATGATTGCGCGGGTAAAACCGTGCTTGGCCGCCTCGGTCAAGCGCTCAGGGCCGCCAGGTACCGGTCGGATCTCGCCGGCCAGCCCGACTTCGCCGAAGATCACCAGCCCTTGTGGCAGCGGCCGGTCGCGGAAGCTCGAGAGCATGGCGATCAGGCTGGCCAAGTCTGCGGCTGTCTCGGTGACGCGCACGCCGCCGACCACATTGAGGAACACGTCCTGGTCGAACAGGGCAACCTGACCATGACGATGCAGGACGGCCAGCAGCATTGCCAGGCGGTTCTGGTCAAGCCCGACCGTCAATCGGCGTGAGCCGCCGCCGGGGTTGTCGGCCACCAGCGCCTGGACTTCCACCAACATCGGCCGGGTGCCCTCGCGGGTGACCATTACCACGCTGCCGGGTACGGGTTTCTCGTGGCGGGAAAGGAAGATCGCCGAGGGGTTGGAGACGGGCTTCAGGCCGTGGTCGGTCATGCCGAACACGCCCACCTCATTGGCCGCCCCAAAGCGGTTTTTGACCGCGCGGATCACCCGGAAGCGTGCCCCCGGGTCGCCCTCGAAATAGAGCACGGTATCGACCATGTGCTCAAGTACCCGTGGTCCGGCCAGCGCGCCTTCCTTGGTCACGTGGCCGACGATCAGCACGATCACGTCAAAGCGCTTGGCGAAACGTACCAGCTGGGCGGTGGCCTCGCGCAACTGCGAGACCGAGCCGGGTGCGGCCGAAAGCTCCTCGGTGTAGAGCGTCTGGATCGAGTCGATCACCATCAGCCCCGGCAGCGACTTTGCACAGGCGGCAAGGATCGATTCGATACGCGTCTCGCTTAGCAGGGTCAGCTCCCCGGCCTGCCCGGAGAGGTCGGCGCCCAGCCGGCGGGCACGCAGGGCAACCTGCTGCAAGGATTCCTCGCCGGTGATATACAGACATTCGATTCGATCTTGCAGACCAAGCACCGTCTGCAGCAGCAGGGTGGACTTGCCGATGCCCGGGTCGCCGCCCAGCAGCACCACCGAACCGGGGACCAGGCCGCCGCCGAGCACCCGGTCGAGCTCGCCCAGACCGCTGGATTGGCGCGAGGTTTCGGACACGGCCACATCGCCGATCGCGGTGATGGTGGCTGTCTCGCCGGCATAGCCTGAAATCTCGCGGGCGGGCGACTTTCCACCCGGCAGACGCATCTCGGCGAGGCTGTTCCAGGCGCCACATTCCGTACAACGACCGGCCCACTTGGGATGATCGGCCCCGCACTCGCGACAGACGAAGGCAGTCTGGGGTTTTTTTGCCTGGGCCATTCAGATCTCGGCTTCGTCGCGTGTGAAAGTGGTGATGATGGCAGTGTCCACCGCCCGCTTGCGTACTGTGCGCACCTCGATGTGTGCATCAGGGAGATTGACGGTCGCCCCCACAGTGGGCAGTGCTTCGAGTTGCTCGATTACCAGCCCGTTGAGCGTACTGACTTCGTCAGTAGGCAGATCGATCTTGAGCTCGCGGTTGATTTCGCGGATGGGCAGATTGCCGCGCACGATGTAACGGCCGTCATCCTGGATCGTGATGCCCTGGCTGTCGGAGTCCGGCGAGGTGGTGAACTCGCCGACGATTTCCTCGAGGATGTCCTCAAGGGTGACCAGGCCCTGGATGTCGCCGTACTCATCGACCACCATCGCCGAGCGGTGGGTCTGGCGCTGGAAGTTCAATAGCTGGGTGGTCAGCGGCGTGCCCTCGGGGGTGTAGTGAGGCTCGGCGAGGCAGCGTTTCAAGTCGCTGAGTGTCAGCTTCCGGTCGATCAGCGGGCCGATCAGGAGGCGCACGTTGATCACGCCCAGGGTGTGTTCCACTGAACCCTCGAATACCGGCAGACGCGAATAGGGGGCGTGGATCAGCTGGTTGAGTATGTCGTCCCAGTGCTGGGTAATGTCGATACCGACGATCTCCGCTCGCGGGATCATGATGTCCTCGACGTTAGCCTGACCGAGTTCCAGTACGGACAGCAGCATGCTTTGATCCAACTCGGGCAGGCGCTGGCTGGATTCATGCACCACGGTACGCAGCTCGGCCCTGGTCAGGGCATGCGAGCCGCGCGCCTGTGGGTCGAGGCCGAGCAGTGACAGCAGTCCGTTTGCGATCCAGTTGATCAGCCACACGATTGGGTGCAGCGGGCGGATCAGCAGGGTGTATACAAACGAGGCGGGAAAGGCGAATCGTTCCGGGTAGAGCGCTGCGGCAGTCTTGGGGGCAACTTCGCCGAAGATCAGCACCAGGAAGGTCATGGTGCCGGTAGCGATGGCAATGCCCGGGTTGCCGAACAAACGCAGACCGATGACCGTGGCGATCGCCGAGGCGAGGATGTTAATGAAGTTGTTGCCCAGCAGGATCAGCCCGAGCAGCCGGTCGGGCGTGTCGAGCAGCCGGCTCGCCCGGAGCGCACCGCGATGGCCCTGTTTTGCCAGGTGCCGCAACCGGTAGCGGTTGAGCGACATCAAGGCCGTCTCCGAGCTGGAGAAAAAAGCGGACAGGGCGATGAGCACGGCCAGTGCCGCGAACAGCAAACCGATGGGTATCTCGTTCAAGAATGTGGTGCTTTCGATGGGATCAGCGGAGAGTGTACGGCGAAGCCCCGATTATTTCGAGGCAATTTCGAGTTGGGACATTATCGCTAACTCAGATCGAGCACCCATTCGAGCACGATCTTGGTGCCGAAGTAGGCTAGCCCCATCAGAGCGAAGCCTGCCAGGGTCCACTGTACCGCGGTACGTCCGCGCCAACCGGCGATGCGGCGACCGGCCAGCAAGACGGCGAATACCAGCCAGGCGATCACTGACAGTACGGTCTTGTGGACCAGATGCTGGGCGAAGATGTTTTCCAGGAACAGAAAACCGGTTACCAGTGCCAGCGTCAGCAGCAGAAAGCCGATCACGATGAAACGGAACATCAGCTGTTCGACCGATTCCATCGGCGGCAGTCGCCGGATCCAGCCAGTCGCGTGATGACCGTGCAGGGCCAGATGCTGGATCAACAGCATCACGCCCTGCAGGGCGGCAAGTGTCAGCAGTGCGTAGGCGGCCAGCGAGATCAGGATGTGTGCGTCGAGGGCGAACTGCCCGGTGCGGATGGGCACGTTCGATTCCGGCACGAATACGGTGAGAAAGACGGACAGTGCCGTGATCGGCAGCAGGACCACCGCGATACCTTCAAGGCGCTCGCGAAAGGAGCTGACTACGGTGATCGCGCTGGCCAGCCCGAAGACCGTGGCCAGCGCGTTGAGCACGGTCAGGTTCAGTGCTGGCGGGTTGGTTCGGATGCCCAGTTGATAGAGCAGGGCACCCTGGCCGACCAGGGCGGCCACTGCAATCAGCAGGCCTGGCAGGCGAAAGCTCAGTGGCTCAAGCCGTGGCCACTGGTCGGCCAGCAACAGGACGGTTGCCAGGACGAAGCCGGCGATGGTCGCGCTGGCGAGAAAGGTCACGCTATGGTCCACCTGGGATGCTCCTCCTGGATGCTGGTCTTGAGTCTGGGCCCGCTTGGTCGGTTATTCGGGCTGATCGCCACAGTTTGCCACAGAGTTACCGCGGCGGATCCCCTGTCGGCGGGTCGGGCAGTTTTTTGTGCGGATTGAGAATGCCCAATGGATCGAACACTGCCTTGATGCCATGCATCAGTGCCAGTGTTTCCGGCGGGATTTCGCGGTCGATGAAACCACGTTTGACGTAGCCGATGCCGTGTTCGCCGGAAAGGGTGCCGTCGAGCGCGAGTACTGTCGAGAACACCTCGTCGAGCGCCTGTTCCGCGCTGGCCATCTGCTTGGGATCATCCGGGTCGATCAGCAGGTTGACGTGGATGTTGCCATTGCCGGCGTGACCGAAATTGACGATTGTGATCGCGTGGCGTGCAGCAATGGCATCCAGCGTCTCGATCAGCTGCGGGATGCGTGAGACTGGCACGACCACATCCTCATTGATTTTTTTCGGCGCGACCTGGCGCAGGGTGGGCGAAAGCGCTTTGCGTGCCGCCCAGAGTGCTTCCTGCTCCACAGCGGTCTTGGCGACCGTGATGGCCGCTCGCTCGTCGCCGGCTGCGGTCAGCACACGCTCGACCACACCATCAATGCAGCTTTCGTCACCGTCGACCTCGATCATCAGCATTGCCCCGGCGGAGGCGGGGATGGCGACCTGCGAGTTCGTGCGTAGCAGATCGAGGGCGTTGCCGTCGATGAATTCGATCGCCGCTGGTGTGGCCGGCTGGGCCATGACCCGTGAGACGGCCCGGGAGGCCGTGTGCATATCCGGGTAGAAGGCGCGCAGCAGGTGGCGCGTTTCCGGCAGCGGCGTGAGCTTGAGGGTGGCCTCGGTGATCACCCCGAGGGTGCCTTCGGAACCGATCAGCAGCCGAGTCAGGTCGTGGCCGACCACGCCTTTGGTGGTCTGCGAGCCGGCCTTGATGGTCTGCCCCCGGCCGCCGACGGCGCGCAGGCCGAGGACGTTCTCACGCGTGGTGCCGTACTTGACTGCGTGCGGACCGGCGGCGTTGCAGCCGAGATTGCCACCGATGGTGCACAGTGCATTGCTGGTCGGGTCTGGTGGCCAGAAAAAGCCCTGTTCACCGACGATTCGTTGCAGCTCGGCGTTGATCAGGCCGGTCTCGACCACGATCAGCCGATCCTCGGGCCGAAAATCGATCACCCGGGTCATCCGGTCGGTGACCAGTACCACACCGCCCAGGATCGGCACCGAGCCACCCGCAGTGCCCGTGCCTCGTCCACGAGTGGTCACGGGCAGCCGGCAGGCAGCAGCCAGCTTGATGATCTCGGCCACCTCGTCGTGACCCTCCGGGAAAACCACCACATCGGCGGCATGATGCAGGCGACTGTTGTCCATGCCGTAGGCCCAGGTGGTACCGGTATCGGTGGCGATGCGATCGCTGGGGAGTATGTGGCTCAAGCGGTCGACGAAGGTCTCAAGTGGACTCACAGGATTCAATCGCTCAGGCCGAGCAGTTGACGGTCGACCAGGTCGACCAGTGTATGGATGCAGTGAACCTGCGCCTGATAGGCAATGCCGGGGCGTTCGGTGGGCAGACAGATCAGGCGGTCCTGGCTCTCCAGGTGCGGGGCGATCACCTCCTCGGAACCGGTGGATAGCAGCACGATCTGCATGTCGCGTTCGTGTGCGGCTCGTAGTGCCGGCAGCACGCCATCGACCGCGTTGCAGCTCACGGCGAACAGGACGTCGTTCTGGGCCCCGAGCGCGCGGATCGACCGGACGAATGGCTCCTTGCCGCCAGGATATTCCGACAGGGCCATGACCGGCAGACCGGGACGGGGGTGCTCGAGCTGGCCGGTCATCAGACGGGCAAAATAGTGTGCCAGATCACTGCGCTCGCGGGCACCACAGCTGAGCACGCGTTGGCCGTTGAGTACGGCGGCGAGGATGACCCCAGCCGCCTCCAATGCCTGGGGAGCGCTGTCATTCAGCAGCTGGGCGATCTCGGCGAGATCCTGCTCCAGGCGATGTCTCAGTCCGTCAAGAATGTCACTCATGCGGGTCGGCCCCTTTCACTTCAGCTCGCGGCATGGTTTATTTCAAAAGGCATCGAGCAGCCAGTCGATGTCGGGTTTTTGCTGGTCGTTGGTCGTGATGGCGACCACGTCGAAACGGCAATACAGCGACTGCCAGTCCGGGCGGGCGGCGATCAGGCGGGCGGCCGTCTCTCGGATCTTGGCGCATTTTCTCGCCGAGACGCTCTCGGCAGCTGTCACCAGGGCGTTCTGGGAGCGAGCGCGGACCTCGACGAAGACCAGCGTGTCACCATCCCGCAGGATCAGGTCGATTTCGCCGCGTCCAGCGCGCACGTTGCGACCAATCCGGGTCAGCCCTGCGGCTTCAAGATGGGCGAGCGCCAGGTCCTCGGCCCGTCGCCCCAGTTGCTGGCGGTGATTGTTTCCTTTGTTCTCACCGTCGCCTGGGACCTGGCCCTTGTTCGGGGCGTGGTGGCGATCAGGAGACCGGGGCCACCAGCGGCGCAGGGCATCGAAGCGGCGTGAACTCATCGGGATGCTAATAGTTGGAATAGTTGGGCGCAGGTGTCAGCTGGCCGCCGGCCGGGGACATTGCCGGGATCGGTGCAGTCAGCTCATCCGGCAACGACGTGGCCGAGGATGACATGATCGGTTTGATTGCGCCGCCCTGGAACTGTCCCCAGCTTGGCTGACGCTCGACCACGCCGGTCGGCGTGATCGACAGCTCGCCGGTCAGCCCATCGAGGACGCCGCCCTGCAGCAGGCTGTCGATGTGTCCGGCCAGACGGGCGGCATCGGCACCAACAGCGAACAGGCGCGGTAATGGTCCGGCCAGCTGCGCTCGTTCGTAGGCGAGGCGCAGCGGGTGTTCCGGCCCGGCCGTGCCGGCAAGCAGCACCGGGGCGATCGGGATGATGACACGGTCCTTGTCGGCATCACCACGTCGGTCGGGATTGCCTGAATAGGCCATCCCCAGTCCGTAGCGCGGTAGGTTGTCGGCACCGAAGTAGTCCAGCTGCGGAACGATCAATGCCAGTTCCTTGCCGCTGGCGGCCAGGAAGATGGCATCCAGGTCATTGCGGATCACGGGCTGGAATGGCCCGCTGGCGCTCCGGTTTCGCATGCGCAGCAATCCGCGCAATTCACCCGAAAAATCTGTTTGCCCCGACGTGAAGCTCGCCTCATCGACCACCTCGCCACCGAGCAGGGTGAAGGCCTCGGAAAACGCGTGTCGTGTGCGCTGGCCCAGCTGCTGGTCGGCTGAAAAGATGGCGACGCGGCGATGTCCGTCGTCCCACATGCGTCGTGCGACGGCCACGGCATCCTGTTCGGGCGAGAGAGAGAAGCTCACCACGCCCGGCGGCAGGGGCTGGCCGTCTGCGGGAGTGTTGAGCGCGATCGCCAGCGGCCCATCGGGGCCAAGTGCAGCCAGCGCCGGGATTTGCTCCTTGAGCAGTGGTCCGATGAGCAGGGCGGCACCGGCCCGCTGTGCCTGTTCGATGGCTGCTCGGGCGCCGAGGTGGTCCGTGCCAGAGTCGATGAAGAGCAGCTCCCGCCCAGGGAGGGCGCCGTTTTCGGCCGCATAGCGAATGCCTTGGCGGATCTCGTGGCTGATGGCCGCGTAACGACCAGTTTCTGGCAAGAGCACGGCGACCGGTCCTTGTGCAGACGGGGCGCGGAGACTCTGGAGGCGGTCGCTGGAGCCCAGCATTGCGACAAAGCCACTTGCGACGGCCGGATGACCGGGATGGGCGGCGACCCAGCGGTCGATCTCGCCGGGGTGCTGACGATAGGTCAAGGCCAGATCGAGCCAGCCGGAAAAATCGGGATCGGTGCTGCTGCTTGCCGCCTGACTGAGTTGAGCGGCCGGCACCTTGGCCAGCAGATTCCAGAGGCGGGCGTGGTTCGCCCCCTGCTGATTGTCGCTGAGTTGACTGTCGACGACGGCATAGTAGCGGGCCGCTGCCAGCGGCTGGCCGGCCTCGGCCTGCATGGCGCCGAGCAGGATCAGGCGGCGACGTTCGCTGTCGGCATCCAGTGGCAGCGGGATACGGTGAATGGTGTTCAGGGCACGATCCCGTTCGCCCTGGAGCCATTCTCCGAGACCACGGGCGATGGCAGCACGTCGTGGGTTGATCTGTTCCCATTGCGTCCCGGTGTCCGCCTGCTGATAGAGTTCGTGGGCCAGCGTGAAATCGTGACTATCGATCGCCGCCTCCAGCGCGGCCAGCTGTTGTTCGGCGCGAGCCTGGCCCGACAGGCTTTGTGATAGCGCCATGCGGGCCTGTGCGATCGCTGTCGGATCACCGGCCTTGATTGCCTGGTCGAGCTGGGACTGGGCGGCGCTGACCGTCCCCGGCTCGGGGGTTGTCGGCAATTGGGCACAGCCGCCGAGTATCAAAAGTACGGCGGCAAACAGAACTACTGGGGCTGCTCGGACCACGAGCGCTAGCGGGTTTTGGCGGGCAGTGGCGGCGCGCCGCCGAGGAGCGGGCAGTCGTTGGCGTGTCGGCATGCGGTCCGTCTCCGGTAACGTCATCAGGTGGCTGTCGCGGTCGAAAGAAACAGAAGCTGAGGGTTCCCGGACGTTCATGAACCAGATGACCAGCAGGTGGTTCGGACGGAGCGGGGCGATCAATACGAAAACTGTGAGTGAGTATACCCAAATGTCCAGTCCGAATGCGGAGCGGCCGGCCAGAGCAGTGGGCCGGTGGGTCGAGTCCGGTCATTGCTATGTGGTCGCCACGCCCATCGGCAATCTCGCCGACATCAGTGAGCGGGCGGTGTCGGTGCTGCGTGACGTGGATGTCGTCGCCTGCGAGGACACGCGCCAGGCCCGGGTGCTGTTGGATCATCTCGGTGTGCACAAGGAGCTGTTCGCCCTGCACGAGCACAACGAGCGTGGGGCGAGCGAACAGCTGCGGCGACGACTGGAGGCTGGCGAGTCGGTGGCCCTGATCAGCGATGCCGGCACGCCCGCGATCAGTGATCCCGGCGAGGTGTTGGTGCGGCTGTTGACCCAGGCTGGGCTACCGGTGGTACCGATTCCCGGCCCCTCCGCGGTGATCGCCGCGCTCTCGGTCTCGGGGTTGCCGGGGCGACCGTTCTGGTTCGAGGGATTCCTGCCACAGAAGAGCGAGGCCCGACGTAAACGGCTGGCCCAATTGGCCGCGTTCGAAGCCACCCTGGTTATCTACGAGGCGCCACATCGGATCGTCAACAGTGTGGCGGCCTGCGTCGATGAGCTTGGTGGCCAACGCCCGGCGGTGCTCGCACGCGAACTGACCAAGCGTTTCGAGCAGATCGTCCATGCCCCGCTGGCGACCTTGTCCGACCAGCTGGCCGCCGAGGATATCCCGGTCCGCGGGGAGTTCGTCTTGCTGGTCGGGCCGCCTGTGACTCCGGCGGCAGGGGACATGGCTGAAACGAATGCCCTGATCACGGCCCTGATCGAGGAAGGAGTGGCGCCCAGGACCATTGCACGCGTCGTTTCTCGTACCAGCTCGCGGTCGCGAAACGACGTCTATGCCGAGGTGCTGGCGCGGCGCGAGGCCACCAAACCAAGAACCTAAGCCCAGTAATCGAGAGCGTGCAATAGCGACCGGGTGGAAGTCGTGGTGGAGTGGTTTCGATGCGCCGGGGGGTGATTCTCGGTCTCGTGCCCCGGCCTTGCTGTCTCAGGGCGAAAAACTGACTATCCTTGCGGGCATGCAAATTTATTTCGTTGTTTTATCCGCATGCTGACATTGCCCTTCTGGCTCGCTGCCGCCGCCCTCGCCTTGGCCCTGATTGCTGTGTTGGTCAGCCTGTCGTTATACCGTGGGCTCAAGCAGGCCCAGCTCAGTCGGGAGCGTTGGTTCCAGACGCAGCTGGAGCAGCTTGAGCGCGAACATCGTGGGCTTGAATCGGCCTTGGCCGGCTTCGGGCGTCATATCGACCAGCTCGACGAGCAGGGACGGGATCTGCGCAAGCGGCTGAGCCAGGTTGCGACACCGGTTGACGACGTCGCAGCTGGCGGCGGCCACCGAGAGAGGGTCACGTCCTCCGGCGAATCCCCCAAGGGCTGATCTCTCAGGGGACAACCTTCCGGGAATGCGTGAACGAGCGGATCGAGGATTCCGGTCTCACGAAAAGCGAGACGCGTCTTGTCGCTGTGCGTGAATGTCCGGGGGAGGTCGGCGCCCTCGCGGCAAGGCCATTTGTCCGCCTGTTCTGAACTTCAGTCCGCGTCGGCCCGCTCCGCTGCCAGTCGGATCTCCTCGCGCAGCAGCTCGCGTACTGGGGCTGCATCGGGCCGCCGGCCGTGCCAGAGTGCAAAGCTCTCGGCGGCTTGTTCGACCAGCATGCCAAGTCCGTCGAGCGGGCGTGCGCCGCGCGCCTTGGCCCATTGCATGAATACGGTCGGCTTGGCGCCGTAGGCCATGTCATAAGCCACCGTTTTCGCCCCGACGATTGCTTCAGGCAGAGGCGGCAGCTCGGCCGTCAGACTGGCCGGGGTGGCGTTGATGATCAGGTCGAACGAGGTTTCTTCAATATCGGTCAGCGGGCAGCCGGACAGGGAGCTGGAGCCTGCGGCATCCGTAAATTCCTTGACCAGGCCGTAGGCGCGTTCTGGATTGCGGTTGGCGATCAGGATCGTCTGCGGTTCCTGCTCAAGCAGTGGGGCGAGCACGCCGCGGGTCGCCCCGCCGGCTCCGAGGATCAGCACCCGCTTGCCGGTGAGTGTCACGCCGTGGAATGCCAGGTCGTTCACCAATCCGACCCCGTCGGTATTGTCGGCAAAAACGGGTTCGTCCGGCGACTCGGGGAACACCAGGGTGTTGGCCGCCAGGGCCCGCCTGGCCCGGTCGCTGTGTTGCTGCGCCAGATCGAAGGCTTCCAGCTTGAAGGGGACCGTGACGTTCATGCCGCGCCCACCGCGCTCGCGGAAGGCGTTTACCGCCTCCTCAAAGCCGTCGATCGGCGCCCAGATCTTTTCGTAACTGAGCTTGATCCCGAGCTGTTGGGCGAAGGCGTGGTGGATCAGGGGGGAGCGTGAATGCTCGATCGGGTTGCCGATCACGGCGTAGAGCTGAGGCATGGTGTTGGTCACAAGTGCATTGGTCACAGTGTCATGGGGGCGAGATGCTCGCGCGACCAGGTGGCCCGCTCCGCGGCGGTCTCGCGGTGGTCGAGATGCACGATATGCTGGTCGATGCGGTTGATACGGTGGCGCAGGCCCTCACCGTTTGCAACCTGGATGGAAAGCCCGGGGCGGGCATTGAACTCGAGGATCAGTGGTCCGAGTTCACGGTCGAGCACCACGTCCACACCGAGGTACCCCAGCCCGGTGATGTCGTTACAGGTTGCCGCCATCTCGAGCAGAGACTGCCATTCCGGGATGTCCACGCCGCTGATCGGTTCCTGCGTGTCCGGGTGGTGGGTGACGCGTGCGTTGCGGGCGACACCGCCAAGGGTGTGACCGTCGACCATGTCGACACCGGCACCGATCGCGCCCTGATGAAGGTTGGCCTTGCCATCAGAAAGACTGGTGGGCAGCCGCACCATGGCCATGACCGGATAACCCCGATAGACGATGATGCGGATGTCAGGCACGCCCTGAAAGCTGATCTTGGCGAACTGAGGCGAGAACTTGACCCGGTACTCGATCATCGCCGCATCGGGACGTCCGCCCAAGCTGTAGGCACCGGCCAGGATATCGGAGAGATGCAGCGCGATCGTCTCGATATCGATCGGGCGACCCGAGCTGCGTCGATAGACCAGTGGCTGGCTCGACTGCTTGCCGTCGATCACCAGGATGCCATCACCGCCGGCGCCATTGGCCGGCTTGATGACGAAGTCCTCGTGGTCGTCGACCAGGTCGGCAAGATTCTTGATCTCGCGGGTAGTGCGGATCACGCCGAGGAGCTCGGGCACCCTCAGCCCTGACTCTTCTGCCAGCTCCTTGCTCAATAGCTTGTCGTCGACCAGCGGGTAATAGCGCCGGGGATTGAGCTTGGCGATGAATTCGCCATTGCGCTGGTTTATGCCCAGCACCCCCAACTTGCGCAGCCGGCGGGGCGAAATCGGCCAGTCGATTGCCATTAGCGCGAATCCTCTGGTGGGTCGGGGCGACGAGTCTGTGCCAGGGTCCTGAACGCACGGAAGCGGAACAGTTCGGTCAGCCGATAGCCGGTATAGCGACCCAGCAACAGGGTGAAGGCCAGCACCACCAGCAACAGCTCCGGGAAGACGAAGAACAGGTGGGTGACGTAGCTGTTGATCATGACCAGATAGGCGAGCGCGGCGACGGCGAGTGAGCCGGCTCCTTGAATGAGGGCGTCGCCGGGGCCGTGCTCTTCCCAGACGATCGAGACCCGCTCGATGGTCATGGCGAGGATGACCATCGGGAACAGGCCTACCGACAGGCCGACCTCGAACCCCGCGCGATGCGAGATGATGCTGATCAGCGCCATCAGCAGGATCACGACAATCACCACGGCGGCGAGTCGCGGTACCAGCAAGAGCTTGAGATGCTCGAGATAGAAGCGGACCAGCAGCCCCATGGCCACGACCAGCGTGAACAGCACCACGCCGCCCACCAGCTGCGTCTCACGAAACGACAGGGCAATGAGGACCGGCATGAAGGTGCCGAAGGTGCGGATACCGATCACGTTGCGCAACAGTGCAATGATCAGGGCGCCCAGCGGCACCAGCAGCAGCACCCGGTAGGTGTTCTGGACATCGATTGGCAGACCGAGCAGCGAGAAATCGATCAGTCGTGAATCGGCGATGGCTGACTGCAGTTGGGCCGTTTCCACCGCGTCACGCAGGTTGCGGGTGGTCGCGAAAGTCAGCTTGGTGCTGTTGATGCCGGAGGATTCGATTGCTGGACGGTCTTCGTGCCACCAGAGCAGGAAATTCCGTGGATAGCCCACGCTGCCCGAGCGCGGATCGATTGGCACCCAGCGTCGCGAATTGTGCACCTCGAGCCAGGTAGTGGGTTGCAGGTTGCGTCCCTCGTCTTTCAGGAGCACGCCATGGGTCATGCGTGCCGGGATGCGTGCGATGGCCAGCAGGCGAATGGCCAGCCGGGTCCGTTCGGTCTCGGTCGCATCGGGCTGCAGGAACGCGGCGATGTTCTCGTGCGGCCGGGCGGCATTGACCTCCTTGACCAGCAAGGTGGCGAAGGTCTGGATGTCGGCCGAGCCGGCGCGGATCTCTTCGATGAACGATTCAGCCGCCGACTTGAGTGGTTCCTCAAGTGTGGGCGGCTGGGCCGGCCCCGGATAGGCAGAGGGTTCGATATCTTCCTGCGAGCGGTAGACCGTGGCCCGATAGTAGAGCGTCTGGTTGCCCTCTGGATTACGTTTGGTCCAGATGACCTCGCGTTGCCGATCGGTCGACTGGGTGGTCAATCCCCAGCCTCGCGATACATAGCTTTCATCAAGCAGTGAGTAGTGAGGAGTGTCGCTCGGGAGCACAAAATGGACCGAGGCGGGAGCGGTGCTGGCGTTCACTGCGATCTGAGCCTCTACCGTCCAGGTCTCGGATTTCTGATCTGCCGTGAGGGGAAAACCCAGCACGCTGACTTTGTAATAGGCCACCGACAGGCCCACCAGAGTCAGCAGGATGACGACGGTCAACAAATGAATGCGTCTCATGATTTTGGGGCGGTACCGATGGCAGGCTGAAGACGGGGAGATGGGCGGGTGGGCAGGACGGTTGGTCGGCAGCTGCCGGCACTGGGCCGCCTGTCGTTATTTTTGGTCGACAGTGTCGTCTGGGGCGCAGTTCGGGGTGCCGGTGAACTGTTCGGCCGGGTCGACGATGATGCGGCCCGCCATGTGGTTTCGTCCGACCAGCACTGGAGAATTGAAGCCTTCGCGATTGGTCAGGCTGACCTCTTCCTTGATCTTCAGATTGCCGATACAGAATGTCAGGTCGACCACGTAACGGGTCTGGGACTCCCCGCCGTGGCGCTTGATGCCGACCGTGCGTGCTACCGGGCGTTCCAGCCAGGATGTGGTGCCGGTATCCCGGTCGACTACCTTGAAGCGGACCCAGTCTCCATCGTCTTTCTCGAAGGGTTCGATTTCCCTCGCGTCCAGAGAGGAGGTGGTCGCGCCGGTGTCGAGCTTGGCCTCCATCACCCAGCCGAGCTCCATGAGTCTGATCTCCTCCAGGTAGCCCAACACCTCCTTGTTGTCGGCCTGGAGCGGCGCGACGAGGGCGAGGGTCAGGAGGACGACGGCGAGGCCGCGCCACGACGGGAACAATCGATAGGCTGAGTGCATGAATAAGGTTGTTATCCGTTGATCTTGCGAATGTCGCCCTCGGTCGTGCCCAGAATCAGCACGTCGGCTGGACGAAGGGCAAACAAGCCCACCGTTACGATGCCCGGCAAATCGTTGAGTTCCGTTTCAAGTTTGGCTGGCTCCATGATCCGAAGATTATGGACATCAAGAATCTGGTTGCCGTTGTCGGTGATGAAACCATCGCGGTAGACCGGCTGGCCGCCGCGCTTGACCAGCTCGCGAGCGACCATGCTGCGGGCCATCGGGATCACCTCAATCGGCAGCGGAAAGTCGCCGAGTACGCCGACCAGTTTGCTCTCGTCTGCAATGCAGACGAATTTGTCGGCCAGATGCGCGATGATCTTCTCGCGGGTCAGGGCACCGCCGCCACCCTTGATCAGCTGCAGGTTCTCGTTGGACTCGTCGGCCCCATCGATATAGACCGGGACGGAGTCGACGCTGTTGAGATCGAACACCTCAATGCCGTGATCCCGAAGACGCTGGGTACTCACCTCGGAGCTTGAGACCGCGCCTTCGATACGGTTCTTGATCTTGGCCAGCTCGTCGATGAAATAATTGACTGTCGAGCCAGTCCCCACACCGACGACGCTGCCGGTCTGGACGTACTCGATCGCCGCGGCAGCGGCCAGTTTCTTGCCTTGTTCCGTATTGCTCATGACTGTGTCCACTCTGATCTGAAATAGGGCGCCCCGATGAGACGGCTCGCCGCCGCGGGGCCCGGGGTTTCTGGTAATCTTCTATCGTATATCACTACTACCGTTTGGCGGGCAACAGGCCCGAAATCCACTTATGACGAGGTGCGGATTTGACGCCCCTGCTGCGTGACTATCTCGAGGAAATCCTCAAGGCCCGGGTCTATGATGTGGCTATCGATTCGCCGCTCGAACCGGCCATCCTGCTGTCCGAGCGCATCGGCAATCGAGTGCTCCTCAAGCGCGAGGACATGCAGCCGGTGTTCTCCTTCAAGCTGCGCGGCGCCTACCACAAGATCCACAAGCTGTGGCGCGAAGGGCGTATCGGTGGCGGCGTGATCGCTGCCTCGGCGGGCAATCACGCTCAGGGCGTAGCCTTGGCCGCCCAGGCGCTCGGGCTGCATGCGGTGATCGTCATGCCTGAGACCACTCCAGCGATCAAGGTGGATGCCGTGCGCCGGCGTGGGGCCGAGGTGGTGCTGGCGGGTGACACCTTTGACGACGCCTTCGCCTGCGCCACGACCCTGATCGAGTCCAAGGGACTCACCTACATCCCGCCCTACGATGACCCGGACATCATCGCGGGGCAAGGTACCGTGGGGGCGGAGATCCTGCGGCACCACCCCGATCCCATCCATGCGGTCTTCGTACCGGTCGGTGGGGGCGGTCTGATTGCCGGGGTGGCCGCCTACGTCAAGGCCCTGCGCCCGGAGATTCGCGTGATCGGTGTTGAGCCGGCTGATGCCGCCTGTCTGGCTGCGGCCATGGCCGCTGGCAAGCGGGTGACGCTCGACCAGGTTGGTCTGTTCGCCGATGGTGTGGCGGTGCGTCAGATTGGCGAGCATCCGTTCGAAGTGGCGCTCGAGGCGGTCGATGAGGTGGTGACGGTCGATACCGATGAGATGGCCGCAGCGATCAAGGATATCTTCGACGATACCCGCAGCATCAACGAGGCGGCCGGGGCGCTCGCGACCGCCGGATTGAAGCGCTATGCCCGTGAGCGCGGATTGACGGGCGAGACCTTGGTGGCGATTGCCTCCGGGGCGAACATGAACTTTGACCGCCTGGGATTCGTCGCCGAGCGCGCCGAGATCGGTGAGCACCGCGAGGCGTTGTATGCAGTGACGATCCCGGAGCGCCCCGGCAGTTTCCGTGCCTTCTGCCAGCAGCTGGGGCGGCGGCAGATCACCGAGTTCAACTATCGCTATGCGGATGCCGAAGCCGCGCATATCTTTGTTGGCATCAAGATCGCGGAACAGGCTGACCGGCAGCGGATATTCGAGCAGCTCAAGGCCGCCGACTATCCTGTCATCGATCTGACGGATAACGAGATGGCAAAGCTCCATGGACGCCATATGGTTGGCGGCCATGCCAGGGACATCAGCGATGAGCGGTTATTCCGCTTCCAATTTCCCGAGCGCCCCGGCGCGCTGCTGAGGTTCCTTTGCCACCTTGGGGCGCGCTGGAATATCAGTCTATTCCACTATCGCAATCACGGTGCCGACTATGGCCGGGTGTTGGCCGGTATTCAGGTACCCGAGGCCGAGTTGGCCGAACTGACCATCTATCTGGAAACATTGCGTTACCCCTACTGGCCCGAGAGCAACAACCCGGTCTATCCACTGTTTTTGTCCTAGTGTTTTCGTTCTGGGGTGCTCAGCCAGCCCGTCAACAAGAAACCGCACTTAGGGAGGCGCGGTTTTTTATGGAGTCGGGTTTTATGCAGGGAAGGCCGCGTCAGCGGTCATTACAAGCGCGTGGGATCAGGGAGTAGGGCGCGTCAGTCCTGATGTTCCAGCGACAGGATGTGTTGCCACTGGTCTTCGGTCACCGGCATGACCGACAATCGGTTGCCACGGCGCACCAGCGGCATTTCTTCAAGGGCCGGGTCGGCCTTGAGCTCGCTCAGCGGGATCAGCCGCTTGGTATGGCGGACGTATTTCACGTCGACCAGGTACCAGCGCGGCTTGTCGGGGTCGGACTTCGGGTCGTAGTAGGGTTCGTCCGGGTCGAAGGCGGTGGGGTCCGGGCGCGCTTTGCTGACGATCTCCATGATGCCGACGATGCCCGGCACTTTGATGTTTGAATGATAGAAGAAGACGTGGTCGCCGGGCTGCATCTGGTCGCGGATCATGTTGCGAGCCTGGTAGTTGCGCACACCGTCCCAAGGTTCGGTGCCAACGCGCTTGAGGTCGTCGATGGAAAAGTCGTCAGGCTCGGATTTCATCAGCCAGTAGGCCATGGCAGTCTCCTGTGCATCGTGATCAGATGGGCTAAGCCGATCGGTAAACGCTTGCCGGCGCTCGCGCATCGATTATGCCGGTATCGGTGACGATGTAGTCCATCGGCTGATCCCAGGGATCGGTCGGCAGTTCATCGGCTTCCTGGCAGCTGAAGGCCACGCCGATGGCCAATGGACGGCGGCCATGTCGTTGGGCCAGGGCTCGGTCGTAGAAGCCGGCCCCCATGCCCAATCGGTTACCGCGGGCATCGAAACCGACCAGCGGGATCAGGAGTGCATCGAGGCTATTGATGCCGCGACGGCGCGGATCGCTGGGCTCAAGGATGCCGTACCGATTGGTGCACCGCTTCGGCAGATGACGGTGCGCGCAGGCGGTCAATGGGTCAGCATGGTGAAAGGCCAGTCGGCGACCGGGGAGCACCCGTGGCAGCCAGATCTGGCCGCGGTGGCGCTTCAACCATCCGTCGAGCTCGGGCTCGCCGTCGAAGGCACAATAGGCGGCCACCACTTTTAGAGACAGTCGGCGAGTCAGGCGTTCGAGACGGGCCTCGAGCCGACGAGTAGCCAAGTGCCGTGGGAAACCGCCCAGCGCCTTGCGGCGCGTGCGCAACGCGTATCTCAGAGCGGTTTTGTCAGGTCTGGGCATGATTCAGTAATGAGGGGTCTTCCAGGGCGCCGCTGACAGCGCTACGACCTTGAACCGGAAAGGTCCAAGTCGGGGGTTCCGCCCGGTTCATCAGGCTTTCCGCGTTACCGCGGACGTGCACACAGAACCGTTTGTCGCCCCCTAAGTCGCAGATTAAGGCTCAAGGGACTGAGCACCATCTGGCGAACGCCCCAGAAGACTGACCATCAGTCTAGGCCCGGCGGATCTGACTTTCAAGGGATAATCGCATGGCAAGGCAATGTGTCAGGCCGGGTCATGTTCCATGACCTCAAGTAGTTGGTCGATGCGGTCGGCCAGCTCGCCATTTTCGAGACCTTCCGGCAGTTCGATTTCGCGGCCATCAAGCAGCTGGCGGGCGATGTTCAGTGCGGCCAGAACGGCAATTCGCTCGGTGCTCAGCACTTTGCTGGTCCGGCGGATCTTGACCATCTCGTCGTTGAGGTATTCGGCCGTACGCAGCAGCATCCCCTGTTCTTCAGGTGGGCAGACGATGCGGTAGTCCTTTTCCATCACCCGCACGGTGACGGGATGATTCGGCTGGCTCATGGGTCAGTCCTCATGTTGAGGTTGGGAGTGGACGGCCTCGTTTTCCAGACGCAGCAACTGGCCGGCCAATTCTTCGATGCGCGCCTGGCTATGTTCGATCAGTCGGCGCAGCTCCTGATTTTCCTCGGCCAGGGCATCGGCCTGCCGGCGGAGTTCACTGCGTTCGACATGGGCCCGCTCGGCGGCGGCAATCAGTCTTTCCATCTTGTTGACAAGCCGGTCGGCCATGGCATCGAGTCTCCGCTGGTTGCACCCTTGGCCGGAGTCTATCATTTGCCCGGCATAGCAGTGACAATGTGGGCTGCTACCATCCATAACAGAATGCCAACGGGGAGCTGATGACCGACTATCAACAAATCCAGCGGGCGCTTGATTCCATCGGGGCGCTGGCCAATCCCGCCGAAGCGCAAGGTGTGCTGATCGGCATGTGGATTGGTGGCGGCCCTGTCGATCAGTCGCGCTGGCTGATTGAACTGGTCGAAGAGGAAGAGGAGCCGCAGGAGGTGCCGGCGGAGCTTTCCGGACTGTACCGGCGCTTTGTTGAGCAGGTCACTACTGCCGACAATCTCGGCCTTGATCTGATGCTGCCCGGGAGCGAGGCGAGCTTGCAGGCTCAGGCCGAGGGGTTGATCGATTTTTCCCAGGCAGTGCTCTACGGCTATGCCATCGAGAATGGCCCTGCCCGCCGGGCACTGTCCAGCGAGGCGCTTGAGGTGTTCGACGATCTAGGCGACATTGCCTTGCTCGACCCCGAGTCGGTGAAAGTCGATGATGATGCCTTCGATATCCACCAGATCCAGCAATATCTGAGTTCGGCGTTGTTGGTGATGTATCTGCAGCTGCACCCGCCGGCGCCCGAGAGTGCCGGGTCGCAGCGGTTGCAATAATGACGGCTGCGGCTGCCTTTCTGCGTAGCCTGAACCACGCGACCTGAACTAAAAACCCTGAACCCAACGACCTTCCAGACGAGCGACGACATGCAGGCGATCGGTCCTACACCTACCGAGCGACGTGAATACCAGCGGCGGCGAAAACGGTTGATCAAGGCCATGGGCAAGCGCAGCGTGGCGATTGTACCGGCGGCCTGTGAGCAGCAACGCAACCACGACAACCCTTGGCCATTCCGCCAGTCGAGCGACTTCTACTACCTCACCGGGCTGGTCGAGCCCGATGCCTTGTTGGTGCTCTGCCCCAAGCGCAAGGATGGCGAGGTAATCGCTTTCGTCAGCCCGCGTGATCCTGTGCGTGAGCGTTGGGAGGGGCCGCAGCTGGGCGTGGAGCAGGCACCTGCGGTGCTGGGCGTGGACCAGGCTTTCCCGATCGAGGAGATTGACGAACAGCTGCCGGAGCTGCTGCGCGGCTACAATCGGTGTTACCTGCCATTCGCCGAGCACGATCTGGTACTGCGGGTCCTGGGATGGTTCGACGAGCTGCGCCGAGGCGTACGCACTGGTGTGCAGCCACCGCAGGCTTTGAACGACCTCGCGTCGCCGCTCCATGAGCTGCGTCTGATGAAGTCCACCCAGGAAATTGACCGCTTGCGTTGCGCCGTCGCAGTTTCGGCCGAGGCCCATGTTGCTGCAGCCCGTGCGGTGCACGCCGGGCTGTTCGAGTACGAGATTGCCGCAATTTTGCAGAAGGTGTTCGCCAGCGCCCATGGCGAGCCGTCGTTCGCCCCGATTGTCGCCAGTGGAGCGAATGCCTGTGTGTTGCACTACCGGGCCAATGCCACTGAGCTCAAGGACGAGGATCTCGTGTTGATCGACGCTGGTGCCGAGGTCGATTACTACGCCGGCGACATCACCCGCACCTGGCCGGTCAGTGGCACCTTCAGCAAACCGCAGCGCGAGCTCTACCAGCTGGTGCTCGACGCCCAGATCGCGGCGATCGAGGCGATCGCGCCGGGTGTGTCTTTCGATGCCCCACACCAGGTGGCCGTACGCGTGCTCACGGAAGGGCTGGTGTCGCTGGGCCTGATCGAGGGGCCGGTGGATGAGGCGATCGAGGCAGAGCGTTATCGGGCATTCTTCATGCATCGCACTGGTCACTGGCTGGGCTCGGATGTCCATGACGTCGGCCGCTACCACGTCGACGGCGAGTGGCGCGAGCTCGAGCCGGGCATGGTGCTGACGGTCGAGCCGGGTCTCTACGTCGATCCGCAGGCGGACGCCCCGATGGAGTACCGCGGCATCGGCATCCGAATCGAGGACGATGTGCTGGTCACCGAGGAAGGCCACGAGGTACTCAGCCGCGAGGTGCCCAAGGAAATTGACGAGATCGAGGCCCTGCTCGCCAGTCGGCACGATCCGGTCAATCAGCCGCTGGAGTGAACCGATCCATGTCAGAAACCCCACAAACCTACCAGACCAGTTTTGATACTGATGTGGTGATCGTCGGTGGCGGCATGGTGGGCGGGGTACTCGCCCGTGCGTTGGCCGCCGATGGCTGGGGTGTGGAGGTGATCGAGCCCCGACACCCGGATGAGTCGGCCAGCTTCGATCGCCGTCTGACCGCGGTGGCGGATGCCGGCTGGCAGTATCTCGATACGCTTGGGTTGGTCGATGTGCCGCTGGCGGCTGCCACCGAGGCGATTCGCGAGGTACGGGTGTTCGATCGCGGCCATTTTGGGCTGACTCGCATTACCGCCCGCTCGGCCGGGGTCGCAGCGTTGGGGTACGTCATGCCCAATCGCGCCCTGGGCGAGCGGCTTGAAGCGCTGCGTATGGATCCGCCGAGCGGCGCTGCGGCGGTGGTGTATCGACGACCGGCTCGCTACCAGGAACATGTAACTGACGCCGATGGGGTGACGGTCACGTTGCGTGAGGGGGCTGACGAGCGGGTCACGACGCGCCGTGCCCGGCTGCTGGTCGCGGCAGACGGGGCCGAGTCCAGCGTGCGTGGGCAGGCCGGCATGGACGTTCGCCGGCGTCAGTATGACCAAGTCGCTACCGTGACCACGGCCGTGTCGGCTCGACCACATGAGGGCGTGGCCTTCGAATGCTTTACCACTGGCGGGCCGTTGGCGGTGCTGCCGGCCGCCGATGGGCGCGTGTCGCTGGTCTGGGTGGCGCGTCGGGAGGAGGCGGCCCGACTGGCCGAGCTCGACGATGCGAGCTTCGCCCGGTCGGCGAACAAGACCTTCGGCCACCGCCTGGGTGGCTTTTCTGCCATCACATCGCGTGTGCAGTACCCCCTGAACCTGGTCACTGCGGCCGAACCGGTCTCCGAGCGGCTGGTGGTGCTGGGCAATGCGGCCCATGCCCTGCATCCGGTGGCCGGGCAGGGCTTCAATCTCTGCCTGCGCGATATTCGTGACCTCAGCCGTGTGTTGCGGGCAGATCGCGGCGCGCCAGTCGACCCGGGTGATCCGGTGCGCCTGGCGCGTTACCGCTCATTGCGCATCGCTGACTACCGGCGAACCATCAGGCTGACCGATGGGTTGGTGCGCGGATTTTCTCTTGACCTGCCGGGGCTGGGGCCGCTGCGTGGAGGGATGCTGTCGATGTTTGATGGTTTTCTGCCGCTGAAGAATCGACTGGTGCGTGCCACGCGGGGGCTCGCCTGATGGCCGGCTCGAGGCAGCACGCAGATGTGATCGTGGTGGGCGGCGGCATGGTCGGCGCCGCGGTGGCCTTGGCATTGGCGCGTCGCGATTTTGAAGTCGTGCTGGTCGAGCGCAACCCACCGGCGGCCCTGGGTGGTGATGATCCTTTTGATTTGCGCGTTTCGGCGCTGGCCCCAGCGAGTATTGAGCTGCTGGATCGACTGGGTGCCTGGGCGAGCATTCGCGCCGAGCGGGTTGCCCTCTACCGGCGCATGCGGGTGTTCGATGCCCTCGGCCCCGGCGACCTGACCTTCGATGCCGCCGAGATCGGTCGGCCCTATCTTGGCTATATCGTTGAAAACCGGCGTGTGCAGCTGGGGTTGTGGGAGCAGCTGGCCGACTGTGATCACGTTCACCTGCTGACCGGCAGCGTGGCACAGCATCTCGAGATCGGCGATCGCGACGCGCGGCTGACGCTTGCCGATGGGCGCACCGTGAGCGCTGATCTCGTCATCGGTGCCGACGGTCAGCGTTCCTGGGTGCGCGAAGCAGCCAGCATTGGCGCGAGCAGTCGTGACTACTCGGTGGTCGCACAGATCCTGTCGGTGGAAACCGCTTATCCGCAGCAGGACATCACCTGGCAGCGTTTCACGCCCGATGGCCCACAGGCCTTTCTGCCGTTGGCCGGTGCGCGTGGTTCACTGGTGTGGTACGACTCCCCGGAGCGTGTCCGTGCCCGCCACGCCCTCTCGCCGGCGGCGCTGCTCGACGAGGCGCGGACGCATTTCCCCGACGAGCTGGGCGAGATCAAGCAGGTGGCGGGACAGGGCTGGTTTCCGATCAAGCGGCTGCATGCGCATCGCTATTGGAGTGAGCGGGTGCTCCTGATCGGTGATGCTGCCCATGCGATTCATCCACTGGCAGGCCAGGGGGTCAATCTCGGCTTCGGCGATGTCGATGCCCTGGATGCCCTGATTGGCGAGCATGACGGCCGTGACCCGGGAAGTGCACGTCTCGCTCGTGCCTACGAGCGCCGCCGTCGGGCGGACAATCAGCTGATGTTGTCGTTGATGGATGTGTTCGACTGGGGCTACCACCGCCGCGATCCACTTACCGTGGCAGCACGCACTGCGGCCACGCAGCTGGTTGCCGGCGTGCCGCCCCTGCGTCGCTGGATGACCCGCATGGCTGGTGGGCAGCGTTTTGGTCCATAGATCGCTGCTCGGCTACCAACGAAGTGCAATGTTCTGTTGTTGACCCGTTACTGATCCACTCGGAGCCAAGCTTGGCTGCCGGTGTTTTTCAACATTGCCGCCGGCCAGGCATCGTGTAGCTCAACCCTGGTTCAGCCTTGAGGGCCGGCTGTCTCGAACCGCTGCTCCTGCCGGCCACCCTCTGCAGGATTCTATCCCAATGGTGTTTCGCCCAGATCAAGCAAGCTTGGGTTAAGGCCCTGCTGTTGAAGCTGTTGCTGATCAGTGCCCTGCGGCCAGGCCCACGAGCTTGACCTCCACGTTAAGCCTGGCTGGGGGTCAGGCCGGGCGGTGGCCGGCCACTAAGGCCCAGTCTCCCATCTCGCGGAAGGTGTCGACCTGGCAGCCGGCAGCCTGCCAGGCGGCGGCCACTGCCTCGGCCTGGTGGCTGAGGATGCCCGATAGGGCGAACCGGGCGCCAGGCTTGAGGTGAGTGCTCAGCGTTGGAGCCAACTCAATCAAGGTGGGGGCGAGGATGTTCGCCAGCAGCCCGTCGACCAGCCGGTCGGCGGGATAATCCTTGGCAAGATAAAGCGAGAAGCTGGCGGGGTCGATGTCGTTGAGTTCGGCATTGCCACGACTGGCCGTCAATGCCTGTGGATCGATATCCATACCATCGAGATGCTCCGCACCGAGGCACAACGCGGCGATCGCCAGAATCCCCGATCCGCAACCGGCATCCAGCCAGTGCTGGCCGCTGACGCCCTGCGTTTCCAGCCATTCGAGGCACAGGCGCGTGGTCTCGTGCTTGCCGGTGCCGAAGGCCAACCCGGGGTCGAGCCGGATGGGCAGGCGCTCCGGTGGCGCTGAGCTTTCTTCCCAGGCCGGTTCGATCATCAGTCGCTCACCGACCGGCATCGCCTGAAAGTCCGCCTGCGTTCGACGGACCCAGTCATCCTCGTCAAAGGCCGAGTGGCCCAGCCGGTCGAGCAGCATCGGGGGCAGTTGACGGTGCAGGGTGTCGACAATCGCCGCCGGCGACATGTCGCCATCGAACAGGCCTACCACCCGAGTCATGGCCCACAGCGGTACCTCGCCCGCCAGTGGCTCGAACACCGGCTCGTCACCGAGTTCTTCCAGGGTCACCGACAGGGCGCCGGCAGTCAGCAGGGCGTCTTCGGTTGCCTCGACGTCGTCGCACGAGACATCCAGCCAGAGATGCTGCCACTCGTTGGCCATCAGGAGGAAATGCCCAAGCGCTTGTGCAGGTAGTGGATATTCATGCCGCCCTGGACGAAGCCGGGGTCCGCCATCAGGTCGCGGTGCAGCGGGATATTGGTC
This sequence comes from Halothiobacillaceae bacterium, assembly GCA_041676845.1. Classification (GTDB taxonomy): domain Bacteria; phylum Pseudomonadota; class Gammaproteobacteria; order Halothiobacillales; family Halothiobacillaceae; genus Guyparkeria. The sequence continues at coordinate 78,831 of JBAYRD010000004.1, read as the reverse complement.
TTGATGCCATCGACCAGCATTTCCTCGAGTGCACCGCGCATCCGCCGGATGGCCGCATCACGGTCACCCGCGTGGGTGATCAGCTTGCCGATCATCGAGTCGTAGAATGGTGGGACTGAGTAGCCGTTGTAGATGTGCGAGTCGACACGTACACCGAATCCGCCTGGAAAGTGCAGGTTGGTGATCTTGCCTGGGCTGGGGGCGAAGGTGGCCGGATCCTCGGCATTGATACGGCATTCGACCGCGTGTCCGCGGAACACTATGTCCTCCTGGGTCAGCTGCAGCGGGAGGCCGGCGGCAATCGCCAACTGTTGCTTGACCAGATCGATACCGGTGATCATCTCGGTCAACGTGTGCTCGACCTGCAGGCGGGTATTCATCTCGATGAAATAGAATTTGCCGTTCTCGTACAGGAACTCGAAGGTACCTGCGCCACGGTAGTTCATGCGCTTGCAGGCCTCGACGCAGACTTCGCCGATTTCAGCCCGTTGTTTGGGGGTAATACCCGGGGCTGGCGCTTCCTCGATAATTTTCTGGTGACGTCGCTGCATGGAGCAGTCACGCTCGCCCAGGTGGATGGCATTGCCCTGGCCATCGGAGAGTATCTGTACCTCGATATGGCGCGGTTCCTGGAGAAATTTCTCCATGTAGACCTCGGGGTTGCCGAAGGCTGCGGCCGCCTCGCTCTTGGTCATCTCGATGGCGTGGCGCAGGTGGGCCTCAGTATGCACGACACGCATGCCGCGACCACCCCCGCCACCAGCGGCCTTGATGATGACCGGGTAGCCGATCTCGCGCGCCAGCCGCTGGTTCTCGTCCGCGTCATCCGACAATGCGCCCTCGGAACCGGGTACGCAGGGCACATTGGCGATGCGCATGGTGTCCTTGGCGGTGACCTTGTCGCCCATCAGGCGGATCGACTCGGCTGTGGGGCCGATGAAGATGAAGCCGGATTCCTCGACGCGCTCGGCGAAGTCGGCGTTCTCCGCCAGAAAGCCGTAGCCGGGGTGGATGGCCGACGAGTCGGTCAGTTCGGCGGCAGAAATCAGCGCCGGGATATTGAGATAGGACTCATTGGAGCGCGGGCCGCCGATGCAGACCGACTCGTCGGCGAGGCGCACATGCTTGAGGTCGCGGTCGGCCGTGGAGTGGACTGCCACCGTCCCGATATCCAGTTCACGACAGGCCCGCAGGATACGCAGGGCGATCTCGCCGCGGTTGGCAATCAGAACCTTGTTCAGCATCTTGGGGAAACTCCTGGGAAGACGAAAGCGGCTGGTAGTGATTCCGACGGGGCCGGGATCACTCGATCACGAACAGCGGCTGGTCGTATTCCACTGGCTGGCCATTTTCCACCAGGATGGACTTGATGGTGCCCTCGACCTCGGCTTCGATCTGGTTGAACATTTTCATGGCTTCGATGACGCAAAGCGTGTCGCCTTTCTTCACCGTGGTGCCGACTTCGACGAATGGGCTGGCCTCCGGCGATGAGGCTCGATAGAAGGTCCCCACCATTGGTGACTTGATGATCGTGCCGCTGGTCTCCATGGGTTCGCTGCCAGCTGGCGGCTCGGGGGCAGGGGCGGCAGCCTGCTGTGGCGCGGCTGTCGTCGGCATATATGCCGGCAGCTGGGAGTGGCGCGAGATGCGTACCGACTCTTCGCCTTCCTTGATCTCGATCTCGGCGATGCCGGATTCCTCGAGTAGTTCGATCAGCTTCTTGACCTTGCGGATATCCATGAGCATGTCTCTTGAGTTTTTTTGTTGTGTATCAGCCGGACGCGGCGTCCAGCTGTTCAATCAGGGCTGTCAGGGCCAGTTCATAGCCCAGCGCGCCTAGCCCGACGATGCTGCCGATAGCGATGTCCGAGAAATAGGACTGTTGCCGGAAGGTCTCGCGGGCGTGGATGTTGGAAAGGTGGACCTCGATGAACGGCCGGTCGATCGCGAGCAGGCCGTCGCGTAGCGCGATACTGGTATGGGTCCAGGCGCCGGGGTTGAGCAGCAACCCATCGATGCCTTCGTCGGCGGCACGATGCAGCCGGTCGATGGCCTCGCCCTCGTGGTTGCTCTGGAAGTGTTCCAGCGCCAGATCGTGGTCCTGAGCGATCTGGTCGAGCCGAGCGCTGATATCGGTCAGTGTCAGGCGACCGTAACGCTCCGGCTCGCGGCTGCCGAGACGATTCAAGTTGGGGCCGTTGAGTACCAGGATCCGTTTCATGGGGAATTCGCTGCCTATCGCCGGCCGGGATCATTATGCATGTCCCGGGTGGCGCGCTGAATTTTCCGGCATTGTGCCGGCTGGGGCTGATGAAGTCACGTTTCCCCGTGAGCGCCCTCTACCTGATAGTCCGTTATTGGCTGGATTATCAACAGCTTGTGTCTCAGGTTGTGTCGCGGCATTTTGTCTTGGGGGGGGCTCTGCACGAATCAATAGTATCTCTGCGGGTCCTTGACGAAAACGCCCCGCCGGGGCGGGGCGCAGGCTCAACGTTGACTCACGCCCAGGACGTGGGTCAGGAACTCTTTGGGGGGTTGATAACCCACTACCCAGTGTTTCCGAACCCGCTCACCGGCGGCATCCCAGAAGATGATGCCCGGCGGGCCGTAGAGGTCGAAGCGCTTCAGGAGCGCCTTGTGATGCGCGTTGTTGGCGGTGACGTCTGCCTGCAGCACCATAAAGCCGTCCAGTGCCCGGATCACGTCGGGATCGCTGAAGGTGTTGCGTTCCATTTCCTTGCAGGAGATGCACCAGTCGGCATAGAAGTCGAGCATGACCGGTTGGCCGGCTGAACGAGCCTGGGCCAGTGCCTGGTCGAGCTCCGCCTCGTCACTGATCTGCTGGAAGGTCAGCTCAGCTGGTGCGTGGGCTCCGCCACCGATCGACAGGCCGGCCAGCGGGGCGAACGGGGTGCCCTTGCCGCCGGCAGCCACGCCGACCAAGAGCAGCACACCCCACAGCAGGAGCACCAGGCCGATCGATTTCCACAACCGCAGCCAGCCTGAAGCTCCCTCCTTGAGCGCTTCGGTCGCGCCCATATAGACCGCCGAGGCGATCAGGAGTCCGGCCCACATCATCTGTGTGGCGGCAGCCGGCAGGAAACGCTCGAGCATCCAGATGGCCAGGCCCAGCATCGCCACGCCAAAGACCGCCTTGACCGCATCCATCCAGCCACCGGCCTTTGGCAGGTACTTACCGCCGAGCGTGCCGACCAGGATTAGCGGCAAGCCCATGCCGATCGAGAGGGAGAACAATGCCAGCCCGCCAATCACGGCATTGCCGGTCTGGCCGATATACATCAGTGCACCCGCCAGTGGCGGAGCCATGCAGGGACCGACAATCAATGCCGAGAGCAGGCCCATTATCGCTACACCGGTCAGTGTGCCGCCCTCTTGGCGATTTTGTACCTGCATGATGCGCGACTGGATCGATGACGGTAGCTGCAGCTCGAAGAAGCCGAACATCGACATGGCAAGCGCGACGAAGATCGCGGCGAAGACGCTGAGCACCCAAGGGTTCTGGAAAGCTGCCTGCAGGTTGGCACCGAACATACCGGCGAGCACCCCGGCGATGGTGTAGGCGAACGCCATCGCCAGCACATAGACCACTGAAAGGATGAAGGCCTTGCGTGTGGTGATGTGCTCACCTTGGCCGGCGATGATGCCCGACAGAATCGGGATCATCGGAAAGACGCAGGGCGTGAAGGCGAGCAATAGGCCGAGGATCAGGAAGCCAAGTATGATGGCCCAAGGTGTGCCCTCGACCAGCCGCTGGGAGATCATGTCCGTCTCCGAGCCACCGGTCGCCGCTGCCTGTGCTTGCCCGGTATCCGGGCTGCTGGTGTCCGTTACCATGCTCGCCCCGCCTGCAAGCGCCGGCAGATCTGCCAGCGGCGTTGGCTCATGGATGGCGGCCGGAACCTCGTCAAGAAGCTTGGCCGTGCCCGCGGTCGGGTCGATGGCCCAGGCTTTTTCCATCGGTGGGTAGCACAGACCCATGTCGGCGCAGCCCTGGTAGCCGATCACGAGGGTGTAGGGCGCGGCGGCGTCGATGGCCAGCCGGGCGTCGAGCTGGTCGTGGAACACCCAGACCGCGCCGAAGTTCGGATCGTCCTTGCGTTCGCCTTCGCCGAGCTGGACACCGCGGATCGTCGCACCGTCGCTTACCGCGGCCTTGATGCGGTCGCGATAGAGATAGTATTCCGGGACGATATCGAAGCGGATGAAAGCTGAGTCGGCGTCGGCGCTGACGTTGGGGCGGAACGCCTCCTCGGGGTCAAGCGGTTCATTGCGGCCACCCAGACCGGCCAAACTGCCGAGGCTGATGGCACCACTTTCTGCCGAGGTGCTGGCCTTCGAGGTGTCGGCGCTAACCGGAAGCTCGACGGTCAGTTCCGCAGTCTGCGGTGGGTAGCAGACGCCGTGGATATCCGAACAGCCCTGATACTCGACCGTGAGGTGGGCCGTGCCGCTGCCTTTAATGACTGGCAGCCTGGCTGAGAAGTCCTTCTTGTAGACCAGTACCTTGCCGAAGAGCGGGTCGTCATCGAGCACGGCTTTTGGCAAATCTGGGGCGCCCAGCGACAGACCCTCGTCGCCGCGTATTTTCAGTTTGTCCTGATAGAGGTGGTAGCCCTCGGTGACGTGGAAATCGAGCCGGATATCGCCCGCATCGGCGCTGGCCTCAACACCGAAAGCTTCCTCGGGAGGCAGCAATTCCGGCTGAGCGACGGCCGCGACCTGCCAGAGCAAGGCGAAGGCCGCGACCAGCAGGGCGGCGAGTCGTGCCGGGGAGGGAATCAAGGAGTGGTCTGGACGCATTGTTGTACCCAATTTGAGTAGGACTGACTGCTTTGGGCTGGCAGAATGAGCACTTCGGGGCAGTCATAGGGGTGATGGCGCGCGATTGCTTCCTTGAGTTCGTCGATGCGCTCGAGACTGGTCTTCAGGTGGAGCTGGTACTCCTCCTCTTGGCGTAGCTCGCCCTGCCAGTGATAGGCGGAGCGAACCGGACCCACGATGTTGACGCAGGCCACCAACCTGTCCGCGAGCAAGCGGGCACTGAGTTCGTCGGCTGTGTCGGGATCATCTAGCGTGGTGATAACTAGTGCTATTGTGCTTTTTTCGATCGTCATTACGGTTTTACGATGGTGTTCGAGAGCGCGGACCAGTCTACTTGGTCATGATTGCATGTCGATAGTTCCAGCAAGAGACTAGCGCTCTAATCGTTAGTCAGCAAACAAATCAATCTCGAGTGCGAAGTCGCATGCGAAAACTGTCCGGATTCATTCTCTTCCTGCCGCTGGTCGAACTGGTGTTGCTGATCGCGATGGCGGCGGCCATGGGCTTTCTCGCCACGCTGCTCTGGATTCTGGTCACCGGGGTGTGGGGGGCATGGTTGATGCGTACCGCCGGGCCGAACGCGATGGCCCGTGCCCGGCGCGACCGCGCGACGACTGGACGCGGGGAGATCGACGGTCTGGGCGTGGCCGCGAATTTCATCGGCGGGCTGATGCTGTTGTTGCCGGGGCCGCTGAGCGATGTTCTGGGCCTGGTGCTGATCACGCCGTTTCTGCGCCGTCTCACCTTCGGTGTCTGGCTAGCCGGCCGGTTGCAGCAGGTGGTGGGCGAACGCGGCTATGGGCCAGGCTATGACCCTGGCCGCGGTGGGCCGCCTGGGGCGGATGAGGGCAATATCTATGATGCCGAACCAGGCGACATTACGCGGCGCGGCTCGCGCGACTCGCGCCGCCTTGACCACGACGAACGCGATTGAGGTTCAGTTTCAGCTTTTGGAAAGGATACTTTCCCCAAGCGCCCGACCATTTTCCAGACAGTCGCCCACGGCGATGCCGCCGCGCCAGTTGCCAATCAGCGACAGGTTCGGGTGCTTTTCCAGCTCCTGATCGAGTTGCTCAATACGCTCCAGATGACCTAGCTCGTATTGCGGAATCGCTCGTGGCCAGCGATTGATTTGTCGCCAGACCGGTTCGCCTTCTATTCCGAGCAGGTCGCCGAGATCGCGGCTGACCTGTTCGACCAGCTCGTCGTCCGTCATCTCCAGTGCTTGCGGGTCCTGCCGGCCACCGACGAAGGCGGTGATCAGCTTGTGGCCGGCCGGCGCCCGATTCGGGAACAGCGTCGAGGAGAACAGTGCGCCTAAGGTGCGGCGCTTTTCCTTGCGCGGTATCAGTGCGCCGAAACCGTCTAATGAGTGAGCCAGCACAGCAGTTGGAAAACCCAGGGCGACCGAGGCGAGCGGTGGGTAGACGATCTCGTCGAGTGGATCGGCCAGCAGCGGGTCGAGCGGACGCAGCAGCTCGGCGCTGACGTGGGCGGGCGTGGCGAGCACAAGGCGTTTGGCGCGCCAAAATTGTCCTTCGCTGTCGACCACCTCCCAGCCCTCGTCTCGGCGCGTGACCGTTGCAATGCGGCGGCCATAGGCAATCTCGCCCAAGGGAGATGCCTGAATGCGTTCGGCCAGCCGGTCGGTCAGCGCCTGAATGCCGGCAGGGAAGCTCACCAACTTGCCGCGCCACTCGCGCGGCAGGGTCTCCTTGCCCTGGCGTCGCCGCTGGCGGGCGGCCTTCATGGTGGCCAGGCCGCCCCGAATCAATGAGCCATGCTCGCGCTCCATGGCGGCCAGACGGGGCATGGCCGCCTGGACCGATAACCGCGCCGGATCGCCGGCGTAGACACCGGAAACGAACGGGTCGACCAGGTTGCCGAGCACACGGCGACCCAGACGTCGTTCTACGAACTCGGCCAGGGTTTCCTCGCGCGAGGCCCGGCGCACCCAGGGTTCGCGCAACAGGCGCGCAGATCCGCGCAGCCCGATCAGTGGATTGAATGGTGCGGCCAGAGGATTTGTGGGCAGCGCGATCAATTCCTTTCCCTGCGCGATGTAGCGTTTGTGGCCGGCCTCGCCGGCGAAGATCGCCTCGTCGGTGAGGTCCAGCTCCTTGATCAATTCGTACAATGCCGGCTTGACCATCAAGGTGTTCGGGCCGATCTCGATCTGCCAGTCACCGTCACGGTGGCTGCGGATGTTGCCACCGGGCTGGTCAGCCGCCTCAAGCACGGTGACGCGCTTGCCCTCGCGCGCCAACACCCAAGCCGCGGCCAGGCCGCTTGCGCCGGCGCCAATCACCAGCGTGTCGGTGGTTTGTATGTCGGCAGAACCAGGATGATCGCTTGCTGTCATGTATGTCTCGTGCAGGGCCGGAAGCAAGCGCAGGGTCTTGCCGTAATCGATGGTTGCTATGTCTCGTCCAAGTCCGAGTGTACTCTACTGATCTCAGTCATTTTTCCGTAGTCGGAGTGGTCAGGGAAGTTATGGACGATACACACGCCGTCGGTGGTACCAATGCACCCGAAGGACTGCGTCGAGCCGTTGTGCTGGGCGGGACTGGCTTTGTTGGTCGATACCTGGTGCGAGAGCTCTCGAACTGGGGCTGGGAGGTGGTGGTGCCGAGTCGCCATGCCGACCGACATCGTGACATGGCGCTGTGGCCGAGCGTGTTGCTGGTCGATATGAACCGGCCGGCGCGCTCTGATTTTGCCACTCACCGTGAGACACCGGAGCTGACCGAACTGCTTGACGGTACCGATCTGCTGGTCAACCTGGTCGGCATCCTCAATGAACGCCGTCATGATGGCAAGGGGTTCGAGCGGGTGCATATCCAGCTCACCAAGACCGTATTGCGAGCAGCGGCCGAGGCCGGTGTGCCACGCTATCTGCACATGAGCGCACTGGGAGCGGATGAGGAGAGCGGCGCCAGCTACTACCAGCGGACCAAGGGCAAGGCGGAGAACTGGGTGCAGCGATTTGGGCGCAAACACGAGATTGCGGTGACCAGCTTTCGCCCGTCGGTGATCTTCGGAGCGGGCGACTCCTTCCTTAACCGCTTCGCCGACTTGGCCAGGCGGATGCCGGGTGTCTTCCCGCTCGCCTGTGCCGGGGCGCGTTTCTCGCCAGTATATGTCGGTGATGTCGTCCGACGTTTTGTCGAGGCGATTGACGACCCGGCCACCTTCGGCCAAAGCTACGATCTATGCGGGCCGCACGACTACTCGTTGGGCGAACTGGTCAGCTACGCGGCGGCGACCAGTGGCCATCGTCGCTGGGTGATCGGGCTGCCGGGATGGCTATCTCGCCTGCAGGCGCGGGTGATGGAGTGGCTGCCAGGCAAGCCGTTCAGCCGAGACAACCTCGCCTCCTTGCAGCGGCCCAACACCTGCAGCCCCGAATCTCGGCGTGAATCGACTCGTCTGGAGGACATCGCGCCGTCTTATCTTGCGGGCCAGGAGCACCGATCAGCAAAGAGTTGACGATCCGCCGCACGCGGCATCATCTGCCATCCGTCTGCTGTCTGAATCGAGGTCCAGCATGGAACCGGAAAACCCCACTCCTTCCCCGCGGCGTTCGAGTAACGCCGAGCACTATTTCGAGCATTTTCTGTTCGCCAGCCGCTGGCTCATTGCCCCCGTCTACCTGGGCCTGATTGGCGCCATGCTGATTCTGCTGGTGAAGTTCGGCAAGGAGCTCTGGCATCTGATCAGCCACGCCTTCACGCTCGGTGAGTCCGAGATCTTTATTGGCGTGCTCACGTTGGTGGACGTGGCACTGATCATGAATCTGCTGATCATCATCATTTTTTCAGGTTACGAGAATTTCGTCTCCAAGATGGATGATCTGCGCGGTCATCACGACCGACCCGAATGGATGGGACACATCAGCTTCACCGATCTAAAGATCAAGGTGATCGGCTCGATTGTGGCCATCTCCGGGATTGAGCTGCTGAAGTCTTTCATGAACATCGAGAATCTCGATAATCGCAACCTTGGTTGGATGGTTGGCATCCATCTCACCTTCGTCCTCTCCGGCGTGCTCTATGCCGTGATGGACTGGTTGCAGGGCAAAAGCAAAGGCCATTGACGACGGCGTCAAGGATCAACCTGCGGCCAACCCACCTTGGTTGATCCGTGGCTGATCCATGAACCACCCCATGACTAGGGAAGCTCTGCACGAATCGATAGTGTCTCTGCGGGACCGTCAAGGTCCATATGCCAGGCGCAGTCTGCGGTGAAGGGCGGTGGTCCTTTACAAGGACTGCAACACCGCAGATGAACCCTTGACGGCCCGCCCAAAGGGGCTGACGGGTTTGCCCGCACTCGGCGTTGCAGCCCCTCGACGGGCAATGAGCCCGCCTTCGGGCCAGCGCCTTGATCGCGAACAAACCCGTCAACCAGAGGCGCCATCGATTCGTGCAGAGCTTCTCTAAGGAACTCGCCTTGTGCAGGTTTTTGCCACGAGGATGCGGCGCGGATGGGGCGCATGGAACGTCAGGCCACTGGAACACAGGCCGTGACGAACCAGATGATCGCTGCTGGACGGGACGATGACGTCGAATGAGCGGAGAGGGAAGCAGAGCGTGGTTTTGCTCCGAATCGGTGAAGCCGACATGTAGAGAGGGCGGGCGAGTTGAACAGTTCGCCTTCGTCTGGTCGGCCTCGGTGTTTGTCGCGTGGCGAGCCGTTTTTGGTACAAAAAAAACCCCGCCATGGCGGGGTCTTGTCTAAGTGATGTCCGGCCAGAGGGCCGGAGGAGTCGCTTGAGCCTTACATCATGCCGCCCATGCCACCCATGCCGCCCATGTCGGCTGCCGGGCTGCTGCCGCTTTCGCTCGGGATCTCGGCGATCATGCACTCGGTGGTGATCATGAGGCCGGCGATCGAAGCAGCGTTCTGCAGCGCGGTACGGGTGACCTTGGTCGGGTCCAGGATGCCCATCTCGACCATGTCGCCGTACTCGCCTTTGGAGGCGTCGTAACCGTAGTTGCCGGAGCCTTGGCGTACGCTCTGGACTACAACCGATGGCTCGCCACCGGAGTTGGCAACGATGAAGCGCAGCGGGTCCTCCATGGCGCGCAGGGCGATGCTGATACCGGTCTGCTGGTCGATGTTGTCGCCCTTGAGCTCACCGAGGCTGGTCAGGGCGCGGATCAGCGCAACACCACCACCCGGGACAATGCCTTCCTCGACCGCGGCACGGGTCGCGTGCAGGGCGTCGTCGACGCGATCTTTCTTCTCTTTCATCTCGACTTCGGTCGCAGCGCCGACCTTGATGACGGCTACGCCACCCGCCAGCTTGGCGATACGCTCCTGGAGCTTTTCCTTGTCGTAATCGGAGGAGGTATCCTCGATTTGGGCACGGATCTGCTGGACGCGGGTATCGATCTCTTCCTTGGTGCCGGCCCCGTCGATGATCGTGCAGTTTTCCTTGGTGACCACGACGCGCTTGGCCGTACCCATGTCATCCAGGGTGGCCTTCTCGAGTGTCAGACCAACCTCGTCGGAGATCACCTGGCCGCCGGTGATGATGGCCAGGTCCTGCAACATGGCCTTGCGACGATCACCGAAGCCCGGTGCCTTGACGGCCGCGACCTTGACGATGCCGCGCATGGTGTTGATGACCAGCGTAGCCAGTGCTTCACCTTCGACATCTTCGGCAACGATCAGCAGCGGCTTGTTGGCTTTGGCCGCGCCTTCCAGTGCCGGCAGCAGATCACGGATGTTCGAGATTTTCTTGTCGTGCAGCAGGATGTACGGGTCTTCCAACTCGACCGTCATCTGCTGTTGGTTGGTGACGAAGTAAGGGGAGAGGTAGCCACGGTCGAATTGCATGCCCTCGACCACGTCCAGTTCGTCCTCGAAGCCCGAGCCTTCTTCGACGGTGATTACGCCGTCCTTGCCCACGCGATCCATAGCGTCGGCGATGATCTTGCCGACCTTCTCGTCGGAGTTCGCGGAGATGGTGGCTACCTGTGCGATCGCCTTGTTGTCGGTGCAGGGCTTGGAGAGGCCCTTGAGCTCACTGACAGCGGCCTCGACGGCACGGTCAATACCGCGCTTGAGGTCCATCGGGTTCATGCCAGCGGCCACGGCCTTGACGCCTTCACGGACGATGGCGGCGGCCAGGACGGTTGCGGTAGTGGTACCGTCTCCGGCAACGTCGGCGGTCTGGGAAGAAACTTCCTTGACCATTTGCGCGCCCATGTTCTCGAACCTGTCCTCCAGCTCGATCTCGCGGGCGACAGAAACGCCGTCCTTGGTCACGGCCGGGGCACCGAAACTCTTTTCGATGACGACATTACGACCCTTCGGGCCCAGCGTGACCTTGACCGCGTCAGCCAGGATGTTGACGCCTCGCAGCATGCGATCGCGGGCACTGGTGGAAAATAGGACTTCTTTGGCAGACATAGTCGATATGCTCCTTGAGTAAATCGGTTCCGGAGGGGAAAAGTGTTATGTCCTTCCCCGGAGATTGAGTTCTGGGTGTTTAACCTTCGATAACGCCGAGGATGTCGTCTTCACCCATCATCAGCAGTTCGTCACCGTCGACCTTCACCTTGGTGCCGGCGTACTGGCTGAACAGGATCTTGTCGCCGACCTTCACGCCGATCTCGCGGATTTCACCCTTGTCATTGGATTTGCCCGGGCCGGCAGCGACGACTTCGCCACGGTTGGGCTTCTCGGAGGCCGAGTCCGGCAGGACGATGCCGCCAGCGGTCTTATGTTCTTCTTCTTCGCGCCTTACCAGTACACGATCATGCAAAGGACGGATTTTCATGCGGTTACTCCATGCATTGACACAGGAAAAAACTCGATAGTGTTTGAGCGAGTCGAGACTGCTTGTTAGCACTCGCCCGACTCGAGTGCCAATATTAGGAGCCGCTTCGGTGTTTTCAAGAGGGGACAGAGAAATAAATTTTTGCGGACCCGCCGGCGGGCTGCTTGCCCGTCCTGTCCAGTCTGTCGGCGGTCCTCGGTGGGCGAGGTGGAATCGGTATAATACCGCGCATCCAGACCTTCCCTACGAGCGGACCAATGCCGGCCGCTACTCACGAATTAAATCGAGGAGAGCACATATGGGCGTCGAGAAGATCATCATCCCCGCAGGCGACAAGATCCGTGTGGACACCGACGGCAAACTGACCGTGCCCGATCGTCCCATCATCCCGTTCATCGAGGGTGACGGCATCGGCGTTGATGTCACGCCGGTGATGAAGCGGGTGATCGATGCAGCAGTCGACAAGGCCTACGATGGCAAACGTCAGATCGCCTGGATGGAGGTCTATGCCGGCGAGAAGTCGACGCAAGTCTACCCGGACGGTAGTGGCCTGCCTGCCGAGACCCTGGAGGCGATCCGCGATTACGTCGTCTCCATCAAGGGTCCGCTGACCACGCCAGTCGGCGGCGGTTTCCGTTCGCTGAATGTCGCCCTGCGCCAGAAGCTCGACCTGTATGTCTGCCTGCGGCCGGTGCGCTACTTCACCGGCACCCCGAGTCCGGTCAAGCACCCGGAGAAGACCGACATGGTCATCTTTCGCGAGAACACCGAAGACATCTACGCCGGCATCGAGTGGGCCGCGGGTACCCTGGAAGTGAAAAAGGTGATCGACTTCCTGATCGACGAAATGGGTGTGGAGAACATTCGCTTTCCGGAGACCGCCGGCATCGGCATCAAACCGGTTTCCGAGGACGGCACCAAGCGCCTGGTGCGCCGGGCGATCGAGTATGCGATCGCCAACGACCGCAAGTCGGTCACCCTGGTGCACAAGGGCAACATCATGAAATTCACGGAAGGAGCTTTCAAGAACTGGGGCTATGAGCTCGCCCGTGAGGAGTTTGATGCCGAACCGCTTGACGGTGGTCCCTGGATGGTGGTCAAGAACCCGAATACCGGTCGCGACATCGTCATCAAGGACTCGATCGCCGATGCCTTCCTGCAACAGATCCTGCTGGTGCCGGAGGAATACGACGTGGTTGCCACCCTGAACCTCAACGGCGACTACGTCTCTGATGCGCTAGCCGCGCAGGTCGGCGGCATCGGTATCGCCCCGGGTGCAAACCTATCCGATACCGTCGCCATGTTCGAGGCCACCCACGGCACCGCTCCGGACATTGCCGGCCAGGACCTGGCCAACCCGTCGTCAATCATCTTGTCTGCCGAGATGATGCTGCGTCATCTCGGCTGGTTTGATGCGGCCGACATCGTTATCAAGGCGATGGAAGGCGCGATTGCCAGCGGCAACGTCACCGGCGATCTTGCCCGCCTGATGGACAACCCCAACCAGATCGGCTGCAAGGCCTTCGGTGAGGAGCTGATTCGCCAGATGGGCTGATACCGACCGCAAGGCGAGGATTGGTAGAGCGCCCCGACAGCAGGCGCGCTCCGGGCTTTCCCGGGCGTGCCTGCTACGCTTTCTGGGTGGCTTGAATGCTTTTCGATTTTGATCAGGAGAACGCTATGCGTGCCATTGTCGAGAAATCTGTGCACTGTCCCTGGTGTGGGGAGGCCATCACTCTGACCCTCGACCCCAGCGCCGGCAAACAGACCTACGTCGAGAACTGCAGCGCCTGCTACCAGCCGATCGTCGTCTACCTCAGCTGGGACGACGACGGCCCAGTGCTGAAGCTCCGCCGCGAAGGTGACGAGCAGTTCGCCGACGGCTAGGGAAGTTTTGCACCTCTGGCTGACGCCCAAAGTCAACAATGTGGGTTCGCAATCAAGGGGCGGCAACGCCGAGGGCGGGCAAACCCGTCAACCCCTTTGGGCGGCCCCGCAGAGACACTATCGATTCGTGCAGAGCTTCCCTAGTAACTCTAGAGGCTCCGGGCGACTGCGTGTTACCATTCCGCCCGCTCGAAAGGGCCCCTTTGATTGCCCAGGTAGCTCAGCTGGATAGAGCAACCGCCTCCTAAGCGGTAGGTCGCAGGTTCGAATCCTGCCTTGGGCGCCAGATTCCGTTTTCCGCAGTTTCCCATTAGCCCCACAGCCACATAAAAATGCGGGTTACGTGTCCCGACTTACTTCATAACGAAGTCCCAAATAACGAAGTCCCAACTAGTACTTGGAGTGGACTCATACCGTGAGTCGCCTCAAACAGGCATGGCGGCTCGATGCCGATTGGCAGCCAGAAACCACGGATTGAGTTGGTGAGCGAGGAGGCAGGGCTCCCGACATAAAATCGATCCAAATGTCCCCGGCACAGTAGAGACGGCGGCTAGGTCACATGCCGTCTTTCTTTATCCGGCCGGGATGACGCCCATCCAAAGCGGATGTTTTCGACAGACGTCTTGCATCGTGCTGGTGAAGCCAACAGGACGAGCGCATGCCAATCTTGGTCACAGGCCACCCGTCAGTCGATGGGATGTGACCGTGGGTAATTTTCTGGTGCATTCCTTATAAGCTGGGTGTATGATGCATCAGAGTTCTCTGATTGAGACAGAGGCCGCGTGGGACAAGGAAGTGCTGCCATTTTTCGAACACGTCAAGTGATTGAAAAATTAGAGCAGGCTGGAATTAGGTTTTCGGTTTGCGTTGTCTGAAAAATCCAAGATGGATCTGTTCAGGCCTTCCTTAACTAACTATTTTGGTGACTCCCATGAGCTCATTCCGTCTTTCCCGCGGCAAGACCCGCAAGTTTCTTGCTGGCTCTTCGTTGGCACTCTTGGTCTGCGCCGCCCCCGGCGCACATGCCTTTTTCCCGACTCCCTGTACAGCCGAGACAGTGACGACGATGACCAATGCCATGCTGACGTTGTCTACTGACATTGGCACCATGGCGGATCGCATTCTGGTGACTCAAGACAATATCGGTGAGATGGCCGATCGGATAGGCGAGATGGCCGATCGAATTGTGGTGACTGAAGAAATGATGTTGACGACCTTGCAGCAGCTCAACTCAAGCGGCGCCTTGAATGGTGCGGCGGCGGGTGTTTTGCTGACAGCTCCGGTCACTGGGGAGGTGGCTTCCCGTTGGGCGCCGCCAGTTATTGAGCTTTCCAGCGAGGCGACCAGTTATGTGCTGTATGTCGCTCCGACCGCAAACTTTTCTTCCGATCAAGTGTTGCCGCTGCTCGTGACTCCGGAGAGCCCCTTGTCTGTTGTCTGGCCGCAGGCCCTGGAATCGATGACGGTCAACGATGTATATGTTGCGGTGCGTGAAGTAAGCAGTCAGAACGGTTTGTCTGCGTTGTCCAACGCAGTTCGTCTGACTTTGCAATAATTCGTTGAATTTCCCCTGATGCTTCAGGGGGTTGTACAGATGCCGAACCTGTGCGTTAGCCGGTTCGGTATTTTTTTGCCTAAGTAAGAGGCAGCTGATGGGCAAGAAGCCCCTTTATCGGGTCAAGCCGCCGAAGTGCGATTGACCCGCTTGGTCTCAATCGAATCCGGCCGGGGAGCTGCCGCCTCCGGTAGGCGATTTTCACGCAGAGGTGTGTCTTGAACCGCGATTTCGCCGGCATACACGGTCTGTGTGGAGCGTGTGTCAGTCGCGCATGACGTGCTTGAGAATGCCGACCACCTGTTCCGGCGTGCTCGCCCAGGCCATGGCGGCGGCGTCGACTTCCTTGAGCGGGTGGATGATGTCCTCGTCATGCAGCGTGATGTAGGGCGTGCCTATCGCCGCGGTGTAGCCGGCGTCGAAGGCGGCGTTCCATTGCTTATATTTGTCACCAAAACGCACCACGACGATATCGGCCTGTTCGATCAGGGTTCTGATGCGGATCGCGTTGACCTTGGCGGACTTGTGGTCGCGCCAGAATGGTTTTGATTCCTCGCCGAGCAGGTCGCCGGCGGCATCGCTGGCAGCGTGGTCGGTGACCGGCCGGGTGAAGGTGATGTCGAGACCAGCGTCGCGCGCGCCCTGTTCAATCTGCTCGCGCCAATCGCTGTGGATCTCGCCGGAAAGGTAGACGGTCAGGCTCATGCTGTGTTCCTCCCAAGATGATTTCGGTCCTGTTCAGGATTAATCCCAGGCTAATCAGGGGTTAGCCCCGGGTCATGCCAAGTTGATGCCGGGGCGATGCCGGGGTTATTCGAAATGTCGATCAGTCCGGCAGATCGGTTACCGCTCCCAGCGATGCCGAGCTGACGGTACGCGCGTACTTCGCCAGCACGCCGCGCGGATAGCGCGGGGCGGGCCGCTGCCAGTCGGCCCGACGGCGTTCGAGTTCATCGGGCTCGACGTGCAGCTCGATGGTGTCGGCTTCGGCGTCGATGGTGATGCGGTCGCCATCCTCGATCAGCGCGATCGGGCCACCATCAAAGGCCTCGGGCGTGATGTGGCCGACGACGAAGCCGTGGCTGCCACCGGAGAAGCGTCCATCGGTGATCAGTGCCACGTCCTGACCGAGCCCGCGGCCCATGATGGCCGAGGTGGGCGAAAGCATCTCGCGCATGCCCGGGCCGCCACGAGGGCCCTCATAGCGGATCACCACCACCGTGCCGGCGACGACAGTGCCGTCGAGAATACGCTCTTGGGCCTCCTCCTCGGAGCCGAACACCTGGGCGGTGCCGGAAAAACGCGTGCCTTCCTTGCCGGTGATCTTGGCGACCGCGCCTTCGGGGGCGAGATTGCCGCGCAGGATGCGCAGATGACTGTCGGCCTTTTGCGGGGCGTCGAGCGGCGCGATGATCTGCTGGTCGTCTGGATAGGGCGCCACGTCGCGGAGGTTTTCGGCCAATGTCTGGCCGGTGACGGTCAGGCAGTCGCCGTGCAGCAGGCCCGCATCGAGCAGGGTCTTCATCAACGGCTGGATGCCGCCGATGGCGACCAGCTCGCTCATCATGTAATGCCCGGAGGGGCGCAGGTCGGCCAATACCGGCACACGCCGGCCGATCTCGGTGAAGTCGTCCAAGGTCAATGGCACATCGACGACATTCGCCATTGCCAGCAGGTGCAGCACCGCGTTGGTCGAGCCACCCAGGGCGATCGTCATCGTGATGGCATTCTCGAACGCCTGGCGGGTCATGATGTCGCGCGGTTTGATGTCGCGCTCGAGCAGATTAAGCACTGCCGCGCCTGCGGCATGGCAATCGTCGCGCTTTTCGTCGGAGACGGCGTTCTGTGCCGAGCTGCCCGGCAGGCTCATGCCGAGCGCTTCGATTGCCGACGCCATGGTGTTGGCGGTGTACATGCCGCCGCAGGAGCCGGGACCGGGAATGGCGGTTTTCTCGATGTCTTCCAGGCGTGGCAAGTCGATCTCGCCGCGTGAGTAGGCACCCACCGCCTCGAATACCGAAACGATGTCGGTGTGGCACTTGCCGGGCAGGATGGTGCCGCCGTAGACGAACACCGACGGCCGATTGAGGCGCGCCATGCCGATCAGACAGCCGGGCATGTTCTTGTCGCAGCCGCCGATCGCGACCAGCCCATCGAAGCCTTCGCAGCCGGCGACCGTCTCGATCGAGTCGGCGATCACCTCGCGTGAGACCAGCGAGTACTTCATGCCTTCGGTGCCATTGGCGATGCCGTCGGAGATGGTGATGGTGTTGAAGATCACGCCCTTGCCACCGGCGTTGTCGGCACCAGAACGGGCCGCTATGGCGAGCTGGTCGATATGGGCGTTGCAGGGGGTCAGCTCGCTCCAGGTCGAGGCGATGCCGACTTGCGGTTTGGTGAAGTCTTCGTCAGTAAAACCCACCGCACGCAGCATGGCGCGGCTGGCGGACTTGTTGATGCCGTCGACCACCGGGGCGGAGTGGCGGCGGCGCGGATCTGTTTGATTGTCGGCCATATTAGGGCTCCTGGTGCAGTAACTTTATGGCAATGATGCGGAGTGCGGCAGGGTGGGCCGGCCTTGATGCATGCGGCCAGCGGGCTTTCGTTCAATCCGTTGCAGCTTTCAAGGCGCGACTGACTACCAGCACACGCCCGCATCTGACCATTGCTGATGCCGGGGCGATAGGCTCCGTAAGGGCGGTCTGTCGCCGCTAATCAAGTGCAGTGGTCTGGGTGCGTTGGCTGCATTTCTGTCGGTGCCGGCGCGGGATGAAGATCACCAACCGGGTCCAGTATATATATCTTTCTGGCATGGGCGCTGGCATGGGTGTTCACGCCGGCCTTCTCGACCTTATATTTATCCCGACACGGCCGAGATGGCGGTGTCGTCGATCAGTGACGGTGTTTGGAGATCAGCCTGAGGCGATCTTTTCGACCATGTGGGCATTGAATGCCGGCAGGTCGTCGGGGCTCCGGCTGGTAACCAGATTATCGTCAACGACCACCTCTTCATCCACCCAGTTCGCGCCAGCATTCTTCAGGTCGGTCTGGATACTGGGGTAGGAGGTCATCCGCCGGCCCCGCACGACATCGGCTTCAATCAGTGTCCAGCCGCCATGACAGATGGCAGCGACGGGTTTGTTCTGATTGAAGAAATCTCGGACAAACGCCACGGCCTGCTTGTTGCTGCGTAGCCGGTCGGGGCTCATTACCCCACCGGGCAGCACGAGGGCATCGTAGTCGGATGCACTCGCGGAATCCAACGCGGCATCGACATCGAAGACATCACCCCAATCAGTGTGTTGCCAGCCTTTCACCTGATCACCGGCCGGCGAGACGATCTCGGCGCGAGCGCCAGCTTGTTCAAGCGCCTGTTTCGGTTCCGTCAGTTCGATCTGCTCAAAGCCATCGGCCACCAGCAGGGCCACGCGTTTTCCATCGAGTCTTTGGCTCATCCCAAGAATATCCAAGCAACCATTTCAAGATGTTGTTTCCTTGATCCTAGAAGAATCGGGTCGAGATTGCAGATATTGCCGCTACCCGGTATTACGCTCGACGATCAGGATCACAGTCTTGGAATAAAGCATGCGAAGAAATGGCGGTCGGCAGTCAAGTGTTGCGACAACGGTGTCCTGGTGGGTCCTGTTGCTGTGGGCACTGACATGGCCGGTTTTCGGTGCGGGATTCTCGACCCCCGCTGAACGTTTTACGCTCTCTGACGAAGTATTGCGCTACCACGTGATGGGGCCGGCCGATGGCCCAGTGGCGATCGTGCTCGGTGGCGGGCCAGGGTTTTCCAGCTGGCACCTTGAGCCGCTGCAGCGGCGACTGGCCGAGCTGGGGTATCGGGCTGCGCTGATGGACATGCTCGGGGTGGGGGAGAATGCATCGACCGATCGGCCTCTTGCCGGGAGTGCCCTGCTGGATGCCTGGGTCGAACAGACCGAGGCGCTGCGCCGGGAGATGGCGGGGGGGCAGCCTGTCGTCCTGCTGGGCCATTCCTGGGGGGCATTGATGGCACTGCTGTACACCCGCGCGCACCCCGATCAGGTGCGGCGACTGGTACTGCTCAATCCGGTCGACCCAGAGCGGCGAGCCCTGCGGCATGTCGCCGAGCAGATCGACGAGCGGCGGAACAAGGCATTGAGTCAGCGCTGGGATGGTGAGGCGGCCTGGCAGCAGGCTGTGACCCCTGACAGTTCCGAGGCGGACGCCCATGATTACATCTCACGTTCACTACCGAGCTACTTTCTCGATTACGCGCAGGGGCAGCGATACGCGGCGCAGTTCGGCGCCACGGATTTTGTGCCCGAGCTCAATGTAGAGGGCTGGCGTGCCTACGGCATGCAGCCGCTGCGCTACCGGACTATTCGCAAATGGGGCATTCCCATCGATTTTATCGGTTGTCGGCAGGACTTGTTCATGCCGGCCAGTCTGGAGGCCATGCGTGCCGGGTTGTCCTTTGCGCAGGTGACGTTGCTGTCGGACTGTGTCCACTTTCCCTGGGAGGAGGTGCCGTGGGCGTTTGATCAGGCACTTGAAAGACATTTGCAATCGGCCGCACGGCCACCTCCCTGACCATGAAAGGGCCACCCGTTGGAGTGGCCGAGATGCTGCTTGCGGCGACTCAATTCTTGTGCTTGTCGGCTGATTCTTCGATCGATTCACCGAGTTCCTGGGTGTCCTGCCCCAAGCCTTCCATGGTGTTACAGCCAGTCAGGAAGGTAAGAGGGCCAGCCAGAAGCAGGAGCAGGGTCATACGCTTGAGAGTGGAAATCATCATGTCGTTTTCTCCCTTCCGTTTTTTGGGTTGATTGCGACACCTAAGATAGGCGATGTGGCGGAAGATTTTTGACAGAATGATTGATAATTTGTTTGTCAAACGTGGGGACGGGATTTCGTTCGATCAGCCACTGGGATCGCCGGCCAGATACGAGGCTGCTGGGTCGACCAGGAATCGGCCTTCCATCGCCTTGCGACCGAGCAGCATGCGAAAGCGCATCGTGTCTCGGTCGGTCAGGGTCAGCTCGATGGTTTCTTCAAGATTGCCGATGTGCAGGTGGGTGGCGATCACGTAGCGATTCTCGCGATGGCCGCCGGAGTCCGATACCAGTCGGCGATCGAGTAGCTCGACCTCGCAGCGGACTACGGTGGTGTTGTCCTGCTGGATCGGGTGTATCCCGACACGCACCATGTCGCGTCCGTCGCGGCGGAATGGTTCGACCGCGAAGGCGTGCAGCGCCGAGGTGCGCGCACCAGTATCCACCTTTACCTTGATCCGCTCGATGCCGAGATCCGGCAGGGCGACCCATTCGCGCCAGCCCAGCCGGATCAGTTGATCTTCCTCGTTAATCTGCTTTGTCATGGCGATTCGTTCATGGGCGCTGTGTCATGAGGCGATCAATCCTGTGGGCGCTCCCCGTTGGCATGGTCTGCCTGGAAATTCTCGACCGTGCCGGCGATCTCGCTCATATCGCCCTTGAAGCGGGCGATATGGTAGACGGCGTCGCCTTCGTGGACCAGCGGACGTTCCAGCCGGCCGATTACCACACCGTCACTGCTCGAGACGATGGTCTTGCGTCGGCCGCTGTAGGGGTCGTCGATATGGCCGAGCGGGTCGCCTTGCTTCACGTGAGCACCAAGGCGTACCACGGTGTCCAGCATGCCGCTTTCCGGTGCGCGCGCCCAGATGCTATATCGTGAAATGAATGGCTCGGGGCGGCGGGTCTTGCGGCGTGACGGCGGCAGCATTCCCAGTGCCCGCATGACGTTCAGCACACCTCGGCGGCCGGCACGGATGGAGACCTCGTCGAAGCGCAGTGCCTCGCCGCCCTCGTAAAGCAGAGTGGGGATGCCGCGCTCTCGGGCGGCCGCGCGCAGGGAGCCGTCGCGCAGCGAGGAGTTCAGCAGTACGGGTACGCCAAAGGCACGGGCCAGATGTAGGGTTTCGGGATCATCGAGATCCCCGCGGATCTGCGGCAGATTGCTGCGGTGGATTGCGCCGGTGTGCAGGTCGATGCCGTGTGTGCAGCGACTGACAATCTCCTCGAGAAAAAGATTCGCCAGACGGGCGGCCAACGAGCCTTGCACGGAGCCGGGGAACGAGCGGTTGAGATCGCGGCGGTCCGGCAGATAACGGCTTTCCTGGATCAGGCCGTAGGCATTGACTACCGGTACGGCGATCAGTGTGCCGCGCAGCTGATTGAGGGCGCGGGTCTTGAGTACTTGCCGGATGATTTCGACGCCGTTGAGCTCGTCGCCGTGGATGGCCGCACAGACGAACAATGTTGGTCCGTCGCGCCGGCCGTGGATGACGTGCACCGGCATGGTCAGGGCGGTGTGCGAGCTCAGGCGAGGCATCTCCAGGCCCACCAGCGCCCGGCTACCCGGTTTGATACGGTGGCCGGCGATCTCGAAGGCCGCGCGCATTGCTTCAGCCTTAGCCTTGACCGCGCGTGCGGGTGAGGCTGCGCTTGCCGCGCTGCTCGGTGAGCCGCTTCTCGATGAACCGGATCTGCATGTCGGCAATATCCTTGCCCGTGGCTGTTTCGATCCCTTCCAGGCCCGGCGAGGAATTGACTTCCATGACCACCGCGCCGTGGTTGGAGCGCAGCAGATCCACGCCGGCGACATTCAGCCCCATGGTCTTGGCGGCGCGCACGGCAGTGGAGCGTTCTTCTGGCGTGATGCGGACCAGGCTGGCCGTACCGCCGCGGTGCAGATTTGAGCGGAATTCGCCTGCCTGGCCCTGGCGCTTCATCGCGGCGACCACCTTGCCGTCGATGACGAAACAGCGGATGTCGGCACCGTCGGCCTCGCGAATATATTCCTGCACCAGGATGTTGGTTTTCATCCCCATGAAAGCCTCGATCACGCTGATGGCGGCCGGCTTGGTCTCGGCCAATACCACGCCAATGCCCTGTGTACCTTCGAGCAGCTTGATCACCAGTGGGGCGCCGCCGACCATCTTGATCAGATCCTCGATGTCGTCTGGCCGGTGAGCGAAACCGGTCACCGGCAGGCCGATGCCCTTGCGTGAGAGCAATTGCAATGAACGGAGCTTGTCGCGCGAGCGGCTGATGGCGACCGATTCGTTCAGTGGGAAGGTGCCCATCATCTCAAACTGGCGTAGCACCGCGGTACCGTAGAAGGTCACCGAGGCGCCGATGCGTGGGATCACCGCGTCAAACCTGTCGAGCACCTCACCTTTGTAGTGGACCTCGGGCCGGTTCGAGGTGATGTTCATGTAGCAGCGCAACACGTCGAGCACACGGACTTCGTGTCCGCGCTCGGTGGCGGCCTCCACCAGGCGGCGGGTGGAGTAGAGCTTGGGGTTGCGCGACAGGATGGCGATCTTCATGGCGATCTTCTATGACGTATTTCAATCCGGACGGGACGGAACTCGTGTGGGTGATGATCCAAAGATGATGACCCGAACTGTAGGAAAGTTTGCACCGGGTCGTCGGATGCGGCCAATGGTCGATGATCATCGGGGCAGGGGAGACCTTTAGAATCTGGTGCGGGTGGCCGGAATCGAACCGGCACGGCCTTGCGGCCTGCAGATTTTAAATCTGCTGTGTCTACCTGATTCCACCACACCCGCAGGGTCGCGCCGTGCAATGGCACGGCGGGGTGGGCATTCTATCGACTTTTCAGTCGGCCCGCGAACCGCGTGCAAGTAGGAATAGGTGCGTTACACTGCGCGGTTCGATCCATTCAGCAATCTTGGCGGAGTCACGCGCGAACATGTCAGCAGCTACTGGTTCAGATGTCGTGGGTCACCACCCCACGTTCACTCGGGTGCGATCGGTCCCCATCGAAGCACTTGATCTGACGGTCGAGGAATACCGGCACGACAAGACCGGTGCCCGGCACTACCACCTGGCCACTGACGACAAGCAGAACGCCTTTCTCGTCGGCCTGCGTACGGTACCGGAAGACTCCACCGGCGTGGCGCACATCCTCGAGCACACGGCTCTGTGCGGTTCGGAACGCTATCCGGTGCGTGACCCGTTCTTCATGATGATCCGCCGGTCGCTCAACACCTTCATGAACGCGTTCACCTCGAGCGACTGGACGGCTTACCCGTTCGCTTCCTGCAACGAGAAGGACTTCTACAACCTGCTCGACGTTTATCTCGACGCGACCTTCTTCTCGCGCATCGACGAGCTGGACTTTCGCCAGGAGGGTCATCGAGTCGAATTCGAGCAGTGGGACGATCCGAGCACGCCGCTGACCTTCAAGGGGGTGGTGTTCAACGAGATGAAGGGGGCGATGAGCGACCCGACCTCGGTGCTCTGGCAGGCCCTCTCGCGTGAGCTGTTCCCGGATACCACCTACCACCACAATTCCGGTGGCGATCCGGCCCGGATTCCGGATCTGACCTACGAGCAGATGGTAGCGTTCTACAAGCGCTTCTATCATCCGTCGAACGCCGTGTTCATGACCTATGGCGACCAGCCAGTCGAGCGGCTGCAGCGCGAGTTCGAGGAGCAGGCGCTGGCGCACTTCGATGCGATCGAGCCCGATTCGGCCGTGCCACTTCAGCCGATCTTCGCCGGACCCAAGCAGGTCGAGGACGTCTACCCGCTCGATGATGACGACGTTGCCGAGAAAACCCATATAAACATCGGCTGGATGCTGGGCGAGAGTGCTGATCTCGATGCTCGGCTCGAGGCAGAGCTGCTCGAGGGTGTGCTGCTGGAGAACAGTGCCTCACCACTGTTGAAGGCATTGGAGACCACCAACCTAGGTGCCGCGCCCTCACCTGTATTGGGGTTGGAAGATTCTCGGCGACAGATGGTGTTTGTTGCCGGTCTGGAGGGTAGCGAGGCCGACCGGGCCGAATCGGTCGAACAACTAATCCTCGATACGTTGACTGAGGTGGTCGAGCAGGGTGTTGACCCCGACATGGTCGAGTCGGTGCTCCATCAGTTGGAGCTCTCGCAGCGCGAGGTAACCGGCGATGGCTTTCCCTATGGTTTGCATCTGATCCTCCGGGCGTTGCCGGCGGCGGTCCACGACAGTGATCCGATCGACCTGCTCGACCTGGAGCCGGCGCTTGAGCGTCTGCGAGCCAGGGCCGCCGATCCGCAGTTCATTCCCAACCTGGTGCGCCGACTATTGCTGGATAACCCGCATCGTGTCCGCCTGGTGCTCAAGCCCGACACCGAGCTGTCCGCGCGCCAGCAAGCGGAGGAACAGGCGCGCCTGGCGGCCATGCAGGAGACCCTGTCCGAGGACGACAAGCGAGAGATCGTCGAGCAGGCCCGCGCGCTGGCGGCCCGTCAGGCCGAGGAAGGAGATACCTCCCTTCTGCCGACAGTGACCCGCGCGGATATCCCGGCGGACATCGATATTCCGCAACCCGAGTTGGTCGTCCACCGGCCGTCCAGCCAGCGTTGGTACAGTCGCAGCACCAACGGGCTGGGCTACTTGCAGCTGGCGATCGACCTGCCCGAACTCAGCCGCGACGAGATCGAGTTGCTGCCGGTCTACACGAGACTGTTGACCGAACTGGGTGCTGGAGATCGTGATTATCTGGCCATGGCCGAAGCCGTGGCGGCGAAGACGGGTGGCTTCTTTGCCAGTGCATCGATTCGCGCCGATATCGACGATGTGCATCGGGTCAGCGGTTTCTGGCTGCTGTCGGGCAAGGCGCTGGTCCGTCACGCCGATGCAATGGTCGATCTGTTCCACCAGCACCTTGATGCGGCGCGCTTCGATGAAATCGATCGCATCCGGGATCTGGTCAGCCAGATGCGTTTTTCTGCTGAACAGCGGGTACCCGTTGGTGGCCATGTCCACGCGATGCTACTGGCCTCCAGCGGCATGTCGGCCCGGGCGACACAGCGTCATGAGACGGCAGGGGTGGCGGGCGTACGTCGTATCAAGGCGATGGACAGTGGGCTTGAACAGGCGGCCTCGCGGCGCGCTTTGGCGGCGCGGCTCGCGCGGCTGCACGACAAGTTCAAGGGTGGGTTGCGGCACTACAGCGTGGTGACCGAACAGCGGCACTTCGCCGAGATGGCACAGGCGCTGCGGCCGCACATGCACCAGGGCCATACTGAACTGCCTTTTCGCCTGGGACACCGCCAGACTCGGGTGCGCGAGGCCTGGATTGGCAACCTGGCCGTCAACTACTGCGCCAAGGCGCATGCCTGTGTGCCACCGCAGCACCCCGACGCCGCCGCACTGACCGTGCTGGGCGGCTTCATGCGTAACGGCTTTCTGCATACGGCTATCCGCGAGAAAGGTGGGGCCTACGGTGGTGGGGCCGGTTTTGATGCCGAGTCGGGCAGTTTCCGCTTCTTCTCCTACCGTGACCCGCGCCTGGGCGAAACACTCGACGACTTCGACCGCGCGATCGAGTGGGTGGTGGATAACGCCCACGAAGACCGAGCAGTCGACGAGGCGATCTTCGGCGTGATTGCAGCGATCGACAAACCGGGCTCACCGGCCGGCGAGGCCAGAAAGGCCTTCATGGACAGCCTGCACGGGCGCACGCCGGAGGATTTGCGCGAAATGCGTGCCCGAGTGCTGGACGTCAGCCAGGATGATCTCAAGCGGGTGGCGGAAACCTACCTCAAGCCGGAGACGGCCTCGGTGGGGGTGCTCGCCGGTCCATCACGCCAGGAAGATCTCGCCGCGCTGGGGCTGAATATCGAGCGGATCTGACTTGAACGCGGCCAGAGGCAGCTAGACTGGCGGTTATCGGAAGACGCAAGGGAGGGGAGCGATGCGCTGGATGATCGGAATCGGGCTGGTTGCCTTTCTGCTGGTGGTCTACTTCCTGTTGCCGATCCTGAGTCCGTTCGTGGCCGGCTTCATCATCGCCTATCTGTTCAATCCATTGGTCACCCGGCTCGATCGGCACGGCATCTCTCGGACTTGGGGCACGTCATTGATCTTCCTGATCGGCGCGTTGCTGTTGCTGGTGGGCCTGCTCGCCCTGATCCCGGTGTTGATCGAGCAGACGGCACGCTTGGTGCGGGTGTTCCCACAGTTGCTCGACCTCCTGCAGCAGCGGGTACTTCCTTGGGTCAATCAGACTGTCGGCGTGGAGCTGCAGGTCGGCCAGTTGCGCGACCTGTTGGTCAAGCACGGCGAGACCATCGGCAAGATGCTGGCCGATGGGATGATGAATGTCTCGGCTACGGGAACCGCAGTATTCGTCGCGGTGATGAACCTGCTCCTGACCCCGGTAGTTGCTTTCTATCTTTTACGTGATTGGCCGACCGTGATCACGCGCATCGAGCAGATGCTGCCGCGGCACCGCGCCGCAACAGTGACCCAGATGGCCCGCGAGTCCGACTGTATGCTGGGCAACTTCCTGCGTGGTCAGTTCGCAGTGATGATCGCCAATGGCGTGACCTATTCGGTGGGGCTGACCCTGATCGGCCTTGAAACAGGCATCGCGATCGGGCTGTTCGCAGGACTGGTCAGCTTTGTGCCGTATCTCGGTACCATCACCGGCATCCTGCTGGCACTGATTGCCATGTATATCCAGGCCGACAGCCTGTGGCCACTGCTGCTGGTGTTGGTCGTGTTCGGCGTGGGGCAGGTGCTGGAGACGGTGGCCTGGCAACCGCGCTTCGTCGGCAACGAGATCGGCATGCACCCGGTGGCGGTGATCTTTGCAGTGATGGCGGGTGGTCAGCTATTCGGCTTTTTCGGCATCCTGCTCGCGCTGCCGATTTCGGCGGTGCTGATCGTGTTGGGGCGGTATGCCATGACTGCTTACCGGCAGAGTCACTACTATGCGGGAGCGGTCGGTGAGCGAGGGCGGGCCCTGCCGCCGATTGCGGGCGGTAGTGATGAGACGACCAAGGGCTGAGCGGCGCATGCAGCAGATCCCGCTGGCGTTGGACCTGGTCACGCCGACCAGCTTCGAGGGTTTCATCGGCAACGAGAACCTGTTGCTCAAGGCTACCCTGGCCGAGCAGGCTGGTGGCGAGGGCGAAGCGCAGGTGTTCATTCACGGGCCGCCGGGTTCGGGGAAATCGCATCTCGCTCAGGCGGCCTGTTACCACGCAGGGATGATGGGGCGCCCGGCAGCCTACTGGCCGCTGCGCCAACTAGGTGGCCAACTGGCAGCGGCCAGCGAGCAGATTGATGCCTTCGCCATGGCGGTGATCGACGATGTCGATGCAGTCGTTGGCCAGGCCGAGGGAGAATTCCTGCTGTTCGACCTGATCAACCGGGCGCGTGAAGCCGAGGTGCCACTGCTGCTGACTGCAGCGCGGCCACCTGGCGAGTTGTCGGTGGCGCTGCCGGACCTTGCCTCACGGCTGGTCTGGGGAGCGGTGATGGCGATCCACCTGCCCGGTGATGGTGAGAAGATTGAGCTCCTGCGTACCCGTGCGCAGGATCGCGGGCTGGAAATGCCGCACGCCACGGCGCAGTGGATGCTGGCCCGCCTGCCGCGTGATGTTGGCACGTTGCTCGAGGCGCTCGATCGGCTTGATCGCCAGTCGATGATCGTCAAGCGCCGCCTGACTATCCCCTTTGTGCGCGAGGTGCTGGCCGAGTCGTATTGATGAGGCCGGCTGGCGGTGGTACAAAGCCGGACCGAGCCGCTCCCGGGGGCTCGTCGAGCAGGATCATTTGCTGTGACGGACCAGCCGCTGCTTGTCGCGCTGCCAGTCACGGTCCTTGATGGTTGCGCGCTTGTCGTGTGCCTTCTTGCCTTGGCCCAGGGCGATCTCGAGCTTGACCACGCCGCGCTTGAAGTACAGGGCGGTAGGGACAATGGTGAACCCCTTGCGCTCGACCTGGCCGGTCAGACGAGCGAGCTCGTGCTGATGCAGCAACAGCTTGCGCGTGCGAGTCGGATCCGGTCGAACATGGCTGGAGGCTTGTATCAACGGCGTGATCACCGCTCCAAGCAGCCAGGCCTCGCCATCCTTGATGATGACATGCGAGTCGGCGATCTGGGCCTTGCCGGCGCGCAGGGCCTTGACCTCCCAGCCCTCAAGCACCAGACCGGCCTCGATACGCTCGCCTAGAAAGAAATCGAATTTCGCTTTCTTGTTCAGCGCAATGGTCGACTGACTGTTGGTGGTCTTCTTGTTTTTGCTCATGCCGGCATTCTAACAGGATGTGCCCGACTCCTCGGCGGTCTTCATTGATGGCGACTGGTGGGAGGATGCGACTTGGCCGCGATGACGGCATGGTGGTAGTTTTCCAGCGACCAGCCACTGTTCGTCCAAATCGAAGAGGAAGCCCGGTGTCCCAACAGCATCTCGAGAACCGTCCGGAATGGAGCGGCCGAATGGCCTTCATCCTGGCGTCGGCCGGCTCGGCCGTCGGACTGGGCAATATCTGGAAATTCCCCTACATCATGGGCGAAAACGGTGGCGGGGCGTTCGTGATGATCTACCTCGCCTGTCTGCTGATCGTCGCCGCCCCGATCCTGATCAGTGAGGTGATGCTGGGCCGACGTGCCCGTTCCAATCCGATCACTGGCATGGGAAAGCTCCACCGTGAGGCCGGGGTGAGCTCGGGCTGGCAGGTGATCGGCTGGATGGGTGTGCTGACCGGTTTTCTGATCTTGAGTTTCTACTCGGTGGTGATGGGCTGGGCGCTGGCCTATGTGAAGAAAGCTGCTGACGGTGTGTTTGTCGGTGCCAGTGTGGAAACGATCTCGGGTCTGTTTGATAACCTGGTCGCCAGTCCCGGCACATTGTTGTTCTGGCATACGGTGGCGATGGTGTTCACCGTGACCGTGGTCGCTCGTGGCGTACGCGATGGGCTGGAGCTCGCTACTCGCATCATGATGCCGATGCTGCTGGTGTTGCTGGTGTTGCTGCTTGGCTACAACATAGGCACACCGGGGTTTGCGCCGGCGATGGAGTTCATGTTCGCCCCGGACTTTTCCAAGGTCAGCGGACAGACCGTGCTGGTGGCGCTAGGGCATGCGTTCTTCACCCTGAGCCTCGGCATGGGGGCGATCATGGTCTATGGCTCGTACATGCCCGGCGGCGTCTCGATCGTGCGGGCGAGCTTCTGGATCATCTTGCTTGACACCGGAACTGCGCTGCTCGCCGGCATGGTGATCTTCCCGATCGTGTTCTCCAATGGGATGAGTCCAGAGCAGGGCGCGGGTCTGGTGTTCCAGACGCTGCCGCTGGCCCTCGGCCAGATGGAGTGGGGCTACTGGCTTGCGATCGTATTGTTCGTGCTGGTGTCGATTGCCGCCTGGACGTCGGCGATCTCGTTAGTGGAACCGGCAGTCTCCTATCTCTGGGAGCAATTCGGCATCCCGCGCTGGCAATCAGCCGTGGCTGTGGGTGTTTCGACCTGGTCGTTGGGTGTGCTTGCCGCGTTGTCGTTCAGCCTGCTTGGTGAGGTAACGCTGTTTGGCAAGACGATCTTCGGTCTTCTGGACTTCGTCACTGCCAACATCATGCTGCCGGCTGGCGGCATGCTGATTTCACTGTTCGCCGCCTGGCGAATGCGGCGTGCTGATTCCCGGGCCGAGCTGGGCCTGGACGGCTGGCGCTACCAGCTCTGGTGGTGGCTGGCGGCGGTGGTTGCGCCGGCTGGAGTGGCGCTGGTGTTTCTCAATGGCCTGGGTCTGTTCGGCTAGGAAAGCTCTGCTAGACTTTGCGCTCCGACCGGAACTGCCCAGCCCCTTCATCCGGTGCCGGAGTCACAAACGCAAAGGCGATATTTTTCTCAGCATGAGCACTTCCATCGAGCGACAGGTCGACGTGCCGTTTTCCGCGCTGCAGATGTATGCGCTGGTCAACGACATCAGCGCCTACCCTGACTTTCTTCCCTGGTGCGAACAGACTCGCATCTTGCAGGCCTCCGGCGATGAGGTCGAGGCGAGCGTTACCCTGCGCAAGGGCGCGGTCCGCAAGACCTTCGTCACTCGAAATCACAACGACCCGGGCTCCAGAATCATAGTGACGCTGATCGATGGGCCGTTTCGTCATCTCGACGGATACTGGAGGTTCGAGGACTTGCCCGATGGCGGATCACGGGTCACGCTGGACATGCGGTTCGAGTTCTCCAACCGGTTGCTTGAGCGGATCATTGGGCCGATATTCGCCGAGATCGTCAAGAGCCTGGTGGGGGCGTTCCGCAAGCGAGCCTACCAAGTCTACCCCGTCGAGGATGGCCAGGCGTGAAGGTCGAGGTGGCCTACGCACGCCCGGACGTGCAGGTGATTCTGGAGACGGAAGTGCCTGCAGGGGCGACGATTGAGGAAGCCATTCGTGCCAGCGGTATTCTCGAGCGCTTCCCGGAGATCGATCTCGACCAGCAGAAGGTGGGCATCTTCTCCAGGGCGGCCCCGCTGTCGCAGGAGCTGCGAGAGTGGGATCGAGTGGAGATCTATCGGCCTCTGATCGTGGATCCGAAAGCGGCCCGCCGCGACCGGGCCCAGAGGGATGATCGAAAGAGGGCCAACCGGAAGGCGGAAAGCCGGAAAAACAACCCGGAAGGCGGAAAGCAGGACAAGACGAAAGCCGGGCCGGCCAGTGGAGCGGCCGAGAAAGGTGATTTCGAGCAAGGATGACTCCCGGGAGACGGTAGCCGGCACGGAAAGCCGGGCGAATGAAACCCGAGCCTGGTGGAATGGTTCTGCCGCTGCGCGTTAGTCTGCTACCGCTCGTTAGAGCGTACCGCCCCTTAGCGGGGTGATCGACTGATCTCCCGTTCCCAGATCGTAGAGGTCGTTCTGAGGAGAAATTATGGGGGCAGCCTCGGCACCCCGGTCCGGGTCCTCCTCCTTGGGCAGTTCCGCGCTATTCATTGACGGGGCCTCGGCGAGGTCCATGCCATCCTGTCGGATGGACGTGACCCGGCCGGCCTGATCGTATTCGATCACCAGCCGATGCTGGAAGGCATCCTGTTTGCCGCGCTTGTCGTAGTAGATATAGGTGTCTTGCTGGCCGGCGTGGAAGATGTCGTCAAGACTCGGCGTGCCGAGCAGTGCGCGCACTTGCGATTGCGCCATGCCCGCACGAAGGCGATTGATCTGCTCTTCTTCAATGATGTTGCCTTGCTGGATGTCCGGCTGGTAGACCTGGATGAAGCTTGGGACGTGCACCGACGAACAGCCGGCGAGCAGGGTGGCGACAAGCGGAAGGGCGAGAAATGGGCGCTGCATGATCTGGGGAACCTGCTTCTGAATGGTCGGGCAAGCCTATTCGACAACATTCAATCATACCCCCTCTGATGGCTGATACCAGCATGGTCTGGGTACATCGGCCGCTATTGGGATAATGGAGACGGCTTTCCGCCAAAAGCGACGTGATCGGTTACAATCCGCTGCAGCGAATCAATCGAATGTCATTGAGGGCAAAGTTTTTGAATTCCAGTGAACTCAAGAAGGCCGGCCTGAAGGTCACCCTGCCCAGGGTGAAAATCCTCGAGATCATGGAGTCCAATCTGGACTGGCATATGAGCGCCGAGGACGTCTACAAGGAGCTGCTTGCCCGCGGCGAGGAAATTGGTCTGGCCACGGTCTACCGGGTGCTGACCCAGTTCGAGACTGCCGACATCCTCAAGCGTCATCAATTCGAGGGGGGCAAGGCCGTCTTCGAGTTGATTTCCAAGGGGGACCACGACCACCTGGTCTGTGTGAAGACCGGCCAGGTCGAGGAGTTTCATGATCCGATCATTCAGGAACGTATCGCAAAGATCGTCGATGAATTCGATTTTGATCTGACCGACTACTCGCTGGTCATCTACGGTTACAGTCGCAAGGCGACCGGCAAGAAGAAGTAAGTACATTTTGGCCCGATAGCCCGATAGCCCGATAGCCCGATAGTAAATAAATAGATGCCCGTTCGGGGTTGCCCGGGCGGGCATTTTCCATTTTATGGAGGTGCGCGGTTCAGGTCGGGTGGTGACGTGGTTTCCATAGAGGTTCCTCGAGCAATTCCCGGGCGTGTGCGCGTGTCTGCTCGGTGATTTCTCGTCCGCCGAGCATGCGGGCAAGTTCCTCGATGCGTTGATCGGGGTCCAGGGCTCGTACCCAGGTGCGGGTAGAATCCGCCAGCTCCTCTTTCTCGATACGCGCCTGGTGATGGCCGTGGGCGGCAACCTGCGGCAGATGGGTGACGCACAGCACTTGGCGCGACTCGCCCAGGGCCCGCAGATGCGCGCCGACGATCGCCGCGGTGGCCCCGCCGATGCCGGTATCGACCTCATCGAAGATGAAGGTGCCCACCGGGTCGTCACCGGCGGTCAGGGTCTTCAGGGCCAGGCTCACACGGGCCAGCTCACCGCCTGAGGCGATCTGATTGAGTGGGGCAACGGGCTGACCGCGGTTGGCGCTGATCAGGAAGGACACCTCGTCGATGCCGTGCTCGCCGCGGCGTTCCTCGAGGGTCTCGGAATGAGTCAGCTGCACCACGAACTCACCGTTGGGCATGCCCAATTCACGGATGGAGTCCTTGAGTCGCTCAGCCAGCTTCTTCGCACCGGCTTTGCGTTTGGCACTGACGTTGGCGGCCAGCACGTCATAGGCGGCGCAATTCTCGGCCAGGCGAGATTCCACCTCGCCCAGCGAGCTGCCGGCCTGCTCGAGCCGTTCGTGTTCTTCGCGCAGATCGGCGATGTGCTGCTCGAGCATTTCCGGGGCGATACGATGCTTGCGTACCAGTTCGTGCAAGTCTTCCAGCCGGGACTCGATTGTCGCGAGGCGTTCCGGGTCGGCCTCCGCCGATTCGAGTCGGTCGCGCAGGGTGTCGACGGCCTCGGCGATTTGTATCTCGATGGACTGCAGCACCTCGATGACCGGGCCGAGGGACTCGTCGAGCTCGACGATCCGCGAGAGTGCCTGCTCGGCGGCGCTGATGCGATCATGGACGTTGCCGTCTTCATCGAACAGAAAACCTGTCTGTTCGGCCAGGACCTGCCGCCACTCGTCCAGCCGGGACAGCCGCTTGAGTTCGGTGTGCAGTAGATTGAATTCATCGGGCTGCGGGTCGATTTGTTCGATTTCCTCGAGCTGGAACTGGAGGAAAGCGAGCCGGTCGGCGCGCGAGTGTTGCTCAGCACGATGACGGGCCAGTTGTTCTTCATCAGCCTGAATCAGACCGCTCAGGTGGCTGAGTTCGGCTACCTGATCATCAAGACCGCAGAAGTGGTCGAGCAGGGCGAGCTGGGTCCTTGGCTGCATCAGCCGCTGGTTCTGATGTTGGCCGTGGATATCGATCAGGTGTTGGCCAAGGCCTTTGAGCGTCTGTCCCGGCACGGGACGGCCGTTGATCCAGGCCTTCGAGCGGCCGTCGCGTGACAACAGACGGCGCACGATTAGCGGTACCGTTTTGCCTTCGGGAGCTTCGTCGAGCTCCTGCTCGCCAAGCCACCGTACCGCCGGGCTGCCCACCGGCAGCTGGAATTCGCCGCTGACCTCGCCTTGGTCGCAGCCGCTGCGCAGGAGATTCATGTTGGCCCGATCTCCCAGCAGCAGACCGATGGCGTCGATCAGGATCGATTTGCCGGCGCCTGTCTCACCCGTCAATGCGGTCATGCCGGCGGTGAAATCGAGCTCGAGCTGATCGATCAGGGCGATCTGGCGAATGAAGAGGCTGGTCAACATATTGGCGGGCAATTCCCTGGCTAATGTCCTGAATAATATCCTGGCTAACGTGCTTGGCCGATGTCGATGCTAACCGTGCCTCGTGGCAATTCTGACGGCGGTCAGAACGTCTGCCCGCTCCAGCCCAGCTTGTCCCGTAGCAGTGAATAGTGGTCGTGGCCGGCCGGGTGGATCAGGCGAATCTCATGTTCGTGTTTCGAGATCGACAGCACATCGCCATATTTCAGCGGCTGATTGAGCTGGCCATCGAAGCTCACCATGGCACCGCTGCGTGAGCCCTTCACAGGTCGGATCTCGATCTGGTGGCGGGCATCCACCACGATCGGCCGGTAGCTCAGGGTGTGCGGACAGATCGAGACGATACCCACAGCGTGCAGATCGGGGTTGATCAGCGGGCCGCCGGCCGACAGCGCATAGGCAGTCGAACCGGTTGGGGTGCAGACCACCACACCGTCGGAGCGTTGCTGATTGACCAGGATGCCGTCAATGCTCATCTCGAACTCGACCATCCGGGCCGGATCGCGCACTTTGAAGGTGATGTCGTTGAGTGCAACCGACTCCAGGATGCGGGTGTCGCTGCGCACCAGACTGCCTTGCAACAGAAAGCGGGATTCCTCACTGTAGTGCCCGTCGAGGATCGCCGGCAGGTAGTCTTCCATTTCCTCCGGGCGGATGTCGGCGAGAAAGCCCAGCCGGCCCAGATTCACGCCGAGAATCGGCATTTCGTGGGCGCATAGCGACCGCGCGGCATTGAGCATCGTGCCATCGCCGCCGAGCACCACAACCAAGTCACGGTCGTTACGATCGCGAGAAAAGCGCTTGGCCGGTATCGAGGGGGCCGGATTTTCGGCTCCTTCGTCGAGTGCCCAGTCCACCCCGTGCCTTTCGACTATTGCTACGAGGCTTCGGTAAACCTTGGCAAGTACCGCGCCCCCCTTGGGCTTGGTGATGATACCCAGGCGCGAGAAGGCCGGCGATGTGTTCAGGTGCGTGCGGGTAGGCCGGGAGGTCGGTTTCATGGTAACTGCTGTTGCTCCTGTCGGCGGCTCAGTTGTTCCCGGAGGACCATTTCAGGCCGATAATGCCGATCACGATCATCGCAAGAAAGAAAAGACGCACGGCGGAAGCCGGCTCCTTGAACCAGAGAATCCCGAGTACCGCCACCCCGGCGGCCCCAATGCCGGTCCAGACCGCGTAGGCTGTGCCCATGGGGATCTCGCGCATTGCGACAGCCAGCAGGTAGAAGCTGACCCAGGCGACCACCAGCACGATGACCGATGGAACCAGGCGGGAAAAGCCGTCGGTGAAGCGTAGACCGGTCGCCCAGAATATTTCTAGCAAACCGGCTGCAAGCAGAATAAGCCAGGCTTTCATGGCGTATTTATTGCCCTCTATCTACTATGGTGCGGTGCGCCCGCCGACCAGCACGCACTGGTTGCGGGCGTGGTGTGTTTGGATCGGTCCAGCTCGGCTCAGCCTAGCCCAGCTCAGTCTAGCAAAGGAATCCCGCCGAGCCGGCTGGTCATGTGCCGAGACGCGTGAATTTGGCACTCTACACGGACGAGTGCTAATTTAGCCACCTGACAAGACCTCAACTCAGCCACCTGGTTTTATGCAATGACGGACGCTTGGAGTGAACTGCCCGAGCGGGCGCAGACCCTGCTTCGGGTGCTGATCGATCGCTATACCGACGAAGGGGTGCCGGTGGGTTCCCGTGCGCTTGCACGCATGTCGGATCTCAATCTCAGTCCGGCAACCGTGCGCAACGTCATGGCGGATCTTGAGGATCTTGGGTTGGTGCGTGCACCACACACTTCGTCAGGGCGCGTGCCCACTGAGCTGGCCTACCGCTTGTTTGTCGACTCGTTGCTGGTTTCTCCGTCGCGTGCCCCGGTGGATGCCCGACGACTGAAACGCATCCTGCGCGAGGCGGCCGAGAATGACCCGCAGCATCTGGCTGACACCGCCTCGACTCTGCTCTCCAGCCTGACTCGGTTTGCTGGCGTGGTGACCATCCCGTCGCGCGTGCGGGCGCTGTTCCGCCAGATTGATTTTGTCTCGCTGTCGCCAGGGCGCGTGCTGATGGTACTGGTTACCGATGATGGCGGGGTGCAAAATCGCATCCTTCACCCGGAAAAACCCTACAGCCAGGCTGAGTTGACCCGTTTTGCCAATTTCCTCAACGAGCGGCTTGACGGCCAGTCGATCCAGGCATTGCGCGAGACGCTCGTCGATGAGCTCAAGCGCACCCGCAAGGAGCTCGAGGGCAATCTCAACGAGGCGATCGTGCTGGCGGAGGCTGCGGTCGAGGCGGTTGAGGAGGACGCTGGGGTCGCGGTGGCTGGGCAGACGAACTTGATGGGCATCGACGAACTGGGTGATATCGAGCGCATGCGCCGACTGTTCAATGCCTTTGCCGAAAAGCGCGAGTTGGTATCGCTGCTCGACCAGTGCGAGCGAGCCCAGGGGGTGAAGATTTTCATCGGGCACGAATCCGGCTCGCCCAGCTTTGATGAGTGTGGCGTGGTGGGTGCCTCCTATGGCGTTGACGGGGAAGTTGTGGGCGTGCTCGGCGTGATCGGTCCCAAACGCATGCCCTATGAGCAGGTGATATCGATCGTCGAGGTCACCTCACGCCTGCTATCAAACACGCTGTCACGCCAGTGATTCGATGCTCCTGTGTCGGGGGCACGCCCGCTTTCTCATTTTCTTGAAAATCCCGGGTTGATAAAGATCTTGGGCGCCCCAAGCTTTTCCAAACACATTTCCCAAATATATTTTTCCAACCATTTTCAGGAGAGCTTCAATGACGGACAGGCCGGTTGATCAAGATGGGCTGAACCAGGAACACTCTGAGCCACCCGTCGAGAGCGAGGAGCAGACGGGTGACGCTGGCGAGGTGACTGAGCTCCGGGCGGCTCTCGCCGAGAAAGAAGAAGAGATCCTGCGCATGGCCGCGGAAATGCAGAACCTGCGTCGTCGGGCCGAGCGGGATATCGAATCGGCGCGCAAGTTCGCTCTGGAGCGCTTTGTCGAGGGGTTGTTGCCGGTGATCGACTCACTGGAGCTCGGCATCGCGGCGACCGAGCAGGACAACGCCACGCTGGAAAAGATCAAGGAGGGCGGTGAGATGACCCTCAAGATGCTGCTCCAGACCCTGGACCGGTTCGGCGTGCAGCCCGTCGATCCGGTTGGCGAGCGCTTCAATCCGGATCATCACCAGGCCATGAGCACGCAGCCGCACGAGGGCGAGCCGGACCACGTGGTTGATGTCATGCAGAAGGGCTATCTGCTCAATGACCGTGTCGTTCGCCCGGCGCTGGTGGTGGTGTCCAAGCCCAAGCAGGAGTAAGGCGAACAGTTTTCTTGTGGCTGACTTGAAAAATCGGGCGTTGCCCGCAAGTCCAACCACAAGGGCGGCAAGAGGGTGATCTGCAACTCGCCTGGGGTGGCCCGAGAGTGGCGCCTCATTCAGTCCGCCGACCGGATTTTACGTATTCACGACAGACTCTGGAGACAGGCAGCATGAGCAAGATAATCGGTATCGACCTGGGGACGACCAATTCCTGCGTCGCCATCATGGACGGCAAGTCCGGCAAGGTAATCGAGAACGCCGAGGGTGCACGCACCACCCCATCAGTAGTCGCCTACACCAATGACGGCGAGATCCTCGTCGGCCAGCCGGCCAAGCGCCAGGCGGTCACCAACCCGGAAAATACCCTGTATGCGGTCAAGCGCCTGATCGGCCGCAGCTTCGACGAAGAGGCGGTGCAAAAAGACATCAAGCTGATGCCCTACAAGATCGTCAAGGCCGACAATGGCGACGCCTGGGTCGAGGCCAATGGCAAGAAGATGGCGCCACCGGAAGTCTCCGCTCGTGTTCTGATGAAGATCAAGAAGGATGTCGAGGCCTACCTGGGCGAAGAGGTGACTGAAGCAGTCATTACCGTGCCGGCCTACTTCAACGACAATCAGCGTCAGGCCACCAAGGATGCCGGTCAGATCGCCGGGCTGGAGGTCAGGCGCATCATCAACGAGCCGACCGCCGCGGCACTGGCCTATGGCATGGACAAATCCAGTGGCGGCGATCACAAGATCGCGGTCTACGACTTGGGTGGCGGTACCTTCGACGTCTCCATCATCGAGGTCGCTGACGTTGATGGCGAGAAGCAGTTCGAGGTCCTGTCCACCAACGGCGACACCTTCCTGGGTGGTGAGGACTTTGACAATCGTCTGATCGATTTCCTTGTCGATGAGTTCAAAAAAGAGCAGGGCGTGGACCTGTCCAATGACGCTCTCGCCATGCAGCGCCTCAAGGAGGCCGCCGAGAAGGCCAAGATCGAGCTGTCCTCCACCGAGCAGACCGATGTGAACCTGCCGTACATCACGGCGGACCAGAGCGGCCCGAAGCACATGAACGTCAAGATCACGCGGGCCAAGCTCGAGTCGCTGGTCGAAGAGCTGGTCAAGCGCACCATCGAGCCGTGCAAGGTGGCGCTCAAGGATGCCGGTCTGTCGGCATCCGATATCGACGACGTGATCCTGGTCGGTGGTCAGACTCGCATGCCACAGGTGCGTGATACCGTCGCCGAGTTCTTCGGCAAGGATCCGCGCAAGGACGTCAACCCGGACGAGGCCGTGGCCATCGGTGCGGCGATCCAGGGCGGTGTGCTCTCCGGCGGTGTCAGCGACGTGCTGCTGCTGGATGTAACCCCGCTGTCACTCGGCATCGAGACGATGGGCGGCGTCATGACCAAACTGATCGAGAAGAACACCACCATCCCGACCAAGGCGAGTCAGACCTTCTCGACTGCCGAGGACCAGCAGACTGCCGTGACCGTGCATGTGCTGCAGGGCGAGCGCGAGATGGCCGCGGGCAACAAGTCGCTGGGTCGCTTCGATCTCACCGAGATCCCGCCGGCGCCCCGTGGCCAGCCGCAAATCGAGGTCACATTCGACATCGACGCCAACGGCATCCTGCACGTCTCGGCCAAGGACAAGGGCACCGGTCGCGAGCAGAAGATCGAGATCAAGGCCAGCTCCGGCCTGTCCGAGGAAGAAGTGCAGCGCATGGTGGACGATGCCGCCGCGCACGCCGACGAAGACAAGAAGCAGAAGGAGTTGGTCGAGGCGCGCAACCAGGGTGACGGCATCATCCACACCGTCGAGAAGACGATGACCGATGCCGGTGATGCGCTGACCGAGGATGACAAAAAGCCGGTCGAGGAGGCCATCGCCGAGCTGCGCGAGGCGATGAAGGGCGACGACAAGGCTGCGATCGACGCCAAGATCGAGGCCCTGTCCCAGGCCTCCGCCACGATCATGCAGAAGGCCCAGGCTACCGGCCAGGGCGATGAGGCCGGTGGTCAGCAGGCCGGGCAGGACGACGATGTCGTCGATGCCGACTTCGAGGAAGTCAAAGACGACGACAAGAAGTAAGTCGCTGACTTTCCCGCTTGTCATCATCCGCTCAGGGGCTCAGTCCCCGGCGGGTATTTTTGTGTCACGCGTTGGCGTGGCACTTGAATTTCATGGACGGGCCATCCGGCAACGGGGCCCGTCCAACATTTTCTCGGCCCTGGATGTGCATGGGCATGTCCATGGCCGGCAAGCAATACAGTCGTAGAGATCGACCATGGCAAAACGTGATTACTACGAGGTGCTGGGGGTCAGCAAAAATGCCTCGGCTGACGAACTGAAGAAGGCCTATCGTCGCTTGGCAATGAGGCACCATCCGGACCGCAATCCGGACAATCCGGGGGCGGAAACACTGTTCAAGGAGGCCAAGGAGGCCTACGAGGTGCTTTCCGATCCGCAGAAGCGCTCGGCCTACGATCAGTTCGGCCATGCCGGGGTCGATGGCCAGGGGCCCGGCGGCTTTGGTGGCGGTGCCGGCTTTTCCGATATTTTCGGCGATGTCTTCGGTGACATCTTCGGTGGCGGACGGGCACGTGGTGGCGCCTCGCGGGGTGCTGATCTGCAGTACCACCTCAAGCTTACGCTCGAGGAGGCGGTACGCGGCACCACCGTCGAGATCCGAATTCCGACGACCGAACCTTGCGGAACCTGTGATGGCAGTGGCGCCAAGCCAGGCACGGGCAAGGTCACCTGTACTACCTGCGGTGGTCAGGGGGCAGTGCGCATCCAGCAGGGTTTTTTCTCCATTCAGCAGCCCTGCCCGGATTGCGGCGGCGAGGGGCAGCAGATCGAGGATCCCTGTACCGATTGTGGCGGCACAGGGCGGGTCGAGACGCAGAAGACGCTTTCGATCAAGGTTCCCGCCGGGGTCGACACTGGTGACCGCATCCGCCACGGTGGCGAGGGTGCGCCTGGTGAGAAGGGCGGCCCGCCGGGGGATTTATATATCCTGATCGATATCAAGCCGCACCCGCTGTTCACGCGCGACGCCGCGAATCTGCTGTGTGACATGCCGATCAGTTTCGCCACCGCAGCGCTTGGTGGTGAGATCGAGGTGCCGACGCTCGATGGCAAGGTCAAGCTTCGCATCCCTGAGGAGACCCAGACGGGCAAGATCTTCCGCCTGCGCGGCAAGGGCGTTCGGCCGGTGCGTGGTGGTGGACAGGGCGACTTGCTGGTCACCGTGCAGGTGGAGACGCCCGTCAGACTCAGCCGGAAACAGCGGGAGTTGCTGGAGGCGTTCGAGCTGTCGCTGGGCGGCGACGACGAAGGCGTGGCCGGCAAGCATCGGCCGCGGCAGCAATCGTTCCTCGGTTCAGTCAAACAGTTCTTCGACGACCTGCGCGGGGAGTGAACCGTTGAGGCCAGTCGCGTGTCGGGGGCCTGTCGCGTGTCGGGGGCCTGTCGTCCCGACTGCCGCCAGCCCGCTCGATTGACTTTCCCCGGTGTTGTCTTTATATTCTCGTTCCCTCGAACATTGGCTTATAGAGTAATGCCGGGCCCCATTTGGGGCTTTTTTGTTTTCCTGGGTGTGGCCCCGGCGCTACGGTAGTTTTCCAATTTAGAGGGTGATCGCAGACGTGCAACGGATTCCGACGGCAATCGAGGACATGCTCCGGCCGGTGGTCGAGGATCTCGGCTACGAATGGGTCGGGAGTGAGCTTCGTGGTGGCCCTGCGGGGTTGCTGCGTGTCTATGCCGATCACCCGGACGGCATCACGGTTGATCACTGCGCCGAGATCAGCGACGCGATCAGCGGCGTGCTTGATGTCGAGGATCCGATCCCCGGAGCGTACCGGCTGGAGGTTTCCTCGCCGGGCGTAGAGCGGCCGCTATTCCGCACCGAGGATTTTGCCCGCTTTGCTGGGCATCGGGTACGACTGCGGTTGTACAAGCCGGTGGCGAGGCAGAAAAGATTTGAAGGCGTCATCCAGGGCGTCGAAGAGGAAGACATCACCGTCCTGGTCGAGGAGGTGGGAGAATTGGTCTTCCGTTTCGAGGAAGTCGAAAAGGCCAATCTGGTCTATGAGTTTGGCGACAACAGCAAGAGCAAGCGTGGCCGCAGCAAGCGAAAAAAACGGCGCACAGCGCGGAAATAGAGCGATCTGGCTAGCAACATGAACAAAGAAATCCTTTTTGTCGTCGATTCGGTCTCCAACGAGAAGGGTATCGAACGTCAAGTAATCTTCGAGGCGATCGAGGCCGCGCTCGCCCAGGCGGCGCGCAGGCGTCACGGTGGCGACATCGAGACGCGTGTTGAGATTGACCAGGACAAGGGCAGCTATCGCACCTTCCGTCGCTGGCAAGTGGTTGAGGGCGACAGCTCCGAAAATCCAGAGCGTGAGATCATCCTCGAAGCCGCGCGAATGGATGACCCCGAGATCCAGGTCGGCGATTACATCGAGGAAGAGATCGAGTCGATCGAGTTCGGGCGCATCGCTGCGCAAGCAGCCAAGCAGGTGATCGTGCAGAAGGTGCGCGAAGCCGAACGCCAGCAGGTGGTTGAGGCGTACCAGGACCGTAAAGGTGAGCTCATCATGGGGCTGGTCAAGCGGATTGATCGTGGCAACGTCATCCTCGACCTGGGCGGCAACGCCGAGGCGATAATCCCGCGTGACGAGATGATTGGCCGCGAGTCGGTTCGCCCCGGTGATCGTCTGCGTGGCTACGTCACTGACGTGCGCCATGAGCCGCGCGGTCCGCAGATTTTTGTCTCGCGCAGTGCGCCGGAGTTTTTGATCGAGCTGTTCAAGCTTGAGGTGCCGGAGATCCCCCAGGGGCTGATCGAGATCGTTAACGCGGCCCGGGATCCGGGCTTGCGGGCGAAGATCGCGGTGCGCTCCAACGATCCACGTATCGATCCGGTGGGCACTTGTGTGGGCATGCGTGGCTCGCGGGTTCAGTCCGTGACCAACGAGCTGGCCGGTGAGCGGGTTGATATCATCGTTTGGGACGAGAATCCGGCGCAGTTCGTGATCAATGCGATGTCGCCGGCCGAGGTGGTCTCGATCGTCGTTGACGAGGACGCGGGTACCATGGACGTCGCCGTCAGCGAGGAGAACCTGCCCAAGGCAATCGGGCGCGGCGGTCAGAACGTGCGTCTGGCCAGCCAGCTGACCCAGTGGCAGATCAACGTCATGAGCGAGGAGCAGGCGATTGAGAAAGGCGAGACCGAGAGTCGCCGTATCGTCGAGCGGTTCATGACGGCGCTCGACGTTGATCAGGATGTGGGTGAGGTGCTGGTCGAGGCCGGCTTTACCTCCATCGAGGAGATCGCCTACGTGCCCACCGAAGAGCTGCTCGAGGTCGAAGGGTTTGACGAGGATATCGTCGATGAATTGCGCAGCCGTGCTCGCGATGCCCTACTGGCGCTGGCCATCTCCGGTGGCGCCGAGGCCGAGGAGGAGCCCGCCGAGGCCAACGACGCACTGCCGCTCGAGGAGCTCGACGGGATGACGGCTGAGCTGGCTGCGAGTCTGCGCGAGAACAATATAAAGTCCTCGGAGGACGTGGCTGAGCTCGCCATCGATGAGTTGATGGAATATGAAGGAGTGGACGAGGAACTTGCCGGGCAGCTTATTATGGCTGCGCGGGCGCCTTGGTTCGCCTGATCGGTCGGTTTTCCCGACCCGTCGCCGTCGGCAGGTGCCGAGGCGTCGCATTAATATTTGATAGTTTGCAGGACCACAGGAGTCGTTAATGTCCGAGGTCACAGTTAAAGAATTGGCAAAAGTGGTTGGCACCACCCCGGAGCGGCTGCTTGAGCAACTGGCTGAGGCGGGTGTGGTTGTCGCCTCCGTGGATGCCAGTGTCGGTGACGACGACAAGATGAAGCTGCTGGCCCATCTGCGCAAGTCGAGTGCGGCCAGTGGCGCTGAAGTGAAAAAGCCATCTTCGCGCATCACGCTCAAGCGTCGCTCGCAGCAGGAAATCAAGGTTGGCGGTGGCGGCCGAGGTGGTAGCAAGACCGTCGCGGTGGAGTATCGTCGTCGCAAGACCTATGTGCCCCGCGAGGAAGTCGAGGCAGCTGAAGAAGTCACCGAGCAGCCGGTAGCGGAAGAGCAGCCGCCGGTGACCGAGACACCGGCAGCGCCGGTCGTCGAAGAGAAGGCTGCAGAAGGCAAGCAGGACGTGCCGGCGGTCGAGACCGAGACAGAAGTCGCCAAGGACGACGAGGTCGTGGCCGAGGCCGTTGAGCCTGAGCCGAGCGAGGTGCCGGCCGAGGTCGCGGAGACACCGGTCGAGGAAAAGACACCAGAAACGGCTGTTGAGGAAGAGTCCGAGCCGACAGCCGCGGCCGACCTGGAGGAAGACGCGGAGGAACCCCCGGCAAAAGCTGAGCCGAAGAGGAGATCACGTCTGCGCATCGTTGCGATGCCGGAAGATGCTCCCGGTGTTCCGGTATCCGCTGATGAGAGGCGGCCGAAGCGCGCCAGCAAGGGACGCAGTGCCCGAGGAGGCGGTCGCGAGGAGCTGCAGCTCGGTGCTGGTCGACGTCGCACGAAAGGCAAGAGGAGCGCGCGGGGTGCGGTCGCCAGGACCGACGCGGCCACCCGGCACACCTTCGAGAAGCCGACCGCACCGGTGGTGCGCGACATCAACGTCCCCGAGCTGATTTCGGTCGAAGAGCTCGCGCAGCGCATGGCCGTCAAGGGCGTCGATGTGGTCAAGGCCCTGTTCAACATGGGAGTGATGGCCACCATCAATCAGACCCTTGATCAGGATACGGCCATCCTCTTGGTCGAGGAGTTGGGCCACAGGGCACATGTCGAGTCCGAGACCGCAATCGAGGACGAGGCGCTTGAGCAGGTCGAACAGGGCGAGGCGCTGCCACGTCCGCCAGTGGTCACGGTCATGGGCCACGTTGACCATGGCAAGACCTCGCTGCTCGACTATATTCGTCGTGCCAAGGTCACCGCCGGTGAGGCTGGTGGTATCACGCAGCACGTCGGTGCCTACCACGTCGACACGCCACGTGGCACGGTCACGTTCATGGATACCCCGGGGCACGAGGCATTCACCGCCATGCGTGCTCGTGGTGCGAGTGCTACGGATGTGGTCGTGCTCGTCGTGGCGGCTGATGATGGCGTCATGCCGCAGACCAGAGAGGCGATCCACCACG
The DNA here is from genome assembly GCA_041676845.1 of Halothiobacillaceae bacterium. Taxonomy (GTDB): domain Bacteria; phylum Pseudomonadota; class Gammaproteobacteria; order Halothiobacillales; family Halothiobacillaceae; genus Guyparkeria. Next base: position 34,655 of record JBAYRD010000004.1, on the reverse strand, counting down.
CCCGTGCCGGTAATGTGCCAATGGTCGTGGCCGTGACCAAGATGGATAAAGAGACCGCCGATCCGGAACGGGTGCGTGCGGAGCTCTCACAGGAAGAAGTGATTTCCGAGGAATGGGGCGGCGATACGCAATTCGTTCACGTCTCGGCTCATACCGGAGAGGGGATTGATGAGCTGCTTGAAGCCATCCTGCTTCAGGCGGAGCTGCTTGAGCTCAAGGCGCCGGTTGAGGGGCATGCCATCGGAACGGTGGTCGACTCCTCGCTGGAGAAGGGACGTGGTCCAGTGGCTACGATTCTGGTGCAGAGCGGCACGCTCAAGCGGGGCGATACCGTAGTAGTCGGCAAGGCTTATGGTCGTGTTCGAGCCCTGCTCGACGAGCAAGGCCAACAAGTCGAATCGGCTGGCCCCTCCATCCCGGTGGTGCTGCTGGGACTGTCCGGCTCGCCCGAGGCAGGCGATGAGCTGGTGGTGATTGAGGACGAGCGGAAAGCGCGCGAGATCGCCGAGTTCCGTGAAGTCAGGCAGCGAGATTCGCGCCTGGCTGCGCAGCAGGCAGCCAAGCTGGAGAGCCTGTTTGAGCAGATGAAGGAAGGCGAGGTTGAATCGCTCAACGTGCTGGTGAAAGCCGACGTCCAGGGTTCCGCCGAGGCTATTCGCGACAGCCTGCAGAAGCTGTCCACCGATGAGGTGAAGGTCAATGTGCTGATGAGCGGCGTGGGGGGCATCAACGAGTCGGATGTCAACCTCGCGGTCACCTCAGGTGCGATCGTGATCGGCTTCAATGTCCGCGCCGACGCCGCGGCGCGCAAGACCGCGAGCGAGCAGGATGTCGAGATCCGGTACTACTCGGTCATCTACGAGATGCTCGACGATGTCAAAGCGGCGATGAGCGGCCTGCTGGGCACCGAGACTCAGGAGAAGTTCATCGGCCTGGCCGAGGTGCGCGAGGTGTTCCGTTCACCACGGCTCGGGGCAGTCGCCGGCTGCATGGTCACCGAAGGTGTGGTCAAGCGGAACAGCCCGATTCGCGTGCTGCGCGACAACGTGGTCATCTATGAGGGTGAACTCGAGTCACTGCGCCGCTTCAAGGACGATGTCCAGGAAGTACGTTCGGGTATGGAATGCGGTATCGGCGTGAAGAACTACAACGACGTCAAGGTCGGTGACCAGATCGAAGTGTTCGAGCGCGTCGAGGTCCAGCGGACGCTCTGATGGCACGAGGATCAACTCAAGGATTTCAGCGGCATCAACGTGTCGCCGAGCAGATCAAGCGCGAGATCGCCGCGGTGATTCGTGAGTCGGGTGTGGATAGTGGGGCGGGTGCGCCACTGACCCTGCTGACGGTCACTGACTGTGAGGTCTCACGCGACCTAGCATATGCCAAGATCTTCTACAGCGTGCTCAATGCAAGCGAGCAGCCGGTGGCCGAGCAGTGGTTCAATGAAGCTGGCGGCTATCTGCGCCGCGAGCTTGGACACCGCATGCGGTTGCGAATCGTGCCGGAGTTGACCTTCGTCTTCGACAGCTCGATCGAGCAGGGCATGCAGATGGATGCCCTGATCCGTGCGGTGCGGGACAAGGACGGTGATGCGGACGACGCGCTGCCGGCAGCTGACCCGGCAGACGATTCCGACCATCGCTGAATCAGCCCTTTTCTGAGCCATGGCACGTAAGCGTCGCGGTCGCGAAATCAACGGCATTGTCCTGTTCGACAAGCCCCTGGGCCTGAGTTCGAATCAGGCACTGCAGCGTGTTCGACGGCTGTTCAATGCGGCCAAGGCCGGCCATACCGGCAGCCTTGATCCGGCGGCCAGCGGATTGCTGCCGGTCTGCTTTGGCCAGGCCACTCGCATCTCCGGGCTGCTGCTGGACGCCGACAAGACCTATCGGGTCACTGGTCGGCTGGGCACGCGGACGGACAGCGGCGATCTGGAAGGTGAGGTGATCGAAACCCGCGAAGTGCCGCCGATTGATGTCGCTGCGATGGAAGCGGTGCTGGCACGTTTCCGTGGTCGCGTCGAGCAGGTGCCGCCGATGTATTCGGCCTTGAAGCACAAGGGCCGGCGTTTGTACGAACTGGCACGTGAAGGCAAGATCGTCGAGCGGCCGCCGCGTACTATCGATTTCCACGAAATCACGCTGGAATCGCTTGCCGAGACCGAATTCAGCTTGCGGGTGCATTCGAGCAAGGGTGCCTACATACGCACACTGGTGGAGGATATCGGCGAGGCGCTCGGCTGTGGTGCGGTGGTCACCGAACTGCGACGTATCGGCCTGGGCCCTTGGTCGATCGATACCCCGGCCGATGACCAGCGAGCCTATCGATTCGACGAACTCGAGGCGCTGGCCGCCGAGGGCGGTATTGAAGCGCTTGATCGTGTTATTCTCCCTATTGATTCGGCGCTGGGCGCCTATCCGGCCGTCGTGCTGGATGCGGCCAGCGTCAACCCGATTCGCCATGGTCATCCGGTGTTTGTGCCCAATGCGCCACAAACCGGGTGGTTTCGACTCTATGCACCTGATGACCTCTTCCTGGGTATGGGGGAAGTGCTGGATGACGGGCGAACGGCACCGCGACGATTGTTCGCGGCGCTTTGACGGGCGCGGCTGCGCCCTTGGCATTGCGGGACGGTGGCCTGGTTGGCACTGACCCACGATGGACTTTAAAAGCATCACCCAGGCAGACGAGGAGAATTCTCATGTCACTGATCGAAAAGACCACCGCTGATATTGTTGTCGAGTTTGGCAAGGACGCGAACGATACCGGCTCCCCGGAAGTTCAGGTCGCACTGCTGACCCAACGCATTCAGCATCTGACCGAGCACTTTGCAACCCATAAGCGGGATTATCATTCTCGCCGTGGCTTGCTCAAGCTGGTCAACCAGCGTCGCAAGCTGTTGGATTACCTCAGGTCCAAGAACCTGGGTCGCTACCAGGAGCTGATTGCCAAGCTGGGCCTGCGCAAGTAAGCGCTTCCCAGTTACACTAGCCAGAGGCGTCATTGAGTTGTGCGGAGCCTCCCTAGACCCCGCCGCATCGCGGCGGGTTTTTGATTTATGGGATGGTCAAACAGCCGACCCGAATATTTTCGAATACAGCAGAAATCTTGGGAGCCAAGCGTGGCAGTCAGCAAGCAGTCCTTCGAGTACGGTCAACACACGGTCATCCTGGAAACAGGCGAGATTGCCAGACAGGCCAGCGGCGCGGTGATGGTCACCATGGGCGAGACCGTGGTGCTGGTCACCGCCGTGGTCGCGCCAACTGCTGATCCGGCCAGGGATTTCTTGCCGCTGACCGTCGATTACCAGGAGAAATTCTATGCCGCCGGCCGGGTGCCGGGGAGTTTCTTTCGTCGTGAAGGGCGGCCGACCGAGGCCGAAACCTTGGTCGCCCGATTGATCGATCGGCCGGTGCGGCCGCTGTTCCCGAAGGGTTTCACTCACGAGACGCAGGTGATCGCGCAGGTGCTCTCGCTGGATCCCGAGGTGGAAGCCGAGATTCCGGCATTGATCGGTGCCTCGGCTGCGCTGGCGCTGTCCGGAGCGCCATTTGCAGGTCCGATCGGCGCCGTGCGTGTCGGTCATCTTGATGGAGAGTTCGTGCTCAACCCCAGCCCTGCCCAGCTGGCCACCTCGAGGCTGGACCTGATCGTGGCGGGTACTGAAAGCGCGGTGCTGATGGTCGAGTCGGAGGCCGATCAGTTGCCCGAGAACGTCATGCTGGATGCGGTGATGTTCGGCCACGAGCAAGCGCAGGCGGCCATCCAGGCGATCGAGGCACTGGCCGCCGAGGCTGGTCGCCCGGCGATCGAGTGGAATCCTCCTGCCGACGACAGCGAGCTGGCTGGCCAGATCCAGTCGAGCTTTGGCGCGGCAATCGAGGCCGCCTACCAGATCGCTGACAAGGCGCAGCGTACTGGTCGTTTGGGCGAGCTTCGTGTCGAGATTCGCGAGCACTTCGCCGGTGAGGCGGCCCAGCCGCCAGTGAGTGCCAGGACGGTGGATGGCCTGGTGCGGGACATTGAGTCAGCCGTGGTGCGGGGCAGCGTTCTGGCCGGCAAGCCGCGCATTGACGGTCGCGACAGTCGTACCGTTCGTCCGATCAGCATCCGTACCGGCCTGCTGCCGCGGGCCCATGGCTCGGCATTGTTCACCCGCGGTGAGACCCAGGCGCTCGTGGTGACCACACTTGGCACGGCCCGCGATGCGCAGCTGATCGATGCGGTCGGTGGTGAGCGCAAGGAGCCATTCCTCTTCCATTACAACTTCCCGCCATTCTGCGTCGGCGAGACCGGCCGTTTCGGTGCGCCCAAGCGGCGCGAGATTGGCCATGGCAATCTCGCCCGGCGGGGGGTGATGGCGGCGCTGCCGCCGGCCGAGTCGTTCCCCTACACCATCCGGGTGGTGTCGGAGATCACCGAATCGAACGGCTCGTCCTCAATGGCCTCCGTTTGCGGGGCCTCGCTGGCGATGATGGATGCCGGCGTGCCGCTGACGACACCAGTGGCGGGCATTGCCATGGGGCTGATCAAGGAGGGCGATGAGTTCGTCGTGCTGACCGACATCCTTGGCGATGAGGATCACCTGGGCGACATGGACTTCAAGGTTGCGGGCACCGCCGAGGGCATCAACGCCCTGCAGATGGACATCAAGATCGAGGGCATTGACCGCGAGATCATGGCGCAGGCCCTTGAGGAAGCGCTGGTCGGGCGCCGGCACATCCTCGATCTGATGAACGAGGCGCTTTCCGAGGCGCGCACGGAGCTGTCGGCACAGGCGCCACGCTTTATCACCATGCGCATCAACCCCGAGCGCAAGGGTGATCTGATTGGCAAGGGAGGGGCCACCATTCAAGCCCTGACCAAGGAGACTGGCACCCAGATCGATATCGGCGAGGATGGACTAGTGACCATCTCCGCGCCCAATGGTGAGGCCGCCGAGGAGGCGCGTCGCCGTATTGAGGAGCTGACCGTTGAGCTTGAGGTAGGCAAGATCTACCACGGCGAGGTGGTGCGGGTGGTAGATTTCGGTGCTTTCGTCAACATCACGCCCGGCAAGGATGGGTTGCTGCACATCTCGGAGATGGCCGAGGGTCGGGTGGAGAAGGTCACGGATGTGGTCAACGAGGGTGATGAGATTGACGTCAAACTGTTGGAAATCGACCGACAGGGCCGTCTGCGGCTGACCCTGCGGTTCACGCGGTGAGTGATTGACGAACAACCCCATGATGAGCTATCGCCGTGGCCCGCTGGCTGCGATCTATCCGGCCTGATCGAGAACAGGTACCGCCGGGATGGGTGTGGCAGGAGCTGGCTGTCGGGGGATGCCCAGCGGGGTATCTTGTTTTCGGCAGGGCTGAAAGAAGACAGGCCGTGATCGAGTGATCACGGCCTGTCTGCATTTCGGCGGTTTGCCAGTCTGGCGTCAGTAACGCCCGATGGTGTTGATGTAGCCCAGTAGTTCGCTGTGCTGTTGGTTCATGCGGCGGATGATCTGGCGGATGGCACGTACGACGGCACGCATTACCTGGTAGACCAGCACGGGCTGTTCGACCAGCATGGATTCCAGCTGCTCCCGGCTGAGTGTCGCCACCTCGGCATCACCAACGGCGCGTAGCGTGGCGCTGTGTCGGGAGCCGTCGATAAAGCCTGATTCGCCGGCGAGATCGCCGGGGTCCAGGAGCGTCAGGGTGTCGGAGAAGCCGCGGTCGGTTTCACGGCTTACTGCAAAACGCCCGCTGATGATGACAAACAGCGTGCCGCCACTCGGATCCCCTTCCTTGAAGAGGGGCTTGCCGTTGACTACTGTCTGTCGTCCGCAGATGGCGGCCAGCTGGCGACATTGCTCATCGTCCAGCTCCCTGCCCAGGGTGGTCTGTTTGAGTTCCTCGCCGGTTACGACTCGTTGCGTCATAATCGTTCCCTTGCCGTGTGACGAATGGGTGGCTGCCGGATCAGGGCCTGGCCTTGAGTGGTTCGGTCGGCAGGCCGTCCATGCCCTTGCCGGGGCGTTCGTTGGTGGCCGTGTCTGTCTGCTCGACTTCGGTGGCCGTCCCGTCAGCTGCGCCGTTCTGGTCCTGCTCATCCATGGGGCGTACGTCCTGGGTCAGGATCTCGACATTGGCCTCGGCACGCAAGGCGTTGATCTGGTCGGTGATTGCCTGACGGCGAATGTTGTCCGCAAGCTCCGGGCGCATCTGCTCAAAGCTCGGCGGCGGGCTCTTGCGGACCCCCTCAAGCTTGATGATATGCCAGCCGAACTGGGTCTCGACCGGTTCATCGGCCAGTTTACCCGGTTCGAGTTCGGCCACCGCTGCGGAGAACGGCTCGACCATCTGGTCAAGGCTGAACCAGCCCAAGTCACCACCGGCCCGGGCGGACCCGGTGTCGATGGAGTGTTCCTCGGCCAGCTTGGCAAAATCCGCCCCACCCTCGAGCTCTTTCAGCAGATCACGAGCCAGCTCCTCGTCTTGCACCAGGATGTGCCGGGCATGGTGTTGCTCCTGGTCACCCAGTGCCTCGACCGCTTTGTCATAAGCGGCCTCAAGCTCGCTATCACTGATTTCTAGTTCGGCGAGATAGCGAGTCAGGTAGCTATTGGCCAGCTGGTTGTCGATCACGTTCTGGAGGCGTGCCTGGATGGCCGGTTCATTCTGCAGGCCTTCCTTGCGGGCCTGATCGGCCAGCAGGCGCAGTTCAATCATGCGGCTGACAAGATGTTGGTCGGTCACCCCGGCGCCCAGGTTTTCCTTGATGACCTCAAGATTTTCCCGGTAGAGCGGGCTGCCGTTGATTCGGGCGATCACTTCGCCGCCCTTGATGGTGGCGGCACGGTCATATGACGAAGCTGCCTGCTGTCCAAGCGGACTCTTGGCCGCCGTCTGCGCGGGATCGTTGTCGCAGCCGACCATGAGGCCGGTGCTCAGCAGCAGGCCAGCGGCGGCTGCCATAGCCAGTGGGCGGCGACGATGGGTGGCGCGTTGTTCGGTCATCGGCTTGCTATCCATGAACATGAAAAATCCTGTTGTCGGTTGTTGTTGTCGTGCTAATTCGTGTCTGGCCGGATCGGATCAGCCGGTAGTGCCAAATACTGCCTCATAGGGCCGTACGTCGATTGATTCGTACACACCGGCCGCTCGGAACGGATCGGCCTCGGCCCATTGTCTGGCGTCGTCCAGACTGTCGAAGCCCGCGATGATCAGGCTGCCGGACAGACCGCGGTCGGGCTGGGCCGGATCGATCGGCAGCGGGCCTGCGGTCAGGATGCGTCCCTCGACCTGCATTGCCTCGATGCGTGCCCGATGGGCCTTGCGGTGCTCGGCCCGTCGCACGCTACTTTCGGCCACGTCGTTAGCCATGATCATAAACCATTGCATCAGAGTTCATCTCTCCAATTGCTGAGCGGCCTCACTGTCTTTTATCGCCTTCCTGCGAAGGGTTTGTTTCGATCTCGGCGGGACGCTCGGCGTACAGGCCCAAGTACAGCCCTTGCAGGATCATGAACACGAAGGTCATGCCCATCAAGCCGAACAGCTTGAAATTGACCCAGACCGCTTCGGGAAACTGGTAGGCAACCCAGATGTTGGCGACCCCGGAGAGCAGAAAGAAACCGACCCAAGCCAGGTTGACCCGGTGCCAGATCGTCCGGGGCACTTGGATGACGTGTTCCATCATGCGCTGCACCAGCGGCTTTTCGCCGACAAAGGCGCTGCCGAGGAAGACCAGGGCGAACAGCCAGTTGACAATGGTCGGCTTCCACATGATGAACAGTGGGTTTTGCAGAATCAGCGTCATGCCACCGAACAGCATGATCAGGAGGGCGGAGATCCAGTGCATCCGCTCCAGCTTGCGCCACAAGAGCCAACCAGCGGCAATCTGTACCATGGAGGCAATCATTGCCACGGCAGTGGCGACATAGATCCCTTCCAAATGGTATGCCGCAAAGAACAGCAGGATGGGGAAGAAGTCGAACAAAAATTTCATCGTGTTTCGTCTTATCCGGTCGATACCGTGATGGCGGAGACAGATCCCCAGGATGCTGTGCAATACACTACCATGGGCTTGGGCACCCGGGGGCGGTCGCGCGAAGTGATCGCAAAGATGATTCTTCCCCGGGGGCGCCTGTGCAAGTCAATCTAAGGAGGCCGTGCGCATGACCCAAATGCTCGATATCCATCCCAAAACACCGCAGCCGCGGTTGGTTAAGCAGGTCGCCGAGGCGATTGCCGCCGGCGAGGTCGTGGTCTTGCCGACGGACTCGGGCTACGCGCTCGCTTGTCGGCTGGAGGACAAGAACGCCCTCGAGCGGATTGCGCGCATTCGGCGCGACGACGGTACGCATCATATGACCCTTTCGGTGCGGGATCTATCCGAGCTTGGTGTTTACGCCAAGGTAGGCAACGTTCAGTTCCGCTTTCTCAAGAGCCATATTCCCGGTCCCTATACCTTTATCCTGCCAGCCACGCGCGAGGTGCCACGGCGTCTGTTGCAGAAAAAAAAGCAGTCGATCGGCCTGCGGGTGCCGTCCCATCCGGTGCTGCTGGGCATCCTCGAGGCGCTCGATGCCCCCATTCTGAGTGCCTCGCTGGTCATCCCGGATTTCGATCAGCCGCTGGATGACCCCGAACAGTTTCCGGCCGCGGTCAACAGCCAGGTTGATCTGGTTGCATCCGCTGGTTTCCTGGAGCAGCGGCCGGGTACGGTGCTCGACCTGACCGGGGCGGATTTTACCGTCCTGCGCGAAGGTCTGGGCGGCGTGCCGCCCGAACTGGCTGGCTAACGGGCCATGCTTGAACTGTCACTGCTGCAGAAGATCGCGATCGGTATCGTGCCGATCCTGCTTGCCGTGACCGTCCACGAGGCCGCCCATGGTTTCGTGGCTAACCTGTTGGGCGACCCGACTGCCAAGCAGGCAGGTCGCCTGACGCTCAACCCGATCAGACATATTGATTGGCTGGGCACGATCGTCGTGCCACTGCTGATGTATGTCTTCACCCAATTCGTCTTCGGCTGGGCCAAGCCCGTGCCGATCAATCCTGCCCGCTTGCGTGATCCGCGGCGCGGCATGTTTCTGGTGGCCGCCGCTGGCCCCGGCGTCAACATAGTGATGGCCTTTGGCTGGGCACTGATCACGGCGCTGGCGCTCAAAGGGCTGGACGGCGGCTGGTCGCTGGCCGAGCCGCTGGCCTTGATGGGGCAGATCGGCATTTTCGTCAACCTGATCCTGGCGGTCTTCAACCTGTTGCCGATCTTGCCGCTCGATGGGGGGCGGATGCTGGTGGCGGTACTGCCGGTCACCTGGGGGCGCCGCATGGCACAACTCGAACCCTGGGGCCTGCCGATCGTGGTGGTGCTGCTGTTCAGCGGGGTGCTCTCGGCAGTCCTCATCCCGATCATGGGCACGCTGCTGGTCTGGTTCAATGCGCTGATCCATGTCTTCTGAACCCAATCACAACTCGTCTCACGCCCCGTCATCGCTCGAGTGGAGCGATGCCATGCCGCGGATTTCCGGGCAGCCGCTGGAGCAGCTGCCGCTGGACCTCTACATCCCGGCCGATGCACTGGCCATCTGGCTGGAGCAGTTCGAGGGGCCTCTGGATCTGCTGCTCTACCTGATCCGCAAGCACAACATCGATATCCTCGAGATTCCGGTCGCGCAGGTTACCGAGCAGTACCTCGAGTATCTCGCCCTGCGGAAGTCGATGGCGATCGAGTTGGCTGCCGAGTACCTGTTGATGGCCGCCTGGCTGGTGGAGATCAAATCGCGCATGCTGCTGCCGCCCGAACCGCGTGATGACGACGAGGAGGAACCGCTCGACCCACGTGCCGAGCTGGTCGAGCGGTTGCTCGAGTACGAGCGCACCACCCGTGCCGCGGCTCAGCTGGATAAGCATCCGCGGCGCGGGCGTGACTGGTTTGATCTGACGATCGAGCCTCCCGAGAAACTGCCACTACCGCCGGTACCGGGCGATCTTGCCGGGTTGATCGCCGCGATGCAGGGCCTGCTGCGCGAGGGCAGCGTGCGCCGCACCCATCAGGTGCGCACCGAGCCGCTTTCCATCCGTCAACGGATGACCGAGATCCTCGAGGTGCTCAGCGAATCGTCCCGCTGCGAGCTGGCGGACATCTTCCATCCGGAGGAGGGGCGCATGGGGGTGGCGGTCACCACCGTCGCGGTCCTGGAATTGACGCGGACCCGAGCGATTGACTGGACACAAGAGGAGCCCTTCGGGCCGGTGACATTGTTCCGCAGCAACGGTGAGCCCGAGGATGCGCTGGATGCGATCGAAGAGTGCGATGACCGACCATCCGGCCAGTGAGCCGCCCGAGGGATTGATCGAACTGGTCGAGGCACTGCTGCTGGCCAGCGACGAGCCGTTGTCGATCGAGGCATTGGGCGTCATGGTCGGTCAGGAGACCGCGCCCGAGCTGATCGAGGCGACGCTTGCGCGCCTTGCGCATCGCTGGGAGCCGCACCGGTTTGTCGAGCTGACCTCGCGCACCATCGAAGGCTGCCGGGTCTGGCAGCTGGTGGCGACGGCTGCGGTTGCGCCGTATCTGAAGGCGGGCGAGTCGAATCGAGTGCCGCGCCTGAGTCGGGCGGCGCTGGAGACGCTGGCCCTGATCGCCTGGCGTCAGCCGATCACGCGCGGCGAGATCGAGGCAGCGCGCGGTGTCGCCGTCAACCCGCAGATTGTCAGGTTGCTGACAGAGCGAGGCTGGGTGCGCAGCCTCGGGGTCAAGGACAGTCCGGGGCGTCCGGAAATGCTGGGCACCACGCGCCAGTTCCTGAACGACTTCGGTATCGATTCACTCAACGAACTGCCCGATTTCGAGCGTTTCGCCGGTCATGACGACATCGACGTCTGACCGGGTCTTGCTGGTGGCCAGGCGGCCCGTGCACAGTTGATTGGCCCAGCACACCTTCACCGACGGCAAGAGGTGAGCGTCACATGACGGGCGCGGACTATGGTCGGGTCCGTTGGCCATGCCGACAGGCAATCCGCCCCTGATTCGCGTTCAGGCTATCGCTCAGGCTATATTTACCGCAAAGGCTTCGATTACCGGGCCGGGATGGGCTTTGTCGGCATCAAACACAGAGCCATCTCGCTTCGCTCGCGTCGGCCCGTGCCGAGTGCAATCAGGACTGTGGACTGTGCTTCCTCGCGGCCACCCGCAGCTGCCGAGGAAGACCAGCAACTACGGTCGTTGGCTCCGCGTAGACTCGACCTGAATCGAACCAATTCAATGCCAAGCCCAAGCCCAAGCCCAAGGACAGCCGCCCATGCCACTGCACGCACTTGCCGGTCAGACGCCACCGCATGACTTTCTCGTTGATGTCCCGCGTCTGATCAGTGCCTACTATCAGACCGAGCCCCTGGTCGAAGACCCGGCGCAACGCATTTCCTTCGGCACCTCGGGGCACCGTGGTTCCAGCCTGGAGGCATCGTTCAACGAGGCGCACATCGCTGCAGTGACCGCCGCCTTGGTGGAATACCGCCGCGGTGAGGGTATCGACGGGCCGGTCCTGATCGGTCTGGACACCCATGCGCTGACCTGGCCGGCGTTCATGACTACCATCGAGGTGCTGGCGGCCGCCGGCGTACCGTTCCGCTTCCAGCATGACAATGCGCCGACACCGACGCCGGTGATCTCGCGGGCGATCATCACGGCCAACCGTAGCGGTGGCGCCCGCTGCGACGGCATCATCCTGACCCCGTCGCACAATCCGCCTGGCGACGGCGGCTTCAAGTACAACCCGCCGCATGGCGGTCCGGCGGATATCGGGGCTACCGACTGGATCGAGCGGCGTGCCAACGAGCTGCTGTCCGACTGGCAGGCCATCCGTCGTCAGCCGTTTGAGCGGGCGATCAGGGGCCGCTCGGCCGAGGGGGTGGATTTCATTCGCCCCTATGTCGAGGCGCTCGACCGGGTGATCGACATGCAGGCGATTGCGCATGCCGGGGTGTCGATCGGTGTCGACCCGATGGGTGGGGCGGGGCTGCCTTACTGGGGGCCGATCGCCGAGCACTATGGGCTCGATCTGACGGTGGTCAATCGCCAGGTCGAGCCGGACTTCCGCTTCATCCCGCTGGATCACGATGGCAAGATCCGCATGGACTGCTCCTCGCCGTACGCGATGGCGGGGCTCTTGAAGATCAAGAACCGTTTTGACGTCGCCTTCGGCAACGACACCGACGCCGACCGGCATGGCATCGTCAGCCCGGAGGGCGGCCTGATCAACCCCAACCATTTCCTGTCGGTGTCGATCGATTATCTGTTCGGCCAACGCAAGGAGTGGGGGGCTGACCTGAAGGTCGGCAAGACCATTGTCTCAAGCTCGATGATCGACCGGGTGGCCCGCGGACAGGGGCGCAAGGTCTACGAGACGCCGGTGGGTATCAAGTGGTTCCAGCCGGGACTGACCGATGGCTGGCTTGGCTTCGGCGGTGAGGAGTCTGCCGGGGCGACCTTCCTCGCACGCAATGGCGAGGTCTGGAATACCGACAAGGATGGCCTGACCATGGGGCTGCTGGCCGCCGAGATTCTGGCCGTCACCGGCGAGGATGTCTGGGCGCGCTTCAATCGCTTGACCGATGCCTATGGCCAGCCGTTCTACGCCCGCCGTGACGCCCCGCTGGCACCCGAGCAGAAGGCGCGTTTCAGGCAGCTCGATCCGGATTCGCTCGGCATCGACGAGCTGGCCGGCGAGCCGGTGACCGGGGTGCGCACCCGGGCGCCGGGCAACGACGCCCTGATCGACGGGCTGAAGGTCGAGACCGCCAATGGCTGGTTCGCGGCGCGGCCGTCCGGCACCGAGCCGATCTACAAGATCTACGCGGAAAGCTTCCACGATGCCAACCATCTGGAGCGCATCCTGGAGCAGGCCCAGCATCTTGTGGGTGAAGCTCTGGGCGATGGCATCGGGTGATGTGGCTCGAGTGATGCCCCGGGTGGCCCCGGGTGACTGAATATCGGTCACCGCCATGGACGCGCGGCCGGCAAATCGCTATCATGCCCCGCCTACCGCGCCCGTAGCTCAGTTGGATAGAGTGTCGGCCTCCGAAGCCGAAGGTCACAGGTTCGACTCCTGTCGGGCGCACCAGATACCGCGGCGGCTTTCCAGGCCGCCTTCTGCAAGCACGCCCCCGTGAGCCTCGCTCCGGGGGCGTTTTTCGTGGCTGGCTTGTGGATCCAGTTGCTGCCCGGTGTCTCAGGCCCGCTCCGGGCTGGGATTACAACCAGCGGCGGGTGTCTCGTCGATAGTCGGTATACCGCTCGCCGAACAGACGGCCAAGGGCACGCTCCTCGGCTGGAATCTGGAAGCCATCGATAAACAGGACGAACAGGGCCACGACTATCAGGCCGACCGGTTGCCCCAGCCAGCAGGTCGCCCCGGCGATCAGCAGGGCATCTCCCAGGTAGATGGGGTTGCGGCTGATCTGGTAGATCCCCCCGATCACCAGGTGACGGGTGCGTTCCGGGTGAATCGGGTTGATGGTGGTGTTCGAACGCCATAGCGCCCAGGCCGCGGCGAGTATCAATCCCAGGCCGACGGCCAACAGGACGCCAGCCAGCCACGGGAGCCAGGGCCAGTCGACGGTCGTCACCGGCCAGAGACGGGAGAGGGCGTAGACCAGCATCAGGCTGGTCAACAGGGCCACTGGTGGGGGGACGAGTCGGGTCATCATGGCGTGGATAGATTGCCGGGAATCGGAACAGGGGTTTGCTAGTCTGATCGCGTTACCAGCAGAATGTCATGGCAAGCTGAGCATGTCGATGACGGCTCGGCTGCTTGTCCACAGGGTTGGGTAACGTAAACTCGATCGGCGGGCCGTGCAATTGCCGCGACCACCGTATTGATTCAAGGCAGAGGGGGTGTCGTCATGCTGTCCAGACTCAAGAGCCGTTCGGTCCTGCTGACCGGGCAGGATGCCGAAACCCAGCGGGAGGCGGTAAGGGCCTATTTCCATCGCACGATGGATGTCTACGAGCTGCTCTTCGAGGTATTGACCGACGACCAGGCCTTCTACGAGCGTCCCGAGCCGCTGCGCCATCCGCTGATCTTCTACTTCGGCCACACCGCGACCTTCTATATCAACAAGCTGGTCACGGCGAAGGCGACCACGCGCATTGACCCGCAGCTCGAGGGCATGTTCGCCATCGGGGTGGACGAGATGTCCTGGGACGACCTCAATGATGCCCACTATGACTGGCCATCGGTCGATCGGGTGCGTGAGTATCGCCGTGCCGTGCGCGAGCGCGTCGATCAGCTGATCGGCGAATTCGACTGGACCCCGCCAGTGCACTGGCAGGATCATCCAACGTGGTCGGTGGTCATGGGCATCGAGCACGAGCGCATCCACCTGGAGACCTCCTCGGTACTGATCCGCCAGTTGGATCCGCAATGGGTCCGGCCACACGAGGACTGGCCGGTGTGCGACCGGGCTGCCACCACCCCCGCCGCGGCACCGCGCAATGAACTGGCCGATGTGAGCGGTGGCACCGTGGTGCAAGGCAAGTTGCGGGATGCCCCCCTGTACGGCTGGGACAACGAGTACGGCCGGCTGGAGACGACAGTCAAGCCGTTCCGGGCCAGTCGCATGCTGGTTTCCAATGCGGAATTTCTCGCCTTTGTCGAGGCGGGCGGTTACCAGACGCCCGAGTGGTGGACCGAGGAGGGGCGACGCTGGCTCGAGTTTCGTGGTGCCAGTCATCCGGTCTTCTGGGTGCCGCGCAGTGACAGCTATGCCTACCGGGCGATGACCCACGATATCGATATGCCCTGGGACTGGCCAGTGGATGTCAACTACCTCGAGGCCAAGGCCTTCTGCCACTGGCTCTCGGAGACCAGCGGGCAGTCGATCCGTCTGCCGATCGAGCCCGAGTACGAGCGACTGCGCACGGTCACCGGGGTGCCGGATGAGCCTGATTGGGGTGAGCGGGCGCCGGGCAATATCAATCTGGAGTACTGGGCCTCGGCCTGCCCGGTCGATCGCTTTGCCCATGGCGAGTTCTTCGATGTGATTGGTAATGTCTGGCAGTGGACTGAAACACCCATCGATGCCTTTGAGGGCTTCGAGCCGCACCCGATCTACGATGATTTCTCGGTGCCGACCTTTGACGGCCAGCACAACCTGATCAAGGGTGGCTCCTGGATCTCGACCGGCAACGAGGCCACCCGTGATGCGCGCTATGCCTTCCGCCGGCATTTCTTCCAGCATGCCGGCTTCCGCTACGTCGAAGGCAAGCCGGTGCGGCCACCGGCTTCCAAGAGTGACGGTTACTACGAGACCGATGCCCAGTTGGCTCAATACTGTGATTCCCACTACGGCCGTTCGTACTTTGGCGTGGCGAACTTTCCGCGGACGTTGGTCGAGTACGCGTTGCGCCAGATGGAGGGGCGCGCCCATGGCGCCGCGCTCGATATTGGCTGCGCCACTGGCCGGGCGACTTTCGAACTCGCCCCGCACTTCGACTCGGTCACCGGGCTCGATTTCTCGGCACGTTTTATCCAGATTGCCCAGGCGATGCTCGATGAGGGCCAGATCGCCTACGCACTGCCCACCGAGGGCGAGCTGACCGAGGACCGCGCTGCCTCGCTGGCCGCCCTCGGACTGGAGCCGCGTGACAACATCACGTTCTGGCAGCAGGATGCCTGCAACATGAAGCCGCATTTCACCGGCTACGACCTGGTGCTGGCCGGCAATCTGATCGATCGGCTCTACGACCCGGGCAAGTTCCTCGACGACATCACTGGGCGCATCAACCCCGGCGGCCTGCTGGTGCTGGCCTCCCCCTACACCTGGCTCGAGGAGTTCACGCCGCGTGAGCACTGGCTGGGCGGCTTCGTCGAGGATGGTCGGCCGGTGACGACTCTCGAGGCGCTGATCAAACGTCTGGAGCCGAGTTTCGAGTTGGTAGGCGAGCCGGCCGACATCCCGTTTGTCATCCGCGACACGGCCCGGCGCTATCAGCATACGGTCAGCCAGGTGACGGTCTGGTCGCGCCGATGAGCAGGCACAGGATAAGTCAGACCGACTTCACCCGACTGGCCCAGTATCCCGGCTCGGGTGCGGAAAAATACGATCGGCGTGGCGAGATCTTCGGTCGCGAGGATGTCCTCCCGCTATGGGTGGCGGACATGGACTTCCCGGCGCCGGACTTTGTCACCGAGGCACTGGCTGAGCGGCTGACGGACGGGGCCTTCGGCTACGCCAAGCCTGATGACAGCCATATTGAGGCGATCACCGGCTGGCTGGCGAGTCGGCATGACTGGCAGGTCGACCCCGAGGCGATCGTGCCGGTGCCCGGCGTGGTCCCGGCCATGGTAATGGCGATCCGCGCCTTCACTGCGCCCGCGGCGCGCGTAATCATTCAACCGCCGGTGTACTTCCCGTTTTTTCAGATGGTGCGCGACCAGGGGCGCGCGCTGGTCGAGAATCCGCTGGTCGAGCATGAGTTGGCGGATGGCAGCCGGCGCTACGGGATGGATCTCGAGGCGTTGGAGTCGCTGGCCCGCGATGCGGAGATGTTGCTGCTGTGCAATCCGCACAATCCGGGCGGGCGGGCCTGGAACGAGGACGAGCTGGGAGAAGTTGCCGCCATCTGCGCGCGCCATGGGGTGATGGTGATCAGCGACGAGATCCACATGGATCTGACCTATCCCGGCGTCTCACATACCCCGTTCGCGCGGGTGGCGGAGACATCCGGCTGTCGCTGGTTGACGGTCAGTGCCCCCGGCAAGACCTTCAATACCGCCGGTATCGGCGGTGGCTATGCGGTGATCCCAGATCCTGCCATCCGCAAGCGTTTCGATCGCGAGCGCCGCGGCATGCACCTGGGTGAGGGGTCGGTCTTCGGCCTGACCGCGCTCAAGGCGGCATATGTCCATGGTAGCCAGTGGCCGGCCGAGTTGATGGCGCATATAGCTACCAACCGTGATCGGGTCGTTGAGGCGCTGCGTGATCTGCCGATCAAGCCGATGTGGCCTGAGGCGACCTATCTGCTGTGGTTGGACTGCCGCGCGATGGGGCTGTCGGATGCGGTGACCGACCCGGGGGATGCGGCACTGCAGCGCTTCTTCGTCAATGAGGCGGGGCTGGGGCTCAGTCAGGGCATCATTTTCGGTGAGTCCGGGCGAGGTTTCATGCGCATCAATCTCGCCACGCCGACGCATCTCATCGACCGAGCCATGGCTCAGCTGCGTGCCGCGTTTGTGGCGAGCGGAGGCTGATGCGGCCACTACTGGCGAAGCGTATGACCAGAGCCGGCATCGTTTGCTTTGGCAGGGCTTTCCTAATCCCGCAAGCGGGCATCGAGATGGTCGACCGCATCGCTCCAGTCGGCGTCCTCGGCCAGTGCTTCGCGGAGAAAGCGTCGTTGGTTGTCGTTCCAGAACGGGGCGTCGGCCAGCGCGACCTCGCCGGGCAGTGGGTGGTGGCGGGCGATGAATGCATCGATCGCCTCTTCCGAGGCATCCAATCCCAGCTGTTCGAACAGTTCACTCAGCGGATGAAACGGTGGTTGCATGCGGTGTCCTCCTGATCCAGGTGTCGGGGTCGCCTTGATTGCAGTCTAGCCGTTTTTTCCGTTGCCGACCGGCCGTCTATACTCCACTCCTTTGTCTGGGGGAGACACACCCATGTGGCCCGAATATTTCCTGTTCCTGCTCAAGACCGTGACGCTGGTAATAGCGGTGATCTTCGTCGTGGCCGCGGTGATCTCGACCGTTGCCCAGGCGCGCATTGCCCAGGCAGCTGACGCGCGGCCCAAGCCGCTGCGGATCCGTCGTCTCAATGATGAGGCCGAGTCGCGCAGCAAGCAGTTGCGCCGCGCGATCGAGAAGCCGGCCGGGGCGGTGAGGGGTGGGTTGAGGGGCGCCTGGGACAGGTTGCGTGCACGCCTGCCGGGTCGCGACGAGGGAAAATCGTCATCCGCAAAGGAAGAGGCTTCGCCGGGCCGCCCGGATGCGGATGCGGGCGGGGATGCGGGGACCTCCACCGAGACACCGCGCCACTACGTATTGCGGTTTACCGGCGACATCCGTGCCTCGGCGGTCGATGCCTTGCGCGAAGAGATCTCTGCTGTGCTACAGATTGCCCGGCCGGGCATCGATCGGGTGCTGCTGGTGCTCGATAGCCCCGGCGGGGTCGTGCCCGGCTACGGACTGGCTGCGGCCCAGCTAGCACGTCTGCGCACGGCCGAGATCGAGCTGGTGGTGGTGGTCGATCAGGTTGCGGCCAGCGGCGGCTATATGATGGCGGCGGTGGCTGATCACATCGTTGCCGCACCATTCGCCATCGTCGGCTCGATCGGGGTGGTTGCGCAATTGCCCAATATCCACCGCCTGCTCAAGCACAACAACATTGATATCGAGCTGCACACCGCCGGCCAATACAAGCGCACTCTGACACTGCTGGGTGAGAATACCGAGGCCGGCCGGGAGAAGTTTCGCCAAGAGCTTGAGCAGACCCACGAGCTGTTCAAGCGGTATCTCGCACGCTACCGGCCGTCCCTGGATCTCGAGCGACTGGCCACCGGCGAGCACTGGTATGGCGAGGATGCGCTCAAGCGCGGCCTGATCGACGCCCTCGGCACCAGCGACGATCTGATTCTCGAGGCCATCAAGGCGGGGGATACCTTCGAGATCGTCCAGCCGACCAAGAAGCGTGGGCTGCTCGCCCGGGTCAGTGCCTCGGTCCAGACGGCGTTGAGTGAATGGCGTCAGCCGTTGTGATCGGGGCAGTGACCAGAAAGGACTGGCGATCAGTTTGACCAGCGCTTCTGCCAGCGATGCAGTGCCAGAACCTGGCGATAGCTGTCGGCCACGTCAGCGGCGAAATGATTGATGTCATGTCGGCGGGCGGTAACCACGGCCTGTTCGGCCATCGCCGCGCGCAGGGCGTCGTCTTCGAGCAGGCATCGGGCGGCCGTCGTCCATTGACCGATGTCCTCGACGGTCTTGAAGCCATTGACCTCGTGTTTCACCACGTCGTCAATGCCACTGGAGCGCACTGCCACCACCGGTAGCCCGGCGGCCATCGCCTCCAGGATGACCATTCCCTGGGTCTCGGATTTCGAGGCGAACACGAAGGCATCTCCCAACTGGTAATAGCGGGCCATCTCGTCAGGCGGCACGCCACCCACCAGCGTGACCGTCCGGCTCAGTCCCAGTGCATCGATCCGTTCCTGCAGCCGGCCGCGCTCGCCGCCCGTGCCGATGATCAAGCAGCGAAACGGCTGGGTCGAGCGTTGACGCAACTCGTCGAGCGCGGCGATCAGAAAATCGATGTTCTTCTCCTGGCTCAGACGCGAGACGCTCACCAGCACGCGCTCCTCGGGGCGAATGCCATAGCGCTTGCGTAATGCGTTTGTGGCCAGCTCGTCCACGGTCTGGAAGTGGTCGAAGTCGATGCCGGTCGGATGGACATAGATCGGCGAGACCACCCCGATCACCCGCAGGTACTCTTGAGCCGATTCGGTCGGTACGATCACCCCGGTACAGTGGTTGGCGAAGCGCCGGACGGCAGCGTGCGCAATCAGGTTGCGGAACAGTGGGCCGGGCAGGGGCACGTAGTGTGAGTAGTGCTCCAGGCGGGTGTGGTAGGTGAATATCGTCGGCACTTGCAGCCGACGGGCGCGCTTCAGGGCGGTCCAGCCGAGCCAGAAGGGGTGATGGATATGGATGATGTCCGGGGCGAAGGCCTTCAACTCACGCCGGATACGCGGCGAGAACGGGTTGGCGAGTCGGAACTCACGATGGCGGCCCATGCTGAACCATGAGGGGATCCGCACCACGTCCCTGTCTTGCTGGTCCTGATCGGCATAGCTCGGCGCGATGATGCGCACTCGGTGGGAGAGATGCTCCAATCCGCGGCGCAGCCGGTCGATCGAGATGGGCACGCCGCCGATGAATGGCAGGAAATTGTTGGTGACCATGGCGACCTTGAGCGGCTGGTCGTGCCACGGTGAGGTGTCCAGATCATAGTTCCGGTAGTAGTCGCGCTCGACGAAGATCGCGCTGTAGAGCTTGATTGCCAGCAGTGTCAGCAGGCCGAGCACCAGCAGGAAGTTGAGATGCCCGACGTAGAATAGCGAGTGGAGCATGAACCACAGGCTTTCGATCGTCTTGAAAATCCGATACTGGCCGATGTCGAGAGGTTTGACATCGATCTGGACCTGATCACCGTCGGTGCGCACGTCGACGTAGTGATAGAAGCTGGTTTCGTCATTGAGCACCAGGCCGCCCGCCCCACCAGTGACCACATAGCGGACCCCGTCACGGCTCTGCTGGTCGAACAGGCGCAGATTGGAGGAGAAGACCGCGTCGACAGCATGCTCACGGAACAGCGCGTGCAGCTGGTCGCGGAAATCGGTATCCGCAAGGTACTGGTCGTCGAAATCGAGCGGACTTTCCTTCTTGGCTCGGTACATCGGGTGGCCGATAAACACGAATCGATGTGTCGGAGATGGATCGCGCAGCTGCTCTTTCAGCCAGTGGAGCTGGAAGGGGTAGGTGGCCGGATCGCTACTGTCGAGAAACAGAAACTGGTTGCTGCCGGCTCGAAAGCCGAAGAAATAGGGCCCGAAGTGCTTGTAGTAATTGTACGAACCGAGGGCACCACTTTCCTTCTCGCCGACGGTCAGCAAGTAAGGAGCATTGAGGTGAGAGAGGGTTCGATACAGCGCGCGGTATTTATCCTCACCGCCGCCACTGACCGCATTGCCGGCCGAGACGACGAAGTCGAGATTCGCCCGGTTGAGCATCGGGATCATCTTGCGCTCGAACAGACCGACCGAGTTGTTGATGTTGCCCACCACGGCAAAATGCAGATCGTCTGCGGCGCGAGCCTGAATACGCTCGATCTGCTCGGCGTGCACCGCGTGGTAGGTCGGCTCGAAGAAAGACAGGTAGACCCGATAGCCGACCAGCAACAGAATCGCGCCCAGTGTGAGATAGAACGCGACCTTGAGCCGCTGCGGGGTGAACTTGCGCGACAATCGACTCATGGGCTGCCCCGACGGCTGGCCGCGATCTCGCGCTGGGTGACGAACAGCCCGATCAGCATGCCCAGATAGATCGTCAGTACCCGCCAGGCGACCGTGGCCAGCACGAGATGCGAAGCGGAGACCAGGTCACGGAAGAGGTGGCCGAACACCCCTTCGGCAATGCCCGAGGCGCCGGGTGTCGGCGAGAAGTACATGACGAAGGTCGTCATTACCATCCGGCCGATCACCACCCAGTAGTCAAAGCCATAACCCAGCGCCCAGAAGAGCAGGGCAGGAAACGAGAACAGCGCCAGCAGGAAGATCGCCGTGAAGAAAAATGAGGCGGCGATGTCGATCCATCGGCCTTGGAAGTAGCGGACGAACCCGTGGGCGAAGCGCTGCAGCTCGCGCACCAGCCGGTAGCGCCAGCGGTAATGGCGACGGGCGTTGATCAGACGCAGGCGGCGCAGCAGCCGGAGCAGGCCGAGCAGCGGCCGCAACAGCCAGTTCGCCCGCAGGACCAGCACCACGAAGAAGCCCAGATAGAGCACCACCGAGGTGATCAGGGTCGCCACCAGCGACTGGCTCTGCGCGGCCTCCTCCGCGCCGGGCAGGGTCAGTACCAGCACCGGGGTGGCAGAGAAAATGAACAGCACCGCCAGTGCGGTGCGGATAGTGGTCGCCGCCAGGCCCGTGCCTACTGGCACCCCGCGGCGACGCATGAACCACACCTGCGCCACGCCGCCACCGGTGGCCAGGGGCGTGATGTTGGAGACGAAGATGTTGAGAAACACCAGCCGAGCCATCGCCGTCAGGGGCAGGGCCTGCCCAAGGGCTCGCAGCGTGAACCACAGTCGCAGACCGTCGGCGGCGAAGTAGACGAGCAGCAGGCCGAGACAGGCCAGGATCAGCGACGGCGCGAGCAGACGGCTGTCCCAAGTGATCGCGTGGCCGGCGACCTGCGTATAGACGGTGTAGATACCGGCCGCACTCAGCCCGATGAACAGCAGCGCCAGCCACCACAATCGCGGCCCGCGAAAGGTGGGCTCGTCCTGGATCTCGAAACGTTCGAGATGGCGGCGCGGGTCGGTCATTTCCCTTTCGAGACGACAGACACAGAAAAACCCGCACGAGGCGGGCCATCTGATAGTACGTTTGGAGGCTGGACCCGGAATCGAACCGGAGTACACGGATTTGCAATCCGGCGCATAGCCACTCTGCCATCCAGCCAAAATCTGGAGCGGGAAACCGGATTCGAACCGGCGACCCCAACCTTGGCAAGGTTGTGCTCTACCAGCTGAGCTATTCCCGCTTGAATGCGGCCAGCATTGTCGTTCAGGACGCGTCCCCTTGTCAAGTTATGCTCGGATTCCTGCAGAGTTTTCCCGCCGGTGTCGGCAGGTCGAGTGACAGGTCGAATCAGAGGTTCCTTAGCAGCCAGTGTCGCAGCATGCGGTTGCGTGTTTGGCGCGCGCGATTACACTCGGTGCGGTCAGCCTGTAGACAGGCGGCCGGATGGCGCGGGTCGTGCAGTTCTGCCGCGCGGGCATCGAGGTAGATGCGGACCTGCAGGGTGACGGGTTTGCCTGTTGAATCGAGCACACCGTGGTCCGTAAAGGCCAGATCGAGGGTAAAGCGGCCGCGCTCGGCGACCCGTGCGACCACTTGAAAGCCCAGGGTGAATTCGTCGCCTGGGGTGAGTCGGCGCAGGTCACCGAGCAGGCGGCGAATCAGGATATAATTCTGCTCATAGAGATCCATCAGCTGGTCGAATGGATCATGTTCGGTATAACGAGAGGTGCTGGTGTTTACGTTCATGTCTACCAGTTTAAGGAACCCATGCCGGAATCGGAAACGCCATCGGCTTTCAGAGCGGTGTGTCGTCAAGGCGCCAAGGCGGTATCGAGGGGTGGTCGTCAGTGTCTGGTCCATTTTCCTGATGACGCTTGCCATGCCGGCCGCGCTGGCCGACGTCTACAAGTACCGGGACGCCCAAGGTGTGATTCATTTGACCAACGTGCCGCAACAGGCGGCCGGCGAGCCTTACCGGCTGTGGCGCAAGAGCGAGGCGACCAGGCCGAAGGGTTGGCATGACGGCTATCGCGTGTTGCCGCGACTGGAGCGCGATCGGTTCGCCGGGGTAGTGAATCGTTTCGCGATGCAGCACGGGGTCGATCCAGCCCTCGTCCGAGCGGTGATCCATGCCGAAAGTGCCTTCCGCCCGGAAGTGGTCTCACCCAAGGGGGCGGGTGGATTGATGCAGCTGATGCCGGCCACCGCCGAGCGTTTCAAGGTCAGCAACCGTTTCGACCCCGAAGAAAACATTGCCGGGGGCGTGGCCTATCTGGCGCTGCTATTGAAGATGTTCGACGGCGATCGAGAGCTGGCAGTGGCTGCTTACAACGCCGGCGAAAACGCCGTGAAGCGTTACGGTGGCATCCCGCCGTACCAGGAAACCCAGGTCTACGTGAAGCGCGTGATGCAGCTTCAGGCGGCCTATGCCGGCGCGAGCTGAGGATCATGGGTGCCGATGAGCGTCGTGACGGACTTGAACCGTCCGATCTGGCAGAGCAGGAAAGCCGACTGGCGGCCTTTCTGCCGACGCAGTCGGCCCTCGTCCTGGCCGTCATGCCGCTCGACCCCGGGCCACCGGTGATCGGCAGCCTGCCGTTCGTGCTGGCCGATGGGGCGTTCTGGTCACTGGCCAGTGAGCTGGCACCGCATACCCGTCCCTTGCTCGAGCGGCGCGAGGCCAGCGTCGCGCTGCTCGCCGACCAGGCGGCTACCCGCAACCCCTTCGCTCGTGAGCGTGCCCAATGGACGGCTGGCGTGGAAAGGATCGAGCGCGACAGCGATCGGTTCGGCACCATCACCGCAGCACTACGCGAGCGCCATGGCAAAACCGTGGACCTGCTGTGCGGGCTGGGCGACTTTCACCTGCTGGGCTTTCGTCCCGGGGTGGGCAGCTATGTCACCGGCTTTGGCAGCGCCTACGCGCTCGACGGGTTGGCAGTGATCTCGCAGCGGCGTGGTTAAAGGAAACTCTGCACGAATAGCCAATACCTCTGGCTCTCCGACTTGTTCGCCATGAGCGGTGCGGGAGAGTTAAGGTTTAGCAGAATCAGCTCGCCTGATTCGCAGTAATTGGGGCCGGGCTGAAGCTTTCGAAGACCGGTGTTGGCGAGGCGTCACTAACGGGGTAAGAACGGGGCAAGTCATGCTTGACGATTCGGAAATCAAAGACCGTGCAGCTGGTGCCATCATGGGGGCTTTTGTTGGCGATGCCCTTGGATTGGGTCCGCACTGGTACTACGACCTGGCGGAACTACGGCGTGACTATGGGGATTGGATCGATGACTACACCGATCCGAGGCCCGGTCGGTACCATGACGGCCTGCAGGCGGGTCAGCTTTCACAAGCCGGTTTCATTCTCGAGCTCACGCTCAGGTCTTTGGTGGAGCGTGAAGGGTACGATGAGCCGGATTTCTGTCGGCGAATGGACGAGGGGTTGTTCCCGCTTCTGGATGGCACGCCTGTCAGCGGTCCCGGTAACTACACCAGTCAGTCCATTCGGGACGCGTGGCGTCAGCGCGTTCAGCAGAACCTGCCTTGGGGGCAGACCGGCGGCCATGCCGATACCACAGAAGCCATCGAGCGCACCTTGGCCATCGCCGTGCGTTATGCGTTCGAGCCGGGTGAACTGGCTGCTGCCGTAAGCAGCAACACGATTCTCACGCAGACAGACGATACCGTCGTTTCCATGACTGTCGCTTTCGGGGCGGCATTGGGGCTGCTGGTCCAGGGCGACACCCTGGATGCTGATCTTTCTGCAAGGCTCATGGCGCTGGTAAAGAGCGGTGCGCTGCCTTTTCATGCGGTCACGCGCGATGCCTTGAAGCCGCCGCGGCCAGACGACCCTGACCCGCCACGCGCGGGCCGTTTTGCCTCTCCCGATGCCTTGCTGACCCCTTCCTACATGGCTGCCGCCGCATCCGATCCCGATATCCGGATCGACCCGGCCTGGAAGGTCTCGCTCGTCTACGGGATGCCATGCGCCATCTACCACCAGCTACCTGCCGCCTACTATCTTTCCTCCCGGTTTCATGACGATTTCGAGTCGGCTGTTCTGCATGCGGTCAACGGCGGCGGTCAAAACCAGGCGCGCGCCATCCTGAGTGGTGCCCTGACGGGCGCCCAGGTCGGCCTGAGCGGTATACCGAAGCGATTCATCGAGGGGCTCGAAAAGGCCGATGAGCTGACCGGGCTGGCTGATCGCCTGGCTGCGCAAGTCGTCGCTGCCCGAGATGGGTAATGGACCCCTGGGCAGATCCGGCTTGTGGTCGAATAAATCGGCAAAAGCGCGGTGGGTTGCCCTCGGTTTTCCCCAGTTTTCTAGGGAAGCTCTGTACGAATCGATGGCGTCTCTGGCTGACGGGTGTGTTCGCAATCAAGGCGCCGAGGGGCGCCAGGTCCTCGCGAACAAGCACCGGGTAAACCGGCCAATCTGAGTTCAGAGGAGTAAACCCAACGACCCATTAGCGCAGTCGTTCGACCGCCTCATCGATAACGCTCGGATCAGAGGCTCGCTTCGGGGCCTGCTCGCTCAGGTGGCGGCGGTAGGCGCGGGCACCGGGACGGCCCTGGAACAAGGTGAGGATCGGCTTGATCAGGGTGGGCAGGCGCGTACCCTGCGCGACCTCGGTCGCTGCGTAGTCGCGATAGGCTCGCAGGGCGCTCAGCCGGTCAGTCTGCTGGTCGTCGCCGAACAGGGCGGCGTCGATCTCGGCCAACAGGCCGACGTTCTGGTAGGCGGCTCGGCCCACCATCACGCCGTCGACCTCGACGAGCGCGGCCTGCATCGCATCGACCTCGGTCAACCCGCCGTTAAGGACCACGGTCAGATCCGGGCGTTCCCGCTTCAACCGCGTGGCGAATTCGGGGCGCAGGGGCGGCACATCCCGGTTCTGTTTTGGCGACAGGCCAGTGAGCCAGGCCTTGCGGCTGTGAATGATGAACACCTCGGCACCACCCTGTTCGGCGACGGTGTCGACGAAATCTCGGAATTCCTCGTAAGACTCCTGGTGATCGATGCCGATGCGGCTCTTGACCGTCACCGGCAGGTCGACCGCTTCGCGCATGGCACTGACGCAATCGGCCACCAGGGTGGGCTGCGCCATCAGGCAGGCACCGAAAGCCCCGCTCTGCACCCGGTCGCTGGGACAGCCCACATTGAGATTGATCTCGTCATAGCCCCAGTCGGCACCGATGCTGGCCGCCCGGGCGAGTGCCTCGGGATCGGAGCCGCCCAGTTGCAGCGCGACCGGATGCTCGCAGGCATTGAAGCGCAAGTGGCGCTCGACATCACCATGCAGCAGCGCCCCGGTGGTCACCATCTCCGTGTACAGCCGCGCATGCCGACTGAGCTGGCGGGCAAGAAAACGATAGTGGCGGTCGGTCCAGTCCAGCATCGGCGCCACGCAAAAACGCCAGGGGCTTATTGACTGCTCTGCAGATGAAGTCGGGACGTGGTCTGGGGGCATCACGATCGAGGCGGTGGCGGGTAGCCGAGCATTGTAACGGCAGCGCTCGGGGGCGTCAGGGCAGCAGCCCTCTGAGGATGGCGCTGGCGCCCGCGATCCCGGCAATGCCGAGAATCACTGGTCGCATTGCGGCGAAGGGCACCCGGTGGACCAGATGAGCCGAGGCGAGGAATCCGGCCAGCGTGCCGGGGAGGATCGCGGCAGCCAATAGCCACTCGCGGGTGGCGATGAAACCGCTGAAGAGCAGGGCCACGGCACTGGCCAGACTGGCGAACAGAAAAAAGGCCGACAGGTTGGCGCGCACCAGTGAGCCGTGCTCATTCTGGTAGATCAGGGCGATGGGTGGGCCGCCCACCGCGGTAATGGTGCCCATGTACCCCGAGGCCGCCCCGGCGATCACGCTGTTGCGGGCGTTCAGTCGCGGCTGTAGACCGGCGACGCTGATCAGCACGGCGGTCAGGATCAGGATACCGAAGGCCAGCTCGAAGCCGCTCGGAGTCAGCATCGCCAGAGTGATCACGGCCAGCACCGTGCCGATGATGTCACCACCGATCGCGAACCGCAGCGGGCGGAAGGAGAGGCTTGCGCGGCTGCGTCCGAGGATCAGGACGGTGAGCAGGATGGAGTTGAGGATCAACGGCCCGGGCAGGAATAGTGGACTGACCAGGAACAGCAGCGGGGCCGAAAGCGTGCCGATGCCGTAACCGGCCACTCCCTGGAGCAGGGCGCCAGCGAACACGGCCAGGTTGGCCAGCAAAAGATGGAGCAGGGTGACTTCGTCCAATGGGCGCTCCAGCGATGGAGTGGGAGTGGATGGGAATAGAATAGTGAGTGCGGGCTTATCCCTGACTGAGCCGGGGGTCAAATTGCCGTTGGCGCGGCTCGGGCCAGCAGGGATGGATCAGTCCTTCAAGAATGGATCAGCCGTCGGTGCCGATCAAGGCCGTCGCGCGCCCCGTTATCGAGCAAGAAGTGGTTTGATCGTCGTTCTGGACACTGCTCTGGGCACCGTCCTGGGTGATCAGAAACTGACGACGACTCATGCGCGAGACTGTGGATGGTATCAGTCAAGCTGCCTACTCGATTTCATGTGAGCGGACAGGCGTCAGGAGCGCGACTGTGACCGCCGGCGGCCTGGCATCGGCAGGCGGCGCCAGAGACTCGGCCGGGGATCGGTTACGGTCAGGTCGCGGCAGGTAACGCAACGTCCGGCGCGTGGGCGGCGGGTGGTCAGCGGCTTGATACGCATCGGCGAGGGGCCTCGCATCGGCTCCCAGGCGGACAGCGGCTCTTCGTGGATCATCACGTCGGCGTCGGGGAAGGTGCGCAACAATCTGGCGCAGACTTCATCGCCGATTCGATGCGCGTGATCAAGGTCGATGCGGTTGTCCAGATACAAGTAGAGCTGGATGATCATTGTGCGTCCGGCCAGCCGAGTGCGGATCTGGTCGACCGCGTGCACCGAAGGGTGCGAGCTGGCGATCTGGGCGACACGATCCTCGGTGCCGTCGAGTACTTCGCGGTCCATCAGGTGATCGAGTGCCTCACGACCGACTTTCCAGGCGCTGTAGAGAACGAATATGCCGACGGCAGCACCGAAGACCGGGTCGAGCCAGTTGAAGCCGTAGCCGGCCAGAATGAGCACGCCGATGGTCGAGGCGTTGACCAGGAAATCCATGCTGTAGTGCGAGGCATCGGCCTTGATGGCGGGCGATTGGGTCTTGGCGATCACGTAACGCTGGAAGGCGATGAGTGCCAGGGTCGCGACCATGGAGAACACCATCACCGCCACGCCCCAGCCAATGGCGTCGATCGGTTGCGGCCGGATCAGCCGTTGCAGCGCCTGCACCAGCAGGAACACGCCCGAGCCGGTGATAAAGGTCGCCTGAGCGAGCGCAGCCAGCGGCTCGGCCTTGCCGTGACCGTAGCGGTGATCCTCGTCGGGCGGCTGCAAGGCGATGCGTACTGCCACCAGCGTGACCAGCGAGGCCAGCAGGTCCATGGTGGAGTCGATCAGCGAGGCCAGCATGCTCACCGAGTTGGTGGTGATGCTCGCCGCGAGCTTGAGCGCGATCAATACCATGGCCAGGGTCACCGAGGCGGTAGTGACCTTGCGCAGCAGATTGGCGTGTTGGTGATCGGACATCAGTGGTTGTTGCCTCGTCAAGGCCGATACATGGCGCAATTGCCACGTACCGGCTCAATATCTTGCCATACGCCTCGTCGTGGAAAAGTTAGGCAAGACTAATACCGAACCGGAATGGTCCTATTTTAATACACCTCGCACTGGGCCGCCAGCCCATGCGTGGGTGAGACTGCCGCCAAGACCATTTTGCCGGGATCACTTTGCCAAGATCATTTTTCCAGGATCGTTTTGTGGCGAGCGGGGCTTGGGTGCTGTCGCGGCCTCGTCTACCATCGGGCAACCTTCGCATGCTGGGATGCCCCTTCTGATGGCCCACGACTCGCCTGCTCCACCGACCTCCGGCTGTCCGGTCACGCGCATCGGTATTACCGGACTGTCCGGCGCCGGCAAGTCGACGCTGATCACGGCCATCATCAACCAGATCGAGAACGCCCGGCGCGGCGCGCTTGGCGATCAGCCGGGACTGGCGGCCATCCGGCACGGTCGCTGGCACCGCGAGATCGAGCGTGCCTTCGACTATGACCATGCCCTGACGGCACTGACCAGCCAACCGCCCAGCTGGCCCGAGTCGACCCGCGACTGGTCGATCGCGCGGATGACGCTTGACTACGAGCGGCGCTGGTATTCGTTGCGCCCGCGGCGACGCTGCGTGGAGCTGCTCGACTATCCCGGTGAGTGGCTGCTGGACCTGTCCCTGCTCGACTGGTCGTTTGCCGACTACAGCGCCCACTGGCGTGACTGGCTGGCACGACCGCCACGCAGCGAGATCGCCCCGGGGCTGCTCGACGAGCTGGCGGCGATCGATCCCGCCGCAGCACTCGATACACAGCAGCTGGGTGCGCTGGTCGGTCAGTGGTCGATAATGCTCGCCGACAGTCGCCTGCCTCCGCACCGATTGTCGCGCAATCTGCCTGGTCGATGGCTGATGCCGGGCAGGGACTTCGATCCCGGTGCCAGGCCGTTCCTGCCGCTGCCGGGGGTGCTCGATCCGCAGATGGCCGGCTACCCCAAAGGCTCCTGGGGGCAGGACTGCCAGCAGCATTTTGAGCACTACCGCGATCGGATCGCGCGGCCGTTCTTCGAGTCGCACTTTGGTCGGCTGGATGCGCAGGTGATCCTGGTGGATCTCCTCGGCGCACTGCGCAGCGGTCAGGCGGCGCTGGCGGACATGCGCGCGGCCCTGGAATCGATCCTTGAGCCATTCCGCTATCGTGAAGGACACTGGCTGGCCAATCTGTTTGGTCGGCGCATCCGTCGGGTCGCCATCGTGGCCACCCAGATCGATCACCTGCTGCCGGCCGACCAGGCGCGATTGACCCGCCTGCTCGACAGCTACCTGTTCGAGCTGACCCAGCAACTGGCGGGCAAGGACATCGAGTTGCGATTGTTTGCCGTCTCCGCGATCACTGCTGCCCAGCCACGCGAGGACGCCCGGGGCGAGCCGATGCTGGTGGGGACCGAGAAAAGTTCGCAGCAGAAGATAGCCTTCACCCCGCCGGCGATCCCCGAGCGGATGCCGCACGATCTCAATTTGGTGATCGACGACCTGCCCACGCTGGCACCGCCGGCCGGACTGGACCGGGCTCGACCCTTCCCCGGGCGGCGCGTGGATGCGCTGCTCGACTTTCTGATCGGTGAGAGCCGATGAATGATGAACAAGGAGATCCGGCATGTCTGACGATCGACCATCACGCGGCGGCCATCTCACCACGCGCATTCATGCCGCAGGCGACACGGTGCCCGATGTCGACACCGAAGCACTCTACGAGTCGGTCGAGGAGACCGGTGGGTCGAATCTGCTCGAGCCCCAGAGAGGTTTTCCCTGGCTGACGATGCTGCTGAGCATCATTGTGCTCACCTGGCTGGTGATCAGCTGGTTGCAGGCGATCACCTGGGGACATGCCACCCACCCGATCCTCGGCTGGGGCCTGTTTGTGATCGGGGTGTTTGTCGGGGTCGTGGGGCTGGGGATGACCTGGCGCGTCTGGCGGCAACGACATCAGATCGACGCGATCACATCGCTCAATCGACGGCTGGCCGAGGCCGAACGCGAAGGTGCGATGGGGCAGTCGGTAGTCGAGCTGCGCGAGGCGGCCGAACATCTGTTGGTCGACAGTCCGTATCGGCAGGTCTTCGAGAAAAACCTGCTGGGTATCGATGCGGGCAGCCACGCCACCGAACTGATCGTGGCCCTCGAACGGGGTTATGCCGAGCCGGACGAGCGCGCCCGGGCACTGATCCAGCGTGAAGTGGTCCGCACGGGCCTGTTCATCGCCGCCAGCCCCTATCCAGCGCTTGATCTGTTGCTGGTCGCCTGGCGCAATGCCCGCATGGTCAATGGCATCGCCCAGATCTATGGATTGAAGCTTTCCTTCCCGGTGCGTTGGCGGCTCTATCGAATGATCCTGCAGAACATGGCCTTCGCTTCGGCCACCGAGACCGTGCTCGATTCCACCAGTGAGGGCTGGGCCAGCAACCTGCTGGTCAATCTCGGCGCGCGGGCGGGGCAGGGTGTGGCCGTGGCGCTCTACTCGCTGCGCATTGGCCGGCAGGCCATGCGGGTTTCGCGGGTTGCCCCCGAGCAGCGGCCACTGGTCGACCGCAATCTTGCCCGATTGATCCTTGGCTCGATCCGCGAACGGTCCGCCGGCACAAAATAGCAGCCGGCGGTTGGCCTGAAACGAGAAAACGCCTGCGGTTTACGAAGAAACGCAGGCGTTCATGGAGATTGACGGGGATTTAGCGGATGCGCAGCCATCATGGGCTGGCGACCGCTTGTGGCGGGAAGTTACGTCCGTAGCTGTCGAGCGATGTCGAGGGCGGCATAGGTGAGGACACCATCGGCGCCAGCCCGTTTGAAGCCGAGCATGGTTTCCATGATGCAGTTGTCCCAGTCGAGCCAGCCACGCTCTGCGGCGGCCTTGAGCATCGCGTACTCACCAGAGACGTGATAGGCGAACGTCGGGACTTCCAGGCGCTGCTTCACCCGGTAGATCACATCGAGGTAGGGCATGCCCGGTTTGACCATCACCATGTCGGCGCCCTCGGCCAGGTCGGCGATGGTCTCGTGGAGCGCCTCATGCCCGTTGGCTGGATCCATCTGGTAGGTGGTCTTGTCGGCCTTGCCGAGGCTGGCGGCCGAGCCGACCGCGTCGCGGAACGGGCCGTAGAAGTGTGAGGCGTACTTGGCGCTGTAGGCCATGATGCGGGTGTAGATGTGTCCTTGGGCTTCCAGTCGCTCGCGGATCGCGCCGATGCGCCCGTCCATCATGTCCGAAGGCGCGACGATGTCCGCGCCGGCCTCGGCGTGGGACTCGGCCTGGCGGACCAGCACCTCGACGGTCTCGTCGTTCAGCACGTAGCCGGTCTCGTCGATGATGCCGTCCTGCCCGTGGGTGGTGTACGGGTCGAGCGCGACGTCGGTCATCAGTCCCAACTCCGGGAAGCGCTCCTTGAGCGTGCGCAAGCTGCGCTGTACCAGGCCATCCGGATCATAGGCCGCCTTGGCATCTTCGGACTTGGCCTCTGGCGGGGTGACCGGGAACAGTGCCAGCGCCGGGATATCCAGTTCCAGCGCCTGCTCGGCCAGCCGCGAAAGGTGCTCGATGCCAAGGCGCTCGACGCCCGGCATGGATTCGACCGCCTCGCGGCCGTTCGGGTCTTCGAGTACGAATACCGGCAGGATCAGGTCATTGGTAGAAACCGTATGTTCCTGCATCAGGCGGCGACTGAAGGCGTCGCGACGCATGCGGCGAGGACGGTGGCTGGGGAACGAGCGCGAGAACGTCATATCGGCTCCGATTGGCGTTGGTTGGATTGAAGAGTGGCCGGTAGGATAGCAAACGTCCCGTCACAAACGCCGGGCGGGCAAGCCGACAAGCAGCAGGAGAGAGACCATGTACGAGTTCACGTTTCTCACGCCGGACCGCGGCGCGGGGTTTATCGAGCGGCTGGAGTCGCAGGGACTGGCGGTGACGGTATCCCGTGACCCGATCGCCGAGGAGGTCACCACGGTCTCGATCTCCGACGACATCGACGAGTCGCTGGCTGACCGCATCGAGGCCTGGTACGAGCAGGAAACGCAGGCCGCTGAGGCCGAGCTGTTCGAGAGTGGCGCCGGACAAATGGAGATCTCGGCCGGCGTCTGGGTCCAGCTGGAGGATGGCCGCTCGAGCTTTGCCCCGCTGTCACCGGACGTGGTCAGCCGCATTCTGTCGGTGCTGAGTGCCGATGAGCTGGGCGATTTCGTCGCGCGGATCGCGGATGCGGTTGAACACCCGGACGACACGCCTATCTGCCGACGGCATGAAGCCTCCGATTGAACTGGTGAGCTGGTGAACGGGCGGTTTCCTGGAAATGGCATCGCGAGCCGCCGTTGGTAGTTCGCAAGGCGTTGTTTTTCTTGGGGTGACTGCGGCCTGGATGGCCTATGCTGGTATCAGGGCAATCGGATCGACCCGGCCCGGGGCCGCCGGTTTCACCGAGCGGTTGCCGGCAAAGACGATCCGGTTTGGCGAGAGATACAAAACCATGACACATCCTGTTTTCCTGGACCGATCCGGGCTGAGTCGATCCCGGCTGGGTCGATATTGGCATCATCTGGCGCTGGTCGTTCTGCTTTTCTTTTCCTTTGGTTCGAGCGCCGCTTGGGCGCAGGCGAAAGTGTTGACCCCCGATTACGACCCGCCAAAAGTCGTCTACGACTTTTATCTCGACGACCCGCAGAAGATGGGTACGGCGCTTTACTGGATTCGATCACTGATCAATCCGCTCCAGGCCAGTCCTTACCATATGGACCCCGAGATGGACATGGACATCGTGGTCATCATCCATGGCACCGAGATCGTGACCGTGGCCAAGAAAAACGAGGAAAAGTACGCCGATGTAGTCGCCCGGATGCGTTACTACCATGGGCTGGGTGTTGATTTTCATGTCTGCGGGCTGGCCGCCGAGGACTTCGACTATGCCCACGAGGAGTTCCAGGACTTCATCACGCTGGTGCCGTCGGCCTTCACCGATCTCGTGCATTATCAGCAGCAGGGCTACGCGGTGATTCGGCCTGAGGTGTTCATCCGGACCCAATCGATCGATTCGATCCGCTAAGGACCACCCATCGGCGGATTTTCCGTATGCTTTGACTCACAAGCTTCAGTTGTTCCCGAGGAGGGCGATTTGGACCCGTATCAGATCCACACAATCGACGAGCTCGAGACACTGTTCGATCCCCCGGGTGAGGCGGCGATCAGGAAGGAGGTCGATCGGCTGGTGCCGGTCTATCAGCGCATGATCGAGGCCTCGCCATTCTATGTCATGGCCACGCAGGGTGCGGGTGGACTCGATAGCTCACCACGCGGTGATCCGGCCGGCTTCGTCGAAGTGCTCGACGACCAGCATCTGGCGCTGCCCGAACGGCGCGGTAACAATCGTGTCGATAGCCTCAGAAATCTGATCGAAGACCCACGCATCGGTCTCTTGTTCCTGGTGCCCGGCAAGAACGAGACCTTGCGCGTCAACGGCCGGGCGCGGATCACCACCGATCCTGCCCTGATGGAAAGGACCGCCATGCGAGGCAAGCCGCCCCAGTGCGTGATCGTGGTCGAGGTCGAGGCCGTATATTTCCAGTGTGCCCGGGCCATGCTGCGCGCCCGGTTGTGGGATCCGGCCAGCCAGGCGCTGGCGGAGCAGACACCCTCGGCGGGCGAAATGCTCGCAGGCATGCCCGAGTCGACCATCGACGGGGCGGCCTATGACGAGGAGCTGGATGAGCGGCAGCAGAGAACGCTTTATTGAAGAGGGCGGAAGGAAGAAACCAGAAGGAAGAAATCAGAAGTTGGAGGGTTGACATTGGGACTGACGGATTCACCATTTTGATGACCTCTGACCTCTGACCTCTGACCTCTGACCTCTGACCTCTGACCTCTGACCTCTGACCTCTGACCTCTGACCTCTGACCTCTGACCTCTGACCTCTGACCTCTG